>CAWDDN010000056.1:0-29687 GCA_963801135.1 uncultured Actinomycetota bacterium | reverse complement strand
CACGGTGAGCACGTCGCAGGGGTTGGTGACCAGCACGAAGACGGCGTCCGGCGCCCGGTCGAGCAGGGTCGGCATGAGCCGCTCCAGCAGGGCCACGTTCGTGGCGGCGAGGTCCAGCCGGGTCTGGCCGGGCTCCTGCTTGGCGCCCGCGGTCACGACCACGACGTGGGCGCCCTCGAGGACGGCCGGGTCGGCCCCTCCCTCGACCTCGCTGGCTCCGGTGAACGCCGCCCCGTGGGCCAGATCGAGCACCTCGGCCGTGACCTTCGGCTCGTTCACGTCGTACAGCGCGATGGTCCGCGCCGAGCCGCGGGTGAGGCAGGCGTAGGCCATGCTCGAGCCCACGCTGCCCGCGCCGACGATCGCGATCTTGCCGCTCTCCAGCACCGCCATCCCCCGAGTCTCCCGGGTGCGGCAGCGGCTGGCTACTTCCGGGCCTCCAGCGCGTCGGTGAGCAGGGCGACCAGCGCCTCGAGCTGTACGTCGACCGACGACGAGAGCTCCTCGTCGGAGCCGTCGAGAGCGCGGGCGGCGAGGCCGGCCTTGCTGTCGATCAGCTCGGCGATCCGGGTGTCGATGGTCTGCGACGCGATGATCCGCCAGGCGGTGACCGGCTCCTCCTGGCCGATCCGGTGGATCCGGTCGATGGCCTGCGTCTGCTCCGCGTCGGTCCACGACAGCTCGGCGAGCACCATGTTGGAGGCCACCTGCAGGTTCAGGCCGACACCTGCGGCAGTCAGCGAGCAGACCGCAACAGCGACGTCGGGGTCGTTGACGAACGCGTCGATGTTCCTCTGGCGCGACTTCGCCGTCTGGTCGCCGCGGATGGACGAGTAACCGATCCCCCGCTTGGCGAAGGTCTCCTCGGCCACGTCCATCACGTCGATGTGCTTGGCGAAGAACACCACCTTGCCCACGTTGCGGACGAGCTGGGCGGCGTAGTCGGCCGCGAGTCCGGCCTTGGCCTGGCCGATCCGGCGCATCATGGTGAACACGTTCTCGTCGGTGCTCGTCGAGGTGTCCTCGCGCTCCCAGGTCGCCACCCGGCGGACCAGCTCGTGATCGATCCCCTCGACCACCACGCCGGAGGTGCGGGTCTCGAGCGCCTTGTCGTAGCGCGCCACCATCCGGCGGGCGAGCTCGCGCTCTGCCTCGCGGATCGAGCGACCCTCCTCGTCGTCGAGCTCGACCGGGAGGTCCGCCACGCGACGGGCCGGAATGTCGGCGGCGACGTCGATCTTGCGCCGCCGGACGATGCCCATGTCGACGACGGCCTTGCGGGCGGCCGGGTAGAAGCCGGGCTCGCCGGGGATCACGCCGGTGTCCTCGAGGGCGTTCATCAGCTCCGCGAGCGGCTTGGTCTCGTCGATCCAGCCGAGGAACTGCCAGATCGCCTTGAAGTCCTCGATGTCGTTGATCAACGGCGTGCCGGTGAGCGCCATCATCAGCGGCCGGACGATCCGCGAGCGGATCCGGTCGGACAGCTCCAGCACGTTCTGGGAGCGCTGTGAGCTCTTGTTCTTGATGAAGTGCGCTTCGTCGACCACCATGCCGCGGAAGCCGAGGTCGCCGAGCCAGCCGACATGCCGGTCGAGCACCTCGTAGTTCACCACGACGATGTCGGCGAACCCGTCGATGTCCTCTCCGTTGCCGTGGATCACCGTCGCCTTGCGCTTCGGGGTCCACAGGTCCGCCTCGCGCGCCCAGTTCGTCTTGACCACGTTCGGGACCACCGCGAGCAGCGGGTAGGCGTTCGCGGCCTCGGCGGCCAGCAGCGCCTGGGCGGTCTTGCCCAGCCCCGGCTCGTCGGCGAGCAGGAAGGTGCGGTGTCCCTGCGCCGCGGCGGCGACCACCTGGGCCTGGTGGCGCATCAGGGTCAGGCCGTGCGCGGCCTTGAGGGAGGTGGGGTCGGGCAGCGTCATGCAGGACGTCCCGTTGCCGGCGTACTCGAAGGAGCGCAGCAACGGCCCGATGAGCTCCCAGTTGGCCAGCCGCCCGTGCCGGGCGGCCTTGGCCTTCTCGACCTGGCTGAAGTCGGGGGCGAGGAACGGGTTCGCGAGCTGGCGGGCCACCACCGACTGGGGCACCACCCGGCGGTCGGGCGCCGACGAGGCGGCGGTCGGCTCCGGGGCCAGTTCCTCGGGGGCCTCCACCCCTGCCGTCTCGAGCATCTCGCGGCGCAGCAGCCGGGCGGGCTCGGCAACAGTCGCGTCCTCGGAGAGCAGCTGCAGCAGCGAGGTGTCGCGCGCGGCCGTCTTCGCGAGGATCGTCGCGACGCCGTCGAGCCGCTTGAGCTGCTCGGCCCGTCGCGACTCGATCATCTCCTGGTCGGACTTGACGTTGGCGCGCTCCTCACGGACCAGCAGCGCGACGACCTGGAACTTGGTCCGCACCGACGGCATCACCGAGCCGCGCTGCACGGCGGTCTCGACCTCGCGCACGGCGCGGGCGAGCACGGGGATGATCCCCTCGTTGTCGAGCTGGCGGACGCGCGGCTTGCCGCGGTTTGCGGTACGGCGAGCGCCCGACTGGCGCTGGGCTCCTCGAGCCAAAGACTCCTCCTCCGGAGTGCCCGGCACGTGGGTCGCACCGGGAGTCGCGCCCCGCTCGCACTTGCCGCGCGGCCGGGGCGGTGGGCTGTCGGGCCGAGCGAGCCGGAGCGGCTCACGCTGGCACGACACGGTGCCACCGACCCGCGACGGGTCGAGGTGCCGGGCCCCGACGGCCCGTCCACGACGTGGCACCGGCAAACATCGGCCGGAGACTGGGAACGTCACCGGGTCGAGTCGCCGCCGGACACGTCACTACCCCCGTGCCCGGTCGACTCCATAGTAGCGCCGCTCGCGCGCCGGTCGAGACAGCGGTGTCCAGCGCGTCGTTGCCACCGGCGTGGGACAGGCGCAGACTGGTCGGACCGCCTACCGGACGCAGACGGACTCGAAACCCTCGCCCATGGAGTTGGTGCCCATGTTTGGTGTCCCCGTCCCCGATCTGATGCCTGTCCTGTCCCGCGGGAAGCACCGCAACCCACGCAAGGGGGCCTGCTTCATGGAGCTGGCCTCCTACCTGGCGGGCGAGCGGTGGAGCGACCACCCGACCTGTACGCACCCTCTGCTGGCGGCACTCGCCCGCGACGTCAACGACCACCTGGACGACGAGGCACGACGGCAGATCACCCCGCTGATCCCGCAGGTCATCGGCCTGAACCGTCGCGACCCGGTCGTGGAGATCCGGCTGACCCGAGAGGTGGCCCTGGCCGCACTGCCGATCGTCCCCGCTCCCCGGCAGGGAGTGGTGGCGGTGGGCCTTCTCGGCTGCGAGAAGGCGCTCAACGACCTCCTGGGCCTCTCCCCCGAGCACGTGTCGCCGCAGGCCGCAGCGGCGCTGGCACAGGTCCCCGAGGCGCACCGCTGGGCCAGGGACTTCTGCCGGATGGGCTGGGGACGAGCGGACAGGTTCAGCAGCCGCAGCGCCCCGGCGATCGTCCACGGCGCGGTGACCGGCATCGCGGAGGCCGCGGTGGCGGACCCCCAGGCCGTGCTGGTCGACCTGCTGGCGCGGACCGTCGAGCGCTGCCGGACGTGGATGGACGCCGACGCACCGGCGATCGACGAGTCGCGCTGGGGCGAGCTGCACGCGCTCACCCACCGCTAGCCCGAGGCCACTTCGGCGGCCGGCAGGCCGTGCAGGTACGTCGGGCGCCGCGTGTGCGGCCCGGCGCCACCTTCTAGGGTGACGGGCGTGGATCCCGCAGCGTTCGCCGCAGCCTTGGCCTCGGCCACCGGGTTTGCCGTCTCCACCTCCCTGCAGCACCACGCCGCGGGGACGGCCCCGGAGTCGGCACGCACCGTGCTGTCGTTCGTGCGGCACCTGCTCTCCAAGCGCACCTGGCTCGCCGGGCAGCTGCTCGCGCTGGTCTCCTTCGGGCTGCACGCCCTCGCGCTGCGGCTCGGGCCGATGGCGCAGGTGCAGCCGATCGTGATCTCGGGCGTCGTACTGGCCGTGCCGGCGCGCGCGATGATGTCGCGTCACCTGCCCGGGCGCCGTGAGCTCGTCGCGGTCATCGTCACGACGTTCGGGCTCGGGCTCTTCCTGGTCGCCTCGGATCCTTCGGACGGCACCGTGCACGGCGCCGGCGGCACCGCCCTGGTCGTGACACTCATCGGCCTGGTCGTCGCCGGGGTGCTGATGTGGCTCGGCACGAAGCTGGACGACGAGCGACGTCACGCGGCCCTCCTCGGTGCGACGGCCGGCCTGTTGTTCGGCGTCGTCGCGGGGCTGGTGAAGCTGGTCATCGAGGAGGCGGTGACCTCCGGCCTGCTGGCAGCACTGATCAGCTGGCCGCTGTGGCTGCTGGTGGTCGCCGGCGCCGGCGGCATCGTGAGCAACCAGCGCGCCTACCGGCTCGCGTCCTTGTCGGCGTCGCTGCCGGTGCTCAACATCGTCGACGTCCTGGTCGCCCTGGTGGTCGGCCTGGTCGTGTTCGACGAGGTGCCCGCGCACTCCCCGACCGCGATCGTGCTGGTCGCACTCGCGATGGCCTGCGCGGCCGTAGGCCTGCGCGGCCTGGCGAGGGTGGAGGAACGGGCGGTGCTCGACGTCGATCCCGGTCCCGAGCCCGCGGAGGAGGCGCCGGGCCGACCCGAGAAGGGCGTCTGACGGCGTGAGGTGTCCGGGCCGGCCGGCGGCGCGGCCGGCCCGGACAGCGGTCTCACTTCAGGTCGAACCGGTCCAGGGTCATGACCTTGTCCCAGGCCCCGACGAAGTCGCGGACGAACTTGTCCTGCGCGTCGGCCGCGGCGTAGACCTCGGAGATCGCACGCAGCTGCGAGTTCGAGCCGAAGACGAGGTCGACGGCGGTCGCCGTCCTGGTGACCTCGCCGGTGGCGCGGTCACGACCCTCGTAGACGTTCTCGGTCGAGGCCGACACCTTCCACTCCGTGCCCTGGTCGAGCAGGTTCGCGAAGAAATCGGTGGTCAGCTGACCCGGGCGGTCGGTGAACACGCCGTGCGTGGAGCCGCCCGCGTTGGCCCCGAGCGCCCGCATCCCGCCGACCAGGACGGTCATCTCCGGAGCGGTGAGCGTGAGCAGGTTCGCCCGGTCCAGCAGCAACGTCTCCGGCGGGAGCTTCTCACCGGCACGCAGGTAGTTGCGGAACCCGTCGGCCCGCGGCTCGAGCACCGCGAACGACTCCACGTCGGTCTGGTCCTGCGAGGCGTCGGCGCGGCCCGGCGTGAACGGCACCGTGACCTCGACACCCGCGTCACGCGCCGCCTTCTCGATCGCGGCGCACCCGCCGAGCACGATGAGGTCGGCCAGCGAGACCTTCACCCCGCCGGTCTGTGCGTCGTTGAACTCTCGCTGCACCTGCTCGAGCCGGTCCAGCACCTCGCCCACGCCGGAGGCCGTGTTGACGTCCCAGTCCCGCTGCGGCGCCAGGCGGATGCGGGCGCCGTCGGCACCCCCGCGCATGTCCGTGCCGCGGAACGTCGAGGCCGAGGCCCAGGCGGTGGTGACGAGCTTGGCGACAGTCAGGCCGGATCCCAGGATCTTCTTCTTCAGCGCCGCGATCTCGGCCTCGCCGACGAGCTCGTGGTCGATGGCGGGGACCGGGTCCTGCCACAGCTGCGGCTCGGGGACCCATGGTCCGAGGTAACGCGACACCGGCCCCATGTCGCGGTGCAGCAGCTTGTACCAGGCCTTGGCGAACGCCTTGGCGAACGCCTCCGGGTTCTCCAGGAAGTGGCGCGAGATCTTCTCGTAGGCCGGGTCGAACCGGAGCGCGAGGTCGGTGGTCAGCATCGTCGGGCGGTGCTTCTTCGACGCGTCGTGCGCGTCCGGCACCGTCGCCTCGGCGTCCTTGGCGACCCACTGCTTCGCGCCGGCCGGGCTGTCGACGAGCTCCCACTCGTTGCTGAAGAGGTTCTCGAAGAAGCTCATGCTCCACTTCGTCGGCGTGTTCGACCACGTCACCTCGAGGCCGCTGGTGATCGTGTCGCCACCCTTGCCGGTGCCGTGGGTGCTCTTCCAGCCGAGGCCCTGCTCCTCGAGCGGGGCGGCCTCAGGCTCCGGGCCGACGTTGTCGGCGGGCCCGGCACCGTGGGTCTTGCCGAACGAGTGACCCCCGGCGATCAGTGCCACGGTCTCCTCGTCGTTCATCGCCATCCGGCGGAACGTCTCGCGGATGTCGCGCGCCGCCGCCACCGGGTCCGGAGTGCCGTTGGGGCCCTCGGGGTTGACGTAGATCAGCCCCATCTGCACGGCACCGAGGGGGTTGGAGAGCTCCCGCTCGCCGGCGTAGCGCTCGTCGCCGAGCCAGGTGTCCTCCGGCCCCCAGTAGATCTCCTCCGGCTCCCAGATGTCCTCGCGGCCGAAGCCGAAGCCGAACGTCTTGAAGCCCATCGACTCCAGGGCGCAGTTGCCGGCGAACACCAGCAGGTCCGCCCACGAGATCTGCTTGCCGTACTTCTGCTTGACCGGCCACAGCAGGCGGCGCGCCTTGTCGAGGTTCGCGTTGTCGGGCCAGCTGTTCAGGGGCGCGAAGCGCTGGGAACCGTCACCGCCGCCGCCCCGGCCGTCCTCGATGCGATAGGTCCCGGCGGAGTGCCAGCTCATCCGGATGAAGAGGCCGCCGTAGTGGCCGAAGTCGGCGGGCCACCAGTCCTGCGAGGTGGTCATCACCTCGTTGACGTCGCGCTTGAGCGCCTCGACGTCGAGCTTCTTGAACTCCTCGGCGTAGTCGTAGTCCTCGCCCATCGGGTTGGCCCGCGACGAGTGCTGGTGGAGGACCTGCAGGTTGAGCTGGTTGGGCCACCAGTCCCTGTTGCTCCGGGGCCGACCGCCGGCCTTCGGCTCCGGTGCGTCGATGACCGGGTTCTCGCTCTCGCTGCCGTGTTCAGTCACGTCAGTTCCTCTCCTATCGCGCTGTTCGCTGCTGGTTATGGATTGGTCTTGGCTCGCTCGACACAACCTGGGCACCGGGCCCAGTAGGTCACCTCGGCCTCGTCGATCGTGAAGCCGTGGTCGTCGGACGCAGTCAGGCACGGGGTGGCGCCGACCGCGCAGTCCACGTCCTCGATCGCGCCGCAGGAGCGGCACACGACGTGGTGGTGGTTGTCCCCCACCCGGGCCTCGTAGCGCGCGACCGATCCGGACGGCTGGATCCGGCGCAGCAGCGCGGCGTCGGTCAGCGCGCGCAGTACGTCGTACACCGCCTGGTGGGACACCTCGCCGAGGTCTTCCCGCACCGCCCGGATGAGCGAGTCGGTGTCGGCGTGCGGGCGTTGGTGCACCGCGGCGAGCACGGCGAGCCGGGGCCGGGTCACCCGGAGCGAGGCCTCACGCAGCAGGCGCTCGAACTCGGATGTGGCGGGCATGCCCCGACTATTGGGCATTCTCTGGAACCAGTCAAGATCAGGCCGGACCGTCGGTCGCCCTCGGGACGATCAGTCGTCGCCGGCCACGTCGCGACCGTCGGCGGTGTGGGGGTCCTCGTCGATCGCCACGACCGCAGCGCTGCGCTCGGACTCGACGCCGGGCCGGCGACGGTCGAGGTGCACCCCCGCGATCATGCAGCGCACCGAGCCACCCGCCAGCTCGATGGTGGGGATGTCGACGGCGACGATCTCGCAGGACTCCTCGATCACCGTGACCTGATCCGGACGGAGACTGCGGCGCGCCCTGCCCGACATGGCCATGATGTAGCGGCGCTTTCCCTCCCGCGTGCGACCGCACAGCTCCACGGCGTTGCCTGCGAAGTCGTGAACCTGCTGCTCGGTGAGCTCGACGACCCTGCGCCCGTTGACCGTCAGCCGTTCGCGGACCTGCTCCCGGCGGGTCTTGTCGGGGATCATGTCGAGCGCGATCAGCGCGACGTCGGTGCCGATGCAGCAGATCACGTTGGTGTGGTAGACCGGCACGCCCTCGGAGTCGACCGCGTCGAAGGCCATCGGCTCGTAGCTGAAGTCGGTGCAGAACCGCTCCAGCACGTGCGGATCGGCGCGGTGGCTGACCGCGGTGTAGGCGACGCGCGAGACGTGGTCGAGCACCATCGCGCCGGTGCCCTCGAGGAAGATGCCGTCTGGCTCGAGACCGGAGTAGTCGACGATCGTCTGGACCCGGTAGGACGACTTCAGCATCTCGAGCACGTCGGCACGACGCTCGTGGCGACGGTTGGACGCATACATCGGGTAGACCCCGACCATGCCGCCCGCGTGGGTGGAGAGCCAGTTGTTGGGGAACACGCTGTCCGGGCGGGTGTGGTCCGCGTCGGCGAACACGTGCACGCGCACGCCTGCGGCCTGCAGCGCGTCGGCGACCGCATCCATCTCCGCCAGCGCCTTGGCCGAGATGGCCGCATCCGACTCCCCCGCGGGCATGTCGGACTGGAAGGCGTTGTCGGCAGCGGTGTGCGGGTTGGGCAGGAACTTCTCGGCGCGGACCAGGACGACCGCGGAAGGGGCTTGAGCACTCACAGAGCCGCAATCTAGATCACCCGGCCCCGCCGGGGTACACCGGCGCCGAACGCTGTCCGCCTTGCCGGGTGCGCTCGACGTCCCACCGCCGGGGACCGCCCTCCCCGAGCGACGGCCTGAGCCGTCTCCCCGAGGAGACCGGAACAGCTCGCCCCCGGAGCAGCAGGAGCGACTGGTGGCGCTCAGGAGTGGAAGTCGGTGCTGCGGCTCACGGCCTCCCTGACGCCGCGCCCAGCCGGCATGGACCAACTCTCGAGGCCCGGGTCTACGGCGACGCCCAGATGTACGTCGCCGACGTCCAGCGGTTTCAACAAGCCCGGCACCCGGCCGCTGCGCACCCAGACCGAGGTCAAGGACGGCTGTCCGTCCGACTGTGGCCTGTGCCCCGAGCACAAGCAGCACGCCTGCCTGGGAATCATCGAGGCCAACACCGGCTGCAACCTGGACTGCCCGATCTGCTTCGCCGACTCCGGCAGCCCCCGCGCCAACGGGCCCGACGGCTGCGTCCTCACCCTCGACCAGTGCGCGACGATGCTCGACGTCTTCGTCGCTGCCGAGGGGGAGCCCGAGGTGTTGATGCTCTCGGGTGGTGAGCCCACCATCCACCCCGACATCCTGGCGATGATCGACCTCGCCCAGCAGCGACCGATCAACGCCGTCAACCTCAACACCAACGGCGTCCGCCTGGCCACCGACAAGCACTTCGTGGCTGAGCTGGGCCGACGGAACCGCCCCGGACGCCGGCTCATCATCTACCTGCAGTTCGACGGCCTGGAGGCCGAGACGCACTTCGCCGTCCGCGGCCGCGACCTGCGCGAGACCAAGCAGAAGGCGCTGGACAACTGCGCCGAGGCCGGGCTGACCGTCACCCTGGTCGCGGCCTCGAGAAGGACCTCAACGAGCACGAGATCGGACCGATCGTCCGGCACGGGCTGGCCCATCCCGCCGTCCGGTCGATCGCCTTCCAGCCGGTGACCCACTCCGGGCGCCATGTCGCGTTCGACCCGCTCACCAGGCTGACCAACTCCGACGTGCTGCACGCCATCGCCGACCAGCTCCCGCAGTGGTTCTCCACCAGCGACTTCTTCCCGGTGCCGTGCTGCGCCCCGACCTGCCGGTCGATCACCTACCTGCTCACCCAGGGCCATCCCGACGACCCCGACTTCGGGCTGGTGCCGATCCCTCGGCTCTTGCCGGTCGAGGACTACCTCGACTACGTCAGCAACCGGGTGATCCCCGACTACGAGGTTCGCGAGGCACTGGAGAAGCTGTGGAGCGCCTCGGCGTTCGTGGGGACCGAGACCAACGACGACCGCCTCACCCGAGTGGCGCAGGCCCTGGACTGCGCGGACGCGTGTGGCGTCAACCTGCCCGAGGCGCTGGCCGGGATCACCGACAACGCGTTCATGATCGTGGTCCAGGACTTCCTCGACCCCTACACCCTCAACGTCCGCCAGCTGATGAAGTGCTGCGTGGAGGAGATCACTCCCGACGGGCGGCTGATCCCGTTCTGCGCCTACAACTCCGTCGGCTACCGCGAGCAGGTCCGCGCCGAGCAGTCGGGAGTGCCGGTCGCCGACGTCGTACCCAACGCTCTCCCACTGCAACCTCAGCTGACTTCCACCCCCTACGGCAGCAAGCGGACTCCCCGATGACTGCCGACCTGGACGCTGGGGCCCTCAAGGCGTGCTGTGCCGCCGGATACTCCTCGGACCTGGTCTCGCTGTTGCTCGGTGACAGCTACCACCCCGGCGGGCTCTCGCTGAGCCGGCAGCTGTTCGACCGGGTCGGGCTCACCGCTGGGCAGCGGCTGGTCGACGTGGCCGCGGGGAGGGGCACCACGCCCTGCTCGCGGTCCGCGAGTACGGCGCGCGGGTCGACGGCGTCGATCTCGCGGCGGCCAATGTCGCGCTCGCCACCGGCGCGGCGGCCTCCGCACACCTCGCGGACCGCGCCGTCTTCCACGTGGGTGACGCCGAAGCCGTTCCGCTCCCGGACGGTTGTGCGGACGTCGTGACCTGCGAGTGCGCGTTGTGCACCTTCCCCGACAAGGCGACCGCGATGGCCGAGATGGCCCGACTGCTCGCTCCCGGAGGCAGGCTCGGGATCACCGACGTCGCCGCCGACCGGGACCGGCTTCCCGAGGAGCTGACCGGGCTCACCGCCTGGATCGCCTGCGTCGCCGACGCCCGCCCACTGGCCGAGTACGTCGACCTGGCCCCTCCGCCGGACTGCAGGTGACCACCACCGAGCCCCACACCGCCGCCCTGACCCGGATGGTCGACCAGATCGAGGCCAGGCTGGAGCTGCTGCGGATGACCGCCAGGCCCCGGTTCGAGGCGCTCGGTGTCGACTTCGACCGAGTGACGCCGGTGCTCGATGCCGCCCGCCACGCGGTTGCCGCGGCACACTGGACTACGTGCTGCTGGTCGCGGAGAAGCCATGCGAGTGAGCCGCCTGCTGGCCCGTGCCGGCCTGCTTGCCGCGGCCGGCGCCGCCGGCTACGTGGGCCTGGTCACCGGTCGCCTCAGCGTCGACCTCGACGTCGGTCGGCGAACCCGCCCGCTGGGCCCGCTGGTGCTCGACATCGCTGCGCCTCGTGAGGCGGTCTACGCCGCGGCGACCGCGTCGTACGCCGAACGTCGGCCCCGAGCGATGCAGGAGAAGGTGCAGATCCTCGACCGTGGCCAGGGGATGGTCCTGGCCGCGCACCGCACCCCGGTCGGTGGCGGCCTGGTCGCCGTCACTGTCGAGACGGTCACCTTCACCCCGCCCGAACGCATCGGCTTCCGGCTGGTGCGCGGACCGGTGCCGTACGTCAGTGAGACCTTCGAGCTCGAGGAGACCCAGGGCGGAACGCGGCTGACCTACACCGGGGAGCTGGGCACCGACCTCGGTGCGCTCGGCGAGCGCTGGGGCGACGTCGTCGCGCGCAGCTGGGTCGCCACGGTGCAAGGGTCCCTGGAGACGATCCGCGTCGAGAGCGAACGGCGATCCGCAGGCAAGCCGCCCTCACGCCGATGAGCTGCGCCTCGTGCTGAGCCACCCCTCCCCCGGAGACGGCGCGGGACCGAGCCGCGCGGCCACCGACGACCTCTTGCGTCACCTTGCCGCCGGCCGGTGGCGCCCGGCCGCCTGGGCGCACTTCCTCGCCTCGGCCGCCGCACGCTCGGGTCGACCAGGCCCGCCGGCACCCACGCGCCTGGGCCGAGATCAGCGTCGCCCACGGCGTCTTCCTGGCCCTCGCACCGACGTCCGGCCGGCGCTGGATCGCGACCAGCTGGCTGATGGCGAGCACCCACCTCGGCCTGCTCGAGGATCGCCCCCACCTCGGTCTGGCAAACCTCCTCACCCTGACACGCGGCAACCTCCCCGGCCTCGTGGCGGCCCGTCACCCGTGGCTGGGAAGCCTCGCCCTGGCGAGCGACTTCGTCGACGGAAGGCTCGCCAGACGCACCGGCACCACCACCCCGTTCGGCGGCTACGCCGACGCCTTCGCCGACGCCTCCTTCTGGATCTGGTTCACCACCGACCGCGGGGCAGACCGCGGCGCCGGGACCGCGGCCGTCCTGACCTGGCTGCTGCCCATCGGCGCCGTGACGGCGCTCAGCATCGGCAGGGCCGCATGGTCGAGGCGCCTCGCCCGCGCTGGATCCGGCCCGCCGCCACGCTTCAGGTGGTCCTCGCGCTCCGCGCGCTCGTGCGCGTGACCAGCGGCTCCGCGCCTGACCGCGGGCGGGCACCGGCGGACTCTCGTCTGCGATTCTCCGGGCTGTGTAAGCACGCTCACCGACCGCGACGCAGCATCACGGAAGCATTCACGGTGGCAGGCACGAGACCGATCCCCGACCTCGACAGACCAACTCAAGGAGTCCCTCATGAACCGCACGACCACGCCCAGCAATGTCGGGCACAGCAGTCTTGGTCGGGCCGTCCGCATCGGAGCCGTCGCCGGGGTGATCGCCTCCCTGGTGATGGCGATGTACGCGATGATCGCCGCCTACGCCAAGGACACGGGCTTCTTCACCCCGCTGTACCACATCGCCTCCCTGGTCACGAACGACGCCAACATGATGAAGTCGATGCAGGCCGACCAGATGAACGGCGACGCCTTCACGTTCCTGCTTCGGGCCCGCCGTCCTCGGCGCGATGATCCACATGATGACCGGCGCGATGTACGGCGCCGTCTTCGGCGTGATCGCCTCCGGCTGCGGCTCCGGGGCTGGCCGCGCTGGCCGGCGTCGGGATGGTCTACGGCTTCCTCGTCTTCGCGATGAGCGCCTACATCGGCCTGCCGCTGGCCGCCGCGATCTTCAACAGCGGCGACCCGATCAAGAACATGGCCGAGATGGCCGGCTGGGGCACCTTCATCATCGAGCACCTGATGTACGGCGTCGCCCTCGGCGCCCTCGTCGCCGTCGGGCTCGCCCGGTCCTCGGCCGGCCTGCCCCACGCGTGCCGCCGCCGCCCAGCACTGAGCACCTCCGGAGCGGGTCGGGTGGTCACCCCAGCCGCCCGACCCGCCGACCCCACCCGCTTCCCGAGAAGGCTGAGACGATGGGAACCGAACCGCCCAGCTGCCTGACCGTCACCGACCCCGAGGACCTGGCCGGCGGCGCCCGCCCCTGGTCGCCGGGACGCAGAGAGGAAGACGTGGACATCGAGCGCGCCGCCCGAACCGGCCCCGACAAGCTCTTCTGCATGTCCGAGGTCGACATCTTCTGCGACCTCGACGACGCCGAGATGGACGCCATGGCGCAGGCGGCGCCGATGAAGACCTACGCCTCCGGGGCAGCTCGTCTACACCCCGCACCAGCCGCTGGAGACCCTCTTCATCCTCAAGAAGGGCCGGATCCGGATCTTCCGGGTCTCCCCCGACGGCCGAGCGCTGACCACCGCGATCGTCGAGCCCGGCACGATCTTCGGCGAGATGGTCATCGTCGGCCAGCAGATGCACGACAGCTTCGCCGAGGCCCTCGACGACGTCGTCGTCTGCGTGATGACCACCGGCGACGTACGCCGGCTCCTGCTCGGCGACCCCAGGATCTCGGCACGGATCTCCGAAACCCTCGGCCGTCGCATCGGCGAGCTGGAGCAGAAGTTCTCCGACGCCGTCTTCAAGTCCGTGCCCGAGCGGATCGCCGGGGCCCTGGTGACGCTGGCCTCGGCATCCTCCGGTCGGCCCATCGGTCGCGGTGTCCAGGTCAAGCTCACCCACGAGCAGCTCGCCGCCCTGGCCGCGACCTCGCGGGAGACCACCACCAAGATCCTCGGCGAGCTCGCCGACCAGGGGCTCATCAGCCTGGGCCGCGGCCGGATCACGGTGCTCGACCAGGAGCGGCTGCGGCAGCTCGCTGGCTGACGGGCCTGCGAGCCGCATCGGTGTGGGTGTCCGGAAAGCGCCGGCGAAGCGGGGCAGTGGCACGCCGGCGAGCGCGGCGCGGGGAGGGAGGCGCCGGGATGCGCCGGCTTACCGGAGCCGGGACCCGCTCGGGTCGTAGAAGGGCTTCGTCGAGAGGATGGCCGGGACCGGTGTGACACCGCAGATGATGGAGACCTGGGTCTGGTCACCCTCACCTTCGAGCGGCTCGCCGGCGTCGACGAGCGCGACTCCGCAGGCGCCTCCGAGAGTCCAGCCGTACGCGCCGCTGGTCACCCGGCCGATGCGACGGCCGTCCCGAATGACGGGCTCGTCGTGATGCAGCAGTACTCGCGGATCGTCGAGGCGCACGAAGACCGTGCGCCATCTCGGCTCTCGACTGCCCTCGACAGCAGCGCGCCCCACGAAGTCGGTCTCCTTGCGCTTGGAGACCGCGAACATGAGTCCCGCCTCAGCGGGGGTCAGGCCAGGCCCGATGTCGAGGCCGAGGTGCCGATATCCCTTCTCGCAACGCAGCGAGTCAAGGGCGTGGTAACCGGCATGCACCAGTCCCAGGTCGCCGCCGGCGCGGAACAGGGCGTCGTACACGTTCACTGCCAGGTCCGCCGGCGGGTAGATCTCGTAGCCGAGCTCTCCGACGAAGCTCGTCCGCAGCACGAGTGCCTGCCCTGAGGCGACCTCCACCTCCCGGGCGCGGGTATACGGCTGCGCTTCGTCGCGCCAGTCCGCGGTCGAGATCCGTGTCATCAACTCACGGCTGCGCGGCCCCATCACGGCGATGGTGGCAAGTCCTGAGGTGGCGTCGAACACCGCTGCGGCCCGGCCACGCGCCGCGCGTCGCAACGCCCACAGCGTCTTCGTCTGACTCACTGCCGGGGTGACGACGAGGAACCTGTCGGCGGCCAGTCGCGTGACGGTGCCGTCCAGCTCGATGCCGCCTCGTGCGTTGAGCATCAGCGTGTAGCGGATGCGGCCGGGCTCCACGTCCAGGTTGGTGGTGCAGAGCCGCTGCACCACGTCGAGGGCGTCCGGCCCGGCCACCTCGATCTTGGTGAACGAGCCCAAGTCGAACAGTGCCACGGCTTCGCGTGCGGCACGGTGCTCGCGGCCGGCCAGCTCGAACCAGTTCTGGGGGCCGTAGCTGTACTCGTACTCCGGTCGCTGCCCGGGCTCGGCGTACCAGTTCGCTCGTTCCCACCCGGCCGTCTCGCCGAAGCAGGCACCAGCCTGCTCGAGCCGTTGGTGCAGCGGGGTGCGTCGGATGTTCCGCGCCGTGCGCGGTTGGCGGTGCGGCCAGTGCATTGCGTAGAGCTGACCGAGCGATTCGTGGGTGCGCTCACGAAGGTACGCCGTGCTGCCCTGCGGCCGGCTGAAGCGCTGCACGTCGACGGGGTCGGCGTCGAACCCCGGTCCTCCGTGAAGGATCCAGTCCGCGAGGGCCCGGCCGGCTCCCGGGGCGTAGATGACCCCTTGGGAGTTGAATCCCGCGGCGACGAAGAGCCCTGCCACTTCGGCGGTCTCGCCGAGGCAGAAGTTGCCGTCGGGGGTGAAGCTTTCCGGTGCGTTGAGAAACCGGTCGTACTCGACGCCGCGCAGGACGGGCACACGCTCTTCTGCCAGCTGCCGTACGCCGGAGAAGTGCTCCCAGTCCGGCTCGAACTCGGCGAACCCACCGGCGGCGACGTCCTCGACGGGACGCGGCCTCCCGTCCGGCTCGAACGCCCCCACGAGGAGACGCCCGGACTCGGTGCGCACGTAGAAGTAGCCGTCGGGGTCACGCAGCACCGGCAGTCCCGCGTCGGCGCCCTCGACGGGGACGGTGCGGACGTGGACGTGCTCGGCGGCGTGCAGCGGTACGTTGGCGCCCGCCGTGCCGGCCAGCCGGCGGGTCCACAACCCGGCCGCGAGGACAACGTGCTCGGCGGCGACGAAGCCCTGGCTCGTCTCGACGCCGACGACAGTTCCGTCGGTGACGCGCACTCCGTCGACCGAAACCCCCTCGCGGACCGCGACCCCGCGCGAATGGGCCGCCCGAGCCAGGGCCATCGCGGCGTGGCCGGGGTTGACGTGGCCGTCCTGTGGCTGGTGAAACCCTCCGACGAGACCGTCGGAGGCGGCGAGCGGCCACAGCCGGCGAACTTCGTCGGGACCGACGAGGTGAGCCTCGACGCCGAGGTGCTCGACCACCATGTGCTGACGACCCAGCTCCTCCCACCTTCCCGGTGTCCGGGCCAGGGCGAGCGAGCCGCACTGGTTGAACGACACGTCGACGCCGGTCTCGGCCTGCAGCCCCGCGTAGCAGTCGACGCCGTAGCTGGCCAGCTCGCTGAGCGCGACTGAGCCTCGCCCGCGAGACACGAGTCCGGCGGCGTGCCAGCTGGTGCCACTGCCCAGGACGTTGCGCTCCAGCAACAGCACCGTCGGACTCGCCCATGAGCGAGAGGTGGTAGGCGACCGCTGTGCCCACCAGCCCACCGCCCACGACGACGACCCGCGTTCCCGCCGGGAGAGGCTCGCGGACGCCCGTGATCCCGCAGACGTCCGCACCCAGGCCCCGGTCGACAAGACGGTCCATCAGCTCACCTCTCGAGCGGTGTCGGACGCGGTTGGTGCCCTGGCCGCAGGCCCTGGTGAGGCGTCACCATGGCACGACGAAGTCGGGTTCGGCGGGGTGCGGGTGGTCGCGGCCGAGCAGGGCGCCCGCCGCGGCCCTTCCGGTGCGGACCGCGCCCTCCATGAAGCCGCACACCCACTGGTCCGAGCCCGCCACGAAGAACGGTGGGGCGTGCGTCGCATGCAGCGGGCCGACCGCGGTGACGTCACCGGGGCGCCACGCCGTGACGTAGCCCTGGGTGTACGGGTCGGTCGCCCAGGTCCGGACGAACACCTGCTGCGGGTGACGCGCGCCCTCCCCGAACGCGGTGGCGACCTCGTCGACGAACTCGTCGCGCGCCAGGGCAGGGTCGGTGCCGAGGTAGGCACCGATGCGTTCGGGCGGCACCAACGCCGAGAGGATGCCGTCGACCTGTTGCCAGGTCCCGCCCAGCATCGTGCGCTCGAAGTAGCTGGCTCCGTTCTGGCCGTTGTCCACCCAGAAGGACCGGTCGTAGACCAGGCAGGCCTTCACCGTCGGCGCGTGCCGCTGCCGTCGCAGCGAGGCCAGCCTCGTCTCGGAGACACCCTCGACAGCCACGCCGCGCAACGGTCCGGGCGGCAGTGTGCTGATCACCGCGGCGGCGTCGTACTGCTCTCCCGACTGCAGCGAGACGCGGACACCGCGTGGCCCGACCTGCACCCGGGTGACCGGTGACCCGGACCGGATCCGGTCGCCCAGCTCCTCGGCCATCCGCAGCGCCACCGTGGCCGATCCCTCGCGCACCCGCAAGCATTCCCAGGTCTCGTAGTCGTAGAAACCGTGCGCGCCGACGACGGCCTGCATGCGCAGGTCGGACAGCAGCGACGTCCGCTCGACCGACTCGCCGGCGAGTGCCAGCATCGCCAGCTCACGGGCCCGGATCACGGCAGGGGTGGCGCCCTCCTCGCGCAGCCATCCACCCACGCTGAGCTGGTCCAGCCGCGCCGCGTCCGGGTGGCTCCAGGGGTCGCGGGGGTCCACCGTTCGCGCCAGGGCCGCGAATCGGCTCTCCACCCGCTCGTACGACGCCACGTCGTCGGGCCTCAACCAGGTCCCCGGACCACCGACGAACACTCCGTCGACCAGCGCCCAGGTGTCCTCTCCGGCCACCGAAGGGAACGCCGGCTCGAGCGTCAGCCCCAGTTCCTCCACGAGCTGGGCGTAGGCAGTGTGGCCGGGACCTACAACCTCGCCGCCCAGCTGCACCAGCCGCCCGTCAGGCAGGGGCGTCTGCGAGACACGGCCGCCCACCCGGTCCCGAGCCTCGAGCACCAGGACGTCCGCGCCGGCGCGGTGCAGGTCGCGGGCCGCGGACAGCCCGGACAGTCCGGCGCCCAGGACCACCGCATCCAGGCTCATCGGGTCGCCTCCTCACTCGACGCCGCGACTGTATGATGAAACCGTATTTCTGTACAGGTCCGCATCCCGACGAGGTGAGGCTCGTGGCCACCGCACCCCGACCGGCACGGCGTGCTGGCCGCGACCGCACCGAGGTACTGAAGGCCGCCGGCGAAGTGATCGCGGCGCGCGGCGTCGAAGGCACCCGGTTCAGCGACGTCTCCGCGGCGAGCGGCGTGCCCGTCAGCACTCTGCAGTACTACTTCGGGAACCGCGAGGACATGATCGTCGCCAGCTTGCGGCACGTCGGCGCAGAGGAGATCGCGCTGCTGGAACGGACACTGGAGGAGGTCGATGACGCGCCGGCGTGGCAGCAGCTCGTGAGCCTGATCCGGGTAGGCGTGGCGCAGGACGCCGCCAGCCCTGATCACGCCTGGCGGCTGTGGGTGGAGCTCTGGCGGTCCGCCCTGCGCGACGACGAGCTCAGGACCAACGCGCTGGACGTCGCTCGCCGCTGGCGGGAGCTACTCGTCTCGGTGATCGAACGCGGCCAGCGGGCCGGCGAGTTCCGCCACGACGTCTCTTCCGTGACCGTGGCACACCAGACCATGTGCCTGATGGACGGGGCTGGAATCCCCGCCGCTCTCGCTGACCCGGCTGTCAGCTCGCCGCTGGCCCTCGTCACCGAAGCGGTGGCCGCGCTTCTTGCCGTCGAGCCGGAACCAATCAGGGGGTGACCGGGGCGTGCTGGACCGGCTGCGCCTCCCCTTCCGAGACGCAGCGAGCCCCGAGTGACAGCCGTGGGTCAGCCGCAAGGAGGCCAGCTCGCCCGCGCCGTCGCACCCCTCCGATGATGACCGCTGGGCCGCACCGCGACCACGGTGGTTCACCGGACGGGAGCGATGTTCTGGTTGTGATGGAAGAGGTTGCCGGGGTCGTAGGAATGCTTGATGGCAGCCAGACGGTCGTAGTTCGGGCCGTAGTTGGCGCGGTGAAGCGCCCCAGCTTCTCTGCCGTTCCTATACGGGTTCCGCTCTCGGTTGAGAGCAGCGTAGTGGGCCTGCTCGACTCGACTCGATGGGCGGAACGTTGCCGAGCGAGCCATGGAACCTTCTGGCGTTGTACCAGTCCACCCAGCCGGTGGTGTACTCAACGTCGGCGAGGGCCTTGTAGGGACCTTCGTGGAATATCGTGGTGCGGATGCACTCGGTCTTGTAGAGACCGTTGATCGTCTCCATCAAGGCGTTGCATACGCATCACCGATCGAGCCGATCGAGGGTCGGATCTCCTCGAGCGCAAGATGCTCGGTCAGCCGCAGAGACGTGTATCGGGCGAATTGCAGTGGACGTCGCAACAGTGTGAACGGGTTGGGTTGGAGGCAATCGCCGTGGGTCTCCCCGACTCGGACGATGCGCGCCCGGGTGAAGATCGCTCCCGGTCGCGCCGAGTGGCCGGCAGGTGGAGGCTCCCGGCCAGCGGCGACGATCGTCATGGCCAACGAAGCCACTCGTGGTCACGCTTGGCAGGCAGCGTCGCCGCTAAGGCACGATCCGTGGCGACCTCTGGGTCATTACCCAAGAGGACACCCACATTAGGCGTTCAGCCTGAAATCTCGCTGTCCACTCGCTGACATCGTGCTTACACCGCGCCAGAAACGCATCAGAGGCGGTCTCCGGGTCTCTCCGAAAACCGCCTCTGACCTGCTGTTTTGCATTTGTAGCGGGGGCAGGATTTGAACCTGCGACCTCTGGACGCCATCAGGGCCATCGCGACGACTACGGAGTCGGGCCGGAAGCTACCGATTCGCTCGGTGTGGTGAGGGATTCGCCCTCGCTTCCGGTCTCAGGATACCCGTTTACTTCCGAGTCGGGCGGACCCAATGTGGACAGTAGATGGACCCCGACCTAATCCGACGAGGGGCACAACTAGGGCTCAACCCCAGTCCTGCAACTGCCGGTCGACTGATGGTGCGCCCTTAACCAGCGTTGTGCGCCACGGCAGCCTGCCCTGGTTCTGCAGACGACCGATCAGGACGATTGGATGGACATTCCTCTCGGAGGCCTGGACAGCGACCCAGCCTTGGGTCACGCGTTCGGGCAACCGCCCGATCGGCTTCGGCAACACCCACTCACCAGCCATTTCGTTGGCTGGTTCCTCCAGCCCGAGCGTCGGGCCGTCCCCTGCATCGTCGATCACAAACTCGTGGTCCTTCAGATGGCCAGAACGATGTGCGCGACCTCATGCAGGATGGTGAAGAGGACCTTGTCGAGCCGCTTGCCTCGGCCCGAGATGCCGATGACCGGCTTCCCGTCCGCGTGCAGGAATGAGCAACCGTCCATCTTGCTCGATGGGAACGCCTCTACAAAGACCAAGCGGACGCCGACCGCGGCGAACAGATCCGGCAGTCTCTTCATGTCGTCGGGAGTCGGCACCTCCGATGTCAGACGTTTCGCGAGCTCGATGAGTCCCTTCCGTGAGTAGGGCGCGACGGTCAAAGGCGTCGCCTTTGCGCGGACACAGGCAACCCAGGCCAGTTGCGTGCTTGAGACGATTTCGTCTGGCTGGGATCGCCTGGCCGCCACCAGCAACTCGGGTTCGTCATAGATGTCGGCGATCCCGTACAGGGCCTCGATCTCGACCTTCTGTTCCCGCGGCGTTCGACCGCGAATGATGCCCCGATCGAGTAACACCGAGATGGGGGCCAGTTCCTTGAGGCGGGCACGGAGTCGGACGTCCTCGAGCTGGCCCTGGGAACGCTGGTCCGTCGCCTGGCGCCAGAGGTGATAGGCGTTTTGCAGGTTGAGCCACAGCTCTGGACTCGTTCCGAGAGCAGCCCCGATCTGAGCGGCCGACTCGCGAGTGATCTCCTTCTTGCCCGAGATGATCTCCGAGACGAACTGAGCGGGCCTGCCGAGGATCTCGGCGAACTCCGCCTGGGTCCACCCGCGCTCGTCCAACTCCTCAGCGAGAAACTCGCCGACGGGGAAAACCTCTGCCAACGCGGTGCTCATCGCGAACCTTCCGATCTAGTGATAGTCGACCAACTCGAGGACGATGACAACCCGGCCCTCGGGGTCAGTGCGGAACCGGAGCACGAGCCGGTACTGGTCGTTGAGCCGGATCGACGAGGTGCCGGCCCTCTTGCCGGACAACTCCTTGAGTCGCAACCCACGCAGTTGGCGCAGGTCCCGCTCATCCTTCGCCGCTCCGAGCAGCTGGATCTTCTTGCGGTAGGCCCGGATTACGTCGCGGCTCCACTGCCGAGGCGCGAAGTCCGGGTCCTCTGCCAGACGACGAAGGGTTTCGTCGCCGTACTCGATCTGCACTCGGTGTCACTCCATCACCCCAGGGCTGATGTGGTGTCGCGAACCTACAGGTCGACAGTCTCACTCCGGCGAGCGACACGCCTACACACCTTGCTAAGGGTATTCGTATCTCGCTCTTCACCCCTTCACCCTTGACGTGATGAGTTTACTACGTCTACCCTGGGGAGACAAGAGGCCGCAGCAGCAGCCCCGACCCAAAGAGGTGATAGGTATGAGCAACGCCCCGGACCAGCAGTCCGAGCCCGGCAAGCCCGACCAGCCAGGCTCCACCCTCGAGGTCACGGTGCTCTCACCGCGACATCCCGGACCCCGTCCCGTTCAGCTTCCCGAACGCGATGACGGTCGGCGAGGCCGCGCAGATCGTGGCCGATGCCTTCGGCTACGCCCCGGGCACCCCGACGTTCAAGAATGCCGCCGGTGAGGTCCTCGACCGCGACAAGCCGCTGCGCGGCGAGCACGTGCGCGACGGCGACGTCTTGGAGTTCGTCGACGTCGGCGGCGGGGTCTGATGACCGAGGTCACCAAGGCGGTGATGGCCGACGAGTTGCCCGCCATCACCGCCTGGGCCGCCCGGCACGCCTGGGACCTCAGCTATGACCCGGTAGCTTCAAGGGACGCGCCCTCGTGGCTCACCCGCACCTGGAGAACCAGACCGTCGTCTTCTGGTTCGCAGTCGATGGGTACCCCAACCTGCAGCCGCCCGCCTGGTGGTGCGGCGGTGACGGAACCGCGGTCAGCGTCAACAAGGCCGACTACCCGCGGCCGTCCGCCACCCCTCCCCCAGGGCTACCGAACGGGTCGATCTTCCACACCAACCCGGTGATCTGCGCGCCGTGGAACCGACTGGCGTACGGCGTCCACGGCGGACCCCACGCGCACGACTGGCTTTCCCTGGCGGCCTGGAAGACCTACGGGACCGGCTACACCCAGGCGCACACCATCCCGGACATGCTCTCGGCACTGTCGATCCATCTCGACCGTAGCGACGGGATGCAGGGCTAATGAGCGTCCACAGATTGACAGAGCTACCCGAGCTCCCTGCCCGGGGCCGACTGATCGTCAGCGAAGGCGTCCTCCCTCCCACCCGGGCCGCGATCCAGGCAAGCAGCACCAACTCCCGCCCCGACGAGGGCCTCGTCCTATGGCTGGGCCGCAACATCGAGAACACCTCGCTGGTCCTTGCATGCGCGGTCCCACGGACCACCCACGACTGGGGGCGCGTGCATGTCGACGAGGCCGCCGTCGGAACCGCCGCGTCCGCAGCCCGGGCACATGGACTCGGCGTGATCGCTCAGGTGCACTCGCACCCCGGCAAGGACACCCGCCACTCCGACGGGGACGACGAACTGGTGCTGCTGCCCTACGAGTCGATGTTCTCCCTCGTGATCGCCGATTACGGCCTCGGGTCCGTCCATCCGGCCGGGGGCGCCGGCCTTCACCAGTTCCAAGATGGGCGCTGGATCAAGGTGGCCAACCACGACGCCTTCATCGTCGTCCCGCACCTCCTCGGTGGTGGGCTGTGACCGGCCGCGATGACCAGGCGCGTGCGTTCTACGCCGCACGCGACAGGCGCACCCTCCAGTACGGCGCAACCGAGGCCGCGCTGAGCAGGCCGGTCTCGCTCAGCATCCAAGCCGAACTCGCCAGCACTCCGAGTGGCCGAACCGCCCTCCTCGCCCTGGTCGACATGCTCTTCCGCGTCCACCGCAACATCCGACTCGACTTGCACCAGGCCAACACCGCGGCCAGCGACCAACTCGAGAAGCTGGCGTTCGCCGCGGCCGCTGCGATCGATCCCTTCCAGAACCCACGACGCGAACCCATCGACGGCGAGCTCCGGCTCCACCTCACCACGAACCCCGAGACGAGCGACGCCGACGTCGTCGGCACCTGGTCGGGAGGCCGCGGCGAGGTCCACATCCATGGAGCACGACCCGACGTTCCGGCATCGGCGCCGCACGGCGACGACGGCGACCTGCTCGGGGCGGCCACCGCCGCCTGCTTGGCCGCCGCTACGACGTTCGCACTGGTGCACGACCGCCAGCCGTCGCCCGCGGCGATCAACCTGCTCACCAGAACAAGCGACGTCGACGCCACCGAAGACACCGCCGTCGGTCCAATCGACGTCGGTAACGTCGACGTGATCGGCGGTGGCGCCGTCGGTCACGCGCTGACCTACTGGGCCAACGTCTTCAACGTTGCGGGACGTTGGGAGGTCATCGACGGCGACGATGCGGAGATCCACAACACCAACCGGTGCATGGGGATGACCGTGGCCGACGCCGGTTGGCCCGACGGTCTCCCCACCGGACAGCCCTCGAAGAAGGCGGCCTCCGCTGCACGGAACTGCGGAGCCGCCCCGATCCCGTTCTGGTACCACGACCTGCCGGTCGGCAGGTCCCGGCCAGACCTGGTCCTTGTCCTTGCGAACGAGCACGGGATCCGCGAAACCGTAGCTCAGAGCGGCGAACCACTGCTGCTGCACGCTACGACCTCACCGAACTGGACCGCGGAGCTGCACCGGCATGTCCCGGGTCGCGACGACTGCCCAGCTTGTCGCATCCCGTCGAAGACCCAGGCAACGTTCCTGTGCTCAGAAGGCCCGGCGAACCCGAGCGACCAGGACAGCGACGATGCCGCCCTGCCGTTCCTCTCCGCAACTGCGGGGCTGATGCTCTGCACGGCGTTGCTCGATCTCAGTTCGGGTCGACGCGTTCTCGACGGGCGGACGAACCACTGGCTGGTCCATCTCGAGCTTCCGACCGGACCAGCCGTCCAAACCGCCATCCACCGAGGAGGCGCGTGTCGACACCATCTCGCCCCAGGGGTACGTCGCGCCATCCAGGCCAAGCACCCGCGACGGTGGGACTCTGTCGACGACTCAGAAGACCAGCGCACTCCCACCCCTTGAGTTCCACTCGGCATGGACCTGACTCAGACCTAGGCCCACCTAGCGGTGTTGGCAGCAGGCACGCCGCTCAGAGCTCCCCGAGGTTGAGCCGGCGGGCCTCGTCGCGGCTCGTTCGGAGGCGCGGGCGCGGGTGTAGCGGACGAGCATGTCGGTGCGGGTCCAGCCGGCGATGGCCATGAGGCCGGACTCGGAGCCGCCGGCGGCGAGCCAACGGTGGGCGGCGGTGTGCCGGAGCCGGTGGGGCCGGAAGCCTTGGACTCCGGCGCGCTGGGCTCGGCGGCGCAGGGATCGGCTGAGCCCCTCGCGGCCGAACTGCTTGCCGCGGTTGCCGAGCCACAGGTCGGGGGTGTGGGCGAGGGGGTGCCGCTCGCGCTCGTCGAGGTAGACCAGCAGCGCCTCGGTGGTGGCCTGGCCGATCGGGATCACCCTGCCCCGCCCGCCCTTGCCGCGGCGGATGGTGATCAGCCGCGCCGATGAGGTCGAGGTCGTCGAGCCGGAGGTCGACGAGTTCGCCGGAGCGGATCGCGGTCTCGAACATGAGCCGGATGATGGCCTCGTCGCGACGGTGGTTGAGGGTGTCCTCCGCCGGCGCGTCGGCGTCGGGCACGGCGCAGGTGGCGATCAGTGCGCGGAGCTCGTCGTCGGTGAGCGGCTCGACCAGCGGCGGTTCGAAGCGGGGCGCCTTCACGCCGGGGAACGGGTCGGTGTGGATCTCGCCGCCGGCGGTGAGCCAGGACGCGAAGCGGCGCACGGCGAGCTGGCGGATGCGGGCGGTGCCGGGCGCGGCGCCGGTGTCGAGCAGCCCGGCGATCCAGGAGTTGAGCGCGGCGCGGCTCATCGGCAGGTGGTCGCCGTCGGCGCACCAGCGCAGGTAGCGGGTGGCGCCGTCGGCGTAGATCGCGACGGTGCCGGGGCCTTGTTCTCGGCGCGCAGGGCGGTCTGCCAGTCGGCGAGGCGGTCGAGGGCGTGGGCAGCGGTCATGGCGGTCAGGTGCGTCATGTCGGGACCGCACAGCCAGCCGTCGTCTGGGGCCGTCGCGGGGGTGGGCGTGTAGGTCAGCCGGGGCCGAGGCTGTCCGGGAAACCCGTCACTAAGTGGACACTCGATCAAGTCTCTAAATGCTTTCAGGCTCGGAATCCGTAGATTCCGAGCCTGAAATTCGTAGCGGGGGCAGGATTTGAACCTGCGACCTCTGGGTTATGAGTGCCGTACCACTTCACCGGATGCCTCACCACATGCCTCACATCTGGTGGACAGTGAGCCCGAGTGAGCGTAACGTCGCAGGTCAGAGCCCTATTCAGTTTCCGCCGACTTTCGCCTCCTTTCGCCGACGTTCGGGGCAACGTTTGCGGACACTGTGCGGACACCGACATTCTCGACTCTCTCGGGAGGCACCATGGCGTGGATCAAGACCCGGACCACCGACGACGGAGACACCCGGTTCGTCGCCTGTTACCGCGACCCCGAAGGACGGCAACGCTCCGCCGGCACCTACTCCTCCCGCCGTGCCGCCGAACGCGCCGCCCACCGCGAGGAGGCCAAGGTCAGGGAGGGCGCCTGGCACGACCACTCCCGCGGTCAGGTCACCTTCGCCGAGTACGTCGAGACCGTCTGGCTGCCCTCCAAGCAGGTCGAGACCTCCACCCTGGCCGCGTACCGGTCCTACCTCGACAAGCACTTCATCCCCACCTTCGGACGACGGCCGATGGGCAAGATCCTGCCCACCGAGATCCAACGCTGGGTCACCACCGCCACCGAGAACGGCCTCTCCGCTGCGTCGGTGCGCAAGTACCACACCATGCTGCACTCGGTCTTCGAACGCGCCCAGCGCGACCGGGTGGTCACCTTCAACCCCTGCGCCCACACCGAGCTCCCCAAGGTGATCAAGAAGAAGACCCGCACCCTGACCCCCGAGGAGTACGACGCCATCCTCACCGCCCTCCCCGCCCAGCATCGGCTGATGGTCGAGACCGCCATCAACACCGGCCTCCGGTGGGGTGAGCTCATCGCCCTCAAACCCCGTCACCTCGACCTCATCAAGCGCACGCTGACCGTCGAAGAGACAGTCGTCGAGGTCTCGATCAAGAACTCCCCCACCGGCGAACGGATGCTCACCAAGCCCTACCCCAAGGACAACGAGCCCCGCACCATGGGCCTCCCCGAGAATCTGGTCGGCCAGCTCGCCGACTGGATCACCTCCCGGCGGCTCGGCGCCGATGATCTGCTGTTCGCCACCCGCGAGGGTACACCGATCTCGCGGAACACCTTCCGCACCCGCGTCTGGCTACCCGCCGTCAAGGCCTCCGGGATCGACTTCGACGTCCGCGTCCACGACCTCCGCCACGCCCACGCCTCCTGGCTCCTCGCCGGCGGATCCGACCTCAAATCCGTCATGGACCGCATGGGCCACGCCCAGATCACCACCACCCAGAAATACCTCCACGCCCTCCCCGACGCCGACACCAAGAACCTCGAGGCCCTGAACAGGACCCGCGGCCACCACAAAGCCGCTGGGAGCAACGAGCAACCCTGACAGCGGAGAACCGGGCATTCGCAAAGGGACGACCCGTGAGTGGTCAAGTCCGCAGGTGCCGCGCGCGCCCCCGTGCAGATAGACGCGGCACCACCCCGACGCCCTGAGACACCTGCCAACGGTGCCTCAAACATCGCAGGTGGCGGAAACTGAGGAACGACTAACTGGGCCTACTCAGCGCTGACACACAGCCACGACACGCCTGCTCGTTTGTGGGGTCGAAGGAGAGTTCCCAGAAGTACGGCCATCCCACTGCAAACAGACCGCAGGCGGTAGTCGGCGATCCCACCTCACGGGCGTGCGCGACCCCGTACGGTCGTGGCGAGTCCGAGTCGTACAGCGTTGGAGGCCTGCGGTGCGCGGCCGACACGACCCACCGCCCAACGATAGAGCGAGTAGTTGTCGCGTCCATCTGATCTCCTTCTCTGAGATGCGCCGGGGCTCAGCCCTTGCGCTGGGTGACCGCCTCGGTGGCGGCCGGCAGCACCGCGTGCAGGTCGCCGACGACGCCGAAGTCGACGAGCTCGAAGATCGGCGCCTCCTCGTCCTTGTTGACCGCGACGATAGTCTTCGAGGTCTGCATGCCGGCCCGGTGCTGGATCGCCCCGGAGATGCCGTTGGCGACGTACAGCTGCGGCGAGACTGTCTTGCCGGGGCCCAGACTTCCCCGGCTCCGATGCCGTGACACGCGCGGCCTTCGCCACCTCGGAGACCGTCACGGAGAAGCCCTCCTCAACGACACCACGACTGTCTTCGAATCGCCACGGTTTTCGCCAGGAAGGCAACCGGGACGTCGCCGGTTGGCGCAGAATTCCCGCATTCGTTGGCGACGCGTCATGCAGACTGGGTCTCGCGCTCAGCCACGATGGTCAGTGCGATGTCGTAGATCATGTCTTCTTGACCACCGACGAGCCCGCGACGTCCGCACTCCATCAGCAGGTCTCTGACATCAACCCCGTACCTCCCGGCTGCGACCTCGGCGTGGCGCAGGAACGAGGAGTAGACGCCGGCGTACCCGAGGGTGAGCGTCTCACGGTCGACGCGGACCGGGCGGCCCTGGAGGGGCCGGACGATGTCGTCGGCGGCGTCCTGCAGTTTGAAGAGGTCGCAGTGGTGCTCGAAGCCGATCAGGTCGGCGACTGCGATGAACGGCTCATCGGGCAGTTCCCGGCGCCCGCGCCATAGCCGGCGAGCGACGCGTCGACGCGCCCCGCCGTTTTCGACCGCCACAACGGAGTTGGCGACCGAAAGCGAGAGGTTCTCGTGGGCGTGGATCCCGATCTCGGTGCCGGGGTCAAGTACGTCGCGGTACGCACGAACCCGGATGCCACATCGCTCATCGTAAGCCGACCCCCGGAGTCGGTTACGTAGACGCATTGCGCGCCGTATGACTCCATAAGCCTCGCTTGCTGCGCGAGGTCCTCGGGGGCCACCATGTGCGAAAGCATCAGGAAACCGGACACGTCCATTCCGAACTCGCGGGCGGCGGCGATGTGCTGCGCCGACACGTCGGCCTCGGTGCAATGGGTTGCCACCCGCACGCTTCTTACTCCGAGTTCGTACGCGGTCTTGAGCTCGTGAATGGTGCCGACGCCGGGCAGGAGCAGGGTGGTGAGTCGTGCACGCCGCAGCACCGAGGCTGCTGCCTCGATCCATTCCCAGTCCGTATTGCTGCCGGGCCCGTAGTTCACCGAGGAGCCGGCGAGTCCGTCTCCATGGGCGACCTCGATGGCGTCGACCCCGGCCTCGTCGAGGGCCAGTACGATGCGCTGCACGTCCTTCGGGGTGATCCGGTGGCGCACGGCGTGCATGCCGTCGCGCAGGGTGACGTCTTGGACGAAGATCTCGGTGCTCACTGGGCGGCCTCCGTGGCTGCGGCGATGCGCGGCCACCTGCAAGGCGTCAGCGTCATGATGTCGAGGTTGCCGGCATAGGGCGGGAGGTAGTGCGCGGCCCCCTCCACCTCGAGGAAGACCGAGACCTGCTGGGTGGGGCGCTCCGCCCCTTCGGCGAGCAGGGTCTCCACCGGCTGGTCCGCGGGGATGTCGTTGATCTGCACCTCCTGCTTAAGCCGATAGCCCGGGACGTAGGCCGCGACGTCGGCGACCATCTTTTCCACGCTGTCGCGGATCTGCTCGTGGATTGCCGGGTCGGGTGCCGTGACCAACGCGAAGACGGTGTCGCGCATCATCAGCGGTGGCTCGGCGGGATTAAGGATAATGATGGCCTTGCCGTGCTTGGCGCCGCCGACGTCGACGATCGCGGCGGAGGTGGTCTCTGTGAACTCGTCGATGTTCGCTCGCGTGCCGGGGCCGGCCGACTTCGAGGCGATGGAGGCGACGATCTCTGCGTACTCGACCGGGACGACGCGGCTGATCGCGGCCACCACGGGGATGTGGCCTGCCCGCCGCACGTCACCATGTTGGCGTTGGGAGCGTCGAGGTGTGCCTCGAGGTTGACCGCGGGCACCACGTAGGGGCCGATGGCCGCCGGGGTGAGGTCGATGAGCCGTTTTCCGAGAGGCTGCAGCCTCGCTGCGTTGTGCTGGTGCGCCTTCGCCGAGGTGGCGTCGAACACGATGTGTATATCGTCGAAGTCCGCGAGCGCCATCAGGCCGTCGACTCCCTCATGAGTCGTCTGAATTCCGAACCGCCGGGCGCGGGCCAGCCCGTCGGAGTCAGGGTCGATACCGACCATCACACCCATCTCCAGATGCTTGGAGGTGCGCATTACTTTGATCATCAGGTCGGTGCCGATGTTGCCCGAACCGATGATGGCGACCTTCGTCCTGCTCATGTCGATGTCCTTCTCAATTGCTGAACGAGACCGAGACAGAGCCCAGTCCGGAGATGGTGGCGGTGACGCGGGAATTTGGGGCGACGGGACGCATGGGGCCGAGGGCGCCCGAAAGCACCACCTGGCCGGCACGGAGCGGATTGCCCAGCTCGCGTGCCTGGCGGGCCAGCCAGACGACCGCCGCGACTGGGTCGCCCAGGCAGGCGGTGCCATCCCCGGTGGAAACCTCCTCGCCGTCAATGCTCATGCTCATCACGACGTCGCGAGGCTCGACCTCGTCGAGGTCGTGGTGC
>CAWDDN010000055.1:0-54007 GCA_963801135.1 uncultured Actinomycetota bacterium | reverse complement strand
AAGGCCCGCTGCGCGACATCGTGCACCGCGTCGAGGAAGACCGGGCTCCAACGGGCGTGGTCCATGAACACCGACGCGTGCCCCCCGTCGTGGTGGAAGGTCCGCGATCCCGCGATCCCAGCGGCGAGGGCGAGCTGGCGGGTGGGCGGGATGGCGTGGTCGCGGTCGGTCACCACGACCGAGGTCGGCACGTTGATGGTGCGCAGCCACGCCCGCGAGTCGAACCGGCCGAGGGCGGCCAGGACGGCAGGCATCGACCACAGGCTGGTGCTGCGGAACTCCGCGGCGCTCCAGCGGTGGGGGTTGGCGACCTTGAGGTCCGGTGACTCCGGGAGCAGCGCAGCGCGGGTCTCGACCTTGGCGAGTGCGTACGCCGACAACGGGTGCATCGCCACCGAGACCATCGGGAAGAACAGGTGCTCCCCGAGGTGGTCGCGCCACATGCACGACGTCGAGGCCAGGACCAGGCCGGAGACGCGCTCGGGGTGACGACGCCAGGTCTCCTGCGCGATCGCGCCTCCCATCGAGTACCCGGCCACGATCGCCCGGTCGATCTCCAGGACGTCGAGAAGCGCGGCGACGTCGTCGGCACAGTCGGCGATCCGGAACTGGGTGGACCGGATGCCGCGGCCGTGCCACCGCTGGTCGAAGGTGATGACCCGGTAGTGCCGGGACAGCGCCTCGATCGCGGCAGTCCAGCCGAGGTAGGCGGTGCAGCCCAGAGCGTGCAGCAGCACCACCGTGGGCGCGTACGGCGTGGGTCCGGGGACGTCGATGACGTAGGTGCGGCCGCGGCCGGGCAGCTCGACCACCTCACCGCTGGGGAGGTCACCCAGCTCGGGGGTCCGCGGCAGCACCTCGGTCACGCCGGCGACCACCCCGGCTCGCAGGGCTCGGGCACCCGCCCGGGTGACGCGGGCAGCGACCCCTCTGCCCTTCCGGCACAGCCTGCGTCGCGTCACGGTGTCAGCTCCCCTCGCGTCGGGCGTCGGGGTGCCCGGTGGGCAGCACGTCCCCCGACGGGGTCACTGTAGTCACGAGGAGCTCGTCGAGGGCGGGACGAAACTCTCCGGCGAGTCCACGAAGGTCCGGAATCAGGTCCGGGCAGCTGAGCAGCGAGATGTTCATCCGGCCGGTGTAGGACCAGCCGGTGACGTTGAGCCCGATCCCCTCGATGAGCGGGCCGACGCTGTAGAGGTCGACCAGCTTGACCCCCGAGAACGTCACGTCCCGGCTCGGGCCCCGGACGTTGGAGACGATGGCGTTGAAGGGCGGCCGGTGGCGGGATGCCGCCCGACGGCGCGAATAGACGTTGAGGAGGGCGCTGAAGGGTGCCGGCGGGGTGAACTGCACCCAGGTGCGCAGCATGTCGAGACCGAGCACCTTCTGCACCCGCTTGGACTCCCCGGTGACCCGGGAGATCAGCTGCAGCCGCGCCACCGGGTCGTCCACGTGGGTGGCGAGCGTGGTGAAGAGGTTGGAGACCCGGTTGCCGTGAAGCCGTGGGGGACCCTCCCCGGAGTCGGTGCCCACCGGGACGCCGGCGACCAACGAGCGGCGGGGGAGTCCGCCGTGCTCACCGAGCCAGGTGCGCAGCGCCCCGGAGACGAGGGCGAGCACGACGTCGTTGAGGGTCACGCCGTGGTGCTTGCTGACCCGCTTGATCTCCTCGAGCGGCAGCGTGGCGGTGGCGAAGGATCGCCGGGGGGTCAGCGCCGTGTTGAACGGCGTCCGTGGCGCATCGAGCAGCGGCACCGGGGTCCGGATGTCGGAGGCCCGCTTGTGCCGGACGAGGTTGACCAGGTTGCGCGCGGTCCGGCCGAGCAGGGCAGGCAGCGTCCAGAGCTGGGCGATGGCGTCGGCAAGGGCCATGCGCACCTGCGCGGCGGGACTCGGCACGGGCTCGACCGGGATCTCCGGCGCGGGTGTGCCGGGGCCGTACTGGTCGCTGACGTTGCCGATGAGCGCGTTGGCGGCGCCGCCGTCGGCGACCGCGTGGTGGAGCTTGCCGATGATGCCGACCCGGCCCTCGGTGAGCCCCTCGGCCACGTGCACCTCCCACAGCGGCACAGACCGGTCGAGCGGGGTGCTGGCGACCACCCCGATGAGGTCTTCGAGCTCCCGCATCCCGGCGCCCTCAGGCAGCCGGTGCCGGAAGACGTGCCGGCCAGGGTCGATGTCGTGGTCGTGGACCCACAGCGGGTGGTTGAGTGCGGCGGGCGTCGGCACCACGCGGCGCTGGAGCGGGGGCAGGTGGTGCAGCCGCTCCATCAGCTCGCGGGTGAAGGTGGCGAAGTCGAACGGACCCTCGGGATCGAGCACCGCGATCTTGAGCGTGTGCATGTGCATGGAGGGCGTCTCCATGTAGAGGTAGCCCGCGTCCACGCCCTCCATGCGCTCCATCAGGACGAGGCCCCCTGGTCCTGGGCGGCCGGGAGGTCGCGCTTCATGACCTTCCCGGAGTCGTTCCGCGGCAGCTCGTTGAGGAAGGTGACGTCGCGCGGCACCTTGTAGCCGGCCAGCCGCTCCTTCACGTGCCGGCGCAGGTCGTCCTCGCTCACGCCGGCCTCTGCCCGGCGGACCACGAAGGCCGCCAGCCGCTGGCCGAACTTCTCGTCGTCCACCCCCACCACGGCGGCCTCGACCACGTCGTCGTGCTCGCCGAGGGTCTGCTCGACCTCGAGGGGGTAGACGTTCTCCCCGCCCGAGACGATCATCTCGTCGTCGCGGCCCACCACGAAGAGCCGGCCGGCGCCGTCGACCCGGCCCACGTCGCCGGAGACCATGTAGCCCTCGTGGAAGTCCTTGGTGGCACCGGAGGTGTAGCCCTCGAACGACGAGCCGCTGAGCACCACGATGCGGCCGACCTCGCCCGCGGGCACCGAGCTGTCGTCGTCGTCGAGGATGCGCAGCCGGGTCCCTCGCACCGGCCGTCCGGCCGTCTCCGGCTCAGCGCGCAGGTCGGCGGGCGTCGCGGTCGTGATGAGGCCCGCCTCGGTCGCGTTGTAGGAGTTGTAGACCACGTCACCGAAACGGTCCATGAAGGCAGTCACCGCATCGGGGCGCATCCGAGAGCCACTGGCGGTGACGAACCGCAACGACGCCAGCGAGAAGCGGTCGAGCACCTCGTCGCCGAGGTCCATGATCCGCTCGAGCATCACGGGGACGACGGCCAGCCCGGTGGCGCGGTGCTGCTCCACCAGCTGCAACGTCGCTTCGGGGTCGAACCGGCGGCGCGTCACCACGGTGCACGTCATCGTGGCCGAGACCGCCAGCTGCCCGAACCCCCAGGCGTGGAACATCGGGGCCGCGACGACGGTCGTCTCCTCGGCCCGCCAGGGGATGCGGTCGAACATCGCCGCCAGGGCCCCGGCCCCGCCACCCCCGGATCGGCGGGCGCCCTTCGGGGCGCCGGTGGTGCCGGACGTGAGCAGGATGACGCGGCCGGCCCGGGAGGGCTTGTCCGGGCGGGACCCCATGCCCTCGCGGATCAGCCCCTCCACCGTCGGTGCCGGGGGAGCCTCCGCGTCGGTCCATGCCAGCACCTCGACGAGCCCGGGGAGGCGCTCGCGTGCCTCGCCGACGAGGTCGGTGAACTCCTCGTCGTAGACCAGGACACCGGCGCACTCGCGCTCGAGGACGTCGGCGAGCTGGCGACCCCCGAACCCCGTGTTGAGCAGCAACGCGTCGGCTCCCGACTTGGCCGCCGCCGTCAGGGACTCCACGAAGCCGCGGTGGTTGCGGCAGAGGATCCCGACGGTCTCGGCGGGGGAGTCGCCGAGAGTCCGCAGCGATGCGGCGAGGGCGTCGGAGCGGTGTTCCAGCTCACGCCAGGTCATCGCCCCCCGTTCGTCGACCAGGGCGGTGGCGTGCGGAGCGCGGGCGGCAGCAAGGCTGACGGTGGTCATCGGGTTGGCGCCGTAGCGCCGCAACGCCTGCACCATGCGGACGTACTTGCCGGGGCGAAGCGGCGCGATCATGCCGCACCTCACCAGCGTCATCGCCACCCACAGGGCCTCACGGACCCGGTTCACCAGCATCACGAGATCTCCAGCCTCCTCAGCCGATCACGGGGAGGCGTCGCTGGGCGGCGAGCTCGTCCAGCGCTGCCTGCATCCGGCTCCGCACGACCGCGTCCACCTCGTCGATGTCGGGATCCTGCCCGAACTCGGCGCGGATGTGGATGGGGTCGAGCACCTGGGTGACGATCTTGGCCGGCAGTGGCAGGTTGGGTGGCACGGCCATGACCAAGCCGAACGGGAAGCCCAGCTGAAGCGGCGCCAGATCGGTGCGCACCAGCTTGCGCAGCGGCGAGCGGCGACCGAGCCATTGACCCCGCGACAGGTAGAGCTGGGTCTCCTGACCACCGATGCTCACCGTCGGCACGATCGGGACGTCGGCCTCGAGCGCGGTGCGGACGTAGCCGGTGCGCCCGTCGAAGTCGATCCGGTTGCGTTCGCTGGTGGGGCGGAAGCAGTCGTGGTCGCCGCCCGGAAACAGGATCGTCGTCGCGCCCGACTCCAACAGGGCCCGGGCGTTGTCACGAGAAGCCGGCAGGAACCCCATGGAGCGCATCAGGGGACCGAGGGGACCCATGAAGAGGCCGTCGTGGGCCAGGACGTAGAAGGGACGTTCCGGACCGAACTCGTCGACCAGGGCGTAGGCGAGGATCGGCACGTCCATCGGCATGAGGCCACCGGAGTGGTTGCTCACGGTGAGTGCCCCACCGGCCGGCACCCGGCCGACGTCACGGACCTCGGAGCGGAAGTAGGTCTTCATCACCAGCTTGAGCGCCGGCATCACCGCCGCGACCGCGGCCGGGTTGCGGTGCTCCAGGGGCCCGCTCACCCGGCCACCCCCAGCACGTGCCGGCGTACGACGCCGGGGGCGAACGCGCCCAGGGCGACCCGCCAGGAGAAGGGGTCGGGGTGCCAGGGGTCGGCCTGGGCCAGTCGGTCGGTCAGCGCGGCCAGCGACAACGGGTTGGACGCCAGCCCGGTGTGGCTGCTCGGCACCGAGATGTTCTCCGTGTGGGGACCCTCGACCGCGCAGCCACGCCAGTTGACGATGCCGTCGGTGCGCGACCACAACACGGTCAGGGGGGTCCGCAGGGGCACGCGGAGCTCGGTCACGATGGCGTGCGCCCGATCGGAGATGCCGTGTCGACGCGCCGCTCGGTGGAAGAGGGGAGTGGTGCGCGTGACCTCTCCCTCAGCGGTCCAGGGGGACCCCAGGCAGATCACCTGGCGCACCTGCCCGTGGCGTCGGTGGGCCAGCCAGCGGGCGAGCAGGCCGCCGAAGCTCCACCCGACGACGGCGACCGGCTCGTCGTGCTCGCCGGTGACCTGGTCGAAGCGCTCCAGCAGGCCGTCGACGAGCCGGTCGGTGAGTCCGTGGTTGCGCCCGAGACCCCACCCGTGGGCGGCGAATCCGTGCTTGGTCAGGTGGGCACGCAACCGTCCGGTCATGAAGTCGTCGGCGCTGAAGCCGGGCAGCACCAGCACGGGGCGCCCGTTGCCCAGGCTGCTGTCGGGGGAGAGGTGGTCCAGGGTCAGGGACCAGGTGAGCTCCACGGGCACGCGCAGGGGCTCGAGCGCGGTCAGTGCCCAGGGGGGACGAGGAAGGCGGACGACGTCGGGCCCCTCAGCGAAGTCGTACATGGTCCCCCTGCCCCGTCGCACCTGTTCGAAAGTGAAACAAGTTCTAGTCTCGCACCGCGGGACGCAACCGACAACCGTCGGGCGTCGGGCGAGCCGCTGCTCTCCCCACCGTCGTGGGCATAGCCTGACCAGATGGACCGGCGGATCTTCGGGATCGAGAACGAGTACGGCGTGACGTGCACGTTCAAGGGCCAGCGCCGTCTCAGCCCCGACGAGGTCGCCCGGTACCTGTTCCGCAAGGTGGTCTCCTGGGGCCGCAGCAGCAACGTCTTCCTGCGCAACGGTGCTCGCCTCTACCTCGACGTGGGCAGCCACCCCGAGTACGCCACCCCCGAGTGCGACGACGTCGCCGAGCTGGTCACCCACGACAAGGCAGGGGAGCGCATCCTCGAAGGGCTGTTGGTCGACGCGGAACGTCGCCTCGCCGACGAGGGGATTCTCGGAGAGGTCTACCTCTTCAAGAACAACACCGACTCCGCCGGCAACTCCTACGGATGCCACGAGAACTACCTGGTCGCGCGGCACGGCGAGTTCGCCAAGCTCGCCGACGTCCTCATCCCGTTCCTGGTCACCCGCCAGATCATCTGCGGGGCGGGCAAGGTCGTGCAGACCCCGCGCGGGGCAATGTTCTCGGTCTCCCAGCGCGCCGAGCACATCTGGGAAGGGGTCTCCAGCGCCACCACCCGAAGCCGCCCGATCATCAACACCCGCGACGAACCGCACGCCGACGCCGAGCGCTACCGCCGCCTCCACGTCATCGTCGGCGACTCCAACATGAGTGAGACCACCACGCTGCTCAAGGTCGCCACCTGCGACCTGGTGCTCCGGATGATCGAGGAAGGCGTGGTGATGCGTGACCTCACCATGGACAACCCGATCCGGGCCATCCGCGAGATCAGCCACGACGTGACCGGTCGACGCCGGGTGCGGCTGGCCAACGGCAGGGAGGCCAGCGCGCTGGAGATCCAGGCCGACTACCTCGGCCGGGCACGGGCCTTCGTCGACCGCCGGGACATCAGCACCCCGGTGATCGAGCAGGCGCTGGACCTCTGGGAGCGCACCCTGAAGGCGGTCGAGTCCGACGACCTGGGGCTGGTCGAGCGCGAGATCGACTGGGTGATCAAGTGGAAGCTGATCGACCGCTACCGCGCGCAGAACGGACTGCCGCTCAGCCATCCCAGGGTCGCCCAGCTCGACCTCGCCTACCACGACATCCACCGGGAGCGGGGCCTCTACTACCTGCTGCAGAAGCGGGGAGCCGTCGCTCGGGTCACCGACGAGGTGCGCGTCTTCGAGGCCAAGACGCTTCCCCCGCAGACCACACGTGCCCGCCTGCGAGGTGAGTTCATCCAGCGGGCCCAGGAGCGCCGCCGCGACTTCACCGTCGACTGGGTGCACCTCAAGCTCAACGACCAGGCGCAGCGCACCATCCTCTGCAAGGACCCCTTCCGGTCCCACGACGAACGGGTGCAGAAGCTGATCGACGCGATGTAAGGGGGTGAGCCTGTTACGTAAGACCTGGGGGGCTCAGCCGGCCGCGCGCGGCCCGAACCCCGTCCACTCGTCTATGCGCCACGGCCGGGCTTGCAGACGCGGGGTCGGGGGAGTGGGGTTGGTGGCGTTCAGGGGTGGTTCAGGATGGGTGGCTAGGGTGGCGGGGCTCGTCCCCAGACTGCTTTCCCGACTCATGTCCCCTGCCTGTTCGGAGTACTCATGCGCCGCCCCCTCGCCGCGACCTTGACGGCTGCCCTCCTCTTCTCGACCGCCGCCTGTGGCGGCAGTGGCGACGGGGCGGACGCGGATCCCGAGACGTTGGAGGGCGTGACCGTCAGCGGTGAGTTCGGTGAGAAGCCGAAGGTCGAGACCACGGACGCCTTCGGGGTCGAGGAGGCGACGTCGGCCGAGATCCTCGTCGGCGACGGGGATGCGCTCGCCGACGACACCGTCGTCCAGGCGAAGATCGCGATCTTCGACAACGAGGGGAAGCTGGTCCAGGGCAACTACGAGGGAGACGCCTCCGAGCGCATCGACCTGGGGCAGGGCAACGCGCCCTGGCTCGGTGAGCTGGTGGGCGCCCACATCGGGAGCCGGGTCGCGGTGGCACTGCCCGTCGCCGAGGTGGTCGGACCCCAGGGTGCACCCCAGGCCGGCCTGGAGGCGGAGGAGTCGATGCTCTTCCTCGTCGACGTCCTGGAAGAGGCCGAGCCGCCGCTCGAGGGACCCGAGGGCGAGACGGTCGACCCGCCGGCGAACGCGCCCACCGTCGTCGGCGACGAGGACAAGGTGACCGCGGTCGACTTCTCGAGCGCGCCGAAGACCCCTCCGGCCAAGCTGCAGGTCATCCCGTTGATCGAGGGCGAAGGGCCCGAGGTCGAGGCGAACCAGCAGGTCACCGTCGACTACTTCGGTGCGGTCTGGGGCAAGGGCAAGAAGCCGTTCGACAGCTCCTTCGAGCGCGGCGAGCCGGCCACCTTCCCGCTGAGCGAAGGAGGCTTGATCGCCGGCTGGGTCGAGGGGCTGCAGGGAGTCAAGGTCGGAAGCCGCGTCATGCTGGTGATTCCGCCCAAGCTCGGGTACGGCAAGGAGGGCAGCGGGGAGAACATCCCGGGCAACTCCACGTTGGTCTTCGTCATCGACGTGCTGGCGGCCTCCTAGCGTCTAGGATCGCCGGCAGCGAGGGCCACGAGCCAAGGGCCCGCACCGGTCGAAGGGGGCGGAGATGTCGGCGCGCAAGACCGAGCGGCTGATGAACCTGCTCATCCTGCTGCTCAGCACGCGCACCTTCGTCCCCAAGCACCTCCTGCGCGAGCAGGTCGCCGAGTACCGTGCGGCGTCCTCGGACGAGGCGTTCGAGAAGATGTTCGAGCGTGACAAGGACGAGTTGCGCGCGCTCGGGGTCCCGGTCGAGATCGGCTCCTACGACCCGCTGTTCGAGGACGAACAGGGGTATCGGATCTCCCGGGCCGAGTTCGAGCTCCCCGAGATCCACCTCACCGCCGAGGAGGCCGCAGTCGTCGGGCTGGCGGCGCGGGTCTGGAAGGACCGGGAGCTGGCTGCCACGACCCAGGAGGCGCTGCGCAAGCTCGCCGCCGACGGCGTGGACGTCGACCCCGAGGCTCAAGGGCTGATCGCCCCCCAGCTCGTGGCCGAGGAGCCATCGTTCCTGACCTTTCTCGACGCCACCACGAGCCGGCGTCCGGTCCGGTTCGACTACCGGTCGAGCGCGTCCGCGCAGGCCGAGGAACGCCACCTCGAGCCCTGGGGCGTGATCGGCTTCCGCGGCCGCTGGTACGTCGTCGGCCTGGACCGCGACCGTGAGGACCATCGGGTCTTCCGGCTCGGACGGGTCGAGGGGGTGGTCGCCTTCGACGGCCCCGCGGCGTCCTACCAACCACCCCAGGATCTCGACCTCCAGTCGATGGCGGCCCACCTCACCCCGGAGGTGCCCGACCGGGAGGCAGTGCTGGCGGTGCGCAGCGGTCGTGCCGTGCAGCTGCGCCGCCGGGCGGAGTCCACCCGCAGCGGTGCGGATGGCTGGGACCAGGTCACCGTGCCCTTCGGGCGGACCGAGACCCTGGTGGCCGAGATCTGCGAGCTCGGCGACGCCGTCGTGGTGGCCGAGCCGGCAGACCTTCGCCAGGAGGTCGTGGCCCGGCTTCGGGCGGCCGCCGGTCCGGGGGTGACGCAGTGAGCACGTCGAAGGAGCAGATGACCCGGCTGCTGGCGCTGGTGCCCTACCTGCAGCGGCGGGGTGAGGTGCCGGTCAGCGAGGCCGCGCAACGCTTCGGCGTCCAGGAGCGCACCATCCACCACGACCTCAGGGTCCTCATGTTCTGCGGGTTGCCGGGACAGCTCCCCGGCGACGTCATCGACTTCGACTTCGAAGCACTCGAGGACAGCAGCATCATCCGCATCCGCGACGCCGAGTTCCTGCACCGTCCGCTACGGCTGGGCAGCCGCGAGGGTGCAGCCCTGCTGGCGGCCCTGACCGCGCTGCGCGAAGGAGCCGAGCCGGACGTCCAGGAAGTCGTCGACCGTACCCTCGCCAAGATCCGAGAGGGGGTGGGGGAGGCCGCCACGATCCGGGTCACCGCTCCGGTGCCCCCCACCGAGCGCGAGCTCGCCGCACGGCTGGAGGAGGCCGTCGCGCAGGGCCGCCAGGTGCGTCTCAGCCACGCTGCCGCCGTCCGCGACGAGGTCCGAAGCCGGGTGGTCGACCCGGTGGCCGTCTCGGAGGTCGAGGGCCATCTCTACCTGGACGCGTGGGACCACCACAGCGCCAGCCAGCGGCTGTTCCGCCTCGACCGGGTGACAGATGCCGACGTGCTCGAGTCGGCGGTGGTCGCCCGCCCCGACCCTCTTGACCTCAGTGGGGGCGCCTTCCTGTCCGGTGGTGCGATCGCGACCGCGACGCTCAGGGTGGGCCCCAGAGCCCGGTGGGTGACCGAGTACTACCCGGTGGGGGAGGTGCGCGAGGTCACCGGCGGCCCCTTCGACGGGGGGTTGGAGGTCACCGTGCCAGTGGCCCATCCGCGCTGGCTGGTGGGGCTGATGCTCCGCCTGGGCCCCGACGCGGAGTTGGTGGATCCCGCCGACCTGGGCGACCTGGTGCGCGCCTCGGCACGGCGCGCCCTGAGCAACTACGCCGAGGCCGAGTCGGCGCCCCCGCACGGGTGAGCGTGCGTACCATGGAGGAACACCCGCAGCTGGCGGGCCCACGACAACGAAGGCAGTGACACGGATGGGCAACATCGGCGCGCTCGAGATCACTCTCATCATCTTGGTCCTCGTCCTGCTCTTCGGGGCCAAGAAGCTCCCCGAGCTCGCCCGCGGCAGCGGTCGGGCACTGCGGATCTTCAAGGCGGAGACCAAGGGACTGATCGACGAGGACGAGGACGAGGACGAGACCCGGAAGAAGGACTCGCAGGCGCACTCCGAGCTGGAGGAGCCCCGGGAGATCGAGGGCCCCCGGGGGCCTTTGAGGACCGACTCGGTCCGCACGGACCTGTCCTACGACGAGCGCCCGGGCGACCAGCGCTGAGCCCCCTGCCCGCGCCGGATCGAGACGTCAGCATCCGTCAGTGAGTGTCGCCACGAGCATCGTCCGGATGTTCCGGACCACGCCGGAGTCACCCATCACCCCCGACGGGCGGATGGCTCTCGCCGACCACTTCCGGGAGCTGCGGGGGCGCATCCTGCGCTCCGTCGTCGTGATCGTGCTCGCGATGGGGCTGTCGCTGTTCTTCTTCGACCCGTTGCTCCAGCTGGTGATGGCGCCCTACGACAAGGCCCGCGACGCGCTCGGCCAGAGCGTCGCCACCAAGGCCTACATCAAGGGCGCCGGGGGGCCGCTGCTGCTGCACCTCAAGCTGGCGGGCATCACCGGGCTGGTCGCCTCGAGCCCGTACTGGCTGTACCAGATCTGGGCGTTCATCCTGCCCGGCCTGCATGCCAACGAGCGCAAGGCGTCGCGGGTGTTCACAGCCGTCGCGGGACCGTTGTTCGTGCTCGGCGTCGCGACGGGCTACTACGTGCTGCCGCGGGGCCTGGAGGTGCTGATCGGGTTCACGCCCTCGTCGCTGGAGAACCTCGTCGAGTTCGGGGAGTACTTCTCCTTCTTCACCCGCATGCTGCTGGTCTTCGGCGTGGCCTTCGAGATCCCGCTGTTCGTCATCCTGCTCAACCTTGCCGGGGTCCTTCCGGGCAAGGCGCTGGCCGACTACCGACCCTGGATCATCCTCGGCACCTTCGTGTTCGCGGCCGTCGCCACCCCGTCGACCGACCCGTTCTCGATGCTGATGCTGGCGCTGCCGATGACGCTGCTCTTCCTCCTGTCCGAGTTCATCGCGCGGTCGGTGGACCGGCGTCGCGCCCGGCGCCAGCGGTCCGAGCTGGGCGGGGACCTGGACGACGACGAGCAGTCGGAGCTGAGCCACGACCCCGAGCGCGTGAGCCGGTCGCGTCTCGACGAGGACGACTAGTGCGCGTTCCCGGGCCGCAGGCCGACGTCACGGCCGTCGATGCTTTCGACCTGCCTGAGTGGGTGGGCGAGCGAGAGGTGGAGTGGACGTCCGCGACCGAGCTGGGCACTCCGCTGGTGCCGGGTGAGCTCGCCCCCCACGGGGGGCCTCAGGGCGAGGACGGCGCTGCTGCGCCGAAGCCGCTGGCGTGTGACCTGCTGGCGTGCGACCGGGCGTATCCCGAACCCGTGCTCCCCGAGCGATGGCGGCGCGAGGGGCACTCCCAGTGGGCGCTCGGTGAGGTGCTGCTGCTCGACGTGTCAGGTCGGCTGACCCTGGTGACCCCCGGGGTCGACATCGGCGTCGACACCGCCCTGGAGGCGTTGCGACGGCTCGCCAAGGCGGTGGGCGCGCCCTCGTCCCGCTTCATCGCCGCCCTGCGCCTCTGAACCGCGACCCCTACGCCCACGACCCACGAAACGCCCCCCGCCCGGTCGTTGAGGTGGCTCCCCGGTCGTTGAGGTGCGAGCGCAGCGAGCCACGAAACCCCGGCCCGGAAACCGGAGCGGTGGTCGGGGTGGTTGTCATTGGCCTCGCTAGGGTGAGGACGTGGCTCGCGACATCGCCGTGCTGAGCAACCCGACCTCCGGCAAGGGGCTTGCAGCACGCACGTCCGACCTGGTGGTCGCGCGGCTGCGCGACGCCGGGTTCGCGGTCCACCCGTTGCGTGGCCGGGACGCCCAGGAGGCCGACGACCTGGCACGGGCCGCCGTGAACCACGGCGTGGAGTCGCTGGTGGTGGTCGGGGGGGACGGTCTGGTCCACCTCGCCGTCCAGGCCCTCGCACACTCGGAGACGGCGCTAGGGGTGGTGCCCGCAGGCTCGGGCAACGACGCCGCACGCTACTTCGGCGTCCCGTTGGACGACCCGGTGGCCGCCACGGACGTCGTCATCGGCTCACGCCGCCGCACCGTCGACCTGGCGCGGACCGGGGCGACCTTCTTCCTCTGCGTGCTCTCGGCCGGCTTCGACGCCGTGGTCAACGAACGCGCCAACGCCATGCGATGGCCGCGCGGACAGATGAAGTACAACCTGGCGACCCTGGCCGAGCTGCGCACGTTCGAGCCGATCGACTACACCCTCGACCTCGACGGTGAGGTACGTCGGATCAAGGCCATGATGGTGGCGGTCGGCAACGGCCCCTCCTTCGGGGGAGGGCTGCGCATCTGCGAAGGCGCGGACCTCACCGACGGTCTCCTCGACGTGGTGTTCTTCCACCCGATCTCCAAGGCCGACCTGGTGCGGACCTACCCGCGGCTGTTCCGCGGCACTCACCGGACCCACCCCGCCTACGAGCACTGCCGGGTGCGGCAGGTGACCGTGGCAGCCGGCGGGATCACCGCGTACGCCGACGGCGAGCGACTCGGGCCGCTGCCGCTGACGGTGACCGCGGACCCGCAGGCGTTGGACGTGCTCGTCGCAGCGGGGGTGTCGCTGTGAGCACTCCCGCGGAGCGCTACGCCCAGTTCCGGCGACAGCAGAGCCATCCGGTGCTCGGCGACTTCCGCCAGCTCTACGACTTCGCTCTGGACGACTTCCAGGTGACCGCCTGCAAGGCCGTCGAGGAGGGCGACGGCGTCCTGGTCGCCGCGCCCACCGGGTCCGGCAAGACGATCGTCGGGGAGTTCGCCGTCCACCTGGCGCTGCACCAGGGGCGCAAGTGCTTCTACACCACCCCGATCAAGGCGCTGTCGAACCAGAAGTACGCCGACCTGGTGCGCCGCTACGGTCCGGAGCGGGTGGGCCTGCTCACCGGTGACAACAGCGTCAACGGGGAGGCGCCGGTGGTCGTGATGACCACCGAGGTGCTGCGCAACATGCTCTACGCCGGCTCCCGCACGCTGCTCGACCTCGGCTTCGTCGTGATGGACGAGGTGCACTACCTCGCGGACCGATCCCGGGGAGCGGTGTGGGAGGAGGTCATCATCCACCTGGCGGAGTCGGTGTCGGTGATCTCGCTGTCGGCGACGGTGTCGAACGCCGAGGAGTTCGGCGAGTGGCTGGCCACCGTGCGGGGCTCCACCACCACGATCGTCGAGGAGACCCGGCCGGTGCCGTTGTACCAGCACGTGATGGTGGGCCGGCGGCTCTACGACCTGTTCGACGAGGACGGCGGTCTCGGGGGCGAGGAGGCGCGGGTCAACCCCGACCTGGTGCGGGTGGCCCGTGACGACCAGCGCGCGCGTCGAACCTCGGACCGTCGGGCGCCGCAGAAGGGTCGCGGCAAGACCCCCCGTGGCTCCCGCGGCCGGCCCCCGCCCCGAGGCGGGCTCCCGCCACGCTTCGAGGTCGTCGACCGGCTCGAGCGCGAGGCCCTGCTGCCGGCGATCTACTTCATCTTCAGCCGCATCGGCTGCGACGCCGCGGTGCAGCAGTGCCTGGCCGCCAACCTCCGGCTCACGACGCCTGTCGAACGCGACGAGATCATCTCCTTCGTCGAGGAGAGGTGCGACCACATCCCCGAGACGGACCGTCACGTTCTCGGCTACCACGACTTCCTGGAGGGCCTCGGTCGTGGAGTCGCGGCACATCACGCCGGGATGCTGCCCACCTTCAAGGAGTGCGTGGAGGAGCTGTTCGCGGCGGGCAGGTGCCGGGTCGTGTTCGCGACCGAGACCCTTGCTCTGGGCATCAACATGCCGGCTCGCTCGGTGGTGATCGAGAAGCTGGTGAAGTGGAACGGCGAGACCCACGCCGACATCACGCCGGGGGAGTACACCCAGCTCACCGGACGGGCCGGACGCCGCGGAATCGACGTGGAGGGTCACGGCATCGTGCTGTGGTCCCAGGGGATCGACCCGCGCACGGTGGCGGGCCTCGCCTCCACCCGCACCTATCCGCTGCGCTCGTCGTTCCGGCCGTCGTACAACATGGCGGTCAACCTGGTGCGGCAGTTCGGCCGAGGCACCGCGCGGGAGCTGCTGGAGTCGTCGTTCGCCCAGTTCCAGGCCGACAAGGCGGTCGTCGGGCTGGCTCGCCAGCTGCGCAAGGCCGAGGAGGGTCTCGACGGGTACGCCGAGGCAGCTCAGTGCCACCTCGGCGACTTCATGGAGTACGCCGGGCTGCGGCGCCGGCTCTCCGACGTGGAGGCGGTTGCCGCGCGGGAGCGCAAGGCCGACCGTCGGGCCGAGATCGTCGCGTCGCTGGAGGGGCTGCGGCCAGGGGATGTCATCGAGGTGCCGACCGGCAAGTACGCGGGCTGGGCGGTGGTGATCGACCCCGGCCACCCCTCCGACCGGGCGGACCCACGTCCGTCAGTCGTGACCGAGGACCGCCAGGCGAGGCGTCTGGCGATGATCGACTTCAACCGGCCCGTCGAGGCGGTGTCGCGGCTGAAGGTGCCGCGGAACTTCAACGGGCGCAACCCTCAGGCACGCCGCGACCTGGCCAACACGTTGCGGCTGCGCACCCGGGACCTGGACTTCCCGGCGGGGGGACGGGGCGGTCGGGGGCGTCGAGCCACTGCCTCCGGCGGTCGTGGGCCCCGGGGGCAGGACCACGAGCAGGAGATCTCCCGGCTCCGCGCGGAGCTGCGTGCCCACCCCTGCCACGCCTGCGAGGACAGGGAGTCCCACGCGCGGTGGGCGGAGCGGCACCAGAAGCTCAAGCGCGAGACCGACGGCTTGCGTCGACGGATCGAGTCACGCACCAACAGCATCGCGAGACAGTTCGACCGGGTGTGCGACGTGTTGACGTCCCTGGGCTACCTCGAGGACGACCAGGTGACGCCCGCCGGTGACGTGCTGATGCGGATCTACACCGAGCTCGACCTCGTGGTCTCCGAGTGTCTGCGCCAGGGGCTGTGGGACGGCCTGGGAGCCGCTGACCTGGCTGCCGCGCTATCCGTGCTGGTCTACGAGTCGCGTCGCCCCGACGACGCCACCTCGCCGCGGCCGCCGCGGGGCCAGGTGCGCGAGGTGCTCGGCCGGATGGTGGCGCTGTGGGCGGAGCTGTCCCGGGTCGAGAAGGACCACCGCGTCGACTTCCTGCGCGAGCCGGACCCGGGCTTCGCCTGGGCGGCGCAGCGCTGGGCCTCAGGCGGAAGCCTGGGCGAGGTGCTGAGCGAGACCGATCTGGCAGCCGGCGACTTCGTGCGGTGGATGAAGCAGCTGCTCGACCTGGCCGGCCAGGTCACCGACGCTGCACCGACCCCGGAGCTGAGGACCACCGCTCGCGAGGCGGTGACGTCGCTGCGCCGCGGGGTGGTGGCGTACTCGTCGCTTGCTGAGTGAGGTGGTGGTCGCTCAGCCGATGACGGGGCGGCGCTCGTAGGGGGTCGACAGCACCATGGTGGTGCGGGTGGAGACGTTGGCGGCGGCCCGGATGCGGGCGAGCAGGTCCTCCAGGTCGGTGGGGCCGGCGACCCGCACCTTGAGCAGGTACGACGCGTCGCCGGCGACCGACCAGCAGGACTCGATCGCGGTGATGTCCTTGAGCCGCTCCGGGGAGTCGTCGGGCTGCGAGGCGTCGATCGGCCTGATCGAGATGAACGCGGTCAGCGGCAGCCCCACGGCGTCGTAGTCCAGGACCGCGGCGTAGGAGGTGATGAGGCCGCGGTGCTCCAGCCGCTTGACCCGCTGGTGGACGGCGCTGGTCGACAGCCCGGTCGCCTTGCCGAGGTCGGTGAACGACATCCGGCCGTCGGCGGCCAGGAGCCGCAGGATCTGGCGGTCTGTGTCCTCCATGTGGCCACACTAACCACGACCCGCCCCGGACCCCGGGGCCGCTACGGTTGCCCCGTGAGCCGCCGCCCCGAGCGCCTGATGCTGCTCGACACCGCCTCGTTGTACTTCCGTGCCTTCTTCGGGGTGCCGGACTCCGTCACCGCACCCGACGGGACGCCGGTCAACGCCGTGCGGGGGCTGATGGACTTCATCAGTCGGCTGGTGGGGGAGTACCACCCGACCCATCTGGCGTGCTGCTGGGACAACGACTGGCGGCCGCCGTGGCGGGTCGACCTGCTGCCGACGTACAAGGCGCACCGGGTGGTCGAGGAGGTGCCGACCGACCCCGACGTCGAGGAGGTGCCCGACGCGTTGGAGACCCAGGTGCCGGTGATCCTCGAGGTGCTCGAGGCGTTCGGGATCGCGGTGGTCGGGGCTGATGAGCACGAGGCCGACGACGTCATCGGCACGCTCGCGACCGACGCCGGGATGCCCGTCGACATCGTCACCGGCGACCGCGACCTCTTCCAGCTCGTCGACGACTCCGCCGAGGTCCGGGTGCTCTACGTGGCGCGCGGTGTCAGCCGCCACGAGCGGGTGGACGAAGCATGGGTGCGCGACAAGTACGGCATCGAGGCGCGGCAGTACGCCGACTTCGCGACGCTGCGCGGGGACCCCTCCGACGGGTTGCCGGGGGTGCCGGGCGTGGGGGAGAAGACCGCGGCCACGCTGCTGCGGCGCTTCGGTCGCATCGAGGCGCTGCTGGCAGCCATCGATGACCCGGCGTCGGAGCTGGCGCCAGGCCCGCGCGGGAAGCTGCGCGGCGCCGCCGACTACCTCAGGGTCGCGCCCGACGTCGTCCGCGTGGTGAGGGACCTCGACCTCGAGGACCCCGACCTGCGGTTGCCGGACTCGCCCGCCTCGCCCGATGACGTCGTCGCCCTCGCCCAGCGCTGGGGACTGGACTCCCCGGCCACCCGCCTCACCCAGACGCTCACCGCCGGGTGAGTGTCGCCGCCCACCGGCGATGCGCACGTGATCGCGGATGACTCGTACGTCGAGTTGCCCGTCTGCCCCTGACCCGTTCATTCCCCACGGCGCTACAGAGTCGAGCACGCGCCGACCGGGGCGATTCGAAGAACCTCCCCCGTCCGGGAAGGCAATCGGACGGGCTTCATCGGGACGCCACCGACTCCACGACAGCAATCACCGGCAGGCTTCCCGTACGGGGTTCCCCATACGACGACCCCGAAATCGGGTCCTCCCCGTTTGGGGTATCAGTTGCGACCGAGCGCGGCGAGGTGGTCACCGAGGCGGAGGACACGTCTCACACCGGACGGCGCGTCGTCCACGAGACGAAGGCGTCGGGTCGACACGGCGCTGGCGGGACCTGTCATCGAGGGTCACACTGTGGCTGTGACCAAGGATCGCCGGACTCCGTCGTCGGCAGCTCGTAGCCGGCAGGCAAGGCTGCCACCTCGCTGGTTCGTCGTGTCCTTCTGGCATGGGCACCGCGCCTTGTTGCGTGTGACCGGTGGCCGGTTCGGCTTGTGGCGGCCCAAGCCAGGCGGCTGGGGGACGCTGCGCCTCACCACGACGGGACGCCGCACCGGACGGTCACGAGCGGTCGTCGTCGGCTACGTCGAGGACGGCCCCCACCTGGTCACGATGGCCATGAACGGGTGGGGTGAGGCCGAGCCCGCTTGGTGGCTGAACCTGCAGGACCATCCAGTCGCCATCGCCCAGACCCGCGAAGGAAGACGACGCGTGCGGGCTCGCCGCGCACAGGGTGCAGAACGCGACCGGCTGTGGTCCAAGTGGGCCGAGATCGAGAAGAACCTCGACGCCTACGCCGCGCGGCGGCCGACCGAGACCGCTGTGGTCGTCCTCGAGCCGATCCCCTAGCCACTACACGGCTTGATCCCTCGTCCGAGCGAACCCCAGAGATCACGCGCCGGCGGCGCGGTCGAGTGCCTGAGTGGTCAGGATCGGGGCCAGCGCCAGGGCCGTGATCATCCTGCATCCGGCTCCGAGGTAGAAGGGCGCTCGCAGGCCTAGGCTGCTGGCGGTGAGGCCGCCGAGCAGCGCTCCACTGGTACCGCACCGAGGGCCACGAGGCGGTAGGCGCTGGTGAGGCGATCGATGGCTGGGGTGGTGACTGCTCTGGCTATCAGCGCTCCTTGCGGCCCCACGACACTGCCTCCTCAAACCAGCCGAGTGCCGCAACGGCATCAACGTCCGCTCCTTGCGGACCTCGACCTGATGCGTGACCTTGTCTTCGCGGTAGCGAATGAGACTCCGTAGCACCGGCGCATCGCGCTCTTCCCAGATCGAGCAGCAACAACGCCTTGCTCTTCGACAGTGGCGTCAGCCAGGCGAACTTCCGGGTGCCGCCGTAACTCACCTGGGTCTTGGTGAACTCCTCGACGACGTCATCGCCAGCCGAAGGACCGCTCGACCACAGCAGCCTCGGACGACTTATCCAACGGATTGGAAATTCGGGGCACGAGGAGTGGTCAGGCCCGATCGTCTGCGCGGCCGGCACCGGCATTGAAGATCTTGACCGGTTCACCCTGGGGATCCTTCGACACACCCTCCGGCGCCCGCGCTCGACCTACCACAGCCCTTGGTGCTGGGGAACTGGCGAGGCTGATCGCACGAACGTCAACTCACGCGGTGACGCCGAGGCTCATCCGAATGGAGGGTCGGGCCTGCTACAGGTTCGACAGCACCGCCAGGATCAACGCGCTGGCGGCGCCACCGCCGTCGCCGGCACGACGACTGATCCGGCTCACCGGGGCCTTGGCGGGCTTGGGTGGCGGGTCGTAGGTCAAGATGGAGACGGTTCTTGACCTGCTTGCCCTCCGGCGGCTCGAGGACCACCTCGTGGACTTCGTCATAGGTCCGCCGCCAGCCCAGGCCTCCTGCCAGAACGTCGCGTCTCGCCCAGGGTCCCCGGAGTGCACACAGACGCACTGCCAATTCAGGCCCATGTCGCCCGAGTCGACCAACGTTGTCGGCGGGCATCGACCCAGCTTCGCGCGAGTCAGCCCAAGGTCGCGCTCCAGACGGCGAATCGCGCTCGGGGAGCACTTCTCTGACGCGGACAGTTGACCCGCCCACCTCGCTCTGGCCTGCGACCGGTATTCCGGACACCGATGCAGCGGCGGCAGGCACTGTAGTTTCGAGTCATGAAGCTCGGAGTGCATCTCGTCACCTACGACTTCGAAGGCGGCCCGCCGGTCATCCCCCGGATGTTGGCGGCGACCGGCGAAGCGGTCGAGGAAGGCGGCATCGACAACCTCTCTGTCATGGACCACTACTGGCAGATGGAGATGATCGGTGGGCCCGACCTGAACATGCTGGAGGGCTACACAACCCTCGGCTTCCTGGCAGCGCACACGAGGTCGGCTGAACTGCAACTCCTGGTCACCGGGACGACGTATCGCCACCCTGGTTTGCTCGCAAAGATCATCACGACCCTCGATGTTCTTTCAGGTGGGCGCGCGCTGCTGGGGATCGGCGCTGCTTGGTACGAGGAGGAGGCGGTCGGACTCGGCGTGCCGTTCCCTTCTACGAAGGAGCGGTTCGAAAGGCTGGAGGAGACCCTTCAGATCGTGCGCCAGATGTGGAGCGACGACGAGGGTCCGTACGACGGCACGCACTATCAACTCGGCCGCACTCTGAATCGTCCGCAACCGATCCGCACGCCGCCCATCATGATCGGCGGGACCGGTGAGAAGAAGACTCTTCGGTTCGTGGCGAAGTACGCCGATGCCTGCAACCTCTTCGCCGATCCAGCAGATGCTTCCGGGACCGTCCGGAAGTTGGAGATTCTGCGCGAGCACTGCCAGAACGAAGGCAGCTCCTACGACCGCGTGCGCAAGACGATCACGTGCATGGCGCCAGCCGATCCCGCAGCGGACGGCGGTGCCTTCGTCGAGCAGATGAGGGCCTTCGCCGACATCGGCATCGACGAGGTCCACGTGATGCCGCCGAGCAACGACCCAGCCGCCTTCGTTCGGACTCTGGGTGAGCACGTGGTCCCCGGGCTCTCCGCGCTCTAGCTCTAGTCGGCAGCGCTGCCGGACCTGTTCGACAAGCGGCTGTTCGGGGGTGTACCGCTATGTCGGTTGTCGCTGCTTCTGCGGGCGGGCCTGGGTTGGCAGCCCTCTGCCACTTGTCACTTCCTGAAGCCGATCCTGTTGGTCACGCTCCGGGTGACGATCCGATCCCGGCGTTGACCGATGCCGGGCGTGGGTTGCGGACCAACCCGGCCCCGGTGCCTTGCACTACCTTTCGTTGATGACGACGCGACGGCACTGGGTGATCGTCGCCTCGCGCGACCATGCGAGGCGCGGCGTCAACGGCGGCTTCGTCATGGCCAACCACGGCAAGCGGGCGCCCCTGACCCGGATGTCGCCTGGCGACGGCGTTCTCATCTACTCGCCCACGACTACCTATCCCCACGGTGAGCCGCTGCGGGCGGTGACCATCGTCGGCGAAGTCACCGGAGACGAGCCCGAGCCGAGCGATGTGATCACAGGCGGATTCCGTCGTGCGGCAGCTCTTCGTGAGATCGAGCCGCTGCCCCTTGAGGAGATCCGTGAACACCTGCCCGTCTCGCGAATTCGGTTCGGCTTCTTTGAACTTGACCCGGCGGACGCCGAAGCCATGTGGGCGCTCGTGGCGCGCCAGAGCCGTTGAGCAGGGTCCGAGAACCTCACTGTTCTCACCGGTGCAGCAATGGTTGCCATGGCTCGAGGCGTCCCGGTTGAGGATCCCCATTCGGTGACGGCGACCATCTCGGCCGGGATCCGATCGGCGCGGCCTCGCAGTCACCGCAAGCCCTTCGGCCTGTGGCACGGGGCGCGCCTCCCGCTGTCGTCCGAGCCAGTCGGCGTTCGGGTCGCATGCGGAGCCGCGTCACACCCAGCATGACGTTGCACTTCGCCGCTATTGCTCGGCATGTAGCCCGGCGGAGACAAATCCCGACTCGTAGGCGAAGATCACCGCTTGCACGCGGTCACGCACTCCCAGTTTGGCGAAGAGCCGGTTGATGTGGGTCTTCACCGTGGCTTCGGACACGAACATCGCGCGGGCGATGTCGGCGTTCGAGAGGCCGCCGGCCAGGTGCTCGAAGACCTGCCGTTCCCGCTCGCTGAGCTCAGCGAGTCCGGGTGGTGTCTCACCGGGGCGTGGTTTGGCCATGAACTGGCGCACCAGGCGCCTGGTCACCTCAGGGGCGAGGAGCTCCGTGCCTGCGGCCACGGACCGTACGGCGTGGACGAGCTCTCCGGCGGTCGTGGTCTTGAGGAGGAATCCCGAGGCGCCCGCGTGGAAGGCGTCCCAGACGTTCTCATCGGCTCCGTAGGTCGTCAGCACGATGACGCGTCCGGTCCAGCGCTGATCCGAGCAGACCCGGCGAGTTGCCTCGACGCCGTCCAGGCGCGGCATCCTGATGTCCATCAGCACGACGTCCGGGGCCAACCGAAGGGTCTGCTCGACGGCATCGACTCCGTCCTCCGCTGCGCCGACAACCTCGCAATCGGGTTGAGACTCAAGGATCGCCTGGAACCCTTCTCGCACGAGCGCCTGGTCATCCACGACGAGGACCCGGATCATGACTCGACCACGTGATGCTCCAAGGGGAACCATCCCCGGACGACCCAGCCGCCGTCTGGCGAGCGTGGTCCGGCTTCGAGGGCCCCGCCATACAGTCGGGCACGCTCACACATGCCGATGATCCCAAGTCCACGGCTCTCCGGGCCCAGAGCTCCACCGACTCCGTCGTCGACGATCTCCACCTTCAGGGCTTCAGGAGTGTGGGTGATGGTCACCTCGCAGCGGCTCCCGGTTGCGTGTTTGCGCACGTTGGTGAGTGATTCCTGGACGATTCGGAAGATCGAGAGGGCCGGTTGCGGTCGGCGTCCGGCAGCCTCGCACCCGCGCATCAGCCCCAACATGTGGCGCATCTCCATCATCGCGCCGGCGCCGGTTGTCTGAACCTCCTGCATGGCCTTGCGGGCGGCGTCGGGCGAGCGGTCGATCAACTCGGCGGCAGCGGCTGCCTGCACGACCATCGCGGAGAGTCCGTGGGAGACGATGTCATGAAGCTCTCGCGCGATGCGCTCTCGTTCGTCGTTGGCCGCCTGTCTCGCCCGGCTCTGGGCGCTGGCGACCGCCTCCGCCTCCGCGGCGGACCGCGCGCGGACTAGGACACCGGCGATCCAGGGCCCCGTGACCAGGAGCAGGCCGAAACCGTAGTCGGAGCCGCCCGAGTTGGCCGCGGCAATCGCGACCGAAGCCAATGTGGCACCGATCGCGAGACCGATGGCCGAGGCTCTGCGATCGAGGTGCGCCCCCACAGAGTAGGCGGCGACAAGGATGAACAGGATCGTGACCAGCTGGGCGTTGACGGGCACACCGAGGAACGACTGGCCCACCAGTGCCAGCAAGACGAGTACCAGGCACAGACGGGGGTGGCCCCGCCGCACCATCAGCGCCATGGTCATAACCAGCAGGCAGAGGCTCGCGACCAACGTGTGGCCGGGGACCGCTCCGAGCGCCACCTCGACCAAGCCAGCGAGTCCGATGAGCGCCGCCAGCAGGGCATCCTCTCGACGCTCCGGACTCATCGGCCGGACCGAAGAGCCGACGGAGCTGATGTCGAGCCCGCCACTGACCCATGCCATGTCCATCAGCCTGCCAGACACCGACGCGGGCGGCATCCACCCTGCGGCGAGCTGTTCAACCTGTGGGTGGAACCGGCAAACGCTGGCTCGTGGAACTTGCGGCTACCTGGACTGACGGTGAGATGGACGCGCCGGCGAATTGATTCGGATGGACTTGCGGGGTCAGATTCCCGGCCCACGAAGGAGCCAGCCCGATGCTGAACGAACCGCAGGTGTTGTCCGGAACGAACCGCGCCGACGCAGTCGCCTCACGCGCCCATCGCATGGTCACGGCAGCGGCGCTCGCCGGCTCGGCCGCGCTGGTTGGCATCGGCGGTCTCATAGCGCCGCCGAACGACGGGCAGGCAGCTGGCCTGTTCGACGCGGCGTCGTCCGCCCCCGGCCGCCTGACGGCCGAGGCCATCCTCCTCACCATCTCGTCTGTTCTGCTCGTCGTCGGCGTGATCGGAGCCGCGCGGGTGGTCCGTGGCCGTGGGAGACAACTTGCCTGGGCTGCCGCCCTCTTCGGGGTGATGGGCGCCCTCGGACATGTCGCCTACGCGACCTTCTCCCTCATCACGATCAGGATCGTAGACGCGGCACCCGGTCGCGAAGCGGCGATCAAGACGCTCGACAGCATCAACAGCGACGCGGCCATCGGACTGCTGGTGATGCCGCTCATCGTGGCCTACGGGCTGTCGGTGATCCTGCTCCCGATCGCGTTCTACCGTCGCCGGTTGGTGCCACTGTGGGTCGTCGCACTCGCCGGGATGGCGTTCGTCCTCGAAGTTGTAGCCCCAGGTGGCGTGCTCGCGGTCGCCGGTGTCAAGTACGCACTGGCGGTGGCGGCAGCCGTCACCATCGCTTGGCGCATCACAGAGCTCTCGAACTCGGAGTGGCGCAACCCAGAAACCATCGAGCAGACCTGACCCAGACACCCGTTGCGGTGGTTACCCGTCACGTGCCGGGCCGGAGGCATGACTGCTGAGCCCCATGGATTTCACGGCTACGTCGGCGTCCAGCGCCGCCCCGGCCGGGTGGTCCTCCACGAGGACAGCGAGGACTTCCTCGCCCACCTCGACCATCTCGACGCGGCCGAGTTCACGAAGGTGGTGCGGGACAAGCTCGTCCCGGCGTGCGACGTCTTCGCTGCGGATCCCGCTACGCCGTGGCCTGCCTCGCTGCGGATGAAGGCGGTCCGCTCGGCCGCCGGCGTGCGGGAGATGACCTGATGCTTCGCAAGTCCCGACGGCCGAGCCACCTTCGAGTTCGTCACCGTCGATGGTGAGCTGCGCGTGCGGTGGCGCCGCGTCGGCGACCACGACGCCTTCACGAGCCCTCGATTCCGCTGCCGGCTAGCCAGCCCCCTCGGGCCCGCCCGTAGAGGGATCGCGTTGCGGGCCGCGAGGTCTACGATGCAGCGGTGAGGCTTGCCCGTCGGCTGCATCTGGTCCTGGGAGCGGCGTGTGCTGCGGTCGTGTTCGTTCTGCTCGCAGCCGGTGGTGGAGCTCGATCACCGGGGTCGGAGGTGACGCTTCCTGACCGGTTGGCCGGGTACTCCTACCTGACTGGGAGCGTCTCTGAGGCACCGCCGGGGCGCGCCGCGGCTTTGTACCAGCACGGTTTCGGGGTCGAGTTCATGGACTTCCCCCAGGCCGTGGTCCTGGCCGCCGACGACGACGTCTATCGCCGGCTCGACGCGGCCGAAGACCGAGCCGGCCCCGAGACTCAGGGAGACCCCGCTCCGATGCTGCTCTCTGCCGACGGCCGGCGGGTGGCGCTCGGCGATCACGACGCGACCTCACCGGACCTCACACTGGTCAGCCTCGAGACCGGAGAGGTCTCATCGTGGACGGTTCCCGAGGCGCGCAGCTTGCGGCCTGTCGCCTGGTCGGACGATGGCACCAAGCTGGCCTACCTGGCCCACGACAAGCCGACCAATCCCTACCTGGGCTCGCCCCTGTTCGGAACGCTGCTCGTGCTTGACGTCAGCAGCGGTGCCGTCGAAGCGGTGCCCGGGGGGACGCAGAGCACTGCAGCTGCCTTCTCGCCGGACGGGGCCCTCATGGCCGTCCAGAGAAAGGGCGACCGCGAGACCGGAGTCGCAATCGTGAGCCTGGGCACGGGAGCCGTACGCGCCCTTCCGGGCCCGGGCAGGCTTGCCGGCCCCAACTCGTGGTCGCCCGATGGGCGCCTGCTGGCCGTGGAGCGGCGCTCGGGGATCTGGGTCGTCGACGTGGTCGGGACGCCTGCCAGTGGCGCGGCACGGTTGAGTCTTCCGCAGCCCACCAGTCACGCGGTGCTCGGTTGGACCGCGAACCGTGAGGTGGCGCTGCTCGACGACACGCGGCCGGACCAGTCGCGCGTGGTCGCCCACTCACTAGATCGGGGGAGAGTCGCGAGCTGACCCGCATCGACGGGACGTCGAGCTACGCGGTGGGCCGCCTCCAGCTGGCCCCGGGGCTGATCGCTGACCTCGCGGTGCGCGAATCAGGTGGTGTCGACCGCGGCCCCCTACCTGCGGTGATGCGCGCGCTCTTGGCCCTGCTGGCTGGCCTGGTGACGATCGTCGTGGCCTCGCGGGTCGCACGACGCCGACGCCCCAGACGCCGACCGACGGATTCGCCGCGGCCACCTAGCGAACAACCAGCCGGGGCTGGTGGCGTTTGATGGCGCAGCGGGTGTGCCCTTCTGCGGTGTCAGACTCTCGACTGGGAGCGGCACTTCGCCGCCCATGACTGTCACGCGAGCCGCTCTGCGCCCGATGCTCGGGCCGACCGGTCCCGCACCGCGAAGGGCACGCACAGCGTGCCGGTGTCCCTCAGCCTTGGGGGAGTGAGTCGTTTGCTTCGATCATCCGTAGCGGTGGTTCTTCTCCGCGTGGCCGGCGGGGCGGGTGCACGTGCGCCCGTTCATCGAGCGGCGACCGCAGATGTCGTCGGCCGGCGCGGCGACTGAGGCGCCGCCCTCGGGCGTGGCCCGCTGGGGCTGCGCGTCGCGCGGCGGGGCGATGGTTGCGCGCCGCGTGGGCGCGGCGCGGCCCCCGGAGGCGTACTTGGCCTCGCGCATGGCACGCTGGGCATCGAGTTTGCTCATCGTCGCTTCACCGCTCGAGCGTAGTCGCCGCGGTGGTCCGGTGAGCGCAAGAATCGCCGGCGGGCGCGCTCGGCGTGTGGTCACAGCGTGATGTTGAAGGTTCTCCCGTTGTCGTCAGGCGTTGCTCGGGCGCGGGATCGGCGGCATCCCGAGCCGATCGTGCCAGCGCAGGTGACCGGTGCTCAGCCAGTAGGTCGGACGAGCCCGCACTCGTAGGCGAGCACCACCGCCTGGACCCGGTCACGCACACCGAGCTTGGCGAACACGCGCGCAAGGTGGGTCTTCACCGTGGTCTCCGCGAGGTACAGCCGCTCGCCGATCTCGACGTTGGTGGCACCGGTGGCGACCTCGCGGAGCACGTCGATCTCCCGATCAGTCAGCACCCGCAGTGCTTCCGGTACCTTTGACCGCTCCCGCGGTCCGCAGCTGCACGAGTGCTCAGCGGCGGAGTCGGTACCACTGGGGCGAGGTCCGGTTCTGCGGCCACCCCAGCCCGGCCGTCTCCGCGGCCTCGACGGTGAGCAGTTGCCAGCCGGAGAAGGCCGCCTCGACGTCCGCCCGGGACACCCCCTCCACGATCCGGCGCAGCCGGGTCGGCTGAAAGGCGAGCAACAGCAACGTCGCCGCGGGGTTGGCGACTGCGGTGACGCTGCGAGCCATGGCGGCTTGCTGGTCGGTGCTCAGCCCCTGGAAGCAGCCGACGTCGAGGAAGAAGTCGAACCTGCCGATCTCGGTCTCGGCGAGGTCGGTCACGTCGGTGACCTCGAACCGCGTGTGGGAGTCGCCCTTGCGTCGAGCGGCCTCAATGGCGGCGGGGACATTGTCGACCCCCACGGCTTCCCACCCGCGTCTGTCAAGCCATGAGGTGTAGCGTCCGCGGCCACACCCGAGGTCGAGAGCGCGGCCCAGAGGCCGGGACCGTTCGACTTCCTCGCGGTCGAGCAACTGCGCGATGCTGGCTTGGGCGATGTCGGCGTACTTCTCCCAAGGGGTGATACCGAGGCGGTACAACAGGGAGTAGTTGGTCATCGGCGCCTCCCACAGGCGGGTTCCAATCCGAGGCTCGCTCCCAATAACAGCACGAGAAGCGGCGGCGATCCACGGCCTTGTGCCCGCGGGCACGAGGCCGACTTGTCAAGGGATCCACCCATGGTCGATAGGCGTTCGGCGTGCGGGATGGCAGGACCCTGGGACGTCATACGTTGAGAGCACCCCTCGGGACGGCCGACAAGCGCTGCCGGGGCGTGACCCACATGAGGTTCAGCGCAACCATGGCGAGCATCGCCACCCAGAGGTTGACCTCGCCCCAGACCCAGCTGGGGTTGGCGGGTTGGATGGCCGCGGCCACGCTGCCACCGATGCCAGCGGTCATGATCCCCGCGAGGACACACCCGATCGCGGCCAGGACGCTTGCGAGTCGTGAGCGGTCACGTGTGAGCGCCAGGCCGGTGGTGACTCCGGCGGCGAGGAAGCTGACGAACCCAAGCAGGAAGAGCGGCGACTCCAGAGGGCTGCGGTCGAGGCCTCCGGCGATGCCGATGGCGACGGCCTTGGCGGTCCAGAAGAAGGTTGCGGCCAGGGACAGGATGAGGGCGAGGCGCGGTGTGTTCATGCCACCAGCCTCGTGGCCGACGGGCTGGCCGGGCGTCCCTCGCGGGAGGGACGCCCGGTGATCGGGTCACGGCTTAGACTCAGCGGGCATGGCACCGGAGGGCGCACGGGCACGACGGCGTGAAGCCGTCGCGGTGATGCTGCTCGTCGCGGTTGCCGCGGGATGCCTCGGGGACGCGTTGGTGGGCGGGTCGGTGATGGACACCCCGTTCGGGCTTCTCGCCGCTGCCGGCGGCTCCGTCATGGCGGGAGCGTGGGCCCGGCCGGCGCTCGTCGCGGTCGTGGGAGTCGTCGCGGCGGTGCTGCTCACCGCCGCCAACCAGCGGGCGCATCCGGGCGATTACAGCGTTGCCAACGATCTGTTCTTCTACCTGCTGGTCATCGGAGGGGCGGCGGCTGTCGGCTGGTGGGCCGCGGTCCGACGCCGCCAGGTCCAATGGCTCCGGGAGTTGTCCCATGTGCGTGCGCATCAGCGCGACGCGGAGGTGCGCGTGGCGCAGCTGGCGGAACGGCAACGACTCGCGACCGGGGCGGCCGGGGCGCTCGTCGGTCGGCTCGAGGTGCTGGCTGAGCAGGCGTGCCAGCTGCTCTCGGGGCCGGCTGCCACGCGGGGTGGAGAGAGCCTGGCGCTGATCGAGTCCTCCAGCCGGCAGGCGCTGGACGACCTGCGCAGGGTGCTCGGTGCGCTGAGCAGCGACGTGGCCGGACCCGCTCCGGCTTGCGACGACGAGCCGACACCGCGCGGGACCGAAGCCGAGTTCCGCCCGATGATGGGCGTCGACCTGCTGGCGGCCTGCAGCGGTGTTCCCCTCGCTGTGGAGACGGTGACTTCGGCAGCCGCCCGCGGGCCGGCGTGGGCCAACGTCGTGGCCTCGCTCCTGATCGGTGGGTGCCTACTGTGGTGGCGCCGCCGACCGGTGGCCGTCGCCCTCGCCTTCTTCGTCCTCGCCGCAGCCGGCAGTCTCGTCCTCACCCCGCTCTGGGCGACGGTGTCTGGATTGCTGCCGCTGTCCTTGATCGCCTTCGCCGTCGGTGAGTGGACCTCGGGTGTCCGCAGGCTCGTCGGGACCGGGATCCTGGTGTGCGGAGTGCTCAGCGACCTGGTGCTGGTCGGCGGTCCCTACGACCCGGAGGGGATCCTCCCCACCCTGGCGTGGCTGGGGCTCGCCATCGGCGCCGGTGTCGTCGTGCGACGCCACCTGCTTCGCGAGCAGCAGCTTCGCGACCTGCTGGCCCGGATCGACGACGGACAGAGGCACGCCCTCGCGCTGGCAACGGCCGAGCAGCGCGAGGCCATGGCACGGGACCTGCACGACACCGTGGCGCACTCGATGACGGTGGTCTGTCTTCACGCCGGGGCCGCGCAACGAGTGGTCGGCGACGACTCAGCGGTCACGGCGGCGCTGACCACGGTCTCCACCACTCTGGCCGGTGCAGTCTCCGAGCTGCGCCAAGGGATCGCTGTGCTCCCCCCGCGCCCAGACGCGACCCTTGAGGCGCCGTCCTGGATCGACCTGCCGAGCGCCTTCGTCGAACTGGCCGACGGGCTCGGGGTTCCGTGCGAGGTGTCTATGCAGGTGTCCGGTGCCCGCGAGTCGCCACTGGAGTCCGGCGCGGTCGTGGCGCACCGCCTCCTGCGAGAGGCGCTGGTGAACATAGCCCGCCACGCGCCTGGCGCGACCGCCCGGGTGACCGTGTCGCAGGACGCCGAGGGCGTGCGGCTCGAGGTGGCGAACCGGGTGCACTTCGTCGAGCAGACACTTCCGGCGCCGGGGACGGGGACCGGTCTGGAACGGCTGCAACGCTGGGTGAGCGACGCCGGCGGCCAGCTCGAGCACGGCCCGGTCGGGGACGACGACTACCGGCTCGCGGCGTGGCTGCCGAGGGCCTCGACGCGGACGCCGAGCGTCACCGAATGATCTCGATCTTGCTGGCCGACGACCAGGAGCTGGTGCGCAGCGGACTCCGGGTCATCCTGGAGGTCGAGGGTGACCTGGCCGTCGTCGGGGAGGCTGGCGACGGGGAGGAGGCGGTCGACCTCGCCATCAGTCTCCGCCCCGACGTCGTGCTCATGGACATCCGCATGCCCAGAACCGACGGCATCACCGCCACCCGCAAGCTGCTCACCGCCGTACCCGACTCGAAGGTCGTGATGCTGACGACCTTCGACCGGTCCCGGCTGGTGTACGACGCCTTGGCCGCCGGCGCCTGCGGGTTCCTGCTCAAGGACGCTCCCGCGGCGCAGCTGGTGGCCGGCGTCCGGGCGGCCGTACGCGGCGAGGAGCTGCTCGCACCCTCGATCACCCGCCGTCTGATCGAGGAGTTCACCCGCGCCGAGCGACGGGGCCCACCGGCCGGGTACGACGCCCTCACCGAGCGTGAGCGCGAAGTGCTGGTCCTGGTCAGTCGCGGCCTGTCCAACGCCGAGATCGCCCGCGAGCTGTTCGTGAGCCTGGAGACCGTCAAGACCCACGTCGCCCGCACATTGAACAAGCTGGGCGCCCGGGATCGCGTGCAGGCAGTGGTGACTGCCTACGAGTACGGCCTGGTGCGGCCCGGTGAGTGATCACACGCGCTCAGCGACATGTCGGAGCTCGTGGAACCCGTTGCGAATCATCACCAGGTCGCTCAAGCAAACGGCCCGGGCAAGCGGCCGACACTGCGCCCGCGCCGCCCCGACCCAATGCTGCTTGCTGCACCGACACCAGGAGCCGCACGGGGGACGATGACGGCTCCTTCGACCTCTACTTCAGCCCCACCGCCCCGCAGGGCAAGGAATCAAACTGGGTCGAGACCATCCCCGGGAAGTCCTGGTTCCAGCCTTTTCGGGTCTACGGACCCCTTGAGCCGTGGTACGACCAAACCTGGACCCTCAACGAGTTCGAACCGCTGGACTGAAGGCGCAAGAGCCGCGAACGCCTGACCCCTCCAAGCAGATCGGCTCGGCGTCCCGCGACGAGGTCGACGCGGGGCCCACTTGGTCGTGGTCGCGGGAGCTGAAGCCCGTGTCGTCGCGACGACAGTGCATGCCTACGGGGTTGTCCGAGACTGTCTGCCGGCGCGGACGGTGAGGTGCTGGGTCAAGGTCCGGGTGAGCCCGCCTCACCCTCGCTGCCCGCCCGCCACTCGAGCGCGACCGGGTCGGGCCGGTGCTGGTGGTCCCGGTGTGTGAAACGGCGCGCTAACGTCGAAGGATGGGGCAAGAGGTCCTCGTTGGTGTGCTGGTCCTCGCGCTGGTCACTCTGATGCTCGGCGCGACGGTCGGCGCTGCACTTCATCTGGGCGAGATCGGCGCCGTGCTTCACCGTCTCCGCGGCCGGCTCTCGCCCCCGCCGCAGGTGCCGGCGGGCCCACCCATCGAGCGGATCGCCGGCGACCTTCGGCGTCTGCGCGCCGAGATCTTGGCTCTGACGCCGGGCACTCCGATGGCCCGACGGGTCGGGATGAGTAGGGCGTACGACGACCTCCTGGTCGAAGCCTGCCGAGCGCTCGACGTGCCCGACACGTTGAGCGGGCTGGCTGCGGGCACTGAGCGTGACGCCGAGAGGCTGATGGTGATGTCCGCGCTTCGCTCGGCCGGTCTCCAGGTGTGGGAGTGAGCGCACGGGCCATCGCGATCGCTTGGTGTCGGTGCGACTGTCGCGACGGTGCGTGCCGGCAACCACGGGCGACCGTTGGCCAGCGGTTCGATGGTTGCGTCAGGAGTGCGCGGGTGGCGCCGCCCAGCGCGGCTCCAGCGCGTTCCAGTTCGGTAGGTCGGCCACCAGTGCGGGATCCCCGCTGACGGTGATCCCGTGAGTCCGGAGGGCGTGTGGCCAGGTCAGCTGACCGCGGTGCCAGTCCAGAAAGCTGCGGGTCTGGGCTTCGACATACACCGCTGGTTCGCCTCCAGGATCGGTGTAGCAGACCTGCGCGTCATGGTTCTCGACCAGCAGCCAGTAGCTTCGACGTCCGGGCGGCTGGTCCACGAACCGGAATGCGACGACCACGCGCTCGACCGGTAGCGCGTCACGGTTCAGCTGGGCTGTGCACCAGGCCCAGAGTGCGAATCCCGGGTCCGTGTGGTCCGTCCCGATCTCGGCCCAGCGTTCGCCCCACGCCGCCATCGACTCCAGCACACCGGCCAGGTCCCATCCGGCATCGGTGAGGAGATAGCGGCTCCCGGCGCCTGCTGGCTTGGGCTCGCGGGTCATAATGCCCGCGTGCTCCAGCTCTTTGAGACGGGTCACGAGCATCGACCTGGACATCGATGGGACACCTTTGGAGATGGCCGAGAAGGTGTCCGCTCCGAACATCAGGTTGCGGATCACGAGCGGGGTCCAGCGTTCGGCGAGGATCTCCGAGGCCCGCGCGATCGGACAGTACTGCCCATAGCTCCGCATCACTCCATGCTGCCCCCGACCCGGGCTGAGGTGAAGTGCTGAATCAGGTATTGAGGTGTGCGCGCGGCACTGCCAACGATGTACCCATGGCGGAAGCGACGACTGGACAGGTGGATACCGGGGCGGCGGTGCTCTACGAGGAGTTCTTCGTGCCAGCGCTCTTCGGCCAATGGCCTACGAGGCTGCTGACCCTCGCTGGGGTCGGGAGCGGGGACAGGGTCCTCGACGTCGGGTGTGGCACCGGTGTCCTGGCACGCGCGGCACGCGCGGTCGTGGGCACGTCTGGCTCTGTCACTGGGGTCGACCCCAATCACGCGATGCTCTCGGTCGCTGAGCAGACGGATCGTGAGGTGGCCTGGTTGAAGGGCGTGGCCGAGGACCTCCCGATTGCGACCGGCACGATGGACCGCGTTCTGTGTCAGTTCGCGTTGATGTTCTTCACCGACCCGAACAGAGCCGTCGCAGAGATGGCCCGGGTCACGCGCCCGGGAGGCAGCGTCGTGGTCGCGACCTGGGCGGAACTGTCCAGCAGCCCGGGCTATGTGGCGATGGTCGATCTGCTCCGAAGCGTGGCCGGCGATGAACCGGCAGACGCGCTCTTGGCGCCCTTCTCGGTCGGAACCGAGTCAGCTCTGCACGACGTGATGGCGCAGACCTTCCCCGACGTTCAGCTCCGCCGGTGGGACGGCACGGCGCGATTCCCGTCTGTCCTGCACTGGCTGGAGACCGACATTCAGGCCTGGACGCTGCTCCCTCTCATCTCCGAGGATGCCCTTACCGAGTTGCGTGAGAGGGCACCCCACGATCTCGCCCGATTCTGCGAACCGGACGGTTCAGTCAGCTTTCCTGCGCCGGCCGTCGTCGCTGACCTCCGCGTGCCTCTCCGCTGAGAGGGACAACCAACGACCGCCCGATGGCCGGCTGGTCATGCGCTATGGCCCCAGCATCCGAGGTCCTCAGACCAGCCCGGGCTGAACCGGCCCGAGATCACCGACGAAAGCCATCACCGGATGCGGATCAGCTACTGGTCACGCTGTGAGTGTTGGGCGTGGTTGACCTGGGGTCGACCGGCAGAGTGAGATCGCTGGTTCGCTGCAAGGGTTGTGACTCTCGGTCACGTTGACCCTCGACGAGGTGTCTTTGCGGAGACGTGTCCGGCCCTGGCAGCGGACCGGTGGTCGATCTCTGCCCACCGCCTGGCCTGATCAGAAGCCTGTCCATCTCGAGCCTGAGATGTGACCCATCACAGTGATGCCGTGCAGTGACTTCCTCAGCGACGACCACCGGTCCGACGACAGGTCCCAATCGAGAGGAAGGAACACATCGCCATGCCCATGCTCGCAGACAAGACCGGGGAAGCCCCGGTCGTGGCCGATGCCTACGGGTTCGTAGTCGGGGTCGACACGCACGCCAAGTTCCACTGGTACGCCATGGTGGAGGCCGGCACCGGGCGCGTGCTCGACCAAGCTAGGTTCCCCACCAACCCAGCCGGCCTAGCCAGGGCGGCGGACTGGATCGCGCGCCGCACCGGGGGTGACCTCAACGGGGTGCTGGTCAGCTGCGAGGGCACCGGGACCTACGGTGCCCGGCTGGCCAAGACACTGCTCGGGCTCGGCTACCGGGTCGTCGATGCACCCTCACCCAAGCGAGACAGAGGCGGCAGCAAGAACGACGCTGTCGACGCGATCAAGGCCGCCCGCAGCGCCCTTGCTAAGCGTGCTGACCGGCTCGCCGACGTCCGAGACGGGGAGTACCAAGACGCCTTGAAGGCGCTGCTGGCCGCTCGGGAGCGGATGACTGAGGAGTCCACCCGGTCGATCAACGCGTTGACCGCGCTGCTGCGTACCGTCGACCTCGGCTTCGACGCCCGCACCAAGCCCACCCGGGTCGATATTCGCCAGATCAGCCGCTGGCGTACCCGCAACGAGCCTGTGGCGGTCGCGATCGTCCGCGCTGAAGCTGTCCGGCTCGCGGCTCGGGTCGGGCAGTTGCATGACGAGCTCCGCGCGAACAAGGTCCAGCTGCGGCAGATCGTTGCGGCTCAGACCCCTGTGCTGCTCAACGTCTACGGCGCCGGCCCCGTCAACGCCGCCATCATCCTTGCTGCGTGGTCCCGCCCCGGCCGGGTCCACAGCGAAGCGGCGCTGGCCCGGATCGCGGGTGCCTCCCCGATCGAGATCGCCTCCGGCGGCTCCACCGAACACCGGCTCAACCGCGGCGGAGACCGCCAGCTCAACAGAGCCCTGCACTCGATCGCCAAGACCCGCATGGAACGAGAGCCCACCACCCAGGCCTACGTCGAACGACGCACTCGCGAAGGGCTGAGCAATCGACGCATCCGGCGTGTCCTCAAGCGCTACATCGCCCGCCAGATCTACCGCACCCTCGCCGCCACCGACCCGGCCCCGCAGGCGGCACTCGTCGCTTGACAGCACATAGAAGCGTCTCCGCGTGACCATCGGCTTGCCGAGTGCGATGTGTCAGGTGCACCGCTGATGGCAGCCTCCAACTAGCCGAGGTAGGACCCAGTCAGCTGAGTTCGGCGATCAGCTCCGCCTTCGTCATCGCGTTGCGGCCGGTGACGTCGCGAGAGCGCGCGAGCTCCAGCAGCTCCTGACGGGTCTTCGACGCCAGATCGCCCGATGCCGTATTCGCCGACGCTGCGGTGGGGGCAGACGTCGAGGGCGGGGCAGATGCTTTCGCCGGGGTGGCCGACTTCGAAGCCGACTTCTTGGTCGCCTTGCGTGTCGTGGCAGGGGCCTGCTTTGCCGCCGACTTGCTGGCAGGCGACTTCCGGGACGGCGTCGGGGCCGGCTTGGCCTTCGCGGCTGTCTTCTTCGGCGACTTCTCAGCAGTGTCTCCGGCCGGGAGTACGTCATGGGCAATCTTGCCCGGCAGCTCGGCGACCTGCTGCGCCTTCTTGGCCATGCGCTTGGCGGCCTTCTGCAACTGCTTCGCCGCGGACTCCGCAACCGCGACCGATTCCTCGAGCCGACCCTCGAGCTTCTTGATTTGCCTGTCCACCTTGGAGGTCTTCCCCTTGACGACGGACTTCTGCTTCTTGGACGACTTCTCCTTCGCGACGGGCTTCGACTTCCCGCTCGACTTCGCCTTTGACTTGGCCATGGTCCCTCCCTGGGATCGTGAGTGAGCTCTAGCATGCCCGTTCACCGGTGATCCACGAAGTGGCCGACTTGATCCCGCGCCCCGCCCGTGACGACCCACCTCTGAGCTTCCCCCTTCGTGGCCCAAGGATCCGCAGGGTTCGCCACCTCGCATCGCAGCTGTGGTTGCGGAGGTGACCGGTACGGGATCCCCCTTCGATGACGACGGCGACTTCGACCGCGGCGGAGCCGGCGGCGTCAGTCACGACAAGCCGTTCCTGTTGGGGACAGGTCGACGACGTCGGTGACTTGGGAGTTCTTGTCGAGCCCGGTCGGGCAGCGATCCTGGCTCCTGCCCCGCTGTTTGAGCCGCGACGCACCTAGGGGACGATCGACGCCCCACCCGACGGGTAGGACCTTTCGGTCGTCCCGGGCAACAGGAGGAGCAATGCGCACACTGATCGTCACCGAGCTGATCAGCCTCGACGGCGTCGTTGACTCTCCCGGCGGTGGGGAGCACCCTCGTGCAGGCTGGAGCTTCAAGGAGGTCGACTTCGACCCAGCGGCCTACGAGATCAAGGGCCGCGAGCAGGACGAGGCTGCAGCGATGCTCTTGGGGCGGGTCAGCTACCAGGAGTTCGCCCCGGTGTGGCCCGGCATGACCGAGGAGTTCGCCGGCTACAACGCCATGCCCAAGTACGTCGTGTCGACGACCCTCTCCGAGACCGACCCGGGATGGCAGCCGACCACCATCCTCGGCTCCCTCGGCGAGGTTGCACAGCTCAAGCAAGGTGAGGGCGGGCCGATCATCCTCCACGGCAGCGCCACCCTGGCTCAGGGTCTTGCCGCTGCCGGGCTCGTCGACCGCTACCACCTCCTGGTCTTCCCGGTCCTGCTCGGCACGGGGAGGCGGCTGTTCACGGACGGTCCCGGCACCGGCCCCAGTCGGCTGGAGCTCGTCGAGCAGGCCGGCTACGACAACGGCGTCACTCTCGGCGTCTACGATGTCCGCCGCTGAGCGCACGACCTTCTGCGTTCGATTCGCGGCCCAGACTCCTTCGCGTCAGGTCTTCGGGCCAGCGAGCTGGCCCTCCACCGGTAAGGGCATTCCGGAGCGGCGATACCGCGCGGCAATCGCGTATCACGTGCTCCTCATGGGCTCGCGTGACGATCCCGCGCTCGTCACGCGCCGCGTGACGACCGCGACCGGCCATGTCATCGGGCTCAGCCGCTCAGGAGGCGACGTGCTGGCACTCCCTGCTGTACGCCGCCGAGTCGGTGACGTGGTGGGGCCTGACGGTTCCCGCCGGCAAGCCCGCGTGTCGCACCAGCCCCGCCACGAACTCGGCCAGCGCATCATCGAGGTCGCCGTCCCGGAGCCGACCTTCGCCATCGAATGCCTGGTGGGCGCGCGGCAGTGGAAACTCACTGTCCAGCACGTCCGCTCCAATGGCGCCAAGGACCTTGCGGACCTCGGCCTGTGCACGCACTGCCCCGAACCTCCCGGGACTGGCACCGAGCACCGCAGCCGGCTTGTCGGCGAGCGCGCTGCGGCCGGCGGGACGCGAGGCCCAGTCCAGGGCGTTCTTGAGAACACCCGGCATCGCACTGTTGTACTCGGGGGAGGCGACCAGGAGTACATCAGCTGATTCGATGGCTGCCCTCAGCGCCGTCACGGTGGAGGGTGTGTCGTCCTCGAGGTCTTGCGAGAAGTGCGGGAGCTCGCCCAGCTGGTCGAAGGACACGAACCGGATCCCGTCGGGCGCTTGGCTGCCGGCGCGAGCGAGGAGTCGGGTATTGAAGGAGTCGCGGCGCAGGCTCCCGCTGATTCCGAGGAGCACGTGCGGTGCCGAGGACATGAAGTGATCGTACAAGCGGGCGTGTCTGCCTCCCCCCAGAAGTTCAGCGAGGCTCGCAACGAAGATGAGCAGTGGCAAACAACTCGCGGAAGGAGTGCTGACCGTTTGGCAGCGTGCTCCCGGGGGGACACGCCTGTCCTGAACGAGGTCCTGCAACCGCGGGTGCTCGACGAGCTTCGCAGGCTACGGGTAGTTGGCTGCGTCCTCGGTCGTCCACTGCGACACCGACGCCCGGCACACCGACTTCGCAGCGCGGGCAGCGTTCGGCCGTGGCTGACTCAGATCGACGATGACAGGAGCTGACCAGCGCGCCAGGGGCGAACTGGTGTCGGCCCGCCGATGCGCTCAGGCGGGTGTGGCGGCGGCGAGTGCGCGCCCCACAGCGGTTCGGGCTCGGGCGAGGAGGGCGCCGTCTTCGTGGAGCACGAAGACGGTGTTGGCGGAGATGACAAGGGCGTTGAGCTCGAACACGAGGACCGCGGGACCGTAGCGCCACGGTGACGCGATCGTGATCTGCACCATGAGCTGAACCCCTCCCGATTCATCTGCTCGATCCAGCCCCGGTTGAACTGATCCGTGCGTCACACACCGGCGCTGCGGGCGGCCTGCCGGAGTACGATTCAATCGTGACTGGATCAAAACCCGTTGAACTGATCACCGCGAGTGGAGCAGCCCGGACCCAAGCCCGGCTGGACCTGTTGTCCGCGGTGGCCGACCCGGTGCGATACGCGGTCCTACGCCACCTGGGGGAGCGCGGCGAGTCGTGCGTGTGCGACCTGCAGGAGCGGATCCCAGTGGCGGCGAACCTGTTGAGCTACCACCTCAAGGTGCTGCGGGACGCCGATCTGGTCACCACCCGGCGTCGTGGCCGCTGGGTGGACTACTCCTTGGCCCAGGGCGCGGCCGAGCGGCTGCTCGAGGCCCTGCCCGTCGCCCCGGGAGGGGGATCGCCATGAGCGTCATGACCCATCTGCCGACCTCCACCCGCGGACGCACCGCGGGCCTGGGGGCAGCAGGACTCGTGTGGGCGGCGGCGTACTGGCTGAACGAGCAGCTGTGGGACGTGGTGTTCGACGACCTGCTCGGCATGGACCCGCACGCCCGGCTGACCGAGAGCCTGCACTTCTTCTTCTACGACACCGTCAAGATCGCGCTGCTGCTGACCGGGATCATCTTCGTGATCACCGTCCTGCGGTCGTACATGAGCGTGGAACGCACCCGCGCCCTGCTCGGCGGGAAGCGCGAAGGCGCCGGCAACGTCATGGCTGCCGGCCTGGGCGTGGTGACCCCGTTCTGCTCATGCAGCGCGGTCCCGGCGTTCATCGGCTTCGTCGCCGCAGGCGTCCCGATCGGGGTGACGCTGAGCTTCCTGATAGCCAGCCCGCTGGTGGACGTGGTCGCGATCGGGCTGCTGCTGACCCTGTTCGGTCCGATGGTCACCTTGGTCTACGTCGCCGCTGGGGTGAGCGTGGCGATCGTGGCCGGCTGGCTGCTGGGCCGGATAGGCGTCGAACGCTGGGTCGAGCCGTTCGTGTTCGAGACCCGGCTCGGTGGTCAGGTCATCGACTCCACCGTCGGGCTGACCTTCGACCAGCGCATCCAGATGGGCGTGGAAGAGGTCGGCACGATCCTGCGCAAGATCTGGCCCTACCTGCTCGTCGGCATCGGCGCCGGGGCAGCAATCCACGGCTGGGTGCCCGAAGGGTTCTTCACCGAGTACGCCGGTGCCGGCGCGACCTTCGGCGTCCTGGTCGCGGTCGCGCTCGGGATCCCGCTGTACTCCAACGTCGCCGGCATCCTGCCGCTCGTCGGCGCCCTGTACGACAAGGGCCTGCCGATGGGCACCCTGCTGGCCTTCATGATGGCCGTGGTGGCGCTGTCTGTGCCCGAGATGATCCTGCTGCGCCGGGTGCTCAAGCCCCAGCTCATCGGCATCTACATCGCCGTGGTCGGCGCCGGGATCGTCGGTGTCGGCTACCTGTTCAACGCCCTGCTCGGCTGACCTGCCGCGCCCAAGACCAAACTCGACAAGGAGCACCTCATGATCGTGAAGATCCTCGGCCCCGGCTGCAACAACTGCAAGAACCTCGAGAAGGCCACCCGGCAGGCCATCGCCGACTTGGGCCTCGACGCCAGCGTCGAGAAGGTCGAGGACTACCCCACCATCGTCGGCTACGGGATCATGTCCACCCCCGGCCTCGTGGTCGACGAGAAGGTCCTGGTCCACGGTCGGGTGCCCCAGCCCGCGGAGATCAAGGAGCTCCTCTCCGCCGAGCTGGCCTGAGACAGCAGCCCGGGCGTTGTCCGCCAGCTGAGCTGCCTGGGGGAATGAGGCGTCCTCTACCCGAGTGTCACGGTCTCTGCGTCGGCTGCTTGGCGAAGTTGACGACCTCGGCGGTGAACGCGCTGGCCCGTTCGAGCATGACCATGTGCCCGGTGCCTTCGAGGACGACGGTGCGCGCGCCGGGCACGGACTCGGCGAACTCTGCGAGTTCGGTCAACGGGGAGACTGCGTCGTGGTCGGCGCCGATCGCGAGCACCGGGCAGCTGACCTGGGTGAGCCACTGCCCGGGGCGCAGCCTGCCGGCTGCTCGGGCGGTGGGCAGGACGCCGCGGGCGCCGACTCCGTCGACGAGCAGCGCAACGCTTGTGGGCGGGAGCGCCCCCGGACGGTGTAGGTACGGCCACAGGACGAGGCGGCGTAGCAGCGGGCGTTTGATCAGCTGGTTGCGGAGGAACGCCGGGACGGGCAGACCCGCGGTGAGAACCTCGAAGTAGGTGGCCAGGATCGTCGCGGGCCGTCTGAGCAAGTGGTAGCCGGCGCGCTGCATGCCGAGTGCCGCGGCGAAGGCCTGCACAGTGCCGGCGGCGAGGATGATCGCGTCCACCAGATCGGGATGACGGTGAGCGAAGCGCACGGCCAGCGGCCCGCCGAGCGAATGCCCGACGAAGACGACCTTGGGCAGGTCCAGCTGCTTGACCAGCTCGGCGATCGCGTCCGCGAATGCGTCAATCGAGTACCCACCTGGCAGCGGCCCGGAACGGCCGAAGCCGGGCAGATCGATGGCGATGACACGACCGTGTTCGGCCAGCTCGGGGATGTTCTCCGTCCAGTGCTGCCAGCGCCCTCCGAGGCCATGCGCGAGAACGAAGACCAGCCCGTCCGGCCCAGGGTCGCCGTAGTCGAGGTAGTGGAGGCTGGACCCGGCAATGTCAGCGGTATGCACGTGCCGGGGCCAGTCCACCTCGCCTCGTGGTCGTCGCCCCGGGCGGCCGTAGTCTCGGTCCAGGGGGACGGTCCTCCACGTCTGGCTCGTCGATGTCATGAGCGACCCTCTCTTTGGTCGGGAGGTTCGAGAGTCCTGCCGCGAGCGCATTTCTCCTCGGCTGGCACCCGGTCGGACGTTGCCGCGCTCGACCGCCTCAAGCGTGGACGCACGGTGGCCACGTGTCAGGAACAGCCCGTGCGCTGCCTCCATGACTGCTCTCCATGTGCGCACCTCGGGACGATCCCGCCGTCCAGACGGCAACGGTGCTTCCTGCTTCATAGGCAGAACCATGGTGCATTTCGAGTCGCCATGCAGAAACTCACTCGTCCGGGGCACCGATCTCGATCGGATAGCCGCCCTACCTTCGGATCCCCGTCGATCACCACAAGCCCATCGGGCACGCGGAGCGCGCCATAGGCGGGACCATGTGGCGGCCGCGGGGGGCACTCGGTCCGGCCCGATCAGCAACCGCATCGCGGACCACAGCCAATGCCGACTGCTTCAGAGTGCGCAGTGACAGGTGCCAGCCCACTTCATCGACAGGCTGTCCTCATAGGTGAGTCAAGGGCCGCCTATCGAGTACTGGCGCGCAGATCCCTACCTTGCACGGAAATGGGTCGCCACGATCGCTCGCTCGTCGCCAGGCTTGAGGTAGGCCTCTTCCACGCGGCACGCGCACCGCGATGACAAACGCCGACGGTGCTGGGCGAGGTTTCGCTCCCGATTCCTGATTGGTGCTTCGTCAAAGGTCGCGCCTGACGAGAGCGACCTGCGCGGCGAGGAGGACAGCGGCGCCGTAGGCGCCGAGGGTTGCTGCCGCGGCCGGGACGCTGAGGAGGCCAGGGCGGGTGCTGGTGAGCTTGATCAGCTCGCTCTCAAGCTGCGCTTGCATCGGAAGTCTCCTTGGCGGTGAGCTCGAGGAGGATGTCCTCGAGGCTGCTGGTGCGAGTGCTGAGCTCGTGCAGGACGGCGTGCTCGCGGGCGGCGAGCTCCCCGACTTCCTCGACGGACAGCCCGGTGACGTCGAGGCCGGCGTTATCGAGCACGGTCACCGACGCGCCGTGCGTCAGCAGCGCCCGACGCAGCCGATCCATGTCGGGTGAGCGAACCGTGACGCTCGTTCCGACGGTCAGGTCGTGGGCGGCGGTCTGCTGGATGAGTCGTCCGTGGTTGATGACGACGACGTCGTCGGCGAACAGTGCGACCTCCGACAGCACGTGGCTGGAGACCAGCACCGTGCGCCCGCTGGCGGCGAAGGACTCCAAGAAGGAGCGCAGCCAGCGGATACCCGCCGGGTCGAGCCCGTTCGCCGGCTCATCCAGGATCAGCAGGTCCGGGTCCCCGAGGAGCGCAGTGGCCAGGCCGAGCCGCTGCCGCATCCCCAGGGAGAACCCGCCGACCTTGCGGTCCGCGTCGGCGGACAGTTCGACGATGTCGAGAACCTGGTCGACCCGGGCGGCCGGGATTCGCGCGGCGGCGGCGAGCATCCGCAGGTGATCGCGAGCCGTGCTGCCCGAACACCGTGGTCCGCCCACTGTCGGGGTGGACCAGGCCGAGCAACGCCCGGATGGTCGTCGTCTTCCCGGCTCCGTTCGGGCCGAGAAAGGCGGTCACGCTCCCGCCGCGGACCTCGAAGCTGAGCCCGTCGACCACCGCGTTCCCGCCGTAGGCCCTGACCAGATCCCGCACAACGATCACTGGTGGTGTCATCTTCCTTCTCTCTCGCGGGCAGGTACGGGAACGCCTGTCGAGTGCTGCCGTCGACCGCGGGGCTCTGGGCCTCGCCGCCCTTTGCGCAGGGCCACTGCGATAGCCAGCGTGGCGACGACTGCGGCCGGAATGTACTGCCATCCCCCGGTGGTCAAGCTGGTGCTTGCGCAGGCGTTGAAGCTTCCGTGCAGGATGGCAACGGCCAGCACGCTGCGTCCGGTGTGCAGGTAGACGATGCCGATCAGGTACCTGAAGAAGGGGGCGACACCCAGAAGCAGCGCCCAGGTGAGGGCCACATCGTCAAGGCTTGTGCCGGCGAGACCGTTCGCTTCAAAGGCAAGAGGAAGATGGATAAGTCCGAACGGCAGGGCGGTCCACAGTGCTCCCTTGAGCAGCCCGTGCCGGTCCGTCAGTCGGGCCTGCAGGAACCCGGTCCAGGCCAGTTCTTCCCAGACGTTGCCCAACAAGGCACCGAAGACCAGTGTGAGGAAGAAGTACTGGAGGGCCTCTGTGCCCCAACTATCCTCCGGACCTGAGAGTGTCCCCGTCGCTGCGGCGACCAGGCCGGTGGCCACCGGCAGCATGAAGAGCGCCGCGACGTACCACCGAGGACCGAACCGCCAGCGCAGGGCTTGACGATAGAGGCGACGCACACCGGCTCCGCCCTCGATCCGGCGGGTGACGGCGGTTGCCGTGGCGAGCAGGACCGCGAGTTCGATGATCAGGGCCGGGAACAGGGGCCAGGCGAGGGCGAGGAAGGTGAACTGAACCGCCCACGTCAGCGCGATGCTGATCCCAGCGAACGCCAACAGCGGTTTTCGTCCCAGGAACGACACCGGCTGCGGCTGCTCAGGGGCGGCGTCGCTCGGCGTTGGTTGCGAGGCGGCGGCAATCTGTCGGGTTTTCATAGGCGTCATCTCCTTGGGCTGGCGACCCGCTGATGGGTGGCCGATGAACATCAGCGTGAGGTCATCCATCGTTGGTCGTCGTCAGCCCTGCGGCGTACACCCCTGGTCTGATGCCGCGTCCGAGCGCGCTGACTACCGTGGGCCCATGGCACTGCGGACGTGGCACCTGCGCCGGCTGAACAGCGCGCCCCCGTGGCTCGTCGACGGCGTCGTGGCGGCCGCCTGTTTCGGCATGGTCGCTGCCCCGCTGACAGGGCCGGCGAATGGTGGTTCGGAACCTGCCTCGATCACCGCGTATCTCTTGGCGGCCGCGATGGCGGTGCCCTACCTTGTGCATCGCCGCTGGCCGCTGACCGCGCTGCTGGTCTGCCTCGTCGCACTCTTGCTGTACTCCCTGGGGCACTTTGCGGGATATCCAGGGTTCCCGGTCTTCGCCATGGTCTTCGGGATCGCTCTCCATGCCGGACGGCGACAAGCGCTCGTGGGTTATGTGGCTTCATTGCTCGCCCTCGCCGCGGCGCTAGCGATCCAGCCCGACACCCTGGTGGACCGCAGCAGCTGGCTCTCCTCCATGCTCGTCCTCACCGTTGCCTGGCTCGCCGGCGAGAACCTGCGGGCACGGCGTGCCCGCTGGTCGAACCTGGAGGAACGAGCACGGCGACTCGAGGCCGAGCGCGAGGAACGTGCCCGTCAGGCGGTCGACGCAGAAAGGATGCGGATCGCACGCGACCTCCACGACGTAGTGGCGCATGCCATGAGCGTCGTCGCAGTGCAGGCAGGCGTCGCACACCACGTGATCGACAGCAAGCCCGCCATGGCCAAGCAAGCCCTGGGGACCATCGAAACGACATCGCGCGCCGCCCTCGTCGAGCTACGTCGGATGCTCGGGGTCCTACGGCAGTCCGGCGAGTCCCCAGGCGACCTGACTCCTGCGCCAGGCATCGAGGACCTGTCGGACCTTCGGAACACATTCGCCAAGGCCGGCCTGAAGAGCGTTCTCGAGGTCGAGGGTGACAGCTACTTCGTCCCAGCGGGCGTCCAGCTCTCCACCTACCGGATCGTTCAGGAGGCGCTCACGAACGTCCTCAAGCATGGTGGCTCAACAGCCGAGATCCACGTATCCAGCTCAAAGTCCAGGGTTGAGATCTCCGTGACCGATCCCGGCCCTGGTCACCGATCGCCCGGACACGTCCTCGAAGGCGGCCACGGACTGATCGGCATGAGGGAGAGGGTGGCGCTGTTCGGCGGCACCCTCCAAGCAGGTCCCCGTCCCGACGGGGGGTTCACCGTCCACGCCACCATCCCGCTCACGGATTCGCCAACGATGGTGGACCGAAGAACCGGCCCAGAAGCCACAGGTGATCGGCGGGCGGAGTCGGCATGATCCGAGTTCTCGTCGTAGACGACCAGGCACTCGTCCGGGCCGGTTTCGAGGCCCTCATCGAGTCAGCCGACGACCTGACCGTGGTGGGAGCGGCATCCCATGGGCGCGAGGCGGTCCAGCTAGCGCTGTCCACCTACCCCGATGTGATCCTCATGGACATCCGGATGCCCGAGATGGACGGAATCGAGGCGACCAGCACGATCCTGTCCAGCAGCGACGCCCCACCCAAAGTCCTGATTCTCACCACCTTCGACCTCGACGAGTACGTGTACGCCGCACTCAAGGCAGGCGCGAGCGGTTTCATGCTCAAGGACACCCCACCGGTCGAGCTGCTGTCCGGAATCCGCGTTGTGGCGCGCGGAGACGCACTCGTGTCGCCGGGGATCATGCGCCAGCTCATTGCCGCTTACATCCGCCGACCAGACATGGAGCGTGCACCAGCGCCAGCCCTGTCTTCGCTGACTGAGCGTGAGACAGAAGTGCTGGCCCTGGTCGCCCATGGACTCTCGAACACAGAGATCGGCCAGCGGCTCTTCGTCAGCCCCGCGACCGTGAAGACGCACATCAGTCGGTTGCTCATGAAGCTTCACGCACGAGACCGGGCCCAACTGGTCGTCGTCGGCTACCAGACCGGCCTGGTGCAACGGGACGCAACCGATGACTGATGCCGTCTGCACAGGGCGAACCCTCGCGCGGTTCCCAACACACAGGTGGCGTGATCATCGTCGCGTGGTCAGAGGAGGCACCGTCCCGTGAATAGCGGTAAGTCGATCTCCTTGCAGGTCATCCCCCAAGACGCCCTCGAGGCCTTGCAGGCGAACAACCTCCCCGACGCCAGCCGCATCATGAACCTCGAACTGCCCGCCTTCTTTCTGCTCGAGGGATGGCTCTGGGAGATACGACTGGACCAGGTGCGCCGGTCCCCCGGTCATGCTCCCTGGCTGGTCCACGCCGCCGTGCTCGAACCCGACCGGGTTGTGGTTGGGCATGCAGGGTTCCACGGACCTCCTGACTCATCCGGGATGGTCGAGATCGGCTACACGATCGTGCCTGAGCACCGTGGGAAGCGTTACTCACATCTCGTGCTCTCTGCGCTGCAGAGGCAGGCTGACGCCTCCAAGGAGGTGACCACCGTCCGCGCCGCCATCAGTCCCGACAACCTGCCGTCACTCAAGGTCGTCACCGCAGCCCAGTTCAGACACGTCGGTGAGCAGTGGGACGAAGTCGACGGCACCGAGCTGATCCTCGAAAGGCACTCGCAGTCGAGTCCCATCGCTGACCGCCATCGTCCGACGCCAGGAGGACCACGATGAGAACCGCAGTCGTGACCGGGGCCGCCAGCGGCATCGGAGCGGCGCTCGCCCGCCGGCTCGCCGACACCGGGCACCAGGTGCACCTGGCCGACCTCGCCGCCACCGACGCCCTCGCCACGGAGATCGGCGGTGTCGCGCACTCGGCCGATGTGACCCAGCCGGCGGACATGGACCGCCTCGCGGCGGCCGCCGGGGACGCCGAGGTGGTCTGCCTCAACGCCGGCGTGGTCGGCACGTCCATGGGCGCACCGTGGGAGGCGCCGCCCGAGGAGTGGCAGCGTCTGCTCGACGTCAACCTGATCGGCGTCGTGAACGGCCTGCGCGCCTTCGTGCCGGCGATGCTGGCACGGGAGCGACCGGGCCGACTGATCATCACCGCCTCCCTGGCCGGACTCGTGACCTTCCCGGGCGGGGGTGCCTACGCGGCCACCAAGCACGCCCTCGTCGCGGTGGCCGAGCAGGCCGCGCTCGCCTTGCGGGACACCCGGGTGTCGGTGACCCTGCTCTGCCCGGCTCTCGTGCGCAGCGCCATGTCCGACACCGGCGAGGAGCCCGAGGACGTGGCGGGGCAGGTCCTCGCGGCGGCCGAGGAGGGCCGGTTCCTGGTCGTCCCTCCCGAGTGGGAGCCCGCCGTGGTGACCCGCGCGGAGCGGCTCGTCACGGGGGCCGTCCCCGAGCTGCCGGCCCCCGGCGCAGGCCGGGCCGTGCGGCAGCTGCGCGTGGTCGTGGAGGCCCCCGACTACGACGAGGCGCTGGCCTTCTACCGCGACGCCCTCGGCGCCCGGCAGGAGCTGCAGGTGCACGGCGGCGCGGGCGAGAGGGTCACCATTCTCGACGCCGGCCGCGCCACCCTCGAACTGTCCAACCCGGCCCAGGTCGACATGATCGACCAGGTGGAGGTCGGCCACCGGGTCAGCCCGCACATCCGGGTGGCGTTCGAGGTGACCGGCGCAGCCGCCGCGACCGAGGCCCTCGTCGCCGCCGGCGCCCGTCTAGTCGCACCACCGACCCTGACCCCCTGGGACTCGGTCAACGCGCGCCTCGAAGGCCCGGCCGGCCTGCAGCTGACCCTCTTCGAGGAGCTCGGTGACGACAGCTGAGCCGGGAGCGTCCGCAGCGATGCCAGACACGCGCCGCCACCAGCGCACGTGGTCCACACTTGGTGTCGTGGCAAGCCCATACCGCTCTCCCACCGGTGCCCACCAGGTACGTGTGTGGTGCTCCGCCGGCCTGGCGAGCTGGAGGGTCCCACACGAAACACACGTGTTCGCCACCTCCAGCGGACAGACTCACGTCGTCTCCGCCGGGACCGGGGACGACGTCTGCGTCTACCTGCCCGGCACGAACTTCAACGCAGCCAGCAGCACGGTGCTGCTCAGCGCGCTCGCCTCCAGATGCCGCGTCTACGCCGCAGACCTGCCCGGTCAACCGGGTCTGAGCGCGGCGACCGGGCCCCACCAGGAACTGCCCGGATATGCCGCCTGGCTCACTGACGTGATCGCCTGGGTCAGGCGGCGGCACGAACGCGGCCGCATCGTGCTCGCCGGCCACTCCCGCGGCGCCGCGGTGGCCCTCTCGGCAGAACCCGAAAGCGTGGACGGCCTGGCTCTGCTCGCTCCGGCGGGGCTGACGAAGGTGCACCCCTCCATCGCGATGCTGCGGTCAACCTTGCCGTGGCTCTTGTGGCGCAACAACGCCGGCGCGAAACGGTTGCTTGACTACATGTCCGGCCCCGCACACACGCCGACGGACAAATTGGTCGAGTGGATGACCCTCGTGGCTGGAACCTGTCGCACGACCGGCGCGCCCGGTCCACTGCCGGACTCCAACCTGATCAGTTGGAGAAGCCACCATGTTCGGATCGCCGTCGGCGAGCACGATGTGTTCTTTCCACCCGACAATCTCCAAGAGCCGAGTAGAGCCAAGCTCGGACGGGAGCCGTTAGTAGTATCAGGCGCCGGGCACCTGCTAGTCGACCAGGAGCCCGCCCTCGTGTCGGATCTCATCACCAACCTGCTCTGAGCTCCGCCCGACCAAGAGCTGACTCGTCCATCGAACCCTCGGTGCGCGCGTCACACCGCGCGAGTGGTCCCGGGGGCATGAGGCGTCACGGGTTCGAGCTTGGGTGATCGCGGTTCCTAGCGTCGGCGGCCACAACCTCCCAGTGGTCGGCGGCAGCGCGCAGTATGGTCTGCCACTCCTCGGAGCAGAACTCGGTGCCGGCGCCGTCGCTGAGGTCGGCGCCGAACGCGTGCGAGGTGCGAACTTCGGTCATCGTCGTCATCGCCCTTCGCCCCATCGGCCGCCAGAGCTTGCGCTGCAGAACCTGCTCGAAGGCGTCGCCGTTAGAGCCGCTCGGTCATCCACGCGAGCACCCGCGTGTTGCCGCTGCTGTAGCGGAACTGGGTGCCCGGCTCGTAGCCCATCGACGGGAGGGTGGCGAGGAACTCGTTGCGGGTCCTGCCTGCTGCACCTTCGGTGTGGAGGTCGAGTGCCAGGTCGCGCCACTGCTCGACCTGGGTGTTGCCGGCGAGGACCGGCGTGTCCTCGTCCCAGGGGACCCCGGACTTCATCTGAAGGATGTCCTTGATGCTGACGCCGGCCCACTCGGTGCCCCGCAGTCGAGGGATGTAGCGCTGGATGGGGTCCTGCAGCGTCCTCGGGTGGCGGCGTGCCGACGAGGGGACCGTCGTCAGCCACCGCCGGGACGCCGGCCGCACAGATCCCGAAGGTCGCCGCAGCGGCGCACAGTCGAACGAGAGAGCGGATCACCAACGCTCCTGGTGGTGCCGGGGGTCGGTCAGGAGGGTCAACTGATCCGGTCCGACGGAGTTATGGTCCGCTGGTGCTTCCGAACCTGGTTGCGGTGCGAACCCCGCTCAGGTCTGGATGCGGGTGAAGCGAAGTCGGCCGTCGGGTCCACGGTGGGTGGCGTAGCGGGGGTCGTGTGCGGCGGTGTGGTGCCGGGAGCACAGCGTGACGCCCTTCTCGACACTGGTCGGGCCGAGCTGCAGCCAGGGGTCTTCGTGGTGGACGTGGCACCAGTTCGCCGGGATCTCGCAGCCCCCGGCGCGGCAGGTCTTGTCGCGGGCGAAGACCAGTCGGCGTTGTGCGGGGGTGTGGAACCGCCTGGTGCGCCCGTGGTCGAGTGGCTGGGAGTCCCCGCCGAGAACGACGGGGACGATCCCGGCCTCGCACGCGAGGCGTCGGGCTGCCGCGGGGGAGAGCTGGTGCCCGGTCAGCAGGTCGGCCGAGCCGAGCCCTCCGATCAGGGTCTCGAGGCTTATCGTGACGAGGACGGTGGCGTTGACCCCACCTGACTGGGGGATCCGGTCGCCGGGGTAGCGGGAGATCATCTCCACGAAGGCCTGGCCGAGCAGGTCGGCGTTGGCGACCTTCTTGCCGGAGGCGTCCTCCCGGGCGTACGGGTCGGGACGGCGCGGGGAGGCGAACGCGTTCAGCGCGGTCAGGAGCTGGTCGCCAGCCAACGTCGGGATCGCGCCCCGCAGGTGGGTCGTGCCGTGCTCGTCGGCGTAGACCTGCAGGAAGCAGTTGCGGGCCGCGCGGCGCTCCTGGGCCTCGAGCTGGCTGCCGAGCCGGGCCTCGGCGGCGTCGGGGTCGATCACGTCGATCAGGTGCTTGCCCAGCAGCCGCAGCTGCTTCGGGTTGAACTCCGCGGCCTGCTCCAGCAGGTGGAGCTCGGCCTTCTCCCGTCCCTGCGGCCCCACGCTGACGGGCAGGGCTCGGATCGCGTCCACGATGACGTCGGCCTGGGCAGCGGTGACCTCCCCGGCGGACAAGGCAGCCTCAGTTCGGTGGAAGTCGCTGCTCAGGTCGCGGGCGAGCCGGAAGTCGCGACGGGAGCGGCGGTGCTCGACAGACGTCGCGTCGGCCCACCAGCCTTCGGAGACCGCCTGCTGCCCGGTGCACATGTTCTCGCGGTGGGCCTGGTCGAGCAACCGCAACCGCAACGCGGAGATCCTCGCCTCGGCCTTTGCCAGCAGGACCGCGGCGTCGCCCGCGGACTCGCCCGACAGCCCTGCCGCGGAGCCGGCCAGCACCTCGTCCAGCACCTGGTGCAACCGGGTGCTGAAGGAGGTGATCGGGTGGGGCGCCATGACCCGAACCTACGGGGTGGCGCCGACAGTCTCAGGAGTGTTTGCGCAGGTCAGCGCAGGTTTTCCAGGGAATCTCCGGGGCCATTTCTCATGCCCGGGCGACACGGTTCCGGAGCCCGCGGTTCAGCGGCGAGGTCACCGGAGACGAGCCCGAGCCGAGCGATGATCCTGACGGCGCTGGCTTCGAGGTCGGCTTCAGCCCGGGGTGGACCAGTCTCGCGGTGGGGCTGCTGATGTTCGTCCTCGTTGCCCGCCCCTGGCGGTTGCTCGTGCACCGCGCCCTCCGACCCGCGACGGCATCCTCGACCGAGTCGGAGGCCGAAGGGGTGCGGTCTGGCCAGGACGGCCCCTCTCGCGTAGCGCGCGAGTAGCGGATCGCGCTGCGGAGAAGGCCGGTGCCGGTCAAGAAGCCCACCGAGATCATCGGACCACTGCGGTTTCGGGGACCGCCGGGATCCGCCGAACCGCTATCGGACAACTCGGCCAAAGCCGCCAGATCGACGTCGATCTCCTCGGCGATCGCGACCGCGGTCCTTCAGTGGGCGCCTGCCTCTGGGTCTTGGCCGAGTTAGTGAATGGTGCTTTACTAACCCTGTGGCGCGACCGATCGAGACTTCGGATGACGCGCTGCTCGATGCCGCTGACCGGGTCTTGCTGACCCAGGGGCCAGCGGGGTTCACGCTGGCGAAGGCGGCGGTGGCTGCAGGCGTCTCGGCTGCGACGCTGGTCAAGCGGTTCGGTTCGAAGGAGGCGTTGTTCCTACGGTTGTCGCAGCGATGGGTGGCCGGTCTGGACGGCGGCCTGATCAAGAGCGCCGCGGCTCATGCGTCACCGCTCGCGAGGTTCCGGGCCGTGGCGCTGCACAACTACCACGACCTGGACAACCCAGACACGGCGTCGAAGCAGCTCGCCGCGCTGGCCGTAGACCTCCAGAACGACCAGATGAGGGAGTTGTTGCATTGCGGTTGGGGGCACGTGCGCACCCACTTGCAGCGCCACGCCACGGATGCCATCGGTGGTGGCGAGCTCGTCGCATGCCCGCCTCCCGACCAGCTCGCGCGAGTCGTCCTGGGTGCGATGGAGGGTGGCTGTCTGATCTGGTCAGTGCGGCCCGAGGGGTCGTTGATCGCTCGGCTCACCGATGACCTCGACACGATGCTCGCGCCGTGGGTCGCGGGGAAGGAGAACCGGAGATGAGCCGACCACAACCCCTTGCCGACCGGGTCGCACTGGTCGCGGGAGCCACCCGCGGCGCCGGGCGCGCGATCGCCGTCGAGCTCGCCCGTGCGGGTGCGTTCGTCTACGCCACCGGCCGCAGCAGCCGAACGGCCGGACGGTCGGAGATCGACCGTCCGGAGACGATCGAGGACACCGGCGACCTCATCCGCGCCGCGGGTGGCGTCGGGGCCGCAGTCCGCGTGGATCATCTCGAACCCGCGGCGGTGGAGGCGTTGGTGGACGAGATCACGAGCGAGCACGGTCGACTCGACGTCCTCGTCAACGACATCTTCGGCGGTGACCGGTACGCCGAGTGGAACAGGCCGCTGTGGGAACACGACCTGACCGGCGGCCTCCGGATGCTGCGCATGGGTGTCGACACCCACCTGATCACCAGCAGGTACGCGCTCCCGCTGATGTTGGCCACGGGCAGCGGCCTGGTCGTGGAGATGACCGACGGCACCAGCAGCTTCAACGCCAACTACCGCGAGGGCGTCGGCTTCTACTACGACCTGGTCAAGGCCAACGTCGAACGCATCGTCACAGGCCTGACCGCCGAGCTCAGCGACCACCCCGTCACTGCCCTCGGGGTCACACCCGGCTGGTTGCGCTCGGAGCAAATGCTGGAGAACTTCGGCGTCACCGAGGACACCTGGCACGACGCCTTGGACTCGGTGCCGGGATTCGCGATCTCCGAATCGCCCACCTACGTCGCACGCGGCATCGCCGCGCTCGCCGCCGACGAGCAGAGGACGAGGTTCGCCGGCCAGATCCTCACCTCGAGGCAGCTCGCCGATACCTATGGCCTCACCGACGCAGACGGCTCCCGCCCGGACTGTTGGGGATACATCGCCGCGTACGGGATCGACGAACAGAGCGGCAAGCTCGTCGAGCAATTTCGCTGATCACCAACCCGCGCTCGTCACGCTGCGCGTGGAGAGCCTCATCGGGGACATCGGGGTCTGACTCCTCTGGCTCAACGCATCGTGGCGAGATCCCGTCGGGTGTAGCGCAGATGCGCCCACTCCTCCTCCAAGATCACGCGAAGACAGTCACCGACGCTGGGACGCCAGTCACCGCCGCCCCAGGGGTTCTCACGTTCCTCCGCGAGCAGCTCCGTCGTGGCGGTGGCCAGGAAGTCGGTCACCAGCCGCTGTCGCTCGGCGCGCACCGCGAGGATCTCCTCGTAGGCCGGTAGATCCACGCGGAAGATCGACATGTCGAAGCCCATCTCCTCGGCACCGGTGAAGATCTGGCCGATCTCGTGGAACGGCTGCTGAATCCGCAGGATTCCACCGCGGAGCCAGGCGTCGGTCGCCAGGATGAGGTGCCGCAGGGTCTGGGCCAAGGACCACTCGCCCTCGACGTGGGCGTCCACCAGGTCCGGCGGCGTGTCCGCCACCGTCGTCTGCCACGCGGACTGCACCGCGACCCAACCCTCGCGCAGACCATCGGGCGTCTGCGACTTCTGCAACTCGCGGCCAGGGAATTGCCGGTCGAGCTCGGCATCCACGAGCGGCACCACGTCGACACCGTTGACCACGAGGCTGCCGAAGAACAGGTCATGGCTGTCGATGTCGAGTCCGTCCACATCGACGCTGCGCATCGTCACACCGCTGACATCGGAGAATCGCATGGTGGCGCCCTTGAAGCTCGCCTGGACGAAGGTCGCGCCTTCGAACTCTTTCGTGCCGGAGTAGGTCGTCATCGCTCCATCATCACCCGTATCGGGACAGGCGAGCGCCTGTTGGGGGGCATTCCATGGCCTGGAGACCGGTGTCGCGTGCCGGTCCCCCCGAGCTGACCCGAGGTCGTTGCAGGGATCAGCAGAACGCGGTCCCTGGCAGTCCCAGGCGGCGGAGCAGGACGAGTGGTGCCTCCGCGTCCTCCATGGCCACCTCCACACGCACCAGGTCTCCGTCGGGTCCGACCCCGACGATCCGCTCGAACGCGTCTGGCACCTGCAGGCGGTCGGCGGTGACCTCGTCGGGGACCGTGCCTGAGGGCGGCCGGATCAGCACTGTCGCGCTGGTGGGGGAGCTCAGGGAGGCCGTGAGCATGGCGCAGGAGCCCAGGTCGGCGCCGAAGGACACCCCAACGGCGCCACCGAGGTCGAGCACTCGCGTGGCGGGCGCGGGAAGAGTGGACGCCCCGGACGCCTGACCGGTCAGCTTGCTCCTGCGGCGGGAGATCGCAACCAGGCTGAGTCCGTCCTCGTCCCTCACCCCCACGTACGGTGCGACTCGCCGGTCGACCTTCGACAGGCCGTCGCCGGGGACAAGGACGCCGTCGTCCTCCTCCCAGCCCGCGTCGACCAGCTCACCGGTGACGTCTCGGGGCGCGCGGTCGACAAGGAACAGGTCGGTCTCGCCGGTGCCCGCATAGCTCACCAGGTCGGGGAGGATCAGACTCACGAACGGTTCGGCCTGCAGCGTGACGAAAGCGGAGTTGAGGTAGTCGAGGAGCTCGAGATCCTGCTCGTCGGCGATGCTCAGGCCGGGCTCGCCGGTGAAGCCCACCACGTCGACCAGCGATATCTGGTCGGCTCCCGTCGGTGAGAGCAGACCGAGCAGGCGCTCACGTCGCTCGGCGCCGGGGGCGGGGTCGGGGCGCGTGTCGAGGTATCCGGACTCAGGGCTCTGCGAGTCACCGCCGGTCAGCTGGAGGGCGGCGACCCCCAGGGCTGCCAGGACGGCCAGCGAGGCCGCACCGACCATGGCGCGGCGGGTGCGGAGGCCACGGTTCGGTCGATCGACGTCACCGGCGCCGTGGTCACGCGTCACGTCACGAGCCACGTCGTCGCAGGCATGCTGCAGGCCGCCGGCAGGCTCGCGCCCGGCTGCGTTCCTGGCCGATGGGGGAGTCGAGGGGATCTCCATCGGGGGTGACCACGGCGGTCAGGTGAGGGCATCTCGTCTCCTTGCCTCGGGGGCACCCCACGGGCGCGCCTTGGTCACAGGCGCGTCGCTCTCCCAATCATGGACAGGCGCCACGCGTCCCGGCCGAGGACTCGCTCA
>CAWDDN010000054.1:0-118874 GCA_963801135.1 uncultured Actinomycetota bacterium | reverse complement strand
ACCACGACGAACGCCGCCCGGTGCGCCCGCTTGGGGATCAGTGCCAGGGCGGCTCCGACGGTGTCGTGAGGCTCCAGCGTGATCGGGGTGTCGTAGAGCGGATGGCGCTGCTTGACCCAGTGCACGACGTCGGCGACCACGGAGACCGGGATGTCCTGCGGGATCACCGCCATCCCTCCCCGGCGCGCCAGCGTCTCGGCCATCCGGCGACCTGACACCGCCGTCATGTTGGCCGCCACCAGCGGCAGGGCCAGCCCGGTGCCGTCGTGCGTGGAGAGGTCGACATCGTCGCGGGTCGACACCGTCGAGTGCCGCGGCTCCATGAAGACGTCGTCGTAGGTCAGGTCGTACGGCGGCGGGCCGGGCGGGTCGAGGAAGCGCACGAGTCCAGCCTAGGCTCCGACTCACCCAGCGAAACGTCCGGCGATGCTTCCGGCTCAGCCGGGATGCTGACGCGGCGGGAGCGGGACGAAGCCGCTGGTGCGCCGGACGTAGTCGACATACTCGGGTCGGCGTTCGGCGATGTCCTTCTCCAGCAGCGGCTTGCCGGTGCCCCTGGCCAGCAGCCAGGTCATCGCGACTGGCGAGAGGATGGTGAGCCACCCCGGTCCGCCGTCCGCGCACACCAGGAAGATCCCCCACCAGGCGACTGCGTCGCCGAAGTAGTTCGGGTGCCGGGTGTAGCGCCACAGGCCCGTGTCGAGCACCCGCCCCGACGTCTCCGGATCGTCGCGGAACCGCTGCAGCTGCCAGTCCCCCACCGTCTCGAAGACCAACCCGACCGCGAAGACCACGACGCCGACCCACGCCAGCCATCCGAGCGGGCTCTCGACGAACATCACGACCTGGAGCGGAAGCGAGACGAACCACATGATCGCGGCCTGGGGGAGGTAGATCCGCTTCAGCGCATACACGTCGCGGTTCCCAGCCGGCGCCCGGCGCAGGATGGCCTCGTAGCGGGGGTCCTCACCGTGGCCCAGCGAGCGCATCCACAGGTGGGTGGCCAGTCGCAGTCCCCACAGCGAGACCAGGGCGACCGCGAGCAGAGCGCGGGCGTCGTCACCGGTCCGCAGCGGATAGGCGACCAGAGCGATCAGGGCGAACCCGAGACCCCACGTCACGTCGATGACGGCGTGCTTGCCCAGCCGTTTGGCGATCCCGAAGGTGACCGCCATGGTGACCACGACCGTCAGCACCGTCCACAGCAGCACCTGGAGGAACCCACCACCGTCGAACTCCACACCGCCTCCTCTCCCCCGGCTCGTCGGCCGGCGGGCACCAGATCGGGGTCATCGTCACATGTCGCGGCGCCCAGCGCCTGCTCTGCGACCGTAGCCCCGATGTCCAGTCGGGGTCCGGCTACCGCAGCTGGGCGGAGGTGAGCCCGAGGACGCGGCGGGCCACGATCAGCTGCTGGATCTGCTGGGTGCCCTCGAAGATGTCGAGGATCTTGGAGTCGCGCGCCCACTTCTCGAGCAGGTCGTGCTCGCTGTAGCCGAGCGTGCTGGTCAGCTCCACGCAGCGCAGCGTCACGTCGCTGCCCATCCGGCCGGCCTTGGCCTTGGCCATCGAGGCCTCGAGCGAGTTGGCCTTGCGGTTGTCGGCCAGCCACGCGGCTTCGAGCGTGAGCAGGTAGGCCGCTTCCCAGTCGGCCTCGAGCTGCAGCAGCGTCGCGGCAGCAGCGTGCTGGGCGAACGGCGGCGCGTCGTAGTCGACCTCGACCCCGCCCTGGGCGAGCAGGTCCCGCGTGAACTCCAGGGCCGCGCGGGCGCAGCCGAGGGCCATCGCCGCCACCAGCGGGCGGGTGTTGTCGAAGGTCGCCATCGCCCCGGCGAACCCCTGCTTGGTGTCGATCTCCGGGGAGCCGAGCAGGTTCTCCTTGGGGACCCGGCAGTCCTCGAACCGGATCGTCGCGGTGTCGGAGCCCCGGATGCCGAGCTTGCTCTCCAGCCGCTCGACCGTCATCCCCGGCGTGCCCTTCTGCACCACGAAGGACTTGATCGCCGCTCGCCCCAGCGACTTGTCCAGGGTCGCCCAGACCACGATGGCGTCGGCGCGGTCGCCGGCGGTGACGAAGATCTTCTCGCCGTTGATGACGTACTCGTCGCCGTCGAGCACGGCGGTGGCCGAGATGTTGGCCGAGTCCGACCCGCAGCCGGGCTCGGTGATCGCCATGCCGGCCCAGACGCCCTTGAACCGCTCCGCCTGCTCCTCGTTGGCGACCGAGGCGATCGCGGAGTTGCCGAGACCCTGACGCGGCATGCTCAGCAGCAGGCCGACGTCGCCCCAGCACATCTCGAGGATCGAGAGCACCGAGGCCATGTTGGCGCCGTTCTTGACCCCCTTGTCCTTCTCGTCCTGTGCCTCGCGTCTTCTCGTCGCGGCGGACGCCGGAGGCGCCGGCGCCCTCCCCGGCGCCGGAGGCCGAGAGGCCGTCGATCATCGAGGCGAGCATGTCGAGCTCGACCGGGTACTCGTGCTCGTGCGCGTCGTACTTGCGGGAGTTGGGGCGCAGCAGGTTCATCGCGACCTGGTGGGCCTGCCCGATCAGGGGCTTGTGCTTCTTGGGGACTTCGAGGTTGATCATCTCTGCTCCTGGACTGGTTGAGGTGTCGGTCGTGGCGCCCGCGGGTTCTCGGCCGGCTCGGCCCGGGTCACACCAGCACCCCTCCTTCCATCACGGCGATGGCGCGCAGGTCTCGGTACCAGCGCTCGACCGGGTGCTCCTTGACGTAGCCGTGACCGCCGAGCAGCTGCACGCCGTCCAGGCCGATCCGCATGCCGTGGTCGCCGCACAGCTTGCGCGCCAGCGCCACCTCGCGGGAGAAGTCCTTGCCCTGGGCTGCCCGCGCAGCGGCCTTGTAGGTCGCCAACCGCATGCCCTGCAGCTCGATCGCGATGTTGGCCACCATGAACGCCACGGACTGCCGGTGGCTGATGGGCTCCCCGAACGCCTCGCGCTCGTTGACGTACGGCGTCACGTAGTCCAGGACCGCCTGCGCGGTCCCCACCGCGAGCGCGCACCAGCCCAGCCGCGACAGCCGAACCGCCTCGAGGTAGGTCTCGGCGTCGCCGAGCAGGGAGATCGAGCCGACCTCGACGTCATCGAGGATCAGCTTGGAGATGCCCGCGGCGCGCACCCCCATGGAGGGGTCGTTCTCGATCGTCAGTCCGGTGGTCGCGGACTCGACCAGGAAGAGGTGCGGCGCGCCCTCGAGCATGGCGCCGACCACGAAGAGCTCGGCGTCGTGGCCGCGCGGGACGCCCGACTTCACGCCGCTGAGCACGAAGCCCTCGCCCTGCCGGGTGGCGGTGGTCTCGAGCTGGCGCGGGTCGAACAGCGGGCGCGGCTCCGCCAGCGCCAGTGCGGCCGCCGGGACGTCGTTCTCGGACTCCGTGAACGCCGGCAGGTACGTCGCCTGCTGCTCCTCGGTGCCCCAGAGCGAGAGGGCGGTGCTCACCGCTGCGGGAGCCAGCACCGACACCGCCAGACCCATGTCGCCCTTGGCCAGGGCCTCGGCCACCAGAGTGCCGGCGACGGCGGAGCGTTCAGCGGCGATACCGCCCAGGTCGTCGGAGACGCCCAGGATCGGCAGTCCGATCTCGTTGGCCGACTTCAGCAGGTCCTGGGGCGCCTCGCAGGCCTCGTCCGCGGCTGCCGCGGCAGGGCGGAGCATCTCGGTGGCCAAGTCGGTCACGACGTCGACGAGCATCTGCTCGTCCTCGCTCGGGGTCAGGTCGAAGACGCCGGTGGGCTGCGCGACCGGCAGCCGCGACCCCTTCCCCTTCCCGCCACGTCGGGCGAACTGACGGCTCATCGCGCCGACGGTCTGGAAGCCGGACCGGGTGGCGGAGTAGACCACCTTCTCGGTCGGCTTGCGCAGGTTGAAGCGGTCGAGCGCCGAGCTCTGGGCCAGGCGGTTGAGGAACGCGACCGCGAACCCGATCGGGTCCGCCTTCTCGTTCGCGGCGAGACCGCGCGCTCGCTTGGAGGTCTGGACGGGGTTGTTCAGCGACATGACCGAAACTGTAACTGCGAGTTACACCAACCGCCAGGTCGTCCCGCACGTGAGGCCCGTCACTTCGCAGCGCCCGGTTGCCGAGCGCCACGAAACGGCTCCCTACGATGACGCCATGCCTCGCCCCGCTCGCGCCCACGACTCCGTGCTGCCCTCGGGTGGCACGGTTCGTCCGATCACCCGATGGGGCGAGGACGTGATGCACCGCCCGCAGCGGCCGGTCGAGTCCTTCGACGACGACCTGCGCAGCCTGGCCGCCGACATGGTCGCCACGATGTACGCCGCGGAGGGCGTCGGCCTCGCTGCCTGCCAGATCGGGGTCGACCGCGCGGTCTTCGTCTTCGACTGCCCCGACGAGGACGGCAGCTGGCACCGAGGGGTGGTGTGCAACCCCGTCGTCCAGGTCCCCGAAGGCAAGGACCGTCGCCTCGACGACGGCGACGAGGGCTGTCTGTCGCTCCCCGGCGCCTTCGTCGCCTGCCCGCGCGCCGACTACGCCGAGGTGCAGGGCCAGGACCTCGACGGCAACCCGGTGCACTACGCCGGCGACGGGCTGCTGGCCCGGTGCCTCCAGCACGAGACCGACCACTGCCGCGGCACCGTCTTCGGCGACCGGCTCGGCAAGCGGGCGAAGAAGAAGCTCGACAAGCAGCACGCCGACGCCGCCGACGACTACCCCGCCGACTGGCCCGCCTCCCAAGAGCGGACGCAGTAGCGGAGACCCGTCACGGTGGCGTCGACCGGGACCACGAGCGACGCCGGGCCACGTAGCAGGCGACGGCGGTGGCCGCGGCGACGTTGAGCGAGTCGATGCCCGAGGCCATCGGGATCACGGCTCGCTTGTCGGCGGACCGCAGCCAACGCGGCGACAGTCCGTGCCCTTCGGTGCCCACGACGAGAGCCAGCCGGTCGACGCCGCGGACGGCGTCCTCGATCGCGACGGCGTCATCGGCCGGAGTGAGCGCCACGGTGGTGAAGCCTCGCTCCGACAGCGCCGGCAGCGCGTCGTACCACTCCTCGACCCGGGTCCAGGGCAAGGAGAAGACCGCGCCCATCGCCACCTTGACCGAACGGCGGTACAACGGGTCGGCGCAGCGCGGGGAGAGCAGCACCGCGTCGACCCCGAGGGCCGCGGCACTGCGGAAGGCCGCGCCCACGTTGGTGTGGTCGACGACGTCCTCGAGCACCACGACTGTCCGCGAGCGCCGGCCAGCACCTCGTCCGGACGTCGGCAGCGCCCGCCGGTGCAGGGACGCCAGCGCCCCACGGTGCACGTGGAAGCCGGTGACCTGTTCGGCCATGGCGTCGGAGACGACGTAGCAGGGCGCGCTGCTGCCCTCGAGCACGTCGGCCAGCCCCTCGAGCCACCGGGGCGCCATGAGGAACGACCGGGCTTCGAACCCGGCCTCCACCGACCGGCGGACCACCTTCTCGCCCTCGGCGATGAACAGCCCCTCGGCCGCTTCGAGCGACTGCCGCAGCTGGACGTCGCGCAGGTCGCGGTAGTCGGCGAGGCACGGGTCGTCGGCGTCACGCACCTCGATCAGCCGGGCCATGCCCGCAGCATCCCATCCCCGACCGGACGCGGACCGCCGGTCCCGGCGGCCTGCGGTCGGTCGGGAAGGACGTTCGCTACGCGACCGGGATCCGACTCGTCGGCACCGGCGGCGTGTAGACCCCTCCGGCCTCGCCCGCACGATGCATCGCTGCTATCCCCTGCTCGATGGTCAGCAGCGGCGTCGTCGTGATCGATCGCAGGGACCCACCGGCCATGGCCGCGAGGCTGAAGGCGGCGGCGTCCTCGGCGCCGGGGAAGTCGGCGATCGCGACGATGTCGGACTCACCCAGGGCGTAGTAGAAGCTCGTCACGGTGCCTCCGAGGCTCTCCACCAAGGGCTGAATGCGCTCGAGCGCGTTCGCGTGCTCGCGGATCTGCACGGACCAGGATTCGCTCGTGTAGCTGGCGTGGAACAGGAACTGTGACATGGGGGCCTCCATCGGGTCCTCAGGGACTGATCGCTGCCCAGATGTCCGGCTGCGACCGAGGTCTCCAATCTGCGCGTGCGCGGCACCCCAAGCAACACGGGGAGGACCCGGCATGCCCGTATGTCGCAAAGGCCGCAAAGGTCACGCGTGATCCGCCGCGCAACCCGGGGCGCGGCTAGTCCAGCCCGAATCCCTGCGCCCCTCCTGCGCGCTCAGACCAGCGCGCCGCCGTACGCCGCCGGGTTGGCCACCGCGACGACCTCACCGACCACCACCGCAGCCGGCGGACGCACCTCGTGGGTCGATGCCGCGTCCGCGGCGTCCTGCAGGGTGGTCAGGACGCAGCGCTCGGTCGGCATCGACCCGTCACACACGATCGCCACCGGCGTGTGCCCCGCCCGCCCGTGCCGCTGAAGCTCGGCGGCGATGGCCGCGAGGTTCTCCACCGCCATGAGCAGGACCAACGTGCCCTCGGACCGGCCGAGCCCTTCCCAGTGCACCAACGAGTCCGGGTGCCCGGGCGGCAGGTGCCCGGACACGACCGTGACGTCGTGGGTGATGCCCCGGTGGGTGACCGGGATGCCCGCCAGCGCCGGCACCGACAGCGCGCTGGTGACCCCTGGTACGACGGTGCAGGGCACCCCCGCCTCGGCGCAGGCGAGCACCTCCTCGTAGCCACGGCCGAAGACGAAGCCGTCGCCGCCCTTGAGCCGCACCACTCGCTTTCCTGCCAGCGCCCGGTCGACGATGACCCGGTTGATCGCCTCCTGGGTGGCCGCCCGGCCGCGCGGCAGCTTGGCCACGTCGACCAGCTCGACGTCCGAGGCCAGGTCGTCGAGAAGCTCGCGGGGAGCCAGCCGGTCGGCGACCACGACGTCGGCCTGGGCCAACGCCTTCTTGCCGGCCACCGTGACCAGGTCGGGGTGACCGGGCCCACCGCCCACGAGGGTGACGCCGGGAGCGCCCCGATGCGGGCCACCGACGTCGGGCAGCAGCCCGTCACGCAGGCCCGCGACGATGCGGTCCCGCATCGCGGCCGAGCGGCGGGGCTCCCGGTTGGCGACCACCGCGAGGGTCAGGCCGTCATGGCGGCCGCTCGCCGGCGTCCAGGCTGTTGCTCTCCTGGCGTCGTCGGAGCGCACGCAGAAGACCCGCTGGGTCTCGGCCGCCTCGCTCACCGCCTCGTTGACCTCGCGGCGGTCGGTGGCGGCAAGGACGTACCACGCCTCATCGACGTCCGCGGGGACGAACCCCCGCCGGTGCCAGGTGATCTCGCCGCCGAGCGCGAGGCCTTCCAGCGCGGGCGTGACCTCCGGTGAGACCACGTGCACCTCGGCGGCGGCAGCGAGTAGACCGGGCACGCGACGCTGCGCCACCTGGCCACCTCCGACCACGAGCACCCGACGCCCCCGCAGCATCACGGCGACGGGGTACGGCACCGGGTCAGAGGTGTTCACCCCGCCATTGTCGAAAGCCGGGCGCGGGTCCTGGTCCGGCGACCACACCGCGGAATAGGGTCGGAGAGCACGGATCCGACTGGTACAGGAGATGACATGTCGCTCGAGCGCCCCGTCCACCCCGACCCCTACGAGTTGCTCCCCCGGGTGCCGTCGTTCGAGGTGAACAGCGACGACGTCACCCATGGCCAGCCGCTCAAGGACGACCAGGTCAACGCAGCCGGCGACCGCTCGCCGCAGCTGAGCTGGTCGGGCTTTCCGGAAGAGACGAAGAGCTTCACCGTCACCTGCTTCGACCCCGACGCACCCACCCCGTCCGGCTTCTGGCACTGGGTGGTGTGCGACATCCCCGCTGACGTCACCTCCCTCGACGCGGGTGCCGGGGCCGAGGGCGGCGCGGGGCTCCCGGAGGGTGCCTTCATGTGCCGCAACGACGGCGGCTCCAAGGCCTTCATGGGCGCGGCCCCGCCCGAAGGGGATCAGACCCACCGCTACTACTTCGTCGTGCACGCGGTGAAGCAGGACGAGCTCGGAGTCGACTCGGACGCCTCACCGACCGTGGTCTCCTTCAACCTCGCCTTCAAGACCGCCGCACGGGCCATCATCACCGGCACCTACCAGCTCTGAGGTCCACGCTCCACCTCCACCTCCACCTCCACCTCCACGGCGTGGGCTTCCGGTCACAAGACCGGTCTTGCACGCGACACGCCGTCCCGGCGGGTCCAAGACCGGTCTTGTGACCGACGGTCGACCGGTGCCGGCGCGGCCCAGGCCGTGGGCGAGACTCTGAGCGTGACCTCGGCCCTGCGCCCCGACATCCTCGGTCGTCCCTACTACGCCGAGACCATCGGCCTCCCACCCGACGACGAGGGACCGGTGGTGGCGACGCTGGTGCGCCGCAAGGTCGCGAAGCGTCGCAGCCGCAAGGCCGTGCTCCACGTGCACGGCTTCTGCGACTACTTCTTCCAGACCGACGTCGCTGACTTCTGGGTGGAGCGGGGCTACGACTTCTACGCCCTCGACCTGCGCAAGTACGGCCGTTCGCTGCTCCCCCATCAGACCCCCAACTACGCCGCCGACCTCGTCGAGTACGACGCCGAGCTGGACGCCGCCCTGGACCGCATCGTGGAGCGGGACGGTCATCGCCACGTCGTGCTGAGCGGCCACTCCACCGGGGGGCTCATCCTTGCGTTGTGGGCCGAGCGCAAGCGCCCCCGCCTGGCGGGGCTCTTCCTCAACGCCCCGTGGGTCGACCTCAAAGGATCCTTCTGGCTGCGCACCGCCGGCACCCGGGCGATCGACCAGATCGGTGCCCGCCTCCCGCGCCAGGAGATCCCGCGGTCGGTCAGCGGCCTGTACATCCGCAGTCTTCACCGCGACCTCGACGGCGAGTGGGACTTCGACCTGGCCTGGAAGCCGGTCGAGAGCTGGCCGGTGTACGCCGGGTGGCTGCGCGCCGTGCGGCGCGGGCATGCCAAGGCGCAGGCCGGGCTCTCGCTGACCCTGCCGGTGCTCGTGATGACCTCAGCGACCAGCGGGACGCCTCGGACCTGGGATCCGAGCGTGACCAGCTCCGACATCGTCCTCGACGTCGACCAGATCGCCCGGCATGCGCCGCAGCTGTCCTCGCACGTCACGATCGTGCGGGTCCAGGACGCGTTGCACGACGTGACGCTGTCGCGCCCGGAGGTGCGCGAGACGGTCTTCGACGAGCTGGGCCGCTGGCTCGCCGCCTATGTCGACCCTCCTGCCTGAGCGTCGGCCCCGGGTCGCGGGTCAGCCGCGGACCAGGAAGACGACCAGCGCCACCGACGCGACCACGACGATCACGACGCGCAACACCTCGACCGGCATCCGCCGCCCCACCTGGGCGCCGATCTGTGCGCCTGCCACGGAGCCGATCGCGATGGCTCCGGCAACCAGCCAGTCGATCTCCGCCACGAGGACGAAGACGACGGCGGCCACGGAGTTGACCAGTGCGCTGAGCACGTTCTTGATCGCGTTGTGCTGGTGGAGGCTGCCGTGGGCCGCGATCCCGAGCAGTCCGATCAGCATGATGCCCTGCGCCGCGCCGAAGTAGCCGCCGTACACCGCGGCGAGGCAGACCGCAGGCCACAACCACCAGGCGTCTCCTTCGCCGGGGCCCGCCGACTGGCTGCGCCGGGTGATCCGCCTCTGGAACACCACCAGGAGCAGGCTGCCGGCGATCAGCACCGGCACCACGGTCGCGAACGCCTCCGCCGGCAGCGCCAGCAGCAGGATCGCGCCGACCAACGCACCCAGCGCCGACGCCGTCGCCAGGCTCGCGAGCCGCCGACCCTGCCCGGTCAGCTCGTGCCGCCAGGCGATCGCTCCGGAGACGCCTCCCGGCACCAGGCCGACGTTGTTGGAGACGTTGGCCGTCACGGGGGGGACACCCAGGGCCAGCAGCATGGGGAAGGTGATCAGAGAGCCCGAGCCGGCGACGGAGTTGATGAAGCCAGCCCCCACGCCGGCCATGAGGACGACCAGCAGCTCGCCCGGGCTCACTCCTCAGGCGAGGGTGGCGGCTGCTTGACGCCAGCCACCGGCGGCGCCTGTGCCTCGGCGATGGCGTTCTGCACCGCCTCCTGAGCGGCCTTGCGGTCGGCTTGCCTCACCGAGTCCGGGGTGACGTCCTGCCCCATGTCGACGCGCTTCTTCACGCCCTCGGTCTCCTTGGGGATCCCGGGGATGTTGCCGATCGAGGTGCCAAGACCCTCCAGCGCCCTGCCGATCTCCGAGGGCACGATCCACACCTTGTTGGCGTCGCCCTCCGCGATACGAGGCAGCATCTGGAGGTACTGGTAGGACAGCAGCGACTGGTCGGGGCGACCGTCGTGGATCGCCTGGAAGACCGTCGTGATGGCCTGCCCCTCGCCCTGCGCCCGGAGGATACGGGCCTGACGATCGGCCTCGGCGGAGAGGATCTGGGCCTCGCGCTCCCCCTCGGCGTTGAGGATCGCCGACTGCTTGTTGCCCTCAGCGGTGAGGATGGCCGACTGCCGCTGGCCCTCGGCCGAGAGGATGATCGCGCGCTTGTCGCGGTCGGCGCGCATCTGCTTCTCCATCGCGTCCTTGATCGACGGCGGCGGGTCGATGCCCTTGATCTCGACCCGGTTGACGCGGATGCCCCACTTGCCCGTGGCCTCGTCGAGCACCGTGCGCAGCCCGCCGTTGATCTCCTCGCGGCTGGTGAGGGTCTGCTCCAGGTCCATGCCACCGACGATGTTGCGCAGGGTGGTCATGGTCAGCTGCTCGACGGCCTGGATGTAGTTCGCGATCTCGTACGTCGCCGAGACCGCGTCGGTGACCTGGAAGTAGATGACGGTGTCGATGGACACCACCAGGTTGTCCTCGGTGATCACCGGCTGTGGCGGGAAGGACACGACCTGCTCCCGCAGGTCGATCATGTACCGCACCCGGTCGACGAAGGGCACCACCACGTTGAGGCCGGCGCTGAGGCTGGCTCTGTACTTGCCGAACCGCTCGACCACACCGACGCGGGCCTGCGGCACGATCCGGATCGACTTCACCAGCGTGATGACCGCGAACAGCATCAGCAGCAGGACGAGGATTGCGAGGACCTGACCCATGACTACTCCCTTCCGAGTTGAGGGACCTCGACCACCAGTGCGGTCGCCCCCCGGATCTCCAGCACCTGCACCCGTGCGCCCTCGGCGATCACGGTGCTCTCGTCGTACGGCCGCGCGGTCCACACCTCGCCGCCCAGCTTGACCTGGCCGCTGGTGGGCGAGAGCTCACGCACCACGTGGCCCTCGCTCCCCAGGATCGCATCCGTGCCCGACCGCAGGGTCGGGCCACGGTGTAGCCGTTGCACCACCGACGGCCGGACGAAGGCGAGCAGCCCCGCGGAGACGAACACCGCGGCCAGGACCTGCAGGATCAGCGGCGCCGCGACGCCGGCCATGGCGGCGCCCGCGAGCGCGCCCACCGCCAGCATGAGCAGCGTCATCTCCAGGCTCAGCATCTCCGCCGAGCCGAGCAGCAGCGACAGCCCCAGCCAGGCGGCCCACGCGTTCTCCTGCAACCACTCCACGTCAGCAGCCTAGTCCGGGCGCCCAGGAAGGAGCCGCGACGCACCGGTCGGGTTGTCCCCGAGCCACCCGACACCCAAGGACCCTCGGCGCCGGCTCAACGGCCAGAAGTGCGGGCGTTTCGTGGCTCGCTCCGCCCGCACCTCGACGACCAGGGGTGCAGGCGAGGTCAGGCTACGACGCGCGGTGCCGTCGCCGGCGACGGGCGGCGTAGCGCCCGGCGGTGTGCTGGAGCACCAGCGGCATGCCGAAGGTGGCCGACAGCGCCTGCTCGGTCAGCACATGCTCGAGCGGGCCCTGCGTCACGACGCGACCCTGGCGGAGCATCAGGACGTGGGTGAAGCCTGGCGGGATCTCCTCGACGTGGTGGGACACCAGCACGATCGCGGGGGCCACTCCGTCCATGGCCAGCACCGACAAGGTGGAGACCAGGTCCTCACGCCCGCCGAGGTCGAGCCCGGCTGCGGGCTCGTCCAGGATCAGCAGCTCGGGATCAGTCATCAGGGCACGGGCGATCTGCACCCGCTTGCGCTCCCCCTCGCTCAGGGTGCCGAACGTGCGCTCGGCCAGCAGTCCGACGCCGAGCTCGGCCATGAGCGCCTCGGCCCGGTCCTGGTCGGGAGCGTCGTACTCCTCACGCCACCGGCCGAGCACGCCGTACGCCGCGGACATGACCACGTCACGGACCGTCTCCTGGCGCGGGATCCGCTCGGCGAGGGCGGCGCTGGCCAGCCCGATCCGGGGACGCAGCTCGAAGACGTCGGTGCTGCCGAGTCGCTCGCCGAGGATCCTGGCGTTCCCCTCCGTGGGATGGGACTGCGCCGACGCCACCTGCATCAACGTGGTCTTGCCGGCGCCGTTGGGCCCCAGGATCACCCAGCGCTCGTCCTCCTCGACCAGCCAGTCGACCTGGTCGAGCAAGGTCGTCGAGCCTCGACGGATCGTCACTCCTGTGAAGTCGAGGACGGGATCCATCGTTCCTCCGGTGTCGGTGCAGGCGGGGTGCGGGCCCGGGGCCATGTCGCGCGGTCTCCGCGAAGGCCCGGCAGGCGCGACCAACCTACTCGACCCACGGGCCCTGCCGCCCGCCGCCGGGGGCTTGCGGGCGTACCGTGCCGGGGGTGGACCACGACCCTCTGTCCGGTGCCCGGTCCCGGCAGCACAGCGGCCGGTCGTCGGACCTGCCGCCCGCGGTCGGGTTCGCGCTGTGGGCCGACGCGTGGATGAGCGGCACGGTGTCGCTCGACGACGCCTCCGAGGAGATGAGCAGCGGCGACGATGTCCACCTGGTCGCCGGCCTGCCCGGCCAGGAGGCCGGCGCCGAGCCGCTCATCCTGGGGCTGGGCCGCATGCGCACCCTCGGCGCGCGCCGCGCCAGGTTGGCGCTTCCCTCACCGGGCGACCCGGTCGGCCTGGCCGGCCCACCCAGCTTCAACGAGGCCGCCCTGGAGCACGGCAGTGCCGTTCTCCTGCCCGGCACGTCCTGGGGCTTGGTGCCGGTCGTGGTCGGAGCCAGCATCACCTGGTCGGCCCTGTCAGCACGAACCGACGCCCCGCCGCTGGACCCGGGCGAGTCCGATCGTGGACTGAGGGCGTCGCTCACGTCGACAGCAGGTGCGCTGGCCGACCTCGACGTCGCGCGCTGGAGCCCGGACGCAGCCGACGAGATCATGGCACTGCGACGGGTCCCCGAGACGGCCTGGCCGCCGCAGGTCGGTCCGCAGGCCGCCCGGGTCCTCGTGCTCGCGACCCGCTGTCTGCGCATCTGCGAGCTGGCCCTGGCCGACGCCGGTGGCGCCCGAACCGCGCAGGAGGCCAACCGACGCCGGGAGACCCTCGAGAGCCTTGCCGGGGCGGCGCGGCGTGCCGTGGTCGCGGCCAGCGCCGTCCACCAGTGGTGACCCCGTGAGGCGTCCTGGCCCAGGTGCGGCGGCGGCTCGCTAGCCTTCTTGCGTGGCTGACGACCCCGGGGCCCCCCGCACACTCCTGATCACCCTCACCGGCCAGGACCGTCCAGGCGTCACCGCCGGACTCTTCGCCACCCTCGCCGAGTACGGCGTCGAGGTGCTCGACATCGAGCAGATCGTGCTCCGGGGAAGGCTCATCCTCGGGGTGCTGGCCACCGCGCCACCTCGGTCGAAGCAGCTGCGGGCAGCGCTGCGGGACGAGGCGGCGCGGCTCCAGGTGGAGATCACCGTCGAGAAGGGGCACGGCGACAACTCCCGACGGGGCAGGGACCGCAGCTTCGTCACCGTGCTCGGGCGACCGCTGCGGGCTGCCGCGGTCACCGCCATCGCGGGGCGCATCGCCGACATCGGCGGCAACATCGACCGCATCGAACGGATGGCGCGCTATCCCGTGACCGCGATCGACCTGCACGTCTCCGGCGCGGACGAGGAGCGGCTGCGGAGGCTGCTGGCCGAGGAAGCGGCGCGTCACCGGGTCGACATCGCGGTCCAGCCCGCCAACCTGCTGCGCCACGGCCCCCGGCTCATCGTCATGGACGTCGACTCCACCCTCATCCAGGGGGAGGTCATCGAGATGCTCGCCGAACGCGCCGGCTGTCGTGACGAGGTCGCCGCGGTGACCGATGCCGCGATGCAAGGAGAGCTCGACTTCGCCGACTCGCTGACCAGGCGGGTTGCGCTCCTCGAAGGGCTCGACGCGAGCGCACTGGACGACGTCTACGACAACCTGTGCTTCACCCCCGGGGCACACACGCTGGTCCGCACGCTGAAGCGGCTCGGCTACCGGTTCGCGATCGTGTCCGGCGGCTTCACCCAGATCACCGACCGCATCGCTGCCCACCTCGGGATCCACTACGCCGCGGCCAACGAGCTCGAGGTGTCCCAGGGCCGACTGACCGGTCGCATCGTCGGTCCCATCGTCGATCGCCAGGGCAAGGCCGACGCGCTCCGACGGTTCGCCGATGAGGCGGGCGTCGACCCCGGCGCCACCGTCGCCATCGGCGACGGCGCCAACGACCTGGACATGCTGGGCGCTGCCGGGCTCGGCATCGCCTTCAACGCCAAGCCCGTGGTGCAGCAGGCCGCGGACACCACCGTCAACGTGCCCTTCCTGGACGCGGTGATCTACCTGCTGGGCATCACCCGCGAGGAGGTCGAGGCAGCCGACGCAGCGGCCGGGATCCAGACCCCGGCTCCTCCCCTGCCCTGAGTCGTCGGCCGGGGTCCTAGGCCCCAGGCGGGCGGAAGACCGCCAGCACCCGACCGCTGCCGGGGCCGAGCTCGGCCCACGGGCCGTCGATCTCGAACACCGCCGCCGTCGCCGGCGCCATCCCGCTGATCACGGCCCGAAGCGCCTCCGGGTCGCCCTCACCGTCCGACAGCACGGCCACGATGTACTCGGCCGCGGGGTTGTGCCCCACGTACATCAGGGTCTCGACGTCGGCCGGCACCAGCCGCAGGACGTCGATGACCGTCTCGGCCGACGCCGAGTACAGCGAGTCGTCGAACGACACCTCGCAGCCGCCGCAGGCGTCCTCCATGGCGGCCCAGGTCTGCCGCGTGCGGACCGCTCCCGAGACCACGGCGTGGTCGGGACACAGGTCCGCTGCAGCCAGGGACCGCGCCACCTCGGTGGCCTCCACGGTTCCTCGCCTGGTGAGCTCGCGGTCATGGTCGGACTCGGCGTGTGGCCGAGCCGTGGCGTGACGCATCACCACGAGTCGTCGACTCTTCCCCACGTGGCCAGTGTGACGACTCGGACGCGAAGATCCAGCTAAATGCTTCTAAATAGCCCGAAAGGGGGGTGTCGCAGGGCCCCGCGGTCAGTCGACCGGGCCGTCGTCCTCGAGCCGGAAGCCGACCTTGAGGCCGACCTGGAAGTGGTCGACGTCGCCGTCGAGGACGTGACCGCGGATCTGGGTGACCTCGAACCAGTCGATGTGGCGCAGTGAGCCGGCGGCACGTCGGATGCCGTTCCTGATCGCGATGTCGACGCTGTCCGGCGAGGTCCCGACGATCTCCGTGACGCGGTAGGTGCGACTGCTCATCCGTCCTCCTGTGGTCCGTGGTCCCCCGTGCTTGCACCGACCCTATGCCTTGGCGGTCCGGGCTAGCGTGGAGTGGTGCGACGCAGGGATGACGACACCGTGGCGATCACCACGGCCACGCGCTCGCACGCCGAGGACCTGCGCGGCCGGCAGCGCCGCTACCTCTTCTCGATGAGCATCCGCACCGCCTGCTTCGTCCTTGCCATCATCTTCCGCGAGAGCCCGGTCACCTGGTTCTTCGTCGCGGGGGCGGTCTTCCTCCCCTACATCGCCGTCGTCTTTGCCAATGCCCGGGCCTCGTCGGCCCCCGGCGAGATGGATGCCTACACCCCGGAGCACCCTGAGCTCGAGAGCGGACGCGGCACGAGCCCTCTCGGCAGCTGAGGGATGCGTGCCGTCTGGCGTCGTCAGCCACCGATGGCCGACATGGGCCTGGCCGGCTGGAGGAAGGATGGGTCGTCGATGCCATGGCCCGGGAGCTTGCGGATCATCGCAGCGCGCCAACGCTCCGCGATCTCGTCGTCTCCTGCACCAGCCCGCAGGGCGGTGCGCAGGTCGGACTCCTCGCGGGCGAACAGGCAGTTGCGCACCTGACCGTCCGCGGTCAGCCGGACCCGGTCGCAGTCGCCGCAGAAGGGGCGCGTCACCGATGCGATGACCCCGACCGTTGCCGGACCGCCGTCGACCAGGAATCGCTCCGCCGGCGCGGATCCGCGTGGCTCCTCCGCCTCGGTGAGGTCGAAACGGGTGCGCAGCAGGTCGAGGATCTCCTCGGCGGTCACCATGTGGTCGCGGCGCCAGCCGTGCTGGGCGTCCAACGGCATCTGCTCGATGAAGCGCAGCTCGTAGCCTCGCCCCAGGCACCAGGCGAGCAGCTCCGGGGCCTCGACGTCGTTGACCCCCCGCATCAGGACGGCGTTGACCTTGACCGGGGTCAACCCCGCCGCCTGCGCGGCCGCGAGACCACTGATCACGTCGCGCAGCCGGTCGCGCAGCGCGAGCCGGGCGAACGTCTCGGGACGCACCGAGTCGAGGCTGACGTTGACCCGGTCGAGTCCTGCCGCCTTGAGCGCGGCCGCCTGTCGCTCCAGACCGAGCGCGTTCGTCGTCAGCGACAGCTCAGGCCGCGGCGACAGCTGAGCGCAGCGACGGACGATGTCCACGACGCCGCGCCGCACCAGCGGCTCCCCTCCGGTGAAGCGGACCTCCTCCACCCCGAGACGGGTGACCGCGATCCGGACGAGTCGCACCACCTCGTCGTCGGTGAGGACCCGCTCGTCCTCCAGCCAGTCCAGGCCCTCCGCGGGCATGCAGTAGGTGCAGCGCAGGTTGCAGCGGTCGGTCAGGGAGACGCGCAGGTCCGTGGCGACGCGCCCGTACCTGTCGGCGAGCCCGGGGTCGAGCCCGCCGTCGAGGGGCTCAGTGCGACCGGTCATGGGCACCACCCTATGTCGCGGGTCGAGGCGGCCGCGCCCCGTGTTCGGTCTGAACCTCCATCGCCTAGATTCGCTTCGTGGGCACCTTCCTGACACGCCGCTGGCTGCTGTTCGCCGCGGTCGTCGTCGTGCTGGCCTGGGGCGCCTGGCGACTGGGTGAGTGGCAGTTCGACCGGCAGGACGAGCGCGCGCAGCGCAACGACTGGATCCGCGCCAACCTCGACGCGGCCCCGGCCCCGGTCACCGACGTCCTCGGGGACGGCCGGCTCGCCGAGCCCCAGGAGTGGCGGCGCGTGCAGGCCCGCGGTGTCTACGACCAGGGCGCCACGATCGTCTGGCGCTACCAGACCCGGGACGGGGAGGGTGGCGTCGACGTGGTGACCCCGCTGGTGCTCCCGGACGGTCGCGCGGTGCTGGTCGACCGCGGCTGGCTGGGCACGACGGACCCCGGCCTCTCGCCCGCCGACACCCCGCCACCGCTGAGCGGTCCGGTCACCGTGGTGGGCTGGGCGCGCGCCGACGCCACCGGTGACAACACCGAGATCGTCGACGGCTCGACCCGAGAGCTGTCCAGCCGGGCGGTTCAAGACCAGGTGGACCGCACCCTCCTGTCCGGCTTCGTCGACCTGGAGACACAGACGCCGGCCGCCGACGAGGCACTGACAGCGGCAGAACCCCCCGACCTGGGCGGTGGGCCCCACTTCTTCTACGGGCTGCAGTGGTGGTTCTTCGGCGCGCTCGCCATCGGAGGGTTCCTCTACCTCGTGTGGGACGAGCGCCGCGGTGGCAGCGGGCCGAGGAGGGTCACAGGGCGCTCAGCTGCCCCCCGTCGACCGGGAGCACCGCGCCCGTGAGGTAGCTCGCCGCAGGGGACAGCACGAACGCCGCGACCCTGCCGAACTCCTCCGGCGTGCCGTAGCGGCCGAGGGCGATGGCTGCCTCGTTGGCGGCGCGGGCCGCTGCCGGGTCCTCCCGCTGCTCGTCGAGCCACCGCACCCGGTCGGTCTCGATCCGGGCCGGCATGAGGCCGTTGACCCGGACGCCTCGCGGACCCACCGCGCGCGCCAGGTCCTTGACCAGCATCGCCAGTCCCGGACGCAGGCCGTTGGAGATCGACAGTCCCGCGATCGGCTCCTTCACCGAGGTGGACAGCACCAGCGTCACGCAGCCACCCGCCACCAGCTCGTCGGCAAGGGTCCGCGCCAGGCGCAGAGCGCCGACGAAGACGGTGTCGAACGCCGCGCGCCACTGGGCGTCGTCCACCTCGAGCACGCCGCCCGCCGGGGGGCCACCGACCGAGATGAGCGCCCCGTCGAGGCGGCCGAAGGCGGCACGCGCTCGGCTGATCAGCATCGTCGGGGCCTCGGGGTCGCCGAGGTCGGCGACCACACCCACCGACGCCGCCCCCAGCGTCTGGGCCGCCTGCTCCACCGATGCGACAGTCCGACCGGCGACCACCACCCGGGCGCCCTCGGCCACCAGGGTCTCGGCGGTGGCGAGCCCGAGCCCGCGCGTGCCCCCGGTCACGATGTAGACGCGGTCGGTCAGTCCCAGGTCCATGTCACACCTCCGTGGTCCATACGACCGGACATGGCGGCTTCTCGAGTCGGGGCACACCAGGACGTGCTGCAATTCGCATGTGAGGAACGATGCCACTCCGGTCGCGCCGACGCCGGTATCGCCAACCGGCGCTCCGGTCCGGCCGCCCGGCACCGTCGCCGCGCGCGGTCCTGATCACCTGCCTCACGGCAGCGACGACCGCGCTCGGCACGCTGCTGATGACCGGAGGACTGTTGCTGCTCGGCTACCCCCTCCTGGACTTCTTCACCGTGTCAGACCGGGTCGACATCCTCGCGACTTTGCTCGGGGCCGCCAGTGGTGCCGTCGCGCTCTCGGCGCTGGCCGTCATGGCGGCGTTGAAGCTCCTGCATGGCCGACCATGGGCCCGGTGGGTCCTGGCCGCGCTCTGCGTGGTCGCGGCACTGGCGAGCGCCGTCCTCGTCTCCTCCGTGCTGCCGTTGGTCGTCACTGCGGCCGCGCTTGCCGTACTGGTGCTGCTCCTGCTGCCGAGCACGGGCGCGTGGTGCCAGACAGGGCACACAGCGGCGCGTCCGCCACCGGTGGCTGAAACGCAGTCGTGACCTACCGAGCTGCGCCTCAGACCGAAGCCGAGTCCGCGGTGGTGTCGGTGGCGAACTGGGTCCGATAGAGGTGGCCGTAGAGGCCGCCCTCGGCGAGCAGCTGTTCGTGGCTGCCCTGCTGCACGACACGACCCTGGTCGACCACGAGGATCCGGTCGGCGTGGCGGATGGTGGAGAGCCGGTGGGCGATGACCAGCGAGGTGCGCCCCTCCAGAGCGGTGTCCAGCGCCCGTTGCACCGCCGCCTCGGACTCGGAGTCGAGATGGGCGGTCGCCTCGTCCAGGACCACGATCGGCGGTGCCTTCAGCAGCAGTCGCGCGATCGCCAACCGCTGGCGCTCACCGCCCGAGAGCCGGTAGCCCCGGTCCCCCACCACGGTGTCGAGCTGCTCGGGCAACGACCGCACCAGGCGTTCGATCTGGGCCGCCTCCAGGGCGCGCCAGATCTCGGTCTCGGTGACCCCAGGACGCGCGTAGGCGAGATTCGTACGGATCGTGTCGTGGAACATGTAGGCGTCCTGGGTGACATAGCCGACGACGTCCTCCAGCGACTGCAAGCTCACGTCACGGACGTCGTGTCCCCCCACCCGCACCGCGCCCCCGGTCACGTCGTACAGCCGAGCGACCAGGTGGGTGATGGTGGTCTTGCCCGCCCCCGACGGCCCCACCAAGGCGATCATCTCTCCGCGGTCGGCGCGGAACGAGACGCCCTCGAGCACCTCTCCGGTGTCCGCCGTCTCGCGTCGTGCGACCGACTCCAGGCTGGCGAGGGAGACCTCGTCGGCGCGCGGGTAGCGGAAGCGGACGTCGACGAACTCCACGCTCGAGGCGTCACCGGGGAGGGGGACGGCATCGGTCCGCTCCGGCACCGTCGTCGGAAGGTCCAGCACCTCGAAGACCCGCTCGAAGCTGACCAGCGCCGTCATGATGTCGACCCGCACGTTGGAGAGCCCCTGGAGGGGCCCGAGCAGGCGCAGCAGGAGGGTCGCGAGCGCGAGCAGCGTGCCGATGGTGAGCTCGCCCTGGATCACCAGCCAGCCTCCGACGCCGTACGCCAGGGCGGTGGCGAGCGCCGGGATCAGCATCAAGGTGGCGGCGAAGATGCGGGTGATGCGGGAGATCCGCACCCCCAGGTCGCGCACCACCGAGGCCTTCTCGGTGAAGGCGTCGTCCTCCTCCTGGCGCCGGCCGAAGAGCTTGAGCAGCATCGCGCCGCCGACGTTGAACCGCTCGGTCATCGCGTTGCCGAGGGCGGCGTTGCCGTCCATCTGCTCGTGGGTGAGCCGGCTCAGGCGGACCCCGACCCACCGCGACACCACGACGAGGATCGGGAACAGCAGCAGCACCAGCAGCGTGACCCGCCAGCTCAGTGCCAGCATCGCGGCGCCCACCACCACGACGGCGATCGAGTTGCTGACCGTGCTCTGCAGCGTGGAGGTGAAGGCCCGTTGGGCTCCGATGACGTCGTTGTTGAGCCTGCTGACCAGGGCACCGGTCTGGGTGCGGGTGAAGAAGGCAAGGCCCAGTCGCTGCACGTGGGCGAACACCGCGGACCGCAGGTCGAGGATGAGCCCCTCACCGATCCGCGCCGACATCACGCCGGAGATCACCGTCAGCACCGCCTCGAAGACGGCCACCACGGCCATCCCCAACGCCAGGATGACGACCAGCCGGGTGTCGCCCTCGGTGATCCCGTCGTCCACGATGCGCTGCACCAGCAGCGGGCTGACCACGACCAGGGCGGCGTCGACCACCGTCAGCACGATGAAGACGGCCATGAGGGACTTGTGGGGATGGGCGAACCGAAGGATCCGGCGGAAGGTGTCGCGACGCAGCTTCGTCTGGGTCGCGCTGCGGTCGGTGCGCATGTGCCGCCAGACGGGTCCCATCCCCGTGTGCATCGCCATGCGGTGTTCCTCTCCCGGCCCTGCGGCTCCGGCCTAGCCCTCGAGCAGGGCGGCCATCTCGCGCAACCGGGCGATCTGCGTCCGGCGCTCGTGCTCACGCTGCGTCTCGAGGTCCTGCTCGGAGGCCCGGAGCATCAGCTCCTTCGCTCCCACGACGGCGCCCGCAAACGGAGCGGTGAACCGCGCCACCGCCGCCGCCGTCTCGGTCTCGAGGTCGGCTTCGTCGCAGAGCACGTTCACCAGTCCCATGCCGTACGCCTCGGTCCCGTCGACCACCCGAGCGGTCGCCGCGATGTCGAGTGCACGCGCATACCCAACGGTCTCCAGCAGCGGCTTTGTTCCCGTCAGGTCGGGGACCAGGCCCAGCGCGGTCTCCTTCAGGCAGAGCTGTGTCTGCGGGGTGGCGATGCGGTAGTCGCAGGCCAGCGCGAGCTGGAACCCGGCGCCGTACGCGTGGCCCTGGACCACGGCGATCGAGATCCACCTCGGGTCGCGGGGCCAGAGGAAGCCGTGCTGGCAGCGGTCGATCCACGCCATGATCTCGTCGTCGGGGAGCCTCATCAGCGAGGGGATGTCGTCCTCCCCCTCGATCCCGCTGCCGTCGATCAGGCGCCGGTCGAGGCCTGCCGAGAACGAGCTGCCCTCACCCCGCAGCACCACCACGCGGACGTCCTCGCCTCCCGCTGCGCCCAGCTCCTCTCCGACATGCGTCAGCGCTCGCCACATCGAGGGGGTCTGCGCGTTGCGACGGTCCGGACGCGCGAGGGTGACGTGGGCGACCCCGGCGTCGACGTCGACACGGACGCCGCCGGCGGAGAGCAGCTCCTGGTCCAGGCTCATGTCCCGGACTGTAGTGCCGCCCGGTCCCGGCCCTGGGAGGGGCAGGCCGCGGCGCCCCGTCAGGCCAGCGCCACCAGCTCGGCGTAGTCGTCTCCCCACAGGTCCTCGACGCCGTCGGGAAGGATCAGCACCCGGTCGGGCTCGAGCGCCTGCACGGCGCCCTCGTCGTGGGTCACCAGCACGATGGCCCCCTCGTAGGAACGGATCGCGGCCAGCACCTCCTCGCGCGAGGCGGGGTCGAGGTTGTTGGTCGGTTCGTCGAGCAGCAGCACGTTGGCGCTCGACACCACCAGGATCGCCAGGGCGAGCCGCGTCTTCTCCCCGCCCGAGAGGACACCGGCCGGCTTCATCGCGTCGTCCCCGCTGAACAGGAAGGACCCGAGCACGCTCCGCGCCTCGGTGTCGGTGAGCTGCGGCGCCGAGGAGTGGAGGTTCTCCAGCACGGTGCGCCCGGTGTCCAGGGTCTCGTGCTCCTGCGCGTAGTACCCGAGCTTCAAGCCGAACCCCGGCTCAACCTGTCCCGTGTCGGCCTTGTCGACGCCCCCGAGGATCCGCAGGAGCGTGGTCTTGCCGGCACCGTTGAGCCCGAGAATGACGACGCGACTGCCCTTGTCGATCGCGAGGTCGACGTCGGTGAAGACCTCGAGCGAGCCGTAGGACTTCGAGAGCTCCGACGCCGTCAGCGGGGTCCGGCCGCACGAAGCCGGTTTCGGGAAGGCGATCCGCGCGACGCGGTCGGAACGACGTTCCTCCTCCACCCCCTGCATCAGTCGCTCGGCACGCTTCATCATCGACTGCGCCGCCTGCGCCTTGGTGGCCTTGGCGCGCATCTTGTTGGCCTGGTCCATCAGCGTGGACGCCTTGCGTTCGGCGTTCGCCCGCTCGCGCTTGCGGCGCCGCTCGTCCTGCTCCCGCTGCTGGAGGTACGCCGTCCAGCCCATGTTGTAGACGTCGACCTCGGCCCGGTTGGCGTCGAGGTGCAGCACCTTGGTGACGCAGGCCTCGAGCAGGTCGACGTCGTGGCTGATCACCACCAGGCCGCCGCGGTGAGACCGCAGGAAGTCGCGCAGCCAGACGATCGAGTCCGCGTCGAGGTGGTTCGTGGGCTCGTCGAGCAGCAGCGTCTCGGCGCCGGAGAAGAGGATGCGCGCCAGCTCCACGCGACGCCGCTGCCCTCCCGAGAGGGTGCCGATCGGCTGGTCCAGCACCCGGTCCTCGATGTTGAGGCTCGCGGCGATCCGCCGCGCCTCGGACTCCGCCGCGTAGCCCCCTCCTGCGTGCAGCGCTGCGTCGGCGCGCTCGTACTGGCGCATCGCGCGGTCCAGCACCTCCGGGTCGTCGGAGGCCATCCCCTGCTCGGACTCCCGCAGCCGGCGCACCGCCTCGTCCAGTCCCCGCGCGGAGAGGATGCGGTGCAGCGCCATGATCTCCGGGTCGCTCGTGCGCGGGTCCTGCGGCAGGTAGCCGATCTCCCCCGAGCGGGTCACCGTGCCACCGGCCGGGAGACCTTCGCCAGCGAGGATCCGGGTCAGCGTCGTCTTCCCGGCGCCGTTGCGACCCACCAGGCCGACCTTGTCCCCGGCCGCGACCCGGAACGACACCTGCTCCATCAGCAGGCGCGCACCGGCACGCACCTCGAGGTCGTGCACGGTGATCACGGCGGTCCTCCGGGGACTGGCGACTGGCATGACTGGCGACTGACACAGCAAACGCCCGTGAGCCACGGGCGTGAGAGGGCGACGAGGCGCCGGGGCCAGTGTAGCCGCGCGTGTGGATCGAGCACGATTCGGACAGAATGCCGCTACCCGTCCCCTCCGACAGCAAGGACCCCGATGCGCTTCAACCCCAAGTCGCGGCTCGACCGGAGCCAGGTCCAGGTGCGTCGTCGCAGGGGCGGCAGCCGTGCGGGCGGGTTCGGCGGCGGGCGCGGGATGCCGATCCCCTCGAGCGTCGCAGGCCGGGGCGGGGTGGGCGGGGTCGTCCTGCTCATCGTCATCTTCGTGGTCGTTCAGCTCGTGGACGGCGGCGGCAGCAGCCTCTCCGGCGCCGCACGCTCCGACGACGGTCCGGTCAGCACCCGTCAGCTGACCGAGTGCCAGACCGGTGCCGACGCCAACGACAACCCCGACTGCGCCCGCCTCGCCGTCGTCAACTCCATCCAGGACTACTGGTCGCGCGCGCTCCCCCAGCAGACCAGTACCGAGTACCAGGGGACCGACACCGTGATCTTCAGCGGCCAGGTCGACACCGGATGCGGAGCGGCGAGCTCGCAGGTCGGCCCCTTCTACTGCCCGGTGCGCGGAGACATGCAGGTCTACCTCGACACCACCTTCTTCGACGACATGCTCGAGGGGCAGCTCGGCGCGCAGGGCGGTGACTTCGCCGAGGCCTACGTCCTGGCGCACGAGTACGGCCACCACGTCGAGAACCTGCTCGGCTACCTCACCCGGGCCCGCACCCAGCAAGGGCCCACGAGCGACGGCGTCCGTGTCGAGCTCATGGCCGACTGCCTGGCCGGGATGTGGACCAAGCACGCCACCACCACGCCAGGCGAGGACGGGCAGGTGCTGATCGTCGGCATCGACAAGCAGGACATCCATGAGGCCATGGACGCCGCCGCCGCCGTGGGGGACGACAGGATCCAGCAGCGTTCGGGCGGACGCGTCGACCCCGAGAGCTGGACCCACGGCTCCGCGGCGGCCCGGCAGATGTGGTTCGACCGCGGGTACACCAAGGGCACACTCGTCGACTGCGACACCTTCGCCACCGACGCCCTCTACCCGGACAGCTGATCCCGTCGCGGCCGGCGCGTCAGGACGGCTGCGACCACGGATGGGTGGGCTTGTCCTTGGCCCACACCACGTTCAACGTGCCGACCACCGCCTCGGTGCCGGCCGTGCGCACCCCGGCTTCCACCATGCGGCGCGACAGGTTCTTGTCGCCGGCCTCCTGCAGGGTCCACGCCAGCGGCTCGTAGCGGAACATCGACAACGACGCGTGGTACATCGCTGCCTGGAACCGGAACTGCGGCTCCGTGGGCCGCGGGCACGTGATGGTGCGCTCGGTGCCGGCCGCGAGGTCTCGCAGCACCAGCGCCCCCCACACCAGCTCGGCCCGCTCGTCGCGGGCCAGCGAGAGCAGGGTCTCGACGTGGTCGGCAGTGAACTCGTCGTCGTCGTCCAGGGCGGCGATCCACCGCCCTCGACACAGCTCGATCCCCCGGTTGCCCGCCGGTGTACCGGCCACCCGCCACCGACTCCGCGGGTCCTTGGGGTAGTCGCCCCGCACGGGCGTCTCGTCGTAGCGGACCCGTGGGTCCCCCAGCCGCTCGATCGCCGCCCTGGTTCGTGGGTTGGGCCCGTCGTTGACCACGACCACCTCCAGCCGGTCGTACGACTGGGCGAGCACCGAGGGGATGGCCAGCTCCATCAGCTGCTGGGTCCGCTCGAAGCTGGCGATGCGAACACTGACCAATGGCTCAGGCTCGTCGTAGGCCGCCTCGTAGTCGGCTTCCCGCCGGGCACCTGCCAGCTGTTCGCGCAGCGCCGGCAGCCGGTCGAGCTCGAGCCTGCGGCGCTCGAGGTCGATCTGCGACCGGGCCTCCACGGCGCGGACCCGTCGGGCGACCTGGCGCCGCTGGCTGCGACGCAGGGCGGCGACCTCGGCTCGCAAGGCCTGGACCTCGGCGAGGACGTCGTCGGGCATCCGGGCTCTGGCCCGTCGGCGGGCCAGAGCTTGGCGGAACGGTCGGATCATGGGGTCCGGCTCCTGGTCTCGAGCGCTTCGTCGGGTGGCTCGCCCCCGGACGACGTCCACGCCGAGTCTGCCAACATTCGGGCGACGTGGTGTCGCTCCCGGCGCATCACGACATCCAGGATGGACAGGGTCCGGTCGCGGCGCGTCTCGGGCTCGTCTGCGAGAGGCGGCACCACCTGGAACCGCAGCGCGATCCCCGCTTCTCGAAAGGCCTCGGGGTCGTAGAGCGACCTGCCACCGCTCAGGTTGAGGTACTCGGTCGCCCCCACAGCCCGGCACACGTCGAGGACGCGCTGGTGACGTCGCCTGGTGGGATCGAGTGACAGCGACGACGCCCGTCGCACCCGTGTGGCGACCCCCAGCCGACGAGCGACCGCGCGCACCGAGTGCGCGAGGAAGGCGCCCAGCTCCCGCTCCGGGTTGCCGAGGACCTCCTCCAGCAGGTCCAGGCCGACGTCGCGGTGAGGCGCACCCCGGTAGGCGGCGTCCACCTGCCGCAGCAGGTGGCCTCGCCAGCCGTCGTCTCGCGCCAGGAGGCGCTGGTTGATCGGCAACCGGTGGTGGGCGTGCTCCATCGGCAGGGTCAGCCACCGGACCTGGTCCCCCAGCTGGATCCGGTTTCGGTTGATCCAGCTGCCCCGGACGAACTGCGCAGTGTCGTAGACCACGAACTCGTCGACGTCTGCCAGGAGCTGCCAGTAGCCGAGGTAGGGCAGGAAGTACGGCTGCATCAGCGCCACCCGGTGCCGGCGAGGGCCTAGGGACCCGTTCATGTGGCGCCGATGGTCAGGCCGCGAGCCAGGTTGGCGGCGATCACCTCGGGGAGCCCGGCGGCGGCCGTCGCCGCCCGGGTGCGCTCGACGTCGTAGACCACCCGCTCGATGGCGAATCCGGCCCCGTCGAAGACCGCGAACGAGGCTCGCGGGTCCCCGTCCCTGGGCTGTCCCACCGACCCGGGGTTGCAGTAGGTCGCCCCCGCTGCCTGCCAGACGACCGCGCGATGGGTGTGGCCCGAGGCGAACAGGTCGCCGTCCAGGGGGGCGAAGTAGTCCTCGCGCAGGTCGAGGAGGTACTCCTCCAGCGGGTCCCGCCAGCCACCGTGGACCACCGAGATGCCCGCCACGCGGTCTCGCAGCGGGAGCTCGGCCAACCACCGAACGGTGTGGTCCGCGACCCTTCCCTGCTGCTGGTCCATGCAGAGGTCGGCGTAGCGGGAGCGTCCGCTGCGCGTGCCGGTGACCAGGTAGTGGTCGTGGTTGCCCCGGACCGAACGCACGTCCCGGTCCCGCAGCGCCGCGCAGCACGCGTCGACGTCGGGGTAGTAGCCGGCGGTGTCGCCCAGGCAGTAGACGGACCGGATCCCGAGCTCGTCGATCCGCGCGAGCACGGCTTCGAGCGCGGCCAGGTTGCCATGGATGTCAGAGACGAGCGCGAGCATCCAGGACCACGTCCTCCACGTAGCGTGCCGCCACCCCGGGTCGGAGCACCGGCTGGCGGGGCGAGCGCCCGTCCACGTACCACTCCACCGCCATGGCCGCCTCGTTGTACCCGAAGAGCGTCCGCATCGAGGTGCTCGAGGAGATCCGCGCGTTGACCTCCAGCAGGAACCAGCGCTCCCCCTCCCGGCGCAGCTGCAGGTTCGTCGGCCCCCGCGGCGCCAGAAGCCGCGCGAGCCGGTCCAGCGTCTCGTCCAGGCTCGCCGGGACGTCGACCACCTCGGCCCGCCGGGTCATCCCGTCCCGGGCGAGGCGACGACGCATCGCGACGCGCGCGCAGAGCCTGCTCGTGCCGTCACCGAAGGCACCGACCGTGTACTCCTCGTCGTCGGTGCCCACGATCTGCTGGGCGAGCGCCTGGCGGGGCAGCCGGTGCATCTCTCGCTCGAAACCCGGCTTGTCGTGGACGTGGACGAGGCCGCGGCCACCTTGCCCATGTCGCGCCTTCACGAGGAAGGGCAGCCCCAGCTCGACGCTGAGCCGCTCGAAGTCCGTGGCCTGGCTGCTCGGGATCCGGGCCGGGTCCCCCGATTCGACCAGCGCCAGGTCGAGCTCCCACTTGTCCCGGCTCAGCGCGATGGCCCGCTGGGAGTTCAGGGCAACCGTGCAGTCGAGTGCATCGACGAGGTCCGGGGTCGCCGTGAACCGGTCCAGGTCCGCGTCGATGGTCGGCAGCAGCAGGTCCACGCCGTGACGCCGGGTCGCAGCGATGAGCCACTCGGGATAGGACTCATCGAGACTGGGCGGGGCCTTGACGAACTCGTCGCACCAGAGCGCTCCGACAGCATCCGGACCGATGTCGGCGCCGACGATGCGCAGGTCGGGTCGTGCTGCCCGCAGGGACCGCACCACGCCGTAGCCGGTGACCGCACCGACACCGGTGACCGCAACGGTCGCGGACGCAGCACCGACAGTGAAGACCCGCATCGCGGATATCCTAGGCCGCCAACGAGCCGGGCATCCCGACAGGCCGAGGGGGAGGGCGATGCACGAGGAGCACATCGTGCCGTTGATGCGGCCGGTCCACCCGGACCCCGAAGCGCTGCTCCCCAGGCAGCGCGCGATGCACCGCTCGGGGTGGTTCTCCAACTTCGGCCCGCAGAGCCGGGAGCTCGAAGCCGGCGTCGCGACTCTGCTCGGCGTGCCGGCTGAGCACGTGGTCGCCGTGTCGAACGCGACCGCAGGGCTCCTGGGTGCGCTGAGCGTGCTCAGCGCGGCGCACCGCTGGTCACTCCCCTCGTGGACGTTCACCGCGACGGCGGCGGCCGCTGCGGCCTCGGGGCGCGAGCTGGTCTTCCGTGACGTCGACCGCGGCGACTGGTGGTTGCGTAGCCGGCCGGGTGCCGGCGAGGGCGTGCTGCGGGTGGCCCCGTTCGGTGTCGGCTTCGGGCCCGAGGTGTGGGCCAGAGCGGACGAGGTCGTGGTCGACGCCGCAGCCTCGCTCGGCGCTGACCATCGACTGACCGACATGCCGGGCACGGGCGCGGTCGTCTACTCCTTGGGTGCGACCAAAGTGCTCGGAATCGGCGAGGGCGGCGTTGTCGTCCTCGGCGACCAGGAGCGTGCGGCCAGGTTGCGCTCCTGGACCAACTTCGGCTTCGAGGCCGGGCGGACCTCGACCTTCGCCGGGCTCAACGCCAAGCTGTCCGAACCACTGGCCGTGATCGCGCTGACCGCCCTCGAGTCGTGGCCCGAGGAGCGGCGGGAGTGGCTGGCCGCGCGCCGGGTCGCCGACGAGCTGTCGGTCCGGCACGGGCTGAGCCTGGCGCCTGGGCTGGCGGGTGGGGTCAGTCCCTACTGGATCATCGAGCTGAACGACGTCGGGAGCCGAGCCGTGTTCGAGCAGGTGCTGGCCCAGCACGGCGTCGCCACCCGGCGCTGGTGGAGTGCCGGCTGCCACCGGATGCCCGCCTACGACGCCGTCGCGCGCGACCCCCTGCCCGTGACCGAGCACCTGGCGGACACCGTGCTCGGGCTGCCGATGTACCGGGGCCTCTCGGACGACGATGCCGACCGCATCGACATCGCGCTCAAGGATGCCTGTTCACGCGTGGACCCGCAGTGACCGCCCGGACTCAGGCGTTGCGGACGTCGATCGCCACCGACGCCGCGTCCGCGACCGCCTGGTCGAGCACGGTGCGCCGCGGGTCCGGGGTCGTCAGCCGGCGCGTGTCCACCCTCCCCACGAGCCGTGCGAGCCCCGGATCCGTCAGGCACTGATCGATGGCGGGCTGGTCCCCGCCGGTGACAAGCACGTCGACGCCGCCGTCCAGGATGCGTACTGCGTGGGTGACCGCAGCCTCGTACGCCGTCCGCGCCTGGTTCTCGCGGCGCCGGGCGAAGCGCTGCTGGGACTGACCCCCGGCCTTGGTGCGGCCCTGCACGTGGCGCTGGCCGACCTTGTGCGCGGTGACCCTCTCTCCTTCCAGCCTCGCCACGGCGAACCCGCCCTTGCGGACCAGCAGGACGCCCCAGCGATCCGGAGCCCGAACGGCGCTCACGTAGGCCGCGACCTCCGCAGGACCGGCGTACGCCGCGTCGAAGGGCAGCCACGCAGCCGCGCTCGAGCCATCGGTGGCCACCGCGGTCAGCGCACCGTCGGCGACCGACAGCTCCACAGCACCGTGGCGGGTCGCGAAGTTGTCGAACCAGCGCACCACCCGTGCGACCGGCAGGAGCAACCGCGACGACTCGCCTGCACCGCGGTTCTCAGTCACGTGGTGCCCGAGAACCGCGACACAGCAGCGACATCGGGGCTCAGACGTTGAAGCCGAGGGCGCGGAGCATCTCGCGCCCGTCGTCGGTGATCTTGTCCGGGCCCCAGGGCGGCATCCAGACCCAGTTGATCGCCACGTCGGAGGCGATGCCCTCGAGCGCCTGGTTGGTCTGGTCCATGATCACGTCCGTCAGCGGGCATGCGGCCGAGGTGAGCGTCATGTCGAGCACGACGTCGTTGCCGTCGACGTGCACGCCGTAGAGCAGGCCGAGGTCGACGACGTTGATGCCGAGCTCGGGGTCGACGACGTCCTTCATCGCCTCCTCGACGTCCTCCGCGGTCAAGGTGCCGCCCGCCGCAGAGGCCTGGACGTCCACCCCGGGCAGGTCGCTGTGATCGGGCTGGCCCGCGGGGCCGGTGGTCCCACTGATCTCGGTCATCGCTGCTCCTCACTCGTCTCGGTCGACACGACGGCCTGGGCCGTCGCGTCCTTCCACGCCATCCAACCCAGCAAGGCACACTTGACCCGGCCGGGGAACTTCGCGACCCCGGCGAAGGCGATGCCGTCGCCGAGCACGTCCTCGTCGGGCTCGAGGTTGCCCCGGCTCATCATCAGCTCGTGGAACTCGCCGTGGATGCGCATCGCCTCGGTCACCGGCTTCCCGATCAGCAGCTCGGTGAGCACACTGATCGACGCCTGGCTGATGGAACAGCCCAGCGCGTCGTACGACACGTCCGCCACGATCGCGTCGTCGCCGTCACCGGTGACGTGCACCCGCATCGTCAGCTCGTCGCCGCACGTCGGGTTCACGTGGTGCACCTCGGCCTCGTAGGGCTCGCGGAGTCCGGCGTTCTGGGGATTCTTGTAGTGGTCCAGGATGATCTCCTGGTACATCGCGTCCAAGTCAGACATCGTCGCTCCCCTCAGTCCACCCGGAAGTACATCTTGGTGTAGCGCAGCGCCTCGACGAGGGCGTCGACCTCCGCCGGCGTGGTGTAGAGGTACGCCGAGGCACGCGCGCTCGACTGCACCCCGAACCTGGCGTGCGCCGGCTTGGCGCAGTGGTGCCCGGCCCGCACCGCCACGCCGCGACTGTCGAGCAGCTGGCTGACGTCGTGCGGGTGGACCCGGTCGAGCTCGAAGCTCACCGCGCCACCGCGGTCGTGGGTGGTCGTGGGCCCGAGCACGGAGACGCCCGGCACGGACTGGAGCCCCTCGAGCAGATAGCCGGTGACCGCTTCCTCGTGGGCTCGGACGGCGTCCATCCCGATGTGGTCGAGGTAGTCCAGCGCCGCCCCGAGCCCGACCGCCTCGACGATCGGAGGTGTGCCGGCCTCGAAGCGCGAGGGGATGTCGGCGTACGTCGAGCGCTCCATGGTCACGGTGCTGATCATCTCCCCGCCCCCGAGGAAGGGCGGCAGCTGCTCGAGGACCGTGCGTCGCCCCCACAGCACGCCGATCCCGGTCGGTCCCACCGCCTTGTGGCCGGTGAAGGCCAGGAAGTCGGGACGACCCGCCTCGGCCATCGCGGCCAGGTCGACCGGCATCTGCGGCACCGCCTGGGAGGCATCGAGGACGACGAGGGCGCCCACGGCGTGGGCCTTCTCGGCGATCTGGGCCACCGGGTTGACGGTGCCGAGCATGTTGGACACCCAGGTCAGCGAGACCACCTTGGTGCGCTCGTTGACCAGCTCGTCGATGTCGGACAGGTCGAGCCGACCCTCGTCGGTCAGACCGAACCACCGCAGCGTGGCGCCGGTGCGCTCGCACAGCAGCTGCCAGGGCACGATGTTGGAGTGGTGCTCCATCTCGGTGATGAGCACCTCGTCGCCGGGGCCGACCCGCAGGTCGCTCTCGGCCCACACCAGCGTGTTCGCCACCAGGTTGAGCGCCTCGGAGGCGTTCTTGGTGAAGACCACCTCGTCACGCGAGGGTGCTCCGATGAAGGCGGCGACCTTGTCACGGGCCGCCTCGAACGCCTCGGTGGCCTCGGTGCCGAGCTGGTGCACCGCACGGGCCACGTTGGCGTTGTGCCGCTCGAGGTGGTCGACCATGGTGTCGATGACCACCTGCGGCTTCTGCGAGGTGTTGGCGCTGTCGAGGTAGACCAGCGGGTGGTCGTCCACCATCGTCCGCTGCAGGATCGGGAAGTCCTTGCGGATCAGGTCGAGCCCCGGCAGCAGCCCGGGAAGGTCGTGGGTCAACTCAGCCCGCCGCCTTCGCGGCCTGGTACGCCGCGTAGCCCTCCGCCTCGAGCTTGTCGGCGAGCTCCGGACCGCCCTCCTCGGCGACGCGGCCGTCGACGAAGACGTGCACGTAGTCGGGGGTGATGTAGCGAAGGATGCGGGTGTAGTGGGTGATGAGCAGGACGCCCTTGTCACCCTGCTCGGTGAAGCGGTTGACGCCCTCGGAGACCACGCGCAACGCGTCGATGTCGAGCCCGGAGTCGGTCTCGTCGAGGATGGCGACCTTGGGGTCGAGGAGCTCGAGCTGCACGATCTCGTGGCGCTTCTTCTCACCGCCGGAGAAGCCCTCGTTGACGCTGCGCTGGGCCATGGTCTTGTCCATGTGGACGCGGTCCATGGCGGTGTTGACGTCCTTGATCCAGGTGCGCAGCTTCGGCGCCTCGCCGCCGATGGCGCTCTTGGCCGAGCGCAGGAAGTTCGACACCGAGACGCCCGGCACCTCGACGGGGTACTGCATCGCCAGGAACAGGCCGGCCCGGGCGCGCTCGTCGACCGACATCTCGAGGACGTCGTCGCCGTCGAGCGTGACGGTGCCCGAGGTCACCGTGTACTTGGGGTGGCCGGCGACGGAGTAGGCCAGGGTCGACTTGCCGGACCCGTTGGGGCCCATGATCGCGTGGACCTCGCCGGAGCGGATCGTCAAGGTGACGCCCTTGAGGATCTCCTTGGGGCCGTCTTCGGTGTCGACGCTGACGTGCAGGTCGTTGATCTCGAGGGTGCTCATGTGTTTCTCCTTCGTGACGTCATGTGGTCGTGCCAGCTCGGTCGTCGAGGTGCGAGCGGAGCGAGCCTCGAAACGCCCTGGCGACGTGGCTGAGTCCCTGCGGACCCTCGCGGGGTTTCGAGGCTCGTCGCTAGCGCTCCTCGCACCTCAACCACCGAAGGGGTTGGGGTTGGCGACGTCGACGAGGATGTCGCCGCCGTCGACGCGGACGGGGTAGACGGCGACTGCCTCGGTGGCCGGAGGGGTGGTGGGCTTGCCGGTGCGCAGGTCGAAGGTGGAGCCGTGCAGCCAGCACTCCAGCAGGCACCCCTCGGCCTCTCCTTCCGACAGGGCGACCGCGGCGTGGGAGCACTGGTCCCGGATCGCGAAGATCTCGTCGCCGTCCATCACGAGCGCGACGTCGACCTCCCCGACCTTGACCGGCAGCGGCTCCTGCTCCTTCAGGTCAGCCAGCGCACAAGCGCGTTCGAAGCTCACTGCTTCACCTCGCCGTAGATCGAGGTGACGTTCTTCTCCAGCTCCGCCTCGACGGTCGCCATCAGCTTGTCCTGCAGCTCGGGGACGCCGATCTTGGTGATGATGTCGTTGAAGAAGCCGTGGACGACCAGCCGGCGCGCCTCCGCTCCGGGAATGCCGCGTGACTGCAGGTAGAACAGCTGCTCGTCGTCGAACCGTCCGGTGGCGGACGCGTGACCGGCGCCTTCGATCTCCCCGGTCTCGATCTCGAGGTTGGGCACGGAGTCGGCGTGGCAGCCGTCGGTCAGCACGAGGTTGCGGTTCTCCTCGAACGTCTCGATGCCCTCGGCCTCCTTGCGGATCAGGACGTTGCCGATCCACACCGCGTGGGCGCCTTCGCCCTGCAACGCGCCCTTGTAGACCACGTTGCTCCGTGTGCGGGGCGCGTTGTGGTCGACGAAGAGCCGGTGCTCGAGGTGCTGCCCTTCGTCGGCGAAGTAGAGACCGAGCAGCTCAGCCTCACCGCCCGGGCCGGCGTACTCGACGTTGGCGTTGTGGCGCACCACGCCACCGCCGAAGGTGACCGCGGTGTGACGCACCGAGGCGTCGCGGCCGACTCTGATGGCGTCGCGGCCCAGGTGGATCGCGTCGTCGGCCCAGTCCTGGAGCGTGAGCACGTTGACGTGGGATCCGTCGCCGGCCAGCACCGTGGTGATGGCGCTGTAGCGGGCCGAGCCGGTGTGGACCAGGACGATGGTGGCCGAGGCGAACGCACCCACCCGCAGCACCACCCGCCCCCACACCAGGTCGTCGCTGGACTCGCCGTGCAGCCGCAGCACGATCGGCTCGGTCAGCTCGGTCTCGGCGGGCACGTCGAGCAGCATCGCGCCCTCGGCCAGCTGCGCCGCGAGCGCCGAGGGGCGGTCGTTGGGCGCGAGCTCTCCGGTGTCGCGGGCCTGGTCCGACGTGATCGGAGCCAGGGTCACGCCCTCGGGCAGGGACTGCTGCCAGGTGAGGCCATCGGTCGATGGCACGCCCTCGAGGATCCCGCCGAGGCGCTGGAGGGGGGTGAAGCGCCACACCTCCTCCCGGCCCGTGGGGACCGGGTGGTCGTCGAGGTCGTACGACGGGGGTGGGTTCAGGTGGGACCGGGCCCCCCGATTCTGCTCGAGTGCGTCGGCCACGGCGTCGCGGGCGACATCGGTCACGGTCACAGAGAGGCTCTTTCTCAGTCGTCGGTCGGAACGGTGGTGGGTGGGTGCGGCGGGAGGGTCAGCCGACCGCGCCTTCCATCTGCAGCTCGATCAGGCGGTTGAGCTCCAGGGCGTACTCCATCGGCAGCTCCTTGGCGATCGGCTCCACGAAGCCACGCACGATCATCGCCATCGCCTCGTCCTGCTCCAGACCCCGGCTCATCAGGTAGAACAGCTGGTCGTCGGAGACCTTCGAGACCGTCGCCTCATGGCCCATGGAGACGTCGTCCTCACGGATGTCGACGTAGGGGTAGGTGTCGGACCGGCTGATCTGGTCGACCAGCAGCGCGTCGCACAGCACGTTGGACTTCGACCCGTGGGCGCCTTCGTTGATCTGCACCAGGCCTCGGTACGAGGTCCTTCCGCCACCTCGGGCGACGGACTTGCTCAGGATCGAGGACGACGTGTACGGCGCCGCGTGCACCATCTTGGAGCCGGCGTCCTGGTGCTGGCCCTCGCCGGCGAAGGCGATGGACAGCGTCTCGCCCCGGGCGTGCTCGCCCATGAGGTAGACGGCGGGGTACTTCATGGTGACCTTGGAGCCGATGTTGCCGTCGATCCACTCCATGGTCGCGCCCGCCTCGCAGGTGGCGCGCTTGGTCACCAGGTTGTAGACGTTGTTCGACCAGTTCTGGATGGTGGTGTAGCGGCAGCGGGCGCCCTTCTTCACGACGATCTCGACGACCGCGGAGTGCAGCGAGTCGGTCTTGTAGATCGGGGCGGTGCAGCCCTCCACGTAGTGCACGTAGGCGTCCTCGTCGACGATGATCAGCGTCCGCTCGAACTGGCCCATGTTCTCGGTGTTGATCCGGAAGTAGGCCTGCAGCGGGATGTCGACGTGCACGCCCTTCGGCACGTAGATGAACGAGCCGCCGGACCACACCGAGGTGTTGAGCGCGGCGAACTTGTTGTCGCCGACCGGGATGACCGTGCCGAAGTACTCCCGGAAGAGCTCCGGGTGCTCCTTCAGCGCGGTGTCGGTGTCGAGGAAGAGCACGCCCTGCTCCTCGAGGTCCTCGCGGATCTTGTGGTAGACGACCTCGGACTCGTACTGCGCTGCGACGCCGGAGACCAGCCGCTGCTTCTCCGCCTCGGGGATGCCGAGCTTGTCGTAGGTGTTCTTGATGTCGTCGGGCAGCTCGTCCCAGGTGGTGGCCTGGCGCTCCGTCGACTTCACGAAGTACTTGATGTTGTCGAAGTCGATCGTGGAGAGGTCGGCGCCCCAGGTCGGCATCGGCTTGCGGCCGAACAGCCGCAGGCCCTTCAGCCGCAGGTCGAGCATCCACTGCGGCTCGTTCTTGCGGCCGGAGATGTCACGGACGACCGCCTCGTTGAGGCCGCGCTGCGCCGATGCGCCGGCGATGTCGCTGTCGTGCCAGCCGTACTCGTAGGTGCCCAGCCCCTTGAGCTCGGGGTTGAGCTCCTCGATGGCGTTGGGAACTGTGTCGGTCATGGTGACCGCCTCTCCGTGATGGGGATCGAGCTTGCTGTCGGGGTCGCTGCCGGGATGCACGTGGTGCACACCCCGTCGCCGTGGGCGATGGTCGCAAGTCGCTGCACGTGACTGCCGAGGACCCGGGAGAACACCTCGGTCTCGGCTTCGCACAGCTGGGGGAACTCGTGGGCCACGTGAGCGACCGGGCAGTGCTGCTGGCACAGCTGCTCGCCGACCGGGCCGTCGTGCACGGTAGCGGCGAAGCCGGCCTCGCGGAGCACCTGCGCCAACGCGTGGGAGTCCGTGAGGTCGGGACGGTGCTGGCGGAGCAACACCACGGCGTCCTCGACCCAGGCCAGGCGCTGCCTGGCGAACTCGGTGACCGCCTGCTCTCCGCCGGTCTGCGAGAGGAAGCGCAGCGCCTGGGCGGCGAGGTCGTCGTACTGCTGCTCGAACTGGTCACGCCCGAACTCGGTGAGCGCGAACACCTTGGCGGGTCGGCCGCGCCCTCGCGCCGCCTGGACGCCGGGGTCCCGGGCCTCGACGGCTCCCTCGGCCACCATGTGGTCCAGGTGCCGTCGAACGGCGGCGGATGTCAGGGAGAGCCGCTCGGCCAGCGCTGCCGCGGTGGCTGGGCCGTGCTCGAGGATGGTGCGCGCGACGCGCTGGCGCGTCGGCGAGTCCACGCCTGCACCGTTCACGTCGATTTCCACCACACCATTGTTGCGTTATTCCGGGTCGCCCTTCAACTAAGGCTCCCCTAACCCGAGGATGCCCCAGGTCCGACCCGCAGATCCGGGGCGCCGTCGGCCCGAGCCGCCCGCCCGATCCGCCCGGTCCCGCGGCGCCGCGACACGGGCCCACGGCCGGGCGCGGGGCCCCACCTAGAATCACGTCGTGCCTGCGACCAGCCCCGCCGTGGAGATCAGCGGGCTCGTCATGCGGTACGGCCGCAAGACCGCCGTGGACCACCTCGACCTGGCGGTCCAGCGCGGCACGATCACCGCCGTGCTCGGGCCCAACGGCGCCGGCAAGACCACCACGCTGGAGACCTGCGAGGGCTTCCGCCGTCCCCAGGAGGGCAGCGTCCGGGTGCTCGGGCTGGACCCCCAGCGCGACCGCCGGGCCCTGCTGCCGCGCATCGGGGTGATGCTGCAGCAGGGCGGCGCGTGGACCGGGGTGCGCGCCGAGGAGATGCTGCGCCACATCGCCTCGTTGCACGCCCACCCCCTGCCGGTGCCGATGCTGGTCGAACGGCTCGGGCTCGGCTCCTGCGGCAGCACGCCGTACCGACGGCTCTCCGGAGGCCAGAAGCAGCGTCTCGCCCTGGCCATGGCGCTCGTAGGGCGCCCCGAGCTGCTGTTCGTCGACGAACCCACCGCCGGCATGGACCCCCAGGCCCGCCGTGACACCTGGGAGCTGCTCCACGAGGTGCGGGGCGACGGCGTGACCACGGTGCTCACCACCCACTACCTCGACGAGGCCGAGAGGCTCGCCGACCGCGTCCACATCATCGACCGCGGACGCGTCATCGTCTCGGGCACGCCGGAGGAGCTGACTCGCGCCTCCGGCCGCCGGACGCTGCGCCTGGTGGCCGCAGAGCCACTGCCCTCGCAGGCCCGCGAGTCGCTGGCGGCCGAGCTGGGCGCGCTCGGCGAGGTCCACCCGATCGACGCCCGTACCCTCTTGGTGACCGGGGAGCTGGAGCCGAAGGCGCTGGTCACGATCACCCAGTGGTGCGAGCGCCAGGACCTCCACCTCGACTCGCTCTCCTTCGGCCGCCACAACCTCGAGGACGTGTTCTTGCGACTGACCGGACGGGAGTTCGACGACCGATGACCGAGACGACCTCGGGCACCTTCGCTGCCCGTCCCGGGTCGGCGTCGCTGCCGCGTCAGGTGCTGGCCCAGACCGTGATCGAGACGCGCCTGATGACGCGCAACGGCGAGCAGCTGTTGCTGGCCGTCGTGATCCCGCTCCTGGTCCTCTTCGCCGGGGTCGCGGCGATCGAGCGGCAGAACCTCTCCCTCTCGCACACCCCGATCGACACCCTGGCGCCGGGAGTCCTGGGGCTGGCGATCATGTCGACCGCGTTCACCTCGCTGGCGATCAGCACCGGCTTCGAGCGCCGCTACGGGGTCCTCAAGCGCCTGGGGGCGTCCCCTCTCCCCCGCCACGGGCTGCTGCTGGGCAAGGTCGGGGCGCTGCTCGCGGTCCTGGTCCTGCAGATGATCGTGCTCGGAGCAGCCGCCCTCCTGATGGGCTGGGCGCCGGAGGTGACGGTGCGCGGCGTCACCGGAGCGCTGGCGGTGGCCGCCACGGGCACCGCCGCCTTCGCCTCCCTGGGCCTCTTCGTGGCCGGGGCACTGCGCGCCGAGGCCACGCTCGCGGTGGCCAACCTGCTGTACCTCCTCCTGGCCGCCGGCGGGGCGGTGGTGCTCCCTGCCTCGGTGTACGGCGCGGCCGAGCCGCTGCTGCGCTGGCTGCCGTCCGGGGCGCTGGGCGGAGGGCTCCGCGAAGCCCTGCTGATCGGCACCTTCCCCCTCGCGCCGACGCTGATCCTGTCGCTGTGGGCCCTCGCCGGCGCCGCGCTGACCGCCCGGACGTTCCGATGGGAGTGACCGAGCCGCAGGCCTCCCCCACCCCGACATCACTGGGTCCTGCCTCCTGGGCGCAGCGCTGGCTGCCGGCGCTGACCTGGGCGTCCCTGGCGGTCAACATCCTCATCGTGGTGTCGGGGGGCGTGGTGCGCCTGACCGGCAGTGGGCTCGGCTGCCCGACCTGGCCGCGTTGCACCGAGGAGTCCTTCGTGCCCCACGGAGAGCTCGGCCTCCACGGCGTCATCGAGTTCGGCAACCGGCTGGTGACCTTCCTCATCGCAGCGGTCGCGATCGCGACCTTCGTGGCGGCCTGGCGCGTCGGGCGCCCGGGCGTGACCCGGTTGGCGCTGCTGCTCGCCCTCGGCGTTCCGGCCCAGGCAGTGCTGGGCGGCGTCACCGTGCTGGTCGACCTCAACCCCTGGGTGGTCTCCGGCCACCTGCTGCTGTCCATGGCGATGATCGGCGTCGCGGTGGCCCTCATCCTGCGCGTCCGCCAGCCCGACACTCACCGGAGCCTCGTGGTCCCCGCGCCAGTGGACTGGCTGGTGCGGCTGGTCTTCGTCGTCGGCTGGGTCGTGCTGTACCTGGGCACGGTCGTCACCGGCGCCGGCCCTCACGCCGGGGACGTCGACGCGCCACGCAACGGGCTGGACCCCCGGGCGATGTCGCAGCTGCACGTCGACTTCGTGATGCTGCTGCTGGGCCTGACGATCGCGTTGTGGTTGATGCTCCGTGCGGTCCCGGCCGGCCCTTCCGTGCGCGACGCCGTCCAGGTGCTGCTGCTCGTCGAGCTCGCCCAGGGCGTGGTGGGCTTCGTGCAGTACTTCAGTGGGCTGCCGATCGCCGTGGTGACACTCCACCTGCTGGGCTCGGGCCTGGTGTCGGCGGCCCTGGCCTGGCTGCTGCTCTCCACCCGCCCCCGCCTCCCCGACGCCCCGTCCGCTGGTCGGGGCGTGAGTGCAGCCGGCCCTGAAACCCAGCTCCACGCTGGTTGAGAATGCGAGCGCAGCGAGCCACGAAACCACCGGACGTTTCGTAGCCCCAGCCCCAGGGGGCCCTCACACCTCAACGACCGCGGGAACGACCAGGGTCGCCGGATGTCCTAGAAGGTCAGCAGCGGGTCGAGGGCGACTGCGAGGAAAAGAAGCGACAGGTACATGTTCGACCAGTGGAAGAGCCGCATCGGCCGCATCTCCACGACGTTGTCGGTGCGTCCGGTGCGAGCCCGCAGCAGGAACGACTCGGAAATGAACACCGCGCCCAACGTGATCGCGACCACCGGGTAGAGCCAGCCGGTCCCGGCCACAGGCCACAGCACCAGCGACGTCGCCACGGTGACCACGGCGTACGCCGCCACCTGGTTGCCGACGGTGCGAGCGGGCGCGACCGACGGCAGCATCGGGACGCCGGCCGCGGCGTAGTCCTCGCGGTAACGGAGACCCAGCGCCCAGAAGTGCGGCGGAGTCCAGAAGAAGACCACGAGGAACAGCACGACGGGTGGCCACGCCAGCGAGCCGGTCACCGCGGTCCAGCCGATCAGCACCGGGAAGCAGCCGGCGGCCCCGCCCCAGACGATGTTCTGGCTGGTGCGGCGCTTGAGGATCATGGTGTAGCCGACGACGTAGAACACGTTGGCCGCCAGCGCCAACCCGGCCGAGAGCCAGTTGACGAGCAGGCCCAGCACCAGGGTGGAGACCACTCCCAGCGCGAGCCCGAAGACGAGCGCCGCGCGTGGCGTGACCACGTGGCGCGGGAGCGCTCGACGACGGGTGCGCCGCATGCGTTCGTCGATGTCGCGGTCGTAGACGCAGTTCAGGGCGTTGGCGCTGCCGGCGGAGAGGGTGCCCCCCAGGACGGTGGCGACGACCAGCCACAGGTCGGGCACACCCCGTTGGGCGAGAAACATGACCGGCACCGTGGTCAGCAGCAGCAGCTCGATGATGCGGGGCTTGGTGAGGCCCACGTACGCCGCGAGCACGTCCCGCAGCCTCAGGGCCGTCGTCGCAGTCGTGTCCGGGGTCGGGCCCGGTTCCGTCTCCTGGGCCGTCTCCTGGGCCGTCTCCTGCGCCGTCCCTTGGGCAGCATCGTGCCGCGCGCTGAGCTGGGGATCGACCGCGGTCACGACATCCTTAGGGCCGCTCTGGCCTGCGCAGGGGAAAACGAACGAGCGTGGGCAGTCTAGTCCCTGCCCGGCGGCCCCCGGACGGGTGTGCACGCCGCCGGCAGCCGCGGCTAGGCTCGCCGGATACCCGACCCGAGAGGAACCCTCCGCGTGAGCACCACCCTGGACTGGACGGATCTGGACAGGCGGGCGGTCGACACCGTGCGGGTCCTGGCGATGGACGCGGTGCAGAAGGTCGGCAACGGCCACCCCGGCACCGCCATGAGCCTGGCCCCCGCGGCGTACCTCCTCTTCCAGAAGGCGATGCGCCACGATCCCGCCGACTACGAGTGGGTCGGACGCGACCGCTTCGTGCTCTCCTGCGGCCACTCCAGCCTCACTCTCTACATCCAGCTCTACCTGGGCGGCTTCGGCATCGAGCTGGAGGACCTCGGGGCGCTGCGCACCTTCGGGAGCAAGACCCCGGGCCACCCGGAGGTGCACCACACCGCGGCTGTCGAGACCACCACCGGGCCTCTGGGCCAGGGCATCGCCAACGCGGTCGGCATGGCCATGGCCTCGCGCCGAGAGCGCGGGCTCCTCGACCCGGATGCGCCCGAGGGTCAGAGCCCCTTCGACCACCACGTCTACGTCATCGCCAGCGACGGCGACATCCAGGAGGGCGTCAGCTCCGAGGCGTCGTCGTTGGCCGGGCACCAGCAGCTCGGCAACCTGGTGCTGATCTACGACGACAACCAGATCTCGATCGAGGACGACACCGACATCGCCTTCAGCGAAGACGTCTCGAAGCGGTACGAGGCCTACGGCTGGCACGTCCAGGAGGTCGACTGGACCCAGGGGGCCACCGGCTACGAGGAGGACATCCAGTCGTTGTGGGAGGCGATCCAGGCAGCCAAGTCGGTCACGGACCGCCCGAGCTTCATCAAGCTCCGCACGATCATCGCCTGGCCGGCCCCCGACGCGCAGGGCACCGGCGCCGCCCATGGCTCCGCCCTCGGCGAGGACGAGGTGGCGGCCACCAAGAAGATCCTGGGGTTCGACCCGGAGCAGACCTTCCAGGTCGAGCCCGAGGTGCTCGAGCACACCCGCCGACTCGCCCAGCGCGGAAGTGAGGCCGGCAAGGCCTGGGACGAGCAGTACGCCGCCTGGGCCGAGCGCAACCCGGAGCGCGCTCAGCTGCTCCACCGGATGCGTGGGCGACGGCTTCCCGACGGCTGGACCGACGCCCTCCCGACGTTCGAGGCGGACGAGAAGGGGGTCGCGACCCGCAAGGCCTCCGGTCAGGTGCTGAGCGCGGTCGCCCCGGTCCTGCCCGAGCTGTGGGGGGGCTCGGCCGACCTCGCCGGGTCCAACAACACCACTCCTGAGGGTCAGCCGTCCTTCGTGCCGGCGGAGCGCTCCACCAAGGAGTTCCAGGGCGACAAGTACGGCCGGGTGCTGCATTTCGGCATCCGAGAGCACGCCATGGGCGCGGTCATGAACGGCATCTCGCTCCACGGCGGCACCCGGGTCTACGGCGGCACGTTCCTGGTGTTCTCCGACTACATGCGGCCCGCCGTCCGGCTCGCCGCCATCATGGGCGCACCCGTCACCTACGTGTGGACCCACGACTCCATCGGCCTCGGTGAGGACGGGCCCACCCACCAGCCGGTCGAGCACCTGGCCGCGCTGCGCGCCATCCCCGGCCTCGACGTCGTACGACCCGCCGACGCCAACGAGACCGTCGCCGCCTGGCGGGTGATCCTGGAGAACCCGGACGGCCCGGCCGCGTTGTGCCTGACCCGGCAGAACGTCCCGACCTTCCCGCGGGGCACGGCGCACGGACAGACGTGGGGCTCCAGCGACGGCGTCGCGCGCGGGGGCTACACCCTGCTCGACACCGAGGGCAGCCCCGACGTGGTGCTGGTCGCCACCGGTTCGGAGGTCCAGCTCGCCGTCGAGGCCCGCGCCGCGCTCGCCGACAGGGGCGTGCAGGCTCGGGTGGTCTCGATGCCGTGCCGGGAGTGGTTCGACGCCCAGGACCAGACCTACCGCGACGAGGTGCTGCCACCGCAGGTACGCGCCCGGGTCAGCGTCGAGGCGGCGGTGGCCCAGGGCTGGCGCGAGATCGTCGGGGACGCCGGGCGAAGCGTGTCGTTGGAGCACTTCGGAGCCAGCGCCGACTTCGCCCGCCTGTTCACCGAGTTCGGCATCACCACCGAGGCCGTCGTCTCGGCAGCGGAGGAGAGCATCGCCGCGGCCAGGTGATTCCCCCCTTGGGTCGGGTAGGACGATCACAGGGAGACCCAGCAAGCGACAACCGCATCAGGAGGACGTCATGACCGAGAGCTCGGGCACCGGTTCGGAGCGCATGGCCAGGCTGCGAGAGGCCGGGGTGTCGATCTGGTTGGACGACCTCTCCCGCGAGCGACTGGAGTCCGGCAACCTCGCCGACCTGGTCGAGCGTCGTCACGTGGTCGGGGTGACCACCAACCCCACCATCTTCGCCGGCGCACTTGCCGACGGTGAGCGCTACGACGACCAGGTGGCCGCGCTCACACGCGCCGGGGCGTCGGTGGACGACGTCATCGCCGAGCTCACCACCGACGATGTCCGGAACGCCTGTGACCTCTTCGCCGACGTCCACGAGGCGACCGGCGGCGTGGACGGGCGGGTCTCCATCGAGGTGGCGCCGACGCTGGCCTTCGACACCGAGGCCACGCTGGAGCAGGCCCTGCAGCTGTGGCGCAAGGTCGAGCGCCCCAACCTCCTGGTCAAGATCCCCGCCACCACCGAGGGGCTGCCGGCGATCACGGCCGCGCTCGGTCAGGGGATCTGTGTCAACGTGACGCTGATCTTCGGCCTGGACCGGTACGAAGACGTGATGGAGGCCTACCTCGAGGGGCTGGAGCAGGCACGCACCAGCGGTTTCGAGCTGTCGGACCTTCACTCGGTGGCGTCCTTCTTCGTCTCCCGCGTGGACACCGAGGTCGACCGCAGGCTCGACGAGATCGGCACCCCGGAGGCGCTGGCGCTCAAGGGCAAGGCCGCGGTGGCCAACGCCCGGCTGGCGCACCGTCGCTTCGAGGAGGTCTTCGCCGGCGACCGGTTCGCCGACCTGGCCGAGCAGGGCGCGCGCCCGCAGCGTCCGCTGTGGGCCTCGACCGGCGTCAAGGACCCCGACTACCCCGACACCCTCTACGTCTCGGAGCTGGTGACCGCCGACACCGTGAACACGATGCCGGAGAAGACCATGGAGGCCTTCGCCGACCACGGCGAGGTCGACGGCGACCGTGTTCGCACGATGTACCAGGACGCCCAGGACGTCATGGACGCGCTCGCCGACGTGGGCATCGAGTACGACGACGTGATCTCCACCCTCGAACGCGAGGGCGTGGAGAAGTTCGTCGACTCCTGGCACGAGCTGACGGCGACGGTCGACAAGCAGATGTCGGCGGACGGAGGAGACCAGGAATGACCGACGCACTCGACGTGGTGGCGCACGGCCCGGCAGCCGAGGCCGTGGCCCAGCACGTGCCGGCGCTGGTGGCAGACGGCTTCGCCGGGCGGCTCTTCGCCCAGGACGCGACTCTGTGGGGCCCCGACGCCGAGTCGGAGGCCTCCCAGCGGCTGGCGTGGGTCGGCCTCCCCCGCAGCTCCCGCCCCCTGGTCGGCCAGATCTCGGCCATGCGCTCGGAGCTTCAGGAAGCCGGCATCGACCGCCTCGTGCTGTGCGGGATGGGCGGCTCCTCACTGGCCCCCGAGGTGATCTGCGGCTCCGAGCGCGTCGACCTGACCGTGCTGGACTCGAGCGATCCGGAGCAGGTCCGGTCGGCCCTGGGTCACCGCCTCGAGAGCACCGCGGTCGTGGTGTCCTCCAAGTCCGGGTCGACGGTGGAGACCGACTCCCAGCGCCGAGCCTTCGTCGCTGCCTTCGAGCGGGCCGGGATCGACCCCACCGAGCGCATCATCGTGGTCACCGACCCCGGCAGCCCCCTGGACCAGGACTCCCGTGCTGCGGGCTACCGCGTGGTCAACGCCGACCCGGACGTGGGCGGGCGCTACTCCGCGCTCACCGCTTTCGGGCTCGTGCCGAGCGGGCTCGCCGGCGCCGACATCGAGCGGCTGCTCGACGAGGCGGAGGTGGTCAGCGACCTGTTGGCTGCCGACGACGAGGCCAACCCAGCGCTTCGGCTCGGTGCGGCCATCGCCGGGACCTCCCCGTTGCGCGACAAGCTCGTCCTCCTGGACGCCGGCTCGGGCCTCGTCGGCTTCGCGGGATGGGCCGAACAGCTCATCGCCGAGAGCACGGGGAAGGAGGGCACCGGCATCCTGCCGGTGGTCGTCGAGGACGTCGAGTCCCCCGAGGCCGACGCCGACTGGGACGACGTCACCGTCGCGCGCCTCGTCGGCGACAACGACACCGAGGACCTCGTCACCGAGTCGAGCCTGGTCACGGTGGCCGGGTCGCTCGGCGCCCACCTTCTGCTCTGGGAGGTCGCGACCGCTGCGGCGGGTCGGCTGCTCGGGATCAACCCGTTCGACCAACCGGACGTCGAGAGCGCCAAGAAGGCGGCCCGGCGACTCCTCGAGTCACCGCCGGCAGCCGACGAGCCCCGGTTCCGCGACGGCGGGCTCCACGTCTTCGCGCCGGGGCGACAGGAGTGGGTCGACGGAGCCGAGACCGCGGAGGAAGCGGTGTCGGCTCTGCTGGACCAGCTGGACCCCGAGCGCGGCTACCTCGCGGTGATGGCCTACCTGGACCGCTGGGCACACGCCGACCTCGAGTCGGTGCGTGAGGATCTCGCCCGTCGGGCGCAGCGGCCGGTGACATTCGGCTGGGGGCCCCGCTTCCTGCACTCGACTGGTCAGCTCCACAAGGGCGGTCCCGCCGTCGGGGCGTTCCTGCAGATCACGTCCGACACCACCGAGGACCTGCCGATCCCCGGACGCGACTTCGGCTTCGGCACCCTGATCGCTGCCCAGGCCGCCGGCGACGCGGCGGTGCTCGCCGACCACGGGCGGCCGGTGCTCCGGCTCCACCTGCACGAGGCGGACGCCGGCGTCGCCGCGCTGCGCGAGCTGCTCGGGGGCTGACGTGGCGGACCGGGCCGGCACGGAACGCAGGGTCAACCCCCTTCGGGACCCACAGGACCGCCGGCTGCCCAAGGTCGCCGGGCCGTGCGGCCTGGTCATCTTCGGCGTCACCGGCGACCTGGCCACCAAGAAGCTGATGCCGGCGATCTACGACCTGGCCAATCGTGGGCTGCTGCCCCTCGGCTTCTCCCTGGTGGGCTTCGCGCGACGTGACTGGGCCGACCAGGACTTCGCAAAGATCGTCAGGGACGCGGTGCGTGACCATGCCCGCACCGAGTTCCGGGAGGAGACGTGGCGCCGGCTCGCCGAGGGCTTCCGCTTCGTGCCCGGTGACTTCGACGACGATGTCGCCTTCGCCAAGCTGAAGCAGACCATCCTCGACCTCGACGAGTTCCGCGGCACCGGCGGCAACCATGCCTTCTACCTCTCGATCCCCCCGCGCTTCTTCGGCAACGTGGTCGGCCAGCTCGAGGAGCACGGCCTGACCGAGCAGCAGAACGGCTCGTGGCGCCGGGTGGTGGTGGAGAAGCCGTTCGGGCACGACCTCGAGAGCGCACGCGAGCTCAACGACGTGGTGGGACGGGTCTTCCCCCCCGAGTCGGTGTTCCGGATCGACCACTACCTCGGCAAGGAGACGGTGCAGAACATCTTGGCGATGCGCTTCGCCAACACCATGTTCGAGCCGATCTGGAACGCCCACTACGTCGACCATGTGCAGATCACCATGGCCGAGGACGGTGGCATCGGTGGCCGGGCCGGCTACTACGACGGCATCGGGGCGGCACGCGACGTCATCCAGAACCACCTCTTGCAGCTGATGGCGCTGACCGCGATGGAGGAGCCGACCTCGTTCGCGGCCCGCAGCCTGCGGCAGGAGAAGACCAAGGTGCTCGAGGCCGTGCGGCTCCCCCGTCGGCTCGACCTCGGCTCGGCCCGCGGGCAGTACGCGGCGGGCTGGTCGGGCGGCGTCCAGGTGGGCGGCTACCTCGACGAGCCGGACATCCCCGACGACTCCACCACCGAGACCTACGCCGCACTCCGCCTCGAGGTCGACAACCGACGCTGGGCGGGGGTGCCCTTCTACCTGCGCACCGGCAAGCGGCTGGGGCGTCGCGTCACCGAGGTGGCACTGACCTTCAAGCGCGCCCCCCACCTGCCGTTCGGCCGCGACGCGACCCAGGAGCTGACCGCCAACGCCCTGGTCGTCCGGGTCCAGCCCGACGAAGGCGTGACGCTCCGGTTCGGCTCCAAGGTCCCGGGCACTGCCATGGAGATCCGCGACGTCAACATGGACTTCGCCTACGGCGGCTCGTTCACCGAAGCCTCACCGGAGGCCTACGAGCGGCTCATCCTCGACGTCCTGCTCGGGGAGCCGCCGTTGTTCCCGCGTCACGAGGAGGTCGAGCAGTCCTGGCGGATCCTCGATCCGGTGGAGGAGTACTGGGCCACGCACGGGGCACCCGAGCCGTACCCCAGCGGCAGCTGGGGACCTGCCTCCGCGGACGCGATGCTGGCCCGGGAGGGCCGTACCTGGAGGCGTCCGTGAGCGACATCGTGCTGAGCGACACCAACGCGAGCGAGATCACCGCAGCACTGGTGCGGGCCCGCCGTTCGGCCGGCTCCCCCGCCATGGGGATGGTGATGACGCTCGTGGTCGTCACCCCCGACGACGACTGCGAGGACGCCCTCGCCGCCGCCACCGAAGCCGCGCGCGAGCACCCGTCCCGGCTGCTGGGGGTCGTGATCGGCTCCCGGCGCGGCGCATCCCGGATCGACGCCGAGGTCCGCACCGGAGCCAAGGGAGCAGCGGGCGAGCTGGCCGTGATCGGTCTCACCGGCCCCGTGGCCGGGCATGCCGCGTCGGTGGTGCTGCCGCTGCTCCTGCCCGACTCCCCCGTCGTCGTCTGGTGGCCCTCCGAAGCGCCGGAGTCCCCGGGCGAGGACCCCGTCGGCCGCCTCGCCAACCGTCGGATCACCGACGCCGCCGCGGTCTCGCGGCGCCGTGCGAAAGCGATGCTCACCCAGTGCGAGCACTACACCGACGGCAACACCGACCTGGCCTGGACCCGCATCACGCCGTGGCGTGCGCTGCTAGCCGCAGCGCTGGACCAGTCGCCCGGGACGGTCACCGGCATCGAGGTCACCGCCCGTCGCCTCAGCCCGAGTGCCGACCTGCTCGGCGCCTGGCTGTCACACCGGCTGAAGGCGCCGCTCTCACGCCGACGCGCCGAGGGCATCGGGATCAGCAGCGTGCGGCTGAGCACGTCGACCGGCGACATCTGCGTCGCGCGCGACGACACCGACTCCGCCGTTGCCACCTTGACCGTGCCGGGGCAGCCCGACCGACCGGTGTCGCTTCCCCGCCGCGAGCTCCCCGACCTGCTCGCCGAGGAGCTGCGTCGCCTGGACCCCGACGAGGTCTACGCCGAGACCGTGCGCGCGCTACACCGGCTCGAGACCAGCGACACCCCCGCCAAACGCTCCGGGGCGAAAGCGGCGGCAAAGAGGCGCCGATGAGCGACGCCGGACAGCTCCGTATCCACCCGAGACGGGACGATGTGGCGGCCCGTCTCGCCGACGACGTCGTGGAGCTCCTCGCGACCCGGCTCCACGGCGGCGGGGAGCCGCGCATCGTGCTCACCGGAGGCTCGGTCGCCCGCGAGGTCCATCGAGAGCTCGCGGCGCGCGGGGCGGGGCTGGACTGGTCCCGCGTCACCGTGCTGTGGGGCGACGAGCGGTTCCTCCCGGGCAGCGACCCCGAGCGCAACGCACGCCAGGCCCAGGAGGACCTGCTCAGCCACCTGCCGCTCCTGCCCTCCCGGGTGTTGCCGGTGCCTGCCGCGGACGAGGCGCCCGACGTGCATGCCGCCGCGACTGCGTACTCGTCGACCGTCGCCTCCTTGACCGCCGGCGATGCGCCACGGGCGCCCGCCTTCGACCTGGTGATGCTGGGCATCGGCGACGACGCGCACGTCGCATCGCTGTTCCCCGGACGAGCCCAGCCCCCAGGCCTGGTCGTCGCGGTCACCGACTCCCCGAAGCCGCCGCCGCAACGGGTGTCGATGAGCTTCGAGCTGCTCGGGCGGGCGCGCCAGGTGTGGTTCGTCGCAGCCGGCTCGGAGAAGGCCGGAGCCGTGGCCACCTCGGTGCGCGGTCAACCGGCCGACCGACCCGCGGCACGCGTGCGGGGTGCGGAGGGGACCCGCTGGTACCTCGACCGGGCCGCTGCCGCCCAGCTCTCGTCTGGCCAGATCTCGTCGGGCCAGCTCTCGTAGGGCCAGCTCTCCTCGGACCCCTACCTAGAGGATGATCTCGCCGCGCTTGCGACGGTCGCGCAGCAGGGTGAGGGCCTCGTCGAGGATGTCGGCTGCCTCGGCGTCGGAGCGTCGCTCCTTCACGTAGGCGAGGTGGGTCTTGTACGGCTCGTTCTTCGGCGGGGGCGGAGGGTTCTCCTGGTCCGCGCTCGCCGGCAGCCCGCAGCGCGGGCAGTCCCACGACGCCGGCACGACCGCCTCGGCGGCGAAGGCCACCTCGAACCGGTGCCCTCGGCCGCAGAAGAAGGGCACCTCCTGACGCGGAGCAGCCTCACCACGCTCGGCCTCGCCCATCGGACCTGCGCCGACCCGGCTCCCACGGATCGCGTTGCCTCCAACTGCCACGAGCTGCCTCCTGCACTCGCTGGGGTCGGGCGGTCGCTGCCGTCGACCCGGGAAAGGTGTCTCGCGAGAGACCTGTCTGGGCGCCGCCGATCAGGCGCCGTACTTGAACTTCAACAACAGACCGAGCCCGACGATGCAGACGAACCACAGGACCGCCGCGCCGATGGTGATGCGGTCGAGGTTGCGTTCTGCGATGGACGAACCGCCCAGGCTGCTGGAAACACCGCCGCCGAACATGTCGGACAGCCCACCTCCCCGGCCCTTGTGGAGCAGGATCAGCAGGATCATGAGGAGGCTCGTGATGACGAGCAGCACGGTCAACGCGGTGATCACGCAGCGAATCCTAACCCACCGGCATCCGGCCGACAGGCCCCGCCGAACCGGTCGCGCGCGCTCATCTGGCGGTCCGGAGGGAGGACCTGCGGCGGCGTCGTCACAGGGACGGCATGTCGTAGAACCGGCAGATCCCGCCGAACTCCTCCGCGTCGAGGCTGGCCCCACCGACGAGGGTGCCGTCGACGTCTCCCTGGGCCATGATCCCGGCGATGTTGGCTGCCTTGACCGAGCCGCCGTAGAGGATGCGGACGGCCTGCGCCGCCTCGTCCCCCCACTGCTCGGCCACCCGGGCACGGATCGCTGCGCACACCTCCTGCGCGTCGTCGGGTGTGGCCACCTCGCCGGTGCCGATGGCCCAGACCGGCTCGTAGGCGATGACCAGTCCCCCGACCTGTGACGCGTCGAGCCCCGCCAGCGAGCCGTCGACCTGGCCGACCGTGTGTTCGACCTGACGGCCCTGCTGACGCACCTCCAGGCCCTCCCCGACGCAGACGATGGGCGTCATGGCGGCCGCGAGCGCCTTCTTTGCCTTCGCGTTCACGAGCTCGTCGCTCTCGGCGTGGTGCTGGCGACGCTCCGAGTGACCCACGACCACGTAGGAGCAACCGAGCTTGGCGAGCATGCTCGCCGAGATCTCGCCGGTGAAGGCCCCCGAGTCCTCGGTCGAGACGTCCTGGGCGCCGTAGCGGATCGGCAGCTTGTCACCGTCGACCAGTGTCTGCACGCCGCGGATGTCGGTGAACGGCGGGCAGACCACGACCTCCGCCTTCGCGTAGTCGTGCTTCTTGTCGGACAGCGTCCAGGCCAGCTTCTGCACCAGGGCGACAGCCTCCTGGTGATTCAGGTTCATCTTCCAGTTGCCGGCCATGAGCGGCGTGCGTGATGTCACGAGGTCAGTCTCCTCAGTCGTCGAGCCCTTGGTCGTCGGGCCCTTAGTCGTCAAGCACCGTGATGCCGGGCAGGGTCTTGCCTTCGAGGTACTCCAGGCTGGCGCCGCCCCCGGTCGAGATGTGGCCGAACGCCGACTCCTTGAAGCCGAGCTTGCGCACCGCGGCCGCGGAGTCCCCTCCGCCCACGACGGAGAGCCCCCTGATCCTGGTCAGCGCCTCGGCGACCGCGCGAGTGCCGTCAGCGAAGGCCTCCAGCTCGAAGACGCCCATCGGGCCGTTCCAGAAGACCGTGCGGGCGTCGGACAGCGCGTCGGCGAACGCCTGCGCCGAGCGTGGCCCGATGTCGAGACCCATCTGGTCAGCGGGCATCGAGTCCGCCGGGACGACCGACGGGTGGGCATCGGCGGAGACCTCGGGCGCCACGACGATGTCGGTGGGGAGCACCAGCTCCACGCCGGTCTCCTTCGCGCGACGCACGTACTCGGCACAGGTGTCGACCTGGTCAGGCTCCAGCAGGCTGTCGCCGACCTCGTAGCCGCGGGCAGCGAGGAAGGTGAACACCATGCCACCGCCGATCAGCAGCCGGTCTGCCTTGCCGAGCAGGTTGTCGATCACGCCGAGCTTGTCCGAGACCTTGGAGCCGCCCAGCACCACGGCGTAGGGCCGGTCGGGGTCCTCGGTCAGCCGACGCAGCACGTCCACCTCGGCAGCGACCAGTCCGCCCATCGCATGGGGCAGCAGCTGAGCCACGTCGTAGACGCTGGCCTGCTTGCGGTGGACCACACCGAAGCCGTCGGAGACGAAGACGTCGGCGAGGGCGGCGAGCTGCTCGGCGAAGGACCGCCGTTCGCTCTCGTCCTTGCTGGTCTCGCCGGGATTGAATCGGACGTTCTCGAGGAGCGCCACCTCACCGTCGGCCAAGGCATCGACCGTCGCTCGCGCCTCGGCCCCGACGGTGTCACCGGCGAAACCGACCTCGTCCCCCAGCAGCTCCCCCAAGCGCTCGGCCACCGGACGCAACGTGTAGCGGGGGTCTGGCTCCCCCTTCGGCCGGCCGAGGTGGGCGACCACCACGACCCGGGCTCCGGCATCTGCCAGCCGGCGCAGCGTCGGGAGGCTGGCGCGGATCCGGCCGTCGTCGGTGATCCGGTCGCCGTCCAAGGGGACGTTGAGGTCGGAGCGGACAAGGACTCGCTTGCCGCGCAGGTCACCCAGGTCGTCGATGGTCGCCATCTCCGCGGCCTTCGTCAGAGGTCGGCGCCGACGAGCTGGACCAGGTCGACCAGGCGGCAGGAGTAGCCCCACTCGTTGTCGTACCAGCCGACGACCTTGACCTGGTTGCCGATCACCTTGGTCAGCGGCGCGTCGAAGATGCAGGACGCCGGATCGGTGGTGATGTCGGTGGAGACGATCGGGTCCTCGCTGTAGCGCAGGATCTTGCCGTCGGCGGCCGCCTTGACCGCGGCGTTGACCTCCTCGACGGACGTCTCACGGCCGGCCTCGAAGGTGAGGTCGGTCGCCGAGCCGGTCGGGGTGGGCACGCGCAGGGCGAAGCCGTCGAGCTTGCCCTTCAGCTCGGGCAGCACCAGGCCGATCGCCTTCGCCGCGCCCGTCGAGGTGGGCACGATGTTGATCGCGGCGGAGCGGGCACGGCGCAGGTCCTTGTGCGGAGCGTCCAAGAGGTTCTGGTCGCCGGTGTAGGCGTGGATGGTGGTCATCAGGCCCTTGACGATGCCGAACTCGTCGTTGAGCGCCTTCGCCATCGGCGCCAGGCAGTTGGTGGTGCACGAGGCGTTGGAGATGATCGCGTGCGCCGACGGGTCGTAGTCGCCCTCGTTGACGCCCATGACGACGGTGACGTCCTCGTTCTTCGCCGGTGCGGAGATGATGACCTTGGAAGCGCCGCCGTCGATGTGCGCCTTGGCCTTGGTGGCGTCGGTGAACAGACCGGTCGACTCGATGACGATGTCGGCACCCACGTCGCCCCACGGCAACGCGCCGGGGTCACGCTCGGAGAAGACCTTGAAGGTGTGGCTGCCGGCGGTGATCTCGGTGTCGGTGTGCGAGACGTCCTCCGCGAGCCGACCCAGGGTCGAGTCGTACTTGAGCAGGGTCGCCAGGGTCTCGTTGTCGGTGAGGTCGTTCACCGCCACGATCTCGATGTCCGCGCCGGCCGCCTGGACGGCACGGAAGAAGTTGCGGCCGATCCGGCCGAAGCCGTTGATTCCTACGCGAACGGTCAAGGCGCTCTCCTCATCACTGCTGCTCACTGCTGTGGTCTTGGGGTACGTCTCCGACCCTAACGCCTGCCCCTGAGCCGATGGCAGTCGCGTCAGTCGTCGCCGAGCATCTCCGGGGTCAGGCTCGCCTCGGTGTCCGGGACGCCGAGGTCGTGCGCCCGCTTGTCGGCCATCGCGAGCAGCCGGCGGATCCGTCCGGCGATCGCGTCCTTGGTGAGCACCGGCTCGTGGAGCTGGCCCAGCTCCTCCAGCGACGCCTGCTTGTGCTCGAGGCGGAGGTGGCCCGCCATCCGGAGATGGTCGGGGACCTCGTCACCGAGGATCTCCAGTGCCCGTTCGACGCGAGCCCCCGCAGCGACCGCCGCCCGCGCGGAGCGACGCAGGTTGGCGTCGTCGAAGTTCGCGAGCCGGTTCGCCGTGGCTCGCACCTCGCGACGCATCCGGCGCTCCTCCCACGCCATCAGGGACTCGTGGGCTCCCAGCTTGGTCAGCAGGGCGCCGATGGCGTCGCCGTCGCGGATCACCACCCGGTCCACCCCACGCACCTCGCGGGACTTGGCGGGGATCCCGAGTCGCCGCGCCGCACCGACCAGGGCCAGCGCCGCTTCGGGGCCGGGGCAGCTCACTTCCAGCGCCGAGGAACGCCCGGGCTCGGTGAGCGAGCCGTGGGCCAGGAACGCCCCTCGCCAGGCGGCGACCGAGTCGCAGCTGCCCCCGGAGACCACCTGTGGCGGCAGGCCGCGCACCGGCCGGCCGCGGCTGTCGATGAGCCCGGTCTGCCGGGCCAGCGCCTCGCCGTCCTTGGTCACCCGGACGACGTACCGGCTGCCCTTGCGGATGCCGTGACCGGCCACCACGACCATCTCGGAGTCGTGTCCGTAGATCTCGCCGATGTCCTTGCGCAGCCGCCGAGCGGCCCCGCTGGTGTCGAGCTCGGCCTCGATCACGATCTGACCGCTGACGATGTGCAGTCCCCCGGCGAACCGGAGCATCGAGGACACCTCTGCCTTGCGGCAGCAGGGCTTGGTGACCTCGGTGCCGATCAGCTCCGCCTTCACCGCTGCCGTCATCGCCATGCCGCCGATCCTGTCACCCTCACACGCACCTCCGGTCAGGCCCACCGGTGAGAGCCTCGTCAGGCCCACCCGTGCCGCACCCTATGTCGATCGCATCGCCTTCGCATAGGCGCGCTGCAGCTTGGCTTCGTCATGACGGGGAGTGCCGTCGCCGCGGGCGACGTCCTCGACCATGACCTCGGCCCCCATCTCCGCGGCGGTCAGGCACAGGGCGTCCTTGTCCAGGACTGCGGACGGGTCGACGAGCACCGTGTCGAACCGCAGCTCAGGGGCGTGGACGCGGACGGCGTCGAGATAGGTGTGAGCGGTGAACCCCTCGGTCTCGCCGCTCTGCGGCGCCAGGTTGAGCACCAGCATCCGGCGCGCCGAGGTGCCTTCCAGTGCGGCCCGCAGCTCGGGCACCAGCAGGTGCGTGATCACGCTGGTGAACCACGAGCCCGGGCCGAGCACCACCCAGTCGGCCGCGTCGATCGCGGCGACCGCTTCGGGGCACGCCGGGGGCTCGGACGGCTCGAGTGCCACCCCGAGCACCCGGCTGCCGGAGGTGGCCACCTCCACCTGTCCCCTGATCGTGACCGGGCCGGACCCGCGAACCGGCTCGACCTCCGCCACGATGTCGAGGGGAACCACGGACATCGGGAGGACCCGACCCGCGCGCGTCGAGGAGCCGACCCACCAGGTCCAGCCCTTCGACGTGGTCGCCGAGCAGCTCCCAGATCGCGACGATGAGCAGGTTGCCGACCGCATGGCGGTCTAGCTCCCCCTCGCTGGAGAAGCGGTGCTGGAGCACGCGGGCCCAGGTCGACCCCCAGGCGTCGTCATCGCACAGCGCCGCCAACGCCATCCTGAGGTCGCCCGGCGGCAGGCAGTCGAACTCCGAGCGGAGCCGCCCCGAGGACCCGCCGTTGTCGGCCACCGTCACCACGGCGGTGAGGTCGCGCACCACGTGTCGCAGCGCGGCCAGCGACGCGGCCAGCCCGTGCCCGCCTCCCAGTGCCACCACCGCGAGGTCCTCGCGCGACCTCGGAGTGGCTGTCGGAGTCGCGGTCGGGGTCGACCGGCGGGGTCACTCCTGCCCCAGGTCCCGGTGGCGTGCCAGGGCGTCCACGCCCGCCTCCCGCATCCGCCGGGCCACTTCCTCGGCCATCGCGACGCTCCGGTGCTTGCCGCCGGTGCACCCGATCGCAACGGTCATGAACCGCTTGCCCTCACGCAGGTAGCCCTCCCCGACGCCGAGCAGCAGGGGCACGAACCGCTCGAGGAACGTCTCGGCGCCGTCACGCGACCGCACGTAGCGCGCGACCGGTTCGTCGCGCCCGGTGTGAGCGCGCAGCTCCGGGATCCAGAAGGGGTTGGGCAGGAAGCGCATGTCCGCCATGTAGTCGGCGTCCACCGGGATGCCGTACTTGAACCCGAAGCTGACGACGTTGACCTTGAGCGACGTCGTCTGCTCGGTGCCGAAGTACTCCGCGATCCGGGCGGTGAGCCCGTGGACGTTGAGGTTGGTGGTGTCCACGACCAGGTCGGCGTCGCTGCGCAGCGTCGCCATCACCTGCCGCTCCCGCGCCAGCCCCTCGAGCAGGCGTCCGTCCCCTTGCAGCGGGTGAGGACGACGTGCCGCCTCCTGCCGCCGGACCAGCACGTCGTCGGCGGCCTCGAGGTAGAGCAGGGTGGTCCGTCGGGGCAGGGCATCGTGCGCCAGGATCTCGCGCAGCGACTCGAAGAACTCTCCGGACCGGACGTCGACCACCACGGCGATCGACCGGTCGGGCCCGTGGGACTCGTCGACCATCCGGACCACGTCGGGCACCAGTGCCGGCGGCAGGTTGTCGACCACGAAGAACCCCAGGTCCTCCAGCTCCTTGGCCGCGGTGCTGCGCCCCGCCCCCGTCATCCCGGTGACCACGACGAGCTCACCTCGCGTCGCAGCATCGGCTGCACGAATCGGCTCCCCCGGAAGGTCCGTGCCGCGGTCAGTCATCCCGGTCTCCTTCGACGAGCTCTCCGGTGGCGGTGTTGATCGTGACAGATGGGGCGGGGGCCGTGCCGGATCCTGGGGTGGTGACGTCGGCCAGCGCGGCCACGATGGCTTCGGCCGTGCGCTGACCGATCCCGGGTACCTCGGCGATCTCCGCGACGCCGGCGGCGCGGATCTTGCGCAGCGAGCCGAACCGCTTGAGCAGCGCCTTGCGCCGCACCTCACCGAGACCGGGCACCTCGTCGAGCACGCTCTCCACCATGCTCTTCGAGCGCCGCGACCGGTGGTGGGTGATGGCGAACCGGTGGGCCTCGTCGCGCAGCCGTTGCATCAGGAACAGCGCGTCGCTGGTGCGAGGCAGGATCACCGGGTCCTCCTGCGCGGGGAGCCAGATCTCCTCCAACCGCTTGGCGAGACCGCAGACGGGCACGTCGTCGATCCCGAGCTCGTCGAGTGCTCGTCGCGCGGCCGCGACCTGCGGCGGGCCGCCGTCGACCACGACGAGTCCGGGCGCGTAGGCGAACTTGCGTGCCCGCCCCGTGTCGGGGTCGACCAGCAGTGGACCATCCCCCTCGGCCGGGCCCGAGACCACCTCGGGGTGCTCGACACGCTCGTCGAGCAGCCGCCGGAAGCGCCTGGTGATGACCTCGTGCATCGCCGCCACGTCATTGGCGCCGCTCTGGCCCCCGACAGATCTCACGATGAAGCGGCGGTACTCCGACTTGCGGGCCAGCCCGTCCTCGAAGACCACCATGGAGCCCACGACCTCGGTCCCCTGCAGGTTCGAGATGTCGTAGCACTCGATGCGCAGCGGCGCCTCGGGCAGCTCCAGCGCCCCCTGGATGTCCTCCAGCGCCTTGTTGCGCGTGGTGAGGTCGGAGGCGCGACGGGTCTTGTGCAGCGCCATGACCTGCTTGGCGTTGCGCGCCACGGTCTCCATCAGGGCCTTCTTGTCGCCGCGCTGCGGGACTCGCAGTCGCACCCGGCTGCCGCGGAGCTCGGTGAGCAGGCCCTCGAGCGCCGCGGTGTCGTCGGCGTCGGGGAGCGCAGGGACAAGAACCTCGCGCGGGACGGCGTCGCCGGACTCCTCGGCGTACAGCTGCAGCAGGAATCGTTCCACCAGCCCGCCGACGTCGGTGTCCTCGGTCTTCTCGGCCACCCAGCCGCGCTGGCCACGCACCCGCCCACCGCGGACGTGGAAGATCTGCACGGCCACCTCCAGCGGGTCGTCCTCGAGGGCGACGACGTCGACGTCGGTGCCGTCGCCGAGGACCACCGCCTGCTTCTCCAGCGCGCGGTTGAGCGCGCCGAGGTCGTCACGGAGCCGGGCGGCCCGCTCGAAGTCGAGGTCCGCCGACGCCGCGTGCATCTCCTTCTCGAGACGCTTGAGGAACTCCGCGGTACGCCCGGCCATGAAGTCGCAGAAGTCGTCGACGATCCGTCGGTGCTGCTCCGCGGTCACCTCACCCACGCACGGCGCGGCGCACTTGTCGATGTAGCCGAGCAGGCACGGGCGACCGACCTGCTGGGAACGGCGGAAGACGCCGTTGGAGCACGAGCGCATCGGGAAGACCCGGAGGAGCTGGTCGACGGTGTCTCGGATCGCCCAGGCGTGCGAGTAGGGGCCGAAGTAGCGGGTCCCCTTCTTCTTGGCTCCCCGACCGACCATGACGCGCGGGAACTCGTCGGAGACGGTCACCGCGAGCCAGGGGTAGGACTTGTCGTCGCGGTACTTGACGTTGAAGCGGGGGTCGAACTCCTTGATCCAGGAGTACTCCAGCTGGAGCGCCTCCACCTCGGTGGCCACGACCGTCCACTCCACCGCAGCCGCGGTCGTCACCATGGTCGCGGTGCGGGGGTGGAGCGCGGCGATGTCCTGGAAGTACGACGTGAGGCGGGCCCGCAGGTTCTTGGCCTTGCCGACGTAGATCACGCGGCCGCGGGCGTCGGTGAACCGGTAGACGCCGGGCGACGTGGGGATGGTGCCCGAGGACGGGCGGTACGTCGACGGATCGGCCACCCGTTCACCTTACGGAGCCGCACCGACCGGTGACGACCGGTCAGGTCAGGCGCGCACGACCTGGTCGCCCTCGACCGCGACCTTCACCTCGGGAAGCGGGTTGGTCGCCGGACCGGTCACCACCGACCCGTCGGAGACGTCGAAGGCGCTGCCGTGGCAGGGGCAGCGGATCTCGCCGGCCGTGACCTCGTCGACGACGCATCCCTGGTGGGTGCACACGTTGCTGAACGCCTTGAAGTCGCCCCGACTCGGCTGGGTGACCACGACGCCCGCGTCGGTCAGCGTCACCCCTTCCCCGACCGGGACGTCGGCCGTCGCGACCAGGGCCGTCCCCGCCGCTACCGGCGGGCTCGAGGTCTCGGCAGCAGCGCCACCGCCATCCCCGCCGGCGTCGGAGGAGCCGGAGGAGCAGCCGGCGAGGATCGGGCCGGCGACGCCACACAGGGCGGCGCAACCGAGCACAGCGCGGCGGTCGAGGTGCGGGACACTCATGGAGATCACCGTAGCGCTGGGGTCGACGCGGGGACCGCATCGACGGCACGCCTCATGCCCGGGAGACCCGCCTGGCCCCCTTCTTCGCGGTCTTCTTGGCCGGCGCGGCCGCCGACGGCCGGGGGCCGGCCTTGCGCTTGCCGACCGGCACCGCCTCGCTCTGCTCGAGCACAGGGCGCAGGAACGTCCCGGTGTGGCTGTCCGGCTGCGCCGCGACCTCCTCCGGGGTTCCGTCGGCGACGACCAGGCCGCCTCGGTTGCCACCCTCGGGCCCCATGTCCACGATCCAGTCCGCGGTCTTGATGACGTCCAGGTTGTGCTCGATCACGAGCACCGTGTTGCCCTGGTCGACCAGCCGTCCGAGCACCACCAGCAGCCGTCGGATGTCCTCGAAGTGAAGACCGGTCGTGGGCTCGTCGAGGACGTAGACGGTGCGCCCGGTCGAGCGCTTCTGCAGCTCCGTGGCGAGCTTGACCCGCTGCGCCTCACCGCCGGACAGGGTCGGGGCGGGCTGACCGAGCCTGACGTAGCCGAGTCCGACGTCGACCAGCGTCGTCATGTGCCGGTTGATCGCCGGGACCGCGGCGAAGAAGTCCACCGCCTCCTCGATCGGCATGTCCAGCACCTCGGCGATGGTCTTGCCCTTGTAGTGCACCTCGAGCGTCTCGCGGTTGTAGCGGGCGCCGTGGCAGACCTCGCAGGGCACGTAGACGTCGGGCAGGAAGTTCATCTCGATCTTGATCGTGCCGTCGCCGGAGCACGCCTCGCAGCGTCCGCCCTTGACGTTGAACGAGAACCGGCCGGGGAGGTAGCCGCGCATCTTCGCCTCGGGGGTGGAGGCGAAGAGCTTGCGCACGTGGTCGAAGACGCCGGTGTAGGTCGCCGGGTTGGACCGCGGTGTGCGTCCGATCGGCGACTGGTCGACGTGGATGACCTTGTCGACCAGTTCGGTGCCCTCGATCTTGCGGTGACGGCCGGGCACGGTGCGGGCGTTGTAGATCTTCTTCGCCAGCGCGGTGTAGAGGATGTCGTTGACGAGGGTCGACTTGCCCGACCCGCTCACCCCGGTGACCGCGACGAACAGCCCGAGCGGGAACGCCACGTCGATGTCCTGCAGGTTGTGCTCGCGGGCTCCCACCACCCGCAGCTCCTGGCCCTTGGTGCGCGGGCGTCGTACGGCGGGCAGGGGGATCTGCTTGCGGCCCGAGAGGTAGAGACCGGTCTGGGAGTCGTGGTGGTCGAGCAGCTCCTGCACCGGCCCGGAGACCACGACCTGGCCACCGTGCTCGCCGGCCCCCGGACCGATGTCGACCACCCAGTCGGCGACCTTGATGGTGTCCTCGTCGTGCTCCACGACGATCAAGGTGTTGCCGAGGTCGCGCAGTCGCAGGAGGGTCTCGATCAGGCGGCGGTTGTCACGCTGGTGCAGCCCGATCGACGGCTCGTCGAGGACGTAGAGCACGCCCACCAGCCCGGCGCCGATCTGGGTGGCCAGCCGGATGCGCTGCGCCTCGCCACCGGAGAGCGAGCCTGCCGGGCGGTCGAGCGAGAGGTAGTCGAGGCCGACGTCGAGCAGGAAGTTCAGCCGCTCCTGGATCTCCTTCAGCACTCGCTCGGCGATCTGCCGCTCACGCGCAGACAGCTCGACGCTGCGCAGGAACTCGGCCGTCTCGTTGATCGGGAGGCGGCAGACCTCGGCGATGTTGCGGCCCCCGATGGTCACGGCCAGCGGCACCGGCTTGAGGCGGCTGCCCTCGCACTCGGGGCAGGGCACCTCCCGCATGAACCCCTCGAACCGCTCGCGGGAGGTGTCGGACTCGGCCTCGCGGTGCCGACGCTCGATGTAGGGGCGTACGCCCTCGTAGCCGGTGACGTAGGTCCGCTCGCGACCGAAGCGGTTGCGCCGCCGGACGGTGACCTTCTTGCCGTGGCCGTCGAGGATGGAGCGCCGAGCAGCCGCCGGCAGTCGCTCCCACGGGGTGTCGAGGTCGAACCCAAGCTCGTCGCCCAGGGCTTGCAGCAGGTTCTGGAAGTAGTCGGCGATGTGAGCGCCGGTCCACGGCGAGATCGCTCCCTCGGCCAGGGAGGCGCCGGGGTCGGAGATGACGAGCTCGGGATCGACCTCCATCCGGGTGCCCAGGCCGTGGCACTCGACGCAGGCGCCGAACGGTGAGTTGAACGAGAACGACCGGGGCTCGAGCTCGTCGGTCTCGAGCGGGTGCTCGTTGGGGCAGGCCATGCGCTCGGAGAAGCGTTGCTCGCGGTGCGGGTCGTCCGCCGGCCGGTCCACGAAGTCCATCAGCACCAGTCCACCGGCGAGGTTGAGGGCGGTCTCGACGGAGTCGGTGAGCCGGCGCTTGGCGGTGGCCTTGACCGCGAGCCGGTCGACCACGACCTCGACAGTGTGCTTCTTCTGCTTGTCGAGCGTCGGGGGCTCGGTGAGCAGGTGGGTCTCCCCATCGACCCGGGCACGCGAGAACCCCTGGCTCTGCAGCTGTCGGAACAGGTCGACGTACTCCCCCTTGCGGCCGCGGATCACCGGCGAAAGGACCTGGAAGCGCGTGCCCTCCTCGAGCTGCATCACGCGGTCGACGATCTGCTGGGGGGTCTGCCGCGAGATGGGCTCGCCGCAGGTCGGACAGTGCGGGCGCCCGGCGCGGGCGTAGAGCAGCCGCAGGTAGTCGTAGACCTCGGTGATCGTGCCGACGGTGGACCGTGGGTTCTTGGAGGTCGACTTCTGGTCGATGGAGACCGCGGGTGAGAGGCCTTCGATGAAGTCGACGTCGGGCTTGTCCATCTGCCCCAGGAACTGCCGAGCGTAGGCCGACAGCGACTCGACGTAGCGCCGCTGGCCCTCGGCGAAGATCGTGTCGAAGGCGAGGCTGGACTTGCCGGAGCCGGAGAGGCCGGTGAAGACGATGAGGGCGTCACGCGGCAGGTCGAGGGAGATGTCCTTGAGGTTGTGCTCCCGCGCACCGCGGATGATCAGCTGGTCGGCCACCGAGAGTTCCTGTCGTGGGGCTTTCGAACACGTGTTCGCCATCGTAGCCGCTTCCCATGCCGGTGGCACGGCAGCGCAGCGGCCACGGCGAGCCTACGTCCGGGGCCCAGGTCCGGGGTCGAGAGACCCTTGCACAGCGGGCGGAGCGGACGTGGGATGGACGTATGGACACCACCACCGCCGACACCGACTTTCCTCATCTCGACGAGACCGTCGTCGCCACCGCGGCGACTGATCGAGACGGTCGGCCGGTTGTCCGACGAGGACGTCCGCGCGCCGTCGGCGTTGCCCGGGTGGAGCCGCGCCCATGTCATCTGCCACGTCGCCCGCAACGCCGATGCGCTGCGCAACGTTCTGCACGGCGCCCAGATCGGGGAGATGCGGGCCCAGTACCTCTCCCAGGAGGAGCGGGACGCAGCCATCGAGGAGGGTGCCGGCCGATCTGCAGGCGAGCTCCTGGAGGATCTCGTGGCCGCCTGTGCCCGCTGGGACCACGCCGCCAACGAGCTGCACGTGAGCCGGCTCGACGCGCTCGGGGCACGCCTCCCCGAGGGCCGACGTACCCGGTGCGCACGGTGGGGAAGTCTCGTCGTACCGAGGTCGAGGTGCACCACGCCGACCTCCGCGCCGGCTACTCGGCGGGCGACTGGCCCTCCGACTTCGTCTCCATGCTGATGGCGCGGCGGCGCAAGGAGCTGGAACGCGACGGCTTCGCACTGCGCTGGAGAGCCACCGACACCAAGGACAGCTGGGCCACGGGTGAAGGACCCGAGGTCACCGGCAAGGCCGCAGACCTGCTGTGGTGGCTCCTCGGGCGCGGGTCTGGTGACGGCCTGACATGCTCCGACGGAGAGCTTCCGGAACTGGAAAGGTGGGCGTGAGTCTCCCGATGAGCTACACGGGCAAGGTGTCAGGCAGCGACGTACCGGACGTGCGCGAGCTGGCCGAGCTGATCATCACCAAGCTGGAGGTCGGTGACTTCGGCAACAACGCCTACCTGCTGAGGTGTCGCCGCACCGATGAGCAGCTCCTCATCGACGCCGCCGCCGAGCCGGAGCGCATCCTGCGGCTGGTGGGGAGCGATGGTCTGACCTCGGTGCTGACCACCCATCGCCACGGAGACCACTGGGGCGCCCTGGCCGAGGTGGTCGAGGCCACGGGCGCCACGACGTACGCCGGAGAGCACGACGCCGAGGAGATCCCGGTTCGCGACCGACGTCCTGGTCGACGACGGCGACACCGTCCGGGTCGGCGAGTGCGAGCTCACCGCGATCCACCTGGTCGGTCACACCCCCGGGTCGATCGCCCTCCTCTACGACGACCCCGCCGGCACGCCGCACCTGTTCACCGGCGACTGCCTCTTCCCCGGCGGGGTCGGCAACACCTTCGGCGACCAGAAGGGCTTTCGAGCGGCTCTACTCCGACGTGCGCACCAAGCTGTTCGACCGGCTGCCCGACGAGACCTGGTTCTACCCCGGCCACGGCGACGACTCCACGCTCGGCGCCGAACGACCCCACCTCGACGACTGGAAGGCACGCGGCTGGTGATCGTGGGCTGGGCAGGGTCACCGCCGGCTTGGTGCCACCGCCTCAGCCACTCGGTGAACGCTCTCCTCGAGCGGCTCGTGCTCCCAGACCCGAACAACCCGCCATCCGCTCGCGACCAGCGCCGCGTCATGCTCACGGTCACGCTCGACGTTCCGTGCGAGCTTGGGGAGCCAATAGTCGGAGTTGCGGCTCGGCCTGGTGCCGTGGATCGGGCACGAGTGCCAGAAGCATCCATCCACGAAGACAGCGACCTTTGCCCGGACGAAGACGATGTCGGGCCTGGGCTTTACGCTCCCGCAGTCGAGGCGGAGGTCCTTGCGGAAGCGAAGCCCGGCGGCGTGCAGAGCGCCCCTCAGGGCAACCTCGGGCTTCGTGTCGCTGCGGCGGTTGCCCAGCATCGACGTCCGCGTGGCAGCCGACGTTGCCCAGGACTCCGAGGTCATGAGCAGAGCGTAGGCAGGCGTCAGATGTGAGCGAAGGTGGCGTCGTACTCGTTCGCCATCCGCACGATCATCCCTGAGTAGTGGAAGTTGCTCCCGGACGCGGGCGCCGGAGGACCAGAGACCAGCGTGACCGGAGAGCCGTCGTTCCGGAGGTCGAAGACGCTGATGCCGATGGCGTCGAAGCCGTTGCCGCTCTTGCCCGTCCGCCTCGGGATCTGCGCGACCTTGTCCAGTACCCGCTGCGTGTCGGCGGGTTGCTTGTGCTTTGAGATCCTCGCAGGCAGCCCCTCGGAGATCCGCTCGCTGTTCATCACTGGCGAGGTGAACTCCGTTGCGTTGTTGACCTGGACGTACGCGATGGCGAGGGCCTGGCTCGACGCGCCGTGGATCGCAAGGTGGGAGGAGTTGAGCTCGTCGTAGAGCCTGGGCAGCGACTTCACGTGAGCCGTCATGCACGCCTTGGCCTCGAGCGCGACCAGTACTGCGGACACGGGAGCGACCGGGATGTCCGGCAGCCTCTCCATAAGGCGACGTTCGACGTCGGTCAGCGGAATGCCGTAGTGCTCGACAAGGCTGCGGAAGGTGGGACTACCAACCGGCGGGGCGCTCTCGGGGCGCGCGACCACGAGGTCGAGATCCTTCTTCCGGTCCCAGTGGAAGTCCCGCATCTCATGGTTGACACCCAGGACGCTCTTCCCGGCTCTTTCGACTCCCGTGTGCGATATTCGCCGCATGAACGAGCGTGACCTGCCGAGCGGATTCGGGTCGGACTTCCGTTGGGGGGCCGCCACCGCGGCGTACCAGATCGAGGGAGCGGCGACCGAGGACGGCCGGGGGCCGTCGGTGTGGGACACGTTCTGCCGAGAGCCCGGACGGGTCAAGGGCGGCGACACCGGTGACGTGGCCTGCGACCACTACCACCGGTACGCCGAGGACGTGGGGCTGCTGCGGGACCTGGGCGTGGACACCTATCGGTTCTCCTTCGCCTGGCCGCGGATCCAGCCCGACGGGATCGGCCCGGCCAACGCCGCGGGGCTGGCGTTCTACGACCGGCTGGTCGACGCCCTGCTCGAGGCCGGCGTCGCGCCGTGCCCCACGCTGTTCCACTGGGACACCCCGCAGGCCCTCCAGGACCGCGGCGGTTGGTTGGCGCGCGACATCGCCGACCGGTTCGCCGAGTACGCCGCGCTGCTCGGGGAGCGCTTCGCCGACCGGATCGACATGTGGGCGACGGTCAACGAGCCGATGGTGGTCACTCTGTACGGACATGCCCTCGGGATGCACGCCCCCGGCCAGACGCTGATGTACGACGCGCTGCCCGTGGCGCACCACCTGCTCCTGGCGCACGGACGGGCGGTGCAGGCGCTGCGCGCCGCTGGCATACCCCAGGTGGGGATCGTCAACAACCACGCCCCGACCTGGCCGGCGACCGACTCCGAGGACGACCGCGTGGCAGCCGGCCTCTACGACGACCTGGTCAACTGGACCTTCTCGGACCCGGTGCTGAGTGGCCGCTACCCCGACCAGGTGGCGGACCTCGTCGTCGACCGGGTGGCAGCCCGGGTCCCCGGCTTCGGCCCCGACAGGTTGGCCGAGGACCTGGCGGTGATCTCCGAGCCGTTGGACTGGTTCGGGCTGAACCACTACTCACCGGCGCTGGTCTCGGCACCGTCCGACCCGACCGCGCCGATGCCGTTCGACCTCGGCGTCGTCCCCGACGTGGCGACCACCGACTTCGGCTGGCCGGTCGTGCCGGAGGCGTTCACCGAGATCCTGATCGCCCTGAGGGACCGGTACGGCGACGCGCTGCCGCCGGTCTACGTGACCGAGAACGGCTGCTCCTACGGCGACGGGCCCGACGAGAACGGCCGGGTCCGCGACACTCGGCGGGTGGAGTACCTGGACGGCTACCTGCGCGCGCTCCAGGACGCCCGGGACGCGGGGGTGGACGTGCGCGGCTACTTCTGCTGGTCGCTGATGGACAACTTCGAGTGGGCCGAGGGGTACTCGCAGCGGTTCGGGCTGGTGCACGTCGACTACGACTCGCTGGTGCGGACGCCGAAGGACTCCTTCGGCTGGTACCACGAGGTGATCGCGGCCAACCGCACCGCCGGTTGAGCCGAGCGGCCGACTGATGACGACGGTGAGCACCGGGCTGCGACCCGGGCCCAGCCTGCCGGTGGGGCGTCGGTGGGTCGCAGCGCTCTCGGTTGCCAACGTGGCGGTGTTCGTCGCGTTCTACGGGCCCCTGCAGGTGCTGCTGGCCGAACAGGCTCAGGAGGTCGCGCCGGACAGCAAGGAGGCGGTGCTCGGCCTGGTCACCGGGGTGGGCGCGGCGGCGTCGATGATCTCCAACCCGCTGTTCGGGGCGATCTCGGACCGGACCACGTCCCGGTTCGGCCGCCGGCGGCCGTGGGTGCTGGTCGGGGCGCTGGGTGGCGCCGTGGGCCTCACCGTGCTGTCCGGCGTCCAGGCGGTTGTCTGGATGGTGCTCGGGTGGGCGTTGGTGCAGACCACGGTGAACGCCGGCTACGCAGCGATCATGGCGTCGATCCCGGACCAGGTGCCGCGCACCCAACGCGGTGTGGTCGGAGGCTGGGTGGCGCTGGCGCAGACGGTGGGCGCGATGGTCGGCACCGGGATCGCGTTGGTGACCGGCGGCTGGGCCGCCGGCTACCTGGCGTGCGCCGTCTTCCTGGTGGCCGCCAGCGCACCTCTCCTGCTCAGCTCAGCAGACCAGCCGCTCGCGAAGTCGCAGCGGCCGGCGTTCGAGCTCCAGCAGTTCCTCAAGGAGTTCTGGGTCAGCCCGAGGCAGCACCCCGACTTCGCGTGGGCGTGGATCACCCGGTTCCTGGTGCAGCTCGGCAACGCGCTCGGGCTGGTGTACCTGTACTACTACCTCCAGGACGGTGTCGGGCACGGCAGCCCGGACAGCGGCGTCTTCGTGCTGACCGTGACCTACGCTGTCGCCTCGATCCTCACCACCGTGGTGAGCGGAGCGCTCTCGGACCGGACCGGGCGGCGCAAGGTGTTCGTCTCGGTCAGCGGGGTGGTGATGGGAGTGGCCACCGCGATGCTGGCGCTGGTCCCCCAGTTCGGCGTGGTGGTGCTGGCCGCGGCGATCCTGGGGCTGGGCTTCGGGGTCTTCATGGCGGTCGACTACGCGATCATGACCGAGGTGCTCCCCACCGCAGCCGACGCCGGCAGGGACCTCGGGGTCATCAACATCGCCGCCGCGCTGCCCCAGGTGCTGGCACCCGCCATCGCGGCACCGGTGGTCGCCCTGCTGGGCGGCTACCCCGTGCTCTACGCCTTGGCAGCGTGCCTGACCGTCCTGGGAGCGGTGCTGGTGGTGCGGATCCGGTCGGTGCCCTGAGCGGCCCCGTCCCTCACCGGACCCGGAAGGCGATGAGGCAGACGTCGTCGTCGTGGCTCTCCCCCACCATCCTTGCCAGCACGTGGTCGCAGACCGCCTCGAGGTCGAGCCCGGCCAGCTCGCGGCACACCCGGAGCAAGGCCGCGAACCCCTCGTCGAGGCCCCGAGTACGTCGCTCGATCAGACCGTCGGAGTACAGCAGCACGGTGTCACCGGGGCCGAGGACCTCGTCCTGCTCGTGCCGGTCGGCGTCCGGCAGCACCCCGAGCAGCAGATCGGCCGCCCCGTCCAGCAGCTCGCAGCTTCCGTCGGCACGCATCACCACCGGCGGCGGGTGCCCCGCGCTGCTCCAGCAGAGCCGGAGCGCACCCTCATGCTCGGCATCACGCTCCAGGTGTGCCACCACAGCAGTCGCGGTGATGCCCGGATGCAGCGACTGCACCGCGGCGTCCAGCTCGGAGACCAACAGGGCAGGGCCGCCCTGGTGGGAGTAGCCGATCCCGCGCAGCAGCCCGCGGACCTGCCCCATCGCCGCAGCGGACCGGATGTCGTGACCCACGACGTCGCCCACGGTCACCACGAAGGTCCCGTCAGCCCGGATGAACGAGTCGTACCAGTCCCCGCCCACCTGTGCCTCGTCGGTGGCCGGCTGGTAGCGCGCGGCTGCCTCCGCCGCGTCGAGGACGGGCGGGTCGGTGAGCATGCTGCGCTGGAGCTCCTCGGTCACCAGCCGTTGGCGTCGGTTCGCCTCGAGCACCTCGAAGACCAGGCCTGCGCGTCGGCCGATCTCGACCCCGACCTTCAGGTCGATGTCGTCGAACCGCCGACCCTCCTTGCCGCGGAAGAGCACCATCGAGCCGAGCACCCCGCTGCTCCCGGCCAGCGGCACGGCCAGCGCGCTCTCGGCTCCGAGTTCGTCGATCAGGTCGCGGACCTCCGGGTCGAGGTTGTACTCCCGCTTCATCTGCTCGGTGATGACCGGCAGCAGGATGGGACCCTCGCCACGCGCGATCCGGCGGCTCGGGGTGTCCTCGGCGACCCCGTGGGGCAGGACCTCCGCGGCCCGGGCGATGTCGTCGGCGCGCGCCGGGTCGCGGTGCTGCAGCACCACCCGCGCGGTGGCGCCGCGAGCGTCGTAGGCCTGGAACGTCACCCAGTCGCAGAAGGACACCGTGAGCTCCACCCCCAGCAGGCGCAGCGCCGTGTCGGGGTCCGGCGCGCTCAGCAGGCTCTCGGACAGGCCGACGAGCATGTCGACGTGGGCCCCGTAGAGGTCACGTTCGGCCTCCACCCGCAACCGTCGCGCCGCGTCCTGGATGAGGAGGAGGACCACCTCGCGGGCGTCCTCGGTGTGCGAGACCGCGGCCTCGACGTCGAGGTGTCGGCCTCCGGGGCCCACGACGGTGACCTGGAACGCCTCGTGCTCGACCTGTCCGGCTTGGCTCGAGGTGAGCAGCGCCTCCACCGGAGCAGGAGCCTCGAACAGCTCGCTGACGGCGCGCCCGGCGCTCCCGCGGTCGACGCCGAGCAGGGTGGTGGCGGCGCGGTTCCACCCGACGACGCGGCGCTGGGTGTCCACGACGACGACGCCGACGGGAGCGTGCTCGAGCAGCGTGCCGAGCAGGACCTGGGACGGACCGTGGGCCTCGGCCGACCCGGCCCGTTCCGTCCCGTACGACGTCAGCGCAGCGGTGTACTCGGTCCGACGGCTGACCTCGGCGCACAGCTGCAGCACCTGGGTGCCGAGGTCCTGGGCCTCGGGGTCGAGCAGGTCGAGGTCGAGGGGCACGTCGGGGGCGAACCGGATCAGCTCGCGCACGTGGGCGTGCTCCCGCTCCGGCGCCAGGACGGCGATGCGTGCCTCGGGCATCGCCGCATGGGCCCACTGCAGAGACCCGAGCAGGTTCTGTCCGGTGCCGACCAGCACCACCCGGGGCTCGTCCGAGGGCTCGGGCCGCTGGCCCCGAAGGACCGGGCGCACATGCGGGCCGCCCGGGGTGTCGGCGAGCCTCTCCACGGCACGGGCATGGTGGAGGTCGTCGCTCACGTCGAGCAGGATGACCTCGGACATCAGGTGCCCAGGATCGGCAGCCCCAGCACCGCCCGGCCCGCCCAGGTGCGCAGGATGTCAGTGGTCGGGCTCATCACGTGGGCCGCTCGTGCGTCGCGCAGGTGGCGCTCGACAGACGAGTGGTCGCGGTAGCCGAGACCGCCGACGAGAGTCATCGCCTCGTTGGCCACCGTGACCGCGCAGTCGGCCACTGATGCCTTGGCCGACGCCAAGGCTGGAAGCGCGTCCCGGCTGCCCACCTCGGCCTCCTCAGCCGCCCAGTGCACCAACCCACGGGCCTCCTGCACCCGCGACCAGAGCACCCCCACCCGGTGCTGCAGCACCGGGTGGGTTGCCAGCGCGCGTCCGGTGTTCTCCTGTCTCCGCCCGCGCAGGTGCTCCACGGCCACGTCGAGCGAGGCCGCCGCGACTCCCAGGTAGGTGCCGGCCATCGCGGCGAGGAGGTAGGGGGCGATGAGCTCGAAGACGTACCAGATCTGGTCGCCGGGAGCGCCCAGGAGCGCACCGGGCTCCAGCTGCGCGTGGTCCAGCCGGGCGCCGATGGAGGAGTTGCCCCTCATGCCGATGCCTTCCCACGCTCCGTGGAAGGTCAGCCCGGGAGCGGTCGCCGGCACCACGACGCAGGAGAACTCACCTGCCGGAGCGTCCGGGTCGGCCGCGACCGTCGAGACGACGTAGGAGTCGGCGTAGGACCCGTTGCTCACGAAGGACTTCTCGCCGTCGACGACGAGGGTCCCCTCCCCCTGGCGCAGCTTGACCTGGGGCAGCCAGAACTGGGCGCCGGTGCCGGGCTCCGAGAGCGCCAGCGTGGTGAGGTGCTCCCCCGCCGCGATCGGCTGGAGGTACTGCTCGGCCTGCTGCTCGGTCGCCTTGGCGACCAGGACCGCTGTCGCGACCTGGTGCATGCCGAAGCACAGCGAGGTCGAGGCGCAGACCCGACCGAGCTCCTCGCCGACGCCGCTGACCGCCCGCAGTCCCAGGCCGGCGCCGCCGTGCTCGACGGGAACCACGAGTCCACCGAGTCCCGCCTGCTGGAGCGCACGGATCGGCTCTTCGGGCCACACGCCGGAGTCGGTGCGCTCGGCAAGGGGACCCGCGACGTCCCGCGCCACCTCACGGGCACGGCCGACCGCCTCGAGAACGGTCGTCGGCGGACTCATCATGCGCTCAGGTTATCCGGCCACCGGCGCTCGCGGCCGAATCCGCAGGGCCAATCCGCAGGCCGACCAATGCCGACCAGCGGGCCAATCCGCAGGGCCGATCCGCAGGGCGCGCGGTCAGTACGCCCCTTTGCCCCCCACCACCACGATTCGGCGGCGGGGCTCGAGGATGACGGGCATGAACGAGCCCTTGCGGAGCTTCCGGATCCGTAGCTCGACGTCGCCGGCCTTGGTGGTCAACGTCCGCGGCCGGTGACCGTTGCGTTCGTTGGTGCGGTCCTCGGTGCGCTCGTAGGGTGGGTCGAGTAGCTCGGACAGGGCAGACTGGGCCTCGACGTCCTCACGCCTCGCCGCCAGCCCTCAAACCCCACCACCCCAGGGGACTCCTCTGCCGGGGTCGGGGCATGAGGCGACAAGAGCCTTCGGGGTCGTCTCATGTCGTGCTGTCTGCTGTCCTGACGCGGTGACGTGGCACCGGTGTCCACTAACCTGTGCGGATGCCTGAGTTCCTGAAGATCAACGACGCCGGCTGGCTGTTCGCCGAGACGTTCCGCACTCCGATGCAGGTGGGGGTGCTGGCGAACTTCTCGATGCCGGAGGACGCCGCCCCGTCGTACCTGGAGAACCTGGTCAATCACTGGCGCACCTTCACGACGTTCCAGCCACCGTTCAACTACAAGCTGCGTGGCAAGGTGCTGCAGCGGTGGGAGGTGCTGCCGGACGAGGAGATCGACCTCGACTACCACTTCCGTCACTCAGCGGTGCCCGCCCCTGGCGGCGAACGCGAGCTCGGTGTTCTGGTCTCGAGGCTTCACTCGATGAACATGGACCGGCGCTACCCGCTCTGGGAGTGCCACGTGATCGAGGGGGTCGCCGAGGGCTTCTGGTCGCTGTACATGAAGGTGCACCACTCCCAGATCGACGGCGTCGGCGGCATCCGCCTGGCCAAGCGCATGTTCACCGTCGACCCGGAGGCACGCGGTCTCAAGCCGCCGTGGGCGGTGGGACTGTACGGCGAGGACCAGTCAGGGCTACCCGCGAAGCAGCGCGATCCGGCACCCGATCAGGGGCAGGGACCTCGCCAACGAGTGCTGGGTGCCGCCCGGTCCGTGACCGCCGTGACCGGCTCGCTGACTCGCACCTACCTCGAGAGCGCCGCCGGCAGTCGAGACGACCTGCGGGCAGTGCCGTGGCGGGCCCCCAAGTCCATCCTCAACGAGCGCATCAGCAAGCCCCGCCGGTTCGCCACCCAGGCCTACCCGATCGACCGGCTCAAGGCGGTGGCCAAGGCGGCCGGTGGCAGTCTCAACGACGTCTACCTGGCGCTGTGCGGAGGCGCCATGCGTCGCTACCTCCTCGATCTCGACGCGCTGCCCACCGACTCGCTGACCGCCAACGTCCCGGTCTCGGTGCGCAACGAGGACGCGCCTGGGCTCGGGAACGCGATCAGCTTCCTCTACGCCAGGCTCGGCACGGACGTCGAGGATCCCGTCGACCGGATCAAGACCGTGCACGAGTCGACCCGTCTCGGCAAGGACCGTCTCCCCACCGCGGGCCCCGGCGCGATGGACCTCTACACCATCGCCCTCATGGGTCCCTTCCTGGGCCAGGCGATGGCGGGCGTCGGAGGCTACGGACGCCCTGCGAGCAACGTGGTGATCTCCAACGTGCCGGGACTGCAGGAGCCGAGGTACGTCGAGGGCTCGCTGATGCGCGAGTACTACCCGCTGAGCCTGCTCTTCCACGGCATGGCTCTCAACATCACCGCGGTCAGCAACGCCGACGTCTTCTGCGTCGGGTTCACCGGGTGCCGTGAGACGCTCCCCAGCCTCCAGAAGATGGCGGTCTACATGGGCGAGGCGCTCGAGGAGCTGGAGGAAGCACTCGGGTTCACCCGGAGTAGCTGATCCGCACGGTGTCGCTCACCGGCAGGCTCTGGCACGCCAGCCGGATCCCGTCAGCGAGGTCCTCGTCGTCGAGCACGTCGTTGTTGCGCATCGACACCTCGCCCTCGAGCACGATGCAGGCGCACGCCGAGCAGTTGCCCTCGCGGCAGGAGTACGGCGCATCGATCCCCTGCTCGAGCAGGAAGTCGAGCAACGGCTTGTCCGGCGACCAGCCCTCGAAGCTGAACTCCTCGCCGTCGAGGTCGCCGGCGACCGAGGCCGGGCTGTCCCGCTTCACCTCCGCGCTCGCCTTCCCGGCGGCCTCGTCGATGTCGGCGTCGGGACCGATGAGGCCCTCCGCTGCCGCGATCTCGGCGGTGATGTCGTCGGCGGCCTCGCCGAAGGGGTTGCCGCCGAGCGAGACGAACTTCTCCTGGTGTCGCCGCTCGCGGGGGAACCCGAGCTCCTTGAGCGCGCCGGTGACGCCCTTCATGAAGGGCCCCGGACCGCAGACGAAGGAGTCGTAGGAGGGGTAGTGGGCGGCGATCGTGCGCATGTGCTCCGCCGTCGGGAGGCCCTGGAGCACCTCGAGCCAGTGGATCACCACGAACCGGTCGGCGTACTCGTCGGCCAGCGCCGCCAGCTCCGGGGCGAAGATGACGGACTCGGGATCACGGTTGGCGTAGACGAGGACGACCTGCCCGCTGCCCCGGGCGAGTGCGGACTTCGCGATCGAGATCAACCGGGGTGATGCCGCTGCCGCCGGCGAAGAGCAGGAAGTCGGCGTCGAGGTCCTTGGGGGTGAAGATCCCGCTCGGCGGCAGCGAGGTCACCACGTCACCGGGCTGCAGGTGGTCGCAGAGCCAGTTCGAGGCGTAGCCGTCGGCGGTGCGTTTGACGGTGACCTTGAGCAGGTCGGTCTCGTGGGGAGCGCTGGACAGCGAGTAGCAGCGCGCCACCGTGCCGGTGCGCGCGCTCGGGACGGCGACGGTGAGGAACTGCCCGGAGGTGTAGCCGACCGGCGATGGTGCTCGCAGCACGATCGAGCGGGCCTCACCGGTCTCCTCGACGACGTCGACGACCTCGAGCTTCAGGACGGGCTCGGCGGAACCCGTGGTCTCGCCCTCCGTGGCGGTGCCGGTCACGGTCAGTCGACCCCGCCGCCCACGTCGACGCGGCCGTCCTCGACGGCGCGGGCGATGCTCGCCTGCAGCCTGCCGCAGGACCTGGGAAGACCGATGCGGCCCTCGACGCGGGCGCGGCTGAACTCCGCGCACGAGTCGACCGCCTGGTGCGACCACTGGATGCTGGTCTGGAACTCGCTCAGCTTACGGACCCGCACCATGGCCAGACAGTCGAGGCACTCGACGTCACTCAGGTGGCCTTCGAGGTAGCGCCGCCGGTCCTCGAGGGTCTCGGCGCTCAGCGGTGCGAAGCTGACCATCACACGCCCCCGGGCATGGTCGGCGCCCCCACCTCGATGCCGCCTCGGCCTCCTCGGCGTCCCCGGCGTCCCCAGCGCCCCCGGCGCCCCCGGCGTCCACGGCGTCCCCGGCGTCCCCGCGTCCCCGGCGGTCGAGCTTGTCGAGCCCCCGTGCCCGTGACCGCTGTACTGGGCGTCCTCCTCCTGACGACGCCGCAGGTTCTCCTCCACCTCGCGCTGCCAGTTCTCGTTGGCGTGGGTGGTGTCGACCTCGAACTCGAAGCGGTCGGTCATCTCGGGGGTCACGTCGGCGACGTCGACGTAGAACTGCTCGTACCAGCGGCGCAGCTGGTAGACCGGCCCGTCCTCCTCGCACAGCAGCGGGTTCTGGATCGCGGACTTGTTCAGCCAGATGTCGACGTCCTGCATGAACCCCTCGCCGAACATGTCGCTGTACTTCTTGGCGATCTTGGCCGAGCTCTCGTCGTCCAGTCCCTCGGGCTTCTTGACCATGAGGCCGTACTGGAGCTTGAAGCTGTTGTCGTCGACCGGGTAGTGGCAGTTGATCAGGATCACCTGGATCTCGTAGCCCTTGTAGGTCGTGGTCAGGGGGTTGATCATGTACGACGGCCCGAAGTAGCTGGCCTCGGACTGCAGCAGCAGGTCCTGGTCGCCGTACCCCGTCCGGCCATGTCCGGTCGCCCGCTGGAGTGCATGTACTGGGTGGCGACGTGGCCCTCGAAGACGTTCTTGAAGTACTTCGGGAAGGCGTAGTGGATGTAGAAGAAGTGCGCCATGTCGACGACGTTGTCGACGATCTCGCGGCAGTGCGCGTTGGATGTCGAGCACGTTCCAGGTCCAGTCGGTCCACTCGCCGGTCTCGACCTCCGCGATCTCGGGGATCTCCTGCTCGGGGATCGGGTGCGTTGCCCTCGTGGTCGTGCCAGACGAAGAGCTGCCGGTTGCGCTCCATCGCGTGCCAGGTGCGGGTGCGGGCGCGCAGCGGGATGCGCTTGGCGTAGGGGATCTGCTTGCAGCGTGCCGTCGCCACCCCAGCGCCAGTCGTGGAAGGGGCAGGCGATCTCGTCGCCCTTCACCGTGCCCTGGGTGAGGTCGCCGCCCATGTGCCGGCAGTAGCCGTCGAGGACGTGGAGCTCGCCCGTCGCCGTCGGCCCACACCACGAGCTTGGTGCCGAACGCCTCCACGGCGTGCGGCTTGCCGTCCCGGAACGTCTCGGCCAGCCCCAGGCAGTGCCAGCCGCGGGCGAAGCGCTCCGGCGGCGTGCCCGTGTCGATGAGCCGGGTGTCGAGCTTGGTGCCGCTCATGGGTTCCTCCAGTCCGCGTGCCTGTGTCTGCGTGCAGGCGCGATCTTCCGCCCAATACTGAAACACGTTACAGTTTTGCCTCTCCCCTGGTCCAGTGACCGGGACCACCGCCGCTGTCGGCACGACCCCTGTCAAGGAGCCTGCATGCACCTCGCCCTGACGCCCGCGCAGGAGGCGCTGCAAGCACGAGCTCGAGGACTACTTCGCCCGGCTGGTGACCCCGGAGGTCCGCGCCGCCCTGTCCGCCAGCTCCGGCGAGTTCGGCGACACCGAGGCCTACAAGAGCGTGATCCGCCAGATCGGCCACGACGGCTGGCTCGGCCTCGGCTGGCCCGAGGAGTACGGCGGCCAGGCGCGCGCGAGGCGTCGACCAGCTGATCTTCTCCGACGCCGCCGCGGTCGCCGGCGTACCGATCCCCTACCTGACGCTCAACACCGTGGGTCCCACCATCATGCGCTTCGGCACCGAGGAGCAGAAGCGCGAGCTGCTCCCCCAGATCATCAAGGGCGAGCTGCACTTCTCGATCGGCTACTCCGAACCCGGCTCCGGCACCGACCTGGCCTCGCTGCAGCACCCGCGCCCGCGCTGAGGGCGACGAGTGGGTGATCAACGGCCAGAAGATGTGGACCAGCCTGATCCAGTACGCCGACTGGATCTGGCTGGCCTGCCGCACCGACCCCGACCTGCCCCGGCACAAGGGCCTGTCGATCATCCTGGTCCCCGCCGACGCCCACGGGTTCTCCTACACGCCGGTGCACACGGTTGCCGGGGTCTCGACGTCGGCGACGTACTTCGAGGACGTCCGGGTGCCGGTCGACAACCTCGTCGGCGAGCTCAACGGCGGCTGGCCGCTGATGACCAACCAGCTCAACCACGAGCGCGTCGCGCTGACCTCGGCCGCCCCGCTCCAGCACTCGATGCGGCAGGTGCGCGAGTGGGCCCAGCAGACCAAGACCCCCCAGGGCGACCGGGTCATCGACGCGGAGTGGGTGCAGGTGCTGCTCGGGCAGGCCCACGCCCGGGTCGAGATGCTCGCGCTGATGAACTGGAAGATCGCCTCCGCGACCGACGACCTCTCACCGGCCGAGGCATCGGCGACGAAGGTGTACGGCTCGGAGCTGGCCACCGAGGTGTACCGATCGCTGATGGAGATCGTCGGGCCCAACGCCGCGGTGAAGCCCGACTCCGCCGCCGCGGTGCTCGGCGGGCGGCTGGAGCGCTACCACCGCTCGTCGCTGGTGATGACCTTCGGCGGCGGCACCAACGAGATCCAACGCGACATCATCGGCATGGTCGGCCTCGGCCTGCCCCCGCCAAGCGCTGAGCAGGAGGAGAAAGCGATGGACTTCACCCCCACCCCGGGCCAGGTCGACGCCCGCCGCTGGCCCGCCAGGTGCTCACCGACCGTGCCCCCCCGACCGACAGCAGGATATCGAGCGCCGGTGACCGCTTCGACCAGGACCTGTGGGCGGGCTGGGCCCCGGGCCTCATCGGCCTGCCCCTCCCCGAGGAGTTCGGCGGTGCGGGGCTCGGCCTGCTCGAGCTGGTCACCGTCCTCGAGGAGGCCGGCCGGTCGTCGCTCCCTGCCGCTGGCGACGCACGCGGCGGCGATGGCGCTCGCGGAGCGCGCCGACGCCAGGCAGCAGGACACCTGGCTGCGCGGTGCCGCGACCGGCGGGACGTGCTGGGGGTGGCGCTCTCCCAGGACCTGCGCCCTCCCCGCGCCAGCCCCCCTCGCTGCGCGGGCTATGAACTGGGCGCTCGACCGGGTCGAAGACCGCCGTTCCGGCAGGCATCGTCGCCGGACAGCTGCTGGTGCCGGCGCGACCGACGACGGGCGGTCGTCTTCCTCGTCATCCCGCGACGCCGGGGTCGGCGTGTCCGCGCAGACGCTCAGCGGCGGGGACGTCGCCGGGCGGCCTCGACGGGTGCGCCTCGACGACGACGGTGCTCGGCGAGGTGGCCGCCCGGCGGCTGGGCACACCTGCAGTCGTGGCCGCTTCGCGTGCAGACCGGAGTCTGTGAAGGGTGGCTAGGGCTGACCCCGGTACGCGCGCACCCGGGAGCAGTTCGGGCGACCGATCGGCACCTTCCAGGCGGTGTCCCAGCGGCTCGCGGACGGCTACATCGACGTCCAGGGGCTGCGGCTCACCGTGGCACACCGCGGCGTGGCGGCTCTCCGAGGACCTGCCCGCCGAGGTCGAGGTGGCCACCGCCCTGCTGTGGGCAGCGGACGCAGCTCACGCCCTGGCCCACACCACCGTGCACGTCCACGGTGGCGTCGGCATCGACCTGGACGGCGCCGCGCACCGCTACTTCACCGCTGCGAAGCGGGCCGAGTTCTTCCTGGGGGGGACTACGACTCAGGCCCGCGCGGTCGGGCGTGCCCTGGCCCTCGAACCGGTCTGACCCGGGGGCGCAGGCTTGCCCAGCGGCACCGTCAGCAGTAGGTACGACACGTCGGCATGCCACCCAGTCGGGCCCGAGCCAGCCCGACTGCCGAGGCCGGAAGAGCGTCCGCCCCGCGTCGCCATGCGTCCAGGAAGGGCACCGGGCTGACGACGCCGCGCCTCACCCACCACACGCCGGGCCGCGTGGGCCAGCCGAGGGCGAAGTGCAGATGCGGTCCGGTGCCTGCCGCACTGCCACTGTCGCCGATGCGCCCGAGACGCTGGCCCGGCGCCACGGTGCCACCGCGGACGACTCCGGGCGCCACGCTTGGCAAGGTGTGAGCCGTAGTACCGCACACGTCATCGCCGACGATGGAGACGAACCGGCCACCCCGTACCGCGCCCTCGTTGGTCGCCGCGCTCCAGCGATCCTGGACGGCGACTTCGTCCACGGTGCCTCTCACCGTCCACGGTGCCTCTCACCGGAGCCACGAAATCGCATCCTCGGGCCGCGAACACGTCTGATGCCGGGTAGTGATGGTGCGTCCGGCCATAGCTCACCTCGCATCCGGCGATGGGGAACGCGTAGCGCAGCTCGCCGCCCTCGCCGCCCTGGGCGCTGGTGGCCGACGTCTCGGTCGGGCAGGTCTCGACAGAACAGCCGGGAGGGGAGGTCGAGATAGCTGAGGTCAGGGGCGGGCTCATAGTCGGGCCGGTCCGCTGCCGGGAGTTGACCGCCCGAGTAGTCGCTCACCCGGTGGGCAGGATCAGCCCGTCTCGCAGGGGACGTCAGGTCCGGCCGATAGCGTGCCGCCATGCCGCTGTACTCCTTCGAGGGCGTCAGCCCCCAGGTCCACCCCGCCGCGTTCATCGCGCCCACGGCCGTGCTCGTCGGGAACGTCGTGGTCGAGGCCGACGCGTTCGTCTGGTACAACACCGTGCTCCGCGGTGACTACAGCCAGATCACCATCCGCGAGGGCGCCAACGTTCAGGACGGGTCGGTGCTGCACGCGCCGCCGGAGATGCCGACCGAGATCGGACCGGGGGCGACCGTCGCACACCAGTGCGTGGTCCACGGCGCCACCATCGGCTCGCAGGCGCTGGTCGGCAACGGCGCGACCGTCCTGGACGGCGCCCGGGTCGGCGCGCTCTCGATGGTGGCCGCTAGCGCGATGGTCACCCCGGGCACCGAGATCCCCGAGGAGGTCCTCGCCGTCGGCTCCCCCGCCAAGGTCAAGGGGCCGATCGCCGGCACCGCAGCAGAGTTCTGGGTCGCGGTGAACCCCGAGGCCTACCGAGAGCTCGGCCGACGCCCGCCGGGACGGCATCGCGCCTGTGGATCACGCTGTCCCCCCTCGCACCGAGCGACGGCCCCACGAATCTTGAGGACAACAAGGGGGCGGCGTTTCCGGGCGCTGAGCCCGCTCGAGTCGTCGCGACCCAGACGCTCCCCCAATCGGGCGGTTTCGGCACGCCAACGTGAGGAGGGCGCCTAGAGTCCCCATTGGTTCCCCAATTCTCGAAGCCGCAACGCGTGGCACAGCCGGGGTCGCTCATGCTGGGGAAACGTTCCATCCATCTCTCAGGCGCTAGCCGCCCTCGCTTCGGCCTTGTTGCTCACTTCTCCCGAGGCAACCGCCTCTGACCCACCGCAGTACCAAGCTGTCGACGTCGCTGCTGAGGCCGGTATCGGGTTCCGAGCACACCAAGACCTGGCCCGCAGCGCCGTATGACTTCGACAACGACGGCGACGAGGACGTGCTGATCGGATACCACGCCCCCAAGAAGCTCTGGAGCAACGAGGGTGATGGCACCTACGTCGAGGTGACCACCGACGCTTGGCCCCCCGGGGTCGACCGACACGGTTGCGCTTGGGCCGACGTAGACCGCAACGGCCTGCCGGACGTCTACTGCTCTTCTGGACGGGGTGTGCGCAACCGCGTCAAGCCCGCGGATGCCGACAACGAGCTGTGGCTGCAGGTCTCACCTGGGTTCCTTCACCGACGTCGGCACCGACTGGAACGTGGGCGACCCGTGCGGTCGAGGTCGCGAGGTCGCGTTCCTCGACGCCAATCGAGACGGCTACCCCGACCTGTTCCTCGGCAACCAACGTCCACGCCGAGCAGCAAGCCCGTGCGACGACACGTCGCGCTACCCGGACACGGACAGCAAGCTCTTCATCAACCAGGCCGGCGCTGGATTCCGGCGCGCCGCGCGACGATGGCACTACGGGGCAGGACCGGGGACGCGCTTCGTCATCGTCCTCGACTTCAACGGCGACGGGTGGGACGACCTCTTCACGTGCCGCTCGATCAATCAGAGCCCACGCCTGTACCGCAACAGGCGCGGGAGAGGCTTCCGGGACGTCGCCTCGGCCCACAAGCTCCACCATCCAATCTCCAACGCAGCCGTGGGAGACCTCCATGGCGACGGCGACCTGGACCTCGTCACCGCCTCCGGCCGCGTCTTCGCCTACCTCGTCAATCGGGAAGGGCGCTTCGACCGTCGACGCACGATCTGGCGCGCGCCTCAGGGGAGTGGCGATGTCCGTGGCCTGGGGCGACGCGGACGGTGACGGTGATCTCGACGTCTATGCGATGGTGGGCAACCCCCAGAGCAGGGCAATCCGCCGGACCGCCTCTTGGTCAAGCAGGGGCGGCAGCTCTCTCCCGTGCGGGTGCCTCCTGCAGCAGGCGCCACCGACGACGTCGTTCCGCTTCACCGCCACGAAGGATCGCGCGTGGACTTCTTGGCGCTCAACGGTCACAACTTGGAAGGCAAGGGTCCAGTGCAGCTCATCCAGCTGAGGACCACTCCCTGATCGTGGCCAGCCTGGCTCGGGGTGGCCCCGGAGGTCAGCGCGGTTGGCGAGCCTCGTCGAGGCGAGCGACCGTCGCCTCGAACTCGGCGACCAGGTCGGCCATCACCTCGGCGACCGGGCGCACCTCGTTCATGCGCCCGACGATCTGCCCGACCGGCATCGAGATGACGTCCGGGTCGCCCGTGGCGTTCATCCGGTTGTGGGCATCGGCGACCAGCAGGTTCTGCAGCGGCATCGGCAACGGCTCGGGCGCATCCTCCTCGGCCCATGCCTCGGTCCACTTGGTCTTCAGCAGCCGCGCCGGCTTGCCGGTGTAGATCGCGGGTCCGCACCGTGTCGGCACGAGCCGGCCCGCAGTGAACGCGGGTTCCCAGTCCGGTGTTGACTGCGAGGTTGCGGTACTCCTCGGTGCCCAGCCAGATCGACCCGGTCCAGACCCCTTGAGCGCCCAGCGCCAGCGAGGCGGCGACCTGACGGCCGCAGCCGATGCCGCCCGCACCCAGCACCGGCACGTCGGCCCACCGCATCGACGATCTCGGGGGTGAGCACCATGCTGGCGATCTCCCCGGTGTGGCCACCCGCCTCATAGCCCTGCGCGACGATGATGTCCACGCCGTTGGCGACGTGCGAGAGCGCGTGCTTGGCCGCTCCGGCCAGGGCAGCCACCTTCACGCCGGCGCGTGGGCCTGCTCGATCACGTCGACCGGCGGCGAACCCAGCGCGTTGGCGATCAGCACCGGCCGGTGGCTCAGCGCGATGTCGACGTGGCTGCGGGCCACCGAGTGCAGCCAGCCCAGGACGCCCTCGCGACCCTCACCTTCGGGCAGAGGAGGTACGCCGAGCTTGCGCAGCGTCTCGTCGACGAAGGCATTGTGTCCGGGCGGGATCATCGCCCCCAGGTCGACCGCGCTCCCCTCGGTGGGGACCTTCATCGGCATCACCACGTCGACGCCGTACGGCTTGCCGTCGGTGTTGTCGTCGAGCCAGGTCAGCGTCTGCTCGAGCTCGTCGGGTCGTTGAACCGGACGCAGCCCAGCACGCCGAGCCCGCCGGCCCGGGAGACCGCGGCGGCAACGTGCTCGAGGGGTGAACGCGAAGATCGGGTACTCGATGCCGAAGCGGTCACAGAGTTCGGTGCGCATCAGACGGCTCCTTCCGTTGCCAGCGCACGTGGCCTTGGGGTAGTTGGCCTTGCCGGTGGCGCTGCGCGGGATCTCGTCGACGTAGGTGACCGACCGGGGCAGCTTGTAGCCCGACAGCTGGGCGCGCAGGAAGTCGCGCAGCTCCTCGAGGCTGGCGGGCCCCCCGCGCGGCTGGACGACCGCGGAGACATGCTGGCCGTAGTTCTCGTCGGTGACCCCGACCACCAGGACGTCGTAGACGTCGGGGTGGGCCTTGAGCGCCATCTCGACCTCCTCGGGGTAGACCTTCTCCCCGCCGGTGTTGATGCAGTTCGAGCCGCGGCCGAGCAGGGTCACCTTGTTGTCCTCCTCGATCCGGGCGAAGTCGCCCGGCACCGAGTAGCGCTTGCCGTCGATCTCGAGGAACGTCCTTGCGGACTTCTCCGCGTCCTTGTAGTAGCCGAGCGGCACGGACCCGGAGCGGGCCAGCCGGCCGATCGCACCGACGTTCGCGGCGGGTCGATGACCTGGTTGTGCTCGTCCAGGACGACAGTTTCCGCCCCGAGGCGACCACGCGGCCCTCGCCCCGGATGTTCTCGCTGTCCTGCAGCCCGGTGCCCGAGAATCCGGTCTCGGAGCTGCCCACCGAGTCGGTGAAGAACGTGTTCGGGAAGCCTTCATCCAGCGCTCCTTGACCGGCCGGCTGAAGATCGCTGCGCTGCTGGCCACTGCGGCCAGGGAGGCCGTCGTATCGCCCCGCTCGTACGCCTCGATCAGCGGACGGGCCATCGCGTCGCCGGTCATGAAGATCAGCTGCACCTTGGAGCGGTCGACGATCTGCCAGACCTCGTCTCGGGTCGAACTTCGGCGCCAAGATGGTGAGGTGGCCGGCGAACAGGTGCATCAGCATCGCCGCCTGGGCTCCCCCGTGCATCAGCGGGCTCAGCGGGAAGGTGACCATCGGCTCGTTGGCGGCGGCCTGCTTGGACTGGTCGTACTCTTCGAGCCGTTCGCCGGTCATGAAGTCGATGCCGCCACCGAGGACCCGCCAGAAGTCCTCGTGCCGCCACATCACACCCTTGGGGAAACCGGTCGTGCCTCCGGTGTAGACGATGTAGAGGTCGTCCTCGCTGCGCTCGGCGAAGTCTCGCTCGGCGCTCTGACCGGCGAGCGCGTCATCCCAGGTGACCCCGCCGAAGGCGGTGAGGTCGGCGTCACTCCCGGTCCGTCGGGTCGGGCATCGCCACGATGGTCTGCAGCTTCTCGTGCTTCGGGCGCGTGATCGCCACCAGCGGGGCGTAGGTGCGCTCGTGGAGGAGCGCGACCATGTCGGAGTTGTCGAAGAGGTAGTCGAGCTCGCCCTCGACGTAGCGGTAGTTGACGTTGATCGCGACCGCGCGGATCTTGAAGACCGCCAGCAGCGCGATCACGTGCTCGATGCTGTTCTTGGCGTAGATCCCGACGTGGTCGCCCAGGCCCACGCCCCGGCTGGCGAGGTAGTGCGCCAGTCGGTTGGCATCCGCCTCCAGCTCGGCGTAGGTGACGACGCGGTCACCCGACTTGGATGACGCGGCGGTCCGGTACGACGTCGACGGCGTGTTCGAAGAGGTCTGCGATGTTCAGAGCCACGCCGCAAGACTAGAACACGTTCTTGTTTCCGACTAGAATCGTCGACCATGACCCGAGAACCATCCGCCCTGCCGCAGCCGCACTGCCTCGTCGAGCACGACGGGCACACCCTCGTGGTCACCATGAACCGACCCGAGTCGCGCAACGCGCTGTCCGGAGAGATGCTCGCGATCATGGGCGAGGCCTGGGACCGCGCCAACAACGACGAGAGATCCGGGTGTGCATCCTGACCGGCGCCGGCGGCGACTTCTGTGCCGGCGCCGACCTGTAGGCGATGTCGCGAAGCCGCCGCGGAGTCCTTCGAGTCCGGCGGCAGTACGACCCCTCGGTGATCAAGTCGCTGCTCAAGGGCTTCCGGTTCACCAAGCCGCTGATCGCCGCAGTGGAGGGGCCGGCCATCGCCGGCGGCACCGAGATCCTCCAGGGCACCGACATCCGGGTGGCCGGAGAGAGCGCCAGGTTCGGGGTCTCCGAAGCCAAGTGGAGCCTCTACCCGCTGGGCGGCTCCGCGGTCCGGCTCCCCCGCCAGTTCCCCTACACCGTCGCCGCGGACCTGCTGCTGACCGGTCGCCACATCAAGGCGCCAGAGGCCAAGGAGCTCGGACTGATCGGGTACGTCGTACCCGATGGCGAAGGCGCTGGCCAAGGCCCACGAGATCGCCGACCTGATCTGCGCCAACGGCCCCCTCGCCGTACAGGCGATCCTGAAGACCATCCGCGACTCCGAGGGCAAGCACGAGGACGACTGCTGGGCCGACGACGCCGCCGTCGGAGCCGCGGTCTTCGCCACCGAGGACGCCAAGGAAGGCCCGAGGCCTTCGCGGAGAAGCGCAAGCCCGAGTTCCAGGGCCGCTGACCGCCCGCCTCGCCCGGCATCAAAGACCGGTCACAAGACCGCTCATTCGCGCCTTCCGGCCAGTTGGACGTGCACTTCCCCGCACAAGACCGGTCTCTCGCGGCCGTGCGGCGTCGTGCACCGGTGGCAGGGAATCGCTGCTCAGCCACCGGCGCCGCGCAGGAAGCTCACCGTGTCGTCCATCGCGGCGGTGAACGCCGGGCCGAAGGCGTGGCCGTCGGCGTACCACTCCACCGAGGACTCCACCCCTGCCGCCCGCAGGGCACGCTGGGTGGCTCTCGCCCAGCGCGGCGGGCAGGTGTCGTCGAAGCGGCCGTGGACGAGCAGGACCGGCTCGGTGATCTCGCCGAACCGGGGACGCGGGGAGATGCCGCGCCAGAAGGCCGGGTCCTCGGCGGGCAGACCGTGTCGCCCGCTCATCCTGGCGCGCGTCTCGGCATCCTCGGCGTCGTCGGCGATGAAGCGACGGAAGTTCTGCGCCTCGAGGCTCGACACCGACGCCCAGGCCACGCCCGCCGAGAACAGCCCCGGTCGGACCGTCAGGGCCTTGAGCGTCACCCCTCCCCCCATGGAACGACCGAACAGCGCGACCTTCTGCGGGTCGACGCTCACGGCACCGGGACGACTTCAGCGCCCGTCGCCGCCGCGATGACGTCGGTGGTGTAGCCGAGCCGTACCGCGGTGTCCACCCGCGGGTCGTCATCGGAGTCGGCGTGGTTGCGGTAGTCCACGTGCAACGTGACGAAGCCCCGCTCGGCGAGGTACCCGCGCTCGCGTGTCATGCCCTGTCCGCGCTCGTAGACCGCAGGGTCGATGTAGCCGTGCGCGAGCACCACGGCCGGGAACGGCCCGTCCCCGTCGGGCACGTTGAGGACGCCGGTGATCCGGAGCGGGCGGGTGCCCCGGCCGTCGGTGGTGGAGCGGTAGCTCACGTCGTAGGAGGTGTAGCCCGCGGTGCGCTCGCGGACCTTGCCGAGCCGTAGCCCCCCACCGACGAGGTCGGCACGCTCGAGGGCCTCGAGCGAGATCGGGTGGACGGGCTTTGGTGTGGTCGGAGCCGTGCGCGCCCCCGACGGGAGCGGCGTTGTGGCGCCGGCGCTCAAGCCGCTCGCGCCGTCCCTGCCGGACGGATCACTCGATTGGCTCGCCGACGGATCGCTGGGTCGGGAGGTCGCCTCCGTGCCGGCGCAGCCCGACACCAGCACCAGGAGGACCGCCCCGGCCGCGACGGCCGGGACACGGCCGGGCAGGCGAGCGCCGGGAGCGGATCGGCTGCTAACCATGGCCCCAGTCTGCCGAGCGGCAGTGCTCGAGGCGCCGTGGCCGTTGGTCAGGTCAGTCGGAATCGTGGGCCTCGAGCTGGCGACTGCCCTCGGCCCCTTCCAGCGCGGGCTCCGGGGTGGGCGGCGGGAAACCGCGCTCGATCTCGCGGGCACGAGACATGTCGAACCCCCAGATGAGGGCGCAGCCGACGACGGTCGCCAGGATCGCCATGATGGACAGAACGTAAAAGGTCATCTGTTTCTCCTTTGCCGGGACGCGAGACGCGCCTGGTCGTCGCGGTCTGCAGTGGGTCGGAGGACTGCGAAAACCTGATAGCTCCACCTTGCGCGGTGGATCAAGGTTTGTCAAGGGTTTGATCAATCTTTGTGCATCCTCGTCGGCCCGAGCTGGTGCGCCAGCTGTTCGCCACCGTGCTCGAGCATGGCGACGCCCCGGTGAGTGACATCGCCGACGGGAAGCCTGGGGAGCTGTGCGAGGCACTGCTCACCCTCCACGCCATCGCAGACGAGGCGGCGGCCGGATGCGGGGGGGCAACCCGGTGGCGCTGCCTGGTGGGACGGTGCATCTGGCCCGGGTCCACGAGCTGCTCGCGCGCACCGGCACGATGGCGCGACTCCCTGCCGAGGGGGTCGTGCACCTGCCGAAGACCCGCACCATCCCGGTCGGAATGACCCACCGCTCACTGTCGCGCTAAAGCTGCACCACGACCGAGGGCGTCCCAGCCAGGTGGCACCGTGCACCGCTGAGACGGCTGGGGGCCGAGCCATCGGCTCCCAACGCCAACGTGCTGCTGCTGCCCTGGCCGCTCCGCATCCGCGAGACCGACTTCGTGCCCGTCCCCGGCTCCGTGCGCCGACCGGAACGAGAGCCCTTCGGCTTCTTCCGCTACGAGCCCTCCGAACCGCTCGACCTGGAGCTGGTCGGCGGGCTGCTCGACGCCGCCCTCGACGAGGTCGACAGCGTCGACGTCGTCGCGATGCCCGAGGGCTGCCTGCGGCCCAGGGACGTCGCCGGCCTGGAGTCGCTGCTGGGGCGGCGGGGAGTCTCGCTCCTCGTCGCCGGGCTGCGCATCGACCTCCAGGAGGAGGGCCGCATGCCGCGCAACGGCGTTCACATCGGAGTCCACCTCGGCGACCAGTGGTGGCACTACCGCCAGCACAAGCACCACCGGTGGTTCCTCGACGGCGGCCAGGTCGAGCAGTACAACATCGCCGGCGCACTCCACCCCAGCGTGCGCTGGTGGGAGGAGATGGAGATCCCGCGCCGCTCGGTCACCCTGCTCGAGCTCGGCAACGGCATCACGGTCGCAGCCGTGGTCTGCGAGGACCTCGCCCGCATCGACGGCGTCGCGGAGCTGCTGCGCTCGGTGGGCCCCACGCTGGTGGTGACCTTGCTGCTCGACGGCCCGCAGCTTGCCTCGCGCTGGACCTCGAGATACGCCGGGGTGCTCGCCGACGACACCGGTCGGCGGTGCTGACACGGACGGCGTACGGGATGACGCAGCGGTCGCGCCCGCGCGGGATGCCGGCGAGCGGTGTGGTGGCGATGTGGAAGGACCCGTTGCGCGGCGTCCGCGAGATCCCGCTGGAGGGCGGTGCCCAGGGGGTGCTGCTGAAGGCGGTGCAGGGGAGGTCACCTCGGTACGCCGCGGACGGGCGGCGACCTGCCGACGACGCCATCGACCTCTACGTCGCTGGTGTCCAGCAGCTGCGGGCGGCTCCTCCGTCGACTCCGACCGGGCGCACACCGGAAGGTGACAGGGACACCGCCGACGTCCTGGACACCGTCGGCCTCAGCATCGTCCACTCCTGGTCGGAAGCGGTCGCCCACACCTGTCCGGCGTACCCGGCGCCACACCGGGAGTGAGCCTGGACGAGGTGCTGGCGCAGGCGACGACCGCCGAGGGCTGGCGGGATGCCCTCGGAGTGCCCGCTCCGTCCGGTCAGCTCAGCGACGCACTGGAGGCGCTTGGCCGAGTGGCGCGCGCGACCCGGGACCAGGCACGTTCGGCTGCCCTCGACGACCGATCTCCTCGCTGCGGCAGGTGCCTGCTGGCGAAGACCGGCTGCTCCGCCTGGTTCGTCGTACCCTCGCCATGGCGCTCGACGCGACCCGGAGCCCCTGACACTCCCCAGCTTGTCCGACCACCCGAGACCCGAGGACGACCGATGACAGCCACACCACCCCGCACCGGCCGGCGCGGCCCAGCCGCCGGCGCACTCGCCACCCTGCTTCTCGCAGCCATGGCAGTCGCGACGCTGCAGGCCGCGCCCTCCTCGGCCGCGCCCTCCTCGGCCGCGTCCCACAACGGCGCCACCGCGCTGCGCTCCTACTCCGCGTTCAGCAAGGTGCTCGGTCGAACCACGCGTGGCCGGGCGATCCGCGCCTACTTCCGCGGCGACCGGCGTGGCGCGCACCAGGTGGTCATCCTCGGCCAGATGCACGGCAACGAGAACGCTGGAGTGCACGTCGCGAACCACATCCGACGCCACTTCAAGCCACACCGAGGCAGGGGGATGTGGGTGATCCCGACGATGAACCCGGACGGCAACGCGCGGAACACGCGGCAGAACGCCCGCCGGGTGGACCTCAACCGCAACTTCCCGACCAGCGGCTGGACAGGTTCCCCCTCCCCGTGCTGCTGGGGTGGGCCGCGGCCGGCGTCGGCACCGGAGACCAGGGCAATGATCCGGTTCCTGCGGGACGTGAAGCCCGACTACATCGCCTCTCTCCACCAGGCCCTGGCCGTCGTCGCGTCCAACGGTCGCCGCGACCCCGCCGTGGAGCGGCGGTTGTCTCGTGAGCTGCGGCTACCGATTCGCAAGGTCGGGATCGGAACCCCGAAGGGGAAGGTCTCGCCCTCGATGACCAGCTGGTACAACAGCCGGCTCGGCCGGCACGGAACGTCGGTGACCATCGAGCTGCGCGGTCACACCACCCGGCACTACCGCACCCGGGTCGCAGCTCCGGGCCTGATGCGGGCCACCCTGCTCTGGCGTCCCTGAGCCTCGCCGCCGGCCAGGCGCCCAGGAGGACCTCCCCGCCATCTCGGCTCTTCTGCGTTGGCGTCTTCGGGAAACGCCTACTCCACCAGAGCAGCAGTCGAACCGGCCAGACAGCCGACAGCAGCCACCAGGCGCAGCACGTCGGCGCGCAGCAGGCGGACACCGATGCGTTCGTCCCAGCCCCCGGTCAGCCGCCCGTGGGCCGGAGCTGCCACCGCAGCAGTCGCCATGAACGCGATGACGGCCCCGGAGGCAGCGACAGTGGTAGCCCAACCGGCGTCGCCCGTGAGGGCCTCCCAGACCGCCACCATGGTCGGCGGCAGCAGTGCGCCGTACACCACGACGACCAAGGGCGTGATGCGCCGCGAGTGGGCGGCGTGGGCCTGCTGCCAGTCGTCGCCGTGGCGTCCGCGTGCAGCCAGGGCCGGATAGACCAGGAGCGTCACGGTCGCCTGGAACCCCAGGTGCAGCGCCGCTGCCCCGAACAACCACAGCCGCCACCACTCGGTCATGCGTCGGCCACCGCCTGCTCGTAGTCGTCGGCGAGTTGCACCAGGTCGCAGCGGTACTCGGCGATGCGGCAGCCGCGTCCGTTCGGCTTCCAACCGATGCCTTCCGCCAGCCACAGCATGCACACCTCGTCGAGCAGGTGAAGTGGCGGGTCGCCGTAGGACGACGTGACCCGCCACCATGCGACCTCACCGCCGCGCAGCCGCATCACGGCGCCGACCTGGCGAGGTGTTCCTCCGACCAGCTCGGCGAGGTCGCCGTACGAGGCGACCCGTCCACGGGGGATGAGCTCCACGGCCTGCAGCACCCGCTCGGCGACGACCTCGTCCACCGGCGCTACGACCAGTAGACGACGACCGTGTCGCCGAGCCGGACCTCGTCGTACAACCCGGCGATCGCGTCGTAGTCGCGGATGTTGACGCACCCGTGCGAGGCGCCGGAGTAGCCGGTGGCGGCGAAGTCGGGCGAGTAGTGGACCGCCTGCCCGCCGCTGAAGAACATCGCGAACGGCATCGAGGTGTCGTAGATGCTCGACACGTGGTCGCGGCTCTTTCGGTTGACCGCGAACTGGCCCTCGCGAGTGGTGTAGCCGTTGCCGCCGAAGCGGGCGTCCAACGTCAGCTGCACGTCGCCGTCGACCACCCAGCGCAGGCTGTTGGTGGACTTGTCGATGCACAGCACGCGGCCGGTCTCGCAGCGCGGGTCCAGCGTGGCGCCGTCCGCCGTGACGACGGGCTCCGGCTCGATGTTGGCCAGCCCGTCGGAGGTGGGCTCGGTCGTCATGCCCTCCAGGCGCTCGAGGGTCACGGTGTCGAGGGAGCCGGTGGCGAGCAAGCCGCGCTTGGTTTGGAAACCGGCGACCGCGGCGCGGGAGATGTCGCCGTAGTAGTCGCTGACGTCGCCGGAGAGCCAGAAGATCTGCCGCAGACGGGCCTGCATCTCACGCACCTCCGGGCCCTCGTCGCCAGGCCCGTGGAGCGTGGGGCCGGGTTCCAGCACGGGGACGGTCTCGATCGTGGTGCGTCGCGTGGTGCGTTGCGGGCGCGTCGTCCGTCGGGCCTCGGCGGCGGTGTGCGCCGGCACCAGCTTGGCCGGCGTCGCCCGGACCCCCGACGCGCTCGGCGACGACGAGGGCGACGACAACTGCCAGCCCCCCAGGGCGAGTACCGTCACGGTCACGCCCAGGACGAGAACGGCCCACAAGATGGTGCGCATCGGGTCAAGCCTTTCCCCAGCTCGGTGCCCAGTCAAGCACCGCCTCGGCTCATACTCCCCGGCCCTTGCCCTCCCAGAACGGCGCCCGCAAGGCCTTCTTGTCGGGCTTGCCGAGCGGCGTCATCGGCAGCGCGTCCCGGACGATCACCTGCTTCGGCGACTGCACGGACCCCTTGCGCTCCTTGACCGCGGCCTGGATCTCCTCGGTGACATGGCGATCGCGGCCTCGTCCGCTGTCGGCGTCACCGCGCAGGACGACGACGGCAGTCACCGCCTCGCCCCACTTCTCGTCAGGCGTGCCCACCACGCCGACCTGGGCGATGGCCGGGTGCTCGGCGATGACGTCCTCCACCTCGCGCGGGAACACGTTGAAACCGCCGGTGACGATCATGTCCTTGGTGCGGTCGACGATGTACCAGAAGCCGTCCTCGTCCTCGCGGGCGACGTCCCCGGTGCGCAGCCAACCGTCGCGGAACGTGTTGGCGGTCTCCTCGGGCAGGTTCCAGTAGCCACCGGACAGCAATGGGCCAGCGACGCAGATCTCACCCGGCTCGCCCTGCGGCACCCGTTTGCCCTGCTCGTCGAGCAGCGCCGTGCGCAGGAACGCGCTGGGCCGCCCGCAGGAGGACAGCTTGTCCTTGTTCAGGTGGTCGGCCTTGGCGAGGTAGGTGATCACCATCGGCGCCTCGGACTGGCCGTAGTACTGGGCGAAGATCGGTCCGAACCGATCGACCGCCTCGGCGAGCCGGACCGGGTTGATGGCAGCGGCGCCGTAGTAGATGGTCTCCAGGCTCGACAGGTCACGGGTGTGGCTGTCGGGGTGGTCCATCAGCGCGTACAGCATTGTCGGCACAAGCATCGTCGAGTTGATGCGGTACTTCTCGATGGCCTCGAGCACCTCGGCCGGGTCGAAGCGCGGCAGCACCACCATCGAGCCGCCGGCCATGAGCACCGGGAGGAAGAACGCGGCGCCCGCGTGGCTGAGTGGGGTGCACATCAGGAAGCGGGGCTCCTCGGGCCACTCCCACTCGGCGAGCTGGACGGTCGTCATGGTGATGATCGAACCCGTGGTCCCGATGACGCCCTTGGGCTTGCCCGTCGTTCCGCCGGTGTAGGTGACGCCGTTGATGGAGTCCGACGGGAAGTCGCGGGCCTGGAGCGGCTTCGCGGTCTGTCTGCGCCACGATCTCGTTGATGTCGGTGCCCACGTCGGAGGGACCGAAGGTGAGCACCTGCTTGAGGCCGGGAACGTTGTCCAGCAGCTCGGCGGCGCGGCCGGCGAAGTAGGGGTCGATGATCAGGGTCTCGATGCCCGCGTCGTCGAGCACGTAGGCCTGGTCGTCGGCGGAGCCGAGCGGGTGGAGCGCCGTACGCCGCAGGCCGAGCAGCTGTCCTGCGCCGATGCTGACCAGCACCTCGGGCCGGTTGAGGGCGAGCATGCCGACCGGCGAGCCGTACCCGAGGCCCAGCTCCTCGAGGGCCTGCATGAACTTGCTCGTCTCGTCGGCGAGGTCCTGCCCGGTGAGCACCTGGTCCCCGATGTGGAGCACCGGCTTGTCCTTGTGCTTCTTCAGCGCGTGCACCATGAGGTGCCCGTTGTGAGGTCCAGTCCTGATGTCCACCGTCATGGCTCCGAGACTAGAACCTGTTCCAGAAATTCGGCAACCGGTGCCCTACGAGGGTGCGACCAGCAAGGTGCGCGACCACAGGTCCGTCAGACAGACGGCGTACTCCTCGGTGTAGTAGCCACGGGCGACGAGCAGGGAGAACCACTCAGGACCGTTCGTGCTCCAGACGAGATCGGCAACCTGCTGGTCGCTCAGGTCGTCCCGGAGCTCGCCGGTCTGCCGCAGATCGGCAGCGAACCGCAGCATGTTGGTGGCTCGTCGCTCGCTGACGTGCTGCCAGGACGCGAGGCACTCATGGTCGGTGAGCCCGGCATCACGAAGGGCCAGCAGCAATGGCGCGAGTGTCGGCATCATGCGGCCCAGCGCGTCGCAAGGCGCCGATCTTGGCAGCCGTGCCCTGCGCAGCCCTGATCGCACGCACATAGTCCCGCTCCTCGGCCGTCGCCGGCTCCGACGACCCGGCGAGCACCATGTCGACCACGGTGAGCAGCAAGGTGGGCTTGCGCCCGGCTGTGGCGTAGACGGTGTCAACCGATACCCCGGCGCGGGCCGCGATCTCGGCGACAGCGGTCTGGGCGTACCCCCGGTCGATGAAGAGGGCGTGCGCGGCCTCGATCACCCGGCGCCGGGTTTGCTCGGCAGCGGCACGGCGTGCGGTGGCGTCGTAGCGACGGGTTTCGCTCCTGGGCTGCACGAGGTCTACCCTAGCGATATTCATCCGAATTTGTTTCGGATCAATAGGGAAAGGTCGACGTCATGGCTGGTCAGCTCAAGGCCGTTGTCAGGGAGCCGGGGACCGGCAGCGCCACGTGGGCGATGGGGTCCCTGTTCGAGCATCTGCTCGAGTCTGAGGAGTCCGGCGACCGGCTCGGGGTCGCGCTGGTGACCCAGCCGCCGGGGATCGCGACGCCGCTGCACCGGCACACAAACGAGGCCGAGGCCTTCTTCCTGCTCGATGGTGAGATGACCTACCGCGCGGGTGAGGACACGTTCGAGGTCTACACGGGCTGCTTCGTCTACCTGCCGCAGGGACTCCCCCACGCGTTTCGCACCAGGGGCAAGGTCCACTACCTCGCGCTGACCGAGCCAGGTCGACTGCTCCACCTGTACGACGAGGTCGGTGTGCCGGCCCCGGAGCGGCGACTGCCTGGGGGGGACGGCCGCTCCATGCCCGAGGAGATCGCGCGCTGGAACGAAGTCGGCCCTCGCTACGGCTTGGAGGTGGTCGGGCCACCGATTCCCGAGTGAGGACACGCGCGGACCCTCAGGCAGCGGTGAGGATCAGGTCACTGAAGGAGAGCTCCACCCGGCATCCCCGACGGCGGGGGCCCGGCCGTGGCGGGGTCGGGGGGCTCGGCTGCGGTAGCGGCGTCCGGTCGGAGTCGTGGTCCCGACCTCGCGGCTCCGGCCCCGTCGCCGCGTCCGGGCGGCCCACCCGGGGGACTCCTTCGCCTGGTTGCAGGCCTCGCACAGGCCCTGTCCGTTGGCGAGCTCGGTGGGACCGTCGACGGCCGCCGCCACCACGTGGTCGGCATGCCGGATCGGGGCGTCGCACCAGGGGGTGCGGCACCAGTGGTCGCGGGCGATCAGCAACCGCCGAAGCGAGCCTTCGAACAGCCGTCGCCTGGCGTCGATGGACGCCAGCTCGCCTGTCGTGGGGTCGGCGTACAGCCGGCGCAACCATCCCCGCGCCGCGGCGTCTCCGTCGAGCAGGAGCCGCCGGGCCAGCTCGGCGGGCACCGGCCCGAAGCCGTCGACGTGCGCCGGCTCATCCGCACCCGGCCCGGTATTGAAAAGCGCCTGGTCGGTGATCACCACCGACACCTCGACCGGCACCAGGTGGGCCTCGGCCTGCCCGGTCAGCCGTTGGCACGAACAGGTCGGCCATGACCTGGTCGCGCGAGCGGTCGTCGCCCTGTGCCTTGCGTGCCTCGGCTGCGGCCTTGAGCGAGGCGAAGACGGCCACTCCTTGCGCCACCGTAGGTAGCCCGTCAGGTAAGACATCGTCTCCGGTGCCGGCCGTACCGTGACCCGACGGTCCTTGGCGTGGCCCGCCGACCGGTCGACGTATCCCCGAGGGTCGAGCCGATAGGAGAGCTTCTTCACCTCGGCCTCGACCTGGCGGTCACCCCACTGCTCCAACCGCAGGGCGACCTCGCGATCCACCACGGCACGCTGCTCCCGGGAGAGCCAGATCGTCTCCCGGGCCACGAGCTGCGCCCGCCACTCGGTGGTGCGGCCCGCAGCCAACGCGGCGTAGGTACGCGGCAGCTCCTCGGTCAGCACCCGGGACCAGCCCACGTAGCGCTGAGCCCGCGCCGGCGACTCCCGCTCGTCGAGTCCCACCTGCGACGCGATGCCCGTGCCGACCCGGCGCTCGGAGACCCCCGCGCGGCGCTGCGCCTCCTCCTGTGCGGCGGCGAAGGCAGTCGTCGCGCGTGCCTGTGCAGCCGCGGCCGCCGCCTTGACCTCCTCCAAGAGGCGGATCCGGTCCACCAACTCGGCGTCGGGCACACCGCCCTCCAGCCGGCCCAGCGCCGCGACCACGTCGCGCAGCTGCGCGGTGGTGGTCGCTGTCTCTCGGTGCATGCAGACATTCTCCCCGGGGCCACCGACATTTCTGGTCGGTACTCCCGCCCTGTGGAAGGGGCTGCACGCACGCGGCCCCTTCGATCCCCGATCTGCTCATCGCCGCCGCGGGCGAGCCGCCGGACTCACGGTGCTGCACTCGACAAGGACTTCGAACTCATCGCCAGCAGCACCGGCCAACCCACCGAGCGTCTACGCGTCTGAGGGTTTGGGCGAGCCACGTGCTGCACTCCGCCGTGAGTGGCCTGCGCTCGCGGCCGTGTCCCAGGCCGGCCGACCTCATGGCGAGCGTCTGTACGCGGTGACGGTTCTCGCCTCGGTCATCGGCCAGACATGGGCCCACTGCCTCGTCGGCAGCGCGGTGGGGGTACCCCTGCCGCTGGGGATCGCTGGAGTGGCGTGGTTCTGACCGGTTCCTCCGCGGCGGCCGGCGGAGGCCGAACCCGCCGAACGCGACGGCTTGAGAGGGCCACCCTGAAGGTCACGCAGCCGCGCTGGTGACCCGGGTGAGCCGGCGTACACCGCCGCCGCCCGGCATGGCCTTCGCCACACACCTGCCAATGCGCGAGGGGAAGGACTCAGTAGCTTCGCGACGCGGCGAGCGCGTCGACCATCCCCGTGCCGAAGAACGAGGTGCGTCCGCGCTTGCCGTAGCACCGTGTGCGCTGGTCGGAGTCTCCCAGCGCCTCCCAGCCGGGCGGGCAGGACAGCCTGCTGGCTGTCCGCTTCACCGCTGCCTGGACAGCCTTCGGTGACCAGCGAGGGTGCTTCCACCACGAGTGCAGCGACCCCGGCTGCGTGCGGCGAGGACATCGACGTGCCGTTGAGGTAGACGTACGCGCGCCGTCGCTCAGAGCCGTGATCCCGAGGAAGGTGGCCCCCAGCGGGTCGAAGTCGCCCCAGATGTCGCTGTCGAAGGCGCCCGCGCCGATGATCGCGTCCTGGACGGTCCCGGTGGCGCTGAAGTAGTCACCGCCCGGTGCGGTGACATCGACGCGTGACATGCCGACCGAGGAGTATTCGGCCAGCCACCGGTCGTAGCCGGAGATGCCGATGGGGCCGGTCGCGGAGACCGTGAGGGTCTCGGGGAACTCCGCCGGCGCGACGACGCACTGGTTGCCGATCTCGCGGTCGATGTTGGTGCCCTTCGGGCCAGTCCGGGCTCACCGTGTCGACCTCGGGGTGTTGGAGGTCGGCCTGCTCGTTGCCGGCAGAGGCCACGATCGTCACCCCATTGCGGGTGGCGAACCGTGCCGCCCTCCGCAGCTGCTGCAGGATCCTCCGCTGCGACGCCTCGTTCTTGCAGTAGAACAGGTATGGGTCGGCGAAGAGGCTGAGGTTGACCACGTCGATGCCCTGCCGACCCGCGTACCGCAGGGCCCCCGCCACGGACTCGGCGAAGCAGTAGCCAACCTTCGTGCACGCCTTGAGGGCCACGATGGTCGCCTCCGGGGGCGACGCCCGCAATCCCGACGTCGTTCACCGGCGCGGCGATGGTCGAGGCGACGTGGGTCCCGTGGCCGCTGAGGTCCTCGACCGCGCCCTTGTTGGAGCAGTCGCCGTTGGCGACCTTCGCCGGGTCGGCCGTCGGAGTGTCATCGAAGATGAACGAGCACGAGCGGTCGAGGTCGAGGTTCGGGGCGGTCTCGTCGGGGTGGTCGAGAGCGACCCCGCTGTCGATCACCCCCACGCTGACGCCGTCACCAGTGGCGTGCCGGTAGCTCTGCGTGCCCGCGTTGATCAGCGCCATATCCCACTGGCAGACCCCCAGCGGCTCGGTGTTCGGGACGCCGAAGGTGGAGGCGTAGAGGTTTTCGCACAGCTCCGCGAGCTCGGCTTCCTCGTCGAGGCCGCACTGGCCTGCGTGGTGGTGGTCAGCGGCACTGCGAGGGCCACGGCGAGCGCCGCCACGGCGGCGAAGAAACGTCGTCTCATGGACTGCTCCTCATCGGGTGGGAGCCGGAGGTCTCCCGGCGTCTTCGGGGAACCTACGCCCACGGGTCCTCGCGGCGCCACACCCTTGGCAGTGAAACCAGCACGCCGTCGCGTCGTGCGAGCTCGTCCACCCCGCGCATCGTGGCATGCAGGTCGTCGCCCAGATAGGGCAGCGCCCGGAGGTTCCGGTCGAGCGGCCGGAAGAAGTCGTCCCAGTGGACAAGGACCACACGCCGCGCACCGACGGTCCGTACCGTCTCGTCCCAGTAGGAGCGCAGGTAGCCCTCGTCCTGCACCCCGAGCTGACCCACGCCCAGGTAGACCACCTCGGCGCGGTGACCCGACAGCAGTCCGGGCACGTACCCCGCGCTGCCCTGCACGAGTGCCGTCCGGCCGCCCCGGTGCCCGAGAAGGACCGACCACGCCTCCCCGCACCGGTAGTCCCTCGCTCGCGTCGGAGGGACCAACGGCTCGGTGATCACGCCCGGGAACCGGTCGGGCGGGCAGTGGTGGGAGGCGAGCATCGTGACGGTGAAGCCGCCGTACGACATCGGCTCTCCCGGCGTCACCACGCCGGATCCGCTCCTCCGCCAGCCCGGCGCCCCGCCCCACGTTGGCCGCCGACTCGCCGCCGACCAGCGCCGCACCGGTCAGCTGGGCAACCAGCGCGGAGTCCAGGGCGTGGTCGAAGTGCGTGTGCACCGGCACCACCGCAGCCAGCCGCTGCACCCCGGCCTGACGCAGGCAGGAGGTCACGCGCGCCCTGTCGGGTGCGATCCGTCCCAGCGCGACGCGCGGCAACGACGGCCGGGTGAAGAAGCCGTCCGTCATCAGCGCCGTCTCGCCATCATCGACGAGCAGGCTCGCGACGCCGAGGAAAGTCACTTTGAAGGTGCCGCGAGCGGCGTGGCACGTCGAAGCGGTCGGCGTACCTACCGATGTCAGGTCGTCCCCACCGCACACGCACCTGGGAACGCTACCGCTCGGCCCCGGCCGTGGAACCCAGTAGGTCTGCGTGCCCGCGTTGGACAGCGCCATGTCCCACCGGCAGACGCACAGCGGTTGTGCAACGCGCTGTCCGCAAGGAGATCGAATTTGCGCACCGGGAGCGTGGGTTTCCACGGAAGATCTCGAGGAGTATAGGACAAAGCCTTGGCCTGGCGGATGGTCGATCTTGTCGAGCCCCTGGACCGAGGCCGAGTTGTACCGAGGCTCTGCCCAGCTCCGAAGCGAGGAGAACCCCGCTTCGGTGCGCGGCCTTCACGCCCTTCTTTGAACCCCCGCGATAGAGCCGCTCCAGACCTTCGCGCCGGAAGCTGACGACCACTGCTACCCCGTCCCTTCCGCCGCGTTTGGCGCACGGTGGGTGATCCTTTCGACGCCAGATCTTCCCGAAGACAGGCTTGTCGACCAGCGCCGCGAAGCCCATGCCGAGTGAGGATCGGTTGACGGCGCGCGCCCGGCCCCAGGGCTCAACTGCTCCCGAGGACGACCTCGGCCACCTGGCGGACCTCCTCGGGGCCCCGGCAGGAGAGCAGCAGTGTCGTGACCCCGGTCGACTCCCACTCCTGGATCTTGTCCCGGACCTTCGCGGCGTCGCCGATGATGTGGAGGTCCTCGACGAGCTCGTCGGGGATCAGCGCCGCCGCCTCGTCCCGCTTGCCGGCGAGGAACAGCTCCTGCACCTGGTCGGTGATCTCGGCGTACCCCATCCGCTCGAAGACGTTCTTGTGGAAGTTCTGCTCCTTGGCACCCATGCCGCCCATGTAGAGCGCGGTGACCGGCTTGAGGAAGTCGATCACCGGCTGCGGGTCGTCGGTGATCTGCAGGTGGCAGGTGGCGGCGATCTCGAAGGTCTCCCTGGTGTGCCGGGCGCCCGGGCGGGCGAAGCCCTCGTCGAGCCACGGCTGGTACATGCCGGCCGACGACGGCGTGTAGAAGATCGGGATCCAGCCATCGGCGATCTCTGCGGTCTGGGCGACGTTCTTCGGGCCCTCGGCACCGAGCCAGATCGGGACGTCTGCGCGCAGCGGGTGGACGATCGGCTTCAGTGGCTTGCCGAGACCGACCGACCCCGGGCCGTCGTACGGCAGCGGGTAGTGCGGACCGGCGTTCGTCACCGGCGCCTTCCGCGCCAGCACCTGGCGGATGATGTCGACGACCTCACGGGTGCGGGCCAGAGGCTTGGCGAACGGCTGGCCGTACCAGCCCTCCACGACCTGGGGACCCGAGACGCCCATGCCGAGCACGAAGCGGCCTCCGGAGAGGTGGTCGAGGGTGAGCGCATGCATCGCGATGGACGCCGGGGTCCGACCGGACATCTGCACGATCGACGTGCCGAGCCGCAACCGGCTGGTCTCCCGCCCCCACCACGCGAGCGGCGTGAACGCGTCGGAGCCCCACGCCTCGGCGGTGAACACCGCGTCGAACCCGGAGGTCTCGGCGGCGGCGACGAGGTCGGCGACGCCCTCCGGTGGCTGTGCACCCCAGTAACCCAGCTGCAGACCAAGCTTCATGGGGCCACCTTGCCACTCCCGGCCACGGGCGTGCTTGCCATCTCAAAGTAGAACGTGTTTCATTTCTGTCCATGACCGAGACCGCGTCACCCGCTGCCGAGAGCCGCGTCCTCAGCGCTCCGTTGCAGGTCGCCTTCGACTACACGCGCTCCACCGGTCCCGTGCTCGGCGCGTTCATGACCGGTCTGCGGGACCGCCGCATCCTCGCGGCTCGTACGTCGGACGGCCGGGTCGTCGTCCCCCCGGTCGAGTTCGACCCGGTCACCCACTCCGCGGTCTCCCCCGACGACCTCGTCGAGGTCGGCACCACCGGCACCGTCGTCACCTGGACCTGGGTCAGCGAGCCCGTCCCCGGCCAGCCCCTCGACGAGCCCTTCGCGTTCGCGCTCATCACCCTCGACGGCGCCACCGCCCCCCTGCTCCACGCAGTGCGCGCCGACGGCCCCCAGTCCCTCAGCACCGGCATGCAAGTCCGCGCCGTCTGGTCCGACACACCCCAGGGCCACATCACCGACATCGCAGTACTTCGAGCCGACCGGGGACCGGGGCAAGGAGGTGGTGGCGGCCTCGGCGGGCAGCCCGGCAACCGAGGGGCAGGTCACGAGCATCATCACCCCGGTCGAGCTCGACTACATCTACGAGGCCTCCCCCGAGGAGTCCGCGTTCTTCCGCGCGATCGCCGAGGGCCGCCTTGTCGGCCAGCGTTGCCCGAAGTGCCTCAAGGTCTACATCCCGCCCCGCGGCGCCTGCCCCGTCGACGGCGTGCCGACAGCGGAGGAGGTCGAGCTCCCCGACACCGGCATCGTGACGACGTTCTGCATCGTCAACGTCCCGTTCATGGGGCAGAAGATCAAGCCGCCGTACGTCTCGGCGTACATCCTGCTCGAGGGTGCGGACATCGCGTTCCTGCACCTGATCCTCGGCATCCCGGCGGACGAGGTGCGGATGGGGATGAGGGTGCGGGCCGTGTGGAAGCCCCGCGACGAGTGGGGCACGACCGTGGAGAACATCTCGCACTTCGAGCCGACCGGTGAACCGGACGCGGACTACGAGTCCTACCGCGCGCACCTCTGACCCGTCCGACAACAGGGAGACCTTGATGAGAGACGTCGCCGTCGTCGGCTTCGCGCAACGCCAGATGCCGCACTTCGACGGCTCCCCCACGATGGTGGAGCTGCTGGTCCCGATCTTCGCCGAGCTGTGGGAGCAGACCGGGTGGACGAAGGACGACATCGGCTTCTGGTGCTCGGGGTCCTCGGACTACCTGGCCGGCCGGTCGTTCTCGTTCGTCTCCGCGGTGGACGCGATCGGCACGCTCCCGCCGGTCAACGAGTCGCACGTGGAGATGGACGCCGCCTGGGCGCTGTACGAGGCCTGGGTGAAGATCCAGACCGGCGAGGTGGACACGGCGCTGGTCTACGGGTTCGGCAAGTCCTCGGCCGGGCTGCTGCGGCGGGTGCTGGCCCTGCAGCTCGACCCCTACGTGCTCACCCCGCTGTGGCCGGACACCGTCTCGATCGCGGCGCTGCAGGCCCGGCTCGGGCTGGAGTCGGGCCGCTGGGCCGAGAAGTCGCTGGCGGAGGTCGTGGCGCCAGCCGTGCGGCGGCGACCGGCAACCCCTACGCCCTGCTGTCGGGCGAGACCTCGGTGGACGAGCTGCTCGCCGCGCCGATGTTCTCCGACCCGCTGCGCAAGCACGACTGCGCGCCGGTCACCGACGGTGCCGCGGCGATCGTGCTCGCGGCGGACGACCGGGCCCGCTCGGTGTCCGACCGTCCGGCGTGGATCACCGGCATCGAGCACCGCGCCGACGGGCAGAACCTGTCCCTGCGCGACCTGGGCCGGGCGCCGTCGCTCGCCGGCGCAGCCGCGCGCTCGACCTGTCGGGAGTCGAGGTCGCCGAGCTCCACGCACCGTTCAGCCACCAGGAGCTGCTCGTGCGCGACGCGCTCGGCCTCGCCGACGCCGTGGCGGTCAATCCCTCGGGCGGGCCGCTGGCAGGAAACCCGATGTTCACCGGCGGTCTGATCCGGATCGGCGAGGCGGCCCGCCGCGTCCAGGAGGGTACGGCGGGCAAGGCGCTCGCCCACGCGACGTCCGGGCCGGCGCTGCAGCAGAACCTCGTCTGCGTCATGGAGGGGGACGTCTGATGGGCAAGCAGCCGGCCGCCGTGATCGGCGTGGGGCAGACCCACTACCGGGCCAAGCGTGAGGACGTCTCGATGCCCGGCCTCCTCCGCGAGGCCGTCGACCGGGCTCTCGCTGACGCGGGCCTCGGCTTCGACGACATCGACGCGGTCGTCGTCGGCAAGGCGCCTGACCTCTTCGAGGGCGTGATGATGCCCGAGCTGTTCCTCTCCGACGCGCTGGGCGCGGCGGGCAAGCCGCTGCTGCGCGTGCACACGGCCGGCTCGGTCGGCGGCTCGACGGCGATCGTCGCCGCCTCGCTCGTGCAGGCCGGCGTGCACCGCCGGGTGCTGGCGGTGGCGTTCGAGAAGCAGTCCGAGTCCAACGCGATGTGGGCGCTGTCGATCCCGGTGCCGTTCATCATGCCGGTGCACGCCGGGGCCGGCGGCTACTTCGCCCCCCACGTGCGGTCCTACATCCGGCGGTCCGGTGCCCCGGCCCACATCGGCGCGATGGTCGCGGCCAAGGACCGGCAGAACGCGTTGAAGAACGAGTACGCCCACCTGCGCAACCCCGACACCACCTTCGAGTCGGTGATGGCGTCGCAGATGCTGTGGGACCCCATCAGGTACGACGAGACCTGCCCGTCCTCGGACGGAGCCTGCGCGGTCGTCATCGCCGACGAGGACACCGCGGCCGCCTCCCCGAACCCGGCCTGGATCCACGGCACGGTGATGCGCACCGAGCCGACCACCGCCGCCGAGCGCGACCAGGTCAACCCCCAGGCCGGTCGGGAGGCGGCGGCGGCGATCTACAAGCAGGCCGGCATCACCGACCCCTTGACGAGATCGACTGCGCCGAGATCTACGTGCCGTTCTCGTGGTTCGAGCCGATGTGGCTGGAGAACCTCGGCTTCGCCGCGGAGGGCGACGGCTGGAAGCTCACCGAGGCCGGCGCGACCGCGCTCGACGGCCGTTGCCGGTCAACATGTCCGGCGGCGTGCTCTCGTCGAACCCGATCGGCGCCTCCGGGATGATCCGGTTCGCCGAGGCGGCGCTGCAGGTGCGTGGCGCCGCCGGGGAGCACCAGGTCCCCGACGCGCGCAGGGCCCTGGGCCACGCGTACGGCGGCGGCTCGCAGTTCTTCGCGATGTGGATCGTGGGGGCGGACCGACCGGCGTGACCGGTCAGCCGACCGGGAGCTCGTCCTCGTCGACCGGCCACGGACCAGGTCGCGGTGGTGACCCTCAACCGCCCCGAGCGGATGAACTCCATGGCGTTCGACGTGATGGTCCCGCTGCGCGACGCCCTGCGGGCGCTGAGCGACGACAACGACGTCCGCGCCGTGGTCCTCACCGGCGCCGGCCGCGGCTTCTGCTCCGGCGCCGACCAGAGCGGCGAGAGCGGGCCGGATGCCCAACATCGGTGGGCTGACCGCCCCCACGGTGGCGCTGCGGGCGATGGAGCTCCTCGACGACATCGTGCTGGGCCTGCGCGGCTGCACCAGCCGGTGATCGCCGCGGTCAACGGGGCGGCCATCGGCGGCGGGCTCTGCCTGGCGCTGGCCTGCGACATCCGGGTCGCGCCGACGCGGCCTACTTCCGAGCGGCAGGGATCAACAACGGGCTGACCGCCAGCGAGCTCGGGCTGAGCTACCTGCTCCCGCGGCCATCGGCTCCTCGCGGGCCTTCGAGATCATGCTCACCGGCGCGACGTCACCGCGGAGGAGGCCGAGCGGATCGGCCTGGTCTCCTCCGTCGTGGCCGCATGTCGAGCTGCTGAGACCTGCCTCGACCTCGCCGAGCGGATCGCCGCGTTGAGCCGTCCGGGTGTGGAGCTGACCAAGCGGACGCTCTGGGCCGCGCTCGACGCCGCGAGCCTGGGCAGCACATGAACCAGGAAGGGCTCGGTCAGCTCTTCGTCCGGCTGATGACCGGCAACTTCGAGGAGGCCGTGGCGGCCCGGCAGGAGGGACGCCCGCCGGTGTTCCGCGACGAACGCTACACAGCGTGGCCCCCCATGATCGAGTTGAGAACGCCTGCCGAGATCGAACAGATGCGACCGGCAGGCCGCTTCGTGGCCAGGTTCTTACTGCCCTGTCCGAGGCCGCCGATGTCGGCGTGAACCTGCTCGACCTCGACGCCCTCGCCCACGAGATGATCAGCGAACGCGGCGCCGAGTCCTGCTACATCGACTACCACCCGTCGTTCGGCGCCCGCCGTTCGGCAAGGTGCTCTGCACCTCAGTGAATGACGCTGCGCTGCACGGACTCCCCCACGACTACACGCTGCGCGACGGCGACCTCCTGAGCCTCGACTTCGCGGTCTCCGTCGACGGCTGGGTCGCGGACTCGGCGCTCTCGCTCGTGGTGCGGGCACGCCGCGGCCGGACGATCTCGCCTGATCGCCACCACAGCGCGCGCCCTCGCCGCGGGTATCGAGGCCGCGGGCCGGGCAACCGCATGGGCGACATCTCCGCGCGCCATCGGCGCTGTGGCCCGCGCGGCGGGCCTACCGGTCAACATCCACTTCGGCGGGCACGGCGTCGGCCGCACGATGCACGGCGACCCGCACGTCCCCAACGACGGCCGCGCGGGCGCGGCTATCCGCTCAAGCCCGGCCTGGTCATCGCGATCGAGCCGTGGTTCCTGCACACCACCGACCAGATCTACACCGACGCCGACGGCTGGACGCTGCGCAGCGCGGACGGCTCCCGCGGGGCCCACATGGAGCACACGATCGCGATCACCGACGACGGCCCGGTGGTCCTGACCGCCCGCGACTGATCCGCGTTCTCCGTGGCCAACCCCGTGGCCCAACCCACTTCTCGGTCTTCGCACGAACGCTGTCGCGATAGGACATCAGATGACTCATCTCCTCTTCTGCGCGGATGTCTCGCCCATTTCCGCCACCCCGCCGATCGCGCAACTTCGATCACGCGTAGTTCGCGATCTTGCATCTCCTCTGATGCCGTTGATCCAGACGCTTTTTTTGGCGCAACCGCCGCGGCTCCCTCGGCCCGCGCTGAGTGATGTCCTCGTCGGGTCCCAGAGCTGGCACATGCACCGCTTCGACGTCCCGGCGTCCCCGGCCTCTGTGAGACCTCCGGGCAGTTGCGCAGATGGCTGCCACCGCCGCCACGTGCGGTTGAGGTCACCCAGCCGAGCGTTGAAGGCTCGTCGGGGTCCTCGCCCTAAGAGCCTCGCGTCGATATTTGGCCCAGGTCGGCCAGCGCGTTGGAATCAGGCTGTCACCATCCGGATCGCCTTCCTCCCGCTGAGTTACTGCTCACCGTGCTGGGCACCGTGCCCGCCCGAACTCCACATGCCACGCAGGTTCGGGTCCCGCTGGAAGACGCCGAAAGCCACGCTGCGGGTTCCTCAACCTCCGGCACGACGGTCGCTGCACGGCGTAGAGGTTCCTGACCCAGCTGACCTCGTCCTCGACCTGGTCGGTCTCGTCGACTGACTCGCCGAGGCTCGACCTGGCCGGCTGGCGCAATGTGACCGGCCCATTGGTGGCCCCACTTCAGCAGTCCGCTTCGCTCGACGGCCGTGACGGCCCGAGTGGGCCGGCTGCTCGGCATCGGCCTGGCCATCTGCTTCGTCACCGGCATGGTCAGCCACTACCACTACGAGCCGTGGTCCTTGCTACCCGTGCCGGCCACCCCGGTCTGGGGTTACCGGGTCACCCAAGGGCTGCACGTCACCACCGGCGTCGCCTGCATCCCGCTGCTGCTGGTGAAGCTCTGGTCGGTCTACCCCAACCTGTTCCGCTGGCCACCGGTCCGGTCGGAAGCACGCGTGGAGCGGGCGTCGGTGTACCTCCTGGTCGCGACAGCGCTCGTGCCGCGCACCACGGGATTCTCAAGACGCCGAACTGGTACCCCTGGCCCTGGTCGTTCCCCTCCACCCATCGCTACCTCGGGTACGTGCTGATCAGCTCGGTCCGCTCCACGTGGCCGTCAAGCTGCCCGACACAGGTCGGCCTGCGGGCCAGGCTGGCCTAGGCCGACGTTCTCAGTGAGTCCCCTCGACCAGAACCGAAGGCCCACAGCAATCCCGGCGTGCGCCGCCGAGCATGCCCGCGCTCGACCGTAGGGGCCTCTTCGTGGCGGCCGGGTCAGCATCGGGCTGGTCGTGCTGACCACATCGGCCAGATCTTGACACCACTTGCGGATCCTCCTGCTGGCGACCCGTGAGCCCACGACCGGTCCGCAGGGCCTCCCGGTGAACAAGACCGCAGCCTCGGCGGGGGTCGTGCCGCTCGCCCGGGACCCCGGGTGGCGGCTCGCGGTGACGGGTAGCGAGCCCTTCTCCTGGTCGCTGGAGGACGTCGTGGAGCTCTCCACCGCCGAGCGGCGCCTGCCGATCGCCTGCGTCGAGGGGTGGAGCGCCTCGGCCGACTGGCGCGGGATTCCACTGATCGACGTCGTGCGGCGAGCCGGCGGCGACGAGGAGTCGCGGGTGCGCGTGGTGTCCCTGCAGCCGAGCGGGGCCTACACCAGCAGCACGCTGTTCGGGCCGCAGCTCACCGCGGCGCTGCTGGCCACCCACCTCAACGGCGAGCGGCTCAACCTCGACCACGGCTACCCACTGCGACTGATCGCCCCCGACCGGCCGGGTGTGCTCAACACCAAGTGGCTGGCACGGGTCGAGGTGACCTGAGATGGGACGTTCCCGCCTCGCGCTGGGTGGCGCCGGCGTCGCGCTGATCACCTTCGGGGTTGTCCGACTGCTAACCGACCTCGACGCCGGCGAGCTGGTCGTCCTCGGCCTCGGCTGATGCTGGCGGTCGCGCTGCACGACGGAGTGCTCGCACCCCTCACGGTGGGGACCGGGCTTGTCCTCACCCGCCTGCCGCCGCGAGGTCGCCGCTACCTCCAAGGCGCGCTCGTCGTCGCCGCACTGGTCACCGTGATCGCCCTTCCGCTGATCAACCGGCGGGACACCCAACCTGCTGCGGAGTCGATCCTCATGCGCGACTACGCCACCAACCTCGCGCTGCTGCTCGGCCTGGTCGCGGCGGTCTCGGCCGCGCTGTACGCCGTGCGCGTCGTGCGCGACCGAGGCTAGGCCTGCTGGCTGCCCGGGGAGAGCAGCCCGCTCTCGTAGGCGACGGCACGGGACCGGTCGCGAAGGCCGAGCTTGTCCAGCACCGGGCCGAGGTGGGTCTTCGCCGTCGTCTCGCCGAGCCCCCTGCGTCAGCTCGAGCGTGTGGTGGCCTGCCATCCACCCGACAGGCATGAAGACGAAGGGCTTGCCGCCGACCTGGTAGACGGGGTACGGGTTGTCCTCGCGAGCGATGCTCACGTGAGGAGGCGTGGCGACGCACGAGGATCAGCGGTAGTTGACCTGGAGCTCCTTGATCCCGTTGATCCACGCATGCCGAAGCCGACTGGGCTGCCCCGCCTGGCCGATGCCCGGCATGATGTCGGCGATCGCGTTGAAGATCAGCTCGACCTCCATCCGCGCCAGGTTGGCTCCGATGCAGTAGTGAGCGCCGTGCCCACCGAAGGCCAGGTGAGGGTTGGGCGAGCGCATGATGTCGAACGTGAAGGGGTCCTCGAAGACGTCCGGGTCGTGGTTGGCCGAGGCGTAGAAGAGACCGACGCGCTGCCCCTCCTCCACCGACTGGCCGCCGACCTCGGTGTCGGTGAGCGCGGTGCGCTGGAAGACGGTGACGGGCGTGGCCCAGCGGATGATCTCGTCGACCGCGGACTCCGGGCGCTGCTCCTTGTAGAGCTCCCACTGCTCGGGGTTCTGGAAGAACGCGTGCATCCCGTGCGTGATCGCGTTGCGGGTGGTCTCGTTGCCGGCCACGCTCAGCAGGATCACGAAGTAGCCGAACTCGTCGGCGGACAACGCGTGCCCGTCCACGTCCGCGGTGATCAGCTTGGTGACCAGGTCGTCCTGGGGGTTGGCCTTGCGCTCCTCGGCCATCGCCATGAAGTAGCTCAGGATCTCGACCGAGGCGGCTTCGGGGTCCACGTCGTAGTCGGGGTCGTCGTAGCTCATCATCGAGTTGGACCAGTCGAAGAGCTTGCGTCGGTCCTCCTGGGGCACGCCGAGCAGGTCGGCGATCGCCTGGAGCGGCAGCTCTGCTGCGACGTCCTCGACGAAGTTCCCCGAGCCGCGCTCGAGCGCCTCCCCGACGATCCGGCGGGTGCGGGCCTCCAGGTCGTCCCGCAGGCCGCCGATGCTGCGCGGCGTGAAGCCACGGCTGATGATCTGGCGGTAGCGGGTGTGGTCCGGGGGGTCCTGGTTGATCAGCATGACCTGCTGCACCTCGACCTGGTCCCGGGTCATGTCCGGGGCGAACCGGATGATCGCGCCGTTCTCGTGGGTCGACCACACCTTGCTGTTCTTCGACACCGCGGCCACGTCCTGCGTGGCGGGTCAGCGCCCAGTAGCCGGGGGTGTTCTCGAAGCCCGCGTAGGCCTCGGGGGTCTGCTCCACCCAGAACACCGGCGCGGTGGCGCGCATGGCCGCGAACTCGTGCAACGGGATCGCGTCCTGGCAGACGTCCGGGTCAGTGGGGTCGAAGCCCTCGGGCAGTGCGGTAGCGGTCACCGGGTCCTCCAGGTCGAGCTGGTCGTCGTCCTCGCGTCCCGCCGGAAAAGTGGAACACGTTCTACAGCGACTGTTGCACATCCAGAACCGATGCGGAAGGGCCGTTGGCCCATTTTGGTCCGGCCGGCCTGGCGGTAAACGAGAACGTGTTCTAGTCTGGTCGGCATGGGCAATCCCGTCATCGTCGCCGCCGTCCGCACCCCCATCGGCAAGCGAGGTGGCCACCTGGCCGGCCTGCACGCCCAGGAGACGCTCGCGGCGGTCGTACCGGGCTGTGCTCGAGCGCAGCAGGGTCGACCCGGTCGAGGTGGAGCAGGTCATCGGCGGTTGCGTCACCCAGGCCGGTGAGCAGTCCAGCGCGCTGGTCCGCCGCGCCTGGCTGCTGGCAGGCCTCCCCCAGCACACCGCCGGCACGACGATCGACGCCCAGTGCTCCTCGGCCCAGCAGTCGACCCACCTGGTGGCCGGACTGATCCACGCCGGCGTGATCGACACCGGCATCGCCTGTGGCGTCGAGATGATGTCGCGGGTGCCGCTGGGCGCCAACATCCCCGAGGGCACCGGGACGCCCGCGGGCCCGGCTGGGACCTCGACATGCCCAACCAGTTCCTCGGCGCCGACCGCATCGCGCGCGACCGCGGCATCTCGCGAGCCCAGCTCGACGCGTTCGGTCTGGCCTCCCAGCAGAAGGCCCGCGTCGCGGCCGACGAGGGCCGGTTCAAGCGGGAGATCGCGCCGGTCGAGGCGCCCGTCATCGGCCCGGAGGGGCCCACCGGCGAGACCCGTCTGGTCGACACCGACCAAGGCCTGCGCGAGACCACGCTGGAAGGTCTCGCCGGCCTCAAGCCGGTGCTCGACGACGGCCTCCACACCGCGGGCACCTCCTCGCAGATCTCCGACGGCGCCTCCGCGGTCCTGCTAATGGACGAGGACAAGGCTCGGTCCCTCGGACTGACGCCGCGGGCGCGGATCGTCAGCCAGTGCCTGGTCGGCTCCGACCCCTACTACCACCTCGACGGTCCGGTCCAGGCGACCCAGCGCCTGCTGGCGCGCAGCGGACGGCGCATGGCCGACCACGACCTCTTCGAGGTCAACGAGGCCTTCGCCTCGGTGGTGCTGTCATGGGCGAGCGTGCACGAGCCCGACATGGACCGGGTCAACGTCAACGGCGGCGCGATCGCGCTCGGGCACCCCGTCGGCTCCACCGGAACCCGGCTCCTCACCACCGCGCTGCACGAGCTCGAACGTCGTGATGCCACCAGCGCCCTGGTCACCATGTGCGCCGGCGGCGCGATGGCCAGCGGCACCATCCTCGAACGGATCTGACGGATCAGGCTTCGGCGGCCGAGGCAGCACGGTTCCTGGGGGCTTTGCGCAAGTCTCTGCGCGCCCACGCACAGTGGCTCCTTGTCGCTGAGACAAGATGGGCACCCATGCTGGTGGTACCCGTCCAGGCGTAGTGACCTTTTGGTGAAGAGCTGCTCGTCGGTGTGTTTCCGGATCAGCTCCGTCATCTCGAATGGGACCTGTCGAGGCCGCTCGACATCCTCGGCGGCCCGGAGCAGCTCGTCCTTGGTGGTAGGGCGCCCCGGCCTGCCAAGCTCGCAACACGCGCGCGATCTGAGTACGCCGACTCATGCGCTCGCCCGCGTCGAAGAGGACGATTGCCTCATGAGCACGAGCACACCGGCGCGGCCCGGCGAGGCCCACCCCACCAGACCCGCCTCTCCGGCCCACCTCCACTGGCTGCGGGAGGAGCTCGCCGACTGGGAGCGTGAGGGGTTGGTCGACCAGAGCCAGGCCACAGTCCTCCTCGACCGCTACCACCCCGCCCGTCGCATGAGCCTGGCCCGGCTGCTGCTGGCGCTCGGCGCAGTCTTCATGGGCTTCGGCCTGATCTGGCTGGTCGCGGCCAACCTCGACCAGCTACGGCCGGCGACGCGCTTCGCCGCCGTCGCCCTGCTGTGGGTCGCGGCGACCGTCGGAGCCGAGCTGGTCGCGGCGCGACGCGAGCACGGCGGGCCCATCCCCTCCCCGGTGGTCCACTTCGCCCGGCTGCTGGCGGCCCTGCTCTTCGGCGCGGTCGTCTTCCAGGCGGCCCAGAGCCTGCAGGTGCCGGCGTACGAGCCGCGTCTGGTGGGCCTGTGGGCGCTGGGTGCCCTGATGCACGGCTACCTGGTCCGCGGTCTGGCCCCGATCGTGGTCGGTCTCGTGGCCGGCCTGACCTGGGTGATCTGGAGCGCTGCGTGGACCGACCCCTCGGCCCTGGGCATCGTGCTCGCCGTAGCACTGGCCGGCACCGGCGCGGTGTCCGTCGCGGCGCTGCACACGCTGCGCCCCGTGGCGGCGCAGGAGGACCGGTCACTGGACGGGCTTCGAGGCCCGTTGGCGCGAGGCTGGAGCCCTCGCCCTGCTCGGCGCGCTCTTTGCGGCTGCGCTGCCGTTCCTCGACACCCACGGCTTCACCTGGCCCCCCTCGCTGGTCGCCCTGCTCGTGGTGGCCGCCTGCCTCGTGGTGGCAGCCGTCGCCCTCACCCTCCGACGTCCGTCGACGAGGTGGGTCTGGGCAGAGCCGCTTGGGCGCGACGGCGACCACCTTGCTGGCGCTGCTGCTGCTGGCGTGGGACGCCGGGGCGGATGCCGACGCGGTGGGCTTTGCCGATTGGGCCCACGCCGGACTGGCCGTCGTGACCTACCTGACGGTCGCTGCGGGCATCGCAGCGCTCGGGATCGTGAGGGACGACGGTGCGCTGACGGTGGTCGCCGTGGCTGGGCTCGTGCTGTTCACCACTGTCCAGAGCTTCGCGGTCTTCGCTCAGATCTTCGATGGCGCCTGGCTCTTCCTGGCGACGGGCCTGATCCTCGCCGGCACCGGCTACGCCGCCGACCGGGCCCGCCGCAGACTCACCCGGTCGCTGGACGAGGCGGGCCCCCGATGACCCGGCGGCTGGCGGTCGCGCTGCCCGTGCTCCTGCTCGTCCAGCTGGCCTTGGTCGCCGCGGCTGTCTGGCCCCAGCTGTCGGCCCGGGCCGTCGGCGACGAGATCACGTTGCGGGTCGAGCCGCTGGACCCGATCGACCCCTTCCGCGGCGCCTACGTGGCGCTTGGCTACCCAGACCTGCGGCGCAGCGGCGCCGAGGGCGCCGACGGCGGTGGCATGGGACCGATGGAGGACGACGTCGACGCCGGCGAGGTCTACGTCGTCCTGCGCGAGGAAGGCGACGTGTGGGTGGCCGAGGACTGGTCGCGGGAGCGGCCGTCGGGAGGGACCTACCTGCGCTGCTCCGACCACAGCTGGCAGATCAGCTGTGGCATCGAGAGCTGGTTCCTGCCGCAGGACCAGGCCAGGGCGCTGGAGGACGGCGTCCGGGAGGGCGACGTCCTCGCCACCGTCAAGGTCGATGGCCGGGGCAACGCCGCCCTCGTCGCCGTGTCGGCCTGACTCATCCTTCGGTGCCGGCCACCCGCACCGACTGCCATCCGCTGAGGTCGTGGACCGCGATCCCGGCGTACGCCGGCGTCCAGCATCGGCCTCGCAATGTCGACGGCGACGTCCAGCGGCTCGTCAGCGGCGTCTCGGTACCGATGCAGCCACCAGGGCACGTCGCACTCCAGGCTGGTCTGCTCTTCCAGGGCCGCGACCAGGCGGAGGTACCCGCTGGCGACACCCGTGGGGTCGTCGTGCCATCGCGGGTGGGCCCAGAACTCCACGTCGAGATGGACGCCGGTGAGGATCCCCACGCCGGTCGCCGCCTGCTGCCATGCCAGGGCCGCCGAGGGGTCGTCGCACCATCCCGGATCACCGCCGAGAGCCGGCAGACCCAGCCCCCACCCGCGGGCGGCGCGCGCCACCGTCGAGCCACCCGGGAGCACCGGAGTGGTCACACCCGCTGGCGACCGCACGCCACCAGCGGCTGCGCAGGAACGGTCCGCCAGACCCATACGCCCCGGCGACGGGCGACCGGCACGACGTCGTCAGTCCTGCGGCACCGAGGCGGCGACTCGGACGGGAATGCCGTTGAGGACGGCCATGCCGGCCAGTCGCTCCAGGTCGGCCGGGTCGGTCGAGGCCAGCTGGTTGACGTTCGCGCCGCCTGCGGCGTTGGCGCGGCGCCATCCGCCGTCGTGACCCCAGCCATGCGGGACCGCGACCGTTCCCTCGGTGACCTCGTCGGTCACCATGGCGGACACGTCGATCTCGCCGTGCCGCGAAGCCAGGACGCAGAGCTCGCCGTCCTCGATCCCGACACCCGCGGCGTCCTTCGGGTGGATCCGCATCCCGTGCGCGCGCTGGCCCTTCATCAACGTGGGTGCGTTGTGCATCCAGGAGTTGTGCGAGCGGAGCTCGCGCAGCCCGATCAGTCGCAACGGGAAGTCATCGTCGGGCGCCGAGGTCGGCATCGCCGAGATCTCTGCGAGGATCTCGGGCGGATCGAGCCGCACCCGGCGGCCCCGGCGGCGGACCACGCGGCGCAGCCTGCCTGTCGGGAGGTCATCGGCCAGCAGCAAGCCGTGGGGGTGCTCACGCAGCCGAGCCAGGCTGAGCCGGTTGCCGCTTCCCGCCCGCAGCGCGGCGTCGAGCAACGTCGTGGGCTGCAGCGTCGGCAGCCGACAGCGAACGCTCGAGACGACGCGACCGGCCACGCGACCGATCCCGTCGGGCACCGGCCCGAGGGAGAGCAGCCTGGTCGGGGTGAAGGTCGAGACGCCGATCCGCTGCGCGATGTCCTCGATGATCTGCCACTCCGGTCGCGCCTCGCCGTAGGCGGGAACGACGGGTTCGGCGTACTGCGCGAACGGCTTGGTGAAGAACGGGAGGAACGCGACCGGGGCGTCCTCTCGTTCGAGCCACGTGGTGGTCGGCAGCACGTAGTCGGCGTGCTTGTTGGTCTCGTTCACATACAGGTCCAGCGAGACGTGAAGGTCCAGCTCCGGCAACGCCTCGGCGAGCTCTCGGCCGTTGGGCACCGAGAGGACGGGGTTGCCGGCGGAGACGAAGAGCGCCTTGAGCTGACCCGCGCCCGGGGTGGTCATCTCCTTGGCCATGAGGGAGGCCGGGAAGGTCGACAGCACATCGGGGAAGCCACCCACCCGCGACCGGCGCCGGGCGTAGGAGACGATGCCGGCCCGCCGGCCGAGCTCCTCGATCGGGAGCACGGGGTCGCCGAAGACCGACCCTCCGGCGCGGTCCAGGTTCCCGGTCACGAGCGCGAGCGCGTCGATGAGGAAGGCCACCAGGGTGCCGTGTCGACCCAGGCAGGAGCCGGTCCTGCCGTACACGGCTGCGCTCCCCGCCCCCGCGAGGTCGCGCGCAAGAGCGCGGACGGTCGCGGGATCCAGCCCGGTGGCGGGTGCGGTCTGCTCGGGACGGAAGGCAGCTCACTGCACGGCGGAGCGCCTCGACTCCCTGGGACTGTGCCGCCAGGGCCTCACCGTCCTCGAGGCCTGCCTCGAAGACCACCTGGAGCAGGGACAGCAGCAGCCAGGCGTCGCCGTCGGGACGTACCGGCAGGTGCTCGAAGAGTCGTGCGGTCTCGGAACGTCGAGGGTCGACCACGACCACCCGCCCCCCGCGCGCCGTGATCGCGCGCAGCTGCTCCTTCATCCGGGGCGCCGAGATGAGCGACCCGTGGGAGACCACCGGGTTCGCGCCGATCATGAGCAGGAAGTCGGTGCGGTCGAGGTCGGGGATCGGCACCGCCGTGGGCTGGCCGTAGAGGAGGTGGCTGGCGGCGAACCGGTTGTTCACGTCCTGGGAGCCCGCGCTGTAGACATGCCTGAGCCCCAGGGCGAAGATCAGGCCCTGCACCCACAGCACGTGGGAGTAGGAGAACGCGGCAGGGTTGCCGAAGTACCACCCGACGCTGTCGGGGCCGTCGCTCTCCAGCACCGACCCCAGCCGACGCCCGATGTCGTCGAGGGCCTCGTCCCAGGAGACCTGCTCGAAGCGGCCCTCCGCCGTACGCCGGAGCGGGTGCAGCACCCGGTCGGGGTCGTTCTGCACGTCGGTCATCGCGATGCCCTTGGGGCAGGCGAAGCCGCGTGACAGCGGGTGGTCCTTGTCCGGCCGGAGCCGGACCAGCCGGTCGTCCTCGACCGTGGCGACCAAGCCGCACTGCGCCTCGCAGATCCGGCAGTAGGTGACCCGGTGGGTGGCGCGGCTGGCAGTGCCCATGTCAGACACCGTAGACGGGTTCGGGCTCCTGCCCTTCCCGGATCAGCGCACGCACGGCCTCCCCCACCTCGGCCGGGTCCCATCGCCGGCCGATGTCCACGGCGGGACCGTGCCGCCACGCCTCCTCGAGGCAGAGCTTGCCGCCCTCGGACTCGATCACCCGCCCGGTGACGTCGCCGGAGCCGGCGCTGGCCAGCCAGGCCACCAGAGGGCCCACGTTGCCGGGGTGCATGGCATCGAAGCCGTCGTCCGGGGCGGCCATCACGTCGGCGAAGGCCTGCTCGGTCATCCGCGTGCGCGCTGCCGGAGCGAGCGCGTTGACGGTGACGCCGTACCGTCCGAGCTCCGCTGCCGCCACCAGCGTGAGCGAGGCGATACCGCCCTTGGCGGCGGAGTAGGCGCCCTGACCGATGGAGCCCTGCAACCCGGCGCCGGAGCTGGTGTTGATGATCCGGGCGTCGCGCTGCCGGCCGGCTTTGGCCTCCTCGCGCCAGTACGCCCCGGCGTGCCGCAGCGGGGCGAAGTGACCCTTGAGATGCACGCGGATCACCGCGTCCCACTCGTCCTCCCCCGCGCTCACCAGCATCCGGTCGCGCAGGAACCCCGCATTGTTGACCAGCACGTCGAGCCCGCCGAACGCGTCGACGGCCTGCTGGATCATCGCCTGGGCCTGGTCGAAGTCGGCGACGTCGGCGCCGTTGGCGAGCGCCTCCCCGCCCATCGCGCGGATCTCGTCGACCACGTCGTGCGCCGGCCCCTCACTGACGCCCTCCCCGGCGCCCGAAGTGCCCAGGTCGTTGACGACGACCTGCGCTCCTTGTCGGGCGAGCTCGAGCGCGTGCTCGCGCCCGAGCCCTCGTCCGGCTCCGGTCACGATCGCGATGCGGCCCTCACAGATGCCGGTCACTCGGTCTCCTCAAGGTGGGTGGGTCGGTGGGTCAGCCACCGCTGTGGTCAGGCGCCCTCGGGTCGGGGGCTGGTGCTGGCGGCGTCGAGGAAGACCGGCCGCTCCCCGCCGCCGTGGACCTCGATGCAGGCACCGGAGATGTAGCCGGCGAGCGGAGACGCCAGGAAGGCCACGACCTGCCCGACGTCGCGTGGCTCGGCGAGCCGCCCCAGGGGCACGGTGCGAGCGACGGCGGCGATGCCGTCCTCGTCGCCGTAGTGCAGGTGGCTCTGCTCGGTGCGCACCAGGCCGACGTCGATCGCGACGACGCGCACCCGGGGCGCCCATTCGACGGCCAGCGACCTGGTGAGGCTGTCGAGGCCGGCCTTGGCGGCGCCGTACGCCGCGGTGCCGGGGCTGGGGCGCAACGCACTGACGCTGGAGAGGTTGACGATGACGCCGCCGTCGGACTGAGCCTGCATCACCCGGTTCGCCGCCTGCATGAGCTGCAGCGGCGCGAGCAGGTTGAGCTCGGTGACCTTGCTGTGGAAGCGGGGCGAGGCGTCCGCGGCGAGCGCGTAGGGAGCGCCGCCGGCGTTGTTGACCAGGATGTCGAGAGAGCCCTGCTCGGTCGCGATGGCGTCGACCATCGCCGCGACCGCGCCGGTGTCTCGGACGTCGCAGACATGGTGGCGGCGCACGGCTCCTGCGTCGGCGAGGGGGAGGTCGGCTGGGGCGACGTCGCTTCGGGCGCAGGTGACGACGGTTGCTCCGGCATCGAGCAGCGCCTCGGTGATGCCCCGTCCGACGCCGCGGGTCCCCCCGGTCACCAGGGCGACGCGACCGGTGAGGTCGATCGCGAGCGAGCTCCCCACGCGAAACCTGCCCTTCCGCTGGTGTCCCGGTGACACCAGCCCCCGAACCAAGCAAGTGTTAGGGTACCAAGCAAACGTTAGGTTGTGAACCGAAGGGGGCCGGATGGCCGTCGACTCGAGACTGCGCGACGACCACGTGAGGGTCGTGACCATCGACTATCCGCCGGTGAACGCGCTCCCCGTCCAAGGGTGGTACGACGTGGCGGCGGCGATGGACGAGGCGAGCCGCGACACCGACACCCACGTCGTGCTCCTGCGTGCCGAGGGACGCGGCTTCAACGCCGGCGTCGACATCAAGGAGATGCAGCACAGCGAGGGCTTCGACGCGCTCATCGGCGCCAACCGCGGTTGCTACGCGGCGTTCAAGGCGGTCTACGAGTGTGCGGTGCCGGTGGTGGCCGCGGTCAACGGGTTCTGTCTCGGTGGCGGGGTGGGGTTGGTGGGCAACGCCGACACCGTGGTCGCCAGCGACGACGCCTACTTCGGAGTGCCCGAGGTCAAGCAGGGAGCCCTCGGCGCCGCCACCCACATGGCGCGGCTGGTGCCCCAGCACATGATGCGCACCCTCTACTTCACCGCCCGGACCATCCGCGCCGCCGACCTGGTCCCCTTCGGCAGCGTCCTCGAGGTGGTGCCGCGCGACCAGCTGGACGACGCCGCGCTCGGGGTCGCCGGAGAGATCGCCGCGCACGACCCCCGGGTGATCCGGGCAGCGAAGGAGGCTCTGAACGGCATCGACCCGACCGACGTCAACAAGTCCTACCGCTTCGAGCAGGGGTTCACGATGGAGCTCAACCTGGCGGGTGTCTCCGACGAGCTCAGAGACCGGTTCGCCGGCACGAGCAAGGCGGGCGGCCGGTGACCGCTCCGCGGGACAAGCGCATGACGCTCGACGACGTGGTCGGCGAGCTCCGCAGCGGCATGACGATCGGGATCGGCGGCTGGGGGCCGCGGCGCAAGCCCATGGCGCTGGTGCGCGCGATCCTGCGTTCCGACCTCGAGGACCTCACCATCGTCTCGTACGGCGGCGCCGACGTCGGGCTGCTCTGCAAGGCCGGCAAGGTCAAACGGCTGGTCTTCGCCTTCGTCTCGCTCGACACCGTGCCGCTGGAGCCGCTGTTCACCCAGGCGCGTCAGGACGGCACGATCCCGGAGGTCGTCGAGCTCGACGAGGGGATGTTCCAGGCCGGGCTGCGGGCGGCGGCGCAACGGCTGCCGTTCCTGCCGATGCGGGCGGGTCTGGGTTCGGACGTGCTCACCCACAACCCGCAGATCCGCACGGTCACCAGCCCCTACGACGACGGCGAGGAGCTCGTGGCGGTGCCCGCGCTCCGGCTCGACGTCGCGCTGGTGCACCTGAACCGCGCCGACCGGCACGGCAACGCGACCTACCTCGGTCCGGACCCCTACTTCGACGACATCTTCTGCATGGCCGCCGAACGGGCCTACGTCAGCGTCGAGCAGGTCACCGACACCGCGGGTCTGACGGTGGGCGCGGCGTTCCAGCGGCTGCTGCTGAGCCGGATGATGGTCGACGGCGTGGTCGAGGCCCCCAACGGCGCCCACCTCACGACCTGCACGCCGGACTACGAGCGCGACGAGGAGTTCATGCGCCACTACGCCAGCGCGGCCCGCGACCCCGAGGAGTGGGCGAGGTTCGAGGAGCGGTTCCTCTCCGGCGACGAGGCGTCGTACCAGGACGCGGTTCGAGCCTGGCACGAGGAGGCGGGCTCCTGATGGACGCGACGCGAGCAGAGGTCTGCGCGGCGGCGATCGCGGACGCCTTCAAGGACGACGGCGAGATCTTCGGCTCCCCGATGGGGCTGCTGCCGACGCTGGGGGCGCGGCTGTGCAAGCTGACGTCGAACCCGGACCTGGTGCTCTCCGACGGCGAGGCGCTGTGGCTGGGCGGGGTGCCGCCGCTGGGCGCGAAGGCCGACGTGGTGGAGGGGTGGATCCCGTTCCGCCGGGTCTTCGACGATCGTCGCCTACGGCAAGCGGCACGTGATGATGGGCGCGACCCAGATCGACCGGCACGGCAACCAGAACATTTCTTGTATCGGTGACTACGACCGCCCGAAGCGGATGCTGCTGGGGGCGCGCGGAGCGCCGGGCAACACGGTCAACAACCGGACGTCGTACTGGGTGCCGCGGCACGGGCCGCGGGTCTTCGTCGAGGCCGTCGACATGGTCTGCGGGGTCGGGGCGGCGCGAGCGAAACAGGCGGGGCCGGCATCCGAGCGGTTCCACGACCTGCACCGGGTGGTCACCAACCTGGCGGTGCTCGACCTGGGCGGGCACGACGGCACGCTGCGGCTGCGGTCGGCGCACCCGGGGGTGAGCGTCGAGGACGTGCTCGAGGCGAGCGGCTGCGAGATCGCGGTCGAGGGTGACGTCGCCGAGACACGGACGCCGGGGGCGGACGAGCTGGTGCTGATCAGGGAGATGCTCGACCCGAAGGGGCTGCGCTACCGCGAGGTGCCGAAGACCGACGCCGAGGAGGCCCGGGCGTGATCGAGCAGCTGATCCGGACCCCGCTGACCGAGCTGACCGGCGTACGTCATCCGGTCGTCCAGACCGGAATGGGGTGGGTCGCCGGGCCACGCCTGGTGTCGGGCAACGGCGGACGCCGGCGGCCTGGGGATCCTGGCGAGCGCCACCATGTCGTACGACGAGCTGGAGCACGCGGTCCTCGAGGTGAAGGGGCGCACTGACCAGCCGTTCGGGGTGAACCTGCGGGCCGACGCCGGGGACGCGCCGGACCGGGTGGACCTGCTGATCAAGCACGGGGTCAAGGTGGCGTCGTTCGCGTTGGCACCGAAGCAGGAGCTGATCGCGAAGCTGAAGGACCACGACATCGTGGTGATCCCGAGCGTGGGCATGGCACGGCACGCGGAGAAGGTCGCCGGCTGGGGCGCGGACATGGTGATGATCCAGGGCGGCGAGGGCGGCGGTCACACGGGCTCGGTGCCCACGACGCTGCTGCTGCCCTCGGTGCTGGACGCGGTCGACATCCCGGTGGTGGCGGCGGGTGGGTTCTTCGACGGACGCGGGCTGGCGGCTGCGCTCGCATACGGCGCGGCCGGGATCGGGATGGGCACACGCTTCCTGCTGACCCAGGACTCCTCGGTGCCCGACGAGGTCAAGCGGCTCTACCTGTCCTACGGGCTGGACGGGACCGTGGTGACCGACAAGGTCGACGGCATGCCGCACCGGATGCTCCGCACCGAGCTGGTCAACGAGCTCGAAGGCGGCAGCCGGATCAAACGACTGGCGCCCACTGCGAAACGGACCCTGGAGTTCAAGCGCGACTCCGGCATGACCTGGCGCCAGATCCTCGCCGAAGGCCGCTCGATGAAGAAGGGCAGCGAACGCACCTGGTCCCAGATGATGCTCGCCGCCAACACCCCCCAGATGCTCAAGTCCGGCCTCGTCGAGGGCGACACGGACGCCGGCGTGCTCGCCTGTGGCCAGGTGGTCGGACTGCTCGACGACCTGCCCACGTGTGAGGAGCTCATCGACCGCGTCGTCTCCGAGGCGGCCGAGCGAGCGAAGGCGACCGCCTCTCAGCACCCCTAGCGGGTTCCGCCCTGTCTGCCCGTTCCTTGAGCCTGCCCGCAGGACGATGTGGGGCACCCAGCACACTGTGGCCGTGCTGCATCGCCACCCCCTGCTCAGCCTGCTCACCGGCGGCTACCTCGTGTTCGTGGCATGGCTGACCCTCACCCCGCAGCCGATCGACGCCGACCACGTCGAGCTGATCGAGCGCATCCTCGACGCGCTGCACCGCCGCGGGTACGCCGACTGGCTCGACTACGACCGGCTGGAGTTCCTGGCCAACATCGTGCTCTTCGTGCCGATCGGGGTGTTCCTGCTGCTGCTGTTCGGTGCCGGGGGGTGGTGGGTCGCGGTGATCGCGTCGTTCGCCGTGACCGCCGGCATCGAGACCGCTCAGCTCGGCATCCCCGGTCGGGTCCCCGACGAACGAGACCTGATCGCCAACACCGCCGGCGGCATCATCGGCGTCCTGCTGGCGCTGGTCCTCACCCTGCCCGCCAC
>CAWDDN010000053.1:0-34482 GCA_963801135.1 uncultured Actinomycetota bacterium | reverse complement strand
ATCAGGCCCGTCGCCAGGAAGAGCCAGGCGCCATCGATGATCTGAGCGAAGACCGCGAAGCTCTGAACAGTGGTGAACAGCACGAGCCCAGCCACGGCGACCACTGTCAGCACACCGTCGTCCCTCACGATCCCGAGCGCTGCGATGCCCGCAGCGACCGTCAGGTAGGTCACGACGGCCAGTCCGGCGTGGGCCCAATCGGCAAAGCCCACCGCGTCGGCATCCGCCCCGGCGTCCCACGCCAGCAGCAGCAGCGCCAGCAAGGTGGTCGCCGTCGCGCCCAAGGGCTCTGCCCAGACCCACCTCGTCGACGGACGTCGGAGGGTGAGGGCGACGGCTGCCACCACCAGGCAGGCGGCCACCACGAGCAGGGCGACCAGCGTGACGGGCCAGGTGAAGCCGTGGGTGTCGAGGAACGGCAGCGCAGCCGCGAAGAGCGCGCCGAGCAGGGCGAGGGCTCCGGCCTCGCGCCAACGGGCCTCGAAGCCAGTCCATGACCGGTCCTCCTGCGCCGCCACGGGGTGCAGCGTGTGCAGCGCCGCCACCGACACCGCACCGGTGCCGGCCAGCGCCACGGCGAGCACGATGCCCAGGGCAGACGGCTCGGTCCACGCCGCGCTCCAGATCACCCAGGTCAGGCCGGCCACGATTCCGACCACGACCGGGGCCAGACCGCGGACCAGGTAGCCGTGCATCAAGGCACCCAGCGCCCACAGGCCCACCAGACGCGGCTCGTACGCCGGCACCTGCAGGCTCTGGGCCGCCTGGAAGACGACCGCGCCGAAGAGCAGGGCCGCCAGCAGCCGGGCGGAGTGGACCACCGGGGAGGGGACGGGTCCGCCGTGCTCGCGTCGCGCGGCGACCAGCTCGGCTCCGACGGTCGCCGCGACCCACAGCAGGGCGACGGCGGCGAAGCGCGTCGCCGGCCGTAGCTGGTCGAGGTTGGCCGCGACCAGCCAGATCAGACCGAACCCCGTGAAGACTGCGCCGAGCGCCAGCAGCAGCCGGGCCAGGCTCACGCGCCGAGCCGGGTGGTAGCGCGCGAGCAACGCTGTCGCCTGGCTACGGTCGACCAACCCCTCACGCTCCCAGTCGGCGAGCTCCTCCCGCAGCCAGTGGAGGTGGGCCGGAGAGGCGGGTCTGGTGGGGTGGGCCTCGTCGGGCCGCACCGGTGCGCTGGTGCTCATGAGGCAATCGTCCTCCCGGACCTGGCCGCGCGCATGAGTCGACGTACTCAGATTGCCCGCGTCTCGTGCCCCACCCCGGTGCAGCCGACCTGGGTGTCAGACCCGCTCGATGATGGTGCCGCTGGCCATGGCGCCGCCGGCGCACATGGTGACCAGGGCACTGGTCGCGTCACGACGTTCCAGCTCGTGCAGCGCGGTGGTGAGGAGCCGGGTGCCGGTCGAGCCGACGGGGTGCCCGAGCGCGATCGCTCCTCCGTTGACGTTGACGCGGTCCATGTCGGGCTGGTGCACGCCGGCCCAGGACAGCACGACCGAGGCGAATGCCTCGTTGACCTCGAAGACGTCGTGGTCGCCGAGGGCGCGACCGCTGCGACGGAGCAGTCGCTCGGTGGCCTGCACCGGACCGTCGAGGTGGTAGTAGGGGTCCGAGCCGACCAGGCACTGGCTGACGATGCGCGCCCGCGGCGTCAGTCCGAGAGCCCGAGCCTTGTCCTCGTCCATCACGAGGATCGCGGAGGCGCCGTCGGAGATCTGCGAGGAGGTGCCGGCGGTGTGGAGGCCGTCGTCGAGGACTGGCTTGAGGCCGGCGAGACCTTCGAGCGTGGTGTCGCGCAGGCCTTGGTCGGTATCGACCAGACGGGTCTCACCGGTGGGTCCCTCCGGGCCGATGACGGGTGCCTCCACGGGCGCGATCTCGCGCTTGAAGCGGCCTTCGTCCACCGCGTGGTGGGCCTTCTGCTGGGAGGCCAGACCGAAGGCGTCGAGCTGCTCTCGCGAGATGCCGCGGTCGCGAGCGATGCGGTCGGCGCCGAGGAACTGGTTGGGCATGTCGACGTCCCAGCCGGGAGCCCGCGGCGTCCCGGTGCCTTCGGGGATGTTGGCGCCCAGTGGCACCCGCGACATCATCTCGACCCCGCAGGCGATGCCGGTGTCGATCACGCCGGCGTGGATCAGTCCGGCCACGAGGTGGGTCGACTGCTGGGCCGAGGAGCACTGGGCGTCGATGGTCGTGCCGGCGGTGTGCTGGGGCAGGCCCGCCAGCAGCCAGGCGCGGCGTGCCAAGGCGCTGGACTGCTCACCGGCCTGGGTGACGCATCCCCCGATGACCTGCTCCACCTCGGCAGGGTCCACTCCGCTGCGCTCGAGCACGGCGCGGTACGCGGCCGCAAGCGTCTCCTGCGCGTGCAGGCCGGCCAGGTGGCCACCTCGCTTGCCGACGGGGGTGCGCACTGCCGAGACGATGACGGGATTGCCCATGCGAGCCAGACTAGAACACGTTCTCATATGGGGCCAGGACGGTCCGACCAAAATGGGCCAACGCCCCTTCCGCATCGGTTCGGGATGTGCGACAGTCCCTGTAGAACGTGTTCCACTTTTCGGCGGGACGCGAGGACGACGACCAGCTCGACCTGGAGGACCCGGTGACCGCTACCGCACTGCCCGAGGGCTTCGACCCCACCGACCCGGACGTCTGCCAGGACGCGATCCCGTTGCACGAGTTCGCGGCGATGCGCGCCACCGCGCCGGTGTTCTGGGTGGCGCAGACCCCCGAGGCCTACGCGGGTTTCGAGAACACCCCCGGCTACTGGGCGCTGACCTGCCATGAGGACGTGGCTGCCGTGTCGAAGAACAGCAAGGTGTGGTCGACCCACGAGAACGGAGCGATCATCCGGTTCGCCCCGGACATGACACGGGACCAGGTCGAGGTGCAGCAGGTCATGCTGATCAACCAGGACCCCCCGGACCACACCCGTTACCGCCAGATCATCAGCCGTGGATTCACGCCGCGCAGCATCGGCGGCCTCCGGGACGACCTGGAGGCCCGCACCCGCCGCATCGTGGGGGAGGCGCTGGAGCGCGGATCGGGGAACTTCGTCGAGGACGTCGCAGCAGAGCTGCCGCTCCAGGCGATCGCCGATCTCCTCGGCGTGCCCCAGGAGGACCGACGCAAGCTCTTCGACTGGTCCAACTCGATGATGAGCTACGACGACCCCGACTACGACGTGGACCCCGAAGCGGCCTCGATCGAGATCCTGAGCTACTTCATGGCGATGGCCGAGGAGCGCAAGGCCGACCCGCAGGACGACCTGGTCACCAAGCTGATCACCGCCGACGTGGACGGGCACGCCTTGTCCGCCGACGAGTTCGGCTACTTCGTGATCCTGCTGAGCGTGGCCGGCAACGAGACCACCCGCAACGCCATCACGCACGGGATGCACGCGTTCTTCCAGAACCCGGAGCAGTGGGAGCTCTACAAGGAGCAGCGCCCGGAGTCGGCGGTCGACGAGATCATCCGCTGGGCCACGCCCGTCACGGTCTTCCAGCGCACCGCGCTCACCGACACCGAGGTCGGCGGCCAGTCGGTGAAGGAGGGGCAGCGCGTCGGTCTCTTCTACGCCTCGGCCAACCACGACCCGGACGTCTTCGAGGACCCGTTCACGTTCGACATCACGCGCGCGCCCAACCCTCACCTGGCCTTCGGTGGGCACGGCGCGCACTACTGCATCGGAGCCAACCTGGCGCGGATGGAGGTCGAGCTGATCTTCAACGCGATCGCCGACATCATGCCGGACATCAGCCAGGCGGGGGAGCCCCGTCGGTTGCGGCACGCGTGGATCAACGGGATCAAGGAGCTCCAGGTCACCTACAAGTGACCGCTGCGGTCAGGGGTTCCGCCACGGGGCGGGGCGTCCCTGCAGCCACCACTCGAGCTTCGAGGTGAGGAACGGCAGCACCAGGTAGGTCATGATCGGCGTCATCACCAGCGTCGAGATCAGCACCCGGAGAGCCACGGCGAGGTCGGGGACGACCAGACCGGCGAGCAGCGTGATGGTGAGGCTCAGCGGGAAGAAGGCGAACCAGATCATGACCGCCTGCTTCCACCTCGGCGGCGCCACCGCCGGAACGGTCTCGACCGACGCCTCCTCCGGGACGTCGAACCATCCCTCGATCCCGGTCCGACGCTCCTTGCGGGTGTCCTCGAGCAGGTCCGCGGCAGTGGCAAGCCAGCGGCGGCGCTCCTCGGAGGCCTCCCACACGGCCATCGACTCCGGGCTGTCGAACCTGTAGAGCATGTGCCACCTGTCGGAGCTGACCGACGGCCGCACCCAGCCGCTGCCCAGGAAGCCCGGGAAGCGCTCGGCCAGGCTGGTGCCAGCATTGACCCACGCCATCACCAGCGCGGTGTGCCCGGTACGGGCGCGTCGCGTCACCGAGACGGTCACGGGGAGTCGGGCGGGCTCGGGCCCGTCGGGCACGGGACTGTCGGAGACCGAAGCACTCATCCCTTCAGCATTCCCGCTCCTGACGACCGGTCAACCGGCAGATCGGAGTGGTCTCGCCCACGTCGAGGGGACCGCGGTCACCTGCCCGCTCGCGCGGTGAGGACGAGGGGCTCGTCCTCGGTGATCGCCACGGTGTGCTCCATGTGGGCACCGCGGGACCCGTCGGCCGACCGCAGCGTCCAGCCGTCGGGGTCGGTGTAGATCTCGTCCGTCGTCTCCAGCAGCCACGGCTCGATCGCGATGACCAGGCCGGGCTTGAGCGGGAAGCCACGCCCTCGGCGACCGTCGTTGGGCACGTGCGGGTCCCCATGCATGGTGCGGCCCACGCCGTGCCCCCCGAACTGGGTGTTCACCGAGTAGCCGGATGCGCGTGCCACCCCGCCGATGGCAGCACCGATGTCGCCGACCTTGTTGCCAGGCCGGGCCACCGCGATGGCGGCGTCCAGCGCCCGGGACGTGGTCTCGATCAGGCGCAGGTCCTCAGGTCGCGGCGTGCCGACGACGAGACTGGTCGCCGAGTCGCTGACCCAGCCGTCGACCGCCACCGCGAAGTCCAGGCTCAGCAGGTCGCCGTCGCGCAGCACGCAGTCATGGGGCAGCCCGTGGAGGACGGCGTCGTTGACCGAGGTGCACACGACCTTGCCGAAGGGCGAGGCCCCGAACGAGGGGTGGTAGTCGATGTAGCAGGACTCCGCCCCCCGCGCGCGGATCATGTCGTGGGCCAGCGCATCGAGGTCGAGCAGGTTCACCCCGACGTCGGCGGCTTGCGACAGTGCGGTCAGCACCTCGGCGACGAAGCGCCCAGCAGGCTGCATCTGCTCGATCTCGGCGGGGGTGCGTAGCTCGATCATGGTCGGGCCAGGCTACCGGCGGCCGACCGGCCGCCTCCGAGGGGCAAGCCGTCCCGCGGGTCCCGCTCACCGTCTGTCACGGAAGACCGCCGGCCGGCCCTCCTTGCGGGCGGCGACCGCTTCCTCGAAGTTCGAGGTCAGCAGCCGCACGTACAGCTGCCCGAGGCCTTCCTGCTGCATGTGCTGGGCCAGGCTCGAGGCGTCCATCCCTGACCACAGGGTGCGCTTGGTCAGCTCGACGCCGGGCTGGCTGAACGCGGCGATCCGCTCACCGACGTCCAAGGCGGTGGGAACCAGGTCCTCCGGGGCCACCACCGACGAGACCAAGCCCCATCGCTCGGCCTCGTCCGCGGTGAGGTCGCGCCCGGTCAGCATGAGCTCGAACGCGCGGGAGGAGCCGACTGCCCGCGGCAGCAGGTAGCTCAACCCCAGCTCGCTGGCGGTGAGGCCGTTGTTGATCCCGGCAGCACGGAAGAAGGAGTCCTGGGCCGCGACCCTGAGGTCGCACGCGAGTGCGAGGCACAACCCGCCGCCGATCGCTGCGCCGTTGACGGCGGCGACCACCGGCTGGTGGAGCCCCCGCAGGGTGAGGACGATGTCGTCGAGGAGCTCCATGGCCCGAAGGGCAACCGTGGGCTGGGTCAGGCCGGAGGTATTCGGCATCCTGCCGGTCTCGCCGCTCTGGTCGGCGCCGGAGCAGAAGCCGCGGCCGGCGCCGGTGAGCACGACGGCCCGGACCTCGTTGTCGTCGCTGAGCTCTCTCAGGGCGTCGCGCAGGGGCACCATGACGTCGAACGACATCGAGTTCATCCGCTCGGGGCGGTCCATCGTGACCAGCGCGACCCGGTCGCGGGGTCGCTCGACGCGGACGAACTCCCGATCCGCTGACGCAGTCACGCGGGACGTTCCGAGCCGACCAGCCACATCGCGAAGAACTGAGACCCACCGCCGTAGGCGTGGCCGAGCGCTTTGCGGGCGCCGTCGACCTGGTGCTCACCAGCGGCGCCTCGCACCTGGAGCGCCGCCTCGGCGAAGCGGATCATCCCGGAGGCTCCGATGGGGTTGGAGGACAGCACGCCACCGGACATGTTCACCGGCAGGTCGCCATCGAGCGCGGTGACGCCGGCCTGGGTCATCTTCCAGCCCTCACCCTCCTCGGCGAAGCCCAGGTTCTCCAGCCACATCGGCTCGAACCACGAGAACGGCACGTAGATCTCCGCGCAGTCGACCTCACGGAAGGGGTCGGTGATCCCGGCCTGCTTCCACAGCGCGGCGGCCGCCTCGCGGCCGGCCTGCGGGTTGACCTGGTCGCGTTCGGCGGCGGTGGTCGGCTCGGTACGCATCACGGTGCCGTGGATCCACGCCGGGTTGGGACTGGCGGCCGCGCCGTCCTCGTCGACGATCACCACGGCGCAGGCCCCGTCCGAGGACGGGCAGGTCTCGTCGTATCGGATCGGGTCCCACAGCATCTGTGAGGCGAGAACGGACTCCACGGTGATGTCGGGGTTGCGCAGGTGGGCGTACTCGTTCTTGTTGGCGTTCTGCCGGTCCTTGGCCGCCACGATCGCGCCCACCTCCGTGGGGGCCCCGGAGCGGCGGATGTAGGAGCGGACGTGGGGGGCGAAGTAGCCGCCAGCACCGGCGTGCACCGGCATGATGAACGGCACCGGCACCGACAACGCCCACATCGCGTTGGACTCCGACTGCTTCTCGAAGGCCACCGCCAACACTCTGCGGTGCTGGCCCGACTGCACCAGTGACGCCGCGACGTTGGCGGTGGACCCGCCGACGGAGCCGGCGGTGTGCACCCGGATGAGCGGCTTGCCGGCGGCGCCGAGCGACTCGGCGAGGAACAGCTCGGGCATCATCACGCCCTCGAAGAGGTCCGGCGCCTTGCCGACGACGACGGCGTCGATGTCGTCCAGGCTCATACCCGCATCGGCCAGAGCCCGGTCGACGGCCTCACGACAGAGCCCGGGCATCGAGACGTCCTCGCGCTTGGCGCGGTAGTGGGTCTGACCGACCCCGATCACAGCCGCCAGTTGCTTGCCCATCAGTTGCCTCCCTCGGATCCGGTGGCGGACAGCACACACGCGAGGTTCTGCTGCATCGCCGGCCCCGACGTCGCGGTGGCCACGGCCTTGCCCGCCTGGCCCGCCCAGATCCGCGACGCCGCCTCGCCGACGCGGATCAGGCCGCCGGTGAACATCGGGTTACCGGCGAGGGGGCCGCCCGAGGGGTTGATCGCGACGTCGTCACCGAGCCCGAGCGCGGCGACGCTCATCAGCTCCTGGTGGCTGAACGGCGCGTGCAGCTCGGCCACGTCCACGCCCGCGAGGTCCAGGGCGGCCCCCGCTCCCTGCAGGGACGCGACCGTGGTGAGATCGCGCAGCGACAGGTTCTGGGCGTCGACGCGGTGCTGGAGCTCGTTGATCCACGCCACCTGCTCGTGGCCACGGCGCTCAGAGACCTCACGAGCCTTGTCGCCGGCCGCGATCACGACCGCGGCCACACCGTCGGTGACCGGCGCGCAGTCGTGCTTGCGCAGCGGGTCGGCGAACATCGGCTCCGCCAGCAGCTTGTCGACGCTGACATCGCCCGAGAGCAGCGCGTAGGGGTTGTTCGTGGCGGCCTTGCGGCTGCGCGCAACGACGGCGGCCATGTCCTCCTCCGACCAGGCGCCTGACTCCAAGCCCACCCGGGCCTGGAGTGCTGCCAACGACACCGTGTCCGGCCACAACGGGGTCAGCACGTACGGGTCGAGCTGAAGCGCCAGCACCCGCCGGAGGACACCGGCGGAGGACTTGCCGAAACCGTAGACCAGCGCCGTGTCGACCTCGCCGGTCTGGATCTTCACCCAGGCCTCGTACATCGCCCATGCCGCGTCCATCTCCACGTGGGACTCGTTGACCGGCGGCAGGGTGCCGATCGCGTCCACGGCGGAGACGAACGAGAAGGCCCGCCCCGCCAGGTAGTCCGACGACCCGGAGCAGAAGAACCCGATGTCGTCCTTGGTCCACCCAGTCTGCTCCCACAGGTCACCGAACGCCGGCACCAGCAGCTCGACCATGCTCGGCGACCCCTCGAAGTGCGCCATCTGGCGCTGGGAGAAGCCGACGACGGCTACGTCTCTCATCTGGTCCGTCCCCTTTACAGATGTGCCTTGAAGGACTCGAAGTCCGCGTCGGGTTCCCCGGTCGGCTCGAAGTGGGTGATGTTCTCGATCGTGGTGCCCCACTCCTCGCGTGGCTTCCACACCGCCTTGACCCGCATGCCCATGCGGACCTCGTCGGCGGCAACTCCCTGGATCAGGTGCAGGAAGCCGATGTCGGCCCCCTCGAGGAGGACGTATGCCGAGACGTACGGCGGCTGGATCCGCTGACCCAGGAAGGGCACGTTGACCACGCAGAAGGTGGTCACGATGCCGTGGTCCGGCAGCTCCACCTCGTCCTTGGTGGGGACGCCGTCGACCGGGCAGGCACCCCGCGGGGGGACGTAGACCTTGCCGCACTTCGGGCATCGCTGTCCGAGGATCCGTCCCTCGGCCAGGCCGCGGAAGAACGCCGACTCCTCAGGAGAAGCCTCGAAGGTGTAGTCGAGCTCCACCGGCACGACGATCCCCGTGACAGGCTCCGCGGCCCCGCCCTCGGTGGTTGAGGTGCCCCCGCCCTCGGTGGTTGAGGTGCGAGCGGAGCGAGCCACGAAACCACTCTCCGTCGGCACGAAGCACGCGATGTCGGTGATCGCCCCCGCACGGTCCTCGCGCCAGGCGATCGAGACCCGCATGCCGGTCGCCATCTGATCCGGGCCGGCAACATCGACGGCGTGCAGCATCGGCGCGTCCGCTCCGTCGAGGCGGATCAGCGCCCAGGCGAAGGGACGGTCGAACGGCTGGGCCGCCACGGGCTCGCTCACCCAGGTCCAGGTCTCGACGGTGCCGTCGCTGCCGACCTCGACCAGGTCGGAGGGGTCGATCGCCTGGTGCGTGACCGGGTCGAACTCGACCGGTGGCACCACCACCCGGTCGTCCGACAACCGGGCGCCGAGCACGCGGGCATCGCGGAGTCCGGTCATGAAGGCGCCGAGGACGCCTCCGAGGGACCGGGTGTAGGGGAAAGCGACGTGGAGGGGAGCGGAGAGGACCCGGGACATACCGGAAATGAAACATGTTCTAGTTTCGGAACGCAAGGGGCTGCCTGCATGACGTGGGCCGTGGCAAGGTGGCGGCATGAAACTGGGACTGCAGCTGGGCTACTGGGGTGCGATGCCACCGGCCAACCACGGCGAGCTCGTGGTGGCGGCCGAGGAGGCCGGTTTCGACGCGGTGTTCACCGCCGAGGCGTGGGGCTCCGACGCCTTGACCCCACTGGCCTGGTGGGGTCGTGAGACCAGCCGGGTCAAGCTCGGCACGTCGATCGTGCAGATGTCGGGGCGTTCGCCGACGTCGATCGCGATGCATGTGCTCACCCTGGACCACCTCTCGCAGGGGCGCGTGATCCTCGGCATGGGTGTCAGCGGTCCGCAGGTGGTGGAGGGCTGGTACGGCCAGCCGTTCGCCAAGCCGCTGGCGCGAACCCGCGAGGTCGTCGACATCATCCGCAAGGTGCTGGCGCGCGAGGGGCCGGTGACCAACGACGGCCCGCACTACCCGCTGCCCTACGCAGGGGAGGGCTCGGTGGGCCTCGGCAAGCCCCTGAAGCCGATCGTGCACCCGCTGCGCGCCGACGTCCCGATCTGGCTCGGGGCCGAGGGGCCGAAGAACGTCGCCCAGACCGCGGAGATCGCCGATGGTTGGATCCCGATCTTCTACACCCCCGCCAGTGCCGAGATGTACCAGTCCTGGCTGGACGAAGGTTTCGCGCGCCCGGGCGCTCGCCGCACGCGGGAGACCTTCGAGATCGCGGCGACCTGCCACCTGGAGATCACCGACGACCCGCAGCCGGTCATCGAGTTCCTCAAGCCTGTGGTGGCGCTCTACATGGGGGGCATGGGCGCGAAGGAGCAGAACTTCCACAAGAACGTCTTCGACCGCATGGGCTACTCCGACCTCACCGACGAGGTGCAGCGGCTCTACCTCTCCGGGCAGAAGGACGAGGCGGCGGGCCTCATCCCCGACGAGCTGGTCGACGCGCTGCACATCATCGGCGACGAGGCCTACGTCCAGGACAAGATCAGGCAGTGGGAGGAGTCGGGCGTCACCACGCTGCTGCTGTCCTGCCGCTCACCTGAGGAGATTCGCCGGGTGGCGAAGGTGGTGCTCGGCAGCAGCTGAGCCGTCGGGCCGCGAATGCCGTCAGCCGAGCTTCACTCGGCACCGGCTCCTCGGCACTGGTCGGCGAAGCGATGGCCCGACCGTGCGCCCAAGGCAGCGGTGGGGCTCGCTGCGCCCGATGATGAGATCGCGACATGGGTCGAACGCCGGCGATGGTACGAGGCAGGGGCCCCGCTACTTCGCGGACCCGGCGAACATCGAGAAGCTGCGCCCGTTCCAGGCGGTCCCCATTGCGCACCAGCAGGAGGCGCTGTTGTCGTCGGCGAGATCCCTCCAGCCCACCTTGGAGGCCGCGTTGGCCGCGGTTCGGGTCCCGCTAGGAGCCCTGTGCGGCGCGGAAAGCCCGATGCCGGTCTCGGCGTCCACAGACGTCACCGACCGCGTCCCAGGCGCCTGGACCGAGGTGGTCCCTGGCGCGGGCCACTTCATCTGGCTCGAGCAGCCAGACGCGCCGGCCGCGGCGCTGGACCGTCTGCTGGGTTGAGGCACACCACCATTCGCTGAGGCGGAACCAGCTCGCCTTGTCGTGGACCGTCGCTCACATCGGCCGACATCGGTAGATCAGTACGTCCGGCCGGCGGCTGCTAGACGTGTCGGGGGTGGCATCCACCGAGGCCAAGTGGCGAGCCGGGAGGTCGGGGCGACGCGCGTCTGGCCGTTGGGTGGTGTGACCTCCGGTTGGAGGCCCCGTCCTGAGTGCAGACGGCTTCGGCGGGTTGCCAGTCCCGACCAGAAATGTCGGTGGCCGCGGGGAGAATCCCTGCATGCACGGAGAGACCGCGACCACCACCGCACAGTTGCGCGACGTGGTCGCGGGGCTGGGCCGTCTGGAGGGCGGTGTGCCGGACGCCGACCTGGTGGACCGGATCCGCCTCTTGGAGGAGATCAAGGCGGCGGCCGCGGCTGCGCAGGCGCGCGCGACGAGTGCGTTCGTGGACGCACAGGAGGAGGCCCAGCGCCGCGCCGGTGTGCCGGAGCGCAAGGTCGGCAAGGGGATCGCGTCGCAGGTGGGGCTCGCCAAGCGGGAGTCACCAGCGCGCGCCCAGCGCTACGTCGGGTGGGCCCGAGTGCTCACCGGGGAGCTGCCTCGCACCTACGCGGCGCTGGCGCGGGGTCACATCACCGAATGGCGGGCCCAGATCGTGGCGCGGGAGACGATCTGGCTGTCCCGGGAGCAGCGAGCCGTCGTGGACCGCGAGGTGGCCCCGCGCTTGGAGCAGTGGGGCGACCGCCAGGCCGAGGCTGAGGTGAAGAGGCTCGCCTACCGGCTCGATCCTCAGGGGTACGTCGACAGGTCGGCAGGCCGCGCCAAGGACCGGCGGGTCACCGTGCGACCGGCGCCGGAGACGATGTCCTACCTCACCGGCTATCTCCCGGTTGCGCAGGGCGTGGCCGTGTTCGCCTCGCTCAAGGCAGCGGCCGAGGCGCACAAGGCGCAAGGTGACGAGCGTTCGCGCGACCAGATCATGGCCGACCTGCTGGTGCAACGGGTGACCGGTCAGGCCGAAGCCGAGCTGGTGCCGGTCGAGGTGTCGGTGGTGATGACCGACCAGGCCCTGTTCAACGCCGGTGAGGGTGCCAGCGAGCCTGCGCACCTCGACGGATTCGGCCCCGTGCCGGCCGAGGTGGTCCGGCGGCTGCTCCTCGCCGGGGATGCCGGGGCGCAGGGATGGTTGCGCCGGCTGTACGCCGACCCCACGACGGGCGAGCTGGCGTCCATCGACGCCAGGCGCCGGCTGTTCGAGGGTCCGCTGCGGCGGTTGCTGATCGCCCGCGACCAGTGGTGCCGCACTCCCTGGTGCGACGCACCGATCCGGCACGCCGACCACGTCGTGCCTGCCAGTGACGGTGGCCCCACCGAGCTCTCGAATGGGCAAGGCCTCTGCGAGGCCTGCAACCAAGCCAAGGAGTCCCCCGGGTGGAGGGCGCGGATGCGGCGGCCCACGACGTGCGAGGTCGAGACCACGACTCCGACCCGGCCATCGCTATCGGAGCCGGGCTCCCGATGCTCCGCGGGCGGATCCGACACGCCGGCGATCCCGGCTCGAGCTCTGCTTCAGCGACCTGATCCTCACCGCCGCCTGAGGTTCCGTGTGCGTCCTCACTCGGGAATGGGTGGCCCGACCACATCCAAGCCGTAGCGCGGGCCGATCTCGTTCCACCGCGCGATCTCCTCGGCAATGGGGAGCCCGTCCTCGCCCGGGAGACGACGCTCGGCCGCGGAGATGCCCACCTCGTCGTACAGGTGCAGCAGTCGACCTGGCTCGGTCAGCGCGAGATAGCGGACCTGGCCCCTGGTGCGAAACGCGTGGGGGAGTCCCTGCGGCAGGTAGACGAAGCAGCCCGTGTAGACCTCGAACGTGTCCTCGCCCGCGCGGTAGGTCATCTCACCGTCGAGCAGGTAGAAGGCCTCGGCCTCGCGGGTATGCCGGTGCAGCGGCGTCGCGATCCCCGGCGGCTGGGTCACCAGCGCGACCCCGAGCCGGTCGTCGGACTCGTGGGACTCGAGCATGTGCTCGAACAGCGACCCCATCGCCCACGTGGCGCTGCCGGTCCCCGGCTCCCGGACAACGGCCTTGAGCTCATCAGTCATGACGTCGGCCTTCCAGTATTGGTCCGAGACCGATTCGGGTGAATATCGTTACACTAGACCTTGTGCCGCCCCGGAGCAAGACCCGCCGCTACGACGCCACCGCGCGCCGAGCCGGCGCCGAGCGGACCCGGCGCCGGGTGATCGAAGCCGCTCACGACCTCTTCATCGAGCGGGGCTACACCCAGACCGCGGTCGCCGAGATCGCCACCCGTGCCGGGGTGTCGGTCGACACCGTCTACGACACGGCCGGGCGTAAGCCCATCCTCCTGCTCACCGTCGCCGACATGGTGCTCGCCGGGTCGTCCGAGCCGACGACGGCCGAGGAGCGGGACTATGTGCGCGCGATCAGGGCTGCACCGGGCGCGGCTGCCAAGATCAGGGCCTACGCTGATGCGCTGGGCCGTCTGATGCCGACCGTCGCCCCGTTGCTGCTGGCCCTGCGTGATGCCGGGCTCACCGACCAGGAGTGCCTCGCGTCTTGGCAGCACATCAGCGAGCGACGAGCTACCAACATGCTGCGGTTCGCTGCCGACCTGCGGCAGACCGGCGGGCTCCGGGACGACCTGAGCGACCAGCAGGTTGCCGATCTCGTCTGGAGCACGAACGGTCCTGAGTGGTTCTCCTTGCTGCGCGCACGTGGCTACTCACCTGAGGAGTACGCCGCCTGTCTGGCGGACCTGTGGTCGCGCACCTTGCTGGTGACACCGTCGTAGGGCGCCCGTTGCCGGATTTCTATAACACGTTCTAGTCTGGGCCGATGCCTGACCTCCGCACCCCGCCGCACAATGGGCACCTGCTGGTCCACGCGCTCAAGCGCCACAAGGACAAGCCGGTCCTGCACATCGAGGGCCGGTCCTTGACCGGCCAGGACCTCAGCGACCAGATCAGTCGCTTCATCACCGCGTTGTGTGAGGTGGGGGTCGGGCAGGGGTCCCCGGTGGGCCTGCTGGCGCTGAACCGACCGGAAGTCCTGGTCAGCATCGGCGCCGGTCAGCTGCTCGGCCTGCGTCGTACGGCGCTCCATCCGCTGGGCTCCCTCGACGACCACGCCTCCGTGCTGGGAGATGCCGGGGTTGAGACCTTGATCGTCGACCCGCTCTTCGCTGAGCGGGCCCAGGCGCTGCTGGAGCGTGTCGGCAGCCTCAAGCAGGTGCTCACGTTCGGGCCCGCCGAGGTCGGCACCGACATCGTCGCGCTCGCCGAGCGGCAGAGCCCCGAGCCCCTGGTGCCGCTCGACCTCGACGCGGACGCGATCGTCGGCATCACCTACACCGGCGGCACCACCGGGAGGCCCAAGGGCGTCATCGGCACCACCGGGTCGATCGCCACCATGACGACGATCCAGCTGGCGGAGTGGGAGTGGCCCGAGGAGCCGAGGTTCCTCATGTGCACCCCGTTGAGCCACGCCGGTGCCGCGTTCTTCCTGCCGACGCTGATGGCCGGCGGCTCCATGGTCGTCCTCCCCAGGTTCGACCCTGCCGAGGTGCTGGAGACCATCGAGAAGCACCGGATCAACTCGACGATGCTCGTCCCGAGCATGCTCTACGCGCTCATGGACCACCCCGACTCCCACACCCGGGACCTGTCGAGCCTGGAGACGATCTACTACGGCGCCGCCGCGATCAACCCGACCAGGCTCGGAGAGGCCGTCGACCGGTTCGGCCCGATCTTCGCGCAGTACTACGGCCAGTCCGAGGCGCCGATGGTCATCACCTACTTCTCCAAGCAGGACCACCTGGACACGTCCAAGCTCGCCAGCTGTGGCCGTCCGAGCGCCTTCCTCCGCACCGCACTGCTGGGCGAGGACGACGAGCCGGTACCGGTGGGGGAGCCAGGGGAGATCTGCGTCGCCGGGCCGCTGCTGGCCGGGGGCTACTGGAACCTGCCTGAGGAGACCGCCGAGACCTTCCGCGACGGCTGGCTGCGGACCGGGGACGTGGCGCGCGCCGACGACGACGGCTTCTGGTACATCGTCGACCGCACCAAGGACATGATCGTGACCGGGGGCTTCAACGTGTTCCCGCGCGAGGTCGAGGACGTGGTCGCCGATCACCCCGCCGTCGCCCAGGTGGGCGTCATCGGCGTGCCCGATGAGAAGTGGGGAGAGGCGGTGACGGCCGTCGTCGTGCTCCGCGGGGGTGAGGACGACTCGTCGGACGTCGACCGCGACGCCGTGGCACGCGAGATCCAGGAGCGGGTCAAGCAGCGCAAGGGCTCGGTGCAGTCGCCGAAGCAGGTCGTCTTCGTCGACTCGTTGCCCTTGACCGGTCTGGGCAAGCCGGACAAGAAGGCGCTGCGGGCGCGGTTCTGGGAGGGCCAGGACCGGGCAGTGTGAGCCGAGGCGGTGCTTGACTGGGCATCGAGCGGGGGAAAGGCTTGACCTGATGCGCACCATCTTGTGGGCCCTTCTCGTCCTCGGCGTGACCGTGACGGTTCTCGCCGTGGGCGGCTGGCAGCTGTCGTCGCCGTCGTCACCGAGCTCGTCGGGGGTCCGGGCGACGCCGGCCAAGCTCGTCCCGGCGCACGCGGGCGCCGAGGCCCACCGGACGACGCGTCCGCAACGCACCACGCAACGCACCACGATCGAAGCCGTTCCGGTGCTGGAGCCCGGCCCGACGCTCTACGGTCCCGGCGACGAGGGCGCCGAGGTGCGCGCCATTCAGGCGCGGCTGCGTCAGATCGCCTGGTTCTACGGCGATGTCACCGACCACTACGGCGACCAGACTCGCCAGGCCGTGGCCGGGTTCCAGGCCAAGCGAGGCTTCCCGGTGACCGGTGAGGTGGACCAGCGCACCGTCACCCGTCTGCACGAGATGACGCACGAGCCGACGTCCGACGAGCTCAACAACGTCAAGCCGGACCCGGCGGACGGCGCCGGCGTCGATCCCCGGTGTGCGACAGGTCGGGCGATCTGCATCGACAAGTCCAGCAACAGCGTCCGATGGGTGGTCGACGGCGACGTCGAGCTGACCTTGGAGGCCCGCTTCGGAGGCAATGGCTACGTGACCCGGGAGGGCCAGTTCTCCGTGACCCGCAAGAGTCGCGACCACGTCTCCACCCTCTACGACTCGTCGATGCCGTTCGCGATGTTCTTCAGCGGCGGCCAAGCGGTGCACTACTCGCCCGACTTCGCCGCCAACGGCTACAGCGGCGCCTCCCACGGGTGTGTGAACATCCGCGACTACGACGAGATCGCCTGGCTCTACGACCAGGTCGCCGTCGGCGACAAGGTCGTCGTGTACTGGTCGTAGCGACCGTGGACGAGGTCATCGCCGAGCGGGTGCTTCTCGCCGTGGAGCTGATCCCACCCGGTCAGGTCGCCTCGTACGGCGACCTCGCCGAGCTGGTCGGGGGGACGCCTCGCCAGGTCGGTGCGGTGATGCGGCTGCGTGGCGGCGACGTCCCGTGGTGGCGCGTGACCTCGTCGTACGGCGACCTGCCCCCGCACCTGCGCGACGAGGCGCGGGCGCTGTGGCAGGAGGAGGGCATCGGCTGGAAGCGCAACGGGCTCGGCTGTCGGATCGCCGAGCACCGCTGCGACCTGGTGCGGCTGGCCGACGAGTACGAGCAGGCGGTGGCCGACCCGTGACCGAGTGGTGGCGGCTGTGGTTGTTCGGTGCGGCAGCGCTGCACCTGGGGTTCCAGCTGACCGTGACGCTCCTGGTCTACCCCGCCCTTGCCGAACGTGGGCGACACGACGACGACTGGCAGCGCACGCACGCAGCCCACTCGCGGCGCATCACCCCGCTCGTCGTCCTGGTGTACGGCGCCCTGCTGCCGCCGACCCTGGTGGCGGTCTGGGAGGTTCTCACCGGCGAGGCTGGTGGGGCCACGGTCGTCGCCGCGTCAGGTGCCCTGACCGCGTTCGCAGCGACCGCGGCCGTGGCGGCGCCGGCGCACAGCCGGCTGTCTCGGGGCTGGGACGAGCGCATCGGCGTCCGCCTGCTGCGCGCCGACCTTCTCAGGTCTGCCGCTGCCGTGGTCACCCTGGCAGGTGCCTGGGTGCTGCTGCTCGAATAGGTGCTGCTGGTCGGGTGCGGCGATGTCGCAGACTGACGGCATGGACCTGGCCAACCGAGTGGGTGGAGTCGGTTTCCTGCTCGGTCTCGTCCCTCCCCGTGCAGCGCTGCGCCTGTCGGTGGGCCTGCTGCTGCCGCTCGTGGTGGTCTCGGCTGCGGTGTGGTGGCTCACGGGGCCGGTGGTCACCCTTGCCTTTCTCCTGGGGGTGGTGGCCGGGGTGCCGGCGGCCACGGCCGCGGTGGGACCGGGCACTCGTGTCGCCACAGCCGGACTGTGTGCGCTCGCCGGCGTGGCAGGCCTGGAGACGTCGTCCTCCCCGGTTGCCTGTGGGCTGGTGGTCACAGCGCTCGCGTTGGCGCAGGGACCCCTCGCGGTCCGGGCCGGAGCCATCGGCATGTTCGCGCCGGTCATCGCTGCGGTCTTCGCCTCGATCGGCGTCAGTGGTGGTTCGGTGGCGACAGCAGTGTCGATCGGGTCGGGATTCGCGCTGATCCAGGTGCTGGCGCGGCTGTTGCGGGTGCCCCGAGCTGCTTCGCCGGTGTCGCGGTCGGTCGCGCTCCGGCACACCGTGACCTTCGCTCTCCTGGCGGGTCCGGCGGTCGCCATCCCGCGAGCGCTGGAGGTGGGGCACGGCTACTGGCTCGTGCTGACGCTGGCCGCCGTGCTCCGTCCGGCGCCCCAGGAGACCCGGAGGCTCGCCCGCGCGCGCTGGTCTGGGACGGTGGCCGGAGTGGCCGCCGCGATCGTCGCTGCACTCGTTCTGCCGGGTCCGCTGGTGCTGGTCACGGCACTGGTCTGCGCGGCCTTCACGCTCGCTTGGGGCGTCGCCGGCGACGTGGGTCGTCAGACGATGTTCGCCACGGCGATCGTGTTTCTGCTCGGGTCCGGGGGGTCTCTCCGTGCGGGGGTGGAGATCGGCGTGCTCCGGCTTGGGCTGACGGCGGCTGCCGTCGTGCTCGCCACCGCTGCAGCAGAAGCGCTCCTGCGGGCCCAGGACATGCGGCCCACTCCTCGCGGCGGCCGGTAGCGGTGCCTCAGGGCTGCCAGAGCAGCGTGGCGCGCATCAGCCCCGGTGCCACCACGCGGTTGCGGTAGTGCCGCGACGTACGACCGGGGAGCTCGATCGTGACCGAGGTGCCGTGGCGCCCGAGTCGGCTGTTGTACCAGCTGGTCAGCGTCGGCGAGATCTTGCCTTTCGGTGTACCCACACCCACCCGCCGGATCGGCAGGCGGAGCTCGCGTGACAGACGGCGCTCCACGGCAGGGTCGCGCCGACCGTTGGAGGCGACGACGGCCAACGCTTGGTGCATGGAGGCGATGTAGTCGGGTTTCACGTCGCGCAGGAAGCGGATCATCGCCTTGGTCTCCGGGGCGGAACCCGGCCTTGGCCCGCCCCAGCAGCACGACGACGGCGCCCTGGTCCAGCCACTGGTCGGGAAGTTGCGGTTCAGGTCGACCCGGCGCGCGTTCTGCCGCGTGCCGCGGGCGTTGCCATCGGGGTTCATCGTGGGGATCACCCACATGCCTTGCCCGGGGCTGGGCTTGAGGTGACGGCGGATGTGGTTCGCGACCCCCACCCCTGCCTTCTCGTTGCCATGCATCTGGCCGAGGATCACCACTCGGTGCTGGGTCTGCGGATCGCCGCGGAAGTACGCCCGGATCGGGCGACCATGATGGGTCCGCCCGATCACCTTGCTGTAGGCGCGGTACGTCGCCTTGGCCCCCATTGCTGGGCCCACCGGTGCCGCTGATGAAGGAGTCGCCTGCATGGACACGGTCAGCAGCCCGGCGAGGCAGAGCGCCGCGCCAGACCAGACCGACCGTCCCGGTCGGCGGGGGGCGAGGGGGACGCGGGTCCCGGACGCCATCAGGGGTTCTCGATGTGCATGAGGGGTTCGTTCCTTGGATGTCGAGGGCAGCTGGAGGGCTGAGAGCCAGTCTCGGGGTCAGGTCCCTCTCCGGGCAAGGTGGCGGGCGCAGCGCCTCGGACATGGGTGGACATGGGTGGACAGCATGGCCGAACGCGTTGCCGCAGGCGTTCAGTGCCGCTTCAGGTGCTGCCTCCTAGCGTCAGAGGACGAGAACGAGACGGGAGCGCGGCCATGGCAGGCACCAGCACAACAGGGCGACGGGTTTGCCGCGGGGCCGTCATCGCCGGAGTCGTGGCAGCACTGGCTGCCGGCTGTGGCACCGACAGCCCCGGGGACGCCCCGCCGGAGGAGCAGGCAGTCAGCGCACTGCCGGAGGGGGACCAGGCCGTCCAGCCGGACGCTGCGGGCTTCACCACCGAGATCGACAACCGCTTCTGGCCGATGAAGCCGGGCACCCGGTGGACCTACCGGGAGGTCGACGAGGCAGGCGAGTCCCTCCGGGTGGTCGTCACGGTCACGAGCGCGACGAAGGAGATCGCGAACGGCGTCACCGCGCGGGTCGTGCGCGACACCGTCACCCAGGACGGGGCGGTCGTCGAGGACACCTTCGACTGGTACGCCCAGGACCCCGACGGCAACGTCTGGTACCTCGGCGAGGACACCGCTGAGTTCGAGGACGGGCAGGTCTCTAGCCGCGGGGGCTCCTTCGAGGCGGGCGTGGACGGTGCGATGGCAGGCGTGATGGTGCCGGGTGAGCCGGCGCCCGGGATGGCCTATCGGCAGGAGTACTACGAGGGGGAAGCCGAGGACAACGGCGAGGTGCTCAGCCTGGACGAGATGGCCGACGTCCCCGCCGGTCACGTCGAGGGCGCCCTGCTGACGAAGGACACGATCACCATCGAGCCGGACGTGCTGGAGTACAAGCTCTACGCGCCCGGAGTGGGGCCGGTGCTCGTGCTCGGCGTCTCCGGCGGCGGGGGGCGCGAGGAGCTGCTCAGGGTCACCGACGTGTCCGCGGAGGCCGCGAAGGCCGCGGGCTCGACAGCGCTGGGAGAGCCATACGCGTGACGCGCCGCGCCGACACGACCGGGGGCGCACACTGGGCACATGCGTCACCCTCCCCGCGCGCGGGCCTGGACACTGCTCGCTGCCTTGGTGGTCTCCGCCGGCCTGGCCGGCAGTGCCGGGGTTGCAGCGTCCTCCGGCGACGGGCGCGCGCCGTACGCGTCGGGGGAGCGGACTCGCGCGCTGGCCGGCTGTCCGGTCTTCCCGGCCACCAGCTACTGGCACGCCGACATCCGCAGGCTGCCGGTCCACCCGCGCAGCCGAGCCTGGAGGTCGCACATGTCGACCGGACGCACGCTGCACCCCGACTTCGGGCCGTCGGACGGCGACGGGCCCGGCTACGGCATCCCGGTCACCGTGGTCGACGGGAGGCATCCATGGGTGCGAGTGCGCTTCGACTACGCCGACGAGAGCGACCATGTCGGATATCCGTTCGGCGGCGACACCCGGATCGAGGGGGGTCGCGACTCCGGGGGAGACATGCATGCGGTCGTGGTCGACAAGACCTCCTGCCGGCTCTACGAGACCTGGAGCACCACCCAGCGCGACGGACGGTGGCGGGCGGGGTCGGGCGCCACCTGGCGCCTGCGGAGCAACCGGCTCCGCCCCGACGGATGGACCTCGGCCGACGCCGCCGGACTGCCGATCCTGCCAGGACTGCTGCGGTGGGCCGAGGTCCGCGACGACACGCTGGACCATGCCGTGCGTTTCACCACCGACACCACCAGTCGCTGGCACCTGTGGCCGGCGAGGCACCACGCCGGGGCGACCGACAACCGCGCCTACCCGCCGATGGGTGCGCGGTTCCGGCTGCGGAGGTCCTTCCCGGCCCAGGGATACGGCGTCCACACCCGGGTGGTGATCCGCGCCTTCAAGCGCTACGGCCTGGTGCTCGCCGACAACGGCTCTCCGTGGTTCTTCCAGGGCGAGCAGCATGCGCGCTGGCCGGAGCGGCTGGTCAGGGAGCTCAAGACGATCCCGGCCTCGGCGTTCGTCGCCGTCGACACCCGGCCACTGCGGGTCTCACCCGGTAGCGCTCGGGCGCGTCGGATCTCCTAGCCGCACCGCCTCGGCGGATCGTCGGACACCGACCGGGCGGTCAGGCGCCCAGTGCCGCGAAGGCTTCGTAGACCATCCACGCCGGCCAGAACACGCCCTGCACCACGGCGAGGAGGTACTCGGCCGCTCCGTGCGCCTGCTGGAAGAAGTAGACCCAGGCGCCGAAGACGCCCAACCCGTAGATGGCTCCGCCGCCTGCCGCGGCGCCGGCACTGTTGTCTGCCATGCCTCCAGCATGCGCGACAGTGACCGGAGGCGCACGTCCCCACGCGCACAAGGCGTCGGCCACCTCGGAGATCTCCCCGTCCCGCCCGACGATCGGTCAGGCAGGTCCTTGAGCCGATGCCAGCCGAGGTCGCGCACCACCAGGTCAACGAGGCCGAACAAAGATTAGTCAAACCCTTGACAAACCTTGCCCCAGCGCGCAGGATTGACGCATCAGGTTTTCGCAGTCCTCCCGCCGACTGCAGACCGCGACGACCCGGCGCGTCTCGCGTCCCGGCAAAGGAGAAACAGATGACCTTCTACATTCTTTCCAGCATGGCGATCCTGGCGACCGTTGTCGGCTGCGCCCTGATCTGGGGGTTCGACATGTCTCGTGCCCGCGAGATCGAGCGCGGCTTCCCGCCGCCCACCCCCCAGCCCGCGCTGGATGGGGCCGAGGGCACTCGCCAGCTCGAGGCCCGCGAGGCCGACTGACCTGACCATCGGCCACGACTCCTCGATCTCGGCCGCTCGGCAGACTGGGGCCATGGGCAGCAGCCGATCCGCTCCTGGTGATCGCCTGCTGCGCCGCGCCCCGGTCGTGGCAGCCGGGGTCGCCCTCTCGTTTCTGCTGTGGGCCTGCGCCGGCACTGATGCCAACCCCCGATCCAGCGATCCGTCGGCGAGCCCATCGAATGATCCGTCCGGGAGGGAGCGCGCGAGCGTCACTGCCGCACCGCCGCGCCCCTCGGGGGCCCGCACCGCCCCGACCACGCCGCAGCCCGTCCAGCCGATCTCGCTCGAGGCCCTCGAGCGTGCCGACCTCGTCGGTGGGGATCTACGGCTCGGCGAGGTCCGCGAGCGAGCCGCGGGCTACACCTCCTACGACGTGAGCTACCGATCCACCACCGACGGCCGGGGCACCCGCCCGCTCCGCATCTCTGGCGTCCTCAACGTGCCCGACGGGGACGGGCCGTTCCCGGCCGTGGTGCTCGCGCACGGCTACATCGACCCAGCGGTCTACGAACGCGGGCAGGGCATGACGCGCGAGCGCGGGTACCTCGCCGAGCGGGGCTTCGTCACGTTGCACGTGGACTACCGCAACCACGCCGACTCCGGTGACGACCCGCGGGTGGACACCGCGGTACGGCTCGGCTACACCACCGACGTCATCGCGGCGGCACGTGCACTGAAGTCCTCCCGTGACGTGAGCGTCGACCCACAGGAGATCGCGCTGTTCGGTCGTTCCATGGGGGGAGGGGTGACGCTCAAGGCCCTGACGGTCCGACCGGGGCTGTTCTCGGCGGGCGTGGCCTGGGCGTCGGTGTCGAGCCTCGAGGCGCAGAACTTCCGTCGCTTCATCGCCGAGGACGCCGAGGACGCCGAGCTGCGCGCCAGGATGAGTCAGCGGCACGGTCTGCCCGCCGAGGACCCGGCCTTCTGGCGCGGCCTCTCCCCCCGCCCCCGGTTCGGCGAGATCACCGAGCCGGTCCTGCTCGTCCACGGCCGCTTCGACGACACCTGCCCGCCACGCTGGGCGGGGGCCACCCAGCGTGCCCTACGGGCCGCAGAGGTGGACTCCACGGTGGAGTGGTACGCCGACGGCCACGCCTTCGGCCCGGCGTTCACCGCCGCGATGGACGACACGGTGAGCTTCCTGCGTGGCGCCGGTGGCGGCTGAGCAGTGATTCCCTGCCGCCGACGTACGTCGCCGCACGGCCGCAAGAGACCGGTCTGGTGCGGGGAAGTGCACCTCGAAACGGCCGCAAAGCGCGAATGAGCGGTCTTGTGACCGGTCTTTGACGCCGAGCGAGGCGGCGATCAGCGGCCTTGGAACTCGGGCTTCCGCTTCTCCATGAAGGCCTTCGGGCCCTCCTTGGCGTCCTCGGAGGCGAAGACCGCGGCGCCGACCTCGGCATCGTCGGCCCAGCAGTCCTCCTCGTGCTTGCCCTCACTGTCGCGGATGGTCTTCAGCACCGCCCGGACGGCGAGCGGACCGTTGGCGCAGATCAGGTCGGCGATCTCGCGGGCCTTGTCCAGCGCCATCCCGTCGGGGACGACGTGCCCGATGAGACCCAGCGACTGTGCCTCGGGTGCCTGGATGTGCCGCCCGGTGAGCAGCAGGTCGGCAGCCACCGTGTAGGGGATCTGGCGGGGGAGTCGGACCGCGGAGCCGCCCAACGGGTAGAGCGCCCACCTCACCTCGCTCACGCCGAAGCGGGCGCTCTGGCCGGCCACCCGGATGTCGGTGCCCTGGAGGATCTCGGTGCCACCGGCGATGGCCGGGCCCTCGACCGCGGCGATCAGCGGCTTGGTGAGCCGAAAGCCCTTGAGGAGCGACTTGATCCGGCTCGGGTCGAACGTGCCGCCGGAGAAGCGTTCGCTCGGGTGGGTCTGGGTCATGCCCGACAGGTCGGCGCCGGCGCAGAAGGCTCCGCCCGCGCCGGTCAGGATGCACACGCGGATGTCGTCGTCCTCGTTGACCCGGTCCCAGGCGTCGCTGAGGATCTCGAGCATCTCGCCCGACAGCGCGTTCTTCTTCTCGGGCCGGTTCATGGTGACCACGAGGGTGTTGCCTTCTTGCTCGACCAGGGCGTGCGGTTCCGACATCGGTTCTCCTTCAGGCAGGTCGGACCACTCTAGTCAGAAACGAGAACGTGTTCTAGTCTGCGGAGCATGGCTTTGAACATCGCCGATCTCTTCGAGCACGCCGTGGACGTCGTCCCGGACCGCCCCGTCATCCAGGTGGGCGACCGGAAGGTCACCTACGCCGAGCTGGAGGCTGACGCCAACAGGTTGGCTCACTTCCTCGCGAGCCGAGGCGTGGGCGCGGGCGACCACGTCGGCATGTATGCCAAGAACAGCATCGAGCACGTGGTGGCGCTGCTGGCGATCTTCAAGATCCGGGCCGTCGCGATCAACGTCAACTACCGCTACGTCGAGGGCGAGCTCAACTACCTCTTCGACAACTCCGACATGGTGGCGTTGCTGCACGAGCGCCCCTACGCCCCGCTGGTCGCCAAGACCGCTCCGAACCACGACAAGCTCACCACGATCGTGGCGATGCCCGACCCGACCGAGCCCGCGAGCGACGCCGACATCTCCTCCTACGCCGGGGTGAGCTGGGGGCAGGCGCTCGAGGGCCAGGGTGCCGAGCGCGACTTCGGCGAGCGCAGCCCCGACGACCTCTACATCATCTACACCGGCGGCACCACCGGCTTCCCCAAGGGCGTGATGTGGCGCCACGAGGACTTCTGGCGGGTCCTGGGCGGCGGCATCGACTTCATGACAGGCGAACGCCTTGAGGAGTACGACCAGTCCAAGCAGGCCGCCGCCAACGACCCGATGGTCACCTTCCCGCTGAGCCCGCTGATGCACGGAGGTGCGCAGGCGGCGATGCTGATGCACCTCTTCGCCGGCCACCTCACGATCCTGGTGCCGAAGTTCGACCCCGCCGAGGTGTGGCAGATCGTCCAGCGCGAAGGGGTCCAGCTCATCTTCATGACCGGCGACGCCATGGCCCGTCCGCTGATCGAGGAGTACGAGCGCGGCGACTACCGGGTCGACACCCTGGCTGCGGTCGCCAGCAGTGCCGCGATCTTCAGCCGCCCGGTCAAGGAGCGTTGGATGAAGGCGTTCCCCGAGACCTTCTTCACCGACAGCGTCGGCAGCTCCGAGACCGGCTTCCAGGGCACCGGGCTGCAGGACAGCGAGAACATCAAGGGAGAGGGCTGTGTGGTCAGCCTCGGGCCTGAGTCGGTCGTCCTCGACGAGACCAGCCGCGTCATCGATCTGTCGAACGTGGGCGCGGTCGGGCGCCTGGCCCGCTCCGGCTCAGTGCCGCTGGGCTACTACAAGGACGACGAGAAGTCGGCCAGCACCTTCATCACGATCGACGGCGTGCGCTACTCCGTGCCCGGTGACTTCGCACGGATCGAGGCCGACAACAAGGTCACCCTCCTCGGCCGTGGCTCCAACTGCATCAACACCGGGGGGGAGAAGGTCTACCCCGAAGAGGTCGAGATGGCGCTCAAGGGGCACCCCGACGTGTACGACGCCCTCGTCGTGGGGGTGACGGACGAGAACTACGGCCAGGCTGTCAGTGCCCTCATCCAGACCCGGGGGGAGAACCGCCCCAGCACCCAGGAGATCCGGACCTTCCTGCGCGCCCGGCTCTCCGGCTACAAGCTGCCCCGCTCGGTGACCTACGTCGAGGAGATCCCGCGCAGCGCCACCGGCAAGGCCAACTACCCCAAGGCACGGGAGCTGGCCGCCTCGACGACCTCGACCGACGGAGCATGACGATGCGGACCGACCTGTGCGACGTGTTCGGGATCGAGTACCCGATCTTCGCCTTCACCCCCAGCGAGCACGTTGCCGCGGCGGTGACACGGGCGGGCGGCCTCGGCGTGCTGGGCTGCGTACGCTTCAACGAGGCCGACGAGCTCCACCAGACGCTGACCTGGCTCGACGACAACACCGACGGCAAGCCGTACGGCGTCGACGTCGTGATGCCGATGAAGGTGCCCACCGAGGGCACCACCCACGACCTGGGCGCGATGATCCCCGATGAGCACAGGACCTTCGTCGACGAGACGCTGCGCAAGCTCGGGGTCCCGCCGCTCCCGGAGGGCGAAGGCAGGGCGGGCGTGCTGGGGTGGCTGCACTCGGTGGCACGCACGCACGTCGACGTCGCCCTCGAGCACCGGCCGGTGCTGATCGCCAACGCACTCGGCTCGCCGCCCGTCGACGTCATCAAGCAGTCCCACGACGCCGGTGTGAAGGTGGCTGCCCTCGCCGGCGCGGCCAAGCACGCACGCTCCCACGTCGAGAACGGCGTCGACGTCATCGTGGCCCAGGGCTACGAGGCGGGTGGGCACACCGGCGAGATCGCCAGCATGGTCCTGACCCCCGAGATCGTCGACGCCGTGGGCGACACCGTGCCGGTGCTGGGGGCGGGCGGCATCGGCTCCGGCCGTCAGATCGCCGCGTCAATCGCGCTCGGCGCACAGGGCGTCTGGACCGGTTCCATCTGGCTGGGCACCGAGGAGTACCGCAACCTCAGCAGCAACACCGGATGGGAGCCCGCCTTCCTGCGGGCCACCAGCGCCGACACCGTCCGAACCCGCGTCTACACCGGCAAGCCGGCCCGTCTGCTCAAGACCCGGTGGACCCAGGCCTGGACCGAGGAGGGCGCGCCCCAGCCGTTGCCGATGCCGTTGCAGAACCTCCTGGTCGCTGACGCCCACAGCCGCATGAACGCCCATGGCGACCCCGACGTCATCTCGATGCCGGTGGGTCAGATCGTGGGACGGATGAACCAGGTGCGGCCGGTGGCCGATGTCATGGCCGACTTGGTCGCGGAGTTCGACTCGGCGGTCGCGCGGCTCGACGAGGCACGCGGCTGAGCCCGGCTCACTCGACGGGCGCGATCCCGTCTCGGTGGCGTTGCCCGAGCTCTCGGTAGGCCTCCGGGTTCACCGCGACCCAGAACTCCGCTGCGGTGCCGGCGATCGGTCCCTTGACCTTGGCAGGCGAGCCCATTGCGAGGACCTCGTCGGGGATCTCGGTGCCGGGGGTGACCATCGCGCCCGCGGCCACCATCGAGCGCGCGCCGACCCGGGCGCCGTCCAGGACGGTCGCACCGTTGCCGACCAGCGCCTGCGACCCGATGGTGGCGCCGTGGACGACGCACTGGTGTGCCACGGTCGCCCCAGGCCCGACCTCGGTCGGCAGGTCCGGCGGCGCGTGCAGCACCGACCCGTCCTGAACGTTGGCGCCCTCGCGGATGGTGATCCGGCTGTAGTCGCCGCGGAGCACGGTGTTGTACCAGACCGACGCGTCCGCCTCGACCACGACGTCCCCGACGAGCACGGCAGTCGGGGCGATGAACGCGGAGGGGTGGACCTGGGGGCTGGCGCCCTCGAAGGAGTACAGCGGCATGGCGGCACGCTATCGGCCGCCTCACCGCTTGCGGCGGGGCACTCCGCCTTCGTGGTTGCGCGTCGGCGTTGCCCGCGCGGGGTCGCTCGGGGACGCTCAGACCGGTTCGAGGGCCAGGGCACGCCCGACCGCGCGGGCCTGGGTCGTCGTCCCCCCCAGCGAGAACTCCGCCCGCTTCGCCGCGGTGAAGTAGCGGTGGGCCTCGCCGTCGAGGTCGATGCCGACTCCTCCGTGCACGTGCACGGTGGTGTGAGCCACGCGGTGCCCGGTGTCCGCGGCCCACAGCTTCGCGGTCGCCACCTCGACGTCGCCCGGCAGCCCCTCGGCCAGACGCCAGGCGGCGTTGAGGGTGGTGAGCCGCAGACCGTGGACGTCGATGTAGCCGTCGGCCAGGCGCTGGGAGACCGCTTGGAAGCTGCCGATGGGCCGGCTGAACTGCTCGCGGGTCTTGGCGTACTGCGCGGTCAGCTCCAGTGCCCCTTCGCAGACGCCGGCCTGCCACGCGCAGGCGGCGACCATCGCGAGGTTGGCCAGGCGACGAGTTGCCTCCTCGGCCAGCACCCTGTCGTCGCCGAGGCGGACGCTCTCCAGCTCGAGGCGCCCGGCGACGTCCCCGTCGCTGAGCTGCTGGGCGGTCACGCTGACGCCGGTGTCGTCGGGATGCACCAGGAACACCCGGACCCCGGAGTCGGTCGAGGCCGGCGCGAGGAACAGCCCGGCCACGGGGCCCGCTGGAACCGTGGTCTTGACCCCCTCGAGGGTCCAGCCCTCCGTCTCGCGCCGAGCGACGGTCGCCGGCTGGTCCGGGCACGGGTGCAGGTCCTCGGCCAGCGCGACGGTGAGCACGGCCTCGCCGCTGGCGGCGTCGCCCAGCCAGGTGTGCTGCTGGCCGGCGTCACCGTGCTCGGCCAGGGTCACCGCTGCCGCGAGGTGCGTGGCGAGCGGCACCGGAGCCACCACCCGACCCGCCTCGATGAGGAGGGTGGCCATCTCGAGCACCCCGAGCCCCGCGCCCCCGTGCTCCTCGGGCAACGGCAGGCCCAGCAGCCCCAGTGAGCCCAGCTCTGCCCACAGCTCACGGTCGAACCGGTCGCCACCGGCCTCGACCTCCTGCTGTCGGGCGTTGGTGCACCGGTCGGTGAGCACCTGGCGGGCCAGCTGCTGGGCGTCGACCTGACCCGGAGTGGGGCTGAAGTCCATCGGGTTCTCCTCGTGCTCAGCGCTTGGCGGGGGGCAGGCCGAGGCCGACCATGCCGATGATGTCGCGTTGGATCTCGTTGGTTCCGCCGCCAAAGGTCATCACCAGCGACGAGCGGTGATACCGCTCCAGCCGCCCGCCGAGCACCGCGGCCGCGGAGTCGGGCTTCACGGCGGCGTTGGGCCCGACGATCTCCATCAGCGATCGGTACACCTCGGTGGCCAGCTCCGAGCCGTACACCTTCGTCGCCGATGCCTCGGCAGGTGAGAGGTCGTCGGTCGCGGAGGCGATCTTCCAGTTCATCAGGGCGAGCATCTCGACCCGGGCGTGGGCCTGCCCGAGCAGCACCTGCACCCACTCCGCGTCGATCACCCGGTCGCCCTGGGGTGTCTTGGTCTGCTGGGCCCACTCGCGCACCTGCCGCATCGAGTGCTGGAGCGGGGCGGCCGAGGTCAGCGCGACGCGCTCGTGGTTGAGCTGGTTGGTCATCAGCGGCCAGCCGCCGTGGAGGTCGCCGACGAGGTTGTCGACCGGCACCCGGACGTCCTCGAAGTACGTCGCCGACGTCGAGACCCCGGCAACCGTGTGGACCGGCGTGTACGAGAACCCCTGGGCGTCGGCCGGCACCAGGATGATCGAGAGGCCCTTGTGCCGGGGCAGGTCGGGATCGGTACGGCACGCCAGCCAGATCCAGTCGGCGTACTGGATCAGGCTGGTCCACATCTTCTGGCCGTTGATCACCCACTCGTTGCCCTCGCGCCGGGCGCGGGTGCGCAACGAGGCAAGGTCGGTGCCGGAGCCGGGTTCGGAGTAGCCGATCGAGAAGTGCAGCTCCCCCTTGATGATCTGGGGGAGCATCTCGCGCTTCTGCTCCTCGGTGCCGAAGCGCATGATGGTGGGACCCACCGTGTTGAGCGTCAGGTAGGGGATCGGCACCCCGGCGACCGCGGCGGCGTCGGAGAAGATCAGCTGGTCGACGCCTCCGCGCGCCTGGCCGCCGTACTCCTCGGGCCAGCCGAGGCCGAGCCAGCCGTCGTGGCCGATCTGGCGGATCACGCTCTTGTAGGCCTCGATGTCCCCGAACTCGCCGGAGCTGGCGGACAGGGCGGCGCGGACCTCCGGGGTCACCAGCCGGGCGAAGTAGTCCTCGAGCTCGTGCTTGAGCGCCTCCTGCGCGGGCGTGAGGGCGAGGTGCATGCAGGCTCCTTGACAGGGGTCGTGCCGACGCGGTCGGTGGTCCCGGTCACTGGACCAGGGGAGAGGCAAAACTGTAACGTGTTTCAGTATTGGGCGGAAGATCGCGCCTGCACGCAGACACAGGCCCGCGGACTGGAGGAACCCATGAGTGGCACCAAGCTCGACACCCGCATCATCGACAAGGGTGCTCCGCCGGAGCGCTTCGCCCGCGGGTGGCACTGCCTGGGGCTGGCCGAGCCCTTCCGGGACGGCAAGCCCCACGCCGTGGAGGCGTTCGGCACCAAGCTCGTGGTGTGGGCCGACGGCGCCGGGGAGCTCCGCGTGCTCGACGGCTACTGCCGGCACATGGGGGGCGACCTCACGCAAGGCACCGTGAAGGGCGACGAGATCGCCTGCCCTTTCCATGACTGGCGCTGGGGTGGCGACGGCCGCTGCAAGCAGATCCCCTATGCCAAGCGCATCCCGCTGCGAGCACGCACCCGTGCCTGGCACGCCGTGGAGCGCAACCGGCAGCTCTTCGTCTGGCACGACCATGAGGGCAACGCCCCGATCCCCCAGCAGGAGATCCCCGAGATCGAGGAGGTCGAGACCGGCGAGTGGACCGACTGGACGTGGAACGTGCTCGACGTGCCCAACGCGCACTGCCGCGAGATCGTCGACAACGTCGTCGACATGGCGCACTTCTTCTACATCCACTACGCCTTCCCGAAGTACTTCAAGAACGTCTTCGAGGGCCACGTCGCCACCCAGTACATGCACTCCAGCGGGCGACCCGACATGGCCGGATCGGGCTACGGCGACCAGGACCTGCTGCTGAAGTCCGAGGCCAGCTACTTCGGGCCGTCGTACATGATCAACCCGCTCACCACGACCTACAAGGGCTACGAGATCCAGGTGATCCTCATCAACTGCCACTACCCGGTCGACGACAACAGCTTCAAGCTCCAGTACGGCCTCATGGTCAAGAAGCCCGAGGGACTGGACGACGAGACCTCGGCCAAGATCGCCAGGAAGTACAGCGACATGTTCGGCGAGGGGTTCATGCAGGACGTCCACATCTGGCTGAACAAGTCCGCGATCCAGAACCCGCTGCTGTGCGAGGAGGACGGTCCCGTCTACCAGCTGCGCCGCTGGTACGAGCAGTTCTACGTCGACGTCGCCGACGTGAGCCCCGAGATGACCGACCGCTTCGAGTTCGAGGTCGACACCACCCACGCCAACGAGAACTGGCAGCGCGAGGTGGAGGAGAACCTGCGGCGTCGTCAGGAGGAGGACGCCCAGTACGGCGGTCACGGGCACGGGGGCTCGACCTCCGAGCAGTCCGCCGAGGGGGCATCCGAGGTGGGGGCGCCGACCATGCCCGGGGGCGTGTGATGGTCAGCTTCGCACCCCTGAGCGCCGAGACCCTCGAGGACCGGCGGCGCTACCTCGAAGGCCACCTGAGTGACGTCGAGTGCCTCGACTGTCTCGCCACGGTGCGGGTCCGTAAGCTCAGCGAGTTCCAGACCAGCATCCAGTGGTCGCACCAGGCGGTCGACTCGTGCGCGGAGTTCAGCCGCGCCCGCGTCGAGGGCCGCCTCGGTCTTCCCGCGTCCTGCGGCAGGCTGCAGGCGAGCATCGACCGCGCCGTCGAGGAAGGCAGGGTCGACGTGGGCGGCGGGGTCGACTGACCGTGACCGACACCGCCACGGAGGGAGAGACCACGGGTTCCGCCGAGCCCGTCCTGAAGCTCGAGGTCGTCGACGTCGTCGAGGAGACCGGGGAGGCCCGCTCGATCGTGCTGCGGGCACCCTCGCCGGTCGGCTACACCTCGGGCCAGTTCCTGACCGTCGCCGTCCCGAGCGCGCGCACCGGCACGGTGGCTCGCTGCTACTCGCTGTCCAGCGCTCCCCACGAGACCGACCTGCTCAAGGTCACCGTCAAACGCACCGTCGACGGCTACGCCTCGAACTGGCTCTGCGACCACCTGCAGCCCGGTGACGTGGTGACCTCGCTGCCGCCGAGCGGGATCTTCACCCCCAAGGACCTCGACGCCGACTTCCTGCTCTTCGCCGGGGGCAGCGGCATCACACCGGTGATCTCGATCGCGAAGTCCGCACTCGCCCGAGGCAGCGGGCAGGTCGTCCTCGTCTACGCCAACCGTGATCCCGAGTCCGTCATCTTCGCCCCGGAGCTGGCGGCGCTGGCTGACGAGTACGCCGACCGCTTCGTGGTGATCCACTGGCTCGAGGTGCTCCAGGGCCTTCCCACAGCGGAGCACATGCGCACGATCGCCGCCCACTACCCGTCCTACGACTCCTTCGTCTGCGGTCCGGGCCCCTTCATGAAGGGCGTGACAGGCGCGCTCAAGGAGCTCGGGTTCCCCCGCGAGCGGCGACACCAGGAGAAGTTCGTCTCCCTCGGCGGCAACCCCTTCGGTGAGGCGGCCGACGACATCACCGCCGAGATTGCAGCCGCGGAGGGCCTCATCGGTCCCGACGCCGACATCGACGAGACCGCCGGGGAAGCGAGCGCGGAGGTGAAGCGAGACAGCCCTGCCTCGGTCGCCGGCGACCTCGATGGCGAGGAGTTCAGCTTCGAGGGCTGGCAGCCGGACAAGCCGTTGCTCGACTTCCTGCTCGAGCAGGGGATCGATGCGCCGTACTCCTGCCGCGAGGGCAACTGCTCGGCGTGCGCCTGCATCGTGCTCGAGGGCGAGGTGTCCATGCGCAACAACGACGTGCTCGACGACGAGGACCTCGCTGAGGGGATCCGGCTGGCGTGCCAGAGCCTGCCGGTGAGCGACACCGTGCGGATCAGCTACTCGGGGTGAACCCCAGTGCTTCCTCCAGCTCCTCGAGCGCCTCGCCCATGTAGACCGCCATCTTCTGGAGGCTGGGGAGCGTCTCACGGCACCCGGTGAACCCGACGCAGAAGACGTCGGCGTTGCTGACCGCGGTGATGTTGAGAGCCATGCCGTGGAAGAGCAGGCTCAGCGGGTAGTACTCGCGCATCAGCGAGCCCTCGACGTACCTCGGCTCCTGGAGTCCCGGCACGTTGGAGATCACCACGTTGCTCGCAGGGCGTCCGTAGCCTCCGACGCCCGCCATCGCCTGGCCCAGGAAGGGACCCATGAGGGCGGTGGTGTAGAGGTCCATCGCGCCGGGGCCCGCGGTGGGGAGACGGTCCTTGCCGAGACGGGTCGACTCGTGCACGGCCTTGATCCGGTCGACGGGATCCTCGACGTCCGTGCCGAGCCTGGCGTAGAGGAAGCTGATCGCGTTCCCGAGCCCAGGCGCGTCCTCGTTGCGCACCGAGACCGGGACGTTGGCGGTCAGCGAGTCGGTGGGCAGCGCGTCGAGATCGAGGAGGTAGCGACGCATGGCGCCTCCGCACAGCGCCAGGTAGACGTCGTTGAGACTGCCACCGGCCGCCTTGGCCACCGCCTTGAGCCGGTCGATCGGGTAGGCCTGGGTGGCGAACCGGCGGGGCTTGCTGATGCGCTCGTTGAGGATGGACTTGGGGGCCCGCCACGGCACTGCCCGCAGGTCGTCTCGACTGCCGGCGGCGCTCTCGAGGTAGGTGCGAGTCAGCGAGCCGGTCACGGCGGTCACGGACCGGGCGGCACCCAGCACTCGTTGGCGAGGTCCCTGCCCCTGATCGGGTGCCGGATCGCGCTGCTTCGCGGGTAGCCCTGACTGGTCCTCGCCGTACAGTCCCACCGCCCACGGCGGCTTGAGACCGCGTGCCTCCGGGTCGACGGTGAACATGCGCTTGGCCAGGCGGATGCCGCCGACGCCGTCGATCTGGGAGTGGTGCACCTTCATGTACAGCGACCAGAAGCCCTCGGCGACCCCCTCGATCACGTGGCACTCCCAGAGCGGGTAGCGCCGGTCCATGTTCATCGAGTGAAGCCTCGAGACCAGAACACCGAGCTCGCGTTCACCGCCAGGGGCGGGCACCGCTGAGTGACGGAAGTGGTAGTCGAGGTCGATCTCCTCGTCCGGCAGCACCTCCCACCGCTGCAGCACCTTGCCACGCAGCTTGTAGTTGAACGGTGGCTGAACGTCGTGAAGGTGCGCCAGTGATTGACCAGGTTCTCCAGGTACGACGGGGCGGCGTCCTCCGGCATCGAGAAGTTCGCCAGCACCCCCACCTGCATCGGAGTGCGGAACGTCTCGGCGAACAGCCAGCCGGCGTCGTTGATCTTCAGGAACTCAGGCATCCGCACAGGTTAGTGGACACCGGTGCCACGTCACCGCGTCAGGACAGCAGACAGCACGACATGAGACGACCCCGAAGGCTCTTGCGCCTCATGCCCCGACCCCGGCAGAGGAGTCCCCTGGGGTGGTGGGGTTTGAGGGCTGGCGGCGAGGCGTGAGGACGTCGAGGCCCAGTCCGCCCTGTCCGAGCTACTCGACCCACCCTACGAGCGCACCGAGGACCGCACCAACGAACGCAACGGTCACCGGCCGCGGACGTTGACCACCAAGGCCGGCGACGTCGAGCTACGGATCCCGAAGCTCCGCAAGGGCTCGTTCATGCCCGTCATCCTCGAGCCCCGCCGCCGAATCGTGGTGGTGGGGGAAAGGGGCGTACTGACCGCGCGCCCTGCGGATCGGCCCTGCGGATCGGCGCTGCGGATTGGCCCTGCGGATTGGCCCTGCGGATTCGGCCGCGAGCGCCGGTGGCCGGATAACCTGAGCGCATGATGAGTCCGCCGACGACCGTTCTCGAGGCGGTCGGCCGTGCCCGTGAG
>CAWDDN010000052.1:0-18816 GCA_963801135.1 uncultured Actinomycetota bacterium | reverse complement strand
GAGCTCGCCGCCCGTGACCTGGGGTTCACCGCGAGGATCCGCCCCGACGAGGGGTTGGCCGAGTTCGTCCATGCCCCGCTGCGATGACGTCGACCACCCCGACGGCTTGACCAGCGGCCTAGCGTGAGGGCCGTGGCGGGGTACCAGGACGCAGCGGGCTTCGAGGGGCTGCCGCCGTGCGACGTGGTGCTGCCCTGCAAGGACGAGGGGCCGGCTCTGGCGGGCCTGCTGCCACGGATGCAGCCGCCGCTGCGACCGATCGTCGTCGACAACGGCTCCCGCGACGACACCGCCGAGGTGGCGCGTCGGCTCGGCGCCACTGTCGTGCACGAGGAACGAGCGGGGTACGGCGCCGCGGTCCACGCCGGGGTCGAGGCGGCCACCGCGGAGCTCGTCGCGGTGATGGACGGCGACGGTTCCTTCGACCCGGCCGAGCTCGCCGGGCTGCTCCGGGACGTGGTCGAGGGACGGGCCGACATCGCGGTGGGCAGGCGGCGACCGGTGCGCACGCCGGGGGAGGGTCGTACCGTCTGGCCGTGGCACGCGAGAGCCGGCAATCGGCTGGTGCTGTGGTGGCTGCGCCGACGTACCGGCATCCCCGTCACCGACATCGCCCCGATGCGGGTCTGCCGCCGTCAGGCGTTGCTGGACCTGGGGGTCGAGGACCGGCGTTTCGGCTACCCGGTCGAGCTGTTGCAGCGCGCTCATGCGGCGGGCTGGCGCTTCAGCGAGCGCGACGTCTCCTACCTCCCGCGTGCCGAAGGGACCCGGTCGAAGGTGTCCGGCTCGGTGCGGGGGACGCTGCGCACCGCCCGGGACTTCGCGCGGGTGCTGTCGTGACCTCCACGTCCGGTGAGCGGGCGGACGCCGTGGGCCTGGTGGTCGCCAAGGCCCCGGTCCCCGGAGAGGCGAAGACCCGGCTGGCCGCGCACGTCGGCGCGGTGCCTGCGGCCGAGCTCGCGGCCGCCGGCCTGCTCGACACCCTCGAGGTGATGCTGGCGACCTTCCCCGTGGTGCACGTGGCACTGGCCGGTGACCTGACGCGCGCCGTGCAGGCGGCGGAGCTCGAGTCGGCGTTGCGGCCGTGCCGAGTCTTCCCGCAGCGGGGCGCGGGCTTCGGGGCGCGCCTGGCCGCTGCCCACGCGGATGCTGCCGGCGAGCACCTGGTGGTGCAGGTCGGCACCGACACCCCGCAGCTGACCACCGGGCTGCTGACCGAGGTCGTGGAGGTCGCCGGGAGAGGCCGGCGTACGGCGGTGCTGGGGGATGCCCTCGACGGGGGATGGTGGGTGCTGGCGCTGCGCGACCCTGAGCTGGGGAGGGTCCTGGCGTCGGTGCCGATGTCGCGGGCCGACACGGGGGAGCTGACCCGCCGAGCGCTGGTGGACGGCGGCGCGCAGGTGAGGTCGTGCACGCCGCTGCGAGACGTCGACGAGCCCGAGGACGCCGAAGCGGCGGCACTGGCCGCCCCGGGCGGACGCTTCGCTGAAGCCTGGCGGCAGGCGGCGCGGTCCTGGCACCGAGGCTGAGTCGTGCCCCGAGGCTGAGTCGTGCCCGGGGACGGGTCCGGGACACGCCGGGCGCGGCTGTCGGAGTCGAACAGGTGTTCGGCCTAGGGTGGGGCCAGTTCGGACGACCACCGGGGCGGACTCACGACTCGTCCCCAGGGGCCCTCGGCCTCCGGGAACTGTCGGCGGGGCTTCCTAGGGTCGCAGACACCGCAACAGACCAGGTGCTCCGCACGAGCGCACGAACGACGGGACGAGACTGATGGCAGATCGCGACAAGGCACTCGACATGGCCCTGGCCAACATCGAGAAGCAGTTCGGCAAGGGGTCGGTGATGCGGCTGGGGGAGGAGACTCGCGCGCCGCTCGCGGTGATCCCGACCGGCGCCATCTCCCTCGACGTGGCGCTCGGCGTGGGCGGGCTGCCCCGCGGCCGCGTGGTGGAGATCTACGGCCCGGAGTCCTCCGGCAAGACCACGGTGGCGCTGCACGCCGTGGCCAACGCCCAGGCCCAGGGCGGCATCGTGGCGTTCATCGACGCCGAGCACGCCCTCGACCCCGACTACGCGAAGTCCCTCGGCGTGGACACCGACGCGCTGCTGGTCTCCCAGCCCGACTCGGGGGAGCAGGCGCTGGAGATCGCCGACATGCTGATCCGCTCGGGGGCGCTCTCGCTCCTGGTCATCGACTCGGTGGCCGCGCTGGTGCCGCGCGCCGAGATCGAGGGAGAGATGGGCGACAGCCACGTCGGCCTGCAGGCGCGGCTGATGAGCCAGGCGCTGCGCAAGATGACCGGTGCGCTCGCCGGCTCCGGCACGACCGCGATCTTCATCAACCAGCTCCGCGAGAAGATCGGTGTCATGTTCGGCTGCATGTCCTACGGCACGCGGGTGACGCTCGGCGACGGCACCACCGAGAAGATCGGCAAGATCGTCAACCAGAGGATGGACGTCGAGGTCCTCTCCTACGACCCTGGCGCCGACAGAGTCGTTCCCAAGCGGATCGTGAACTGGTTCGACAACGGCGACGCCGAGCGCTTCCTGCAGTTCACCGTCGAGAAGTCCGGCGGCAACGGCCGTGCCCAGTTCGCCGCGACCGAGAACCATCTGGTCCGGACCCCCGGTGGCTGGCGTGAGGCCGGGGAGCTCATCGCCGGGGACCGGGTGATGGTGGCCGAGCCACGCAGGCTGAGCGGTCAGCAGTGGCAGGTCGTCCTCGGCTCCTTGATGGGCGACGGCAACCTGTCACCCAACCGGCGCGGCAGACGCGGCACCAGGCTCCGGATGGGCCACGGCGCCAAGCAGGCGGACTATCTGGACTGGAAGGTCAGCCTCTTCGGGAACATCGGGGTCTCGCAACGGACGAGCTCCACGGGCGCGGTCTTCGCGGACTTCACCCCGTTGCCGGAGCTCGCCGAGCTGCACGACACCGTCTACCTCGTGCCGGGACACAAGACCCTTCCGGAGGAGTACCTCAAGGCCCTCACACCCCTGTCGCTGGCGATCTGGTTCATGGACGACGGGTCCTTCACGCTCCGGTCCCAGGGTCTGCAGCAGCGGACCGAAGGTGGCAGCGGACGGGTCCAGTTCTGCATCGAGGCGATGTCCGAAGGCACGCGTGACCGGCTCGTCGACTACCTCCGCGACACCCACGGGTTCGACGTCTCCTGGCGCCGCAGCGGAGCCCGCGGCAAGGCAGTGCTCACGTTCACCACGGAGAGCTCGAAGCGGTTCCTCGATCTTGTGGCGCCCCACGTCCATCCGTCGATGGACTACAAGCTCCTGCCGGACCAGAGGGGGCGGTTCGATGTCGTTCCGGAGTTCGCGGCTCCCGAGACCGTGCCGGTCCCGGCGCGCGTCCTCGACGTCCACGTGAAGCCGCCGTCCCGGTCGATGCGCAAGTTCGACATCGAGGTGGAGGGCCACCACAACTACTTCGTCGATGGCGTCATGGTGCACAACAGCCCCGAGACCACGACCGGTGGCCGCGCGCTGAAGTTCTACTCCTCGGTCCGTCTCGACGTGCGACGCATCGAGACGCTCAAGGACGGCGGCGACATGGTCGGCAACCGAACCCGGGTCAAGGTGGTGAAGAACAAGGTCGCCCCACCGTTCAAGCAAGCCGAGTTCGACATCATGTACGGCCACGGCATCAGCCGTGAGGGCGGTCTGATCGACGTCGGTGTCGACGCCGGCCTGATCCGCAAGGCCGGCGCCTGGTACACCTACGAGGGCGACCAGCTCGGCCAGGGCAAGGAGAACGCTCGCAGCTTCCTCAAGGACAACCCCGATCTCGCCAACGAGATCGAGAAGAAGATTCTCGAGAAGCTGGGCGTCGGGCCGAAGGTGACCGACGAGGTCGAGGCCGAGGCCGGGCCGGGGCCGGCAGCCAGCCGACGGCACCGCCCGAGCCGGTCAACATCGACTTCTAGCGGGCTGTGGTGAGCTTCGCCCGCCGGGTGCCCCGCGAGGCCCCGCTCGACGTCGACGAGCGGGGCCCCGAGGCCGACCACGAGGCCGTGGGGCGCAAGATCCTGCTCGACCAGCTGACCGGGCAGGCCCGCAGCCGGGCCGAGCTGGCGGCGAAGCTGGCCGCCAAGCACGTGCCCGACGATGTCGCGACCCGGCTCCTCGACCGGTTCGAGGAGGTCGGCCTCATCGACGACGCGGCCTTCGCCCGCGAGTGGACCGAGTCGCGGCAGTCGAGCCGCGGACTGGCCAGGCGGGCCCTCGGCATGGAGCTGCGCCGCAAGGGCGTCGACAGCGAGACGGTGGAGGCGGCACTCACCCGGGTCAGCCCCGAAAGCGAGGCCGAGACCGCGCGGTCACTGGTGCGGCGCAAGCTGGGCTCGGTGCGCCAGGCCGACGACGCGGCCAAGGTGCGGCGCCTGGTCGGCATGCTGGCGCGCAAGGGCTATCCCCCTGGCCTGGCCTACGAGGTGGTGCGCGAGGAGCTCAAGGCCTCGGGGGCCGAGACCGAGCTGCCGGACGAGACCGGTCCTGCTTGAGCAGAGCCGGCGCCGGACCGGGGTTACCCGTCGGTAATGTAGCCCTCATGCCTTCTGTGCTCGAGCTCTACCGCACCATGTCCAAGCTGCCTCAGGGCGAGCGGTTGTTCTCCGCGGCCTTCGCGCGCAAGGCGCCGTACTTCGCCACGATCAAGCCGCGCTTCATCGACTTGCGTCCCAACTACGCCGAGCTGGTGGTGCCCAAGCGCCGTGCGGTGCACAACCACATCGGCACCCTGCACGCGATCGCGCTGTGCAACGGTCTCGAGGCCGCCATGGGCGCACTCGCCGAGGCGACGATCCCGTCGGACAGGCGCTGGATCCCCAAGGGCATGGAGGTCAGCTACACCGCCAAGGCCGACAGCGACGTGCGCTGCATCGCCGAGACCGATCCGGAGCAGTGGGAGCGGGCTGACGCCGACCTGCCGGTGCGGGTGAAGGGGGTCCGTAAGGACGGCACCGTCGTGATCGAGGGCCTCATCCACCTCTGGGTGACCCACAAGAGCACGCAGAACAGCGCGGCGAAGACTGCCCGGTAGGGTCCCGCGCATGGACATCACCGGAGCAAGTGCAATCGTGACCGGCGGCGCCTCGGGCATCGGCGCCGCCTGCGCCCGCGGGCTGGCAGCCAAGGGGGCGAGGGTCGTCGTGGCCGACCTCAACGAGGAGGCCGGCACCCAGGTTGCCGACGAGATCGGCGGCGCCTTCGTGAAGGTCGACGTCACCGACACCGAGCAGATCACGGCCGCCGTCGACAAGGCCGAGGAGCTCGGCCCGGTGCGCGTCCTCGTCAACAGCGCCGGGATCGGATGGGCCCAACGCACCGTCGGCAAGGACGGCAGCTATGACTCTGCCGCCGACCTCGACGCCTTCAAGAAGGTCGTGGCGATCAACCTGTTCGGCAGCTTCGATGCCATCCGGCTCGCCGGCACGGCCATGAGCCGCACCGAGCCGCTCGACGAGACCGGCGAACGCGGAGCCATCGTCAACCTGGCGTCGGTCGCCGCCTTCGACGGTCAGATCGGTCAGGCGGCGTACTCGGCGTCGAAGGGGGGCGTGGTCGGGATGACCCTGCCGATCGCGCGCGACCTGTCGGCCGTGGGAATCCGCATCAACACGGTCGCTCCGGGCCTCATCGACACCCCCATCTACGGCGAGGGGGAGGCCAGCGAGGCGTTCAAGGCCAACCTGGAGAAGGGCGTGCTGTTCCCCAAGAAGCTGGGGACGCCTGAGCAGCTCGCCTCGATGGTCGTCGAGGCCGTCACCAACAGCTACCTCAACGCCGAGACCATCCGGGTCGACGGCGGGATCAGGATGCAGCCGAAGTGACCGGAGCCGCCGAGCGCCGGACCGTGGGCAGCATCGCGGGCAGGACCGTCGGCGGCGCAGCGACCGTTGCGGACGTCCGGCCACGTGTCCCCGGACTCGCGACCGGGTAGTGCTGAGGAAGAGCAGACCACGACAGACCCGACGCCACCGGCGTCCTGACCCCAACGGAGACTCGGGTGTTCCGACAGAACGTCAACCGCGTGACCAGCACCGTCATCTCGACCGGGCGCTTCGCCGCCGCCATCCCGATGGGGGTGGTGCACAGCGTCCTGGAGCGGATCGGGCGCGGCCCCTCCGACACCGACAGCTCGCAGACACGCCAGGCCTCGCCGGCCAAGCAGGCGACCAGGGCCGCTGAGCGCAAGGCCGCGGCCACGGACGGCGGTGACGCCTCGAAGCAGCAGACCGCCACCGAGTCCGCGACCACGAAGGCGCCCGCCAAGAAGACGGCGCAGAAGGCAGCGAAGAAGACGGCGAAGAAGACGCAGAGCAAGGCCAAGCCGGCTGCGAAGAAGGTGTCGGCAGCTGAGGCGTCGACGCCTGGCGAGGCTCAGCGGGACGACGAGCCCCAGGTCGTCTTGGCCGTCGACCTCCCGCCGGAGCAGATCGAGGAGCCGGTCGACGTGGTCGGCGAGGCGTTGGCCGCCGAGGCCGAGGAGCCGCCCGCACCGGCCGGGGACGCCGCCGAGACGGACCACGTCGAGGACGACCACCCGGTGGTCTACTCCACCGGCAGCAAGGACTCCTGACCCGGCGTCAGAGGTTTCCGACCACCCGCGTGATCGTCACCCGCAACGCCACCCGTCGCGGGTTCACCCGGGGCTCCCGGTAGCGCTCCGCGTAGCGTCGGACGGCTTCGGCGACGGTGTCCTCGTCCGCGACCACCTCGGCCCGGCCTTCGATCGTCGCCCAGCGCGCTCGGTCGACCTGGCAGGCGGCGAATCGGGGGTCCCGGGCGAGGTTGACCGCCTTCTGGGTGCCGGTCGTGGTGATCGCCCACGCCACCCTCGCCTCCGGATCGAGCGCCACCCCCAGCGGTACGACGTGAGGGCTGCCGTCGGCGCGGAGCGTGGTCACGGTGCACAGGTGCCGCTCACGCCAGAACGCCACCATGTCCGGAGTCAGGTCGCGGACACGCGCCACCGTCAGTCCGAGCCGCGGCCCGTGCCGGGCTCGATCGTCGCGGTGTCGATGACGAAGCGGAACCGGACGTCACCGGCGGCCGCTCGGTCCCACGCTTCATCGACCCGGTCGGCGGCGATGGTCTCGACCGTCGCACCGATGCCGTGCTCGGCGCAGAAGTGGAGCATCTCCTGGGTGGCTGGGATACCGCCGATGTTGGAGCCTGCCAGGATCTTGGTGCCTCCGATCAAGGCACCCGGATGGATCTGGACGTGGTTGGGAGGAATGCCCACGTTGACCATGGCTCCCATCGGCCTGAGCATCGAGACGTAGGTGGAGATCTTGAGGTCGGCGCTCACCGTGTTGACGATGAGGTCGAACCGGTTGCGCAGCGCCCGGAGGTCGGCGTCCTGGGTCGCGATGTAGTCAGTGGCGCCCATGGCGAGCCCGTCCTCCTTCTTGGCGTCCGACCGGCTCAGCACAGTGACCTCGGCCCCCATCGCGACCGCGAGCTTGACCGCCATGTGGCCGAGGCCGCCGAGCCCGATGACCGCGACCTTGGTGCCGGGGCCGGCCCCGAAGCGGGTCAACGGCGACCAGGTGGTAATGCCGGCGCAGAGCAGCGGAGCGGCCTCGTCGAGCTCGATCCCTTCAGGAATCGAGACCACGAAGTCCTCTTGGACCACAACCTTCTGGGCATAGCCACCCATCGTCGGTTCGCCGTCGTAGCCGCGGCCGTTGTAGGTCATCACGGCGCCGCGCTCGCAGAAGTGCTCCTGCCCGTCCTTGCAGTACGCGCACTCCCCGCAGGAGTCGACCATGCAGCCGACCCCGACCCGGTCGCCGACCTGGTGAGCGGTGACGGTCGACCCGACCGCCGAGACCACGCCGGCGATCTCGTGACCGGGGACCATGGGGAAGATCGCCTCTCCCCACTCCTCGCGACCCTGGTGGATGTCGCTGTGGCAGATGCCGGCGTACCTGATGTCGATGAGCACGTCGTCGTCACGCAGGTCGCGGTGCTCGATCTCGCGCACCTCGAAGGGCGCACCGGCGGACGGGGTGACGAGGGCTGGCGTGGTGATCATGGGGGCCAGCCAACAGGGCGGCGGCGCGCGGTTCAAGACAAGGTTCGTCCGGGGGTCGAGCGGGCCCTGGCGTCTGATCAGACGTGAGACGCCTCGCGCGGCTCCGAGGAGGCGTCGCACGTCTGAAGGTGCCATCGGTTTCCGCGCTGCCAGACGCCCGGCACACCGTCACAAGCCACCGCCCGCGTTTCTCGTCCGAGCAAGGCGCGGGGGCGGGGCGCCACGGGGACGGCACAGCGGGACGGCACACGGGCGGCACAGCTGCGGCACGGGGGGCAGGACCGAAGCCGGGCGTCGCGCGTAAACTGTGGCGGCCATGGCACGCACGTACGAGGTCCGCACCTACGGGTGCCAGATGAACGTCCACGACTCCGAGCGGTTGACCGGCCTGCTGGAGGACGCCGGGTACACCGCGGTCCCCGACGGCACCCGAGCCGACGTGGTCGTGTTCAACACCTGCGCGGTGCGGGAGAACGCCGACAACCGGCTCTACGGCAACCTGGGTCACCTCGCTCCGGTGAAGGCGAAGCACCCTGGGATGCAGATCGCCGTCGGCGGCTGCCTGGCGCAGAAGGACCGCGGCGAGATCACCCGCAGGGCGCCCTGGGTCGACGTGGTGTTCGGCACCCACAACATCGGGTCCCTGCCGGTGCTGCTCGAGCGGGCGCGGGTGCAGCAGGAGGCCCAGGTGGAGATCCTTGAGTCGCTCGAGGTGTTCCCGTCCACGCTGCCCACCAAGCGCGAGTCCGCCTACGCCGCGTGGGTCTCGGTCTCGGTGGGCTGCAACAACACCTGCACGTTCTGCATCGTGCCCAGCCTGCGCGGCAAGGAGCGCGACCGGCGGCCCGGGGAGATCCTGGCCGAGATCGAGGCGCTGGTCGCCGACGGCGTCAGCGAGGTCACCCTGCTGGGCCAGAACGTCAACGCCTACGGCGTGGCGTTCGGCGACCGCCAAGCCTTCTCCAAGCTGCTCCGCGCGTGCGGTGAGATCGCCGGGCTGGAGCGGGTGCGCTTCACCAGCCCGCACCCGGCGGAGTTCACCGACGACGTCATCGCGGCCATGGCCCAGACCCCGAACGTGATGCCGCAGCTGCACATGCCGCTGCAGTCCGGCTCCGACCGGGTGCTCCGGGCGATGCGGCGCTCCTACCGGCAGTCGCGCTTTCTCGGCATCATCGACCGCGTCCGTGAGGCCATCCCCGAGGCCGCGATCACCACCGACATCATCGTCGGGTTCCCCGGCGAGACCGAGGACGACTTCGCCCAGACCCTGGAGGTGGTCGAGCGCGCGCGGTTCGCCGGCGCCTACACCTTCCAGTACTCCAAGCGTCCCGGCACGCCGGCCGCCACGCTCGAGGACCAGGTGCCCAAGCAGGTCGTCCAGGAGCGGTACGAGCGGCTGGTTGCCCGGGTCGACGAGATCGCCTGGCAGGAGAACCGGCGCCTGGTCGGGAGCACCGTCGAGCTGCTGGTCTCCGAGGGGGAGGGCCGCAAGGACGCCGCCACCCACCGGATGACCGGGCGGGCGCGCGACAACCGCCTGGTCCACTTCGCCGCCACGGCGGCCGGGCCGCTCTCGGCGGTCGAGCCTGTCGAGACCCCGCGGCCCGGGGACCTGGTCGAGGTCGAGGTCACCTATGCGGCCCCGCACCACCTGGTCTCCGAGGCGCCGATCAGGACGGTGCGTCGTACCCGCTCCGGCGACGCGTGGCAGGCACGCGCGGCGCCCCAGCCCGCCGGCACGATGCTCGGCCTGCCGGGCATGGGCATCCCGGAGCCGCTGCCCGAGGTCACCGGCTGCGGCTGACCCGCCGGCTCGGCGTGCGAGACCGGTCTCGTGCGCGATTCCGCACCGCAGTTGCATCAGATCGCACGTGCGTGGCTTCGTACGTCGAACCAGCCGCGCCCCCGGCGACGAATGGCGCACGTGCACGACCGGCCGCGCCCTATGCTGACCACGACGGTCCCGCCAAGCTAGCCAGCACATCAGCCAGCACGCCAGCTACCCAGCACACCAGCCCGCCGCCCGGAGGCCCGATGACCGGCGTACTCCTGCTGGCCGGCATCGCGCTGCTGGTCGCCGGCGGCGAGACGCTGGTGCGCGGCGCCAGCACGATCGCCCGGTCCTTCGGCCTGTCCCCGCTGGTCGTCGGCCTGACGGTGGTCAGCTTCGCGACGTCAGCGCCCGAGCTCGCGGTCACCGTGGAGGCGAGCCTGTCCGGCAGCCCGGGGCTGGCGGTCGGCAACGTGGTCGGCTCCAACGTCGCGAACATCCTGCTGGTGGTCGGGGTCGCCGGGACGATCATGTCGCTGGCCGTTCAGAGCCCCGTGGTACGCCGCGACGTCCCGGTGCTGATCGGGCTGTCGGCGCTCTTCTGGGTGATGGCGCTCGACGGGACGGTCTCCACCGTCGACGGCCTCGTGCTGGTCGGGCTGCTGCTGGTCTACACGACGGTGACCGTGGTCCGCAGCCGCCGCGGCAAGGACCCGGGTCTGGTGGAGGAGGCACCGGCCGCACCCGGCGGCGTACCGGTGGCGCTGCTGCTGGTGGCTTCTGGGGTGGTCCTGCTGGTGTGGGGCGCCAGGTGGCTGGTCAGCGGCGCGGTGGACATCGCGACCGCGCTGGGGCTGAGCGAGACGGTCGTCGGGCTGACGATCGTGGCAATCGGGACGTCGCTGCCCGAGCTGGTCACCTCGGTCATGGCAGCGATCCGCGGCAGCGTGGAGATGGCGGTGGGCAACGCCGTCGGCAGCTGCATCTTCAACCTGGGCGCGGTGATGGGGCTGACCGCGGCGATCTCGCCGGAGGGGGTGCCGGTGACCGACGGGGCGCTGACCTTCGACGTCCCGGTGATGGTGGCAGTGGTCTTCGTGCTGCTCCCGATCGCGTTCACGGGGCGGCGGGTGGCCAGGCGGGAGGCGTGGCTGTTCGTGGGCTACTACCTCGCCTACACCGCCTACCTGCTCCTGGACTCGGCCGGGCACGACGCGCTGCCGCAGTTCAGCGCGGTCATGCTGGCCTTCGTCATCCCGATCACGGCGCTCACGCTGGTCGTTCTGGTCGTCCACGAGATCCAGCTACGCCGATCGCACCGGTCGCGCAGCCCGGCTGCCGACCGCTGACCCGCGGGTCGGCCGAGCCGGCGCGTCCTGCAGGCCCCTCGTCGTGTGCGCCCCAGATCGCGCATGTGCGCGGTCTCGTACGCCGAAAGCCCGGTCCGAGGTGCACTCATGCCCAGAAGACCGATGCTTCACGCCAGGAGGCGCGTCAGTCGGGCTTGTCGGTCTTGGGATCCGAACTCGAGTCCTGCATCTCGTCGCCGTCCTCGTCGACGTCCTCAGGCTGCTGCACCTCGTCCGGCACGTCCTCCCCGCTCTGCTGGGCCGAGAGCGGCTGGTCGGCGACGTTGAGGTCCTCCTCCTTGCCCCGGCCCACGTCGGACTCGTTGCGGTCGGCGTCCGCCCCGCCCGGCCCCCACTCCGGGGTGCGGCCCTCGGCCTCCGGCAGCTCCTCGGGGTCCTCGTTGAGGAAGCGCTTGAGGTCGTCGGTGGACTGCGGCTTGTTGGCCGGGCCGCTGCTGTCGGACTTCTCGTTCTTCTGCTCGTCGCTCACGCAGACCATGGTGCCCCACCGGAAAGGCGGGAAACGGCTCCGGCGGGGCTTCAGAAGCCGAAGCTCATGATCGGGGGCACCTGTCCGGCCGCCAGCCGAGTCAGCACGTGTCGCTCGTGCGGGACGACCGGTTCTGGCAGTGCCCCGACCGGGCACCACCGGAGCTCGAGGCACTTGCCGGGCTCCCGGATCGTGGGTTCACCCCCCCAACGCCGCGTCGTGAGGAAGAAGTCGACGCGCTGCTCGACGGGGTCGGCGTCGCCGGGCAGGGTGCGCTGCAGCGCGCACAGCGGTTCGACGTCAGCCGGGTCGACGTCGATGCCGAGCTCCTCCCTCGCTTCCCGCGCCGCCGCAGCCGCGACCGACTCGCCGTACTCCACATGGCCGGCCGCGCCGCTCGCCCAGTGGCCGCTCATGTACGACGTCTCGGGGCCTCGCAGCTGCAACAGCACCTCGGCGTCGTCGCCATCGCCGCGCAGCAGCAGCAGGTAGGCCGCGGGGATCACCTGGAAATGACTCACCCGGGCACGGTAGCGGCGAGGCGGTGCCCTTGGCCGCGACAATGTGCCGGTGCCCACTGATCCGCGAGCAGCCACGCCGCCTCCCATCGTCGCGGTCGTCGGGCCCACCGCGGTGGGCAAGTCCGACCTCGCGATCGCCCTCGCCCGGCGGATCGGCGGCGAGGTGGTCAACACCGACGCGATGCAGCTCTACCGCGGCATGGACGTCGGCACCGCCAAGGTCACAACTGCGGAGCGCGACGGGGTGCCGCACCACCTGCTCGACGTCCTGGACGTGACCGAGCCGGCGAGCGTCGCCGAGTTCCAGCGATGGGCCCGGGACGTGATCGGGGAGCTTCGCCTGCGTGGCGTCGTGCCCGTGCTCGTCGGCGGATCGGCGCTCTACACCCGCGCCGTGCTGGACCGCTTCGACTTCCCCGGGACCGACCCGAAGGTTCGCTCGGCGTACGAGCGGGAGCTGGCGCGAGTCGGTGCCGAGCGGCTCCACCAGCTCCTGGCGGACCGCGATCCCGAGGCGGCGGCGCGCATCATCCCCACCAACGGTCGCCGGATCGTGCGGGCGCTCGAGGTGATCGAGCTGACCGGACGACCGTTCGAGGCGAACCTGCCCCGCCTGGAGTACGCCGACGCGCGGACCGTGCAGATCGGGCTCGACTGCCCGCGCGACGTGCTCGACGACCGGATCGAGCGTCGCGTCCGACGGATGTGGGACGACGGTCTGGTCGAGGAGGTCCGCCGGCTCGAGGCGAACGGGCTACGAGGGGGACGCACGGCCGGGCGGGCGCTGGGCTACCGGCAGGTGCTCGACCTCCTGGCGGGGGAGTGCACCGAGCAGGGGGCCTACGACGCCACGGTGCGGGGCACGCGCCGGTTCGCGCGGCGCCAGGACTCGTGGTTCCGCAAGGACCCCCGCATCCACTGGCTCCCCTGGGACGCCCCGGACCTCCTCGACCGGGCGGCTCAGCTGACTGAGGGGCGGACGAGGCCGACCTCGTAGGCCAGCACGCCTGCCTGTACCCGGCTGCCGTCGGTCATGGGCAGCGTCGGAACCAGGCGCTCACGCCACCCGGGACGGCGTCTGGCCCTGGGCCGGCGCCGCCCAGCGGTGCCACGTCACGAAAGCCGCGCCGCACTCGACGCAGCACCACTCCAACTCGTCCTCGTCGACCGGAACCAGCATCCGTTCGTCGGCGCAGTCGGGGCAGGTGCCCGTGATGCCTCGCAGCACGTCGCGCAGCATCTCGATCTCGTCCATGCCGCGAGCATCACACGCGGCGCCGACAGAACCGAGGCGGCTCGCCCGGAGGAGTCTCAGGGGGTGGGCCAAGCGGGCGTCGACAGGGTAGGAATGACTCATGACGTCCACCTTCACCGTCGAGCGGTCCCACACGGTCCAGGCGAGTCGGGACGACATCCGGCCGCTGCTCACCAACTTCCGCAACTGGCGGCTGTGGTCGCCGTGGGAGGAGGTCGACAAGGACCTGCACCGGGCCTACTCCGGGCCACACGCCGGAATCGGCGCGCAGTATGCCTGGAGCGGCAACCGCAAGGCAGGCGCGGGCACCATGGAGGTGGTGGCGCTCGACGAGCGCGAGGCCGAGATCAAGCTGGATTTCCTCAGGCCGTTCGAGTCCAGCAACACCACGACGTTCGTGCTCGAGCCCGAGGGCGACTCGGCCACCCGCGTCACCTGGCGGATGGTCGGTCCGCGGTCCCTGCCGATGCGTCTGCTCGGCCCGCTGCTGAACATCGAGAAGAGGATCGGCGACGACTTCGAGAAGGGGCTGGCCAGCCTCGACGAGGTCGCCGTGCGCGGCGAGACCATGCGGGACGACTCCTGACCGGCCGGCCCTTCGTCAAGGGGCACGGCACCGAGAACGACTTCGTCCTGCTGCCCGACGCCGACGGGACCCTGGGCGCGCCCTCGGACGACCTCGTACGCATGGTGTGCGACCGACGGGCCGGCCTCGGTGCCGACGGCGTGATCCGCGTGGTGCGCACGTCGGCCACCGACGACCCGGCGGCCGTGGCCGGGGGCGGTGAGGCGGAGTGGTTCATGGACTACCGCAACGCCGACGGCTCGCTGTCGGAGATGTGCGGCAACGGCATCCGGGTGCTGGGCCGCTACCTCGTCGACGGCGAGGGCGCCGACAGCACGCGGCCGCTGCCGATCGCCACCCGGGACGGTGTGAAGGTGCTCCACTTCTCCGGCGACCAGATCACCGTCGACATGGGCCGTCCCCGGCTGCTCGACACCACCTGGGTCGAGGTCGGGGCACAGCGTTGGCCTGCCCGGCACGTGGACATGGGCAACCCCCACGCCGTTGCCTTCGTCGAGGATCTCGACGACGCCGGTCACCTGCTCGACCCACCAACGTACGACGAGCACCGCTACGACGCGGGCGTCAACGTCGAGTTCGTGGTCCGCCGCGGCGAGGGTCACGTCGCGATGCGGGTCCACGAACGGGGGTCGGGGGAGACCCGGTCGTGCGGAACCGGCGCCTGCGCGGTGATGGTGGCGGCGGCCGACGTCGACGGTGCAGACCGGGGCACGCCGTACACGATCGACCTGCCCGGAGGCACGCTGCGCATCGAGTGGACCGAGGACGACCGGGTGCTGATGGCCGGTCCGGCCGTCCTGGTGGCGGAAGGGACGCTGCTGGACGCTCTGGCCGGGGAAGGAAACCCAGTGGCCGGACGTTGAGCATGGTGCGACCCTGGAGGCCTATGACTTCGCAATCTGACGAGTACCTCGACGACGACCTGGTCGGTCGAGACCTCGACATCGAGCTGGACGACGAGCTGGACGACGGCTTCGTCTCCGGCTACGCCGACGACGGACCCGACGACCGGCCCGACGACGGACCCGACGACGGGGCCACCGACGGGACGAACGGCGACTGGGACCTGGAGGAGCGCTACGCGCTCAAGCGCGTCATGGGGCTCCGCACCGAGCTCGAGGACATCACCGAGGTCGAGTACCGCCAGCTGCGCCTCGAGCGGGTGGTCCTGGTCGGGGTGTGGACCGAGGGGACGGGCGAGGAGGCCGAGAACTCGCTGGCCGAGCTCGCTGCCCTCGCCGAGACCGCCGGCTCGGAGGTGCTGGAGGCCATCTACCAGCGCCGTCAGAAGCCCGACCCGGCCACGTTCATCGGCCGCGGCAAGGTGGAGGCGCTGCGCGACGTGGTGCAGCACACCGGGGCCGACACCGTCATCTGTGACGGCGAGCTCGCCCCCAGCCAGCTGCGAAACCTCGAGGACCGGACCAAGGTCAAGGTGGTCGACCGCACCGCGCTGATCCTCGACATCTTCGCCCAGCACGCCAAGTCCCGAGAGGGGCAGGCCCAGGTGGAGCTCGCCCAGCTCAGCTACATGAAGCAGCGGCTGCGCGGCTGGGGCGGCAACCTGTCGCGCCAGGCCGGTGGCCGGGTGGCCGGCGGCGCCGGCATCGGTGGGCGCGGACCTGGTGAGACCAAGATCGAGACCGATCGGCGCCGCATCAACACCAAGATCGCCAAGCTCCGCCGCGAGCTGACCCACATGCGCACCACCCGCGACACCAAGCGGGGCGAGCGACGGCGCCACCAGGTCCCCGCGGTCGCGATCGCCGGCTACACCAACGCCGGCAAGTCCTCGCTGCTCAACCGGCTGACGGGCGCCGGCGTGCTGGTCGAGGACGCGTTGTTCGCCACCCTCGACCCGACGACACGCCGCACCACCGCCTCCGACGGCCGGATCTACACGCTCTCCGACACCGTCGGATTCGTCCGCCACCTGCCGCACCAGCTGGTGGAGGCTTTCCGCTCCACGTTGGAGGAAGTCGCTGACGCCGACCTCGTCGTCCATGTGGTCGATGGCTCCCACCCCGACCCGGAGGGTCAGATCAAGGCCGTGCGAGATGTGCTCGCGGAGATCGGCGCGGACAAGGTCCGCGAGCTCGTCGTGATCAACAAGATCGACGCAGCCGACCCGCTCGTCGTGACCCGGTTGCGCGCCGCGGAACCCCACAGCGTCGCCGCATCAGCCCGCACCGGTGCGGGGATCGCTCAGGTGCTCGCCGCGATCGAGGCCGACCTGCCCCGCCCCGAAGTGGTCTTCGAGGCGCTGCTGCCCTACGACCGCGGCGACCTGCTCAACCGCATCCACACCTCCGGCGAGGTCGACAGCGTCGAGCACACCGGTGAGGGCACCCTGGTCAGCGGCCGGGTGGGCGAGGCGCTGGCCGGCGAGCTCGCGCCGTACCGGGTCTGACCCGGCCCCGGCCCGCCCCCCCGGAGCCCGGACGTCTGATCAGACCCGCGGCGCCTCGGCGCGGCTCTGCGAGGCGCCGGAGGTCTGATCAGACCGGCCGCCGCCCTGGGCGAGGCGTGCGGGAGCGAAGTGGGCGGGCCACACGCGGGCTCGACGGCGTCGGTCGTGGCGCCGTTGCACGTCGCCCCATATAGCCTGACCGCGTGAACGACGCCGCGCCGACGGGCGGACCACGAGTCGAGCAGCAGCGGCTCCAGGGGTTCGCCCGAATCTGTTGGGTCGCCGTGGCTCTTCTCGCCGGGGTGGTGATGGCGGGTTGGGTGCTGGACGTCGAGCTGCTGAAGACGGCTGGGCCCGGCCTCGCGTCGATGAAGGTGAACACGGCGCTGTGCCTGCTGGCACTCGCGTTGGCGCTGGGTACCCAGCGCCGCAACGTCAGCTGGGCACTGATCGGGTTCGTCGTGGTCGTGACTGTCGTGACCCTGGCCGAGTACGCCGTCGGCGTCGGCCTCGGCATCGACCAGCTGATCTGGACCGATGTGGACAACACCGCGCCGAACATCCCCGGCCGGATGGCCCCGATGACCGTCGTGAGCCTGCTGCTGCTGGCCGGGTCCCTGGCACTGCTGAAGGCCGGCAGGCACGGCTGGGCGCAGTGGACCCTGCTGCTGCCCGCCTCGGTCGCCGGCCTGGCGCTGCTCGGCTACGTCTTCAGCGTCGAGCAGCTCTACGAGATCTCCGGCTACTCGACGATGGCGATCCACACCGACCTGGCGATCATCGCTCTGGTCTGCGGGATCGCTGCGAAGGTCCCGGCCGGCGCCATGACCTGGGCCGTCACCGACAAGGGGGCGGGAGCCACCCTGGTTCGGACGATCGCCCCGATCACCGTCGTGGTGATCCCCCTCCTGGGCTATCTACGGCTGCTCGGCGAGGAGCAGGGGTACTACGGCGCCAGGTTCGGCTCCGCCTTGCTGGTGGGATGTGCCGTGCTGGTGCTCTCGGCCGCCACGCTCGAAGCCGCCCGACGACTGGACCACATCGACCGGGACCGGCTGGCGGTGCAGGCCGAGCTGGAGCGACTGAACGACGACCTCCGGATGCGCAAGCAGCGGGAGGCCCAGCGGGCCGAGGGCCTTGCCACCCAGCTCGATGACGAACGGCTGCGGTTCGAGCGTGCTGTGGCTCAGATCGACGACCTGGTGTGGACCGTGGAGGTCCAGCCCGATGGGCGGATCGCGGCGAGATACCGCAACCAGGGCGCCGCACGGGTCTTCGGGGGTGAGGTCGATGACGAGGCCGACGTGGTGACGGCTCTCGAGGGGCTCGTCCACCCCGATGACGCCGAGGCCGTGCGCGGCCTGCGTGAGGCCGTCACGAACGGCGCTCCGTGCGACGTGGAGTTCCGTGTCAGCGGGGTGGAGGGGCGGACCCGATGGGTCTGGGTGCGCGGCGCCCCGCGCGAGCACGCCGGGAGACGCCTCTTCGACGGGATCACCACCGACGTGACCGAGCGGAGGGTGCTGGCCGAACGACGCGACCGACTGCTGGCCTTGGAGCAGCAGGAGGTGGAGCAGCTGACCTGGATGGCACAGCAGCGGGAAGAGTTCCTCGCCGCCACCGGTCACGAGCTCCGGACGCCGATCGCGGCGATCCGGGGATATGCCGAGCTGCTGGAGAAGGACGAGTCCATGAGCGGCCGCCAGCGCGGGCACGCCCACGTCATCGCCCGACGCGCTCGGCAGGTGAGCTCCCTCGTGGACGACCTCTACGACCTCGCGCGGCTCAACACCGGTTCGGTCGCGCTCCAGCTCGCGCCGGTGCGGTTGGACGCCGCCGCGCGGGAGGTCGTCGAGGGCCACGAGGCCTCTGCCGGACAGGCCGCGGTGCGCCTGGTGGTTGACGCCGAGCCGGTGATGGTGGCGGCGGACGTGGTCCGACTGGGGCAGATCCTGGACAACCTGCTGTCCAACGCGGTGAAGTACTCGCCGTCCGGCGGCGTGGTGACGGTCTCGATCTCGGCGGACCAGGACCGGGGGATCTGCTCGGTGGCAGACCACGGCATCGGCATCCCCCGGGAGGAGCTGGACCGCGTCTTCGAGAGCCTCTACCGGACCCCGCGCTCCCGGCAGACGGGCATCGAGGGCACTGGCATCGGACTTGCGGTGACGTACGCCCTCGTCAAGGCGATGGGTGGTGCGATCACGGCGGAGTCGTCCCCCAGCGAGGGCACGGTCTTCACGGTGTCGCTGCCGCGGGCGGCCGAGACGGGAGCCGAGGGGTCGCAGGTGGTCCGTCAGGCCTCGTACACCGAGCCGGGAAGACCCGTATCGAACGGGGTTCCGCCCGGGGTCTGAGTCCGGTCAGGGCATCCCTTT
>CAWDDN010000051.1:0-97463 GCA_963801135.1 uncultured Actinomycetota bacterium | reverse complement strand
AGGGCTCAGCCGTTGCCGGACTTCTTCTTGCCCTTCTTGTTCTTCTTGCTCTTGGCCTTGGTGCCTTGGGTCTTGACCTTGCCGCGCCACTCGATCGGGTCGAACGACTCGACGGGCCGGTAGCTGACACCCTCGAGGGTGCCCTTGTTGGGTGACAGGAAGACGAGGCAGGTGTTGTGGCTCTTCCCGGGGCCGAACTTCTTGGGAAGGTTCTCGGTGGGGCACTTCTTGAACGACGAGGTGAAGCGCACCGGGGGGAGCAGGGTGTTGTCGCCGGAGATCCCCCAGAGCGGAACCTCGACCCCGCCGAGACGCTTGTCGCCGACGTTCTTGACCTTCACCTTGACGTAGTAGTAGTTCGCCTTCTTCTGGTAGGGGTCGGCGAGGTTGAAGCCGGCGAAGTCCTTGAGCGCGCCCTGCGTGGCGGACTTCACCGTGAGCCGGAGAAGCGTCCCCTGCTTGCGCACCTGGTAGTCGACCGCGGCGCTCTCACCGAAGGAGAGCTGCGTCCCGGGGGCGGTGATCTCCACCTCGTCGGTGGTCGCGGACGACGTGGGGGCCGACGGGGACGCCGAGCTGGCCTCGTCGTCCGCGTCGGCGTCGTCCGCGGCCTCTCCGGAGCAGGCGCTGAGCGCGAGTGCTCCCGCAGCCGCCAGGCCCACCCACCGGGGTCGCCTGGGTGAGCGGGGCTGCTTCGTCGCTGGCGTCATCAAGGTCTCCACATCGAGAGATCGTAGGGGACGACGTGCCCTCAACAGCTGAGCAGGCGCTCCGCGAGCCACACCTGGACCCGATCGAGCCCGATCCGTTCCTGGGACATGGAGTCCCGCTCCCGGACAGTGACGGCCTCGTCGTCGAGGGTGTCGAAGTCCACGGTCACGCAGTAGGGCGTGCCGATCTCGTCCTGGCGCCGGTAGCGGCGGCCGATGGCTCCGGCATCGTCGAAGTCGACGTTCCAGTGCTGGCGCAACGAGGCCGCCAGGTCGCGTGCCTTCGGCGAGAGGTCGGCGTTGCGGGACAGCGGAAGGACCGCGACCTTGACCGGAGAGAGCCGTGGATCGAGCCGAAGCACCGTCCGCTTGTCCACGCCGCCCTTGGCGTTGGGCGCCTCGTCCTCGGTGTAGGCGTCGACCAGGAAGGTCATCAGGCTGCGCGAGAGCCCGGCTGCCGGCTCGATCACGTAGGGCATGTAGCGCTCGTTGGCGGACTGGTCGAAGTAGGACAGGTCGTCGCCGGAGTGCTCGCTGTGGGTGCTGAGGTCGAAGTCGGTGCGGTTGGCGATGCCCTCCAGCTCTCCCCACTCCGAGCCGACGAAGTTGAAGCGGTACTCGATGTCGACGGTGCGCTTGGAGTAGTGCGACAGCTTGTCCTGCGGGTGCTCATAGTGCCGCAGGTTGTCGGGGGCGATGCCGAGGTCGGTGTACCAGCGGGTGCGCTCGTCGATCCAGTACTGGTGCCACTCTTCGTCGGTGCCGGGCACGACGAAGAACTCCATCTCCATCTGCTCGAACTCCCGGGTGCGGAAGATGAAGTTGCCCGGCGTGATCTCGTTGCGGAAGCTCTTGCCGATCTGGGCGATCCCGAACGGCGGCTTCTTGCGCGCGCTCGTCACCACGTTGCTGAAGTTGAGGAAGATGCCTTGCGCGGTCTCGGGCCGCAGGTAGTGCAGGCCGGACTCGTCCTCGACCGGCCCGAGGTAGGTCTTCAGCAGCCCCGAGAACTGGCGCGGCTCGGTCCAGGCGCCGCGGGTGCCGCAGTTGCTGCAGGCCACGTCGGCGAGGTCGATCTCGGACTCGTCGACGCCCTTCTTCTCCGCCTGCTCCTCGACCAGGTGGTCGGCTCGGTAGCGCTTGTGACAGGACTGGCACTCGGTGAGCGGGTCGCTGAAGGTCGCGACGTGTCCGCTGGCCTCCCAGGTCTGCCGCGGGAGGATGACACTGGAGTCCAGACCGACGACGTCCTCACGCGCCTGCACCGTCGAGCGCCACCACTGCCGCTTGATGTTCTCCTTCAGCTCCACACCCAGCGGACCGTAGTCCCACGCCGAGCGAGTGCCGCCGTAGATCTCCCCGGCCGGGAAGACGAAGCCTCTGCGCTTCGCCAGCCTCACCACGGCGTCGATGGTGGCACCAGGACGTGCTGACTGCTGAGTGCTCGACTGGCTGGGCACGCTGCTGCTCCTGGAGTGGGTCGGGTGACCTGGCAGACCCTACAACGCGGCAGCCGCCTACAGCCCGCGCGGTCGGACCTCGTTGACCGGCTCCCCGGGACGCACCAGCTCGTAGGCGCTGGGCTCGTCCAACGCGCGGCCGAGGAGGCCCCACGCGCGCAGCTTGACGTCGTAGGCCGAGAGCGCGCGCCGGTAGGCGCCGGGGCCCTCCCACGTGGTCTGCAGCAGCCATAGGGCCGGGTCGTCGACGTTGCGGCCCAGCCGTCCGTCGAGGAAGCCGCGCTGCTCCTCCAGCACCGCCAAGGCAGCCTCGGCCTCGACCCGGAACGAGGCCGCCTCCGCCTCCTCGACGCGGAACCGCTGCACGACGATCACGAGCGCGCACCCCACTTTTGACAATGGTTCTCACTCAGACTGAGAATGGTTCTCATGAAGCGCTCCCTGCTCGCCGTCCCGACCGCCCTGGTGCTGTCGCTGGCCAGCCTGTCAGGCTGCGCGGACGAGCGGGGCAGCGACCGGGTCCAGGTGGTCGCGGGCTTCTACGCCCTCGAGTACGTCGCCAAGCGCATCGGCGGTGACGACGTCGAGGTCACCGGGCTGACCCAGCCCGGGCAGGAGCCGCACGACGCCGAGCTCACGGTCCCCCGGACCGCCGCGGTGCTCGACGCCGACCTCGTCCTGCTCGCGAAAGGCTTCCAGCCCGCCGTCGACGAGGCCGCTGCCGACGCCCCCGACGACGCTGTCGTGGACGCGCTCTCCGTGCTGAGCACGCGTGACCCGGTGATCGAGGGCGGCTCGTTCGACCGACCCGTGACAGCGCTCGAGGACGACCCCCACTTCTGGCTCGACCCCCGTGCCGTCGCCATCGTCGCCGCCGAGGTCAAGGACCGGTTGCAGGCGGTCGATCCCGAGCGCGCCGACGCCTATGAGACGCGGTTCCTCGACCTGCGAGCCGACCTCGTCGACCTCGATGCCCGCTACGCCCAGGGCTTGCAGGACTGCGAGCTGCGCACCGTCGTGACGAGTCACGACGCCTTCGGCTACCTCGGCTACCGCTACGACATCGACCTGGAGCCGATCGCCGGCCTCTCCCCCGGAGCCGAACCATCTCCGCGCCAGCTCGCCGACCTGGCCGACCTGATCCGGCAGCAGGGGATCACCACCGTCTTCACCGAGACGCTGGTCAGTCCCGAGCTCGCCGATGCCCTGGCCGACGAGCTCGGCCTCGCCGCCGCCGTCCTCGACCCGATCGAGGGCCTGAGTGAGGAGACCGCGGACGAGGACTACCTGTCTCTGATGCGGTCCGACCTGGCCGCGCTGGAGGAGGCGAACCGGTGCCGGTGACCATGATCAGCATCGCCGACGGCAGCGTCATGCTCGGCGGGCGCCCGGTCCTGAGAGGAGTCGACCTCGACGTCGAGGCGGGTGAGGTCGTCGCCGTCCTCGGGGGCAACGGGGCAGGCAAGTCGACGCTGGTCCGGGCGATGCTCGGCCTCGTCCCCCTCCACCGTGGCCGCGTCGAGCTCTTCGGCACCGAGCTGCGGCAGTTCCGGGACTGGCGCCGGGTGGGGTACGTCCCCCAGCGGGTCACCGCGACCGGAGGAGTGCCCGCGTCCGTACGGGAAGTGGTCTCGGCCGGCCGACTGGCCCACCGGCCACCACTGCGTCCGAGCCGCCGGAGCGACCGGGACGCCGTCACGCGGGCCATCGCGGCGGTCGGCCTGACCGACCGCCGCAACGACGGCTGCGCCACCTTGTCAGGTGGGCAGCAGCAGCGCGTGCTCATCGCCCGCGCCCTGGCCGGCGAGCCCGACCTGCTCGTGCTCGACGAGCCGACCGCCGGCGTGGACCTCGCCCACCAGGACCTCTTCGCCGAGATCCTGGCCCGGCTCGTCGACCGTGGGACCACGATCGTGATGGTGGCTCACGAGATGGGCCCGCTGGAGCCGCTCATCAGCCGCACCGTCGTCATGGACGACGGGCGAGTCGGGTACGACGGGCCGCCGCTGGAGTCCTTCCGAGACGTGCCCGCAGGACACGCCCACCACCCTCCTGCGCCACGCGTGCACATCGACCACCGGCCCCGTCTCACGCCGCCGCTGCCCGACCCAGGAGGGGAGCCACGATGACGGTCCTGGCCTACGACTTCGTGCAGCGGGCCCTGGTCGCCGCGTTGGTGACCGGCCTCGCGGCCCCCACCGTCGGGACCTATCTGGTGCAACGGCGCCAGGCGCTCATGGGGGACGGTATCGGCCACGTCGCCGTCACCGGCGTGGCCGTGGGCCTGCTCACCGGGACCTCCCCCGTGGTGACGGCGATCCTGGTCGCGCTGGTGGCCGCGGTGGCCATCGAGCTGGTTCGCGAGCGAGGGGCGGCCTCCGGGGACGTCGCCCTCGCCCTGCTGTTCTACGGCGGTATCGCGGGCGGCGTCCTCATCACCGGCCTGGCGGGACAGAGCGCCGCGACCCTCAACCGCTACCTGTTCGGGTCGATCACCACGGTGGACACCGCCGACCTCTTGGCCACGACGGCCCTGGCGGTGGTGGTCGTCGTCGCGGCGCTGGGGCTGGCACCTCGTCTCTTCGCGGTCGCCCACGACCCCGACTTCGCCAAGGTCGCCGGGCTCAACGTCCGCTTCTACAACCTCCTGGTCTCGGTGCTCGCAGCGGTCACGGTCACCGTGGCGATGCGGACCGTGGGCCTCCTGCTCGTCAGCGCCCTCATGGTGGTCCCCGTCGCCACCGCACAGCAGCTCTCGCGCACCTTCCGGGCGACTTTGCTGACCGCCATGCTGCTCGGCGCGCTGGCCTCGGTCGGCGGAGTACTGGTCAGCGCCACGGTCGACGTGGCGCCGGGCGCCACGATCGTGCTGCTCGCGCTCGTCGGCTTCACCGCCGCGTGGCCGGTCGGAGCCCTCCTACGACGCCGGCGACAACTGCGCGAGCCCTTCCCGGACGTGACAGCCCCGGTCGCCGGGGACGACGACCGGGCCGCCCACGAGGTCGCCGACGAGCACGAGCACCAGCACGGCCCGGACTGTGGCCACCAAGCCGTGCCGCACGGCGACCACGTCGACTACCTGCACGACGGCCACCGGCACGCCCCCCACGGAGGTCACTATGACGAGCACTGAGAGGACCGGCACCGAGGGACTGCGACCGACACGGCAGCGGCACGCGGTGATCACCTGTCTCGGCCGCTTCGACGACTTCCGCTCTGCCCAGGAGATCCACGCGCTCGTCCAGGACGCCGGTGAGCGGGTGGGCCTGGCGACGGTCTACCGAACCCTTCAGGCTCTCGCCGAGTCCGGCGAGATCGACGTGCTCCGCTCCGAGGACGGCGAAGCGCTCTACCGCCGCTGCCACCACACCGAGCATCACCACCACCTCGTCTGCCGCGGCTGCGGGCGGACGGTCGAGGTGGACGGGCCAGCCGTGGAGCGATGGGCGAGATCGGTCGCGAGGGAGCACGGCTTCACCGACGTCAGCCACACCCTCGAGCTCTTCGGGGTCTGCTCCGACTGCGGTTGACGCAGGTCAGATCTCGGCGCCGCCGTAGCGCCGGTCGCGACGGGCATAGGTGTCGATCGCACGCCAGAGGTCGCGACGGTCGACGTCGGGCCAGAGCACGTCGGTGAAGACCAGCTCGGAGTACGCCGCCTGCCACAACATGAAGTTGGACAGCCGCTGCTCACCCGACGTCCGCCACACCAGGTCGGCCGTCGCCAGCTCGGGGACGTAGAGGTAGCGGGCGAACATGCGCTCGTCGACCCGGTCGGCGTTGACCTTGCCGGCGGCGACGTCCTGGGCCAGGGCACGCGCAGCGTCGGCGATCTCGGCGCGACCGCCGTAGTTGACGCACATCGTGAGGGTCAGCACGTCGTTGTCCCGCGTCAGCTCCTCGGCGACCTTGAGCTCCTTGATCACCGACCGCCACAGCCGGGGAGCCCGCCCGGCCCAGCGGACCCGGACGCCGAGCCCGTGCATCTCGTCACGACGGCGCCGGATGACGTCGCGGTTGAAGCCCATGAGGAAGCGCACCTCGTCCGGCGTGCGCGACCAGTTCTCGGTGGAGAAGGCGTACGCCGACACCGCCTTCACCCCGATCTCGATCGCCCCCTCGACCACGTCGAACAGCGAGTGCTCGCCCTGCTCGTGGCCCGCAGTGCGAGGCAGGCCGCGCGCCTGGGCCCAGCGACCGTTGCCGTCCATCACGATCGCGACGTGGTTGGGCACCAGCTCGCTCGGGATCGCGGGGGGCCGGGCGCCCGAGGGGTGCGGGTGCGGCGCTCGGGGGGCCTGCCGCGCCCGCCGCGCGGTGGCCTCCGCACGGTGCCCGGCTCGCCGGGTCACCGGGCCTTCACCGGGCCTTCACCGGGCCTTCATCGGGCCACGTGGCTGAGGGAGGTCAGCCCGCGCTCGAGGTGCCAGGCGACGTTGCCGGCGACCAGCCGGCTCGCCTCGCGCAGGTGACGCTCCTCGGTGCGCTGGACCAGCTCCCAGTCGCCGGAGAGCAGCGCACCGAGCGCCTGCACCGTCTCCAGCGCCGGTCGCGCCGACCCCGGCAGCCGGCAACCGGGGCAGAGCACACCGCCTGCCGAGGGGTTGAACGCCACGTGGGGTCCCGGCGCGCTGCACCGGGCGCAGTCGTCGAACGAGGCTCCCCATCCGGCCACGGCGAGGGAGCGCAGCAGGTAGGCGTCGAGCACCTGCGACGGCGGGCGGCCCTGGTCGGTCATGGCCCGCAGCCCGCCCACGAGCAGCAGGTACTGCTGGACGGCCGGCTCACCCTCCTGGTCGACGAGACGTTCCGCGGCCTCGAGCATCGCCGTCCCCGCGGTGTATGCCGCATAGTCGCCGACGAGCTGGGCGCCGTAGGAGCGCAGCGACACCACCTGGGTGACGATGTCGAGCGACCGTCCCTCGGCGAGCATCAGGTCGACGTGCCCGAACGGCTCCAGGCGTGCGCCGAAGCGGGAGGAGGTCCGCCGCACCCCCTTGGCGACCGCCCGGACCAGGCCACGCGATCGGGTGAGAAGCGTGAGGATGCGGTCGGCCTCACCCAGCTTGTGGGTGCGCAGGACCACCGCCTCGTCACGGTAGAGCGGCACGTGGCCCCCCTCCCGGCTCTGGGGAGCCGACGTCCACGGCTGCCCACGCCTCGGCGACGAAGGCGATGGTCCTGGCGGTGAGCCGCTCGGGACGCAACCGCCACTCGAGGATGCTCGAGGCGCCCTCGTAGACGCCGTTCGGGAGCTCCTCGGCGACCATGCGAGCGTCGGCGTCGAGGTGGATCGGGTCCGCCGGGTGCCCGATCACCAGCGCCGGCTGCTCGATGGTGCGGCGCAGCTTGGCGGGGGGTGCGACCCTGCCGAAGAACAGGCCGTGGATGGCTGCCGCCATCGCGGCGGGACGCTGGTCCATGGTGTCCAGCACGACGCGGGCCCAGTGGCCGGCCAGGCGGCGCGGCACCAGCCGCGAGGCGCGCGCCGTCGCCCACACCGCCACCGGCAGGTGGCGCGCGAGGAACATCAGCGGCGCAAAGGCGAGGATGCCGTTCTCCACCGCGTTGTCGAGCACAGGCATCTCGATGAGCAGCGCCTGGACCCGCTCGGGCGCGATCACCGCGGCCTCGAGCGAGACGTTCGCTCCGAGCGAGGTGCCGCCGACGACCGCGGTGTCGGCACCGAGGTGGTCGAGCAGCTGGACCACCTGCTCGGCGAAGGCGGTCATCGAGTACTCGCGCGGGTCTTCGGGCCGGTCGGAGCGCCCGTGCCCGAGGAAGTCGAGGGTGACGACGTGGTTCCCCTGGGCCGCGAGGGCGCGAGCCAGCGGGTCGTGCATGGTGCGCGGCATCAGCTGGCCCGGGAGGAGCACCACCCACCGGTCGCCGGCACCGAACTCGGTGTACTCGAGCCGGTCGTCACCGATGAAGAACTGTCCGACCCTCTCCGATGCCAGGTGCGCGCGCATGACCCCATGGTTCCAGACGGAAGGCGCCCGGCGCGGGACCGTGGGCCTCAGGCCCGCACCGAGCCCAACGTGCCGTGGGATGGAGGCGCCTGGTCGCACCGCTTCGGGTCGTCCACGGTGGGCAGGGTCACGGTGAAGGTCGTCCCGGCACCGGGGGCGCTGTCGACGCGGATGCCTCCGTCGTGGCCCTCCACGATCGCCTTGCTGATCGACAGTCCCAGCCCGACCCCCTGGATCGCCCGACGCTGCGCCTCCTGGGTGCGGAAGAACTTGGTGAAGAGCTGGCGCCGGTCGCCCTCGTCCATCCCGATGCCGTCGTCGGCGATGCTCAGCTCGGCGCACCGCCGGGCCCCTGTCCCGCACTCGCGGAGCCGGACCCTCACCTCACCGCCGGCATCGGAGTACTTCACCGCGTTGGTGAGCAGGTTCTCCACCACCTCGGCCAGCCGCTCACGGTCACCGCACACCCAGGTCCGGGGCTGCAGCCGCGGACTGAACCTCACCTCGGCGGCGCTCGCCCGCGCGTCCAGGTCACGCAGGCACTCCCCGACCACCTCGCTCAGGTCCATCGCGCGCTGGTCGAGCACAAGCGTCCCGCGCTCGGTCTGAGCCGTGAGCAGCAGGTCGTTGACCAGCCGGAGAAGTCGGCGCCCATTGCGATGAACGACCTCCAGATAGCTGCGTCCGGGGTCCTGCTCAGGCGCGGCAAGGGCCGCCAGTTCGAGGTAGCCGAGGATGGACGTCAAGGGAGTCCGCAGCTCGTGGGAGACGGTCGCCACGAAGTCGTCCTTGATCCCGAGCGCCCGCACCAGGTCCGTGACGTCCTTGTAGACCAGGACGCTGGCCAGGTCGTCCGCACCCCCACTCACCCGCTTCGCCGAGACCGCGAGGGCGCGTCGTTCCGCCGGGTCCTCCCCCACCCAGATCAGGTCGTCGGTGAACTCCTCGCCCTGGTGGGCCCGGATCGTCGGCATCCGCTCGCGGCCCAGGAACGTCCGACCGTCGTCCTCGAAGACCCAGCCGCTCTGGCCGGCGTAGCCCCGGTGACCGTCGGGGTAGGCCAGCTCCATGAACCTGCGGTGCTGCGGGTTCATGGAGCTGTAGGCGCCGTCGCCGCGCAGCGCGACCAGGCCGACGTCCACGGCGCTCATGATCGCCTCGTTGAGCGCCTGCCCCTCGGACAGCCGCATGGTGGCGTCGTGCAGCCGCGCCTGCTCCTGACGCAGCTCCGTCTCGTGCTTGCTCCAGCGGTCGGCGATCCACGCCATGCTCCAGGCGCAGATCGTCGCCACGAGCGAGAGCTGGAGCGAGGCGATCCAGGTGACCGGATCGTTGCCCAGGTACACCAGACCTGGCACCGCCTGCAGCACCAGCACCGCGACCGCAGTGACGACAACGCCCTGCAGCCGCTTGTCGATCCCCAGCCACATCGCTGGGAACACGACCAGGATCCCCAGCCCCGTCGGTTCCGGCACCAGGCGCATCAGGCCGATGGACGCCAGGGTCAGCAGGGGGACCGTCCAGGCGAAGCCGCCCGGGAGCCGGGATGCCTGCAGACCGGCGGCGATGCCCATGGTCAGCGCGAGGAGCCCTAACCCGGCCACGTAGTAGCCGGTCGTGTGGAGACCGGGATGCAGCAGCCGCAGGGCCGCATCGAGCAGCACCGGCAACGCCACTGAGCCCAGGCGCAAGCCCCAGTGGGTCCAGTAGGCCTCGGCCCGCGCGAGGACATGCGTGGTACGCCCGTCGTCCGCCATGACCGCCGCTCCCTGAACCGGGCGCTCGCCCGGCTCGCTCCGGACCAGCGTGGCAGATCACGGACACCGGTAGGGGGATTTGCCCGATTCGCTCGGTCGTCAGGCTCGGTTGACCGCGGAGACCACGGCCTTGAGCGAGGCGGTGACGATGTTGGGGTCGATCCCGACCCCCCACAGCACCTGGTCACCCACCGCGCACTCGACGTAGGCGGCCGCCATCGCATCGCCCCCTGCCGACAGCGCGTGCTCGGCGTAGTCGAGCACGCGGACGTCCAGGGCTTCGCCGACGCCGGGCTGCCCCGAGGCGCGCAGCTGCGCCAGCATCGCGTTGAGGGCGTCGACGAAGGCGGCGATGGGCCCGTTGCCCGACCCCGCCAGGGTGCGCGACTCGCCGTCGACGTACACGTCCACGCTCAGGTGGTCCTTCTCCCCTGCGGCCGACGAGGTGTGCACCGAGTCCAGCCGCAGCGGGCCGTCGGCCAGGTACGTGCGCTGGAAGACCTCCCACATCTGGCTCGGGGAGACCTCTCCGCCCTCGCTGTCGGTCTGCTGCTGCACGATCCGCGAGAACTCCATCTGCAGCCGCCGGGGCAGGTCGAGGTTGTGGTCCGACTTCATGATGTAGGCGACCCCACCCTTGCCGGACTGGCTGTTCACCCGGATCACTGCCTCGTAGGTCCGGCCCACGTCGTGCGGGTCGATGGGCAGGTAGGGCGCCTCCCAGGTCATCTCGCGCATGCCCACGCCCTGCTCCCGCGCCCGGTTCTCGAGGTCCTCGAGGCCCTTCTTGATGGCGTCCTGGTGGGACCCGGAGAACGCGGTGTACACCAGGTCACCGGCGTAGGGGTGACGTGGGTGGACGGGCAGCTGGGTGCAGTACTCGACCGTACGGCGGATCTCGTCGATGTCGGACAGGTCGACCTGGGGGTCGATGCCCTGGGAGAAGAGGTTCATGCCCAGGGTCACCAGGCAGACGTTGCCGGTGCGCTCCCCGTGGCCGAACAGGCAGCCCTCGACCCGGTCCGCGCCGGCCATCACGGCCAGCTCGGTCGCCGCCACCGCGGTGCCGCGGTCGTTGTGCGGGTGGAGGCTGATCGTGGTGTGCTCACGCCGGGTCAGCTGACGGGAGAACCACTCGATCTGGTCGGCGTACACGTTGGGGGTGGCGACCTCGACCGTTGCCGGCAGGTTGAGGATGATCTCCCGCCCGTCGTCGGGCTGCCAGACGTCGGAGACCGCCTCGCAGACCTCGACGGAGTAGGGCAGCTCGGTGGAGGTGAAGATCTCCGGGGAGTACTCGTAGCCGATCACCGAGGCGTCCAGATGGTTCTCGGCGTGCTTCATGACCAGCTGGGTACCGCGCACCGCGATGTCCTTGACCTCGTCCTTGGACGCGTGGAAGACGACGCGACGGAAGAGCGGGGCGAGCGCGTTGTACAGGTGGACGTTGGCGTGGTGGATGCCGACCAGCGACTGCACCGTGCGCTCGATGAGGTCCTCGCGCGCCTGGGTGAGCACGGAGATCGTGACGTCCTCGGGGACGCGGTCCTCCTCGACCAGCTGCCGTACGAAGGCGAAGTCGGTCTCGCTGGCCGCGGGGAAGCCGACCTCGATCTCCTTGTAGCCCATCCGTACCAGCAGGTCGAACATCATCAGCTTGCGCGCCGGGCTCATCGGGTCGATGAGGGCCTGGTTGCCGTCGCGGAGGTCGGTCGAGAGCCAGCGGGGTGCCTGGGTGATCTGCCGGTCGGGCCAGGTGCGGTCGGTCAGGTCGATCGGAGGGAACGGGCGATACCGATGGTGCGGCATCCCGCTGGGACGCTGGGTGTTGGTGAAGCCGGTGTGCCGGGCGGCAGGTCGAGAAGTCATGTCGAGCCTTCGCTGGTGATCGGGTGGCGCCGGCTGCACGACAAGCTCTCCGCAGCGAGGGGTCCGGCTGGTCAGACCTCGCTGCGGCAGCGAAGGAGCCCGTCGTGGCTCGAGAAGAGGGAGCTGTTGCGCGGCATGATGGTGGACAGAGTACCCGATGGCTGCCTGATGGCCGTGCTGGTCGGGTCGCGCTAAGTTCAGCCCAAGGACGCCGACTACGTGAAGGAGGACGCCGTCATGCGGGTCTTCAAGAACCTGGAGGAGCTCGAGGCCGCGGTCGGTGAGGAGATCGGTCCGACCGACTGGGTGCCGATCACTCAGCAGCGCGTCAACAAGTTCGCCGAGGCCACCGACGACCACCAGTGGATCCACTGCGACCGGGAGCGGGCCGCGGCCAGCAGCTTCGGCACCACGATCGCCCACGGATACCTGACGTTGTCGTTGCTGCCGATGCTGGCCTCCCAGCTGTTCGTCATCGAGCACCGCGGAGCCAAGCTCAACTACGGGGTCAACAAGGTCCGCTTCCCCGCTGCGGTTCCGGTGGACTCCAAGATCCGTGCCACCGTCACCATCGGCAAGGTCGAGCCGGTCGAGGTCGGCAGGCGGGTGACGCTCAACTACGTGGTCGAGGTCGACGGGCAGGACCGGCCCGGCATGATCGCCGAGTCCGTCGTGGTGATGCTCAACCCGGAGGACTGAGCTCTCCGGCGGGCCCGTACCGTCCTGCGGCATGGCCGACTCCCCTCCTCAGGATGCGGACGTCTACCGGGCTCTGGACCTGGCGCTCCGGGTCGGCGAGATCCTGCTTGCCAACGGCGCCGGGTCCGCCGACGTCTCCGCGACCATGCTGGCGGTCGTGCGCGCCTGCGGTCTGCGGGCGGTGTCGCCCAACGTCACCTTCACCGAGATCTCCCTCAACTACCACCCCGGCGGTGACCAGCCGTCGGTCCTGCAGTCCCGCTCCGTCACCCACCGGGAGATCGACCACGGCGACCTGACCGCCGTCGACGCCCTGGTGAGGGACCTGCTGGACGGGCACGAGGACCTCTCCTCCGCCCGGCACCGGATCGCCCAGATCGCCTCCACCGGCCACGGCCGTCCGCGGTGGACGGTCACCGTCGGGTATGGCGTGATGGGCTCTGGCACCGCCCTGCTCGTCGGTGGGGCGCCGCTCGTGGTGGGGTGCGGATTCGTCGCCGCCGCCGGGATCGACCGGATCTACCGTGCGATGTCGGTGCGCCGCTACCCGGTCTTCTACCAGCAGGTCGCCGGTGGGCTCTTCGCCGGACTGATCGGCGTCGGCGTGGCCGCGGCCGACCTCCCGGTCACCCCCGCACGGGTGGTCACGGCCGCGGTCTTCATGCTGCTGTCGGGGATCGGGGCGGTGTCGGCGGCGCAGGACGCCCTCAACGGCTTCCCGGTGACCGCCAACGCCCGCATCCTCGAGGCCGTGATGGCCACCATCGGGATCATCGCGGGGATCAGCGCGGCCCTGGCGCTGGGCAACGCCTTCGGGGTCGAGGTCGCCTCGATGCGCCCGGTCCTCCCTCGAGGGGAGCCAGATCTCGTCACGCTGCTGCCCGGAGCCGCCGTCGCGGCCGGCGCCTTCGCGTTCGCGACGTACTCCCCGCTACGGGCCCTGCTCCCGACCTCACTGCTGGGAGCGCTCGGGGCAGCCGTGGCCGCCTTGGTCTCCCTCTCCCAGCTCGGGGAGACCTGGGGGACAGCGATCGCCGCGGTCGCGGTCGGGGCGGCGAGCTATTCGGTGAGCGCGGGCATTCGGGTCCCCTCGCTGGTGCTGCTCGTGCCCGCACTCCTTCCGCTGCTTCCCGGCCTCTCGCTCTACCGGGGCCTGGTGAACCTCACCGAGGGAGGCAGCACCCAGCCGCTCGTGGTGGCAGCCGGCACCGCGATCGCGCTGGCGTCAGGAGCGATCCTCGGCCAGTACCTCGCCCAGCCCCTCCACCGCACCACCCGGCGCCTCGAGACCAAGCTGGCCGGCCCACGACTGGTGGGGCCGCTGCGCGTGGCCGCCAAGCCCGTGCGCAAGGCGGCGACCCGCGCCCGACGCGGCAACGGCAGCGGCAGCAGCAGCAGCGGATCAGCCGATGCGGTCGATGACGAGCGCAGTCGGTGAGACGGGACCGGACCCGATCTCGACCCCTCCCGAGAGCGCGTCCCGAGCCCTGCCCACCCGGCTCCCGTCATCGGTGTGCAGCGTCAGCAGCCGCTGCCCTTCGCTGACCGTGTCACCGGGCCTGACGTGGAGCTGGACGCCGGCGCCGGCCTGCACCGGCTCCCCCTGCCTGGCACGGCCGGCGCCCAGCCGCCAGGCGGCTGAGCCCACGGCCATCGCCTCGATCCGGGTGACCACACCGGCCTGCTGGGCCAGGACATGGTCCTGGTGGCGCGCGACCGGCAGGGCTGCGTCAGGGTCTCCTCCCTGGGCGGCGATCATGCGCCGCCACACGTCCATGGCCGAGCCGTCGCTGAGACGGTCCGCCGGGTCGACGTCACCTCGCCCCGCCCCAGCCAGCATCTCGCGCGCGAGAGCCAGGGTCAGCTCGACCACGTCCTGCGGCCCTCCACCGGCCAGGACCTCGATCGACTCGGCAACCTCCAGGGCGTTCCCCGCGGTCAGACCCAGCGGGGTCGACATGTCGGTCAGGAGCGCCACCGTGTGCAAGCCCGCGTCCGCGCCGAGAGCGACCATCGTCGCGGCCAGCTCACGTGCTTGGTCCACGGTCTTCATGAAGGCACCGGTGCCCACCTTGACGTCCAGCACGAGCGTGCCGGTGCCCTCGGCGATCTTCTTGCTCATGATCGAGCTGGCGATCAGCGGGATCGCCTCGACCGTGCCCGTGACGTCGCGGAGCGCGTAGAGCTTCTTGTCCGCGGGCGCCAGGCCGGTGCCTGCGGCGCAGATCACGGCACCGACGCCCTCGAGCTGGGCGATGATCTCGTCGCGGGACAGGTCCGCGCGCCAGCCGGGGATCGATTCGAGCTTGTCGAGCGTTCCACCGGTGTGGCCCAGGCCTCGTCCCGACAGCTGCGGAACGGCGACGCCGCACGCCGCGACGAGCGGCGCCAGGGGAAGCGTGATCTTGTCGCCGACACCGCCCGTCGAGTGCTTGTCCGCCGTCGGTCTCGAGAGGGTGGAGAAGTCCATGCGTGCGCCCGACGCGATCATCGCCTGGGTCCATCGGCTGACCTCGCGCCGTTCCATGCCGTTGAGCAGGATCGCCATCGCCAGCGCCGACATCTGCTCGTCGGCCACGACGCCCCGGGTGTAGGCGTCGACGACCCAGTCGATCTGGTCGTCGCTGAGCGCGCGTCCGTCGCGCTTGGTGACGATGACGTCGACAGCGTCCTGTGGCTCAGGTGGCATGGCTCGACGCCCCCGTTTTCCGGTCGAGGTCATCAGGCCCGAAGGCCTGGGGAAGCACGTCGCGCAAGCTGCGCTCTCCCTGGGGTGTGAGCAGGACAAGGTCTGCCCCCCCGTGCTCGTGCAGCAGCTGGCGGCAGCGACCGCACGGCATGATGACCCGTTCCTCGCCGTCGACGCAGACGAAGCGGCGCAACCGGCCGCCCCCGGTGAGGTGCAGCTGCGAGACCAGTCCGCACTCCGCGCACAGCGTGACGCCGTAGGAGGCGTTCTCGACGTTGCAGCCGGTCACCATCCGACCGTCGTCGACAACGGCAGCCGCCCCCACCGCGAACCCGCTGTAGGGGGCGTAGGCGCGCCGCATCGCGTCACCCGCAGCACTGCGCAGATCCTCCCAGCCCTCGGAGGTCACCGCAGGTCACCGGTGGTGGTGGGCGGGGGTGGAAGCATTGCGACATCGTAACCATTTGCCGACCACCCGCTCCCGGCTTCGGAGCACGTCGGCGATTCGGCTAGCGTGACGGGTGATCGCCCCGGAAGAGACCGGGCGGCGACAGTGGAGGCAACGTGAAGAAGATCAACAAGCTCACGGCCGGAGGCTTGACGACGCTCCTGGCGGCGGCCGCGCTCGTGGCATGCGGAGAGGCTCCTGACGAGTCGGGCGACAACGGTTCGAGCAGCGAGACGTCGGACTTCCTGCCCTGCATCGTGTCCGATGCGGGTGGCTTCGATGACAAGTCGTTCAACCAGCTCAGCTACGAAGGAATCAAGAAGGCCTCCGAGGAGCTGAACTCCGACATCAAGGCCGTCGAGTCGAACAGCGAGAACGACTACGCCCCCAACCTCGAGAGTCTGGTCGCCGAGGGCTGCGACACGATCGTGACGGTGGGCTTCGCGCTTGCCTCGGCCACCAAGGAGTCGGCCGCGGCCAACCCCGACATCAAGTACATCCTCATCGACGACGCCGCAGACGGTGGCGACGACGGTCAGACCTTCGACGGCAAGCCGGACGAGGACAACATCAAGCCGCTGCTCTACAACACCGCCGAGGCGGCGTTCCTGGCCGGCTACGCAGCTGCCGACTACAGCAAGACCGGCGCTGTCGGCACCTACGGTGGCCAGCCCTTCCCGACCGTGACGATCTTCATGGACGGCTTCAAGCAGGGCGTGGAGTACTACAACGAGCAGAACGACAAGGACGTCAAGGTCGTCGGATGGGACGGCAAGAACGGCTCCTTCACCGGTGGCTTCGAGGCCAACGAGAAGGCCACGAACACCGCTCGCCAGATCCTGGACCAGAACGTCGACGTGATCCTCCCGGTCGGCGGCCCGATCTACCAGGGTGCGCTGACCGCGATCCAGTCCTCGGGCAAGGACGTGGTCATGATCGGCGTGGACTCGGACTTCTACGAGAAGGACCCGAAGACCCGCGACGTCGTGCTCACCTCGATCCTGAAGAAGATGGACGTCTCGACCTTCGAGGCGGTCACCGCCGCGGCGGACGACGGGGAGTTCGACTTCACGCCGTACGTCGGCACCCTCGAGAACGACGGGGTCGGCATCGCCCCCTTCCACAACTTCGAGGACAAGGTGTCCGACTCGCTGAAGACCGATCTCGAGGAGATCGAGCAGATGATCATCGACGGTGACATCAAGGTGAAGTCCTACCTGGACCAGTAGGTTCCGGCACACCGCGCATCGGGGGAGGTACGGCTGGTGGCCGTCCTCCCCCGTCGCGGTCTGCAGACAGTCCGCTCCTCCGCCTCGTGACCCTAGGATGCGATGCCATGCAGCTCGTCCTCCGCGACATCACCAAGCGCTTCGGGACCGTGGTTGCCAACCACCGCATCTCCCTGACCGTCGAGCCGGGTGAGATCCACTGTCTGCTGGGGGAGAACGGCGCCGGCAAGTCGACCCTCATGAACGTGCTCTACGGGCTGTATCCCGCTGACGAGGGTCAGATCGAGATCGACGGCCAGCTGCGCCACTTCTCCGACCCCGGAGACGCCATCGCGGCGGGCATCGGGATGGTGCACCAGCACTTCATGCTGATCCCGGTCTTCACCGTGGCCGAGAACGTCATGCTCGGCAACGAGTCCACCGGCTTCGCCGGCTCGCTCGACGTGACCCAGGCCCGCGAACGGGTCGAGGAGATCTCGGCACGCTTCGGGTTCCACGTCGATCCCGACGCGGTGATCGAGGACCTTCCGGTCGGGGTGCAGCAACGCGTCGAGATCATCAAGGCACTCTCGCGCGACGCCCAGGTCCTTGTGCTCGACGAGCCGACCGCGGTGCTGACCCCTCAGGAGACCGACGAGCTGATGGGCATCATGCGCCAGCTCAAGGCCGAGGGGAAGTCGATCGTCTTCATCACCCACAAGCTCCGTGAGGTGCGCGAGGTCGCCGACCGGATCACCGTGATCCGGCTCGGCAAGGTCGTGGGTGAGGCAAGTCCGACAGCCTCCAACAAGGAGCTCGCCGCGATGATGGTGGGCCGACCGGTGGAGCTCACCGTGCACAAGGACCCGCCCACGCTGGGTGACGACGCACTCGTGGTCAAGGACCTCACCGTGGTCGACGACGTCGGTCACGTCCACCTCGACCGCATCAGCTTCACCCTTCGCGCGGGAGAGGTGATGGCGGTGGCCGGTGTCCAAGGCAACGGACAGACCGAGCTGAGCGAGGCCATCGTCGGGCTCCAGGACGACGTCCGCGGATCCATCAGGCTGGGCGAGGCCGAGCTCGTGGGTCGTGGCGTCCGCGAGATCCTGGCGTCGGGGGTCGGGTTCATCCCCGAGGACCGGCAGGTCGAGGGTCTGGTGGGCGGCTTCACCATCGCCGAGAACCTGATGCTCAACCGCAGCTTCGGGCCGCCGTTCGTGCGACGCGGGTCCCTGCAGCTCAACGACCTCGACGAGTTCGCCCAGCACCAGCTGGAGCAGTACGACGTGCGCGCCCCCGGCGTGTATGCAACCGCCAACCAGCTCTCCGGCGGCAACCAGCAGAAGGTCGTCGTGGCCCGCGAGCTCTCCCGCGACCTGCAGCTGCTGGTCGCCGCGCAGCCGACGCGCGGCGTCGACGTCGGCTCCGTGGAGTTCATCCACAAGCAGATCGTCGCCGCGCGCGACAGCGGTGTCCCCGTCCTCGTGATCTCGACCGAGCTCGACGAGGTGGTCGCGCTGGCCGACAGGATCATGGTGCTGTACCGCGGTGGCGTCGTGGGCATCGTTCCCTCGGACACGCCCCGCGAGGTCCTCGGCCTGATGATGACAGGGGAACGTCCTGAGGGGACGGCAGCATGAGCGACCAGTCGTCCGGGACACCCGGCTCACAGGAGCCCCAGGAGACCGACCCGGCCGCCGCACCCCCCGACGAGCCCGGGAGCTCCGACGGCGACCGGCCGGCGGCACACGAAGACACGCGGTGGGTCGGCGTGATGCGCGACATCACCGCCGGCGACGCCTTCGCCGGCTTCCTCGCGGTGGTCCTGGCCGTCCTGGTCGGCTCGTTGATGATCGCCTTCACCGACGAACGCACCCGCGACACCTTCGGCTACCTGTTCTCCCGGCCCGGCGACTTCTTCGGGGCCTCCTGGGACGCCGTCCTCGGGGCCTACACCGCGCTCTTCCAGGGTTCGGTGTGGAACACCCGGGTCGACACCTTCGAGGGACGTATCCGTCCGCTGACCGAGACGCTGAAGTTCGCCGCCCCCCTGATCACGGCCGGTCTCGGCGTGGGGTTCGCGTTCCGAGCCGGCCTGTTCAACATCGGCGGTCGCGGCCAGATGCTCCTGGCCGGCGGAGCAGCCGGCTGGGTCGGCTTCGCCGTCGACCTCCCCGCGGTCATCCACCTCCCGCTGGCGATCGCCGCCGGGATGCTCGTCGGAGGGCTCTGGGGTGGGTTGGTGGGCCTGCTCAAGGCGCGGACCGGCGCCCACGAGGTGATCCTCACGATCATGCTCAACTACGTCGCGTTCTACCTGCTGTTCTTCGCGCTGTCGGAGCAGAGCCTGCTGCAGGCGCCGAACTCGGGCAACCCGAAGTCACTGCCGATGGCGGGCTCGGCCACCATGCCGAAGCTCCTGGGTGACCAGTTCAACCTGCACCTGGGGTTCGTGCTGGCGCTGGTGGCCGTGGCCATCACCTGGTGGCTGCTGAACCGTTCGGCGCTCGGCTTCCGGATCCGCGCGGTGGGGATGAACCCCCACGCCGCCCGGGCCGGGGGCATCGACGTCGGGCGCACCTACGTCGTCGTCTTCTTCATCGCCGGCGCCTTGGTCGGCCTTGCCGGCGTCAACCAGGTCCTCGGCACGGTGACCAGCGGCGTCACCGTCGACGTGGACGCCGGGATCGGCTTCGACGCGATCACGGTGGCGCTCCTCGGCCGGTCCCGCCCGCTCGGCATCCTGGGGGCCGGACTGCTGTTCGGCGCCTTCAAGGCGGGTGGGTTCGCGATGCAGGCGTCCCAGAACATCCCGGTCGACATCGTGCTGGTGGTGCAGTCACTGATCGTGCTGTTCCTCGCCGCCCCACCCCTGGTGCGGGCGATCTTCCGGCTGCCCCAGAAGGAGGCGAAGTGACCAGCACCGTGCAGCAGACCCAGGACTCGGCGGTGACCTCGACGCGGGTCGACCGCAAGCCCGTGGTCATCTTCGGCGTCCTGACGCTGGGGCTGGCCCTCATCGTCGGGCTGGCCGCCCAGGAGGGCGACACCACGTTCCGGCTGGCGTCTGCCTCGGACTTCGTCCAGCTCCCGGCGCTCGTGCTCCCCTCCACGGCGACGACGTGGGTGCTGGTGGTGCTCTGTGCCCTGGCCACCGCCGGTTCCGCCGCCCTGTACGCCCAGGGCCGCTCGACACCGCTGTGGCTGGTCGTCCTCTTCGCCATCTTCTGGATGTCGGGATTCCTGACCTGGGCGGGGGCCGGAGGCACGATCCCGCTCGTCGGCCTCCTGGGCGGTGCGATCGCCCTGGCAGTGCCACTGGTCTTCGGCGCCCTGGGTGGTGTTCTCGGCGAACGCGCCGGGGTGGTCAACATCGCGATCGACGGCCAGCTGCTCGCGGGCGCGTTCGCGGCCGCCCTCGTCGGGTCGCTGACCGGCTGGACCTGGGCAGGACTGGCTGGGGCCATGCTCGCCGGCACCCTGGTCGCTCTCATCCTGGGGCTGTTCGCGATCAGCTACTTCGTGGAGCAGGTGATCGTGGGCGTGGTGCTGAACGTGCTCGTGATCGGCGTGACCAGCTTCATGTTCACCCAGGTGATGTCGGCCCATCCCGACACCCTCAACCGTCCCCCGCGCTTCTCGCCCCTCCAGGTGCCGCTGCTGGGTGAGGTCCCCTTGATCGGCCCGATCTTCTTCCGCCAGACCGCGATCGTCTACCTGCTCTACGTCACGGTGCCGCTGGTCGCGTGGGCGCTCTACCGCACCCGCTGGGGACTACGGGTGCGTGCGGTCGGCGAGCACCCCCGTGCCGCGGACACCGTGGGGATCAAGGTCAACCGCACCCGCTACCGCACCGTCCTCATCGCCGGCGCCATCGCGGGAGCCGGGGGGGCGTTCTACACGCTGGTCTCAGTACCCCAGTTCAACCGCGAGATGACCGGCGGAGCCGGCTACATCGCCCTCGCGGCGGTGATCTTCGGCAAGTGGGACCCGATCAGGGCGACCCTGGCGGCCCTGCTCTTCGGCTTCGCCTCCAACCTGCAAGGGGTGCTGTCGGTGATCGGCTCCCCGGTGCCCAGCCAGTTCATGCTGATGCTTCCGTACGTGGTCACGATCTTCGCCGTCGCCGGCCTGGTGGGCCGCTCGCGGCCACCCGCCGCAGACGGGGTGCCCTACCGCAAGTAGGTGGCGCGACCCCGGTCGGAGGGAGCCGCAGGCTGCGCGCGGCAGGTGCCGCGGGGCTGCTACTCGGGCGGCAGCCGTCGGTCCGGGTCGTCGCGGCGATCCGGGTAGTCAGGGTCGACCGCGTACCAGCCGTCGTCGGGCCCTGGCGGACGCTCCTCGAGCAGCCGGGCCCACGCGCGCTCCCGAGACCTACCCCTCACCGGTGCCAGCTCGGGCCTCGTCGACAGGGTCAGGTGCCCCTCGTCGAAGGCGACGTACCGTTCCTCGGGGTCCGGCAATCGCGAGCGTCTCGGCCAGGCAGAGCTCCAAGTCGTCGTCGTACTGGTCGACCAGCACCTCCTCCCACTCCTCCGGAGTGAGCACGAACGTGATCACCTCCGGCGCGACATCCAGCTCCGCGAAGTCCCCTTGAGCCGCAGCTCGGTCCGTGCCCAGGTCGTCGAGGGGGTCGTCATCAGCGCTGCTGCGCAAGCGCAGCTCGATCCTGTCCTGGGCCACCTGGATCGCGTCCCCCTCCCCCGCCACCGCCTCCAGCAGGAGGCTCCACTGGGTCTTGCGGTCCGGCAGCCTGACTCGAGCGCCGGCTCGCCACTCGGCACGAACCCGAGCCAGGCGTTCCCCGTGCGGGTGAAGCGCGACATGGTCACGAGCGGCAGCCATCACACGCGAGGCGACCTCGCGTGCGTACGCGACGGGGTCGGTGAGCTCGCTCAGCCGGCGCCACTGTGCATCGAATGGGACGCGGGTCGCCCCATGGTCCGAGACGCCCTCCCACCCCGGGTCTCTCGTCGGCAGCGCGACGGTGAACCTCACCTCGAGCTCATCGCCGTGCGGCCGGTCGACGACTCGCAAACCCGTCACCCTCACGTCACTGCCAAACCCGCCGTAGCGGTCGATGCCGTCGCCGGCTTGTCCGTCAGGGTCGTCCGGGTCGATCCCCGTAGGTGTCGGGTTGGTCAGGACGCCCAGCAGAGTCGCCACGTACTGCTCGTCATCCATGGCTCGAGCTCCGATGCCCTGGGTTGTCCATACGGCGAGTCCCCCCCAACGGGCGCCTCGGCGGTCGTCCGGTCGAGTCGGGTCCGGCGGGTCGCGTCCGTGAGCCAGGTTTCGTGCCGGTTTCCCCAGATCGACGTCGATCCCTTGACTCGTACAGGTGTTCGAATAACATGGACTCATGACGTTGCTCGACCAGCTCCCACACCTCGACCGGGGGCTGGGCGTGCCCTCGGTGGTCGAGGGGATCCACGAGCTGCTCGACCTGGCCTCCGAGGAGCCGGTCGCAGCCGGTGACTACGCCGCGTTGGTGCGCGACTGCGCACGCGCCCGGTCCGCGGCTCCACGCCTTGGAGTTGAGGCTGGTCGCTGCCGCCGACAAGGCGCAGGTGCCCGAGGCCGCTGGTGCCGCGTCGGCCTCGGACTGGCTGGCCACCACCACCGAACTGCCGAGCCCGCGGAGTCGCACCGGCAGACCAGGCTCGCCAAGGACCTCTGCGAGGAACTGTTGGCCGGCACCCAGAAGTCGCTGAGCGCGGGCGCGATGTCCTCCGATCACGCACGGGTGATCGCCGTCGCGATCCGCAGAGCTGCCCCAAGACCTGCCGATCGGAGCAGGTGGCCGCAGTGGAGGCGGCGCTGGTCGCCAAGGCCAAAGTCATGAACCCCAAGCGACTGCGCCAAGCCGCGCGCCGGGCGTTGGAAGCAGTCGAGCGGGACCGCAAGGTGGTCGACGCCGCCGAGGACGCCCAGCTACGCGACGAAGAAGAACGAGCCCGGACCAAGACCCGGTGCACCCTGCACGACAACGGCGACGGCACCGTCAGCATCCATGCAACGGTGCCCACCCTGCCCGGAGCGATCCTGAAGAAGATCCTCGACCAGATGTCCTCCCCCCGCCGCGGCCGCCCCGGCGCCACCCAGGCGCAGGTCGGGGTGAGTGGGAACCCGAACTCCGAGGGCTTCGACTGGGCCCGACGCCGCGGCGAAGCCCTGGTGTCGCTGATCGAGCACCTGCCCACCGACCACCTGCACCGCAAAGTAGCCGCCTCGGTGATCGTCAAGACCGACCTCGACACCCTCCGCGACGGCCTGCGCGCTGCCGGCCTCGACACCGGCGACCTGACCAGCGCCAGTGAGGCCCGGCGGCTGGCCTGCAACGCCGGACTCATCCCCGCCGTCCTCGGCGGCCAGTCACAGCTGCTCGACCTCGGACGCTCGACACGGTTCTTCACCGAGACCCAACGCACCGCCGCCGCCCTGCGGCACCAGACCTGCGCCGCCGACGGCTGCCAGACCCCCTACGCCTGGTGCGAAGCCCACCACGACACCCCCTGGCACCAGGGCGGGCGGAGCGACCTCCGCGACCTGGTACCCCTGTGCAGCTACCACCACCAACGCATCCACGACCCAGCCTTCGAGCATCGGTACCGACCCGGCGGGTCGATCAGGTTCAGCAGGCGAACGTGAGCCGTGCCCACGCTTCTGGGCCGGCGTCGAAGGAGTCGACCGCCATGTGTGGGCAGGCGCCCGGCGAGTCAGTCGGGCTGAGCCCGGCGCTGGGCTGCCTTCGTCAGGCTCTCGTAGCCGACCACGGCGAGCACCCGCGCGCCGATAGGGACCGCCCGCTCGTCGATGCGCAGGTCGCCCTGGTGCAAGTCGTACGTCGGGCCACCCGGTGTGCGGGTGCCCAGGCGAGCCATGGCGCCGGGTACCGACTCCAGGAACCAGCCGAAGTCCTCGCCGCCGAGGCTCTGAGTGGTGGCGACCACCCCGTCCTCACCGAGCACGAGCTCGACCGCGTCCGCGAGCCGGCCGGTGGACCGCGGCTCGTTGACCACCGGGGGAACCCCCCGGACGTAGTCGACCTCGGCCTTGACGCCGAACGGTGCCACCACCTGGTCGATGATCTCGCAGACCAGGCTCTCGGCGTCCGCCCATGCCACCGGGTCGAGCATGCGCACCGTCCCCGCCAGCTCGCCACTGTCGGGGATCACGTTGCGTGCCGATCCGGAGCGGACCATCCCCCACACCATGCTCGCTCCGGCCCGCGGGTCCAGCCGACGGCTGAGCACCGCTGGCAGCTGCGTGACGAGGGTGGCCAGGGCAAAGGTCAGGTCCTGAGTCAGGTGCGGCCGAGACGTGTGACCTCCCCGTCCCGTCAACCGCACCCGCACCGCGTCCGCGGCGCCGGTGATGGCACCGACCCGGAGACCCACCCGGCCGACCTCCAAGGACGGGTCGCAGTGCAGGCCGTAGACCTCCCCGACGTCCTCCAGCACCCCGGCGTCCATCATCTCCAGGGCCCCGCCAGGCATGACCTCCTCCGCGGGCTGGAACAGCAGCCGCACCCTGCCGGGCACGGGGTGCTCCTCGAGCACGCGGTGAAGGGCGATGCCCGCTCCGAGCAGGCACACGGTGTGGACGTCATGGCCACAGGCATGGGCCACCCCCTCCACCGAGCTGCACCAGGAGTCCCGAATCTGGTCCCGCACCGGCAGCGCGTCCAGGTCGGCGCGCAGGGCGACCACCGGGCCCTCCCCGCTGCCGAACTCGGCGACGAGCCCGGAGCGCGGCAGCAGCTGCACGCCGATCCCGGCCTCGTCGAGGCGTTGCGCGACGAGCTCGGTGGTCCGGGTCTCCTCCCAGGCGAGCTCGGGATGGGCATGGATGTCGCGTCGGAGCTCGATCAGCTCGGCGTCGAGCTTGTCGATGTGGGCGTTGATGGCGTCGGTGGCCGCCGAGGGGATCAAGTGCATGACCTCCATAGGCTAGTCGCCCCCGCGCCCAGACGTACGCGGGTCACCATCGAACGCCTCGAGCAGGCGATCAGCGGCCGCTGTCGCGGGCAAGGTGCCGGCCAGCACGTCACGTCTCACCTGCTCCCGAACCGCGGCGACCGCCTCGGACCGGAGCAGCCGGTCCTCGAGCTCGTCTCGCACCAGTGCCCAGGTGAAGTCCAGCTGCTGCTCGGCACGCTTGTCGGCCACCCCCTCCGTGCCCAGGGCCGTGCGGTGCTCCAGCACCTTCGACCAGACCTCCGCGACCCCCTGGCCGTGCAGCCCGCTGCAGGTGAGGACCGGCGGCACCCAGCCCCCGCGTGAGGCGCTGCCCCGGTAGACGAACCGCAAGGCCCCTGCCAGCTCCTTGGCGGCTGCCTCGCTCTCGGTCTCACGACCGTCGGCCTTGTTGACCGCGATCACGTCGGCGATCTCGAGGATGCCGCGCTTGATGCCCTGGAGCTGGTCACCGGTGCGCGCCAGGGTGAGGAAGACGAAGGTGTCCACCATGTGCGAGACGGTGACCTCCGACTGGCCGACGCCGACGGTCTCCACCAGCAGCACGTCGTAGCCCGCGGCGTCCAGCACCGTCATCGCCTGCGCCGTGGCCTTGGCCACGCCCCCGAGGGTGCCGGCAGTCGGTGAGGGTCGGATGTAGGCGTCGGGGTCCTGAGCCAGCCGCGCCATCCGGGTCTTGTCCCCCAGCACCGACCCTCCGGTCCGCACCGAGGAGGGGTCGACCGCAAGCACTCCCACCCGCCGCCCCTCGGCTGTGAGGTGGGTGCCCAGGGACTCGATGAAGGTCGACTTGCCCACGCCGGGGACACCGGAGATGCCCACCCGGGGCACGTCGGTTCCCCGCTCGGTGTTGGCGCGGGCGAGCTCGGAGACGAGCTGGCGCGAAGCAGCGCGGTGGTCCGAGCGCCGGGACTCGATCAGTGTGATGGCCTTGGCCACCGAGCCGCGCCGTCCGGCCTGCACCCCCGCGACCAGCGCAGCGACGTCGACCTCACGGCGGGGCATCGGGCGGGCGCCGGCTCAGCGCTCGTGACCGAGTTGGTCCGCGAGCTGGTCGAGCAGGTCGGAGGCGGCGTCGGCGATGACCGTGCCGGGCGGGAAGACCGCGGCAGCCCCCATCTCCTCGAGCACCGGGATGTCATCGGGCGGGATGACGCCGCCGACGACGATCATGACGTCGTCGGCGCCCAGGTCGGCCAACGCCTCCTTGAGCGCCGGCACCAGGGTGAGGTGGCCGGCGGCCAGGGAGTTCACGCCGACGACATGCACGTCGGCGTCAACCGCCTGTTGGGCGACCTCCTCCGGCGTCGAGAACAGCGGGCCCACGTCGACGTCGAAGCCGAGGTCGGCGAACGCCGAGACCACGACCTTCTGGCCGCGGTCGTGGCCGTCCTGACCCATCTTGGCCACCAGGATCCGGGGACGGCGGCCCTCCTGCTCCTCGAACCGGGCGGTGGCGGACAGCACCCGGTCGACCGAGGTGTTCGCCTCGCCGGCCTGCTGGGCCTCTGCGCGGTACACCCCTGAGATCGTACGGATCACGGCCTGGTGGCGGCCGTACACCTCCTCCAGCGCGTCGGAGATCTCGCCGACAGTGGCCTTCGCGCGGGCAGCGTCCACGGCGAGGGCGAGGAGGTTGCCGTCCAGGGAGTCGCGGCTGGGGCCCTGCTCCGCCGACCTCGTGAGCGCCTCGAGCGTGCGCCGCACCTCGTCGTCGTCGCGCTCCTCACGCAGTCGTTCCAGCTTGGCGCGCTGGGACTCCAGCACCGCCTGGTTGTCCACCCGGAGCACGTCGAGAGCGTCCTCGCTCGGCAGGCGGTAGGTGTTGACGCCGATGACCTTCTGGGCCCCGGAGTCGATCCTGGCCTGGGTACGAGCCGCCGCCTCCTCGATGCGCATCTTGGGCAGTCCCTGCTCGATGGCCTTGGCCATGCCGCCGGCCTGCTCGGCCTCCTGGATGTGGCTCCAGGCGCGTTCTGCCAGGTCCTGGGTCAGCCGCTCCACGTAGTAGGAGCCGGCCCAGGGGTCGATGGTGCCGGTGGTGCCGGACTCCTGCTGCAGCAGCAGCTGGGTGTTGCGTGCGATCCGCGCGGAGAAGTCGGTCGGCAGCGCGATCGCCTCGTCGAGGGCGTTGGTGTGCAGCGACTGGGTGTGTCCCTGCGTGGCTGCCATCGCCTCGATGCAGGTGCGCTGGACGTTGTTGAAGACGTCCTGCGCCGTCAGCGACCACCCCGAGGTCTGGCTGTGGGTACGCAGCGAGAGCGACTTGGGGTTCTCCGGCTCGAACTGGCTGACCAGCCGCGCCCACAGCGCCCGGGCGGCGCGCAGCTTGGCGACCTCCATGAAGAAGTTCATGCCGATCGCCCAGAAGAAGCTCAGCCGCGGCGCGAACTGGTCGATCTCCAGACCCGCCTCCAGACCCGCCCGGATGTACTCCACTCCGTCGGCGAGGGTGTAGGCGAGCTCGAGGTCGGCGGTCGCCCCTGCCTCCTGCATGTGGTACCCGGAGATCGAGATCGAGTTGAAGCGGGGCATCTTCGCCGCGGTGTAGGCGAAGATGTCGGAGATGATCCGCATGCTCGGCAGCGGCGGGTAGATGTAGGTGTTGCGGACCATGAACTCCTTGAGGATGTCGTTCTGGATGGTCCCCGCGAGCTGTTCGGGTTTCACCCCCTGCTCCTCGGCCGCGACGATGTAGAGCGCCATCACCGGGAGCACCGCGCCGTTCATCGTCATCGAGACGCTCATCCGGTCCAGCGGGATGCCGTCGAACAGCGTGCGGGCGTCGTAGATCGAGTCGATGGCCACTCCGGCCATGCCGACGTCGCCCTTCACCCGCGGGTGGTCGGAGTCGTAGCCCCGGTGGGTCGCCAGGTCGAACGCCACCGACAGGCCCTTCTGCCCGGCCTTGAGGTTGCGCCGGTAGAAGGCGTTGGACTCCTCCGCGGTCGAGAAGCCGGCGTACTGGCGAACCGTCCACGGCTGCGTGGTGTACATCGTCGGGTAGGGACCCCGCAGGAACGGCGACAGGCCCGGGTAGGTGTCGAGCGCGTCGAGCCCCTCGAGGTCGTCCTCGGTGTAGAGCCCCTTCACGTCGATCCCCTCCGGCGACGTCCACGGGGTGCCGAGGTCGCCACGCGCGGACGAGGTGTCGGCCGGAGGGGCGTCGTGCTCGCCCAGGTCGAGATCGGCGAAGCTCTGCGGGACCGTCGGCCCTGTGATCGGCTCACTCATGCGTCCAGCTCCTCTCGCACCCGCGCCAGGAAGGCCAGCGCGTCGACCCCCATCGCGCAGCTGTGGTCGACGCCGTCCACCGTGGCCTCGCCGGGTCTGCCGGCGAGGATGACGTAGGTGGCTCCCGCCTCACGGAGCGCGGAGAGCGCATCGGCTCCCCACTCGGCGTAGGTCGTGTCGGCGCCTGCCAGGCACACCACGGTCGTCTCGTGCTCGCCCAGCGCCTCGACCAGGTCGTCGGGTCCTTCGGTGGCGCCGGCGCCGACGGTGTCGATCCCGCCGGCGGCGAGCAGGTTGGCGGCGAAGGTCGCGCGGGCGGTGTGCTGGGCGACCGGGCCCATCGTGGCCAGCAGCACCGGCTTGGTCGCCGGCTGGTCGCGCAGCGCCTCGTAGGACGCCGCGTAGCGGTCGACCTGGGGCGCGTCCGTCGGCCACGGCCTGCGCTCGGGCAGCTCCTCCTGGAGGTTCGGGAACTCACTGACCCCGGTCACCGGACGGCGCCGAGTCGCCACCTGACGCTCACGCGCCTCGACCGCCTGCTCCTTGATCCGCCGGCAGAGCCCCTCGTCCTCGTCGGCGAGCGAGGCCACCACGCCCCCCTCGGCCTCGATCTGCTGGAACTGCGCCCACCCGGCGTGCGCGAGATCGTCGGTCAGCCGCTCGACCGCGAACGAGCCGCCGCCGGGGTCGGTGACCCTGGCGACGTGGGACTCGTGGATCAGCAGGGACGAGGTGTTGCGGGCGTTGCGGCGCGCCAGCGGGTCCGGCAGGCCCAGGGCGCCGTCGAAGGGGAGCACCGTCACCGAGGCCGCACCGCCCACGCCGGCGGCGAAGGCGGCCACGGTGGTCCGCAGCATGTTCACCCAGGGGTCGTACTTGGTCATCATCGGGCGGCTGGTCGCCGCGTGCTGCCGTTGCCCGGGCGCCTGCGGACAACCGGAGAGCTCCATCACCCGGTGCCACATCCGGCGGGCCGCCCGCAGCTTCGCGATCGTGGGGAACTGCTCGTCGGTGGCGGCGTAGCGGAACTCGATCAACGAGGCCGCGGTCACGGGGTCGAGGCCGGCATCCTCGACGAGGACACGCAGGTAGGCCGCTCCCACCGCCATGGTGTAGCCGAGCTCCTGTGAGTCGGTGGCGCCCAGGTCGTGCACCGCGGTCCCGTCGACCGTGAGCGCCATCACTCCCCGTTCGCGGGCGATGGCCGCGAGGTCGAGCACGGTCTGCTCGCGGTCGACGCGGTGACCCCGCAAGATGCCGGAGACCGGGTCGCCACCGAGGCTCGTGCCGGACGCCGCATCGACCCCTCGATCGTCCAGCAGGTCGGCGAAGGCGCGGGCGGCGGCCACCGGGTCGGCAGGGCAGTCCAGCACCACCGGGGCCAGGTCGAGCAGGACGTCGCGCAGCACCGTCGACAGGTCGTCGACGGGGACACCGCCGGGACCCAGGCCGAGCCACAGGCTGGTGACGCCGTTCTCGAGGTCGGTGAGGACGTCCTTGGCGGACTGCTCGGCGTCGGGGTCGACGACGTGGGACCTGACGTCCCACCCCTCCTCGGGACGGGTGAGGGCGGCGCCGCGGGTGAAGGGAGCGTGACCGGGGACACCCTGCCTCGGGAACCCCGGCGACCAGCTCGGGGGTGCCGAGTGGCGCGACCTCGATCCCGTCCAGGGTGATCCGGGTGAGCTTCTCCCAGACGCGGGCGTCCGGGTCGTCCTCGGTCATGCGTCCCGACTTGCGCAGCGCGTCGGCGGCGGCCTTCTCCCAGTCCTCGCGCGTGTGGGTCCGGGAGGCACCGGCGAGCAGGGACAGGTGCTCCTCAACAGCCATGCGGCCGAGCCTAGGGTCACTGCTGGTCAGGGGCCACTCCCGGGGCCGGTTGCGAGCCCGGTGTGACGTGTTCCATCCCGGTGACCCCCAGGAGCCGAGAGGCGAGCCAGGCCGGTGTCTGGTCGGAGTGGTGAGGGTGCCCTCGACGTCCGTCGGCCCCCATCGGGACGACCCAGCCGCTGGCGTCCAGCCCGGCGAGGTCCCAGGCGTAGCGAGCCACGGAGCCCCGCACGGCGACCTGCTCCCCCGGCGCCTGCCCGGCGCAGTGCACGCAGTCGTTGTCCCCCGCCAGCTCCGGACCCGGACGGGCCGCGGTGGAGAAGCCCAGGTGGGTCAGCGCGTGCGGCGGCTCGAACCGGTGGCGTTCGCCCCAGCGCGGGACCGCGGCGGCGCTGACCTCCTCGAGGGCCTCGCGCAGCAGCCGGTCCCGCTGCGGGAGCAGGTCAAGGGCGTCGTCGGACAGCACGCTGCCGAGCGCGAGATAGACCTGGACCGCAGGTGAGGTCCAGGCGGCCAGCACTTCCGGGTACGGCGACCTGCCCAGCCCCTCGAAGCCGGGGGCGGTCGTCACCCGCCGCACGAAAGCGTCGCGCACACCCACGTACGCCCCGGCCACCCTGCTGTCGGGTACGAACCGCTGGTCCCACCCGGCGATCGCGCGTCGCAGCTCCTCGGCTCTCCCGGCCAGGCGGTCGAGCCGGCACAGCGCACGGTGGAGGTGAGCGGGCTGCCCGGCCAGCACGTCGGCGTGGATCGCTGCGCAGTCCGCCACCGTCAGGTCCGACGCTTCCCGACAGCAGCGGTCGATCCGGTCGGCTCGGGCCGGCGGAGCGAAGTCCACGCCCACGTCGTCGAACCCCGGCATCCGGTGGTTGGCGGTGACCAGGTGGTCGTCGGCCCCGACCTGGCGGCCCGGGAGGTCCACCCAGCCGGTCCACGCGTGGTCAGGTGACCAGCCCAGGACCGGCACCCACCGGTTCTCCTCCTCCCGGCGGGGCACGAGGCCCACCACCTGCTGCCGGATGTCTCCTGCGGTGTCGGCGACGAGCAGGTTGTTGACCGGCTCCACCCAGCCCTCGAGCGCAGCGACGACGTCGGCGGCCGTGCGGGCGCGCAGCAGCGGCAGCAGGCAGCCGAACCCGAGGTCGCCGAGCAGCTCGGAAGGACGACGCAGGCTGAAGGAGACCCCAGCGGTGTCCTCGATGACCACCGGGCCGCGGGGGGTGCGCACGCACCGCACCTCGACCGCGGCGGCCTCGTGGACCTCGACGGTCACGGTGCGCACCTCGGCCCGCTTCCATCCGTCGGCCTCATGGCACTCCACGACACCGTCGCGGGTGCGCAGCTGCTCGACGTAGACGTCCTGGTAGTCGGCCATGGCGTTGGTGATGCCCCAGGCCACCCCTCCGGCGTGGGCGAAGTGCGACACACCCGGCATGCCGGGGAAGGTGAACCCAGCGACGTCGATGTCCTCGCTCGGACAGGTCAGGCGCACCTGGGCGTAGACCCCCGGGTCGGTGAACTGGCGGTGCGGGTCTCCGGCCAGCAGCGGGAGGCCGCTGCGAGTGCGGTTCCCGCCCACCACCCACGAGTTGCTGCCCGGCACCTCGAAGCCCTCGTCGCGCAGGACCTCGATGCCTCGATCACCCAGCACCTGCTGGACATGACGCCGCCAGAGCTTGATCGGGAAGGTGCCGAACAACAGGTGCTGGGCGGCAAAGACCGCCAGCGGCGTCCATCGCTCCCACGGCCCCGCCGGCACGTCCAGGAAGTCCAGCTCCGGGCACGCGGTCGTGGCGAGGGTCTCGTTGACCCCGTCGACGTAGGCCGCCACGAACGCCTGGGTCTCAGGCTCGGTGTTCGCGAACGCACGTCGCGCCAGGCCGTCCAGGTCAGCCCGACGCGCCAGCACGTCCCACTCCACCGCGCTGCTGCCGAGGAGCTCGGCGCTGGAGCCCGAGGCGCGCCGACGGCCCAGCTCGAGCTGCCAGGTGCGGTCGGTAGCGGTGGCCACCCCCTGCAGCCGTGCCAAGTCCAGCACGTCGTCCCCGACGACGTGGGGGATGCCCCAGGAGTCGCGATGAACCCCCCGCGTGGCGTTCACGCGCCCAGCCCGGAGGGCTCCTGCTCACGGCTCGGCGCGTCGCTGTCAGTGCCGTCATGCCACGCCCGCAGGCCCCACCGCGCCAGCACCACCGCGATGACCAGGTTGACGACGATGAGCACGCTGTGGGCGACCCAGTAGCCGACCGCACGCTCCTCCCCCGCCGCGTAGGCGTCGTACAGGTTGCGGGTGAAGGTGGCGTAGCTGACCACGTTCCAGGCCGCGATGAGCAGCAGGACGAGAGCATGCCGACGGGTGAGGGTCACACCGGAGATTCTCACGCTCGGCTGTGCTCCGACCAGTCAGTAGGCGACACTGCAGCAGTGAGCCCGAAACCCGACCCCGACGACCGCCGCCGGCTGAGCCAGCGGGCCCGCACCCTGCTCACGGTCGACGAGACCGTGGCCAAGGTCGACGGCACGGTCGACGAGGTGGCGGTGCTGCTCGACCGGTTCGGCGAGGCGCTGGACCGCTTCAGCCACGCGCCCTCGGGACGGTAGCTCCCCGCATTCACCCGCGTCATCGTAGTGAAGCGCCGTGCCCGGACCGCGGTGCCGATTCGGCGAGTCCTCCCGCTTGTCCCCTGCCGCGTGCGGGGGCTGGCCTACCTCCGGTCAGCCGTCCCGGTCAGTGCGTACTCCCGTTGCGGCACCCACCCTCGGCTCTCCTGGTGGTGGTACCGCACGACGTGGGCGACGTCGAAGCGGAGGTCGTAGTCGGCCATCTCCTCGAAGACCTGGTCCAGCACCTCCTCACCGAGGTGGTGGGCCAGGGTCACATGGGGGTGGTAGGGGAAGGCCGCCTCGATCGCCAACGGCCCCTTCCGCACCGCTGCGGCGAGCACCTCGCAGCACGAGATGCCCTGGACGACGTTGAGGAACACCACCGGCGAAACCGGCCGGAAGGTCCCGGTGCCGCGCAACCGCACCGCGAAGGGCGGGCACTGACCAGCGACCTCCTCCAGGTGGGCGTCGATGCCGGGAAGCAGGTCCTCCTCGACGTCGATCGGCGGCAGCAGCGTGATGTGGGTCGGGACGCCCGCAGCGTCCTCGTCACCGAGCCCGGTGCGGTAACGCTGGAGCTCGGCCCCCCAGGGGTCGGGCACCTCGACCGAGACGCCGATCGTGGTCATGCGCGACCGCTCTCCGCATTCCCGAGGTGGGTGTGCGGCGGCCGGACGAACCCGACGCGCTCGTAGACGTCCGCCAGGGTCTGCTCCGCGACCTCGTTGGCACGCTCGGCGCCCCGGCGCAGGATGTCGTCGAGCTGTGCGGGGTCGTCGAGCAGCTCCAGCGCGCGGGCGCGGAACGGTGCGACGACCTCGACCACGAGGTCGGCGAGGTCGCCCTTCAGGTCGCCGTAGCCGCGTCCGGCGTACTGGTCTGCCAACGCGTGCACGCTCTCCCCGGTGAGGGCAGCGTAGATCCGCAGCAGGTTGGAGACGCCGGGCTTGCGCTCCTCGTCGAACCGCACCTCGGTCTCGGAGTCGGTGACAGCGCCGCGGATCTTCTTCGCCGAGACCTTCGGCTCGTCGAGGAAGTCGATGATCCCCCCAGGAGCCGAGGCCGACTTCGACATCTTGGCGGTGGGCTGCTGGAGGTCGAGGATCTTCGCGGTCTCCTCGAGGATGTAGGGCTCGGGCACCCGGAAGGTCTTCTTGAAGCGGCTGTTGAACCGCTGCGCGAGGTCGCGCGTGAGCTCGAGGTGCTGGCGCTGGTCCTCGCCCACCGGGACGTACTGCGGCCGGTAGAGGAGGATGTCGGCCGCCTGGAGGATCGGGTAGGTGAGCAGGCCGACCGAGGCTGCGCCTTCGCCCCCCTTGGCGGACTTGTCCTTGAACTGCGTCATCCGGCGCGCCTCGCCGAAACCGGTGATGCACTGCAGCACCCACCCCACCTGGGCGTGCGCGGGGACGTGGGACTGCAGGAAGATCGTCGCCCGGTCGGGGTCGATGCCGGCCGCCACCAGCTGGGCGGCGTAGCGCTGACAGCGCCGGCGCAACAGCTTCGGGTCGTGAGGCTGCGTGATGGCGTGCAGGTCGGCGATGAAGAAGAACGCGTCGAACTGCTCCTGCAGCGCCACCCACTGCCGCACCGCGCCGAGGTAGTTGCCCAGGTGGAAGGAGTCGGCGGTGGGCTGGATGCCCGAGAGGACCCGCGGTCGCGACGTCGAGGCGTTCGGGGTCTGCGGCATGGGCGTCATTGTGCCTGTTGCGGCAGCCGCTCCCGCACCGCCCTCGTGGAGTCTTCGTCGGGGGCGGTGGTGGTCCGCGGCGGCGGCTCGGGGCGGTTCGGTTCGTCCTCGCCGTCGTCCTGAGGCACCGGAGCCAGGTCGACCCGGATGCGACTGACCCGTCGGCCCTCGACGACGAGCACGGCGATGCGGTGCAGCCCGTAGACGACCACATCCCCCTCCTCCGGCACCCGTCCGAGTCGTGCCATGAGGAAACCGGCCACGGTCTCGTAGGGGCCCTCCGGCAGCTCGATGCCGGTCTCGTCCTCGAAGTCGTCGAGGTTCAGCAGCCCGTCCAGCTCGACCTCGCCGGTGAGCAGGCGCGTCGGCCGGTGGACGTCGGTGTCGTACTCGTCGCGGATGTCTCCGATCAGCTCCTCGACGAGGTCCTCCATGGTGACGATGCCCGCGGTCCCGCCGTACTCGTCGGCCACGCGTGCCATGTGAATCCCTTGCCGCCGAAGGTCGTTCAGCGCAGCCAGGATCGGCCGGGTGCCCGGAAGGGTCAGGATCTCGCGAGCGAGCTCTCCCACGCGGATCGACCGTCCCGCCATCGCGGGATCGAGCAGGTCGCGCACGTGCACGAACCCGATCACGTCGTCGGCGGAGGCGCGGGTCACCGGGTAGCGCGAGTGCGGCAGCGTCAACGCCTCCCGAGCAGCCCTGAACACGGGGGTGGACGCGTCGAGGAACGCGACGTCGGTGCGCGGCACCATCACCTCGCGGATCATCCGGTCGCCGGCCTCGAAGACCTCTCCCACGATCTGACGCTCCTCCTCGCCGAGAGCCTGGTGCGAGCCGACCAGCTCGCGCAGCTCCTCGTCGGTGATCCCCTCGCGCTGCGCATGCGGGTCGCCTCCGAGGAGCCTTACGACCACGTTGGTGGAGTGCGACAGCAACCAGATCACCGGCCGCGAGAGCCGCGAGATGCGGTCGATGAGAGGGCCAAGGGCCAAGGCGAAGGACTCCGCCCGCTGAAGCGCGAGCCGTTTGGGCGCCAGCTCGCCGAGCACCAGCGACAGGTAGGCGATGCCGACGGTGATGAGGACGAGGGCGACGGTCTGGGCGACACCCTCCGACATCCCCAGGCCCTCGAGCGACGGTGCGAGGTCGTCGGACAGCGTGGCCCCCCCGACCGCCGCGGAGAGAAAGCCCATCACGGTGACGCCGACCTGCACGGCGGCCAGGAAGCGGTTGGGGTCCTCGTTGAGGCCAGCCACGATGCGTCCGCGGCGCCCTCGGTCTGCCAGGGCGCGGGCCTGGCTGTCGCGCAGTGAGACCAGGGAGATCTCCGCAGCGGCGAAGACGCCCCCAAGGGCCACGAAGAGCACCACGAGGCCCACGGACGGCAACACGCCGCTCATGCGGGCGTCTGTCGATCGTCCATGCGCCCCAGGATAGGCGCCTCCCGCCCCATGCAGACCGAGATATCCGTTGGAGTGGACCCGCGCTGTCCAGCAGAGTGGGGCCGTGCGCTTCCCCGACGACGTCCCCGAGCTCACGGACGGGGTCGTGCGACTGCGAGCCGCCCGGCCCCAGGATGCCGAGGCGGTGGTCGAGCAGTGCCTCGACCCCGACTCGGTCCTCTGGACGACGGTTCCGCTGGACTACACCCACGACGACGCGATCGAGTTCCTCACCGACGTCATCCCCACCGGGTGGCACCAGGACCGCGAGTACGCCTTCGCCGTCGAAGCGGAGCGCGACGGCGAGCCGCGCTTCTGCGGCACGATCTCGCTGCGACTGGCGGGCGATCGACGTGCGGAGATCGCCTACGGCTCCCACCCCGGGGCGCGGGGCCGCGGCCTGCTGTCGCGCGCCGTACGGCTGCTGCTCACCTGGGGCTTCGAGCAGCTCGACCTCCTCACCGTGATCTGGTGGGCCAACCGGGGCAACTGGGCCTCGCGCCGGCTGGCCTGGAGCCTGGGCTTCAGGACCGAAGGGGCCCCCCGGGCCTGGTTGCCGCAGCGCGGGGAGCTGCTCGACGCCTGGGTGGGGACCCTCCGCCGCAGTGACCCGATGCAGCCCGCGACCCCGTGGCGCAGCGCCGTCCCGCTGACGGATGGACGGGTGCGGCTACGGTCGCTGCAGGAGCAGGACCACGTGCGCGTCGTCGAGGCCTGCAGCGACCGCGAGACCTCCTTCTGGCTGGGCAACCTGCCCCAGCCCTACGACGAGGGTGACTCCCGCTGGTGGCACGAGTTCGTCCTGGAGCAGCAGGCCACCGGGCAGCGGGTCGCCTGGGTGGTGGCCGACCCCGGGACCGACGAGCTGCTGGGTGCGATCGACCTCTTCGACATCCGGGAGGGCTGGGACGCCGAGATCGGCTACTGGACCCACCCGGCGGCACGCGGGCAGGGGATCACCGCTGCAGCGGCCAGGCTGGCGTTGGACCACGCGTTCGCCCCCGCCGAGCGGGGCGGCCTCGGCCTCGTCCGGGTCCAGGGGGTGTCAGCCCTCGGCAACGAGCCCTCGATCCGGGTGCTGGAGAGCATCGGGATGAAGCGCGCCGGGACCTACCGCGCCTCCGTGTCGACCCGAGGAGGACGCGTCGACGGCGCACTCTTCGACATCCTCCTCGACGAGCACGCCGCGAAGCGGCGGAGAACCTAGGACTCCACGCCCACGGCGGTTGAGGCGCCCGAGCCGCAAGGCGAGGGCCACGAAACCGGGTGAGGTCCGCGCCCAGGCCGCCGGGCGTTTCGTGGCTCGCTGCGCTCGCACCCCTACGACCGGGGGATAGCGTCTCGCACCTCGTTGGGCGGCTCAGCCGGCGAAGCCGTCGATCACCTGGTTCAGCGTGGCCGAGGGCCGCATCACCGCGAAGGCCTTGTCGGCGTCAGGTCGGTAGTAGCCGCCGATGTCGGCGGGCTCTCCCTGGACCCCGAGCAGCTCCTGGGCAATGGTGTCCTCGTTGTCCGCCAGGGTCTGGGCGAGGTCGGAGAAGGCGTCGGCAAGCTCGGCGTCGTCGGACTGCTCGGCCAGCTCCCGGGCCCAGTACATCGCCAGGTAGAAGTGGCTGCCCCGGTTGTCGATGCCGCCCACCTTGCGACTCGGCGACTTGTTCTCGTCGAGCAGCCGACCAGTGGCCCGGTCGAGGGTGTCACCGAGCACCTGGGCCTTGGGGTTGTCGGTGGTCTTGGCCATGTGCTCGAAGCTCACCGCGAGCGCGAGGAACTCACCGAGGCTGTCCCAACGCAGGTAGTTCTCCTTGACCAGCTGCTGGACGTGCTTCGGGGCAGAACCGCCCGCGCCGGTCTCGAAGAGCCCACCGCCGTTGATGAGAGGCACGATCGACAGCATCTTGGCGCTGGTACCGAGCTCGAGGATCGGGAAGAGGTCGGTGTTGTAGTCACGCAGCACGTTGCCGGTGACCGAGATCGTGTCCTCACCCTCGCGGATCCGCTCCAGCGAGTAGCGGCACGCCTCGACCGGGGACATGATCTCCAAGGTCAGGCCCTCGGTGTCCTCGTCGGCGAGGTACTCGTTCACCTTGGCCATGAGGTTCACGTCGTGCGCCCTGGTCTCGTCGAGCCAGAACACCGCCGGTACGCCGGTCTCGCGAGCGCGCCTGACCGTCGAGCTTCACCCAGTCGCGGATCGGGACGTCCTTGGTCTGGCACATCCGCCACACGTCGCCGGCGCCCACCTGCTGCTCGAAGATCACCTCGCCGTTGGCGTCGGCGACCTTCACCATCGCCTGCCGACTCGATCTCGAAGGTCTTGTCGTGCGACCCGTACTCCTCGGCCTTCTGCGCCATCAGGCCGACGTTGGGCACGCTGCCCATCGTCGCGGGGTCGAAGGCTCCGTGGGTGCGGCAGTCGTCGATCACGGCCTGGTACACCCCGGCGTAGCTGCTGTCAGGGATGACCGCGAGGGCGTCGTGCTCGTCGTCATCGGCCCCCCACATGTGACCCGAGGTGCGGATCATTGCGGGCATCGACGCGTCGATGATGACGTCGCTGGGCACGTGCAGGTTGGTGATGCCGCGACTGGAGTCGACCATCGCCAGGTCGGGACCCGCCGCGAGGCCCTCATCGATCGCGGCCTTGATCTCCTCGCCGTTCTCGAGGTCGTCGAGGCCGTTGAGAATCGCCCCGAGGCCGTTGCTGGCCGACAGGCCCGCCTCGGCCAGCTCCTCGCCGTACTGCTCGAAGACCTGAGGCAGGAAGGTCTCCACCACGTGACCGAAGATGATCGGGTCGGAGACCTTCATCATCGTCGCCTTGAGGTGCACCGAGAACAAGATGTCCTCGTCCTGCGCCCGCTTGATCTGGGCCTTGATGAACTCCCGCAGCTTCTCCGCGCTCATGAAGGTGGCGTCGACGACCTCGCCCTCGAGCACGTCGACGCTGTCGCGGAGCGTGGTCTCGTTGCCCTGCTCGTCGATGTGGGTGATCGTCAGGGACCCGTTGCCCTGGATGACGTGCGACTGCTCGTTGTGCCGGAAGTCGTCGGACTCCATGTGCGCCACGTTGCTCTTGGAGTCGCTGGACCACTCACCCATCGAGTGAGGGTGCTTGCGGACGTAGTTCTTCACCGATGCCGGCGCCCGGCGGTCGGAGTTGCCCTCCCGAAGCACCGGGTTGACCGCGCTGCCCTTGACCTTGTCGTAGCGCTCGCGGATGTCGCGCTCCTCGTCGGTCTGCGGGTCCCCCGGGTAGTCGGGCAGGTCGAAGCCCTGCTCCTGCAGCTCCGTGATCGCCGCCTTGAGCTGGGGCAGCGAGGCGCTGATGTTGGGCAGCTTGATGATGTTGGCCTCGGGCTGCTTGGCCAGCTCGCCGAGCTCGGCCGAGGGCGTCGTCCATCCGCTGCTCGTCGCTGAGCCGGTCCGGGAACTGGGCGATGATGCGGCCGGCGAGCGAGATGTCGCGAGCCTCGACCTCGACACCGGCCTTCGAGGCGAAGGACTGGATGATCGGCAGGAACGAGTAGGTCGCCAGCATCGGCGCCTCGTCGGTCTTGGTGTAGATGATCTTCGAATCCGTCACTGCCACTCCGTTTCGTCGCCCTCAGGTGTCTTGATGTCAAGATATGGGGCTGGCTCGCCCGACGCCCATCCTGCCCACCTTCCCCCGGGCTCGCACCTGCAGGCCACCCACGGGTTCGCGGGCGCCCCGGGGAGGGATGGTGTCGGGGACCTCTCACACCCGTCACGTGATTCCGTTGGGCCCGGCGGGCAGGCTGGGTCCATGAAGATCAGCCGCACGATCGAGACCCACACCCCGCTGAGCCAGGTGTTCCGCTACCTCAGCGACTTCACCAGCACCAACGACTGGGACCCGGGAACCGTCGAGACCACGCTCACCAGCGGGGACGGCGGCACGGGCACGTCTACCGCAACGTGTCGCGCTTCCTGGGGCGGGAGAGCGAGGTCGAGTACACGGTCACCGAGCGCGCCGACAACGAGCGCTTCCAGCTGCGCGGAGTCAACCCGAGCGTCGAGGCCCTCGACACGATGGTCTTCTCCGAGACCCCGTCGGGAGGCACCCGGGTGCGCTACGACGCGGACTTCCAGTTCAAGGGCCTCGCCGGCAAGGCGGCTCCCCTGCTCTCCCCCGTGCTCTGGCTGGCCTTCAAGCGGCTCGGCGACGAGGCCGAGAAGGGGATGACCGAGGCGCTGGACGGGCTGAGGTCATGACGCACCGCGTGAGTGCCACCCTCGACAGGCTCCTCGACCGATCGGTCGTCCTCGGCTACACCCGGATCGGCCTCGCGGTCCGCAGGCGGCTCCCCATCTTCCCCGATGACCCCGCCCCGGACGCGATGCGCGGGCGGCACGTGGTCGTCACCGGAGCGTCCTCGGGCCTCGGCGAGGCCACCGCAGCCGGCCTCGCCCGGCTCGGCGCCGAGGTCCACCTCGTCGTCCGCAACGTCGACAAGGGTGAGGCCGTCGCGCAGGAGATCCGAGCAGCCGTGCCCGCGGCCCAGCTGCACCTCCACCGATGCGACGTCTCCGACCTGGACGACGTACGCCGCTGCGCCGATGAGCTGAAGGGCGAGATCGAGTCGCTCTCCGCGATCGTGCACAACGCCGGCGCGATGCCTCCCGAGCGGACCGAGTCAGCCCAGGGGCATGAGATGTCGATGGCCCTCCACGTCCTCGGTCCGCTGCTGATGACCGAGCTCCTGCTCCCCGCCCTCGAAGCGGCGCACGGTCGCGTCGTCATGGTGACCTCGGGGGGCATGTACACCCAACGCCTGCCGCTGCACGACCCGGACTACGAACGTGGTGAGTACCAGCCCCCGGTCGCCTACGCCCGCAGCAAGCGGGTGCAGGTGTCCCTGCTCCCGATCGTCGCCGAGCGGTGGGCCCCGCGAGGCGTGACCATCCACGCGATGCACCCGGGCTGGGCGGACACCCCAGGTATCGTGGACTCGCTCCCGGCGTTCCACAAGGTGACCGGTCCGATCCTGCGCGACGCCGAGGAAGGAGCCGACACCTCGGTCTGGCTGTGCGCCACCGAGCCGGCGCCGGCCTCCGGGCAGCTGTGGCACGACCGACGGTCTCGGCCCTTCCACTACCTGGGCAAGACCCGCGACACCGAGGCGCAGCGCCAGCAGATGTGGGACTGGGTGCGCGACAACGCCCGCCTCGGCGACTCCAGCGACTGACCCGTTTCCCGGCTCCCGGAGCCGGGGACGATCACGCTCGGAACCTGCAGGACGACCTGGTGCGCTGCGCTGCTAGCGTCACCTCGTCCGCGCTTGGAGTCACTCACGCCCTAGGAGCTTCGTCGTGAACCAGCCCGTCAAGGTCGCCGTCACCGGCGCCGCCGGTCAGATCGGCTACAGCCTGCTCTTCCGCATCGCCAGTGGTTCCCTGCTCGGACCCGACACCCCGGTGGAGCTGCGGCTGCTCGAGATCGAGCCGGCCCTGAAGGCGCTCGAGGGCGTCGTGATGGAGCTCGACGACTGTGCGTTCCCCACCCTCGCGGGCGTGGAGATCGGCCACGAGGGCACCAAGGTCTTCGACGGCGTCAACCTCGCCCTGCTGGTGGGGGCCCGCCCGCGGACCAAGGGGATGGAGCGCGGTGACCTGCTCGAGGCGAACGGCGCGATCTTCACCGCGCAGGGCAAGGCCCTCAACGAGGTGGCCGCCGACGACGTTCGCATCGGCGTGACGGGAAACCCCGCCAACACCAACGCGCTCATTGCGTTGAGCAACGCCCCCGACATCCCCAAGGAGCGCTTCTCCGCGCTGACCCGCCTGGATCACAACCGAGCGATCTCGCAGCTGGCTGCGAAGACCGGTGCCGCCGTCAGCGACATCAAGAAGATGACGATCTGGGGCAACCACTCCGCCACCCAGTACCCCGACCTCTTCAACGCCGAGGTGGGAGGCCGCAACGCAGCCGAGGTGGTCGACGACCAGGACTGGATCGAGAACGACTTCATCCCCACCGTCGCCAAGCGCGGCGCTGCGATCATCGAAGCGCGCGGCTCGTCCTCGGCGGCCTCCGCCGCCTCGGCCACCATCGACGCCGCTCGGGACTGGCTGCACGGCAGCGCAGAGGATGACTGGGCCTCGATGGCCGTCTACTCCGACGGCTCCTACGGAGTGCCGGAAGGCCTGATGTACTCCTTCCCGGTCACCACCAACGACGGCACCTGGGAGATCGTGCAGGGTCTGGACGTCAACGACTTCTCCCGCGGCAAGATGGACGCCACCGCGAACGAGCTCATCGAGGAGCGCGACGCGGTGTCGAAGCTCGGCCTGATCTGAGGCCGCCTCCTCCGCTCGGATCCTGGGCGGGGTTCAGGCCGGCCTGGCCGGGATCACCACGGCCAGTGTGATCAGCGCGGTCCCGATCAACATCAGGGTGGGGACGTCGATCGCCTTGCGACGCAGGTGCAACATGCCGGCGTTCGCGTCCGGGATCACCCACCGGGCCAGCGCGGCCGAGACGAAGGCGCCGCCGAGCAGGGTCATCCCAGCACGCCAGGGGCCGAGCAGCACCAGCAGCAACGCAGCCAGGCTGACCGCCACCACGGCCAGGTAGACCGCTCCCCCCAACGTGCGGGGACGACGCGGGTGGAGGCTGTGCGGACGCTGACCCGGCTGCGGGTCGCCCCCCTCAGGACCGATCGGGTCCGCGTGGTCGGCGTCCGACCCTGAGCTCACGCCTCGGCTCTCCCCTCACCGACACGGGCAGCCTCTCGCGGCTCAGCCTGCTTCTCCGCGGCTGCCACGATGTTCGCCAGCAGCATCGCGCGGGTCATCGGGCCGACCCCGCCCGGGTTCGGCGACACCCAACCGGCGACGTCGTACACGTCGGCTGCGACGTCGCCGGCGATCTTGCCTGCGGCGTCACGTGAGACCCCGACGTCGAGCACGGCCGCCCCGGGCTTGACCATGTCTGCGGTGATGATGCCGGTGACGCCTGCCGCCGCGACCACGATGTCGGCCGTGCGGGTGTGGGCCGCCAGGTCACGGGTGCCGGTGTGGCACAGCGTCACCGTGGCGTTCTCGCTGCGCCGCGTCAGCAGCAGCCCGAGCGGACGGCCGACCGTGACACCACGTCCGATCACGACCACCTCCGCGCCCGCGATCTCGACCTCGTGGCGTCGCAGCAACTCGACGATGCCGGCCGGCGTGCACGGCAGCGGAGCGGTCCGCCCCAGCACGAGCCAGCCCAGGTTGGTCGGGTGCAACCCGTCGGCGTCCTTGAGGGGGTCGATCATCCCCAGGACGGCGTTCTCCTCCAAGTGACCGGGCAGCGGCAGCTGCACGATGTAGCCGGTGCAGGCCGGCTCGTCGTTGAGGCCGTGAACCGCAGCCTCCACCTCGGACTGCGCGGTATCGGCCGGCAGATCGATCCTGATCGACTCGATGCCGACCTCGGCGCAGTCGCGGTGCTTGCCTGCCACGTACCACCGGCTGCCCGGGTCGTCTCCGACCAGCACGGTGGCCAGCCCGGGCACCACGCCCCGATCGCGAAGCGTGGCGACCCGGGCGGTCAGCTCCGCCTTGATCGCGGCAGCCGTCGCCTTGCCGTCAAGGATCTGTGCGGTCATCGGTCCTGCTCCTCGCGAGTCGTGGTCAGTGGAAGAAGTGCCGGGCGCCGGTGAGGTACATCGTCAGGCCGGCAGCCTGCGCCGCCTCGATGACCTCCTCGTCACGCACCGACCCCCCGGGCTGCACCACAGCGCGCACGCCGGCCTCGGCGAGGATCTGCAGGCCGTCGGCAAAGGGGAAGAACGCGTCGCTCGCGGCGACCGCGCCGGCCGCGCGGTCGCCGGCGCGGGAGACGGCGAGCCGGCAGGAGTCGACCCGGTTGACCTGGCCCATCCCCACCCCCACCGATGCCTGGTCGGCAGCGAGCAGGATCGCATTGGACTTCACGGCCCGGCAGGCGCGCCAGGCGAACTCGAGGTCGGCCAGCAGCTCCTCGTCGGCCGGGTCGCCGGCCACCAGCTGCCAGGACTCCGGCCGGTCCCCGTCCGCCTGGAACAGGTCGACGTGCTGCATCAGCATGCCGCCGCTGATGGGGCGGAACTCCACCTGCTGCCTGGAGCTCGTGTCAGGAGTGCGCAGCACCCGGATGTTCTTCTTGCGCCTCAGCACCTCGATCGCGCCCTCGTCGTACCCGGGGGCGACGACGACCTCGGTGAACCCCTCGGCGACCTGCTCGGCCATCTCGACCGAGACCGGCCGGTTGACCGCGATCACCCCGCCGAAGGCGGACATCGGGTCGCAGGCGTGGGCCTGGCGGTGGGCCTCGGCCACATCGGCGCCGACCGCGATCCCGCAGGGGTTGGCGTGCTTGATGACCGCGACCGCGGGCCCCGCGAAGTCGTACGCTGCGCGCCGCGCCGCCTCGGTGTCGACGTAGTTGTTGTAGGACATCTCCTTGCCGTGCAGCTGCTCCGCCCCGGCCAGCCCGCCCCGGCCGCTGCGGTAGAGCGCCGCCGGCTGGTGGGGGTTCTCCCCGTAGCGCAGCACCGTCGCCCGCTGCCAGGTTGCCCCCACCCAGGCGGGGAAGCCGGTGCCGTCGGAGGTGTCGGCGACGACGTTGCCCATCCACGACGCGACCGCGACGTCGTAGGAGGCGGTGTGCGCGAAGGCCTCCGCCGCGAGCTGCTGGCGTTGCCGGAGCGTGAAACCTCCTCCTCGGGCGGCCGCCAGCACCTCGTCGTACCGCTCGGGCGAGACCACGACGGCGACCGAGGGGTGGTTCTTGGCTGCGGCTCGCACCATCGACGGGCCGCCGATGTCGATCTGCTCGATGCAGTCGTCCTGGGAGGCACCGCTGCCGACGGTGTCGGCGAACGGGTAGAGGTTGACCACGACGAGGTCGAACGGCTCGACGTCGAGCTCATCGAGCTGCCGGCGGTGGTCGTCGAGCCGCAGGTCGGCCAGGATGCCGGCGTGCACCCGCGGGTGCAGGGTCTTGACCCGCCCGTCGAGGCACTCCGGGAACCCGGTCAGCTCCTCCACCCGGGTAACCGGCAGGCCGGCTGCCTCGATCCGTGAGGCGGTGGAGCCCGTGGACACCAACCCCACCCCGGCGTCGTGAAGCCCGGCGGCGAGCTCCTCGAGCCCGCTCTTGTCGTAGACCGAGATCAGCGCCCGTCGGAGGGGACGACGCGTCTCCTCTGTCGTCGTCTGGGCAGAGGTGTTGCCAGAGGTTGGGGCAGTCGTCATCGTCCGAACCGGACCTTCCTGTCGTTGACGGTGTAACCCTCTCGCACCATCCTGCCGACGCTCTCCACCAGCATCGCCCGCTCGGCCATCTTGATGCGTTCATGGAGGCTCGTCGCGTCGTCGCGCTCCTCGACCGGAACGGCCGTCTGCGCGACGATGGCGCCGGTGTCGACGCCCTCGTCGACCAGGAACAGGGTCGCGCCGGTGACCTTGACCCCGTAGGCGAGAGCGTCGGCAGGACCACGCATCCCGGGAAACGCGGGCGAGAGCGCAGGGTGGGTGTTGACGCACCGACCACCGAAACGGGCCAGGAACGTCGAGCCCACCAGCCTCATGAAGCCGGCCAGCACGACCAGGTCGGGGTCGTGGCCTGCCACGACCCCGGTGAGCGCCTGGTCCCACTCCTCGCGGGTGGCATGGTCGCCGACGCGGACCACGAAGGTCGGCAGGCCGGCGCGCTCGGCTCGACGTAGCCCCTCGACGCCGTCCCGGTCGGCGCCCACAGCCACCACGACGGCGCCGTAGGCGGGGTCGTCGGAGGCGTCGAGCAGGGCCTGGAGGTTGGTGCCGCTCCCGGAGACGAGAACCACCAGGCGCGCAGGGCTCGGCTGGTGGTCGGGCACCGTCACAGGCTATCGGTCGCGTCCGGGAGGGGCGTCAGGAGCATCGCGTCAGGGGCGGGGCAGGTAGGTCGTGTCCTCGTCCTTGTCGGGCCCTGCCGGCCCCCCGTCCGGAGGTGTCTCGCGATCCTCGCCGGCGACAGGTGAGGGCGTGGAGGCACCCCACACCCCCAGCCGGGCCCACCCTGGCACCTTCGCCTCGGAGCGGGAACCGGGCCCGAGTGGCTTCCACCGGGCTCGCAGCCGGTCTCGGTGGGCGGCGCGATGGGCGGCGCGCCGCGTCGCGGCGTCCACGTCGCGCCACGGGAGCTGTCGCTGCAGCCCGAGGTCGTCGTCGGAGGCTTGGTCCAGGACTCCGAGCCGTCGCTGCCACCACACGTATCCGAGCGCTGTCATCACCGCGCCCACGCCGAGGGACACCAGCGAGGTCACCAGGACCATGCTCAGATCCGGCCCGAGGTCACGCATGCGCCCCCCACCGATCGATCCTCCCGACCACCCGGCGAGCACGGTCAGTGCCACCGCAGCGAGCCCAGCCCCTCCCCCGGCTCGAGCGGCCGCCACGCGCAGGTCGCTGGTCGGGAACCGCCGGGTCACCACCCAGCCGACCAGCAGGCCACACACCGCTGGGACCACGAGCACCCCGAGAGCCCACGTAGGGGCGGGCCCGGACGTGGGGACCGCGGCCAGCACCGGGACCGCCGGGACCGGGCCGGTGACGACCCCGCTCGGCGCCACGACGGTGTCGGTGCCGAGCGCGAACCCGCCCCCCAGCAGGTACGACGTCCCCCAGGTGGCCAGGTTGGGCGCGATCAGTGCCACCAGCACGAGCGAGAAGAAGCCGCCTGCCACATCGACGTGCAGGCGGGACAGGACGTTGGCGACGGACTCACCCCGCACCGCGACGGCGACTGCCGCGAGCACGGCCCCGGCCGACCAGAGCGAGAGCACGCCGACGAGCGCACCGAACAGCACCGCGCGGGCGTGGGAGGGAAGCAGGGCCCGGAACTCGGGGCGCAGCCCCGACCCGGCGACCAGCCCGGCACCACCGGCGGCAGACGCGATCAGCGCGGCCCCGAGGAAGGCGCTGATGGGGTCGGGCGCCACCCGGGGGGTGGTCGTGACCACGGCCAGCACCAGCGCGAGGCTGGCGTAGGTGCCACCCAGCACCACCGTCGCGAAGCCCAGCGACCAGAGGTCCTCGACCTCGGCGGTGGCGCCCGCCCAGCGCGCCGCGCGGAAGACGGCGTACAGGCAGAGCGCCGTCAGTCCCAGGGGGACGGCGGTGACGACAGCGGCGTCGAGGTGGAGGTCGGTGCCGTGGGCCAGCAGCCAGGCACCGCTGCCCACCGACAGCGCGGAGGTGGACTCTCCGTGCGCTCCGCCATCGGAGGCGAACCAACCGATCAGGGAGACCACCCAGCACAGGCCCAGTCCGACCAGTGCAGCCGAGACGGCGGCCAGCGCTGCGTTGAGGGCCAGGGGGCGCCCGACAGCCTCCTGGCCCGAGGACGTCGGGCGTCGGCGGGTCAACAGCTCGGTCATTCCCGGCAGTCTCGCCGATCCCGGCAGCGCTGCCTGGCTCCCACGCCGAGGGCGTCCCCAACGCGCCCGGCCTGCGTCGTTCTGGTGGCGGCGGCCACCGACGAGGCTCAATGGCGCATCCGAAGGGGATGTCCCGTGATCCGTCGCTCCACCCGCGCGCGCTGGGCCCGCTCAGGGTCGCCCCCGACACGACGCGGGTCAGGCGCAGGTCAGGCAGGAGCGGATCTCCCGGCGTACCGTCCGAGGCTGAGCACCGGCGCGCTACCGTCGCGGGGTGAGCACCGACCGCCCCGCGGCCGCGGCGCTGGACGCGGCAAGCCCCCTGGCCGACCGTCGAGCCCTGTTCGCGATCCCCGCGAACACCGTCTACCTGTGCGGCAACTCCCTCGGCGCGATGCCGCTCACGGTGCCCGACCGGGTCGGGGCGATGCTCGCCGACGAGTGGGGCCGCCACCTGGTCTCGGGGTGGAACCTGGACGGGTGGGCCTCGCTTCCAGAGCGGTGCGCCCGACAGATCGCGCCGCTGCTCGGCGTCCGCGCCGACGACGTGGTGCTCGCTGACTCCACCAGCGTGACCCTGTTCAAGCTCATGGTCGCGGCAGCGCGGCTCCGGCCCGACCGGTACGTCCTGGTCATCGAGCCCTCCACCTTTCCCACCGACGGCTACGTCGCTGCGGGGGTCGCCCGCACCCTCGGCCTGGAGCTGCGGTGGTGCGACCCCTCCGACCCGGCGGTCTCGCTGGACGACGACGTGGCGTTCCTCTGCCTCACCCACGTGGACTTCCGCACCGGGGCGATGTACGACCTGGCCGAGCTCACCGAGGCCGCGCATCGCGTGGGCGCGCTGGTGCTGTGGGACCTCTGCCACACCGCCGGGGCCATCCCGGTCGACCTGCCCGCCGTCGACGCCGACATGGCCGTCGGGTGCACCTACAAGTACCTCAACGGCGGACCCGGGGCGCCGGCGTACGCCTGGGTGCGGCCGGACCTCCAGGACGGCCTCGAGCAGCCGATCACCGCTTGGTGGGGTCACGCCGAGCCGTTCGCGATGCGACGCGACTACGAGCCGGCTCCCGGCGTGCAGCGCCTCCGCAGCGGGACCCCGCCGGTGCTGGGCCTCACGGCGTTGTCGGCCGCCCTGGAGACGTTCGAGGGGATCGACCTGGACGACGTCCGGTCGGTGTCGCTCTCGCTCACCGACCTCTTCATCGACCTGCTGGACTCACGATGCGCGGGCGAGGTCGAGGTCGTCACTCCTCGCGACCACGGACGACGGGGAAGCCAGGTCTCCTTCCGCCACCCCGAGGCGTACGGGATCGTGCGGGCGCTGATCGACCGCGGCGTGGTCGGCGACTTCCGCGACCCCGACATCGCCCGCTTCGGCGTCGCCCCGCTCTACGTGCGCCACGTCGACGTCGTCGATGCCGTCGACCACCTCGTCGCGGTCCTCGAGAACGGCGAGCACCGCGACCCCCGCTACGCCACCCGCTCCGCCGTCACCTGAGCGGCCTGCAGGAATCACAGGGGGCCCAGTGGAACGCACACTCCCCACGCGTCGCAGCGCGTGGGGAGTGCAGAAGTCACTGGGGCACCAGTGAAGCCGTCACTGGCTGCCGAGGATCTCCTTCATGAGCTGGGCGGTCTCGGATGGGGTCTTGCCGACCTTGACGCCGGCGGCCTCGAGGGCCTCCTTCTTGGCCTCCGCGGTGCCGGAGGAGCCGGAGACGATCGCGCCGGCGTGCCCCATGGTCTTGCCCTCGGGAGCGGTGAAGCCCGCGACGTAGCCGACGACGGGCTTGGAGACGTGCTCCTTGATGTAGTCGGCGGCCCGCTCCTCGGCGTCGCCCCCGATCTCGCCGATCATCACGATCGCCTCGGTCTCGGGGTCGTTCTCGAACGCCTCCAGGCAGTCGATGTGCGTGGTGCCGATGATCGGGTCGCCGCCGATGCCGACGCAGGTGGTGAAGCCGTGGTCGCGCAGCTCGTACATCATCTGGTAGGTCAGCGTGCCCGACTTGGACACCAGGCCGACGGGTCCGGCCTTGGTGATGTCACCCGGGATGATGCCGGCATTGGACTTGCCGGGGCTGATGAGGCCGGGACAGTTGGGGCCGATGACCCGTGACCCTCCCTGCTCGGCGTAGCGGTAGAACTCCGCGGTGTCGTGCACCGGCACACCCTCGGTGATGACGACGATCAGCGGCATCCCGGCGTCGACAGCCTCCTTCACGGCGACCTTGGTGAAGGACGGCGGGACGAAGACCACCGAGACGTCGGCGCCGGTGTCCTTCATCGACTCCTCCACGGAGCCGAAGACGGGGACGTCGGTGCCGTCGATGTCGACCGTCTGGCCGGCCTTGCGGGGGTTCACCCCGCCGACGATCGTGGTCCCCGAGGCGATCATGCGCCGGGTGTGCTTCATGCCCTCGGAGCCGGTCATCCCCTGGACGACGACCTTGCTGTTCTCGGTGAGGAAGATTGCCATGTCTGTGCTTCTCTCGTCTGCGTCGTGTCGTCGGTCAGGCGTCGTTGGCCAGCTCAGCAGCCTTGTCGGCGCCGCCGTCCATGGTGTCGGCCAGGGTGACCCTCGGGTGGTCGTCCTCGGCGAGGATGCGGCGGCCTTCCTCGACGTTGTTGCCGTCGAGTCGGACCACCAGTGGCTTGGTCGCCTCGTCACCGAGCTTCTTCAGGGCCTCGACGATGCCGGTCGCCACGGCGTCGCAGGCGGTGATGCCCCCGAAGACGTTGACGAAGACGCTCTTGACCTGCCGGTCACCCAGGATGATGTGGAGCCCGTTGGCCATGACCTCGGCCGACGCGCCACCTCCGATGTCGAGGAAGTTGGCCGGCTTGACGCCCCCGTGGTCCTCGCCGGCGTAGGCGACCACGTCGAGGGTCGACATGACCAGCCCGGCGCCGTTGCCGATGATGCCGACCTCGCCGTCGAGCTTGACGTAGTTCAGGCCCTTCTCCTTGGCCTCCGCCTCGAGCGGGTCGGTCTCGTCGCGCAGCTCGAAGCCGGCGTGGTCCTCGTGACGGAAGTCGGCGTTGCCGTCCAGCGTCATCTTGCCGTCGAGCGCCTCGAGCGAGCCGTCGCCGAGCTTGACCAAGGGGTTGATCTCGACGAGGGAGGCGTCCTCCTTGATGAAGACGTCGTACAGCTTGCGGATCGCGTCGTGCGCCTGGCCGTGGATGTCCTCGGGGAACTTCGCGCCGGCGATGATCTCGTCGATCTTCGCGTCGGAGAGACCCTCAAGGGGGTCGATGGCGACCTTGGCGACCGCGTCGGGCTTCTCCTGCGCGGTGACCTCGATCTCGACCCCGCCCTCGACGGAGGCGATGCACAGGTAGTTGCGATTGGCTCGATCCACGAGGAAGGAGAAGTAGTACTCCTCGGCGATGTCCGCGGTGGGGGCCAGCAGGACCCGGTGCACCGTGTGGCCCTTGATGTCCATGCCGAGGATCTCGCCGGCCTTCGCCTTCGCGTCCTGCGGGTCTTCGGCCAGCTTCACGCCACCGGCCTTGCCACGGCCTCCGGTCTGGACCTGGGCCTTGACGACCACCTTGCCGCCCAGCTCTTCAGCTGCGGCCACGGCGTCGTCCGCGTTCGTCACGACCTTGCCGAGAGTGACGGGGACATCGTGCTTGGCGAAGAGCTCCTTCGCCTGGTACTCCATGAGATCCACTGTTCAGCCCTGTCTGTCGGATTCACCCGCGCCGGGTCCGGGCGCGCGACTACCGCGTCTGACCCTAGTGGTCCGGTGCGGGCGCTGCCATCAGGGGTCAGCGTCCCCACGTGAGGCCGTCATGAACACCCTGCGAGGTCGCTCAGGCGTCGGAGTGACGCAACGCCCTGCGGAGGTCGCCGTTCAGCTGGCTGATCACGTCCAGCGGGATCTCCTTGGGGCAGGCTGCCGCGCACTCACCGATGTTGGTGCAGCCGCCGAAGCCCTCCTCGTCGTGCTGGGCGACCATGCCGAGCACCCGGCTGTGACGCTCGGCCTGTCCCTGCGGCATCTCCCCGAGGTGGGTGATCTTGGCGCCGAGGAACAGCGAGGCAGAGCCGTTGGGGCACGCCGCGACGCAGGCCCCGCACCCGATGCAGACCGCCGCGTCGAAGGCGCGGTCGGCGTTGGGCTTGGGCACCGGGGTGGCGTGTGCATCAGGGGCCGACCCGGTGTTGACCGAGATGTACCCCCCGGCCTGGACCATCCGGTCGAAGGACGAGCGGTTGACGCAGAGGTCCTTGAGCACCGGGAAGGCGTCGGCGCGCCACGGCTCGATCGTGATGGTGTCGCCGTCGGAGAACGAACGCATGTGCAGCTGGCAGGTGGTGGTGACGTCGGGGCCGTGGGCCATCCCGTTGATCATCAGGCCGCACATGCCGCAGATGCCCTCGCGGCAGTCGCTGTCGAAGGCGATCGGCTCCTCGTCGGCGGCGAGCAGCTGCTCGTTGAGGACGTCGAGCATCTCGAGGAACGACATGTCCTCCGAGACGTCATCGAGCTCGTAGGTGCGCATCGCGCCCTTGGCCGTCGCGTTCGCCTGGCGCCAGATCTTGAGGGTGATCTTCACTTGTAGCTCCGCTGCTTCATCTCGACGAACTCGTACACCAGGTCCTCCTTGTGGAGGATCGGCTGGGGCATCGCGTGGCTGCCGTCGCCGTCCGCGCCCTCGGGGTCGCCCCACGCCCAGGCCGCGACGTAGGCGTACTCGTCATCGTGGCGCATCGCCTCGCCGTCCTCGGTCTGGGACTCGGCCCGGAAGTGGCCGCCGCAGGACTCGCGGCGATGCAGTGCGTCGATGCACATGAGCTCGCCGAGCTCGAGGAAGTCAGCGACCCGGCCGGCCTTCTCCAGCGACTGGTTGAGGTTGTCGGCAGCCCCCAGCACCTTGACGTTGCGCCAGAAGTCCTCGCGCAGCTCTCGAATCAGGCCGATGGCCTTGGTGAGGCCCTCGCGGCTGCGCTCCATCCCGCAGTACTCCCACATGATGTGGCCCAGCTCCTTGTGGTAGCTGTCCACGCTGCGCGAGCCCTTGATCGACAGGAACTTCTCGACCCGCGAGGTCGCCGACTCCAGCGCCTCGGTCACGGCCGGGTGACTCTCGTCGAGCTTGTCGAACGGACCGTCGGCCAGGTAGTCGCGGATCGTGTTGGGCAGCACGAAGTAACCGTCGGCCAGACCCTGCATGAGCGCAGAGGCGCCGAGCCGGTTGGCCCCGTGGTCGGAGAAGTTGGCCTCGCCCGTCACGAACAGACCCGGGATGGACGACTCCAGGTCGTAGTCGACCCACAGGCCGCCCATCACGTAGTGCACGGCGGGATAGATCCGCATCGGGACCTGGTAGGGGTCCTCGCCGGTGATCCGGGCGTACATGTCGAAGAGGTTGCCGTACTTGTCCTCGACCGCCTTGCGGCCCATGCGCTCGATGGCGTCGGCGAAGTCGAGGTAGACCCCGAGCCGCACGCCCTCGGTCTCAGGCCCGACACCGCGACCCTCGTCGCAGACGTACTTGGCCGCACGGGAGGCGATGTCGCGGGGGACCAGGTTTCCGAAGCTGGGGTAGATCCGCTCCAGGTAGTAGTCGCGGTCCTCCTCGGGGATGTCCCGCGGGTCCTTGTCGCAGTCCTCCTTGTTCTTCGGCACCCAGATCCGGCCGTCGTTGCGCAGCGACTCGCTCATCAAGGTGAGCTTGGACTGGTAGCTCCCCGAGACCGGGATGCAGGTCGGGTGGATCTGGGTGTAGCACGGGTTGGCGAAGTAGGCGCCCTTGCGGTGGGCACGCCAGGTGGCGGTGACGTTGGAGCCCATCGCGTTGGTGGAGAGGTAGAAGACGTTGCCGTAGCCGCCGGAGGCGAGCACCACGACGTCGGCGAGGTGGGTCTCCATCTCACCGGTGACCAGGTCGCGCGCGACGATGCCCCGGGCCCGTGGTCCGTCACCGTCGTCGACGACGATGAGCTCGAGCATCTCGTGGCGGGAGTACTCGGTGACGCTGCCGGCTGCGACCTGGCGCTCGAGGGCCTGGTAGGCGCCGATGAGGAGCTGCTGCCCGGTCTGGCCACGGGCGTAGAAGGTCCGGGAGACCTGGACGCCGCCGAACGAGCGGTTGTCGAGCAGGCCGCCGTACTCGCGGGCGAACGGGACGCCCTGCGCCACGCATTGGTCGATGATGTTCACGCTGACCTCGGCCAGCCGGTACACGTTGGACTCCCGGCTGCGGTAGTCCCCGCCCTTGACGGTGTCGTAGAAGAGCCGGAAGACCGAGTCGCCGTCGCCCTTGTAGTTCTTGGCCGCGTTGATGCCGCCCTGAGCGGCGATGGAGTGCGCCCGGCGGGCCGAGTCCTGGTAGAAGAACGCCTTCACCTCGTAGCCGGCCTCGCCCATCGTCGCGGCCGCGGAGGCGCCGGCGAGCCCGGTCCCGACGATGATGACGCTCAGCTTGCGGCGGTTGGCCGGGTTGACCAGTCGTCCGTCGAACTGCCGCTGGGTCCAGCGCTCGGCGACCGGCCCTCCTGGGGCCTTCGCGTCCGCAACGGGCCCGCCCTCGCGGTAGTAGCCCACGGCGTCGCCGCCGGTGCGGCTCTCGCCAGTGGTTGGGGTGGAAGTCATCGGACCAGCCTCACTCGACGATGCCGAACAGGACGGACAAGGGGACGATCGCGAACCCACCCGCGATCAGGATGGCCAGCGCGTAGCCCAGTGCGTTGTACTGCCGACGCGCGTTCGGCGTGTTGGTCAGGCCCATGGTCTGGGCTGCGCTCCACACGCCGTGACGCAGGTGCATGCCGAGGGCGCCCATGGCGAGCAGGTAGATCAACGCCACCCACCACTGCTCGGGCTGGAAGCTGTTGACCAGGCGCTGGTAGGGACTGTCGGAGTCGCCGCCGGGGGTGACCACCCGCATCGTGTAGTGCAGCAGGTGGAAGACCACGAAGAGCAGCAGCGTCACCCCGCCCCACCGCATCATCTTCGAGGAGAGGGTGGCCGCGACCGCCTTCCGGACGACGTACTTCTGGCTGCGGGCCCCCTCGGCTCGGGCCCAGAGCGTGAAGGCGGCATAGGCATGGACCAGGAGGGAGACGATCAGCACCACCCGGACGATCCACAGCAGTCCGCTCTCGGGGAGGATCGGTTCGCCGATGACACGCAGGTGATGGGCGTACTCGTCGAACGCCTCCTGGCCCGCAAAGACCTTGAGGTTGCCGTACATGTGGAGCAGCACGTAGCCGATGAACACCAGGCCGGAAAGGGCCATCGTCAGCTTGAGGACGATGGCCGATCTCCGGGCACGTGCCGCCGGGGACTTGGTGAGGGTCGTCACTCGGCACAGGGTAGTGCCCCGGCCATGCCGTCCGTGAGGAGCACGCCGTGTGACATCTCGCTCACGGCCCGTCGGCCGCGCTGGTCGGGCTCGAGTCACCCCGATTCCGGAACCACTGGTCCCGATGTCGTGGTTCGGGCGAGAATGGCGTCCATGTCTCCCCGCGCGGTCCTCCTTGCCGGCGGTGCGCTGGTCCTTGCCGCGGCGACCGGCGGGGCCGCCGCACCCGCCCTCGCCGACGCCTCCGCCTCCGCGCGCACGGGTGGGGCGACTTCCATGCGCGACGCGGCATGGGGGGGTCAGGGAGGCACCGGCCAGGGCATCGTGGCCGGCTCCCGGGACCAGGGTGCGCGCCCGAGCCGCGACTCCTCGCGCGAGGCCATGGCCGCGGCGTCGGGCGCGAAGGCCAAGCCGGCGTCCTCGAGGCAGGCACGTGAGGCCAACGCCGAGATCGCCAAGCTCGCCGCCAGCGCGGAGGAGGCGGCCAAGGAGCTCGCTCAGGATGCCTGGCAGCTGCCCATCAACCGCGGTGCCTACCGGTTGACGGCTGAGTTCGGGCAGTGCAGCGGGTTGTGGGCGCACTGCCACACCGGGTTGGACTTCGCCGCGCCGAGCGGCACCTCCATCCGCTCCATCGCCGGCGGCGTGGTCAGCCGCGTCGGCTGGGCGGGCGCTTACGGCAACCGCACGATCGTGACGCTCAAGGACGGCACCGAGGCCTGGTACTGCCACCAGCTCGACGTCGGGGTGAAGCCTGGGGACAACGTCTTCAGCGGACAGGTGATCGGTCGGGTGGGGGCGACCGGCAACACCACCGGGCCGCACCTGCACCTCGAGGTGCGTCCTGGCGGTGGCGACGCGGTGGACCCCGCTGACGCCTTGGGCGTCCACGGCGCCACGCCGTAGCCGGCGTCGGCCGTCAGAGCTTCTCGACCGGGGCGTAGCGGAGCAGCAGTCGCTTGACGCCCGACGAGCCGAAGTCGATCGACGCCACGGCCCGGTCTCCGGCCCCCTCGACGGTCACGACGCTGCCGAGACCGAACGAGTCGTGGGTGACCCGGTCACCCGGGGCGAGGGAGGGGACCTCTCGCCGCTTGCCCTTGGCACTGGCATCGGCAGCCGCGGTCCGGGACCCGAAGCTCGCCGTGGTCCGCCGAGTGGGCAGCTGCGGCATCACACTGCGGCTCCAGCTGGTCTGCTCCGAGGCCGTGCGCTTCCAGTCGAGCAGGTCGGCGGGCAGCTCGTCGAGGAACCGGGAGGCCGGGTTGTGCGACGGCGCCCCCCAGGCGGAACGCACCAGTGCCCGGGAGACGTAGAGCCGCTGCTGAGCACGAGTGAGCCCGACGTAGGCGAGCCGTCGTTCCTCCTCGAGCTCGGTCTGGTCGCCCAAGGAGCGCAGGTGGGGGAAGACCCCGTCCTCCATGCCGGTGAGGAAGACCACCGGGAACTCCAGCCCCTTGGCGGTGTGCAGCGTCATCAAGGTGACCACCCCACCGCCGTCCTCGTCGGCATCGGGGATCTGGTCGGAGTCGGCGACCAGCGCCACCCGCTCGAGGAACTCGGGGACCCCCGGCGCCGCCGGACGCAGGTCGGCCGGGTCGTCGGACGGGGGCGCGGTCGGCTCGTCGGAGAACTCCCGGGCAACCGCCACCAGCTCGGCGAGGTTCTCCACCCGGGTCTCGTCCTGTGGGTCGTCGCTGTCCTCCAACGCCTGGAGGTAGCCACTTCGCGCAAGTGCGGACTCGAGCACCACGTCGGCTCGTTCACCCGCCGCCACCATCTGCTCGAGCTCCTCGGCCATGGCGACGAACCCCTTGATGCAGGAGACCGAGCGTGAGGCGATGCCTGGAGCCTCCTCGGCTCGCTGCAACGCCTCGAAGAAGGTGAGGCCGTCGCGTCGGGCCAACGCCTCCACACAGGCCAACGCGCGGTCTCCGATGCCACGCTTGGGCTCGTTGACGATCCGTCGCAGGCTGATCTCGTCCGCGGTGTTGGCGAGCATCCGGAGGTAGGCGAGGGCGTCTCGCACCTCCTTGCGCTCGTAGAAGCGCACCCCCCCGACCACCTTGTAGGGCAGCCCGACCCGGATGAAGACCTCCTCGAAGACGCGCGACTGGGCGTTGGTGCGGTAGAACACTGCGACCTGGCTGGGCCTGGCAGCCGAGGTGTCGCTGAGCCGGTCGATCTCGGTGGCGACGAACCGCGCCTCGTCGTGCTCGTCGTCCGCGACGTAGCCGACGACCTGCTCCCCCGCTCCCTGGTCCGACCAGAGGTTCTTCGGCTTGCGACCGCGGTTGCGGCTGATCACCGCGTTCGCGGCGGTGAGGATGGTCTGGGTGGAGCGGTAGTTCTGTTCCAGCAGGATGGTGCGGGCGTCGGGGAAGTCCTCCTCGAAGGCGAGGATGTTGCGGATGTTGGCGCCGCGGAAGGCGTAGATCGACTGGTCGGCGTCTCCGACCACCATGAGCTCGGCGGGACCCACGGCGTCGTTGGACGAGTCGTCCGCGGCGCCGCGGACCGGGGCGCACAGCTCCCGGACGAGGGCGTACTGCGCGTGGTTGGTGTCCTGGTACTCGTCGACGAGCACGTGACGGAAGCGGCGCCGGTAGGTCTCGCGCACCTCGGGGAAGGCCTGCATCAGGTGGACGGTGGTCATGATGAGGTCGTCGAAGTCGAGCGCGTTCGCCGCGCGGAGCCGCCGTTGGTAGTCCGCGTAGGCCTCGGCATAGCCACGTTCGAGGTCGTTCTCGGCGCGCGCCGCCGCGGCCTCGTGGTCGAGCAGCTCGTTCTTCTGGTTCGAGACCCAGTTGAGCACCGCCTTGGGCGGGTAGCGCTTCGGGTCGAGCTCGAGGTCCTTGCACACCAGCGTCATGAGTCGCTTGGAGTCGGCGGCGTCGTAGATGGAGAAGCTCGACTTGAAGCCGAAGCGCTCGACCTCCTTGCGCAGGATCCGCACGCAGGCCGAGTGGAAGGTCGAGACCCACATGATCCGGGCCCGCCGGCCGACGAGGTCCTCGACGCGCTCGCGCATCTCGGCCGCCGCCTTGTTCGTGAAGGTGATGGCGAGGACCGACCCCGGGTGTGCCTGACGCTCGGAGATCAGCCAGGCGATACGGCGGGTCAGCACCCGCGTCTTCCCGGACCCGGCCCCGGCCACCACGAGCAGCGGGGCGCCCGCGTGGGTCACCGCCCGGCGCTGCGGGTCGTTGAGTCCCTCCAGCAGCTCCTCAGGAGAGGTCGACCGCCGTCGGGCGCGGTCGCTGCGCCCGTCCGGACCGTGTTCTGCCCGGACCGTTTCCGTCCGGTTCGGGTCCGGCCGGGAAGAGCGGCTGCTCCTCGGGCGTCATCCCGGCTGCCTGACTGGACTGACTGTCTTCACGGGACTGCGAACCGGGCTGCGAACCGGGCTGGGAACGGGGCTGGGAAGGGATCGGGAACGCGTCACTCATTGCTGCGTCACCCTACGTCGGGGCGCCGACGACCGGCGCCCGGCCGACGGGCCCTGCTCTCATCGGCCGGTGGCGGAGAAGTGCATCGGGTCGCTCACGGAGCTGAAGGTCCCGCCCCAGGTCCATCCGATGGCCGCGAACGCGGCGGTCACCACGTCACCGTCGCGGATCATGCCGGGACGACGCCATCCCCGCCGGGTGTACGCCGAGGCGAGCTCGGGCAGCACCAGGTCGGCCTTCACGTAGGGGTTCATGAACGGGTTGACGTCGATGGCAAGGCCGTAGGCGTGGGCCGACCAGGAGGTCGCCCCCCGCGTCGCCCGGCAGGCGTAGGCGGCGGTGTTGTTGCCGTCCCCGGTGGGGGGTGCGTCCAGGTCCTCCAGCCGCACCAGCGCCATCTGCTCGATCGGGTAGTCGGCGTGGTACAGCCTCCGGAAGACCGCCACCACGTCTCGGGCCACCCGTCGATGCACCACGAGCTGCCCGGTGTGGGGCAGCCCGTCGAACCCGCGGAAGGTGAGCGTGAGCCGACGGAGCTCGGCGAGCCCTACCGGGCAGCCGGGCTCCCAGGCCAGTGAGGTGCGTCGGGCCCAGGCCCGACCCACCCGTTCGACGCTGGAGCCGAAGCGTTCGTCCGGGGGCGGGGGCAGCCGGTCCGTCGTGGCCAGGCGCCGAACCCGCAGCTCGCGGGGCGTGGGGCGCACCACGCCGAAGCCGTCGGCCCGTCGCGGCAGCACGCGAGCTCCGACGTCCCAGGCGTCGAGGCCGGCGACCGCGTGAGGGCGCAGCGTGGTGCGCGATCGCTCGGGCGGGTACGACGCCCTCGGCGGCGAGGCGGGCGCCGAGCTCGGCGTCGAGGCCAGGTCCTGGTCGGCTGCGGCCGATCCCGGTCGTTCGCCGCCGCCGCAGCCGGCAACCAGGCCGCCGCTGATGAGACAACGCCATCAGGGCGGCGACGGCACGTCCTCGGGTCACGACGCCGTCACCAGACCAGCGCCACCACCACGTTGACGACCTCGAGCGCCAACATCGACCCGAGCACGGCGACCCCGACGGAGTCCCTCCGGCGGAGCCCATGGGCAAGGCCCACGATCACGAGCGCGACCAGCAGCTTCACCGCGACCTTGACGTGGTCGACCGCCTCGTCACCTGCCTCGAGCACTCCGACCAGGGCGAGCCCGGTGACGAACTGGGTGGTCGCGCCGTGCACCACCGCAGGGGTCATCCTGCGCGACTCGCGAGGGAGCTGCACGAGCACGCCGTAGCCGACCGCGGCCAGCCCGAGGATGTGGAGCACGAGGAGAACGGCGTGGAGGACACCCATGGCCTCCATCGTGCCAGCGCCTACGACGCCGGCCACGTGAGCCCCGCCTCAGCGCTTGCGCCGGCTCTCGATCGTCTTGGCGGTGGAGCGCTCCTTGGGCTGGACGTCCTTGAAGACCCGAGGGAGGTACCGCAGCATCAGGCTCGACCAGGTCAGATGGGTCAGCACGGGCGCCGCGAGCCCGTTGGTGGACCGTCGCTGGGCCCCCCACAGCCCGCCCATCAGGCCGGCGGCGAACACGAGCATGGGGTTGCGGGTCGGGATCGTCGCGATCATGTAGACGGCGGTACTGCTGAGGACGGGCTGGTGCTTCTCCAGAGTCGCGTAGACCGCCCCGCGGAAGAAGATCTCCTCGGCCACGCCGTTGGACAGCGTCGTGAGCGCGACCAGCCGCTGGTCCCCCTCATCGGCGAACTGCAGGATCGACGCGACCGCGCGACCCAGCGGCGGCACGAGCCTGACCAGGTGGGCGCCGGCGTAGAAGACGCCGAAGGCGCCGACCCCGGTTGCCAGTGGCGTGACCAGCGGCCGCTTCAGGGAGCGGTCCTGCAGCTGCACCCACCCCAGGTGGAGCGGCCCCGAGGCGAATCCGCCCGCGGTGTAGATGCCGGCAACGGCCAGGGTGGTGCCGTAGAAGGCGTTGGAGCCGGGTCGCGTGTTGAGCCCGGCGCCGAGGAGGCTGGCACCCACCACCGAGGTGCCGATCACGACGCGGCGCCGCTTGCGGCGTACCTCCGGTGACTCCTCGTGCCGGATCGGCACCTTGTAGGACAGCGACATCGGCAGCTTGGACCGGATCTTGGCGCGCAACCCGTCCCGCGCCGCGAGCTCGCGCGAGCGTTCCTCGAGGGCTTCGGTGACCGCTTCCTGGAAGGTGCGCAGCCGCATCGGCACCAGGTGCTGCAACCGGTCGTCGCGCACCACGACCTCGTTGACCATGGAGTCGACCAGCGAGCGCCCGGCAGCGGTGTCCACGTCGGTCACCAGCCGCAACCAGTGGGACGACAGCTTGGGGGTCAGCACCGGCACCGCCACCACCACGATCGAACGCCCCTGGATCTGCGCGACCCGACGCATCATGTCGGAGTAGCGCAGCACCTCGGGTCCGCCGATGTCGTAGGTCTCCCCCGCGGTCTCGGGCACGCGTGAGCACCTTGACCAGGTAGCGCACCACGTCGGCCAGGGCGATCGGCTGGGTGCGGGTCGAGACCCAGGTCGGGGTGATCATCATCGGCAGCCGCTCCACCAGCTGCCGGGTCATCTCCCACGAGAGGCCCTCGTGACCGAGGACGATGCCGGCTCTCAGCACGGTGACGGGCACGCCCTGCTCCGCGAGGACCCGCTCGACCTCGCGCCTGCTGCGCAGGTGGGCGGAGAGCTGGTCCTCGTCGGCGCCCAAGCCCCCGAGGTAGACGATCCGCTTGACCCCCGCCTTCGCGGCCGCGGCCGCGAAGTTGCTGGCCGCCTCACGGTCGAGCCGCTCGAAGTCGGGTGAGTCCAGCGAGTGCACGAGGTAGTACGCCGCGTCGACCCCCTTCAGTGCGTCGGTGAGCGTCGACGCGTCGTGCACGTCACCGTAGACGGCCGTGGCCGGCCCGTTGTAGGTCTCGGGGTGCCGGGTCATCGCACGGACGTCGTAGTCCGCGTCGCGGAGGACCGGGACCAGTCGCCGGCCGACGAAGCCGGAAGCGCCGGCCACCAGGACGGTGCGGATGTCACGAACGTCGTCGTTGCCTGTCATGCGGGCCACGGTAGTCCGGCGGTCACGCCGCTCCGACGAGACCGGCTCCCGAAGGCCCGCCCCAGCCCCTCCTACAGCAGCCGACGGTCCGAGGCCCACTTGGTCAGCTCGTGGCGGGAGGACAGCTGCAGCTTGCGCAGCACGCTGGAGACGTGGGTCTCCACGGTCTTCACGGAGATGAACAGCTCGGACGCCACCTCCTTGTAGGCGTAGCCGCGCGCGATCAGGCGCATCACCTCGCGTTCGCGCCCGGTGAGCCGGTCGAGGTCCTCGTCCACCTGGGCCACCTCGATCGTGCCTGCGAAGGCGTCGAGGACGAACCCCGCCAGGCGAGGCGAGAACACGGCGTCGCCGGTGGCCACCCGCTCGATCGCCGCGACCAGCTCGGGCCCGGTGATGGTCTTGGTGACATAGCCCCGGGCGCCGGCGCGGATCGTGCCGATGACGTCCTCGGCGGCGTCGGAGACGGAGAGCGCCAGGAAACGCGTCTCCGGCACCAACGTGTGCGTCCGTCGCATCACCTCGGCGCCACCACCCCCCGGCAGGTGGACGTCGAGCAGCACGACCTCCGGTCGGCGCGCGATCACGACGTCGACCGCGCTGTCGACGTCCTCGGCCTCCCCCACCACGTCGACCCGGCCGGTGAGCTCGCTGCGGACACCGGTACGGAACATGCCGTGGTCGTCGACCAGCACGACGGTCCTCATGCCTGCATCCTCCTCTCGCTGACGTCCCCGTCGCCCGGGGAGGCGGGCTGAGCGGGCGCGGGCAGCCGCAGCCGTACCTCGGTGCCCTCACCGGCGCCGGTGCGGAGCTCTGCCTCGCCTCCGTGCCGCGCCATGCGTTCCACGATGCTGCCGCGCACCCCGAGCCTGTCCACGGGGACGGACGCCGGATCGAAGCCACACCCGCGGTCGCGCACGTAGACCTCGACGGCACCTCCCGCGACCTCGCAGTAGAGGTCCACCTTGGCAGCTCCGGAGTGGCGAGCCGCGTTGGCCAGCGCCTCCCTCGTGGCCGCGACAAGTGCCTCCGACGCCGTGCTCAGCGCGGTGTCGCCCACCGAGACGACGTGGACCGGGACTCCGTGGGTGTCCTCGATCTCGGCGGCCGCGGCTGCCAAGGCTCCGGCCACCGTCTCCGCCGAGGAGTCGGAGCCGCCGTACAGCCACGCCCGCAGGTCACGTTCCTGAGCCCGTGCCAGCTGCGCGACCCGTCCCGGGTCCTGGGCGTTGCTCTGGATCAGCGCCAGGGTCTGCAGCACCGAGTCGTGCAGGTGCGCCGCGACGTCGGCCCGCTCCTGGGTGCGTACCCGTTCGGCGCGCTCGGCGGTCACCTCACCGGCCAGGCGATACAGCCAGGGCCCCAGCACCACCGCGAGACCCGCCATCCCCAGGATGCCGGCCAGCAGGATGGCGCGGGCTTCTCCGAGCCGTCCCGACTGGGCCGCGAAGATCGCCAAGGCGACGACCAGGAGGCCCAGCCCCGTCAGGACCCGGGCGTAGGCGGCGAGCCCGCCACGCCCGAGGAGGATCCGCCCCACCCCGAGCCGCCCGGTGGTGTCCACCCAACGCTCGCGCTGTGCCTGGTCCGCCTGGCGCCACAGCAGGGCGACACCCACGACCCCGACCACCGCCGGCCAGAGGAACGCCACTCCCCCCAGGGTCAGGTCGAGCAACGCCGCCAGGCCGATCCCCAACGCAGCGAGGGCGACCAGGATCCCGGTGTCGACGACCTGGGGACGCCCGGAGGGACGCATGCCCCGGCGCGACGCGGCCTCGAGTCCCGGAGCTTGTGGTGCGGTCGAGACCTCCAGAGGAAGCATGATCCACAACGCGGCGTACAGCACGAGCCCGAAGCCGAAGACGGCGGTGGCCACGAAGAACAGCCGGACCCAGACGACGGCCACCCCGAGGTGGTCGGCCAGCCCGGCCCCGACCCCGCCCAGCACGTTGTCACGCGAGCTGCGAAAAGCGCGGCGGGGCTCCTGCGGTGACGACACCACGTCGGGTGAGGATCTCGTGCCGGGAGTCGTGCTCATCCTCGCCATGGTCACACAGCGTCACCCCCCTCCCCATGAGGCATGACCCTGGTCCGACCCCGGGTCGACCCGGACCACCCTGGGGACGGACCAGGGTCGTCCCCGATGGTGCGCCGGCCCCCGTGGCAGCAAGGTGGAGGCATGAACCAGACCACCCCTGAACCTCCCGGCGGGGCGACCCCCAATACGGCCGGCGGCACGGCCAGCAGCACTGCGGTGCAGCCGGACCCCTCCGAGGACCGCGGCGACCCGCGTCCCGGCATCGACACCGAGCACCTCCGCGACTATCGCGCCTTGCGTCGCTCGGTCACCGACCGCAAGATCGCCGGCGTCTGCGGCGGCCTCGCCCGCCACCTGGACCTCGACCCCACGCTCGTCCGCGTCGTCATGGTGGTCCTCGCCGTCTTCGGCGGCGCGGGACTCGTGCTCTACGCCGCGCTGTGGCTGCTGGTGCCCGAGGAAGGGCTGGACCGGGGGGTGATCCCGGTCCGCGAGAGCGCCCGCAACACCGTGATCGTGGTCGCCCTGGTGCTGGCGGTGCTGCTCACCGTGCCCGCCGGTCTCGACGGGGACGGCGGGGTCGCGGTCCCCGTCGTGCTGGCCGGCCTGATCCTGGCCGCGGTGCTGCTCTCCCGCGACTCCTCGCGGGCTCCCGCGGACTCCGACGCCGCTCCCCCTGACCGGTCCGGTGCCACCCACCCCACGCCTGGCGGTGCCTCCTCGGCGGCGATACGGCGGCAGCGGCGGGGGCCGTTGTGGTTCGGCACCTCGATCGCGACCATCGCCCTCGCCGTCGGCATCCTCGGGCTCGTCGACGTCGCTGGGGCAACGGTGCCGGACGCGGCGTACCCTGCGCTGGCCCTGGCCGTCATCGGCGGCTTCCTCGTGCTCGGCGCCTTCGTCGGACGCGCCGGCGGCCTGATCGCGCTGGGCCTGATCACCGTGCTCGTCCTGGTCGGGACCTGGGTGGCCGAACCGACCTTCTCGGGACAGCGCGACCTGCTTGAGCGGCCCGTCACCGCTGCGCAGCTCGACGCCCTCTATGACGTCCCGGCGGGCAGGGCCGAGATCGACCTGACCGGCATCGCTGACCTCGAGGAGCTGGACGGACGGAGCCTGGCGGTGGAGGTCAACGCCGGTGAGATCGTGCTCGTGGTGCCCGAGGGTCTCGAGGTCGACCTCGACGCACGGGTCTCCGCAGGCGGCGAGATCGCCACGCCGGGGCTCAACCGGGACGGATGGGACGTCTCCGTCGACCGGATCATCCAGACCGACGTAGAACCGCGCGCCGTGCTGCGGGCCGACCTGAAGGTCGGCTTCGGGCGCATCGAGGTGAGGAGCCAGTGATGAGCGACAACGACGACGTCCGGACCGACCACGAGGAGCGGCAGGCTGCCGCCCACGATCAGGAGGAGCCGACGACCCGGCTGACCTGGGACCCCTCGCCCGACCCACAGATGACAACGCCACGCACGCTGCGGGTCGCCCACCTGGTGATGGGTCTGGTCTTTCTCGGTCTCGCCGGGATCTGGCTGGCCGAGGCGAGCGGCATCGTCACCCTGGCCGACCTCGACCTGCTGCTCCCGCTGCTGCTCGTCGTCGTGGGCGCCGCCGGGCTCCTCGCGGGGCTCGCTCGAGGTGTCGGCCGGCGGACCTGACCGACGGACCTGACCGGCGGACCTGAGCTGGGACGACGCGGTCTCGACGAGAGACCCCGGGCCCGCCCGCCGTCCGGTGGGCGGGCCGGCGGCGTCACGGCCAGGGACGTCCTCGTTAGGCTCGCCCGGTGAGTCCTACCCCGCAGTCCGTCCGGCGCGCCCTTGCCCGTGCCGCGCGGGGCGCGACGCTCGACCTGGCTGAGGCCGAGGTGCTGCTCCAGTGCCGCGGTGACGACCTGCGCAGCCTCATGGGGCATGCCGCCCGGGTACGCGATGCCGGCCTCGAGGCCGAAGGCCGGGCCGGTCAGGTGACCTACTCCCCCAAGGTCTTCATCCCGCTGACCCGGCTGTGCCGCGACCGCTGCCACTACTGCACCTTCGTGACCGTGCCGGGCAAGCTGGCCGCGGCCGGGCAGGCGCCGTACCTCTCACCCGACGAGGTGCTCGAGATCGCGTCGGAGGGCGCGTCGCTCGGCTGCGCCGAGGCGCTCTTCACGTTGGGCGACCGGCCCGAGGACCGCTGGCCGGAGGCGCGGCGCTGGCTCGACGAGAACGGCTACGACTCCACGCTGGACTACGTGCGCGCGATGGCGGTCCGGGTGCTCGAGGAGACCGGCCTGCTGCCCCACCTCAACCCCGGCGTCATGTCCTGGGCCGAGATGCACCGGCTCAAGCCCGTGGCCCCCTCGATGGGCATGATGCTCGAGACCACCTCGTCGCGGCTCTTCACCGAGAAGGGGCAGCCACACCACGGCTCCCCCGACAAGGACCCCGAGGTGCGGCTCCGGGTGCTCGAGGACGCCGGCCGGTTGTCGATCCCCTTCACCACCGGGCTGCTGGTCGGCATCGGCGAGGTCGCGCGTGAGCGCGCGGAGTCGATCTTCGCGCTGCGCCGCAGTGCCACGGCGTACGGCCACGTGCAGGAAGTGATCGTGCAGAACTTCCGCGCCAAGCCCGACACGGCGATGCGCTCCGCCGAAGACCTGGACGCCGAGGAGCACCTCGCCGCCGTCGCGGTGACCCGCCTGGTGATGGGGCCGCGGATGCGGGTCCAGGCACCGCCCAACCTGGTCGACCTGACCGAGTGCCGCGACCTCCTCGACGCCGGGGTCGACGACTGGGGTGGCGTCTCCCCGCTCACGCCCGACCACGTCAACCCCGAGCGACCCTGGCCCTCGCTCGACCGACTGCGCCAGGTCACCGAGGCCGCCGGCTTCCGGCTTCGCCCTCGGCTCACCGCCCATCCTCGCTACGTGCTGGCCGGCGACCCCTGGATCGATCCCCGGGTCCGTCCGCACGTCGAGGCGCTGGCCGACCCCGAGGGCTTGCTGAAGGAGTCGGCCAAGCCCCGCGGCCTGCCGTGGCAGGAGCCGGACGGCGGCGCGTTCTCCGGCGCGGAAGGCGGCCCCGGGTGGGGTCGCACCGACCTTCACACCACCATCGACACCACCGGCCGGAGCACCGACCGCCGGACCGACTTCGACGACGTCTACGGCGACTGGGCCACCCTCCGCGACGGCGCCGACCGCGGTGCGCCCCAGATGGCCACGGGGGGCGACCGGACCTTCGCCGCCGCGATGACCCAGGCGGAACGCGACCCGCAGGGGCTCACCGACGAGCAGGCGCTTGCGCTGGTCACGGCGGACGGGGACGCGCTCGAGGCGGTCCGCCGCCTGGCCGACGACCTGCGGCGCGACGTGGTCGGCGACGAGGTCACCTACGTGGTCAACCGCAACATCAACTTCACCAACGTCTGCTACACCGGCTGCCGCTTCTGCGCCTTCGCGCAGCGCCGCACCGATGCGGACGCCTTCTCGCTGTCGTTGGACCAGGTGGCCGGCCGGGCCGAGGAGGCATGGCGGCTCGGCGCCACCGAGGTGTGCATGCAGGGCGGCATCGACCCCGAGCTGCCGGGCACGGCGTACTTCGACCTCGCCGCCGCGGTGAAGCGTCGGGTGCCCGAGATGCACGTCCACGCGTTCTCGCCGATGGAGGTCATCAACGGCGCCACGCGTACCGGTCTGTCGATCCACGACTGGCTGCTCAAGGCGCAGGAGGCGGGCCTCGACACCATCCCCGGCACGGCGGCGGAGATCCTCGACGACGACGTGCGCTGGGTCCTCACCAAGGGCAAGCTGCCGACGTCCGCCTGGCTGGAGGTCGTCACCACGGCGCACCGGCTCGGCATCCGCTCCAGCGCGACGATGATGTATGGCCACGTCGACCGTCCCCAGCACTGGGTGGGGCACCTGCGCGTCATCCAACGAGCCCAGGACGCTGCTGCCGAGCACGGGGTCGGGGGGTTCACCGAGTTCGTGCCGCTGCCCTTCGTGCACACCAGTGCGCCGATCTACCTCGCCGGCGTCGCCCGCCCCGGGCCCACCCTGCGCGACAACCTCGCGGTGCACGCGGTGGCACGGATCATGCTCCACGGCCGGATCGACCACATCCAGACCTCGTGGGTGAAGCTGGGGGCAGAGGGCACCCGCCTGATGCTCCGGTCCGGTTGCGACGACCTCGGCGGAACGCTGATGGAGGAGACCATCTCGCGGATGGCGGGCTCGGAGCACGGCTCGGCCAAGACCGTCGCCGAGCTCACCGAGATCGCGGCCGGGGTCGACCGGCCGGTGCGCCAGCGCACCACGACGTACGGCGAGGTGCCGGTCCGCGCCTGAGCGCGCGGGGCGACACCTGTCAGAGGTGGCGCACGACCCGAGCCGGGGACCCGACCGCGACCACGTCGGGCGGAAGGTCGTCGACCACCACCGCCCCGGCACCGACGACGGTGTTCTCCCCGATGCTCACGCCAGGGCACACGATCACGCCCCCGCCGAGCCAGGCGTTGTCCCCGATCCTGACGGGCCGGGCCGACTCCCACTTGTCACGGCGCGTCCCGGCGTCCAGTGGGTGAGTGGCGGTCAGCAGCTGCACGTAGGGGCCGACCTGGACGTCGTCCCCGATCGTGACCGAGGCAACGTCGAGCACGACGAGGCCGAAGTTGACGAAGGTCCTGGCCCCGACCAGGGTCTGGTGACCGTAGTCGCAGCGGAACGGCGGGCGGATCTCGCTGCCCTCGCCGTATCCGCCCAGCAGCTCGGTGAACAGCTCCCGCAGGGCCAGGCTGTCCGAGGGGTCCGCAGTGTTGATGCGGTGGGTGATTCGTTGCGCCCGCTGCAGGTCCGCCTGGATCTCCGGGTCGTCGGCCAGGTAGGGCTCGCCGGCCAGCATCCGTTCGCGCATGCTGGGCGCGGGAGACGTGCTGTGCTCGTCCGAGGGCGTGGTCATGAGGTCAGGTGGGTCCGCTCGGCGGCCAGCAGCACTGCGCCCACCATGCTGGCCCGACCTCGGAGCTGGCTCGGCTCGATCGGCGTGGCTGCCACGGGGTCGAGTGCATAGCGGCGCAGCGCGATCCGCGCGGGCTCCAGGAGCAGGTCCTCAGCGCTGGCCAGGTGGCCGCCGATCACGACGAGCGAGGGATTGACCAGGTTGACCACAGCAGCCACCCCGCGTCCCAGGTGGTGTCCTGCCTCCTCCAGCGCCCGCAGCGCCGCCACGTTGCCGGTCCTGGCCGCGGCGACGATGTTGTCCACGTCCTCGGCTCCCGGGATCACGCCCGCCACCTCCCGGGTGACGAATGACGTGGCGGTGTACGCCTCGAGGCAGCCGCGCTTGCCGCACCGGCACAGCGGGCCCTGTTCATCCAAGATCAGGTGCCCGATCTCTCCAGCGGTGCCACTCGCGCCGTGGAAGAGCTGGTCGTCGACCACGATGCCGGCGCCCACTCCGGACGAGATCTTGACGTAGACGCTGCTGCGGTGGCCACGTCCGGCACCCATGCGGTGCTCGGCCAGGGCCCCGAGGTTGGCATCGTTCTCCACGTGCACCGGGGTGCCGAAGACCTTTTCCGCCGCCTGCCGGGCGTTGATCCCCTCCCAGCCCGGGAGGATCGCGGAGGACTGGACCACTTCACCGGCCATGGGGGCGGGAAGTCCGAGTCCGACTCCGCGCAGGGCGATCGCTCGGCCCGCCAGGTCACGGAGCATGTCGCGGGCCACGATGAGCGCTGCGTGGTGCTCCAGGTCGGTGACCGCCCGACGCTGCTCGGCGACCACTCGACCGGACAGGTCACCGAGGGCGACCGCGAGGTGACTGTGCCCGAAGTCGACGCCTGCCACGAGACCGGCAGCCGCGGAGAGCCGGACCGCGGCACCGCGGCGGCCGCTGCCCGGCTCGGACTCGACCAGCCCGCTCTCGACCAGGCTGCGCACGATGCTGGAGACCGTGGCGGGCGCGAGGCCCGTGGCCCTGGCCAGAGCGGCCTGGCTGACGGCGTCCGACCCGCCGCGCAGGACCTCGAGCACCCGGTGCTGGTTGGCAGCACGCAGGGACGTGGTGGACCCCGGCCCCACGCGATCGGTCGGAGGTCGACTCATGAGCAGAGAGTGACCGCAGGGGCGTATAGCCGTCAAGTCCCGAATGTAACGTCGGTCCCACAGTCAGGACCTTGGGCTTAGCGTTCAACTCTTGACGACAAGGATTGTGACGGGCGACACTCGTCCCGGAAGACATCGGGCCCCGGCCCACCACCCCACCTCGCAGGAGAAGACGTTGACCAGATCAGCCCTCCGGACCGCGGCCGCAGGCGCCGCGCTGTTCCTCGGCACCACCACCCTCGCCGCCTGTGGCGCCAACGACTCGGAGTCCGACGGGTCCGACGGCTCCGGCTCCGGCGCGGAGAGCGGCGGACCATCGCCCTGTTGCTCCCGGAGTCGAAGACCACGCGCTACGAGGCGTTCGACAAGCCGCTCTTCGAGGCCAAGGCCTCCGAGCTGTGCCCCGACTGCAAGGTCGACTACTACAACGCCGACCAGGACGAGGCCAAGCAGGCCCAGCAGCTCACCACGGCGCTCAACGCCGGCGCCGATGTGGTGGTCCTGGACCCCGTCAACGGGGAGGGTGCCACCGGCATGGTCGACGAGGCCCAGGGCCAGGACGTCCCGGTCATCGCCTACGACCGCTTGATCACCAACGCGGACTACTACATGTCCTTCAACAACGAGACCGTCGGCAAGATGCAGGCCGAGGCGCTGGTCGACGCCATGGGTGACGAAGGCAGCATCCTGATGCTCAACGGTGCCCCCAGCGACCCGAACGCCGGCCAGTTCAAGGCCGGCGCGCACAGCGTGCTCGACAGCAGCGGCGTCACGATCGCCGAGGAGTACGACAACCCCGACTGGAGCCCGGAGAACGCGCAGAACTGGACCACCGACCAGCTCAGCAAGTACGAGCCGTCAGAGATCCAAGGGGTCTACGCCGCCAACGACGGGCAGGCCGGCGGCGTGGTCGCCGCGTTGACCGGTGCTGGTGTGGCGCGCGACGCGCTTCCCCCGATCACCGGGCAGGACGCCGAGGCCGCCGCCATCCAGCGGATCCTCGCCGGTGAGCAGGCGATGACGATCTACAAGCCGATCAAGATCGAGGCCGAGACGGCCGCCGAGGTCGCGGTCAAGCTCGCCCAGGGCGAGGACGTCAGCGGTGCCACCGACACCGGCGTCGACCAGACCGAGTACGAGGGCGTCACGTCCTACATCTTCGACCCGATCGTGGTGACCGAGGACAACGTCGCCGACACCGTGATCGCCGACGGCTTCTACAAGCCGGGCGACATCTGCACGGGTGACTACGTCGATGACTGCAAGGCTGCGAACATCGGCTGATGAGCACCTCAACGGCGGCGCCGGCCGGGGAGAGGGTGGTCCTCTCCCTGGCCGGGATCAACAAGCGATTCGGCGCGGTGCAAGCGCTCACCGATGTCCACCTCGAGGTCTCAGCGGGCGAGGTCGTCGCCCTGGTCGGTGACAACGGCGCCGGCAAGTCCACCCTGGTCAAGGTGATCTCGGGGGTCTACCAACCAGACGACGGCGAGATCCAGTACGGCGGCCGTCGAGTCACTGTGGGCGGTCCGTCCGAGGCCCAGCGCCTGGGCGTGGCCACGGTGTTCCAGGACCTGGCGCTGTGCGACAACCTCGACGTGGTCGGCAACCTCTTCCTGGGCCAGGAGCGCCTGGTCGGCCCGTTCCTCGACGAGGCCGGGATGGAGCAGGAGGCATGGCGCCTGCTGAAGACCCTGTCGGCGAAGATCCCCTCGGTGCGGATCCCCGTCGCCTCGCTCTCGGGTGGTCAGCGCCAGACCGTCGCGATCGCGCGCAGCCTGGTGGGCAAGCCGAACGTCGTCATGCTCGACGAGCCGACTGCGGCGCTCGGTGTCGCGCAGACCGCCGAGGTGCTCAACCTCATCGAGCGGCTGCGTGAGTCCGGTCTCGGGGTGATCCTGGTGAGCCACAACATGGCCGACGTCCAAGCGGTCGCCGATCGCATCGTCGTGCTGCGCCTGGGGCGCAACGCCGCCGACTTCGCGATCGAGGACGTGACCACGGCGGACCTCGTGGCAGCGATCACCGGGGCCAGCGACAACGTGGTCGCCACCCGGTCCGCCCGCGGACCCCGGCAGCTCGGTCCCAAGCAAGGAGCCTCCGATGACTGAGATGACCGAGGCCGGGACGGAGACCCCGCAGTCAGGTGTCGCCGCCGACATCGCCGATGAGCGGCTGATCCTGAGCAAGGGACCCGCCGGGTGGGCCCACCTCGCCTGGAACCGGCTCAAGGGTGGCGAGCTCGGCACCCTGCCCGTGATCGTGGGCCTGATCGCGATCTGCACGGTCTTCTACCTGCAGGAGCCGGCCTTCCTGTCCTCGCGCAGCCTGGTCACCTTGACCCAGTTCGCGGCACCCACGGGCCTGATCTCCCTCGGCATCGTCCTGGTGCTGCTGCTGGGCCAGATCGACCTGTCGGTCGGCTCGGTCGCCGGCTTCACCTCGGCGATCATGGCGGTGCTCGTGGTCAACCAAGGCCAGTCGACCCTGGTGGGGATGGCCGCTGCCCTCGGCGTCGGGCTGCTCATCGGCCTCGGCTACGCCACCCTGCACCAGGTGGTGGGCGTGCCCAGCTTCGTGTTCTCCCTCGCCGGCCTGCTGGCGTTCCAGGGCGCGTTGCTGTACACGCTGGGCGACCAGGGCACGATCACGCTGCCCCAGGACTCCGGGCTCCGCCAGTTCGCTCGGGACAAGTTCCTGAGCGACCCCCAGGCCTACGGGCTGTCCGCGCTCGCCGTCGCGTTGTTCCTCGGAAGCCAGATCGTCGGCATCCGCCGTCGCAAGGCTGCCGGACTGACTCCGCCACCCCTGTTGCTGGTGGGGGTCAAAGCTGCGGTGATGGCCATCGGCCTCTTCCTGTTCTGCTACTACCTCGGGCTCGCACGCGGTGTCGGCTACCTGTTCGCGACCTTCGTGATCCTCGTCGTGCTGATGGACCTGCTCCTGCGCAAGTCGACGTGGGGGCGCCACGTGATGGCGGTCGGCGGCAACGAGGAGGCGGCTCGCCGAGCTGGCATCAACGTGAAGCTGATCTACTTCTCGGTGTTCGGTCTGACCTCGACCTTCGCAGCCCTCGGCGGACTGATGCTGGCCGGTCAGCTGACGACGGTCTCGCAGAGCAGCGGCACGACCGACACCAACCTGACCGCGATCGCCGCGGCCGTCATCGGCGGCACCAGCCTGTTCGGCGGCCGCGGATCGGCCTACGCCGCCCTGCTCGGCATGCTGGTCCTGCAGGCGATCACGGCGGGGCTCAACCTGATCAACGTGGAGTCCGAGGTCCGGTTCATGGTGACCGGAGCGGTGCTGCTGCTGGCAGTCGCGATCGACTCGTTCTCGCGCCGACTCCGCTCCTCCAGCGGACGAGGTTGACCCCCGCGATGCGGTTCGGGCTGGTCGGGTCCGGCCCGTGGGCTCACAAGGTCCACGGGCCGGGCCTGGGCAGCGCGCCGGGAGTCGAGCTCATCGGGGTCTGGGGACGCTCCCCGGCCAAGGCCGCCTCTCTGGCTCAGTCCCTCGGCGTCGAGAGCTTCGTCGAGCTGGACTCGCTGCTGGACCAGGTGGACGCCCTCGCCTTCGCCGTCCCCCCGGATGTCCAGGTCGAGCTCGCGCTGCGTGCGGCCGACGCCGGCAAGCACCTGCTTCTGGACAAGCCGGTCGCCATCGACCCAGCCCAGGCACGCGAGCTGGCGCAGGTCGCCGACGCCGCGGACGTGGCGTCGGTGGTCTTCTTCACCGACCGGTTCACCGACAGCGGCGCTGCCTGGTTCGAGCAGGTGCAGGGCTCGACCTGGCTCGGTGGCGACGTCCGCTGGTTGGCTGCCCTCGACGCACCCGGCAGTCCCTACGCCGACTCTGGCTGGCGTCGTGAGCAGGGAGCGCTGTGGGACATCGGTCCGCACGCGCTGGCCACTCTCGTCGGCGCGATCGGACCGGCGGCCGGGATCCTTGCCGTGGCCGGGAAGGGTGATCTCGTCCACCTGGTGCTCACCCACGTGTCCGGAGCGACGAGCACGGCGACGCTCTCACTCTTCGTGCCCCCCGAGGCGGTCACCCACGACGTCACCCTGTGGGGAGCCACCGGCCTCTCCCGGATGCCGGCCCGGATCCCCGGCGAGGCGGTGCCGGCGCTGGCGCGCGCCGCCGAGTCCTTGGCAGCGAGCGCCCGGTCGGGTGAGCGCCACACCGCCGACCTGCGTCTGGGCGTGACGGTCACCGAGCTCCTCGCGGACGCCGCCACCCAGCTCGCCCAGGACTGAGTCCGCATCCACCAGGTCGGCGTCGCTGACCCGTCAACCGAACCCGACGAGGCAGTGTGAGGTGCGCGAGCAGCTCGGGCGCCCAGCTTGCCCGATGCTCCGGTCCGCAGCTGAGCGGCGTCGTCGTCGGTCAGTCTCGTTCGAGGAGGACCGGGAGGGTGTCGACTCCGTACACGAGGGAGGTGTGGCGGAAGTCGAGATCCCCGGTGGCGAGCTGGAGCTGCGGGAAACGGCGTGCCAACGCCGGGAAGGCGATGCGCAGCTCCATGCGTGCCAGCTCGGCGCCCACACAGCGGTGGAACCCGTGGCCGAAGGCGAGGTGACGAGCACCACCGTTCGCGGGGTCGAAGGCCTCCCCCTGACCAGTCCTGGAGTCCCGCCCCGCCGCCGCGAGGTGGCACATCACCACGTCGCCGGACCGGATGCGTACTCCCCCCACCTCGACGTCCTCCCGGGCGAAGCGTGGGAACGCCACCTGCACCACGGAGAGGTAGCGCAGCAGCTCCTCGACGACGGCATCGACGCAGGTCGGGTCCTCGGCCACCCGCTGGAACCACTCGGGGTTCTCGAGCAGCACGGCGGTGCCCGTGGCGAGCATGCTGGCGCTGGTCTCGAGGCCGCCGGTGAAGGCACCGTCGGCGAGCCCGCCCAGGTCGAAGTCGCTGATCTCGTCGCCGTGCTCCCGGATGATCTGTCCGACCAGGCCCGGACCGGGGTCGAGACGCTGGCGGCGGACGAAGCCCATCAGGTGCTCGCGGGATCCGGAGATCGCGCCGAGGGAGCCCGCGCCACCGTGGGAGACGTCGAACCTGGCAGTGGCCAGCTCGCGCATGGTCTGTCGCTCGTCCGCCGGCAGCCCGAGCAGCTCGCAGATGACGAGGAACGGCACCGGGAAGGCGAACGTCTCCACCAGGTCGACCTGGTGGTCGTGGTCGCGCCGAGGCGTCCTGGGTGGCGTCGAGCTGTTGCTCGACGATCTGGGTGATCCGCGGCCGCAGCCGTTCCAGCCGCCGCATGGTGAACTCCGGCGTCAGCAACCGACGCAGCCGGGTGTGGTCCGGCGGGTCGGTGAAGCCGAGGCCGCCGATGTCGCCGGCCTCGGCGTCGCCGGACCGGCCGACGTAGGGCCGGATGTCGTTGCTGTAGGCCGTGGTGTGGGCGAGCACCTCGCGGGCCTCGTGGTCACCGGTGACCAACCAGACCGTGATGCCCATGAACGACGTCAGCTTGGTGACGGGTGCCTGGTCACGCAGCGCTCCGACCCTCGGGGCCGGATCGAAGCGGTCGCGGCGCAGCGGCCAGACCAGCCGGTCGGGCACCCGGTCGATCTTGGACAGGTCCAGCCCGCCGGCGCGCCGCACCAGCCATCCGCGTGTCGACGCGCGGGCGCGGTCGAGCAGAGCGGGCATGGTTCCTCCACCGTGTCGGTTGCCGCAGTCTATGGACGCCATCCGGGCCCGACCAGGTACGACGCGCCCAGCCTCCCGGGCCCTCAGTCCGGTACCGGAGCGGGAAGCCGTTGGCCGGAGCGGGTTGCACCGATGCTGGCCGCGATCACGCAGGCGACGGCAAGCCACTGCCAGGCGCCGAGCAGCTCCCCGACCACCACGATGCCCACCAGCGCCGCCGCGGCCGGCTCCATGCTCATCAGGATGCTGAACACCGCAGGGCGCAGCGAGCGCAGCGCGACCATCTCGCAGCTGTAGGGGATGACCGAGCTGAGCATGCCGACAGCCGCGCCGACCGCCAGGACGCGGACGCTGTCCAGGTCGGCGCTGCCGGGTCCCACCACGTACGGGGTGAACACCACGGTGGCGACCAGGCTCGCCACCACGAGCCCGTCGATCCCTTCCCAGCGTCGGCCGGTCTGCGCACTGAGAAGGATGTACGACGCCCACGCGGCGGCGGCCAGCAGCGCGAAGCCCACCCCGGGCCAGGTCACGTCGGTCGAGTCGAGCCCGAGCAACGCGACGCCGGCCGCTGCGAGCGCCACCCAGACCAGATCGCGTGGTCGTCGCGACCCCAGCACGGCGAGCGTCAACGGCCCGAGGAACTCGATCGTCACCGCGATGCCCAGGGGGATCCGGGAGAACGACTGGTAGATCGCCCAGTTCATGGTGCCGAGCGCCACCCCGAACCCCACCACCACGAGCCAGTCGCCACGGCTTCGCCCGCTCCACGCCGGCCTGGCGACCGCTCCGAGGATGAGCACGCTGGAGGCCAGTCGCAGCCACACGATCGTGGTGGGGGCGACCTCGTCGAACATGGTCTTGGCGAAGCCCGCGCCCAGCTGCACGGACATGATCCCGACCAGCACCAGGACGACGGGTGACGCCACCCGCCGCGAGCCCCGCCTCGTCCGCACCGCCTCACCCAATCAGACACGGATCGTGTCGCTGATCCCGCGGTAGCCTGCCGGGAGGTCCCTCGTCGGGTACCGCCGAACCTGGAGGTCGTGGATGCGTACCGAGATCAGCTACAGCCCCGCCTTCGCCATGGCTACCGTGCACCTCGGCCCCGGGGAGGCGATCCAGGCCGAGGCAGGCGCGATGATGGCGATGTCACCCGCGGTCGACGTCTCCACGAGCACCCGCGGCGGCGTGCTCAAGGGCCTGCGCCGCTCGATCCTGGGCGGCGAGTCGTTCTTCATGAACACCTTCCGCTCCACCGGACCCGACGCCCACGTCGTGCTCGCACCCGCCCTGCCCGGCGACGTGATGACGTGGCCGCTCACCGGAGAGACCGTCTACCTGCAGTCCGGCTCCTACCTCGGCTCGCCGGAAGCCATCGACGTGGACAGCAAGTGGGGCGGCGCCAAGACGTTCTTCGGCCGCGAAGGGCTCTTCATGCTCAAGTGCAGCGGGGTGGGCGACCTCGTGGTCTCCAGCTACGGCGCGATCCATGAGGTCCAGCTGGCCGCCGGTCAGTCCTACGTGGTCGACACCGGGCACCTGGTGGGCTGGGGTGAGGGCGTCGACTACCAGGTCCGCAAGGTCGGGAAGTGGAAGTCGACGATTCTCGGCGGCGAGGGACTCGTGGTGCAGCTGACGGGCCCCGGACGGGTGCTCGTCCAGACCCGGAGCCCGGAGAGCTTCGTCGACTGGCTCGTCCCCAAGCTGCCCACCGAGAGCTCGTAGGTCGAACCCCCATGGAAGCGAACCCGCCGCCGCCGGGGGCATCGTCAAAGCCTGGCGGTACCCGGGGAGCGGACCATCATGACTCACCGGAGTGACCAGTCCCCGATCGTGGTCGGGGTGGACGGGTCCGACCTGTCCGCGTCGGCGCTCGACTGGGCGTGCACGGAGGCGGCGAGCCAGGACCGGCCGCTGCGCATGGTGCACGCCTTCATCTGGCCGTTGGTGCGACCGACGGTGTATCTCGGTCCGGTCGCCGACGTGCCCGGCAGCGGGCTGCAGGCGGCCGCGGACCGCGTCGTGACCGAGGCCGTCGAGCGCGCGCAGTCCCTCGCTGCCCGGGGTGCAGGTCTGGGGCCACGTCGTCGACGGCGCAGCGGCGCCGGTGCTGATCGCCGAGAGCGAGGACTCCCACCTGGTGGTCCTCGGCCACCGCGGGCTCGGGGGGTTCACCGGCCTCCTCGTGGGGTCGACCGGCACCCAGGTGGCCGTTCACGCGACCTGCACCGTCGTGGTGGTCCGGCCCGGTCACGCGCCACGCACGACAGCGCGGACGCCGCACGCCCACCCGCGGCGTGGTGGTCGGTATCGACGGGTCTGCTGCCTCCGAGGTCGTCCTCGACTTCGCGCTCGAGATCGCCACGCGTCGTGGCCTCGGGGTCACTGTCGTCCATGCCTCCCCCCGGTCGTCGTCCCTGTACACCGGCCTCGCCGGGGACCTGGAGGTCACGATGTCCACCGACAAGGCGCTCGCCTCGGACGAGCTCAAGCCCCTGGTCGAGATCCTGGGTGCGGCGTTCACCCGGTATCCCCGGGCGGAGGTCACCACCCGGGTCGTCACGGGCCGCCCTGGACCGTCCCTGGTGACCGAGTCGGCCGGGGCGTCGCTGCTCGTCGTCGGGTCCCACGGATACGGCGGCTTCCGGGGACTGCTGCTGGGCTCAGTGAGCCAGTACGCGCTCCACCATGCTCACGGCACGGTCGCGATCGTCCGACCGACCTGACGGAAACGCCAGAACGGTGGCTCACTCCCACTCGATGGTGCCCGGGGGCTTGGAGGTGACGTCGATGACGACGCGGTTGACCTCGGGCACCTCGTTGGTGATGCGGGTCGAGATCGCCTCGACCACGTCGTAGGGCATCCGGGCCCAGTCGGCGGTCATGGCGTCCTCGGAGGTGACCGGCCGCAGCACGATCGGGTGGCCGTAGGTGCGCCCGTCGCCCTGCACCCCGACCGAGCGGACGTCGCCGAGCAGGACGACGGGGAACTGCCAGATCTCCCGGTCGAGTCCAGCGCGCGTCAGCTCCTCGCGAGCGATGGCGTCGGCCTCCTGAAGGATGCGCAGCCGTTCGGCGGTGACCTCGCCGACGATGCGGATCCCCAGCCCGGGGCCCGGGAAGGGGTGCCGCCACACGATCTCCGACGGCAGTCCGAGCTGCTCCCCGACCAGCCGGACCTCGTCCTTGAACAGCCAGCGCAGCGGCTCGACCAGCTCGAACTCCAGGTCCTCGGGAAGCCCACCGACGTTGTGGTGGGACTTGATGTTCGCCGCGCCGGATCCGCCACCGGACTCGACCACGTCGGGGTAGAGCGTCCCCTGCACGAGGAACTGGACCTTCTCGCCGTGGGCCGCGGCCTCGCCGATGACGTCGACCTCGGCCTGCTCGAAGACCCGGATGAACTCCCGGCCGATGATCTTGCGCTTCTCCTCCGGGTCGCTGACTCCGGCGAGCGCCCCGACGAAGCGCTGCTGGGCCTCGACCACGTGCAGCGAAACCCCCGTCGAAGCGACGAAGTCACGCTCGACCTGCTCAGCCTCTCCCTTGCGCAACAGTCCGTGGTCGACGAACACACACGTGAGCCGGTCGCCGACAGCACGCTGCACCAGCGCCGCCGCCACCGCGGAGTCAACCCCGCCGGAGAGACCGCAGATGGCCCGTCCGTCACCGACCTGCGAACGGATCGCCTTGATCTGCTCCTCGACGATGTTGACCATCGTCCACGTCGGGCGGCAGCCGGCGATCTGGTGGAGGAAGTGCTCGAGCACCTTCTGGCCGTGCTCGGTGTGCAGCACCTCGGGGTGCCACTGGACCCCGGCGAGACCCCGGGCGAGGTTCTCGAAGGCGGCGACCGGAGACCCCTCGGTGCGCGCCAGCACCCGGAACCCGTCGGGCGCGGCCACCACCGAGTCGCCGTGGCTCATCCACACCCGGTGCTGCTCGGGCAGCTCGGCCAGCAGCGTGCCGGCGTCGGTCACGGTGACCGGCGTCCGCCCGTACTCGGAACGACCGGTCCGCTTGACCTCACCTCCCAGGGAGGCCGCCATCGCCTGGAAGCCGTAACACATGCCGAACACCGGCACCTGGGAGGTGAAGATCGTCGGATCGACCGCTGGGGCACCAGGCTCGTAGACCGAGGACGGCCCACCGCTGAGCACGATCGCGCGAGGGTTGCGCGCGAGCATCTCCTCGACCGGCATGGTGTGCGGCACGATCTCGGAGTACACCCGCGCCTCGCGTACCCGCCGCGCGATGAGCTGGGCGTACTGCGCCCCGAAGTCGACGACGAGGACCAAGTCGTGCTCGGTGGTCACACAGGCCTCCTGGGCACCGGATGCGGGGCCCGCAGTCTATCCGCGGCCGGGCCGGCGAGAGATTCTGCATCCATTTCGAGTCCGGCGGCGCCAGCACGTAACCCCTAGCCCGGGCAGTCGTTGGACGGTCGTCAGCCCCGGTGCTTTCTCCCTCCCAGGCCGGGGTCTGGCAGGTCCAGGCAGCTGCGTGGACACCACCGGGGCCCGGCCGCTCTCTCTCCCTCCCTCTGGTCGGGCCCCGGCCGTCTGCACACGGGGGAAGCAGCCCTGGACGCAGGACGTGCCCCGGGGGTCCGCCCCCGGGGCGCGTCTGGACGATCGGGTTCTCAGACGGTGGGTCGTCGCCTCAGCTCACGCCGACGATGGGCAGCCGCAGCGCGGCGGGTGCATGCGCGGGAACCGCGGGATCCCGTGGCTCGACCGGGGCGATCCGCTCGTAGCCGGTCCCGAGCGGAGGCCGTGGGTCGTCCTCGCCCTTGTTGGGCCAGAACGACATCGCTCGCTCGGCCTGGGCGGTGATCGTCAGCGACGGGTTCACCCCGAGGTTGGCCGAGATGGCCGAGCCGTCGGCGATGTGGAGGCCGGGGTAGCTGAAGACGCGCTGGTAGGCGTCGATGACGCCGTCCTGCGGCGAGTGCCCGATCACGGCGCCGCCGATGAAGTGCGCCGTCATCGGCATGTTGAACGGCTCGCCGATGCTGCCACCGGCGGTGCCACCGACCATCTCCGCCATGCGCCGCACCACCTGGTTGGCGACCGGGATCCACGTGGGGTTGGGCTCCCCGTGGCCCTGCTTGGAGGTGATCCGCCACTTGTCGGTGCCGGGGATCCTCTTGGCGTACGTCGTGATGGAGTTGTCGACGGTCTGCATCACCAGCGCGATCACCGTCCGCTCCGACCAGTGCTTGAAGTCGTAGAAGTCGCGGATGTTGCCCCTCTGCCGCCACAGCTCCCCCAACCACGTCCGCCACCGGGGGCCGGGGCCGTCGCCGTCGGTGAGGACGGTCTGGATCAGCGACATCGCGTTGCTGCCCTTGCCGTAGCGCACCGGCTCGATGTGGGTGTGGTCGTCGGGGTGGAAGGACGACGTGATCGCCACGCCCTGGGAGTAGTCCACGGACAGGTCCGGCGCGATGGCTCCGAGGATCGACTCGGAGTTGGTGCGCGAGACATAGCCGAGGCGGTCCGAGAGCTTCGGCAGCATGCCGGTCGCCTTCATCTTGTGCAGCAGCTTCTGGGTCCCGATCGCAGCCGCGGCGAAGATCACGTGCTCGGCGGTCAGCGTCCGCGTGGTGCGCGGGGTGGAGCGCCTGGCCTTGGTGAACTTGACGCTCAGCTCGTAGCCGCCCCCCTCGCGCGGGCTGACCTGGGTGACGGTCGTGAGCGGCAGGACCGTGGCGCCCTTCTGCTCAGCCAGGTACAGGTAGTTCTTGACCAGCGTGTTCTTGGCGTTGTGGCGGCACCCCGACATGCACTCGCCACAGTTCTTGCACGCGTTGCGGGTGGGTCCCGCACCCCCGAAGTACGGGTCGTCGACGGACTCACCCTCCGGGACGCCCGGCCCTCCGAAGAAGACCCCGACCGGGGTGGGGTGGAAGGTGTCCTCCACTCCCATCTCCGAGGCGACCTTGAGCATCAGGTCGTCCGACGGCGTCCGGTGGGGGTACTCGTTGACCCCGAGCATCCGCTTGGCCTGGTCGTAGAAGGGCGCCAGCTCCTCCTTCCAGTCGGTGATGTCGGCCCACTGGCGGTCGCGGTAGAAGGCGTCGAGCGGCTCGTAGAGCGTGTTGGCGTAGACCAGCGAGCCGCCCCCCACCCCGGCGCCGGCCATGATCAGCGAGTCACGGACCCCTTCGATCCGCTGGATGCCGTAGCAGCCGATCTCCGGCCGGAACAGGTAGCGCTTGAGGTCCCACGAGGTGTCGGCGAAGTCCTCGTCGCGAAACCGGGCGCCGGCCTCGATCACCCCGACCCGGTAGCCCTTCTCGGTCAGGCGGAGGGCCGAGACCGACCCGCCGAAACCGGAGCCGACGATGAGGACGTCGAAGTCGAACGATTCGTCCGCGGACCGTTGCGATGTCATTCCTGGATTCACTTCCTGCCGAGCTTGGTCATCAGGCGGACGCTGGCGGTCATCACCTTGGCATAGGTCTCGTCACTCATCCCGAGCATCGGCGAGAGCCGCAGCACCCGCTGGGCCGCCACCGCCTGGGTCTCGGTGTAGCGCCAGATCCCTTCGGCTCCCTGCCGGCGCCCCATCCCGGACTCGCGCATGCCGCCCATGGGTGCGGCGAGGCTGGCGAAGGTGGCCCCGAACGCCTCGTTGATGTTGACGGTGCCGCACTTGATCCGCCGGGCGAGCTCGCGGGCCCGGGTGACGTCGCGGCTGTAGATCGAGGCGTTGAGCCCGTACTCCCCGTCGTTGGCGCGGGCGACCGCTTCGTCCTCGCTGTGGAAGCGGTAGACCGAGATCACCGGCCCGAAGGACTCCTCCCCGAAGCACGTCATCTCGGGGGTGGTGCCCTCGAGCACCGTCGGCTCGTAGAAGTACGGCGCCAGGTCGGGCCGGTGCCGACCCCCCGTGACCACGCGTGCCCCCTTGTCGCGGGCCTCGTCGACGTGGGCCTGCACCGTCTCGAGCTGGTCCTGCGAGATGAGCGTGCCCATGTCGATGCCCCACTCCAGGCCGGCGCCCAGGGTCATCGCGTTCACCCGGTCGACGAACTTCTGCATGAAGCGGTCGTAGACCTGGTCCGCGACGTACATCCGCTCCATGGCCACGCACAGCTGTCCGGCGTTGGAGAACGCGGCTCGAACCGCGCCTTCGGCGGCGCGGTCGAGGTCGGCGTCACGGAGGATGAGGATGGGGTTCTTGCCACCGAGCTCGAGGGAGCAGCCGACCAGCCGCTGACCGCACTGCTGGGCGATGGTGCGACCGGTGGCGGTGGAGCCGGTGAAGCAGAGGTAGTCGGCACGCTCGATGATCGCGTTGCCGACGACCCGGCCGGCCCCGGGCACGACCTGCCAGAGGTCGTCGGGGAAGCCCGCGTCCCGCATCAGCTCGAGGCCCAACAGCGCCGTCAGGGTGGTCTGGGAGTCGGGCTTGGAGACCACGGCGTTGCCGGCCATGATCGCCGGGAGGCCGTCGCAGAGCGCCAGGGTGAACGGGTAGTTCCACGGGGCGATGATCCCCACGACACCCTTGGGCACCCGGTTGACCTCGGCGCGGGTCAGCGTCGGGATCAAGCCGGGGACTCGCCGGGTGTCGAGGTGCTCGGCGGCGGTGCGGGCGTAGTACCGCGCCGTGAGCGCCACGTGGAGCGGCTCGTCGAGGGCGTGCTTGCGTGACTTCCCTGACTCCCAGCAGATCAGGTCGAGGATCTCGTCCTGCCGGTCGAGCACGAGGTCGTGCAGCCGCAGGAAGATGCTCGCCCGTTCCTCGAGGCTGGTGCGGGCCCACACCTCCTGGGCCCTGCGTGCCTTGCGGAAGGCGGCCGCCACGTCGCCGTCGTCGCCCTGCGGGATGTCGCCCAGCGGCTGTCCGTTGATGGGCGAGACCGAGCGCTTCGACTCCCCACTGGCGGCCGTCACCAGCGAGGTGAGCTGCCGGATCCTGCCAGGGTCGAGCGCGTAGGAGGCACTCGCGTCGTGGTCGGGGTCGCGGATGTCGAGCGCCGAGGCGCCACCGGCGTGCGGGTCGGAGTCGGAGACACTCATATACCGAGAGTATCTGAGGGGTGGTTCGCCAGCCACCCCTGGCCGAGCTTCGGGGGGACGGGCCCGGCCAGGGGTGGCGGCGCCAACCGATTGCAGGCCGGCACCCGAGGTTCGCAGCCGCTCCGGGACAGGATTGGCCGAGGAGGAAGCTCAGTCCCGGGTCCAGGTGCCCACGACGTCCCCTGCGCGCATCCGGGCCTCGTCGGCCTCCTGGTCGGTCGTCTTGGACTGGCTGTCCAGCTCCGCGGCCACCCGCCGCAGGTAGTGGTCGACCTCCTCGGCGACCCGGTCGTCGTCCCAGCCGAGTGCGCCGGCCATGAGCTCGGCTGCGGACCGAGCGGCGCCCACCCCCCGGTCGAAGGACTCGATGGAGATCCGCGTCCGGCGGGTCAGCACGTCGTCGAGGTGCCGGGCGCCTTCGTGGGTGACGGCGTAGACGACCTCGGCGCGCAGGTAGTCCTCCGCACCGGCCAGCGGTTCGCCCAGGTCGGGTCGCTGCTTGACGAGGTCGAGGACCTCGTCGACCAAGGCGCCGTAGCGGCCGAGCAGGTGCTCGACCCGTGCCCGGTGCACCCCCGCCTCGCGCGCGAGGGAGCCGGCCTGGTTGCAGCGGACCTCATAGCCCTCGGCGCCCAGCAGCGGCACCCGCTCGGTGATCGACGCGGCCACGTGGCCCCCCAGGGAGTGCGCCGCCGCGTTCACGGCGTCCTTCGCCATGACCCGGTAGGTCGTGTACTTGCCACCTGCGATCAGCACCAGACCGGGTACGGGGGTGACGACCGTGTGCTCGCGCGAGATCCGGCTGGTGGGCTCGGACTCGCCGGCCAGCAGTGGCCGCAGACCGGCGTACACGCCCTCGACGTCCTCGTGGCCCAGCGGCTCGCGCAGCACCTCGTTGACATGGTCGAGCAGGTAGTCGATGTCGGCCCGGGACGCCGCGGGGTGGGCCTTGTCGAGGTTCCAGGCGGTGTCGGTGGTGCCGATGATCCAGTGGCGCCCCCAGGGGATGATGAACAGCACGCTGGTGGCGGTGCGCAGGATCATGCCCGAGGAGGACCGGATCCGGTCCCGAGGCACCACCAGGTGGATCCCCTTGCTGGCCTGCACGTGGAGCATGCCGCGCCCCCCGACCAGCTCCTGGATGTGGTCGGTCCACACGCCGGCGGCGTTGACGACGACACGGGCCTGCACCTCGAGCTCCTCCCCGGTCTCGAGGTCACGGGCGGTCACCCCGGTGACGCGCTCCCCCTCGCGGAGGAAGCCGGTGACCTTGACACGGGTGGCGACGTGCGCGCCGTGATCGGCGGCCGTCCGTGCCACGGTCATCGTGTGTCGTGCGTCGTCGACCTGGGCGTCGAAGTACTGCACCGCCCCCGCCAACGCCTCCGGCCTGAGATCGGGGACGACCTGGAGCGCCTTGCGCTTGCTGAGGTGGCGGTGGACCGGGACGCCGCGCGGGTAGGGTCCGACTGCTGCCAGCGCGTCGTACAGCACCAGCCCGGCACCCACGTAGGCCCGTTCCACCTGGGAGCCGATCGGGTAGAGGAACGGCACCGGCTTGACCAGGTGCGGTGCCAGCCGGGTGAGCAGCAGCCCCCGCTCGGCGAGTGCCTCGCGGACCAGCCCGAAGTCGTACATCTCCAGGTACCGCAGGCCGCCGTGGATCAGCTTGCTGGAGCGCGAGGAGGTGCCCGACGCCAGGTCACGTTGCTCGAGGAGCCCGGTCGCCAGGCCGCGGGTCACCGCGTCGAGCGCAACCCCGCAGCCGGTCACACCGCCCCCCACCACCAGGACGTCGAGCTCCTCGGCGGCCATCGCCGAGAGGGACGCCGTACGACTGTCGGGGCTGAGGGTGGCGGTCATGGGGCCAGTCTGGCAGCGAGGTCGACGGCGGCGCCGAGCTACTGGAAGACGACCTCGACGCGCTGGAACTCCTTGAGCTCGGTGTAGCCCGTGGTCGCCATGGCGCGGCGCAGCGCCCCGATCAGGTTGAGCGTGCCGTCAGGGGTGTTTGAGGGCCCGAACAGCACCTGCTCGAGCGGGCCCGCGGTGCCGATGTGGATGCGCTGGCCACGCGGGAGATCGGAGTGCCACGCCTCGGGACCCCAGTGGTAGCCCGCTCCGGGCGCCTCGGCGCTCCGGGCGAGTGCGGACCCGATCATGACGGCGTCGGCGCCGCACGCGATCGCCTTGGCCAGGTCACCCGAGCGCCCGATCGACCCGTCGGCGATCACGTGCACGTAGCGACCGCCGGACTCGTCGAGGTAGTCGCGTCGAGCCGCAGCCACGTCGGCGACGGCGCTGGCCATCGGGACCGCCACCCCCAGCACCGTGCGGGTGGTGTGCGCGGCGCCGCCACCGAAGCCGACCAGGACCCCGGCCGCGCCGGTGCGCATCAGGTGCAGCGCCGCCTGGTAGGTCGCGCAGCCTCCGACGATCACCGGCACGTCGAGCTCGTAGATGAAGTCCTTGAGGTTGAGCGGCTCCGCCTGCCCCGAGACGTGCTCGGCGGAGACCGTGGTGCCGCGGATGACGAACATGTCCACGCCGGAATCCACGACTGTCTTGGCGAACTGCTTCGTCCGCTGCGGGGACAGGCTGCCGGCCACGGTGACACCGGCGTCGCGCATCTCCTGCAGGCGCTGGTGGATCAGCTCGGCCCGCACCGGGGCCGCGTAGATCTCCTGCAGTCGGCGCGTGGCCTCGGTGTCATCGAGTCGGGCGATCTCCGCGAGCAGGTGGCTCGGGTCGTCGTACCGGGTCCACAGCCCTTCGAGGTCGAGCACGCCGAGGCCGCCGAGCTTGCCGAGCCGCACGGCGTTGTCCGGCGACATCACCGAGTCCATCGGGGCCCCCACCACGGGGATCTCGAAGCGGTAGGCGTCGATCTGCCACGCCGTCGAGATCTCCTCGGGATCGCGCGTGCGTCGGGAGGGGACGATCGCGATGTCGTCGAAGGACCAGGCCCTGCGGGCGCGCTTGGCCCGGCCGATCTCCATCTCGTGCATGGGCGTGACCCTACCCTTCGGCCTCGGTGCCACCGACGAGGTCGGGTCGCTCGCGACGGCGAGCGCCGTGAGCGCGAGTGCCTGCACCGCGTCCAGGAGAGCTCGATCACCGGAAGGACCGACGCATGCCGTTGCGAACTCCGGCTGGTGGTTCACCACCGGCCAGGAGTCGACCGACATGTCGGCGTGCAGCGCCGGAAGCACCTGGCTGACGTTGCCGAAGTCGGTCGACCCGCCGACGGCGTCGTCGGGGTCCGGCGCCGGATGCAGAGGACGACCGAGGACCTCGCAGGCGCGCGTGAACGCCTCGGCCAGGCCGGCATGGGCGACGAAGGGCTCGAAGACGTGGCCCAGGGTGCGGATCTCCACGGTCGTCCCGGTCGCGGTCGCGGCCCCCTCCAGGCAGCCGCGAGCCCGCGTGCGCAGGTCGTCCAGGTCGACCAGGTCCTTGGCCCGCAGGTAGAAGGAGCCCTCCGTGCGTGCCGGGATGACGTTGGCGGCCTCGCCGCCGTCGAGGACGACCCCGTGCACCTGCTGTCCTGCCCTCAGGTGCTGACGAAGCAGGCCGAGTGCGAGGTAGCCCTGCACGAGTCCGTCCAACGCGTTGAGCCCCTGCTCGGGCGCGTACGAGGCGTGCGTCGCCCGACCCGTGTAGACGACCCGCCACTCCTCCACCGCCAGTCCGGCGTCGGAGGCATAGGCGTCGAACGGTGCGGGATGCATCATCAGCGCCGCGTCGGCCCCCTCGAACGCTCCTGCGTGGAGCAGGTCGACCTTGCCCCCGCCGACCTCCTCCGCAGGGGTGCCGAGCACGGTGACCCGCAGCCCCGCGCGCTCGACGAGCGGCGCGAGCACCAGGCCGGCGCCGACCGCCGACGCGGCGATGATGTTGTGGCCGCAGGCGTGCCCGACCCCCGGCAGCGCGTCGTACTCCGCGCACAGCACGACGTGGGGACCGGACGAGCCGCACCGGGCGGCGAACGACGTCGGCAGTCCGTAGCAGCCGCGCTCCACGGAGACACTGTGATGCTCCAGGAGGTCCGCACAGCGGGCCATCGACCGATGCTCCTCGTAGCCCAGCTCGGGGTCGTCGGCCAGCGCGTGAGACAGGCCGATGATCTCGGGGGCGAGCCGGTCGGCCGTGGTCCTGACGGAGTCGAGCTGGCCGGCGGTCCACTGCGTCATGGCCGCATCCTGCCTCGTCGGACGACGCCGCGCGAGGGTCAGCGGCCGGCGTAGTTGGGGGCCTCGACGGTGATCTGGACGTCGTGCGGGTGGCTCTCCTTGAGCCCGGCCGACGTGATCCGGACGAAGCGGCCGCGCTCTCGCAGCTCGGGAACGGTGTGGGCGCCGACGTAGAACATCGACTGCTGGAGGCCGCCCACCAGCTGGTGAGCCACCGCCGAGAGTGGCCCCCGGTAGGCGACCTGTCCCTCGATGCCCTCGGGCACGATCTTGTCGTCGCTGGTCACGTCCGCCTGGAAGTACCGGTCCTTGGAGTAGGACTTCTTGCCGCGGCTGGACATCGCCCCCAGGGAGCCCATGCCCCGGTAGGACTTGTACTGCTTGCCGTTGACGAAGACGAGCTCGCCCGGGGACTCCTCGCACCCGGCGAGAAGCGAGCCCACCATCACGCACTCGGCACCGGCGACCAGCGCCTTGGCGATGTCTCCGGAGTACTGCAACCCGCCGTCGGCGATGACCGGGACACCCGCGGGTTCGCACACCTGCGCGCGTTGTGGACGGCGGTGACCTGGGGGACGCCGACCCCGGCCACCACACGGGTCGTGCAGATCGAGCCCGGCCCGACGCCCACCTTGACCGCGTCGACGCCGGCGTCGACCAGCGCCTGCGCACCCTCGGGGGTGGCGACGTTGCCTCCGATGACCTCGACGTGGCGGGTAGCGGGGTCGGACTTGAGCCGGCGCACCATGTCCAGCAGCAGCCGGGCATGCCCGTGGGCGGTGTCGACCACCAGCACGTCGACACCCGCCTCGATCAGCGTGGTGGCACGCTCCCAGGCGTCCCCGAAGTAGCCGACGGCGGCGCCCACCATGAGCCGTCCGTCGGCGTCCTTGGACGCCTGGGGGAACTGCTCGCTCTTGACGAAGTCCTTGACGGTGATGAGCCCGGTGAGGTGGCCCGAGTCGTCGACCAGCGGCAGGCGCTCGCGCTTGTGCTTGCGCAGCAGCAGCGTGGCGTCCTCCCGGCTGATCCCGACCGGGCCGGTGATCAGCGGCATCGGGGTCATCACCTCGTCGACCTTGGTGCTCGCCCACTCCGCGACCGGGGTGAAGCGCAGGTCGCGGTTGGTGATGATGCCGAGCAGCAGATTGTCGGCGTCGACCACGGGGAGCCCCGAGACGCGGTACTCGCCGCACTTCTCGTCCAGCTCCTCGAGCGTCTGGTCGGGGCGGATCGTCACCGGGTTGGAGATGATGCCGGTCTGGGTGCGTTTGACCAGGTCCACCTGGTAGGCCTGGTCGTCGATCGAGAGGTTGCGGTGAAGCACGCCGAGCCCGCCCTGGCGCGCCATGGCGATCGCCATGCGGGACTCCGTGACGGTGTCCATGGCGCTGGAGACCAGCGGGATCTTGAGTGAGATGCCGCGGGTCAGCCGCGTCGAGGCGTCGACCTCGCTGGGGATGACGTCGGTCTCGCCCGGCAGCAGCAGCACGTCGTCGTAGGTCAGCCCGAGGGTGAGGAACTTGTCGGGGACGCCGGCGGCGTTGAGATCCATGGGGGCCTTCCGGTCCGGGGCGGGAGTCCAGTCTACGACCCGGCCACCGACCCCTTCGGGCGCCAACCCGCCGAGCCACCGCGTCGGAGGCGAAGGTCGCAGGAACCCATCGCCCAGGCATGACCCATCCCACCCTGCTCGTTGAACCGGACATGAGAGAGCACCGACGTATCGCAGCTGCCGTCACCGCGCTGGCCCTGGCCGCGCCCGCATCCACCCTGCTGAGCGCCGCGCCGGCCGCCGCGGCACCGGAGCACACCGTGACGAACGGATGCGTCAAGAGCCGGCCCGAGCCGGGGAGCTCGGAGCGGGTGGACATCTGCTACACGCTGTTCAAGCCGGCCGGCGCAAGCAAGCGTCGCAAGGTGCCGATGGTCATGCACAGCCACGGGTGGGGCGGCAGCCGCACCCAGGACGCCGCCGGCTTCGACCGCTACCTGGACAACGGCCTCGGCGTGCTCTCCTTCGACCAGCGCGGCTTCGGCGAGAGCGGCGGCAAGGCCCACGTGATGAACCCCGACTTCGAGGGACGCGACGTCCGCAAGCTCGTCGACCTGATCGCCCGCCAGGCGTGGGTCAAGAAGGACGGTCCCCGCGACCCTCGCCTGGGGGCGATCGGCGGCTCGTACGGAGGTGGCTACCAGTTCCTGGGGGCCTTCGAGCTGCTCCGGGGCAAGGGCAAGCCGGTCTTCGACGCGCTCGCTCCCGAGATCACCTGGTGGGACCTCAAGGAGAGCCTGGCCCCTGAGGAGGTCGTGCGCACCGAGTGGGTCAGCGCGTTGAGCGCCGCGGGCCTCCCCAGCGACGCGCTGGCGCCGGAGATCTACACCTCGCTCGCTGAGGGCGCCGCCACCGGCAGCTGGCCCGACGGCTCCACTCCCGGGACCACGGACCTCGACGCGTTCTTCCGCAAGAACGGCCCGTCCTGGCACGTGCGCAACGGCCGAAGGCTGAACATCCCCGTGCTGTTCGGCCAGGGCGCCACCGACAACCTCTTCCCGCTGCGGCAGGGCCTGAAGAACTGGAGCAACGCGCTCACTCCCCGGGCCCGCAAGCGCAGCATCTTCGTCGGCTACAACGGCGGCCACACGCTCCCCTCTGCGTTCCCGGCGGGCGTCGGCACCGCTGCCGACCCCTGTAGCCAGAAGCTCGGCAGCGACACCTTCGCCGACCTGGCCCTGCGCTTCATGCAGGAGAAGCTGCAGCACAAGGACCGCAACCTGAGGGGCTTCAACCGCTTCCACCTCGCCACCGCCGACAACACGTGCACGACCGTCGGATCGGTGAAGCCTGACCGGGTGATGGCCCTGGCTGACGTGACCACCCCGGCCGCGGCCGGTCCGCCTCAGGCCGTGAAGATCTCCGACGGTCCGCAGCGCGTCGCCGGCCGCTCCTTCGTCACCGCGAAGGTGACGACGGTCGGACTCGACGCGCGCGCGTTCTTCGCGCTCTCGGTGGGAACCTCCCCGGCCGACGCCCGCATCGTGCAGAACAACATGCTGCCGCTGCGGGAGCCCGAGATGGTCACCGAGCAGAAGCGACGCATCGAGCTTCCCTCGGTCGCGGTCGACGTGCCGGAGGGGCAGTCGCTGTTCCTGACAGTGAGCCCGGTCAGCGACATGTTCGCCGGGATGTCCAGCCGGAACCCGGGCGTCATGCAGCTCACCGACGTCAAGGTCCACCTGCCCACCGTCGGCTGACCCTTCGGTCGCTTCCCGACACACGGCACCGGTTTCGAGTCCGGACTCGGGGCGTACGGCGAGATGCCGGACCTCACACGCAGCTGCGGCCCCGTCCCTCTCGGGGACGGGGCCGCAGTGACTGCGGTTCGGCTCAGCCGACGCTGATCAGTGACCGTGACCGTGGCCGTGGCCGTGACCCCCGGCAGCGTCGTCGTCCTCCTCTTCCGGCTTCTCCACCACGAGGGTCTCGGTGGTGAGCAGCATGCCGGCGATCGAAGCGGCGTTGACCAGTGCCGAGCGAGTGACCTTGACCGGGTCGAGGATCCCCTGGCTCAGCAGGTCGCCGTAGGTGGCGGTCTCCCCGTTGAAGCCCGTGCCCTCGCCGGCCTCGCGGACCTTGGCGACCACCACGTAGCCGTTCTCGCCGCCGTTCTCGGCGATCCAGCGCAGCGGCTCGTCCAGGGCCTTGCGCACCACGCGCACGCCCATGGCCTCGTCGCCGGACAGCCCGAGGTCGCCCTCGAGAGCCGCAGCGGCGTGGACCAGAGCGGAGCCACCCCCGGGGATGATGCCCTCCTCGATGGCCGCGCGAGTAGCCGAGACGGCGTCCTCGATGCGGTGCTTCTTCTCCTTGAGCTCCACCTCGGTGGCGGCGCCGACACGAACGACGCAGACGCCACCGGCCAGCTTGGCCAGGCGCTCCTGGAGCTTCTCGCGGTCCCAGTCGGAGTCGGAGGCCTCGATCTCCTGCTTGATCTGGTTGACGCGGCCGGTGACCTCGGCGTGGTCCCCCGCACCGTCCACGATGGTGGTGTTGTCCTTGGTGACGACCACGCGGCGCGCCTGACCGAGCACGTCGAGCCCGACCTGGTCGAGCTTGAGGCCCACCTCGGGAGCCACGACCTGGCCACCGGTGAGCACCGCGATGTCCTGCATCATCGACTTGCGGCGGTCACCGAACGCCGGCGACTTCACCGCGACCGCGTTGAAGGTGCCGCGGATCTTGTTGACCACGAGGGTCGACAGCGCTTCGCCCTCGACGTCCTCGGAGAGGATGAACAGCGGCTTGCCGGCCTGCATCACCTTCTCGAGGATCGGCAGCAGGTCGGCGATCGCGCTGATCTTGCCCTGGTGGAGCAGGATGTAGGGATCGTCGAGCACCGCTTCCATGCGCTCGGTGTCGGTGACGAAGTACGGCGAGATGTAGCCCTTGTCGAACTGCATCCCCTCGGTGAACTCGAGCTCGGTCCCCATGGTGTTGGACTCGTCGACGGTGATGACGCCGTCCTTGCCGACCTTGTCGAAAGCCTCGGCGAGCAGCTCGCCGATCTGCGGGTCGCGGCTGGAGACGGTGGCGACCGCGGCCATGTCCTCCTTGGAGTCCACGTCGCGTGCTGCCTTGAGCAGCGCCTCGCCGACCGCCTCGGCCCCCTTGTCGATGCCGCGCTTGAGCGCCATCGGGTTCGTGCCCGCGGTCACCGCCTGGAGGCCACGCTGGACCATCGCCTGGGCCAGCACCGTCGCCGTGGTGGTGCCGTCGCCCGCGACGTCGTTGGTCTTGGTGGCGACCTCCTTGGCCAGCTGGGCGCCGAGGTTCTCGAACGGGTCGTCCAGCTCGACGTCCCGCGCCACGGTGACACCGTCGTTGGTGATCGTGGGGGCGCCCCACTTCTTGTCGAGGACGACGTAACGGCCCTTGGGGCCGAGCGTCACCTTGACTGTGTTCGCGAGCTTGTCCACGCCGCGCAACAGCGCGCGCCGGGCGTGCTCGTCGAACTCCAGGATCTTCGGCATCGAGAGATCACTGCCTTTCTCATCGGTAAGTCAGGGGGAACAACTGCGCCCCGAGGGCCCGGAGGCCGCCCGGGGCGGAGTCGTCGAACAGGTTGTTCGGCTCAGCTGCTGGTGGGGCAGCTGGTTCAGCCGACGATGGCGAGCACGTCGCGCGCGCTCAGGATGAGGTACTCCTCGCCGCCGTACTTGACCTCAGTACCGCCGTACTTGGAGTAGATGACCTTGTCGCCCACCGAGATGTCGAGCGGGATCCGCTCGTCACCGTCCTCGTTGAAGCGACCCGGACCGACCGCGATGACCTCGCCCTCCTGGGGCTTCTCCTTCGCGGTGTCCGGGATGACCAGGCCCGAGGCGGTGGTCTGCTCCGCGTCGAGCGTCTTGACGAGGATCCGGTCCTCGAGCGGCTTGATGTTGACCGACACTTTTCCGTCGACCTCCACTTTCTCGTTCGTCGAGATGTGCAAGCTTCCGCCCGGGCGAGGCGCGCCGTCGCGGGGGTCGCGCCCTCCGAGCGTTCAGCACTCTCAGGTCGAGAGTGCTAATCAGAAAAGTATCCCTCGGTTAGCACTCGGTCAAGTCGAGTGCCAGGACTGTCGCAACCGGACCGACCACGCCCGCTGCCTCGCGCCCCCCGCCCTTGGCAGGATCACCCCATGGACCTGGCGACCGCACAGCGGCTCCTCTCCCCCGAAGGGCGACGTGCACTCGAGCTCGCAGCCGTGGTGCAGCGGTCCAGCGACGACCCGGTGCGCGCCGGCGCGAAGCTGCGGGAGTCGGTCGACCCCGAGCTCGCGGCCGCGGCGATGAACCAGGTGGTGCTGCGCGAGCGGGCACGCGCCAAGCTCGGGAACGACGCAGCCCGGATGTACTTCACTGCTGACGCCCTCGAGCAGTGCACGCGCGCCGAGGTCGCGGCCCACCGAGCCGCCCGGGTCTCGTTCGCCCACCCTGTCGTCGGTGGTCGACCTCGGGTGCGGCATCGGGGGCGACCTCATCGCCCTGGCCCGTCAGCTGGCGGGCGTCGGCGTCCCGGTCGCCGGCGTCGAGCTCGACCCGGTGCGCGCCGCGCTGGCGGCAGCCAACCTGACCTCGCTCGAGCTGCCCGGCGCCGTCACCGCCGGGGACGCCACCTCACTCGACCTCAGCCCCTTCGGCGTCGTGGTCGCCGACCCCGCGCGGCGCAGCCCCCGGGGGCCGCACCTTCGACCCCGACGCCTACATCCCGGCCTGGTCGTGGGTCGAGGAGCTGCTCGGTCGCCCTGCCGTGGTCAAGGTGGCTCCCGGCGTCCCCCATGAGCGGGTACCGGACGGGGTCGAGACCGAGATCGTCAGCTGGCGCGGAGCGGTCAAGGAGGCGGCGCTGTGGTCCCCCCAGCTCGCCACCACCCGGCGTCGCGCCACGCTCATCGGACCCGCCGGGCTCGCCACGCTCACCACCGAGGACGACCCCGGCGCCGAGGCGGTAGGGACCGCGGGCCCCGGACGCTACCTCTACGAGCCGGACGGGGCGGTGATCCGCGCAGGGCTCGTCACGGCCGTGGCAGCCCTGGTCGAGGGCAGCCTCCTCGACCCCCACATCGCCTACGTGACCTCCGACCGCTCCGCCTCCACGCCGTACGCGACCGACTACGAGGTGCTGGAGGAGCTGCCCTTCGCCGAGAAGCGGCTGCGTGCGGCGCTGCGTGAGCGCGGGGTCGGGCGCGTGACGATCAAGAAGCGCGGCGTCGACGTCGTTCCCGAACAGCTACGGCGGCGGCTGGACCTCTCCGGTGACGCCGAGGCGACTCTCGTGCTCACCCGCGTCGGCGGCCGCGGCACCGCTCTCTCCGTCCGCCGGGTGACCTGAGCCCGAGGTCACCGGGACTGGCGCGGTGCTGTGGTCGCACCGCACTTGTCGTGCCGCCTGCGAGACGACGGCAACCCCGATCCCGAGGCGGGCGCCTACGCCTGCACGGTGGTCACCGGCAGGCTGGAGTCGGCGGGCAGGTCGAGGGCCGAAGGGGCCCGTCCGCGGAGCACCATCTCCGACCCGAGGGCGGCGACCATCGCGCCGTTGTCGGTGCACAGGCCAGGGCGTGGCACGCGGATGGCGACGCCGAGCCGGGCGGCGCGTTCCTCTGCCATCGTCCGGAGCCGGGAGTTGGCCGCTACTCCCCCACCGATGAGCAGGTGGTCGACCCCGCGGTCAGCAGCCGCGTCCAGCGCCTTGCGGGTCAGGACGTCGCACACCGCCTCCTGGAACGACGCCGCGACGTCGGCGACGGGCACCGGCTCACCGGCTGCCTCCCTGGCCTGCACCCACCGCGCCACCGCGGTCTTGAGCCCGGAGAAGGAGAAGTCGAAGCGGTGACGCTCCAGGTCGCGCCGCGAGCTCAGCCCGCGAGGGAAGTCGATCGCGACGCTGCTCCCCGAGCGAGCCTCGCGGTCGATGTGAGGGCCACCCGGGAAGGGCAGGCCGAGGAGCCGGGCGACCTTGTCGAAGGCCTCGCCCGCGGCGTCGTCGATCGTGGCTCCCAGCGGCTCGACCTGCGTGGTGACGTCCTCGACCAGCAGCAGTGACGAGTGACCGCCGCTGACCAACAGGGCCAGGCAGGGCTGCGGCAGCGGCCCGTGCTCGAGCTGGTCGACGGCGACGTGCGCGGCGAGGTGGTTGACCCCGTAGAGAGGCTTGTCGAGCGCGACCGCGAGCGCCTTCGCGGCGGCCACCCCGACCAGCAGGGCTCCGACCAGGCCGGGGCCGCTCGTCACCGAGATCGCGTCCACGTCAGCCAGGCGTACGCCGGCGCGCTCGCAGGCCCGCTCCACGGTCGGCACCATCGCCTCGAGATGGGCCCGCGAGGCGACCTCGGGCACCACGCCCCCGAACCGGGCGTGCTCCTCCACCGAGGAGGCGATCACGTCGGCGAGCAGGTCCGTGCCCCGCACCAGCCCCACGCCGGTCTCGTCGCACGACGTCTCGATCCCGAGCACCAGCGGACCATCAGCGGGCATCGGGCACCTCCTCGGTTCTGCCATCGGCCCGCTCGCGCCAGCACCAGCGCATCGGTGCCGTCGAGGTAGTAGGCGCGACGGCGGTCGATCACCTCGAACCCGAGTCGCTGGTAGCACCGCAGCGCGGCCACGTTGCGCTGTGAGACCTCCAGGAGCACCCGTCGAACGCCGGCTCCGGCCGCCCGGTCGAGCAGGTCGACGAGCATTCGGGTGGCGACCCCTCGGCGTCGAGACCCTGCCGCGACCACCACCCGCTGCACGTCGGCGACGTCCCCCACCGTCCAGGTGATGGCATAGCCGTGGAGACGGCCCGCGTCGGCGGTCGCCACCAGAGCGTGCCGGCCCGGCGCGGCGAGCTCGTCGGCCAGTGCGTCGGCCGACCAGGCGTCGGCGCCGAAGGTCTCCCGCTCCAGGGCGGCGATCGCACCCACGTCGTCGACGTCGGCCTCCCGGAGCTGCGGCTCGAGGTTCACGATGCCTGCTTCGGCGGCCCTGGGACCACGGCGTCCGGACGACGGAGGTAGAGCGGCACCGGGTCGGTGACCACGGCGTGGCTGTCGAGCAGGAGGGTGGCCAGGGTGGCCGCTTCGACCTGGTCAGGCCCCGTGGTGCGGGTGAACGTGCCCGGGTAGAGATCGACTGCCGGCCCCACGACCAGCGTCGTGTCCCCTGCCGGCAGCACGTCGGTCGGCCGGTCCACGTCGGGGCCCGCTCGACGGCGGCCCTGGTCGTCGTAGGAGGCGTGGAAGAGCTCCTTGCGCCGGGCGTCGGTCACCACCACGAAGGGCTCGGCAACTCCCCCGGCGACGGCTTGGGCGGCGATCACGTCGAGCGAGCAGACGCCGCGCACCGGGATCCCCAGCGCAAGTCCCAGCATCCGCGCCGTCACCAGCCCCACGCGCAGGCCGGTGAACGGACCAGGGCCGGTGCCGGCGCCGACCAGGGTCAGCTGGGCGGGCTTGACGGCCGCCTCGTGCAGGACTTCCTGGACCAGCGGCGCCAGCGACTCACCGTGCTTCATGGGACGCTCGCTCGAGCCGCGCGCCAGGACCTCTCCCTCCGGGGAGCAGACCGCCACCGAGACCATCGAGGTGGACGTGTCGATCGCGAGTAGCACGCCGTCGAGGGTAGTCGGGGCTCAGCGTCCCGTTCCGGCCCGGTCTCGGCCCCGTCAGAGCCGGGTCAGGTCGCTGCCCACCCAGCGAGCCCCCACCGGGACGATGCGCACGGTGCGGCGCTCGTCGTCCTCCGACTCCGATCGCGAGATCTCGATCTCCAGCCGCTCCTCGGCCAGTCCCTCGCCGACCCCGCCACCCCACTCCACGACCGTGACCGAGTCCTCGAGGCTCACCTCGAGGTCGAGGTCGTCGAGCTCGGCGATGCCGCCCAACCGATAGGCGTCCACGTGTACCAGCGCCGGCCCCTGCGACAGCGAGGGATGGACACGTGACAGGACGAACGTCGGCGAGGTGACAGCTCCCCGCACGCCGAGGCCCTCTCCGATCCCTTGGGTGAAGGTCGTCTTGCCGGCTCCCAGGTCACCGGTGAGCAGCAGGACGTCACCGCGCCGGAGGGACGTCGCCAGCCGGCGGCCGAGCTCGCGCGTCATCTCCGCCTCCGCCGCCTCACGCTGCACGGGAAGCTCCCGCGCCATCGTCGCGACGGTGCCCGACCGCGTCACCTCGCGGTAGCCCAGCCGCAGCCAGAACCGCACCGTGTCGGGAAGCTCGGTGCGCGCCGTCAGGTGCAGTCGCGTCAAGCCGCGTTCGAGCGCCACCCGTTCGGCAGCGGCCACCATGGCGGGCGCGACCCCGAGGTGCTGGGCGTCGGGCCGCACGCTCACCCGGCGCAGTTCGAGCGACGGCCCCCACTCCGTCGTACGACGGGCCAGCAGGCACGCGGCCACGGCCCGACCGCCGACCTCGGCGACGAGACCGCCGTCCGCCTGCAGCGCAGCGGCCACCGACTGCTCGGTCTCCTCCAGCGCAGGCGCCGGAGGGTTCAGGCGCGGGCGGGCTGCGAAGGCCTGGTGAATGATCCCGGCCACCTCCGGCGCCCGCCCCGGTCCCGCCTCGGTCACGGTGACCGTCCGGCTGAGGGTCGGGGTGCCGCTCTCGGGCGTCACGACGTTGCCTCGCTGCGCGGTGGTCGGCCTCGGCGAAGAGCCGGTCGAGCTCGGCGTTGACCCGGTCCTTGAACTCGAAGAGCGGCATGTGCCCGCCGTCGGGGAGCTCGACCAGCCGCGACCCCGGGATCAGCGAGTGCAGCTTGCGCGAGTGCCCGATCGAGGTGAGCTTGTCCTTGGTCCCGCACATGATGAGCGTCGGGACCTCCGCGAAGGCCTCGATGACCGAGTACTTGTCCATGGTCTCGAAGTGCGGGATGAACTCCACCAGCACCCGAAGGGGAGTGGCCGCGATCATCTCGTTGAGGAACGCCACCCACGACAGCGGCACGTCGGTGTCACCGAACGCGAACTCGCGGATCACGCCGAGCGCGAACCCGCTGCCCCGCTGCCGGATCAGGTCGAGCAGACGCTCCCGCTGCGAGGCGATCACCAGGCC
>CAWDDN010000050.1:0-39443 GCA_963801135.1 uncultured Actinomycetota bacterium | reverse complement strand
GCCGCGACCCGCCTGGACTGCGTCCTCGGCTCGGCGAGCATCATGCGCAAGGCGCTCGCTGAGGCCTCGTGGCACGTCGCCCACCGCAGCGCGTTCGGCGGGGTGCTGGCGGACAAGCCGTTGATGCAGAACGTCGTGGGGATCTCGCGGTCGAGTCCGAGGCGGCCACCGCGGTCGCGATCAGGCTCGCGGCGGGGTCTACCGGCGCGACGACGAAGCACGAGGCGGCGTTGCGCCGGATCGCTCTCCCACTGGCGAAGTTCTGGGTGTGCAGCGCACCCCGGCCATGGTCGCCGAGGCCCTGGAGTGCCTAGGCGGGAACGGCTACGTCGAGGAGTCGGGGATGCCCCTGCTCTTCCGCGAGTCACCGCTGAACTCCATCTGGGAGGGCTCGGGCAACGTCAACGCGCTCGACGTCCTGCGTGCCCTCACCCGCGAGCCCGGGGTGCTCGACGCCTGGATCAGCGAGGTAGGGCAGGCCGCTGGAGGCGACCCTCGGCTGGACACCGCGATCCGCGAGACCCTCGAGCTGTTGGCCGACCACTCCGACCCCGCCGTGGCCGAGGCGGGGGCTCGCCGGCTGGCGGCACGGATGGCGGTCTGTCTCCAGGGCTAGTTGCTGGTGCGCTTCGCCCCGCCGGAGGTCGCCGACGCCTTCTGCGCCTCACGGCTCGGAGGCGGCCAAGCCGGCACCTTCGGCCAGCTCCCGGGCGGCCTCGACCTGGCCGCCCTCATGGAGCGCGCCACCCCCACCAAGGCGTGACCCCCCGGTGACGGCGCTGCTCGTCGTCGACGCCGCCAACGTGGTCGGCTCCCGGCCCGACGGTTGGTGGAAGGACCGCGCCGGAGCTGCGCGCCGCCTGCACGAGCAGCTGCTCGTCGCCGACACGTCGTACGACGAGGTGGTGCTGGTGCTCGAAGGCGCGGCCAAGGCAGGTGTGCCCGCGGGCCGCGACCACGACGTCCGCACGGTGCATGCCGGACGCGACGGCGACAGCGCGGTCCTCGCCGAGACGCGGGCGTCGCTGGGCCGGGGCGCAGACGTCACCGTCGTCACCGCCGACCGAGTGCTGCGAGGGGCGGCGGAGAACCTCGGGGCGCGGGTGATGAGCCCCTCCTGGCTGCTCGACCTGCTCTGAGCCCCGGACCTCCTCCCCCCACGCCGACCCAAGGTGGTCGAGGCGTTTCGTGGCTCGCTGCGCGCGCACCTCAACGACCGACCGAGCCACCCACGGTGGTTGAGGTGCCCGAGGTCCTAGGCGAGGTCCAACCCGGGGTAGAGCGGGTGGGCGTCGAGCAGCTCGGCGGCGGCGGACTTCACGCGGTCGGCGACACCGTCGGCGGTGGTGAACTGTGCCTTCGACGGCGCCCCCTTGGACGTCGTGCCGGGCTCGGTGTTGCTCAGCACGTCGACGACGAGCTCGGCGACACGGTCGAACTCCTCGGCCCCGAAGCCGCGCGTGGTCAGCGCCGGGGTGCCGAACCTGATGCCCGAGGTGTACCAGGCCCCGTTCGGGTCGGCCGGGACCGAGTTGCGGTTGGTCACGACGCCGGCGTCGAGCAGCGCGGTCTCGGCCTGTCGCCCGGTGACCCCGAAGGAGGTGACGTCGAGCAGCACGATGTGGTTGTCGGTGCCACCGGTGACCAGTTTTGCGCCACGCTTGAGGAAGCCCTCCGCGAGCGTCTGGGCGTTGTCGGCGACAGCCTGGGCGTACGCCTGGAAGGTTGGCCTGCGCGCCTCGGCGAGTGCCACGGCCTTGGCGGCCATGACGTGGCCGAGCGGGCCGCCGAGCACCATCGGGCAGCCGCGGTCCACCGACGGCGCATACTCCTCCGTCGCGAGCACGAGCCCGCCCCGCGGCCCCCGCAGGGACTTGTGGGTCGTGGTGGTGACCACCTGGGCGTGCGGTACGGGATCCTCGTCCCCGGTGAACACCTTGCCGGCCACCAGCCCGGCGAAGTGGGCCATGTCGACCATCAGGGTGGCGCCGACCTCGTCGGCGATCTCGCGCATCCGGGCGAAGTTCACACGCCGGGGGTACGCCGAGTAGCCGGCCACCAGCACCAGCGGCCGGAACTCCCTCGCCTTGACGGCGACCGCGTCGTAGTCGAGGAGCCCCGTCTCGGGGTTGGTGCCGTACTGCTGCTGGTGGAACATCTTGCCGCTGATGTTGGGCCGGAAGCCGTGCGTGAGGTGGCCGCCGGCGTCCAGCGACATGCCGAGCAGGCGCTGGTTGCCCAGCTCGTGTCGCAGCGTCTCCCAGTCCTCCTCGGTCAGGTCGTTGACGTTGCGCACCCCGCGGGACTCCAGAGCGGGCGACTCGACCCGGTGGGCCAGGATCGACCAGAACGCCACCAGGTTGGCGTCGATGCCGGAGTGCGGCTGCGCGTAGGCGTACTCGGCTCCGAACAGCTCGCGGGCGTGCTCGGCGGCCAGGGCCTCCACGGTGTCGACGTTCTGGCAGCCGGCGTAGAAGCGGTGGCCGATGGTGCCCTCGGCGTACTTGTCGGAGAGCCAGGTGCCCATCGTGAGCAGCGTGGCGGGCGAGGCGTAGTTCTCGCTCGCGATGAGCTTGAGCGAGCCGCGCTGGTCGGCAAGCTCGGCCCGGGTCGCCTCCGCGATCCGCGGCTCGACCGAGCCGATCACCTGGAGCGCGGCTTCGTAGGCGGCCGTCACGGTGGCGGGGTCAGTGCTGCCCATGGATCCCGTCGCTGACGAGGAGCCTGGTTCGGTGAGGGTCATGGGCCCAGCCTAGTCGCCGCTCGCCACGTCGCCTCCCGAGGGTTGTCTCATTCAATGGACGGGAATCCCGAATAGCGAGACACGTGGTTGCCGGGGACCGAAGCGGTCGCACAAACTCCCGTCCATGATCACTGCGGCGACCTCGCTGGACCTCGTGGCTCGACGCCACGTGGACCTCGGTCGTACCCGCAGCATGATGTGTATGTCGGCTTGAACCTCGCCAGACCCCGACTCGACCGTCCCGGCTGGCCTGCGTTCGCCGGCTGCACCCGGGACAGCGCCGTCCGGGTCCAGAGTCCGCGCACGTGGTGCCTCCTGACTCCCCAGAGGACCTCCGATGACCGCCACCACGGACCGCCCCGCTCCTCCTGATCGCTCCCCACGCCCCCGGCACCCGAAGCCCCGGGGCGAAGGACAGTGGGCGCTCGGCCACCGCGAGCCGCTCAACCCCAACGAGCTGTTCAAGAAGGAGGACAACCCGCTCAACGTGCGCTCACGGATCGAGAAGGTCTACGCGCTCCAGGGATTCGACTCCATCGACGAGGACGACCTGCGCGGCCGCTTCCGCTGGATGGGGCTGTACACCCAACGCCGCCCCGGCCTCGACGGCGCGCAGACGTCGGCTCTCGAGCCCGCCGAGCTCGAGGACCGCTGCTTCATGATGCGGGTGCGTACCGACGGGTCCGTGCTGCGTCCGGCACAGCTGCGCGCCCTGGGCGAGGCCTCGACCCGCTACGCCCGCGACACCGCTGACATCTCCGACCGGCAGAACATCCAGTACCACTGGGTGCGCATCGAGGACGTGCCCGCGATCTGGGACTTGCTCGAGCCGGTCGGGCTCTCCACCACCGAGGCGTGCGGCGACTCCCCGCGACCCTTCCTCGGCTCACCGGTGGCGGGCCTGGCGGCCGACGAGATCATCGACGCCTCCCCCGCGCTGGCCGAGATCAAGCGCCGCTGCGTCGGCAACCCCGACTACGCCAACCTCCCCCGCAAGTTCAAGACGTCCGCATCCGGCCACCCCAGCCTCGACGGGGCACCCGAGGTCAACGACGTCTCCTTCGTCGGCACCGTTCATCCCGAGCGCGGGCCCGGCTTCGACCTCTGGGTCGGCGGCGGGCTCTCCACCAACCCGATGCTCGCCCAGAAGCTGGGGGTCTGGATCCCGCTGGACGAGGTGGCCGACGTCTGGGAGGGCGTCGCCTCGGTCTTCCGTGACTACGGCTACCGCCGGCTTCGCAACCGCGCCCGGCTGAAGTTCCTCGTCGCCGACTGGGGGGTGCAGGGGTTCCGCGAGGTGCTGGAGACGGAGTACCTCGACCGCGAGCTGGTCGACTGCCCCTCTCCCCCGGCCCCCACGGTCAACGGAGACCACGTCGGCGTCCACCCACAGAAGGACGGCCTCTTCTACGTCGGGGCCGCTCCCGTCGTCGGCCGGGTCAGCGGGACGACGCTCTCGGCCCTGGCCGACGTGGTGGACAGGCACGGTGCCCGCGGCGTGCGGCTCACGTCGTACCAGAAGCTCGTGGTGCTGGGCGTGCACGGCGACGACGTGGACACTCTCGTCGCGGACCTCGAGTCGATCGGCCTCAGCGCCGTGCCGTCGATGTGGCGGCGTTCGACCATGGCCTGCACCGGGATCGAGTACTGCAAGCTGGCGCTGGTCGACACCAAGGAGCGTGCCCGTGCCCTGGTCGCCGAGCTCGAGCGCCGCATTCCCGACCTGGACACCCCGGTGACGGTCAACGTCAACGGGTGCCCCAACGCCTGCGCCCGCACCCAGGTGGCCGACATCGGACTCAAGGGACAGCTCGTGCGGGACGGGGACCGCCAGGTGGAGGGTTTCCAGGTTCATCTCGGCGGCGGCATCGGTCTCGCCGGCGAGCACACCGACACACCGTTCGGCCGCAAGCTGCGCGCCCACAAGGTCACCAGCGCAGGACTCGACGACTACGTGGAGAACGTGGTGCGCCACTTCCTCGCCGAGCGCGAGCCCGGCGAGCCGTTCGCCACCTGGGTGTCGCGTGCCGACGACGAGGTGCTGCGCGGCGACGCGGACTTCGCCGAGGTGGTGGCCGGATGACCGCCGCCACGACCGTCCTCGCCAGCCGCACGCGCGGCAGCGACACCAGCGGACGCTCCGAGGAGGAGCTGCGTGAGCTGGTGCAGGCCGTCGGCGCCGAGCTCGAGCTCGCCCCTGCCGAGGACATCGTCGAGTGGGCCGCCGCGACCTTCGGCGAACGCTTCTGCGTCACCTCGTCGATGGCTGACGCGGTGCTGGCGCACCTGGCCGGCCGGGTGGCGCCGGGGGTCGACGTGGTCTTCCTCGACACCGGCTACCACTTCGCCGAGACCATCGGCACCCGCGACGCGGTCGCGGCAACGCTCCCGGTCTCAGTGGTGGACGTGAGCCCCGAGCTCTCCGTCGAGGAGCAGGAACGCGTCCACGGTCCACGCCTGTACGAACGCGACCCCGACCTGTGCTGCGCGCTGCGCAAGGTCCGGCCCCTGCAGCGGGCGCTCACCCGCTACGACGCCTGGGCGACCGGCCTCCGTCGGGCCGAGACCCGCGACCGCGTCATCGCACCGGTGATCGGCTGGGATCCCACGAGGGGCAAGGTGAAGGTCTCGCCGCTCGCCCGGTGGACCGACGAGCAGGTGCAGCGCTACGTCGCCCGCCACCGCGTCCTGGTCAATCCGCTCGTCGCGGACGGCTACCCCTCGATCGGCTGCCACCCCTGCACCCGCCGGGTCGAGGCGGGCGCCGACCCTCGCAGCGGCCGGTGGGCCGGTCGCGACAAGACCGAGTGCGGACTCCACGCATGACGCGGCACACCACCCACCTCTCCCCGCACCACCTCTCCCCCACTGGAGGCACCCGATGACCGCACCAGCCCTGGTGGCACTCGCCCATGGCAGCCGCGACCCACGCTCGGCCCGGACCGTGCGCGCCCTGGTCTCCGAGGTCCGGTCGATGCGACCCGACCTGCGGGTCGAGACCGCCTTCCTCGACCTCGCCCGACCCGACTTCCACACCGTGGTCGACCGCCTGGCGGCCTCGGGCGTCGAGGAGATCGTGGTGGTGCCCCTGCTGCTGTCCGAGGCCTTCCACGCACGCGTCGACGTGCCCAGGGCAGTGGCCGATGCGACCGCTCGCCACGACGGGCTGCTCATCCGGGTGACTCCTGTGCTCGGGCTGGGACAGCACCTCCTCGACGTGCTCGACCGCCGGCTGCGGGAGGCCCTGACCAGCACCAGGGCGCGCGAGCTCGACGCCCTCGTGCTGGCTGCGGCCGGCACATCCGACCCGCTGGCGCTGCAGTCGATCCAGCGCCTGGCCAGGCTGTGGAGCCAGCGGCACCGCCTCCCGGTCGTGCCGGCGTACGCCTCGGCCTCTCCGCCGGCGACCGGCGAGGCGGTCCGGGCGCTGCGGGCGGAGGGACGCCGGCACGTCGCCGTCGGGTCACTGTTCCTGGCCCCGGGCCTGCTGCACGACCGCGCCGCCGAGCTGGCGCTGGAGGCGGGCGCGATCGCGGTCGCGCCGCCGTTCGGTGCGGACCCGGAGGTCGCTCGGGTGGTGCTGGCGCGCTACCTGGTCGGCGCGGTCGAGCTGGTGCCGGTCTGACCGGTGCCGATCTGGCAGGTTTCGACGGGCTCCGCTGACGATAGGCTCCCCACCATGAGCCAGCACTTCGATGTCGTCGTCCTCGGCGCCGGGCCTGGTGGGTATGTCGCCGCCATCCGCGCCTCTCAGCTCGGCCTCAAGACGGCCGTGATCGAGAAGCAGTACTGGGGCGGGGTCTGCCTCAATGTGGGCTGCATCCCCAGCAAGGCACTGCTGCGCAACGCCGAGCTGGCGCACATCCTGGCCCACGAGCGAGACGTCTTCGGCATCGAGGGTGAGGCATCGATGTCCTACGCCCCCACCCACAAGCGCAGCCGGAAGGTCTCCGCCGAGATCGTCAAGGGCGTGCACTACCTGATGAAGAAGAACAAGATCACCGAGATCGACGGGTGGGGCACGTTCAAGGACGCCAAGACCATCAGTGTCGAGCTCAACGACGGCGGCACCGACGAGATCACCGGTGACCACGTCATCATCGCCGCCGGCGCCACCACCAAGCTGGTGCCCGGCACCGAGCTGTCGGAGAACGTCGTCACCTACGAGGAGCTCATCCTCGACGAGGAGCTGCCCGACAGCCTCGTGATCGCCGGGTCGGGCGCGATCGGGGTGGAGTTCGCCTACGTGATGGTCAACTTCGGTGTGGACGTCACCATCGTGGAGTTCCTGGACCGGATGGTGCCGGCCGAGGACGAGGAGATCTCCAAGGAGCTGGCCAAGCACTACAAGAAGCTCGGCGTGAAGGTGCTCACCGGCACCAAGGTCGAGAAGATCGAGGACCCCGGCTCGGGCAAGGTCAAGGTCACCGTCAGCAAGGGAGACAAGGAAGAGACCCTCGAGACCGACAAGGTGCTGCAGGCCATCGGCTTCCAGCCCCGGCTCGACGGCTACGGGCTCGACAAGGCCGGCGTGGAGACCAACGACAAGGGTGCGATCGAGATCGACGAGCGGGGCCGTACCAATGTCGACGGCGTCTACGCCATCGGCGACGTCACCGGCAAGCTGATGCTGGCCCACACCGCGGAGGCCATGGGCATCGTCACCGCCGAGACCATTGCAGGCGAGGAGACCGTCGAGATCGACTTCGACATGGTCCCGCGCGCGACCTACTGTCAGCCGCAGATCGCCTCGTTCGGCTACTCCGAGGCCCAGGCCAAGGAGAAGGGCTACGACGTCAAGACCGCGAAGTTTCCCTTCAGCGCCAACGGCAAGGCCAAGGGCCTCGGTGACACCTCCGGCTTCGTCAAGGTGATCGCTGACGCGAAGTACAACGAGATCATCGGAGCCCACTTGATCGGCCCCGACGTCACCGAGCTGCTGCCGGTGCTCACCCTGGCGCAGAAGTGGGACCTCACCGCCGACGAGGTCGCCCGCAACATCTTCGCCCACCCGACGCTGTCCGAGGGGGTCAAGGAGGCCGTCGAGGGCCTCGCCGGCCACATGATCAACCTCTGACTCCGCAGCCGACCGGGGACGTCGAGCGCGTACGTCGACCCGCGGGTCCCACGGCTCTCTGAGAACGGCGTCGTAGGGTGCCGTCATGTCCTCGGCGTCACGCGAACCCGACTGCATCTTCTGCGCCATCGTGGCCGGAGACGCGCCGGCCAGCTTGATCCGCGAGGACGCACGCACCCTGGCGTTCATGGACATCAACCCGGCCACCTGGGGCCACGCACTCGTGGTCCCCAAGGCTCATTCCGTCGACCTGCTCGACATCGATCCGGATGACCTGGCGGCGTGCGTTGCAGCCGCGCAGCGCGTCGCCTCACGCGCCAAGGACGAACTCGGAGCGGACGGTGTCAACCTGCTCCAGTGCACCGGCGCGGCCGCGTGGCAGACCGTGTTCCACTTCCATGTGCACGTGGTGCCGCGTTATGACAACGACCCGGCGCGAGACGCACTGCAGCTCCCCTGGATTCCCACGCCCGGTCACCCCGATGCCATCGCCTCCGCCGCCGCCCGCCTGGCCCGGGGACTCTCGACGGATGCCCAGTGACCAGCATCGGCGCTGCGTCGGGCTTAGGGCAGGAGCTCTGCGATCCGGGTCAGTGACACCGGGCTGTTGACCCGCGTCGCCCTCCGCCTGCTGCAGCTGGTCCGGCCACCGCCCCGGAGCAAGGCTCGCTGGGCTCATCCGGCCCGACCCGGGCGCCTCGGGCCGGAACGCCACCCGGGCCCGGCAGCCCCGTAATATCCGGACAGTGCTGCTCACGGTCTCCACGCTCAAGGACACCCTGCCCAACACGAAGCGATTCGTGCACGGCAACCTGGCGGGGGGCGTCGATCACATGGTCGTGATGCTGGATGCGCCGGAAGCGGAGGGGCAGTCCGAGGTCGCGGCGTGGCTGGACGACCAGCCGCACGTCACGTGCGTCCGCACCGAGTCGCGGTGGTGGGGTCATGACCGGCCCGACTCGCTGACGGCTCGCCAGCGGATCAACGCCAACGCGCTCAAGCACGTCCTGGGCCGCTTCGACTGGGCGACCTGGCTCTTCCACATCGACGGCGACGAGATCGCCCAGGTCGACCGGGATGTCCTGTGCGCGGTGCCGGCCGGCACGTCGGTGGTCCGGCTGGCCCCCCTGGAAGCGGTCAGCCGCCCCGAGTGGCACGACGAGCCTCGCTGGTTCAAGACGCTCCTCGGGCACGACGACTTGGCCCTGCTCCACGCGTTGGGGGTCATCGCAAAGCCCTCGAACGAGGCCTACTTCCACGGCCACCTCGACGGGAAGTCGGGGGTTCGTCCGGGTTCCGGTGGCATGCTGCGGCTGCACCGGGTCGTCTCAGACGACGGACGGCCGGTCAGGGCGTTCTCACACGAGTCGCTTCGCGTGCTGCACTATGAGTCCTACTCCCGCGCCGACTTCATCAGGAAGTGGTCGACGATGATCACCTCCGGGCCGTCGCCCCGCTTCCGACCGGAGCGGCGCGGCACTGCGGCCGCGGTGCGCGCACTGACGGCGAGGGGCCTGGGCGAGGAGCACGCTGCGCCGTACCTGGCGCGGATCTTCGAGCGCCATATCGCCGACGACTTCGAGACGCTGCGCGACCTGGGCATGCTCATCGAGGTCGACCCACGTTCGGGCCGCCACGTCCCCGAGCCCCTCCCTGCGGACGCCGAGGTCGAGATGGTGGACGCGCTCGACGACCTCGGCGGTGAGTCCAAGCGCCGGTTCGACCCGCCCGAGAGCCCCGGCACCGGCCGCCCGGCCGACGGCAGCCGGGAGCAGCGACCTGGGCGCGGCCGGGGTGCCCGAGGACGCCTGCGCCGTCCCTGACCCGGCCACCGGGACGCCCGGTCTCAGCGCAGCGCCACCGGCTTGTGCTCGGCGACCCACCGGTCGATCTCCTGCCACCGTCGGTAGAGCCAGTCGATGCGTTCCTCCCGGCTCGCGGGGATCTCGCTGCGCGAGACCCGCCACCAGCGCATGACCAGCTGCTTGTCCATGGGGAGCTCACGCCAGACGTCACCGACGGTCAGCATGTGGTCGAGCCCGGTGTGCGCGACCAGGACGACGTCGGCCTCGGGCGCGGCGTCCAGCGCGGCCAAGAAACCGCCCGGCCGCGGGGCCACCACGTTGACCATCTGCTCGGCCCTTCTCGCCATGGCGTGCAGGCCCAGCCCGTCGAGACGTTCGATGGCCCGGTCACGTCGGGCGGGGGTGAAGTTACCGCCCTCCGGGAAGATCACGAAGGCGTCGTTGTCGTCCAGGTCGCGCGCCAGGTCACCGACCTGACGCTCCATCCGGTCACCGGCATCGCCTCCGGTGGAGATGAACTGGCTCGGCAGCCTCGTGAGCAGGATGTCGATCGCCGGGTCCCACGCGATGGTGTCCTTGAGCACGACCCGGGGTTCGCGGTCGTACCAGCTCATCAGGGCATGGACGAGCGTGAACGAGTCACCGGGTCCGGCGTGGCGGCAACACACGATGAGCGGGTGGCCCGGGAAGGCGTCCGGCGTCGGTCCCTCGGTCACGATCTCCAGGCGCAGCACCCATCGGGCGACGCGGAACATCACCGCCAGGTAGGCCTGCACGATGTCGTAGTGGATCCGCTGGAAGAACGGTCGTCTGATCCACAGGCCGAAACCGGAGGCGATCCACAACCCGAAGAGCTCGACCAGCATCAGGCTCTCCAGCACCAGGTGTACGAGCAGGATCGCCAGCAGCCGCAACGGCCGGAGCCGCCCGGGCACCACCGGCGAGACGGCCGCGGCCACCAGCAGCCACACCGGGATGGTCGTCAGCAGCAGGAGCGTGAGCAGGATGACCGCCGGGGCCACGACGACGCGGCGGAACAGCCGGGTCACAGGTGGTCCCGCAGGTAGGCGCTGGCCGCCTCGTACGCCGCGTCGATGCGGGAGCGCACCGAGCCGAAGCTGCGGTAGGCCCACAGGGAGTCGTCCTTGTCCGAGCCGCCACCGGTGGGCAGGACGTACGCCGTGACGTCATCGGGCAGCTCGGCGAGCTCGCGGTGGAACCGATGCCGACGGGCGATCTCGAAGGAGACCCGGGCCACCTCCCAGGGCCGCCGCGGCGGGCTCAGCGGCCGCTCGATCCGGCCGACGTGGAGCACGAAGACCCGCTGCGCACCACAGCTCACCGCCCGACCGAGGGGGATCGAGTTCACGATGCCCCCGTCGAGGTAGTGCTCCCCGTCGACGACCGCCGGCCCCAGGAGGCCGGGAACGGCGGCGGACGCAACCACCGCGTCCACCAGCCGTCCGGTGGTGAACCAGTGCTCCGCGGCCCGCTCGATGCTCGACGCGCAGCACTGGAACGGGATCGGCAGCTCCTCGAACGTCAGCTCACCGAGCTCCTCCTCGAGCCGGCGCCGCAACGGGGCGCTGGAGTAGAGCCGGGTGCCACCGGTGCGGACCGCACGCGAGACCTGGCGGATCGGCCCGTCGCCGTACACCTCCTTGCCGGCGGCGACGCTCTCCCAGAGACGGACCAGGCGGTCCACGACGTCGGGGCCGGGGTGCGCGGCGACGACGGCGCCGTTGAGCGCCCCGACCGAGGTTCCGAGCACGAGGTCCGGCTGGATGTCTGCCTCCACCAGCGCGCGCAGCTGGCCGACCTCGGCCGCGCCGAGCACGCCCCCGCCTCCCAGCACGAAGGCGGTCGTCATGCCCCCACGTTAGCGGCCGCTCTGCCGGGTCAGCCGCCGAAGGCGTGTGTCGCGGTGGCCCCGCCGTCGGCGACGAACTCGGCCCCGGTGGAGAACGAGCTCTCCTCACTGGCGAGGAACACGTACATCGGGGCGATCGTCTCGGGCAAGCCGACCCGCTTGAGTGCGACCCGGCCCGCTGCCCACTTCATCCCCTCCTCCCCGGCGTAGCCGCGCGTCATGCCGGTGTCGACCATGCCGGGGTGCACGGAGTTGACCCGGATGTTCTTCGGGCCCAGCTCCATCGCGGCAGCCTTCGTCATTCCGCGGATGGCGAACTTGGTGCCCGTATAGGCGACCAGGGTGGGCATCCCGCCGAGACCCTCGACCGACGAGCAGTTCATGATCGAGCCGCCGCCGGCCTCGGCCATCACCGGTGCCACCGTCTTCATGCCCAGGAAACAGCCCATCACGTTGATCCGGAAGAGCCGCTCGAACTCCGTGGCCTCCATGCTCGTGAGCTCGGCGAACTGCAGCACCCCTGCGTTGTTGACCAGCGCGGTCACCGGACCGAACGTCGCGGAGGTGCCGTCGACGACCGCGTTCCAGCTCGCCTCGTCGGACACGTCGTGGTGGAGGAAGACCGCGCCCTCCCCCAGCTCGTCGGCGAGCTGCTTCCCGGGCTCGTCGGCGATGTCGGCGATGGTGACCTTGGCCCCTTCGGCGACGAAGGCCCGACAGATCGCCGCGCCCTGGCCCTGGGCGCCACCGGTGACGATCGCGACCTTGCCCGCCAGCCGGCCCTGTCCTGTCTGTGCAGCCATCGGTTCAGGCCTCCAGTCTCATGATGCTGTCTGCGGCGAAGCACGCCGTCGGGTCACGGTCGGCGAAGAAGCCGCCGAGCTGGGAGTCCAGGTCCTCAAGGTCCCAGGCCGTGCCGGTCGCGTCGAAGCGCTGCTCGACGACGGGTGCGGCGACGAGTGCGACCATCCCGCCGTAGACGACGAAGACCTGGCCGGTGATGTCCTGAGCCGCCGGGGAGGCGAGGTAGGTCACGAGCGGTGCGACGTGGTCGGGCGAGAGCGGATCGACCTCAGCCCCGGAGGAGTCCTCCTCCCCGAAGACCCCGGCCGTCATCGCGGTCCGGGCGCGGGGGCAGATCGCGTTCGCCGTCACCCCGATGCGCGAGAGCCCGCGAGCCTCGCAGAGAGTGAGGGCCGTGATACCTGCTTTGGCCGCTGCGTAGTTCGGCTGGCCCGGGGAGCCGGAGAGGAACGCCTCGGAGGAGGTGTTCACCAGGCGCCCGTAGACGGCGTCGCCGGACTCCTGGGACCGCTGCCGCCAGTGCGCGGCAGCGTTGCGACCGAGCAGGAAGTGACCGCGCAGGTGGATCCGGATGACGGTGTCCCACTCCTCGTCGCTCATGTTGAACAGCATCCGGTCACGGGTGACGCCGGCATTGTTCACCACGATGTCGAGCCGACCCAGGTCGTCTGCGGTGGCCGCCATGAGCGCGTCGGCGGTGGAGCGTTCGCCGATGTCCCCGGGGACCACGCTGGCTTCGCCCCCGGAGGCGCGGATGCTCTCGGCGGTCTCGTCGGCTGCTCCGGGGAGGTCGTTGAGGACGACGTGGGCTCCGGCGCGCGCGAGCGCAACCGCCTCGGCCCTCCCGAGCCCGGCCCCCGCGCCGGTGACAACGGCGACTCGTCCCGCCAGGGAGACGTCACCCATCACTCGGCGACGAGGGAGAGCGCAGCCTTGGGGCAGGCGGCCACGGCCTGCTCGACACGCTGCCGGTTCTCGTCGGTGACCTCATGGGTGTGGATCTGCAGGTTGTCGTCGTCGTCGACCTCGAAGACGTCGGGTGCGAGCGCCTCGCACATGGCGTTGGCCTCGCAGAGGTCGTAGTCGGCCTTGATCCTCATCGGCTTGCTCCTCCGGGTAGTGCGTTCATCTTGGCGTGGTCCCAGCTCGCAACCTTGGTCGGCGTGATGACGATGCCCACACGCTTGGACACCTGGTGCTCCACGATGTCGCGGCCGAGGTCGCCCAGGTCGGCGTCTCCGGCCATGGCCTCGACGACCGCGGTGCCGATGCGTCGGATGCCCTCGGGCTCGCGCACGATCTCGGCGGTCCCCTGGATCGAGACGCCGGCGAGCTCCGCGTAGTCGGCGCCGGTCTCGACCAGCGCGCTCAGCCGCGGGTCACGCTCCAGGTTGCGGACCTTCTGTGACGAGGCGTAGGTCCAGAAGCTGATCTTGTCGTCGAGCAGGACGTAGAACAGCGTGGTCAGGTGCGGGGTGCCGTCCCGCCCGATGCTGGCGACCTGCACCTTCAGGTTGGCGCCCAGGAATGCGCGCACCTCCTCCTCGGTCATGGAGACCGCGCGTCGCCCCGTGGCCATGTCAGCCCTCCGAGGAGTGTCCGGGGAAGAGGTGGGCCTCGGGGTCGATCACCACGGCCGCGTTGTTGACCGCCGTTGCGGCCTCGCCGAACCCCGTGGCGATCAACCTGACCTTGCCCGGGTAGTCCGAGATGTCTCCCGCTGCGAAGACCCGGGGCAGGTTCGTCGCGGTGGTGGAGTCCACCACGATGTGGCGCTTGTCGGTCTCCAGACCCCACTGCTGGATCGGGCCCAGGTCCGCCACGAAGCCGAGCGCCGCCACCACGGCCTGTGCCGGCAGGGTCTGGGTCTCCTTGCTCTTGACGTGCTCGACCTCCACCGCGGCGAGCGCGCCCTCGCCGACCAGGCGGCTCACGTTGCTGCTGGTGATGATCCTCGTGCTCCCGGCGCGCACCTTGTCCACCGTCGCCTGGTGTGCTCGAAAAGCCTCGCGTCGGTGGACCAGCGTGACCGACGTCGCGACCGGTTCGAGGGCCAGGGCCCAGTCGAAGGCGCTGTCACCTCCGCCCACCACGACCACGTCCTTGTCCCGGTACGGATCGAAAGACGGCACGAAGAACGCCACCTCGTCGCCGGGCCAGGCGTCGGCAGCGGGCAGCGGCCGCGGCGAGAACTTGCCGATCCCGGCAGTGATGATCGCCGCCTTGGACTCGATCTCGGTGCCGTCGTCGAGCCCGATCCGGACGGGTCCGGACTCCGAGGTCTCCAGCGTCATCGCGCTGCGTCCGAGGAGGTAGGTCGGATCCGCCGTCGCCGCCTGCGCCACGAGGCCGGAGACCAGCTCCTTGCCCTTGACGACCGGGAAGCCGGCGACGTCGAGGATGTCCTTCTCCGGGTACATCGCCGTGATCTGGCCACCCAGCTCGGGCAAGGAGTCCACCACGCCGACACTCAAGCCCCGGAAGCCCGCGTAGTAGGCGGCGTAGAGACCCGCCGGCCCCGCGCCGACGATGAGCAGGTCGACCTGTCGGTTCACGCTCTCGCGCCTCCTCACGACCAGGACAGAAGTGGAACGTGTTCTACCTTAGTGGATCCCGTGCAGGCCTGCTACGAGGTGGGGAAGGAGAAGTCGTCGATCAACCAGCCATCACCCTCGGAGTCGCGGACCAGGTCGACCGCGACCCGGTTCTGCATGACCGTCGGCGGCTTGGTGGTGTCCTCCCGGGACGAGACGGTGTTGACGAAGACCAGCGTGCGCACCCGGTCCTGCTCGGCCGACACCAGCCCCACCGCCAGCACCTCGGCCTGCTGGTCACGACGCTGCGCCTGCGCGCGCCGGCGGATCTCAGCCACCGTCGGCGCATACTCCTCACGGAACGACGGCGTCAGCAGCTTCTGCGCCGTGGCGACATCCTCGTCGAAGGTCGCATGCTGGTAGCTGAGCAGCGCTTCCACCTTGTCTGTCACCGCAGCGCGGGCAACCTGCCCCGCCTCCTCGGCGCGCTCGAGCTCACGTCGTTGGTCCCAGCTCCGCAGAGCCAGAACCACGAGGACCAGGGTCACGACCAGGACCGGGACCCAGAGCTGCCACGGGATCGACCCGAGACCCCGGGAGGCCCGGCCCAAGCCCTGCCCCCGGGAGGCGTCCCGCACCGCCGGTTGCGGTCCCGCCGGCTGCGGTGCGGAGGGAGAGGGCGAGGCCGCGACCGGTCCGGGGGGTGGCTCTGCCAGGGGCGGCCGCGGCGTGGTCGCTCAGGTCGGACTGGCAGTAGCGGCACTTGATCGCCGCTGCGCGGATGGTCTCGGCGCAGTAGGGACACTCCTTCGTGTCCTGGTCGGGGCCGCGCTGCGCGCCCGGGGGGTCGCGCCGCTCAGGCCCCGTCATCGATGAACTCCAACCCGCTCACCAGCCATCGGCCCTCTTCCTCGGCCAGCTGCACCTGCAGCCGGTACTGCCGTGCCTGCGGCCGGTTAGTGCGCTTGTTCGACACCTGGGCGTCCATCGCCACCAGGACGCGGGCCTGGCCGTCGCGACGCTCCAGCAAGGCGGCGCCGCCCTTCGGGATCGTCGGCACCTGCACCGACTTGTTGTCGACCAAGGTCCGTCGCAGGAACGGCTCGGCGTTCTCGAACTGGTCCCGGAAGTCACCCGTGGCGCCCGCGCGCACGGCCTCGACGTAGGCGTCGACCTCGCGGTAGTCGACTGAGGCCCACGCCATCGTGAGGGCGGTGGCGGCGTTGACCGCGGCGCTGTCCTCGGCACGCTGGTCGCGCACCTGGGCCAGCTCGTCGGCCTGCCACCACCACAGTCCCGCGGCAAGGAGGAGTGGCAGGGCCAGCACCAGCGCGGCCACCGCCGTCCTGCGGCGGCTCCGCCTCGGCGACGCGCTCACCGCTTCGTCATCGGACCGAGCAGCATCCACTTCCACGCATCGCTCCCGTAGACGTCACTCGCCCGGCTCGCTCCGTTGTCGAGGACGTACTGCTGATCCCCCGCGTCCACCGAGCCGGTGCGTGGATCGTACGGCGCGACCCTCGCCCTGGGACTGTTGGGGCCCGGAGCGTGCTTGCCACCCCTCATCGCGTACGGGGCCCCCGGGGCGCAGTGCGCCTTCAGGTAGGGCTTGACGTCGTTGGTCTGGTCGCCTCGGCGCCACTTGCTGGGCGGGAGGTAGCCCTTGGTGCACGGCGGGGGGTCGGAGGTGTAGTCGAGGTGCACATGGCCGAAGCCGTCGCGGGTGGTGCCGCTGAAGCCGCTGGCGATCACGACCGGGTAGGTCACCAGCAGCTGCTCGAGGTGGGGGATCCGGACTGCGGCCACCTGGTTGACCGTCACCACGTTGCTCAGCAACAACGGCAACGTGGGCTCGAGACCCTGCAGCAGCGCGTCGACCTGCTCGAGAGTGTCGGGTCCACCTTCGATCACGGTGCGCAGGTCGCGGTCGCTGCGCCGCAGCGCCCCGGTGAACTGGGCCAGGCCGTCTGCGAAGGCGCGGATGTTGTCCCGGTTGGCCCGTTGCGTCCGCAGGACGGTCCGTCCCTGCCGCATCAGGTCGATGGTCTGGGCCTTGCTGCGGGAGGCGTTGTCGATGAACTGGGTGCCGCCGTCAAGGAGCTTCTGCAACGGACGGCCGGTCTCGTAGAACATCAGACCGAGCTCTGCGATGACCGTGGCCAGGCTGCGCCGGTTCACCGACCCCACGAACTTGTCCAAGCTGAGCAGCAGCTCGGCCTCACCCACGGGCAGTGAGTCCTTGTCGCCGCGGATCGTGTCACCCTGCTTCAGGAACGGGCCCTTGTCGTCGGGCGGCTCGAAGTCGAGGTACTGCTCCCCGACGGCAGAGCCGTTGTGCACGAAGATCGGGGAGTCCTTCGGCACCCGCGCCTCGTCCTCGAGACCGAGCCGGACCCGAACCCCCTCCCCCTCAGGCTGCATCTCCTTGACCTTGCCGATCTCCACCCCCCGGTAGGTCACCAGGCTGCCGTTGTAGAGGCCGCCGGTGCCGGGGAGCACCGCGCTCACCGTGTAGCCGCGGCCGAGCACCCGGTCGACGAGACCGAGGTAGTTGGCGCCGGCGTAGGCGACCCCGACGGCGCTGAGCACGACGAAGGCGAGCAGTCTGACCCTGACCCCGAGAAGCATCAGCGTCCCCCCGCCCACAACAGGCTGTGCAGGCTCCGGGCCGGGCCGGGACCGTCAGCCGAGCGGTAGCCGACCCCGCCGATGCCCGGCAGGTCCGGAAGCCCCCCAGGGTTGCCGCCGTTCCCGCCGCCCCCGTTGCCGCCACCACCGTTGCCGCCACCGCCCGGCAGACCTGGGAGACCCGGGTTCCCCGGGAGGTCGGGCGGCTTCGGGAGACCGGGGATGATGTCGGTGAGGTCAGGCAGCTCCGGCAGCTCCGGCAGCCCACCCCCCGGAGCGTCCCCGGGGTTGTTGAACAGGTTGTTCAGGTCCATGCTGAACACGATCTCGGTGTTGGCGTAGTCACCGTGCACGATGTCGTTCGACTCGATCGGGAACGGGAAGCTGATCGCCAGTCCCAGGGCCTCGGCCATCTGGTCGTCGGCGTTGGCGATCTCGCGCAACACCGGACGCAGGTGCCGCAGGTCGGCGATCAGGCTCTTCTTGCTGGCGTTGATGACGCGAGTGCCCACGGCGCCGAGACGGTTGAGTGCGGAGAGCATCCGCATCAGCTGCTTGCGCTGGTCGGCCAGCACCTCGACCGCGGGTCCGAAGCTGTCCAGCGCAGCAGTGACCGTGCGCTTCTGCCGGTTCAGGGTCGCGGCGAGGCCGTTCATCGCCTCCATCGCGGAGATGATGTCCTGCTTCTGCTCGTCGAGTCCGGCCATGAGCCGTTCCAGCTCACCCAACACGTGGCGGGCCCTGTCCTGCCGACCGTCGAAGACCTTGTTGACCTCGGTGATGATGGTCTGTAGCTGGCCCACGCCACCGCCGTTGAGGACCAGCGAGAGCGCACCGAGGACGTCCTCCAGCTCGGGGTTCTTGCCGGTCCGGTCCAGCCCGAGCTCGTCGCCGTCCGCGAGCTCGCCGGTCTTCTTCCCCGCGGGGGCCTCGAGCGCGACGTACTTCTCCCCGAGCAGGCTGGTCTGGCGGATGTCGGCGAACGCGTTGCCGGGCAGGTCGACGTCGTCCTGGATCCGCAGCACCGCCTCGGCGCGCCAGCCGACCCGCTCGATCGAGATCACCTCGCCCACCGTGACGTCGTTGACCTTGACCGGTGAACGCGGCACCAGGTCCAGGACGCTCTCGAAGGTCGCGGTCACCTCGTAGGAGTTCTCCTCGTCGACCGGGCTGCCCGGCAGGGGCAGGTCGTAGGCCTCGCATCCGCTGAGTCCCAGCGCGGCGGTCACTGCCAGGGCGGCTACGCGAGCGCCGCGGCGCCGGTGGCTGCGGCTCATGCCGTGCCCCCCATCAGCTCGGAGAGGTCTCCAGCGGACCGCTTCGACCCGTAGCGCACCTCACGGATCCTGGGTTCCTGGGGACGCCCCGCTGCCGAGGCCGGCTGGGCGAGGACCGGCTCGAGCAAGGCCGAGAACAGTCCGCAGGCCTGGTCGGCGGAGGGCAGCTGGCCGGCGCGCACCAGGGTGCACAGCTGCCCGTCCAGATCCATCACGTTGCCGTTGAAGCCGAGCCGTGAGCCGATCGTGTCGGTCTCGGGGTCGAAGGCGACCGCCAGGTTGCCCAGGGCACTGGGTGCGATGTCAAGCACCGTCTCCAGGGTCTTCTTCTCGTCACCCAGGACCTTGAGGATCTGCGCCAGGTCCTCGACGTCGCGGTTGAGCATCGTGCGGTTGTCACGGACGAACCGCTCCACCTTGTCGAGGATCGCCGCCAGGTTCGCCAGTGCCGCCGACAGCTCCTGCTTCTCCCCCGCGAGCTGCTGCGAGACCCCGCCCAGGTCGTCCATGAAGCGCGACACCGCGGCGTCGTTGGCGGCCAGCGCGCCGGTGAACTCGTCCAGGGCGCGCACGGTGGCGAAGAGCTCACCGCTGTTGTCGCCGAAGGTCTCGGCCGCCTTCGACAGTGCCACGATGGTGTCGTTGGCACGCTTGCCCTGACCGTCGAGGAAGTCGGCGCCGGCGCCCAGGACGTTGTTGAGGGTCCCGTTGCGGTTGACCCCGTTCGGTCCGAGAGCCTGGGTGAGGTCGTCGAGGCTCCGGTAGATCCGGTCCAGCTCGACCGGGGTACCGGTGTCCTCCACCTCGATGGAGGCGCCGTCCTCCAGCTTCGGGCCCTCGGTGTAGGCGGGGGTCAGCTGGACGAAGCGGTCCGCGGTGAGGGTGGGGGTGATGATGACCGCCTGAGCGTCGGCAGGTACGTCGTACTCCGCGTCGTAGGTCATGTCCACCCGCACGGTGTCGCCCTCAGGCACCACGGCCGTGATCTCCCCGACCGGGACGCCGAGGATCCGCACCTGGCTGCCGGGGTAGAGCTGGACTGCTCGGCCGAAGTGCGCGCTCACGGTGCGGCTCTGGCCACCCCCGACCAGGCTCAGCACACCAGCCAGCAACAACAGCGCGACGACGCCGCCCACGAGCGCCGCCCGCGGGATCCGGCCCAGGAGGTCAGTGAGGGCGCTCATCGCTTCTCCGGGGTGAACTCGCCGCTGCCCAGGGCTCCCAGGTTCACCGCGTAGGCGTCGAACCACGGTCCCGTGCCGATCACGTTGGACAGGATGCTGGTGTAGGGGCCCAGCTTGTGGATCGTCGCTCGCAGCTGCTCCTTGCGCTCCAGCAGCAGCTGGGTCACGGCGCGCAGCTCTTGCAGCATCGGGCCGATCTGCTTCTGGTTGTCGTCGACCAGCCCCCCGAGCTCGCGAGAGAGCCGTGCGGTGTTGACCAGCAGCGCATGCACCGCCCGGCGACGGCTGCGCAGCTCGCGCATGATCAGGTCCGCGTCCTTCATGAGCTTGACGATGTCGCCCTTGCGGTCCGCCAGCAGCTGCGACACCGAGTTCGCCCGGCTCAGCAGTGAATCCAGCTCCGCGTCGCGGGAGGCGATCGTCGCCGACAGCCGGGACAGCCCGTCGAAGGTGGCCTCGGCCTCGTCGCTGGTGCGGTTCATGGTGTCGGCCACCGAGGTCAACGCCTGCTGCAGCTGGGGGACGTCGATGCCCTCGGTGGTCTTCGACAGGCGGCTGAAGACCTTCACGATGTCGTAGCTGGAGTCCGTGCGCTCCAGCGGGATGGTGCCGTCCTCCGGCATCTCAGCCTCACCCTTCGGCTGGAGGTTGAGGTACTTGGTGCCCAGCAGGTCGAGCACCTCGACCGAGGCCGAGCTCTCGTTGCCGAAGCTTCGGCCCGCGTCCACGGTGAAGTGCACCACCACGTGGTCCCCCGCGAGCTCGATGTCCGAGACCCGGCCGACACGCACGCCGGCGATCTGCACCATGTTGCCCTTCTGCAGCCCGCCGCCCTCGCTGAACTCGGCGGTGTACGGCGCCCCCCGCAGCCCCGGGAACTTCTGCAGGTTCAGGGCCCCGACCAGCGCAACCAGAGCGACCACCATGCTGATCGCGCCGATCCGGGAGATCTCCCGTGCGCTGCGTCCGCGCCCGGCCACTACTGACACCTCTTGGCGTTGGACGAGAAGCTGAAGCTGCGCAGCTGCGAGCGGAGGCCGTCGATGTTGGGAATGCCCATGGTCTCCAGCTGCTCGGGCAGCCGGATGTCGACCTGGGCGGCGCAGATGTAGTAGTTGTACCAAGATCCGTAGGTGCCGGTGCGGGTCTGGTCCTCGAGCATCTCCGGCAGGTCGCGCAGGACGCGGGCGACGACCTTCTTGGTGTCGTCGCGCGACAACACCTGCGCCAGTCTCCGCACCTGAGCGATGTCGTCCTTCACCAGTGGCCGCGCATCGGTCAGCAGCGAGGCCAGCACCCTGGTCATGCTGGAGATGTTGACGATCGACCGCCCGATCTGCACCCGGTCCTCGGCCAGGCCGCCGACCCATCGCCGCAGCTCCCGGATGAGCTCGGTCAGCTGTTGCTGCCGGCTGTCCACGGTGCCGAGCAGCTCGTCGAGGTTGGCGATCACGTCACCGACGAGCTCGTCGCGGTCAGCGATCGCACCGGTCAGCGACGCGGTGTGCCGCATGAGTCCCTCGATGGTGCCCCCCTCACCTTGCAGCACCTTCACCAGGTTCAACGACAGCTGGTTGACCTGCTCCGGCTCCAGCGCGTTGAACAGCGGCGCGAAGCCGTTGTACAACGCGGTCAGGTTCAACGCCGGCGAGGTGCGATCGACGCCGATCGTGGCCCCTTCACGGAGCGGGTCGCCCCCGGACCTGCCCGGTGTGACGGTGACGTACCGGTCGCCGACCAGGTTGAGGTAGCGGATCTCCACGCGCGACTCGGTCGTCAACGGCAGGTCCTCGGCCACGGTGAAGTCCACCTCGGCCTGGCTCTGGCCGTGCACGTCGACCGACTCCACCTGGCCCAGGACGACTCCGGCCACCCGGACGTCGTCACCCGGCTGCAGCAGGCTGGCATTGGTGAAGATCGCGGTGTAGTCCTTGGTGGGCCCTGAGCCGATGTTGCCCATGATCGCCACGAGCCCCCCGGTCATGAGCAGGGCAACCGCGGAGAAGACCGCCAGCTTGCTGCCGGCGATCATGGTGGACTTGGAGACCGTCACGCCGTGCCTCCCTGCTGCACCAGAGGGCTGTACATCAGCGTCGACAGCGCCGGGATCGCGTCGCCGGACCGTCCGGTCCTCATGCTCAGCAGGGCGTTGGCCGTGCGCTGCTGAGCGCGTGAACCCGAGCTGTCGTCGGGCCGACTGCCGTTGACCGCGCCGAACAGGTCCGGGAACGACCCCGCTGCGCCGCCGGAGGGCGGGCCCCCAGGCGGGACGTAGGAGTTGCCGCGGCCCTGCTTGGAGTCCATGTTCGTGCCGTTGCGCAGGTCCAGCCCCGGCCAGTCGTCGGTGACGTTGTTGGGCATCCCGTAGCAGCGGGGCCCGCGCTTGTCCTTGTAGGCCGGCAGGTCACGCCGGTCGTAGGCGCGATGCTGGGGGTTGGGGAACTCGACGTACTGCTTGACCAGGCCGCCCTCGAACGTCTTCTCCAAGATCGGCTTGTAGACGGCGATCCCGCGCAGCAGGCACTCGTACTCCGGGGAGTACTTGTCCAACAAGCGCAGCACGGGCTCCGAGAGCCGCGCCGCGCGCACCGCGTTGACCTCGTTGGTCTCCAAGATGTCGGCACTGAGGTTGCCCACCTTCGTCACTGACCCCAGGAAGCCGGGCAGCCGGTCGCGCTCGGCCACGACCGTGTCCGAGGTGACGGTGAGGTTGGCGAGGATCGCGATCAGGTCGGGAGCGCTGGCGTTGTAGGTCTGGGCCACGGATGCCAGCAGTCGCAGGTCCTGCTGGAGGGTGGGGAGGTGGACGTTGAAGTCGGTGAGGTAGTCGTCGAGCTGCTCCATCGTGGCGCCCAGCTGCTCCCCCCGTCCGTTGAGCGCGGTGGCCAGGGCGGACAGGGTCTTGCTGAGGTCGACCGGCCGGACCGTGCGGAGCAGGGGATAGAGCCGGGCCAGAACGCGTCCGAGCTCGACCGTCGTGGTGACCCGGTCCTGGGGGATGACCAACCCGTCAGGGATGCCCGTGGGCCCCTTGCCCGCGGGCGCGTCGAGGGAGACGAACTTCCGGCCGAACAGCGTGGTCGGCATGATGCTCGCGTCGACGTTGCGGGGCATCTCCTTCGCTGACTCGGGCTCCAGCCCGAGGATGATCACCGCGGTGTCGCCGGTCTGCTTGATGTCGCGGATCTGGCCGACCAGGACGCCGTTGTAGCGCACGTCCCCGAACTTCGCCAGCTGCAGGCCCGCGCTGTCGGCCTTCAGCGTGACCGTGGTGACGTCCTCGAACATCTTGGTGTAGATCGCGGTGGAGAGCGCGAGCAGCAGTGCCGCGACCGCGAGGTAGGCGACGCCCGCCACGAGGAGCTTGCGGTGCTCGGCCGGGTTGTTCTCCCGCTTGACCATCACGAACACAGCAGCCCCCTCACCCGGTGATCCGCACGGTCGTGGTGGAGCCCCAGATCGCGAAGGTGAGGAAGAAGTCGGCGACGACCACGGTGACGATCGAGGAGCGGATCGCCTTGCCGACCGCCATGCCCACCCCGGCGGGTCCACCGCCGGCGCTGAAGCCGTAGTAGCAGTGGATGAGGATCACCAGGATGGCCAGCACGATGAGCTTGAAGAAGCTGTAGAGGATGTCCTCGACCGGCAGGAAGACCTTGAAGTAGTGGTCGTACGTCCCGGCCGACTGGTTGAACACGTACACGGTGATCAGCCGCGGAGAGAGGTAGGAGGCGAACAGCGCCACGATGTAGAGCGGGATCACCGCGAGGAACGCCGCGATCATCCTGGTCGTGACCAGGAACGGGATGGACGGGATGCCCATGACCTCCAGCGCGTCGATCTCCTCGCTGATCCGCATGGAGCCGAGCCGTGCGGTGTAGCCACAGCCCACCGTGGCCGCGAGGGCGATGCCCGAGACCAGCGGGGCGACCTCGCGGGTGTTGAAGTAGGCCGAGATGAACGCGGTGAACTTGGAGACCCCGATCTGGCTCAGCGACGCGTAGCCCTGGAGCCCCACCTCCGTGCCGGCGAAGAACGAGAGGAACGCGATGACACCGACCGTGCCGGCGATGACCGAGAGACCGCCGCGGCCGAAGGCGACCTCCGCCAGGATGGTCCAGATCTCGCGCCGGTAGCGCCGCAGCGCGCGCGGCGTCCAGGCGATGGCACGGACGTAGAAGAGCAGCTGGTCGCCGTACTCCTCGACGCGCTTGCGCTGAGCGCGCACCGACCCGGATGCGAACTGGTTGAGGTTGGTGAGGATCGCCACGGCTACAGCCCCTGCTGCGGGATCACCTGGAAGTAGACCGCGGTGATCAGGGCGTTGACGAAGAACAGCAGCATGAACGCGACGATGACCGACTCGTTGACCGCCTGGCCCACACCGCTGGGGCCGCCGGCGGCGTTGAGTCCCTTGTAGGCGGCGACGATGGCCGCCAGCCAGCCGAAGATGCCGGCCTTGAGAATGGCGATGACCAGGTCGGTCAGGGTCGCCAGCGCGGTGAACGAGGACAGGAACGAGCCGGCCGACCCACCCGTCACGATCACGTTGAAGAAGTAGCCTCCCCCGATTCCCGCGGCGATGACGATGCCGATGATCATGACCGAGACAAACACCGTGGCTGCCACGCGCGGCACCACGAGCCGGTACAACGGGTCGACGCCGAGCACCTCCATGGCGTCGATCTCCTCGCGGATCTTGCGAGCGCCGAGGTCCGAGCAGATGGCCGAGCCGGCGGCGCCGGCGATGATGAGGGCCGCCGCGATCGGGGCGGCTTCACGCACGGTCGCGAGCACGGCGGTCGCACCCGCGAAGGACTCGGCACCGAGCTGGCCGGTGAGGTTGCCGACCTGGAGCGAGATCACGGCGCCGAAGGGCACGGAGACCAGCACCGTGGGGACCAGGGTGACGCTGGTGATGAACCAGGCTTGCTCGATGAACTCGGCCCACTGGAAGGGGCGCCTGCCGAACCGCTTGGTCACCTCGTAGACCATGACCGCGATCTCGCCGGGCCCCTTCATGGCGCCGACCATCGACAGTGCCACGTCGCCCCCTGTCCCCGTCCACCGTGGTCCGGCCGAGGCAGTCTAGAACACGTTCTCGTTTTCGACCACCTGAGCTGGGCGACCACGACACGCCGGTAGGCGACGCCGCAGCCCCCGTTCTGCGCCTTCGAGGGGACACTGTAACCCCGGCCACGCCTTCGATGGTGACAAAGGCCGCGACTTGGACCTCGGACTCGGGCTCTGACTGGGGCTCTGACTGGGGCCTCAGACTGGGAGTCTCAGTAGTGGTGCCCGGTGTGGCGGGGTCCGGTGTGCTCGTCGAGCTCGTCAGGGGTGTAGCGGGACGACCGCCACAGGCTGGCCGCCGTGGTGATGAGCAGGGTGGTCACGATCACCGCCAGCGAGATCTCGATCGAGAGCTCGGGGGCCCACGACACCGGCTCGCCCCCGTTGACGAAACCCAGGTCGTTCTCGTGCATCGCATGCAGGACGAGCTTGACCCCGATGAACGACAGCACGACCGCCAGGCCGTAGGAGAGGTAGACCAGCCGCTCGAGCAGGTTGCCGATGAGGAAGTAGAGCTGGCGAAGGCCCATGAGCGCGAACACGTTCGCGGTCAGCACCAGGTACGGCTCGCTGGTCAGCCCGAAGATGGCGGGGATGGAGTCCAGCGCGAAGAGGAGGTCGGTCGTGCCCAGGGCCACGATCAGGGCGAACATCGGTGTGAACAGGAAGACCCCGTTGCGGCGCAGCCAGACCTTGCCGCCACCCCAGTCCCCCTCGTCGGTGTGGGGAAGGAGGGTCCTGGCCCACCGCACGACTCGGTTCTCGGTGTACTCGTCCTCGTCCTCGGGGCCCTCGAACGCCAGCTTGGCGCCGGTGTACACCAAGAAGGCACCGAAGAGGTAGAAGACCCAGCTGAACTGCGCGATCGCCGCCGCACCGACCCCGATGAAGAGGCCGCGGAAGACGAGGGCGAGCACGATGCCGATGAGCAGCGCCTTCTGCTGGTACTGCCGGGGCACCCCGAACTTGCCCATGATGATGATGAAGATGAACAGGTTGTCGACCGAGAGGGAGTACTCGGTCAGCCACCCGGCGAAGAACTCGGTGCCGTACTGGCGGCCGGCCACCACCCAGACGCCGGCCCCGAAGAGCACCGCTGCGGTGATGTAGGTGCCGAGGGCACCGACGAGCTCGCGGCGGCTCGGTTCGTGGGGGCGCCGCCCGATGATGAGCACGTCGACGACGAGGACGGCAGCGGTGAGCCCCAGGGTGGCCCACCAGACCCATGCCGGGACGTCCACGCAGCGAGCCCTCCGATCGACAGTGCCGCCCGGCGGCTCGAGGCGGTGCCGCCCAGTGTCTCACCGCGCGGGGACCTACCGGCCGGGGGTCAGCTGACGCCGGCCTCCATCATCTGGCGCAGCTCACGCTTGAGGTCCGAGATCTCGTCGCGCAGCCGCGCGGCGAGCTCGAACTGGAGCTCGGCAGCGGCCGCCTTCATCTGATCGGTCAGCTCCTGGACCAGCTCGGCCAGCTCGGTCGACGGCATCGTCTCGGTGTCCCGCGCCGCCCCCGATGCCAGTGCAGGGACCGGCGTCTTCTTGGCCCGCGGATCGAGGTGCTGCCAGGTCTTGAGCAGCTCCTCGGTGTTCTCGTCCTCGCGTGCCAGCATCTCGGTGATGTCGGCGATCTTCTTGCGCAGCGGTTGGGGGTCGATGCCGCGCTCGGTGTTGTAGGCGGTCTGCTTGGCCCGTCGACGGTTGGTCTCCTCGATGGCGAACTCCATCGAGGCAGTGACCTTGTCGGCGTACATGATGACCTGGCCCGACACGTTGCGGGCGGCGCGGCCGATGGTCTGGATCAGCGACTTGTCCGAGCGCAGGAAGCCCTCCTTGTCGGCGTCGAGGATCGCCACCAGGGAGACCTCGGGCAGGTCGAGGCCCTCGCGCAGCAGGTTGATGCCCACCAGCACGTCGTAGTCGCCGAGACGGAGCTCCCGCAGGAGCTCCACCCGGCGCAGCGTGTCGACCTCGCTGTGGAGGTAGCGCGTGCGGATGTCGGCCTCGAGGAGGTAGTCGGTGAGGTCCTCCGACATCTTCTTCGTCAGCGTGGTGACCAGCACCCGCTCGCCCCGCTCGGCGCGGGTGCGGATCTCGTGGATCAGGTCGTCGATCTGGCCCTTGGTGGGCTTGACCAGGACCTCCGGGTCGACGAGTCCGGTGGGACGGATGATCTGCTCGACGACCTCGGGGACGCCGTCCGGGCCACGTACTCGATCCAGCTCGTACGGCCCGGGCGTCGCGGACAGGTAGATCGTCTGCCCGATGCGGTCAAGGAACTCCTCCCACCGCAGCGGCCGGTTGTCCATCGCGCTGGGCAGCCGGAAACCGTGGTCGACCAGGCTCCGCTTGCGCGACATGTCTCCCTCGTACATGCCCCCGACCTGCGGCACGGTGACGTGGGACTCGTCGACGACGAGCATGAAGTCCTCGGGGAAGTAGTCCAGCAGGCAGTTGGGTGCCGAGCCGGGCGAGCGACCGTCGATGTGCATCGAGTAGTTCTCGATGCCGGCGCAGCTGCCGACCTGACGCATCATCTCGATGTCGTAGGTCGTCCGCATCCGAAGCCGCTGTGCCTCGAGCAGCTTGCTCTGTCGCTCCAGCTCCGCGAGCCGGTCGGCCAGCTCCAGCTCGATGCCCCGGATCGCCCGCTCCATGCGTTCGGGCCCGGCGACGTAGTGGGTGGCCGGGAAGATGTAGAGCTCTTCGTCCTCGGTGAGCACCTCCCCGGTGACCGGATGGAGCGTCATCAGACGCTCGATCTCGTCCCCGAAGAGCTCGATGCGGACCGCCATCTCCTCGTAGACCGGGAAGATCTCGAGCGTGTCGCCGCGGACGCGGAACGTGCCCCGGGTGAACGCCTGGTCGTTGCGGGTGTACTGGATCTCGACGAGGCGTCGCAGCAGCGGGTCCCGCTCCACCTCGTCCCCGACCTTGAGGCGGACCATCCGGTCGACGTACTCCTGGGGCGTGCCCAGGCCGTAGATGCAGGAGACGGTGGAGACCACGATGGCGTCGCGCCGGGTCAGCAACGAGTTGGTCGCGGAGTGGCGCAGCCGCTCCACCTCCTCGTTGATCGAGGAGTCCTTCTCGATGTAGGTGTCCGTCTGCGGGACGTAGGCCTCGGGCTGGTAGTAGTCGTAGTAGGAGACGAAGTACTCCACCGCGTTGTGCGGCATCAGCTGCCGCAGCTCGTTGGCGAACTGCGCAGCGAGGGTCTTGTTGGGTTGCAGCACCAGCGTCGGTCGTTGCAGCCGCTCGACCGCCCACGCCACGGTGGCGGTCTTCCCCGTGCCGGTGGCGCCGAGGAGCACCACGTCCTGCTCCCCCGCCGTGATCCGGCGCTCGATGTCCTTGATGGCGCTCGGCTGGTCACCAGAGGGTTGGTAGTCGGAGACGACCTCGAACGGCGCCACCCGGCGCTGGAGATCGGTCACGGGCCTCATGTCGTGGAGCGTAACCGCCGGGTCGGACGTTCCATTCCGCCAACGGTCCGGGCTCCCGGTCCGGGCAGCGGCTAGATTCCTCGGTGTGCTGACACGGATCGGCCCCTCCCGGGGCATGGGCAAGCCGGGCAGCCCGACATCGCTGCGAACCGTGCTCAGGCGGGTGCTGCTGACGGTCGTCGGCCTCCAGCTCGGCCTGGCGATCGTGCTCACGCTGGTCGACTCCTACCGCCGACGGGGCAAGAAGCCACGCCCCTTCCAGACCACCGACCCGGGCGACGTGTCCATCGGTGACGCCACCGTCACCAGCTACACCTTCGGCCGGCATCTCTATGACGACATGCTGGCCGCCATCGCCGGGGCTCGTCACCAGGTGCTGCTCGAGAGCTACATCTGGAAGGGAGACGCGGTCGGCGAGCAGTTCAAGCAGGCCCTCTACGACGCGGCGGCGCGGGGCGTCGAGGTCTACGCGATCTACGACGGCTTCGCCAACCTCGTGGTCTCCCCGAGGTTCAGACACTTCCGCCCCCCGGTCCGCGTGCTGCGGTATCCCGTCTACAGCGCGGGCGTGCGGTTCTTCGACCTGCGCCGCTACGGCCGGGACCACCGCAAGATCCTGGTGGTGGACGACGACGTCGCCTTCGTGGGGGGCTACAACATCGGCGAGGCGTACGCCACGGAGTGGCGTGACACGCACGTGCGCATCACCGGCCCCGGCGTGGTGGACCTGAAGCGGGCCTTCGCCGACTTCTGGAACCTGCACCGGCGCGACCAGCACGGGGGGCCGCTGCACGTCGGCACCCCCCCGGGGTGGGACCCCCGGATCCGGGTGCAGCGGAACATTCCGCGACTGTGGATGTTCCCCATCCGCGCGATGTACCTCGAGGCGATCAACCGGGCGACGCGCAACATCTATCTCACCCAGGCCTACTTCATCCCGGACAGCGACTTCGTCAACGCCCTGGTCAACGCGGCCGGGCGAGGGGTCGACGTGAAGATCCTGGTCCCGGAGACCTCGAACCACGTGGTCGCCGACTGGATGTCGCGCGGCTTCTACGGCGAGCTGCTCGACGCCGGGGTGGAGATCTGGCGCTTCCAGGGAGCGATGGTGCACGCCAAGACCGCGACCGTCGACGGCGCCTGGTCGACCGTCGGCACCGCCAACATCGACCGGCTCTCGATGACCGGCAACTACGAGGTCAACGTGGAGCTCGTCGACCCCGCGATGGCCGCCGAGATGGAGCGCATCTTCCGCACCGACCTCACCAACTGCGAGCAGCTCACCCGCGAGGTGTGGGAGGCCCGCGGCGCCCACAAGAAGTTCACCGAGGCCTTCCTCGCCCCGTTGCGTCCGCTCCTCTGAGCCGGTTCCGGACCGGCGTCACCCGGCGGGCAGGTGACTCGGCAGGGTCATCCGAGGGCCACGCCGCGGCCGGTGCAACCCGCCCAGGCCCACCAGGACCTGCACTCGCAGCCGGTGAGGCCGGTAGGGCTCGAGCAGGGCTGCCATCCCGGCGTCGTCCACCGGCCTGCCGGTGAGCGCCCATCCGACGTCCTTCGCGACGTGGTAGTCGCCGAAGCTGACGGCGTCGGCGTCCCCGAGAGCGCGAGCCCGCACCTCGGCTGCGGTCCACACGCCCACTCCGGGCAGGGACCGCAGCCGTCGGTCGGCTTCCGCGTGCGAGACGTCGACGAGGCGTTCGAGCGCAGGACCGGCTCGGACCACTGCCGCCAGGGTCGCGGCCCGGCGGTGGTCGACCCCCAGCCGCAGCCACCCCCACGACGGCACCCCGCGCAGCTCGGCGGTCGACGGCATCACCCGCAGACCGAGCTCGGCGACCGGGCCGGGCGCGGGCTCGCCGTAGACCTGGAGGAGACGGCGCCACGACGCGAAGGCCTCCTTGCCGGTCACCTTCTGCTCGATGACGGCCGACACCAGGGACTCGGTGACCAGCCGGGTGCGACAGACCCGCCAGTGGCGGTGGCGACGGAGCGGCTCGGCGAGCACGGGGTGGTGTGCGGCGAAGCCGGTGGGGTCGTCGTCCGCCCCCAGCAGCGTCGGCAGGCCGTCCAGGACCCACTCCGCGCCGGCCCCCCAGGCCCGTGCCCGGACCTCGCCGGCACGGTCGAGAGGGCGCACCGCGAGCGTCGCGGGGCCCTCGGGAGTGCGCCAGGTCTTCCAGATGGTCCCCGCCGGGTCGGTGCGGTAGGAGGGGTCCCCCCGCCCCCGGCGGAGACTGCCCAGGACCAGCGGAACCGGACACGGCCAGTGGGGGCGCCACACGCGGTCCGAGGAAGGAGGGGCGGGCACGCCGGTCACCCTACGCCGGACACCGCTCGCTCCAGCGTCGGACAAGATGGGGCGATGCTGCTGCAACGCCTCGTCGAGGTGCACGACCAGGTGCGCCGGACCCGCTCCCGGAACCAGAAGCGGGACGCCCTCGCCGCGCTGGTCGCCGAGACGGCCGCCGGCGACCTGCCCCTGGTGGCGACGTACCTGTCGGGGCGGCTCCGGCAGCGCCGGACCGGGATCGGGTGGGCGAGCTGGGCCGATGCGCCGGCCACGGCGGAACAGCCCTCGCTGACGGTCCGGGAGGTCGACGATGCGTTCGAGGCCATGGCGGCCGTCTCGGGTGACGGCTCCCGCGGCACCCGGACGCGGCTGCTCACCGACCTGCTGGGTCGGGCGACCGCGTCGGAGCAGGAGTACCTACGTGGCCTGGCGACGGGCGAGGTGAGGCAGGGAGCGCTCGACGCGGTCCTGCTGGAGGCGATCGCCGCGGCCATCTCCGTGCCGGTCTCCGAGGTGAGGCGAGCCGCGATGTTCACCCCGCACTCGGGAGAGGTGGCACTGGCCGCGGTGAGTGGCGGGGTCGAGGCGCTGCAGGGGTTCGGCCTGCAGCCGGGGAGGCCGCTGCGTCCCATGCTGGCCTCCTCGGCCCCCTCGGTCGCCGCAGCGTTGGCCGCGATGCCCGGGAGCGGCGGCTGCGTCGTGGACCGGAAGCTCGACGGAGTACGCGTGCAGGTGCACCGCACCGACGAGACGGTGCGCGTCTACACGCGCAGCCTGGAGGAGATCACAGAGCGGCTTCCCTCGGTGGTCGCCGCGGCCCGCGACCTGAGCGCGGCCCGCCTGGTTCTCGACGGCGAGGTGCTCCTGGTCGCCGACGGCCGACCGAGACCCTTCCAGGAGACCGCGGCGGTGGTGGCCCAGCGCGGTGCCGACGACTCCCGGCTCACGGTCACCTACTTCGACCTGCTGCACCTCGACGGCGCGGACCTGCTCGACCGTCCCCTGGTCGAACGTCTCGAGCGGCTCGAGGAGCTGGTGCCGCGCGAGCAGGTCGTGCCGCACATCCACCTGCGCGACCCCGCCGAGCGCGAGCAGGTGGCACGCGCGCAGCAGTTCTTCGAGCAGACCGTCGCCGGCGGCCACGAGGGCGTGGTCGTCAAGGACGGGAGCGCGCCGTATGCCGCCGGACGACGCGGCGGCGGCTGGGTCAAGGTGAAGCCACGCCACACCCTCGACCTCGTCGTGGTCGCGGTGGAGTGGGGCAGCGGACGTCGGCGCGGGCTCCTCTCGAACATCCACCTGGCCGCCCGCGGCCCCGACGGCGAGCCGGTGATGCTCGGCAAGACGTTCAAGGGGATGACCGACGAGATGCTGGCGTGGCAGACCGAACGCTTCCTCGAGCTGGAGAGCCGGCGCGAGGGCCACGTCGTCCACGTCCGACCCGAGCAGGTGGTCGAGGTCGCCTTCGACGGCGTCCAGCGTTCGACCCGCTACCCGGGTGGGGTGACCCTGCGCTTCGCCCGGGTTCTGCGCTACCGCGACGACAAGCCCGTGGCCGAGATCGACACGGTGACGGCCGTGCGCGACCTGCTGCCCTGAGCGGACTGCACGGAGTCGACTGCACTGAGCGGACTGCGCCGAGCGGACTGCGCTGAGCGGACTGCGCTGAGCCGACTGCACCGGAGCCGACTGGCCCGGACCGAGTGCCGACCGCGACACGCGTGCAACCGAGAGTTGCACGCTCGTACCATGTCGGCGTGGCCCAGACCCCATCTCCCGAGGACGCGGAGTCTTCCCTCGACGGACGACCTGACCGCCGGCGCACCGCCGCGGCCGAGCGGCGCCGTCAGCGCGAGGCCGCGATCATCGCGGCTACGCGCCGGCTGTTCGACGCCCGAGGTGTGAGGGACGCCCAGATCGACGACGTGGCGCGGGCCGTCGGCGTCAACCGCGCCATCATCTACCGCCACTTCACCGGCAAGGAGGAGCTGTTCGCCCTCACGCTGGTCGGCTACCTCCGCGAGCTCGGCCAGGAGCTCGAGGAGGCCGACGACGAGGCGCTCGGTCCCGAGGCGAGGCTACGACTGCTGGCCGAGGCGTTCGTGGCGTACGGGGCGGGCCACCCGGCGTTCGTCGACTGCGGCGTCACGGTGCTCCGCATGGGGCCGGAGCTGCTCGACGAGCTCAGCGGCTCCGCGCTCTTCCGGTTGGGGCGGGCAATGGCCTCGTGCCTGTCGCACGTCGTCACGGTGCTGCGCGAGGGCCGCGAGGCCGGCGTCTTCGGCATCGACGACCCCGACGTGGTCGCCAACACCATGTACGCGCTCGGGCTCGGGGGCCTCCAGCTGGTGCGCCTCGGCGCCGTCGTGCGCGAGGACGTCCCCGGCGTCCCGGTCGTCGTCCCGGTCGACGGCGACCTCATCGGCACCCAGCTGGTCGAGGCCACCCTGGCCCTGGCCAAGGTCTCCCGCTGACGGCGGGGTCGATGACCGGTCACGTGCACCGAGACCGACCCCGATGAGCCCAAGAACCGCGCAAGACCGGTCTCGTGACCGGTCTTGCGCGGTTGGCTGCTGGTGCAGGCGAACCCGGGAGGCTCAGCGCTCCAGGATCGCGGTGACGCCCTGGCCGCCGGCGGCGCAGATGGAGATCACGCCGCGCCCGCTGCCCTTCTCCGACAGCAGCTTGGCGAGCGTGGCCAGGATCCGACCGCCGGTCGCGGCGAAGGGGTGCCCGGCCGCGAGCGAGGAGCCGTTGACGTTGAGCTTGGTGTGGTCGATCTCCCCCAGCGGGCCATCGAGCCCGAGCCGCTCACGGCAGTAGATGGGGTCGTCCCACACCTTGAGGGTGGCGAGCACCTGGGAGGCGAAGGCTTCGTGGATCTCGTAGAAGTCGAAGTCCTGCAGCTTGAGGTCGTTGCGCTCCAGCATCCGGGGCATCGCGTACGCGGGGGCCATCAGCAGCCCCTCCTTGCCGTGCACGAAGTCGACGGCCGCGGTCTCGTAGTCCACCAGGTAGGCCAGCGGCTCCCAGCCCCGCTCCTTGGCGTACTCCTCCGAGCACAGCAGCACCGTCGAGGCGCCGTCGGTGAGCGGGGTGGAGTTCGCGGCCGTCATGGTGGCGCTCTCACCCTTGCCGAAGACGGGCTTGAGCGTGGCCAGCTTCTCCACCGACGAGTCGGGCCGGAGGTTCTGGTCGCGATCCAGGCCCCGGAACGGCGTGACCATGTCGTCCTGGAACCCGGTCTCGTACGACGCGGCGAGGTTGTGGTGGGAGCGCGCCGCGAGCTCGTCCTGCTCCGCACGGCCGATGCCCCACTCGACCGCGGTGATCGCCGCCGACTCCCCCATGGACAGCCCGGTCCGGGGCTCACCGTTCTGCGGGATGGAGGGCGCGAGGTGGCCGGGCCTCACCTTGGCCAGAGCCGTCAGCCGCTGCTGCACCGACTTGGCGCGGTTGGCTTCGAGCAGGATCTTGCGCAGCTTCTCGTTGACCGCGATCGGGGCGTCGGAGGTGGTGTCCGCGCCCCCCGCGATGCCGACCTCGATCTGACCGAGGGCGATCTTGTTGGCGACCAGGATCGCGGCCTGGATCCCGGTGTCGCAGGCCTGCTGCACGTCGTACGCCGGGGTCTCGGGCGCCAGCTTCGATCCGAGCACCGACTCCCGGGTGAGGTTGAAGTCGCGGGAGTGCTTCAGCACCGCGCCCGCCACGACCTCGCCGACGCGCTCGCCCTCGAGGCCGTAGCGCTGGACCAGGCCGTCGATGGCGGCGGTCAGCATCTCCTGGTTCGAGGCGTCGGAGTAGGCGGTGTTGGAGCGGGCGAACGGGATGCGGTTGCCGCCCACGATGGCGACGCGACGGGTCTTGGCCTGCATGACACTCCCTGGGAGGTGTGGGGTCTGACGTGTGACCGGGCCGACGTTTGGCCGGCTCGACCGCGGCTACGCTTCCAAGCGATGCGCCCCGGTCAGGGTCATCCTTCACCGGCAGACCGTCGGAGGAAACCATGTGTCGGGCAGATCACGAAACGTGGACCCTCAGTTACACACCTCGTTACAGTCACGTGGACCGCACGAGACTCCGACGAGCACACCTGGAAGGACCCGCAGCGACATGAGCGACCGTTACCAGAGCCTGGTCAACACCCCCGTCGGGCAGTTGTTGGCCAAGAACCTCGGGCTCCCGAAGCCGATCGAGCTCGAGCGCTACGAGGAGGGTCAGCCCCTCGTCGAAGGCACGGTCGTGGTCGGGGGCACCGGACGCCTCGGCGCAACCCTCACCAAGTCTCTTGACGAGCTGAGCATCTCCTTCGTCACCGAGGCCGGCGAGGGCCAGAAGCACAAGGGCCTCATCTTCGACGCCACCGGCATCACCTCCTCCGAGCAGCTGGTCGAGCTCCAGCGCTTCTTCACCCCCAAGATGCGTCAGCTCGAGTCGTGCGCCCGCGTGGTGGTGATCGGCACGCCGCCGGAGAGCGTCAAGGACCCCTCGGAGCAGATCGCTCAGCGAGCCCTCGAAGGCTTCACACGCTCCCTCGGCAAGGAGGTCGGCGACGGCGGCACCGTGCAGCTGGTGTACGTCGCCCCGAAGGCCGACAAGGCGATCACCTCGACCCTTGCCTTCCTGCTGTCGCCCAAGTCCGCCTACGTGTCGGGCCAGGTCGTCCGCATCGGCGCGATCGGCGACTCCAAGGCCGCTGACAAGGTGGAGCCCGTCGACTGGACCAAGCCCCTGCTCGGCAAGGTCGCCATCGTGACCGGCGCGAGCCGCGGCATCGGGGAGCAGATCGCCCGGGTGCTCCACCGCGACGGCGCCACGGTCCTCGGCGTCGACGTCCCGCAGGCGGCCGACGACCTCCACCGGGTCATGGGCGAGCTCGACGGCGACGTGCTCGCCCTCGACATCACCGCCAAGGACGCGCCCGCGCGGATCGCCCACCACGTGAAGACCCAGCACGGCGGCGCCGACATCGTGGTGCACAACGCCGGCATCACCCGCGACAAGCGGCTGGCCAACATGAAGGAGGACGTCTTCTCCTCGGCCATCGCGGTCAACCTGACCGCTCCCGAACGCATCACGAAGGTGATGCTGGAGGAGGGCGCCATCAACCCCAACGGCCGCATCATCGGCGTCGCCTCGATCGCCGGCATCGCCGGCAACATGGGCCAGACCAACTACGCCGCTTCCAAGGCCGGGGTGATCGGTTTCGTCCAGTCCACGGCCCCCACGCTCAAGGACGGCATCACCATCAACGCCGTCGCGCCGGGCTTCATCGAGACCAAGATGACCGAGGCGATCCCGTTCATGACCCGCGAGGTCGGCCGCCGGCTCAACGCGATGTCGCAGGGGGGGCTCCCGGTCGACGTCGCCGAGACCATCGCCTGGTACTCCAGCCCCGCCTCGAGCGCCGTCAACGGCAACGTGGTCCGCGTCTGCGGCCAGATGATGATGGGTGCGTGAGGTCCCACGATGACCACCCGCAAGCTGGACGAAGCACCCTCCCCGCTCCCGCTGATGCTGAAGGCCGCGTTGCCGACGATCCCCGTCGTCTCCAGCCTGCCGGGCGTGAGGAAGACCACGCGCGAGCTGCCCGATCTGGAGCTGGTCCGTGAGGGGGTGCCGGTCGACGCCGACCACGTCGCGGCGTACTCCGCGGTGTGCGGCTTCCCCGCCAAGGACGTGCTCCCGCTGACCTACCTGCACATGCTCGCGTTCCCGCACCACATGGCGCTGCTGACCGACCCGTCCTTCCCGTACAGCGCCATGGGTCTGGTGCACCTGGAGAACACCATCACCCGGCACCGGGACACGACGGTTCGCGACCGGTACGACGTCAGCGTCGAGACCGCCAACCTTCGCCCGCACGCCAAGGGACGCATGTTCGACATGCTGTCGCGCGTGCGGGTCGACGGCGAGCTCGTCTGGGAAGAGGTCTCGACCTACCTGCGCCGCGGCAAGGGCGAGGAGGGCGCCGACCAGGGCATGGCGCTGGAGAACGTGGAGGGGCCGGGCGTCGAGTGGCGCCTGCCGGCCGACCTCGGACGTCGCTACGGCGCGGTCTCGGGTGACCGGAACCCGATCCACCTGTACCCCTGGAGCGCCAAGGCGCTGGGCTTCCCCCGCCAGATCGCACACGGCATGTGGACCAAGGCCCGGAGCGTCGCTGCCGTGGAGAACCGGCTGCCCGAGAAGGTGACCGTCGACGTGGCCTTCAAGAAGCCGGTGTTCCTTCCCGGGAAGGCGGAGTTCCGCGTCGCTCAGCGGGGCGATGACCTGGACTTCGCGCTGGTGAGCCCCAAGGACGGCGCACCCCACCTGCTCGGCCGGGCACGCTGAGCGACCGGCCACCGGCCCGGCTCAGCCTCGGAGGGTGACCTCGGCGACGACGGCCTGGTGGTCGGTGCCCGGCACCTTCACGTGCTCCACGGTCAGGGCGGTGAGGTGGCGCGCCACCATCACGTGGTCGATCTGCACCACCCGCGGCAGGGGGATCCCCCACAGTCTTCGCGCTCCGTTGCTGGGCCACGTCGGGCTCCAACCGGTGTTGAGCAGCTCCGCGGCGCTGCGGTAGCCGAGCTGGCGGTAGCGGCGCATCACGGCATGGTCGTAGGTCGCGTTGAAGTCACCCATCACGAGCGCCGGCCTGGTACGACGTACCTCCGCGGCCAGGACGGCGTGGTCGTGGCGCCACGCGGTCGGCCGTTCGGGATAGCGCGGGTGCACCGCCAGCAGGTCCACCTGGCGGGCCCCGAGGCGGACAGTGACGTGCAGGCTGTCGCCCACCGTCTCCACGGAGACTTCCCGCCCGAGCGGGCGTCTGGCCAGCACGACGGTGTCGGGGCGCCCGTCCGGCGCCAGCCCCGCGACATAGGGGTGGCTTCTGCGGAGCCCCGCGGAGGACGACCAGAAGCCCTGGGTCACCTCTTGCAGCACCACCACGTCCGCGTCCGCCTCCCGGACGGCTCCGACGACGTCGTCGGGCGTGGCGCCCCCCGCCAGCACGTTGAGCGTCATCACCCGGAGCCGCGGGGTTCCCACCGCGGGCGCCGGGGGCTCTCCGGTGAACGCCGGCATCACCCAGCTGATGTGGAGCAGCAGCAGGACGAGGACGACGACCACCGCACCACCCCGGCCCGCGAGAGCGCGCGCCCCATCGCGCTCACGCGCGGCGCGCACCAGCAGGCCGACGAGCGCTACCGCGGCCGCCGCGTACAACGGGATCGAGAAGGGTGCGAAGGAGACCGCCCGCACCGCCCAGCCGGCACCAGGCTGCACCAGGCGGAGCCCGGTGAGCAGCAGGGCGGGCACCAGCAGCCCCAGCAGCAGGGCTGCCCCAAGGGCGCGGCGAGCAGTGGTCACGGTCCCAGGATGCAGCAGCGCGCCGTCATGACCGGCGACCGCCCTGGACTCAGGGCTGGGCGCCGAAGCGTCGCGTCGTCCTCCGCGGCGTGCCTGAGGCCTCGTGGTACCTCGTCCAGACGCCGGTGTCGCGGTTCCAGGTGGCGAGGTCGGTCTTGCCGTCCCCGTTCCAGTCCCCCGTCACGGGCAGCTCGCCGACGTTCCCGGCCCGCACAGTCCCACCCGCAGGCCCCCCGACGCGGGTCCACGACCAGGTGGCGGTCAGGGGGTCGAAGACCCCGACGTCGCTGCGTCCGTCCCCGTCGAAGTCACCGGTGACCGGCAGCGACGACGCCGAGCCCAGGCTGACGCGGCGGAAGCGACCGTTCGAGAGCCGCAGCCGGAAGTCGCCCTCCCTGGGACGCCAGATGCCGATGTCGGTCGTCCCGTCACCGTCCCAGTCCCCGGCCACCCCGACATGTCGGCGGCCACCCAGCCGGAGGCTGCGATCCACGGTGCCGTCAGACCGACGCAGCAGGAAGCGGCCACCCAGCGCCCGGCGCACTCCCACATCCGTCGTGCCGTCGCCGTCCCAGTCGCCCACCAGGGGCCAGTCGAGGCCCCGCCCCAGGGTGATGCGGGTGACCCGGCGCCCGACCTTCTGGACGATCTGGCCGTTCCACTGCCGTTCGAAGACCCCGGGGTTGTCCCTGCCCCCGTTGTTCCAGTCACCGGCGAGCGGGACGTTGACGCAGTTCTCCGAAAGCGAGGTCTTGGGCATCCGATAGGCGATCCCGTGGAAGTACGGCGTCACCACCTTGCTGCCGTAGCGCTCCTCGAAGTGCAGGTGAGGGCCGGTGGAGCCACCCGAGGTGCCGAGGGCGGCGATCAGCTGCCCTTGGTCGACCCGCTGCCCTTCCACAACGTAGGCCGCCTTCAGGTGGGCGTAGAGGGTCGACTCGTTACTCCCGTGGCTGATCTTGACGTAGAGCCCGTAGCTGCGCCCGCCGAGGTCGGTGACGCTGAGACCACCCCGAGGAGCAGCCGCGGTGACCGACTTGCCGAGGTCGTCGGGGCGGTTGAAGTCGACGGCGTTCGACGACGGCGAGTGGTAGGACCGGGTGCTGCCGGTCCACTCCTGCCCGCACGAGAAGGGCATCTGGTAGTCCGCCGCCGGAGCGGCCTCGGCGACACCGGCGGTCGTTGCCAGGGTGGTGAGCCCCAGAGCACCCACGGAGGCGGCACGGACGAGGGGACGGAGGGCCACGCGTACTCCTCACAGCGAGCAGCCGGGCGCCTGCCCGGCTGCTGATTCACTGTCGTCACATCAGACGACACCTGCATCTGGAGCACCAAACGTAACGACATC
>CAWDDN010000049.1:0-13754 GCA_963801135.1 uncultured Actinomycetota bacterium | reverse complement strand
GCGAGGGCTGCGGCAGCACGTCTGGCTGTAGCTGAAGCTCGGCGCAACGAGGGCCCCGGTCCACATGGATCGGGCCCTCGCGCCACTTGCGTCGAAGTGATCGGGACTGACGATGGATCTGACTGATGCGTTCGAGCTTGCGAGGCAGGCTCTCGTCCAGCACGGACTGGCTGATTGGAGCGCCGAGTTCGACAACGCCAAGCGGTGGGCTGGAGTCTGTCGCTACTCGCGACGGATATTCGGACTCAGTGTCAACGGACAGCGGGACTTCCCGGTGGGCGGTCAGTTGATCTCCTTGCTGGCGGACACGTGATCTCCCTGTCCGCGGACAACTGATCTCCCTGTCGGGTTAGCTCAGGGGCACCACTCCTCGTCCGGCGGTGGCTTCGGAGAGCCGCAGGGAGGTGCCTTCGGTCAAGACGACGTGGGCGTGGTGCAGGAGCCGGTCGACGGTGGCGGTGGCCAGGGTCTTGGGCATGATCGTGTCGAACCCGGAGGGGTGCAGGTTGGACGTGACCGCGATCGAGCGGCGTTCGTAGGCGGCGTCGACGACCCGGTAGAACGCCTCGCCGGCGGCCTGGCCGGCGGGCAGCATGCCGATGTCGTCAATGACGATCAGCTCGGCGCGGGTGATCCGGGCGATGGTCTTGGCGACCGACCCGTCGACGGTGGCCCGGCCGATCGCGGTGGTCAGCGACTCCAGGGTGAACCAGGAGACCCGCATCCCGGCGTCGATGACCTTGTGCGCGAGGGCTTCGACGAAGTGGGTCTTCCCGGTGCCGCTGGGTCCGGCGATGGCCAGGTTCTCCGCGCGGCCGACCCATTCCAGGGTGGCCAGCCCGCTCTGGGTGCCTGGCGGGATCGAGGAGTCGGGTTCGCGCCAGGACTCGAAGGTCTTCCCGGCAGGAAGGCCGGCGGCCTTGCGGCGCATCCGCCGGGTGGCCTCGTCACGGCCGCGGATCTCCTCAGTGATCAGCACCCGGAGCACTTCGGCGGGGTCCCACCGTTGGGCCCTCGCGGTGGCCAGCACTTCGGGTGCCGCGTCGCGCAGGTAGGGCAGCCGCATCCGCTTGAGCACCGCGAGCAGTTCCTCGGGCAGCTCCGGTGCCGTGCGTGTCGTCCGCGGCCGCCGCGAGGTTGCTGTCGCAGTCATGGGGTCACCTGGCCGGTGCCGAAGGTGGCCCAGGCGCTGGTGCCGGGCTGAACCGAGTGGTCCTCGTCGGCCACGACCAAGGCTGCCATCGAGGCGCCGTCGGCGCGGTGGTGCACGATCGCGAGCAGATCGCCCTCGGCGAACCTGCCCGCGGTTGCGGCGACCCCCAGTGCTGCGTCGACCGGCTCGATCCCGACCAGGGCGGCGAGCTCGAGGGCGGCGGTCATCTTCGACCGGACCCGTTGCGCCCCGACTGCGGCGGCCTCGACCAGCCAGGAATGGGCTCCCGGCCCCAGCGCCAGGAACGCCTTCTCCTCACAGGTTCGGGCTCTGGGTTGTGGCGGCTTCGGGGACCCGTCGGGTTCTTGGGGATGGTCGGGGTAGTGGGACAGGTCGATCCGCGGGTTGCCCGGAGTGGAGAGCCGATGCCGTGCCACCTCGGTCAGACCCTCGGGGAGGTTGGCGGTGATGACGAGCTCGTCGCCGTCGACGCGGACCCAGACCTCGCGACCGACCAGGCCCGGTGGGGTGGAGTAGCGCACCGACCCGAACCGGATGGTCTGGTCGGTGTTGACGCCACGGGTCTCGCCCAGCGCGGCGGTGAACGGCTCGACCGGGACCGGATGCAGCCGCTGCTGCTCGACCGCGAGCGCTTCGATCGGGACCCGGTTCGTTTCTCGGTGCACCCGGCCGTTGACCTTCTCGATGAACCCCTCGCATGCCTCGGCCAGTTCGGCGAAGGAGTTGTAGCCGCTGCGCAGGTTCGCCTTGGTGGGCACCAGGTCGGCCTTCGCGATCCGCACCGTGGCTTCCGACCCGCCCTTGGACTCGGGATCGAACGGGACACACGTATGCACGGTCAGGCCGTAGTGGCGGCCCGCGGCCACGATCATCGGGTGCCGCACCGGGACCCCGGCGACGTGCTCGACGGTCACGGTCTTCTCGTTGTCGGTCAACGCATACGTGGGTGCCCCACCCACCCGGCGCAGCGTGGTGTCCAGGCACGTCATCAACGTGCCCAGCTTGCGGTCCCAGGTCGGGACCACCACCCGGAACCGCGACCACGCCAACCATGCGCAGAACAACAGAGTTGACCGAGGCCGGCCGTCGGGGCCGAACACGACCGGGCCGTGGCCCCAGTCGAACTGCAACCACAAGCCGGGCTCGGTGATCCAGGGCCGGTACTGGCGACGGTGCCCGTCGCGATAGGCAGCCTTGAGGTCGGCAACGGCACGGCGGGTGGTCCGTTCATCCCCGGCGAACCCCATCATCTGCAGCCGTTCGTGGACCACGTCAGCGCGGACCACGCCTTCGGACTGCTCGACGAGCTCCTCGATCTTCGGCAGGAACGGGTCAATCAACCTGGCCCGCTGCACCGGGGAATCGACCGGCTCCCCGGCCTCACGCTTGGCGACGTAGCGCCGCACCGTCTTGGGGTCGACCCCCGCCAACACCGCCGCCGAGTGCGCACACCCGGTGACGTCGAATGCTTCCAGAATCTCCATGATCTCCCTGTCAGACTTCTTCACAGTCCCTCCGGTGGGGTCGGCTCGAGCGTGGTCAGAGACCTCGAGCGTCGCCCCGGAGGGACACCACAACGCGGACCGACACGACCGGCCCACCGTCCACGGAAAGGGAGATCAGCTGTCCGCAGAGAGGGAGACGAACTGTCCGCCTACAGGGATCTTGGACTGTCCGCTGTCACTCAGCGCTCCGTTGACGCGACTACACCCGGAGCACGAAGTTCGAGAGACGATCCTGCACCAGATCGCGCACGCGCTTGCTGGCCCGGACCATCACCACGATGAAGTCTGGCGAGGAGTGGCGCGATCTATTGGAAGCGCCGGCACTCGATGCGTTTCTGAAGAGGTCCCTCGTGTGCCCGGAGACTGGCTCGGCGTTTGCGCCGCCGGACACACAACTGACCGACACAGACGTCCCGACCGCGTCCGGGCGAACGCCCACACCTCTTGGAGACCACAGATCACGCTCGATGCTGTCCCACTGCGCAGCGGTCCCGTGCTTGCGCTCGATGCCTGAGAGCAGCGAGGCATTCACGAGCTCGGCGTCCGTGAGCGGGATCCGACCAAAGTTGAGTCGCGTGAAGAGGGCCTGCGAGTCGAACTCGGACCCGGTAGGAGCTTCGTACCAGATGACATAGACCGTGTCAGACAGCGCCTGGTAGAGGTTGATCGCGGCGACGGTCGCATTTGCTTGCTCCTCGAACCACGCCTGGATGACGGTGAAGGCTTGGTACATGTGGAAGTAGTCGATGTTCTCCTCGCTCGCCGATTCTTTCGGGTCGTCGAGGTAGTCCGCACTTCCCGGCCGGGTCTCGTAGGAGAGCTTGAAGCGCGGCGCGGACTCGGGGAAATACTTCCGGATGCTCCGGAGGACGAGGTACAGCGTCGTGAGGCGCTGCTGGCCGTCTACTAGCTCCCAGCGACCGTCTGCCATGGGCTTCACGACGACCGGCTGGAGGTAGTACTTCGATGCGCCGGCCTCAGTGACGTCCTCCAGGAGCCGGCGCACCTCGTCCTCCCCCCAGCGTTAGCCGCGCTGGTAGTCGGGGATGAAGAACTCCCCTTCGAGGTCTCCGACCTTGCGCGGGGTGAGGATTGCTGCAGTTCCGAGATGCATGCAGGCCATCTTGGGCCAAGGGGCTCGGCATCTGGAAGAGAACGAGTAGCAAGGCGCTCAATGGCTCACATGCTGAGATGTCGCTCCGGCCGCACGGATTCCGGCGAGGAACGTCCACTTGAGCGCGCGCGCGAGAGCTCGGTTCTCTCGCGACATCGAGAGCTCATCGGTTCGACCACCCCTGTGGATATGGGTTCTCGATCGCTGAAGGGCGCCAACGAAACGGAGACGGGCTGTTGGCAGCTCAGCACCGGGCAGAGGCGGCAAATGGTTCTGCTCAACCGGGCGTTGCGGTGAAGTCCGCCGTCGGCCACTACTTCGAGAAGGACCGGTTCAACCGCCAGTGGGTGGCGTGGGGGTGCGTGTGGACTGGCGACACACTCCCGCGTCGAGTCCTGTGATTCGATGAGCCATGGCATCACACGAGGGTGGCGGAATCTTCTGTCTCGAAGGAGAGTGGGCATCCGACCTTCGGGAGAAGTTGAGCGTGCGGCCGATCCTCGAGCTGCTCGATCAGCTCGGGGTGGCCCCCTTCATCCACCGCGACGTCGCGACCACGGATGAGCTGCGGTACTACGCCGACAAGTGGGGACAGAAGCGGTACGACAGGTACGGCGTCCTCTACTTGGGCATGCATGGCCATGAAGGATCGGTTTTTCTCGGCCGGGACGATGTCACGCTGGACGAGCTTCAGGAGATGCTCACCGGGGCGTGCAAGGGCAAGGTCGTCTACTTCGGCTCGTGCTTGACCCTGAAGGCTGACGGACGGCGGCTTCAGGAGTTCGCCCGCGCTACCGGTGCACGGGCAGTCGTGGGCTACCGGCGTGCCGTGCCATGGCTGGAATCGGCGGCGTTCGAGGTCCTGCTCCTCGACCGACTGTGCATGGGGCTGAGGAGCGACGCGATATTCAACCGGTTGGCAAAGGATCATGGCCCCTTCGCCAAGGCCCTCGGTCTCGTGGTCGCCACCAAGAACCAAGTGCACCGCGTGCCGCTGCGCGAGTCGAAGACCTCCCACTGACCCGTGAACGTCACGTTTTGGCGAGCGCATTGCCGTGGTCCGCGGCACGGATCGTGTCGGCTTAGGTGGAACGGTGGTGAGCCAAGAGGTCCGAAGCGAGGTCTGGGCCTACCGCGATCAGCGCAGACGGCTTCAGCACTCGGGTGTTCTCGCCGGCAGTCAAGAGCAGAAGCCCTATCCGCTGGTCCACAGGCGGCAGCAGATCGAGGTCCAGAGTGGCAGCGGTCGCGTCATCGTCGACGAACCGGACTTGTTCTGCGAAGAAGTCGGCGGCCCACAGGGCGTCGTGGGGGATCTGGACGCGTACGGTCTCGGTGGATCGCTGGGTAGCCAACAACGGCTCGAGTGCCTCGGGCAGCGTGAAGGTCTCGTCACGGACGTCGTACTCGCGGACGTTGGGAAGCAGGTAGGTCCGCAACCGTCCCTGGTCGTCGGGCGGGCCGGCGTCGACCTCCCACCCGCGTCGGGTCTGAACGAGGCGATACGGCTCGATCGTTCGCCGAGTGACGCCTTGATGCCAGGCGCGGGAGTAGACGATGTCGACCTTGAGGTGGTCGGCGACGGCACGGCGGAAGGGCGGGAGGGGCTCGTCCCAGCTGCGCCGGGCGGAGAGCGGCTGGGACTCGCCGTACATGGTCTCGGTGAGTACGTCGACGGCGCCTGCAAGGTCTTCGTCGTCACCCTCCAGGTCCAGCAGGGCGCGAGCTGCGGCGTACACCAGTGCCAGCTCGCTGGGGTCGACGTACTCCACCCCGAGCTCCTCGGTGGGACGCTCGTCGATGACGCGCACGATCTCGGCGGTGTTCGGATCGGCCGAGCGGCCCTCGGGTCCAAGGAACTCGATGACATCGGGCCGGGACAGACCGAGGAGCAGCACACCGACGTCAGCGGTGTAGTAGGCGAGCAGGTCCTCGCGAAGCTCCTCGGGAGGTACGCCGAACCGCTCGGCCAGGTCGGCGAGCGGGAGCCCGTCGGGGTGGGCAGCCAGGAGCTCGAGCACGGCCGGGAGCCGGCCGATGCGCTGGGCGTACTTCGCGACCGGAGGCATCACTCACCCGCCATCTGGGCCAGCTCGGTGAGCAGCTCGTCGCGGATCTCATCGGGCCCCACCACGCTGACCCGCCGCCCCAACAAGTAGATGCGGCTGCGGAGAGCCGCTCGGTTGGTGACGCGGTAGACCAGCTCGGTCATGTTGTCGCCCGGGTGCTCCCCCTGGGGTACGCCCAGCCAGCGGCGCACGTCGGCCACGTGCTCGTCGGGGGCGCGCAGCGTGACCTCGATCGGAGGATCGATCTCCCAGCTCATCGGGTGGATCGACTGGTGCGGGGCGACCGGAGGTCGGGTAGCCGTCTCTGGAGCGTCGGCTGTCACCTGCTGCATCCGGGAGACGACGAACGCCTTGATGGTCTCGTCACCCTCCTCGCAACCGCGGAGGTACCACGTCGTGTTCTGCACCCGCAGCGACTGCGGATGCACGACACGGGTCTTGCCCTTGTAGTCGAAGCGCAACAGCCGAGAGCGACGGACGGCGTCGACCACCACCGATAGCCCATCCGCGGCGACGAGCTGACCCATGACCGCCGGCACTTCATCCGGTTTGTCGCCCGGCGCGAGACCGAGCCGTTCGACGAGGTCGGCACGGTCTGCGACAAGCACGGCGCGACGCAGCGCCGCCTGCTGACCGGGCGTGAGAGCGACGCGGAGCCTGTTGTCGACGCCGGTCATCCGGTAGTGCGCGGGTTCGCCCGACGGCGCGGTGTTGGCGATCTCCCAGCCCAGCGTGCGCAGGTGCTTGAAGTCGTGGTTGAGCTGCGTGATCGGGTCACCGCTACCGGGAAAGGCCGCGGCCTCGAGAAGGGTGATCGCGGGCACTCCCGCACGACCTGCGTGGCTCAGGACCGACACGAGACGCACCAGTCGCTCCATCGGCCCTCGCTGGTCTCGTCCCCCCGGCATGTCCCGGAGTCTCGTCGGTTCTCCACGGTCGCGCTGCCGTTTTCTCACGATTCGACCGGCCGGGATGTGTCGGGGGGTCGTCGCATGCTGCCTCCATGACGAAAGAACTGAGGGACGTGAGGGTGATGGCGGGGGACACCAACGCTGGCGACGACGCGACGTACCAGCTGCACCGGGACGGTCTGGCCGGGCACGACCTGCTGCGCACGGAGACCGGAGGGCGGCTGCACATCGCGCCGTGCCCGCACCTACTGGGGCACAAGCTTCGTGAGGCGACGACGGCGGAGCGAGCGACCATGCTGCTGTGCCACTGGTGCGAGAAGGAGGTCTCGGGCCACGGTCGGACCTACGCCGACACCCTTGACCACGCGATGCGGATCTTCGGCAACCACGTCGACACGACCAGCCTGATCCGCCAGCACTTGCGGGGCGTCGCCTGGGACCGGATCTGGATCCCGAACAGCCGCTCCTACATCGCGCTTGGCCTCGGCGGTCGTGGCATCGCCTGGGTCGGCAAGGGGTACGTCGTGCCTCGCCGCGGCGAGTTCATCACCCTGCCGGGGTTCGTGGCGGCGGGTGGCGGAGACGGTAAGCCGGCGGACAAGGCCTGGGGGGAGACCTGCCCGAGGTGCTTCATGCAGCGTTCGGTCAGCGGTGTCTGCGGGTGCGAGTGAGCGCCCAGGCTGGGCGCTCGATGGTGGTCGAGGCAACCTTGCCGCACCTCCAATGGGCGAACGCGGACTTCGTGACGCCGTACCTGGCCGTGGGTGGCGACCTTCCCGCCGACGATGACGAGGCGGTGCGCGATGCCGCAGACCTCGTCGAGGTGGGTGGCGTCACTCACGTGCTCGACGTCCGGCAGGAAGCGCAGGAAGAGCTGTGGACGCTCACCTCGGGGGTCACCTACCGCTGGGCCGGGATCGACGACGCCGGCCAACGTGTGCCAGACGCTTGGTTCGAGGACATCGTGACGTGGGCGCTCGACGTGCTCACCGAGCCGGGCAGCCGGCTCCTGACGCACTGCCACATGGGGATCAACCGCGGTCCGAGTGCCGGGTACGCCGTGCTGCTCGGTCTGTGGTGGGACCCGATCGAGGCGATCAAGACGATCCGACGAGCTCGCCCGGTCGCGAACGTCTGGTACGCCGAGGACGCACTGGGCTGGCACCACAGGCGAATGGGCGCCTCCGCGAGACGGGTGCTGGAGGAGCGCGCGGCTCTGGCGGCTTGGCGCGCAGCCAACCCGCTCGACGTCGTGCGCATCATCCGTCGGGTCCGAGCAGCGGAGAGCCGATAGCGGCCCTTGCTGGAGACCGCGCGGTTGTGTCGGGGGTGGTGCCCATTCTCCACAGCCTGGAGGTCGACCCCGCAGGAGACGGACCCGTGACCGCCCGGTCGCGTGGACCTCGGGCCGACCCATCCGAAGACAGGAAGACCGCGGCGGAGGCCGCAGAACGGGGGGGATCATGAAGTTCTCTGCACAGCTCGACGTGAACGTCGTGGCACACGAGACGGCCGACGAGGTCGTCGTACTGCTCGACCTGGAGGCGCCGGAGCTGGCGCCTGACGTCGCCCGGGCGCCGGCCACGTTCCAGGTGGTGCTGGACCGGAGCGGCTCGATGAGCCATCTGCTGCCGGCAGCGGTCGAAGCCCTGGAGAAGCTGGTGGCCCGGCTCGACGCGAGGGACAACTTCGGCGTCGTCGTCTTCGACGACGTGGCAGAGGTGGCGGTTCCCGCGGGGCCTGTGATCGACAGGGAGCGGATCCTCGCTCAGCTGGGACAGATCCGGGCCGGCGGCATGACCGACCTCGGGGTTGGTCTGCTGCGTGGACTCCAGGAGGTGCGCCGCGTTGCGATCACCGCGGGGGACGCGGCCGGCGCCACGCTGCTGGTGGTCTCCGACGGGCACACGAACAGCGGGATCACCGAGCCTGGCCGGCTCGCTTCCGTGGCGGCGCAGGGCCGGACGATCGGTGTGGTCACCTCGACGCTGGGACTCGGCCTCGGGTATGACGAGTCGCTGCTCGAGGCGATGGCCCGCTCCGGCGCAGGCAACCATGTGTTCGCCGAGGGCGCTGACGCAGGCGGGTGCCGCCATCGCTGCCGAGGCGACCGGTCTGCTCTCGAAGACGGTGCAGGCGACAATCCTCACGGTGCGGTTCAGCAAGGACGCCCGGGTGCTCCGGGTCTACAACGACCTGCCGGGCCACCAGGTCGCGCCCGATGCCGTGATCCTGGAGATCGGGGACCTCTACGCCGGTGAGAAGCGCAAGCTGCTGCTCAAGCTGGAGGTGCCGGCAATGGCTGCTCTTGGTCTGAAGCAGGTGGCCGAGCTGGAGCTCTCCTACGTCGAGCTGCCCGCGATGGTGGGACAGTCGGTGGTGCTGCCGCTGACCGTGAACGTGGTGCCGGGGGACGAGGCAGCGGGCAGAGTGGCTGACCCGGTCGTCCGAACCGAGGTGCTGTTCCAGGAGGCGCAGGACGACAAGAAGTCGGCGTCGGAGGCGCTCGAGCGCGGTGACCGCGACTCGGCGCGTTGCCACCTCGATGCAGCGCGCACCAAGCTCGAGGAGGCCGGCGAGGCGGCGCCCTGGGAACTGCTGCCGGATGTCCAGGGCGAGCTCGACGATGTCGGTCGCTTCGTGGCGGGCCTCGAGGTCCAGGAGGCCACGACCATGTCGAAGCTGACGAGGGAGTCCTTCTACCGCGCCCGATACAAGCGCGGCCGTGAGCGTCCCGAGGACTAAGGCCGCCCGCTGGCAGCACTGCGAGCTGGGGTCCCGATGAACGAACAGCAGATCCGTGTGGCCGCCGGTGGCCAGGGTTGGCCTCGTGTGATGACTACCTGATCGCCTTCCCAGATGACCCGGCCGACTCCTTGCGCAGCTTGGTACGAAGCCCGCGGACCTCGATGACGCGCTGCTCGACGACGCGCCGAACGTTCGGCCCGGTCAAGTGTCGGGGGCTCTTCGTACTGTGATCACACAGATTGGGGGTCGAGATGAGCACAAGGTTTGATGACGAGGTCCAGGCTTCGTGGGGTCAGTTCGAGGCGCGGGTGGGGCAGGCGCTGACCGAGATCGGGGACGACAGCTTCTCGATCGACCTGGAGGGTGAGACCGACGAGACCGGGGCGTTTCCCTACGTCCAGTTCGTGGGGTACGGCGACAGGATCCGTGCGGAGGTCGCGGGCAACGACGTCCTCGACCCGACGTACCGGATAGATGCCGACCAGGAGAGCGCGCTGGTCGCCCTCGGTTGGCAGCAGCCGCCCGACGTCGAGTCGCCGAACTGGTGGTGCGACGTCCCCCGCGACGAGGTGGACGTGGCGTTGACGATGGTGACGGCTGCGTTTCGTCAGGTCTTCGGGGTCGTGCACCCGGACTTCCTGGTCAGCGACCGCCTGTGGCCGGACGATGGGGCTGAAGCCGCGGAGGACGAGCCCGCGGATGTCGAGGACCCCGCCGACTGCGATCACGCACCGGTGATGGGCTTCCCCGACGACTACGACGACCTCGTGCGGATGGTCAGCCAGACGCTCGCGCAGGTCTGCGACGACGACGTGGTCCGCGACGACGACGGAGACTTCCCGATCGGCACCGACACCGTGCCGATGTGGGTTCGTGTGCATCGTCAGCGGCCGATGATTCGAATCTTCAGCTACGTCGTGCGTTCGGTGCGCGACGTACGTCAGGCGCGGATCGAGGTCGGCATCCTCAACAAGCGCCAGGACTACCTGAAGTTCGTGCTAGCGGACGGCGTGATCACAGCCAGCTTCGACCTGCCGGCGACGCCGTTCATGAGTCCCCAGCTGTTGTGGGCCCTTGACCAGCTGGGCGACCAGCTCGACGACCTTGCCTGCGACGCGGCGGTGCGTGTCGGCGGAAAGCTCTGGTTCGAGGGGTCGCAGCGACCGTCGGACCGTGAGGAGTCCGCGTGACCGCGCGGGTGCCGGCCGTCGAGCCGACCTTCGCCCACGAGGCCGAGCGCTTGGTGTGGGAGACGCTACGTGACCAACTGCCGGGCGACGCGATTCTCGTCTCCGGGCTGCGGATCGTCGACGAGACGCTCGACCACGAGGCCGACATCCTCGTCCTGCTGCCCGACGCCGGCGTGGTGGTGGTCGAGGTCAAGGGTGGCTCGGTCTGGTACGGCGCCCGTGACCGGGACGTCCCAACCGACGAGCCGAGTTGGTGGCAGAAGGGCAACGGTCAGCGGCGGATCGACCCTGTGCACCAGGCGATGCGGGTCAAGTACGCCGTCCGCGACTACGTCGAGGCCGACCCCCGATGGAACCGCCAGCGGGTGGTGTGGGCGCACGCGGTGGTCACGCCGTACTCCGCCTTCCCCGACGGCTTCGCCGCCCCCGACTGCCCGCGGTGGGCGCTGCATGACCGCGACGACCTGGCGACCCTCGGGCAACGGATCGAGGACAACGCGCGGCGCGCCAGCCAAGGCAAGCGGGCGCCGAACCACGACGACGTCGAGCTGATCAACGAGATCCTCAAGGGGCGTGGGTTCACGGGCTACGACCGCAACGCCGAGGCCGCGGAGAGACAGAGCCAGGCCGACCGACTCACCTCCGAGCAAGCGATGCTCCTCCAGGTGACCCGGCTGCTGCCCCGCGTGGAGGTCCGGGGTGGTGCCGGGTCCGGCAAGACCGTACTGGCCCTGGCCCAGGCGCGCGAGCTCACTCGCGGCCGCCCGGACAGGCCGGCGCAGAGGATCGCGCTGCTCTGCTACTCGATCGGGCTCGCGGAGTACCTCAAGCGCGCCGTGGAGCAGTGGCCGCGCAACCAGCGGCCGGCCTTCGTCGGCACCTACGAGGAGCTCGGCACGCTGTGGGGAGCGCCGGGCGGCGCCAGGGAGGACAGCAACTTCTGGGAGCACGAGCTGCCGTCCCGGATGGCCGACCTCGCCGCCGAGCTGCCGCCCGGTCAGCGGTTCGACTCCTTCATCGTCGACGAAGCACAGGACTTCGCGGACAGCTGGTGGATCCCGCTGCTGCGGGCGATGAAGGACGAGGAGACGGGCGGTCTCTATGTCTACTCCGACGAGAACCAGCGCATCTTCGCCCGGTTCGGGCAGCCGCCGGTGCCGCTCGTGCCGCTCGTCCTGGACCACAACCTGCGCAACACCCGTCAGATCCACTCTGCGTTCGGCCCGCTCGCCCCGACCCGGATGACCTCGCGGGGCGGGGAGGGTGCTGAGGTGCACTTCCTCCCGACGTCAGCCGAGATGGCTGTCGACGTCGCTGATGAAGCGGTCAATCTGCTCCTGGACATCGGCTGGTTCCCCGGCAACGTTGCCCTGCTGACGACCGGGCACCGGCACGACGTCCAGGTCCGCGAGACCGAGCGACTCGGCCACCGGGGCTACTGGCGCAGCTACTGGGACGAGGAGGAGGTCTTCTACGGCCATGTCCTCGGCTGCAAGGGCCTCGAGCGCCCCGCCGTCGTGCTCTGTCTCAATGAGGGCACCCGCGAAGAGCGCGCCAAGGAGAAGTTGTACGTCGGGATGTCCCGAGCCACCGACCACCTGATCGTCGTCGGGGAGCCGGAGATGATCCGCGAGCACGCCGGCGACGTCGTAGCCCGGCGCCTGGGGATCTGACGTTGTGCCCGCAGCGCAGGCTGCCGATGCTGGCGCGTCTGCGCCCGGCTGTGGGTCACCACGTGGACAGCTCTTCCCGCAACTTCTCCAGCGCGAGGGTCAGCACGTCCTCGGCAAGCTCGAAGGAGGAGTCGTCGTTCACGGTGAGGCGGATGCTGTACGGCTCTCTTCCCTCGGCGAGGATCCGGGGATCGGCGAGGATCGGCCGGGGCAGGTCCTCAGGTACTGATCGGTAGTCGATCTTCCCCGTCCAGTGCACGTAGGCGACGCCGGGCGTGCGTTCTCCGATGAGCGCGTCGTAGACCATGAAGTAGTCGGAAACTTCGCCCTCCCTGGTCACGGACTGGCTCGCTACCGCGGAGACCAGTCGTATCGTTCGCAGAAAGCGCTTCAAGTACGGAGCTGGCGCAGGCCTAGCGTGCTCCGCGATGGCGTCGGCCACGTCGAGTGTCGTTGCCGGCGCTTGTGGAGCGATGGCAGGGGGCGCCGGAGCCGCACTGTCCGTGCGCGCCTCGAGATCGAGCCAGATCTGCTCCTGACGGTCGAACACCCGTATGCCCGCCGTGCGGTAGCGGTCCCACCCATCCTCGCCCCTGGTCAGGTTCAGGCGGCCGTGCTCCTCCACGGTCACGATGCACGAGACCCCGAATAGCCGCAGGTAGTTCTCGAGGTCGCCGAGTGACAGCTCTGGGCTCTCAGCGCCCTGACATGGTTGTCCATCGTCCAGACGTGCTCATGATTGATCTTCGCTGACTGCTGGGCCATCACGGCCTCGGAGAAGTACCTGGTGTTGAACTTCCGGTGCGCTCCGATGCCCTCGGCCTCGGTCCACTTCCAGAGTCCGATCGTGAGCTGCTCCTTCACGTGGCGTGGAGACACGCCCGTCAGGGCCAGCAGCTGGTGGATGAGTCGCAATGCGCTCTCTCGGTTCTTCTCCACCCCGGCGTTGAGGACGTACCGATCAGCCGCTCTGGCGACAACGACATCCGGCATGCGGCTCCCCCGTCTCATCAACATGGTCCTGTCGGCTCACGTCCTGGCCCATATCCTGCCTCCCAATGATCGGTGATGCCCAGATCGCACGAGGTGGATCGGCCCGGTTCCGACGGAGCACGTGGCTGGTGTCGTCGCGCGAGGACGAGCACTACTGTGCGAGCAGGCTCGCCTCCGCTGTGGGCAGAGTGCCTGCCGCGAAGCTCCTGCGCGGCAACACCGCGGGGATTGACGCGGATCGGCTCAACGGCGCTCGGTCGGCGCTGAGCAACCCACACGTGACGATGTCGACACGCAAGACGAAGTCGCCAACTCGTCGATCTGAGGGTCAGAAGTTGCGACCTGCTGATCACGCGACGCGGCAGCGCTCAGGAGCG
>CAWDDN010000048.1:0-171871 GCA_963801135.1 uncultured Actinomycetota bacterium | reverse complement strand
CATCGCCACCCACGTCAGGCTCGACGTCAGCAGCGAGGAGGACGCGGCAGCTGCCGTGGCCCACACCGTCGCCGAGTTCGGAAGCATCAACGTGCTGGTCAACAACGCCGGCATCAACAAGCCGCTGTTCTTCTTCGACATCACCCGAGAGAACTGGCAGCGGATCATGGACATCAACGCTTGGGGCACGCTGAACTGCATGCAGGCCGCAGCGCGCCAGATGAAGGACCAGGGCAAGCAAGACTACCCCTACAAGATCATCAACGTCGGGTCGATCCTCTCCCGTGAGGTATTCGACGACGTGGTCGTCTACTCGGCCAGCAAGCACGCGGTCCTGGCGATGATCAAGGGTGGCGCCAAGGCGCTGATCGAGCACAACATCACTGTCAACGGCTACGGGCCGGGCGTCGTGCGCACCGAGCTGTGGGAACAGCTCGACAAGGATCTCGTGGCGATCGGCAAGTTCGACAAGCCCGGCGAGTCGATGGACAGCCTGGCCGAGAACATGATCCTGATGAAGCGCTACTCCTACCCGGAGGACGTGGTGGGCACCGCCTCGTTCCTGGCCAGCGCCGACAGCGACTACATGACCGGTCAACTCATCATGATCGACGGTGGCATGGTCATCCAGTGACCGCTGTGCCGGGCTCCGTCTGAGGAACCCGACACCCCTATTCCCCTCAGACATCCCGTGGGTCCGTCCCGCGCGAAAGGTAAGGTCATGTCCGCTGTGAACGCCCCGTCCCGGCTCCTCATCGGTGGTGAGTGGGTCGACACGGACCAGCACCTCGACGTGCACAACCCAGCCACCGAGGAGCTTCTCTCGGCCATCGGCAACGCCTCTGTGGAGGACGCCCTGCAGGCGGTGGGTGCCGCACACGATGCCTTTGGATCGTGGGCCGGCACCTCCCCCCGGGAACGAGCCGAGGTGCTGCGCCGCTCCTTCGAGATCATGACGGCAGAGATCGAGGACTGTGCGCGACTGATCGTGCTGGAGAACGGCAAGGCGTGGAGCGACGCGATGGGGGAGGCCACGTACGCGGCCGAGTTCTTCCGCTGGTTCTCCGAGGAGGCGTGCCGGGTCGCCGGCGACTTCCGGACCGCGCCGGGTGGCGACAAGACCATCGTCGTCGACCACCGCCCCATGGGCGTGGCCTACATGATCACGCCGTGGAACTTCCCGGCCGCGATGGCGACCCGCAAGCTGGCGCCCGCCCTGGCGGCGGGGTGCACGACGGTCCTCAAGCCGGCCGCGGAAACGCCGTTGACTGCCCTGTGGGTGGCCGATGTGATGCAGCGGGCCGGTGCCCCCGACGGGGTGGTGAACGTGATCACCACCTCCGAGGCAGGGTCTGTCTCGGAGGCGGTGCTGGCCGACCCGCGGGTGGCAACGCTGTCGTTCACCGGGTCGACCTACGTCGGCAAGCTGTTGCTCGGGCAGACGGCGAAGCGTGCGTTGCCCTCCTCGATGGAGCTGGGCGGCAACGCGCCGTTGCTGGTGCTCGAGGGTGCCGACCTCAACGCAGCGGTCGCCGGTGCGATGGTGGCAAAGATGCGCAACGGCGGGTCGGCCTGCACTGCCGCGAACCGCTTCTACATTCACGAGTCGCTGGCCCGAGAGTTCGCCGACCGGTTCCAGGCGGCCCTCGGGTCACTTCGGGTCGGCCCGGGGATCGATAGGGAGAACGACCTTGGTGCGATGGTGAGCCTCAAGGAGCGCGACAAGGTCCTGGCCCTGGTCGGCCGCGCCGAGGACGAGGACGAGGGCGGAACGGCGGTGGCGGTCTCCGAGGTCCCGTCGAGAGGGGCATTCGTGGCACCGCGGATCGTGCGGGGAGTCGAGCACGGCTCCACGCTGACCCGGGAGGAGATCTTCGGGCCGGTGGCGCCGATCGTCACCGTCGGCTCCACAGACGAGGCAGTGAGGATGGCCAACGACACCGATTACGGCCTGATCTCCTACGTGTTCGCTCGCGACAACGGCGAGGGAATCCGCGTCGCGCGCCGGATGGAGTCGGGGATGGTGGCCATCAACCGTGGTGTCGCCTCGGACCCCGCGGCACCCTTCGGGGGGATGAAGGAGTCCGGGCTCGGCCGCGAGGGCGGGTTCGCCGGCATCCACGAGTTCCTCGAGACGCAGTACCTTGCCGTGGACCTCTGAGACGCGGAACCCGGGAGCCCTGCGCACGCGGTGACTTGTCAGGGGGCTGGCGGTGAGGTCCCTGAGAAGACCTCGGGGTGCAGGGCCAACTGCAGCCTGGTCCGGCGGATGTGCATGGTCAAGATGGTGCTCGCGGTCTCGGGATCGGCCGAGGCGATCGCTTCCATCAGCAGGCGATGCTCGGAGCAGATGATCCAGGATCCGTGCCTGCCTGCGAGGTGCGTGAAGGCACGGCGATAGTGCTGGGTGGTGTCCCACAGTCTCTCCACCATCCCCGCGAGCTGGGGTGTTTGGTGCCTGCGATACGTCGCCCAGTGGAAGCGTCGGTCGAGCACCAGAAAGCGCTCGACGTCGTCGCTCGACTCGATGTCGTCCTGGATCTCGTGAAGCTCGGCGAGGTCGGTGGAGGTCAGCCGTGGCATGCTCTCGACCAGCAGCAGGGGCTCGATCCGCTCGCGGATCTGGTAGCTGATCCCGAGGTCGTGCGGATCCATCTGGGAGACCCAGGCGCCCGAGTTGGACTTCAGTGTGACCAGCCCGCGCGACTCCAGGATGCGCAGGGCCTCCCGGACGGGGATCCGGCTGGCCGCCAGCTCCTCGGCGATCTCCTCCTGCTTGATCCGGGCGCCTGGCGCGAGCGCGCCGTTCAGGATGCGCTCGCCGATGATCTCGGCGATCCGCTGGCTCGCGGTGGAGCCAGGCACCTCGCTCATGGGTCCTCCGGTCGTGGTTCCTGGACCCAGGTCGGCCAGCTGACTCACTCGAAGTCCTCGGGTCGGTGGTCGAAAGCCTTGCCCTCGGGATAGGAGACCAACTCGAATTGCATCCCCCACGGGCTGAGAAAGTACACCCAGCGTTGCCCTTCGCTCGGACCCCTGCTGGTGGTCGGCTCGCCCAGGACGGTGAGCCCGTGGGCGTGCAGCGCCGCGATCGCCGGGTCGAGGTCCTCGACGTAGATCGCCACGTGGTGGCCGCCGATGTCGCTGTTGCGCGGAGGGGACGAAGCCTGACCGGGGGCGGCGTACTGGAAGACCTCGAAGACCGCCTGCCCGCCCAGTCGGTAGAAGTGCAGCCGCTCCATCACCGCGCGCGGGTCCACGTTCAGGTGCTCGCTCATCCAGCTGCCCACGTCGTCGCGGTAGGGCCCCAGTCGATACAGGTACTCGCACCCGAGCACACCGGTGAAGAACTCGTGGGCCTCATCGAGGTCGGGGACCGTGACGCCGATGTGGTCGACAGCGCGGACGCCCGGAATGGGTGTGATGGCCATCTCATCTCCTCTTGCAATGTATCCATTGGAACACTACACTCACGTGTCAAGACGCTCAGCTGTTCGGTTGAGACGTGTTAATGGATACACCATCAGCCCTCTGAGGAGCTGGCATGCCGACTCACCACGCACTGGAACAGGGCTCCCCGTGGGTGGAGCTCGCCGTCGACGACAGCGACTGGAGCGCGGCGGATCCTGACCTCCTGCTGCAGCTGCTCGGTCAGGCACAGTGGATCCGGTCCTTCGAGGAGTACGTCCTCGAGCTTGCAGGCCAGGGTCTGGTCCACGGTCCCGCCCACTCCAGCGTCGGCCAGGAGGGCGGAGCGGTCGGCTCGGTGCTCCCGCTGCGCTCGGACGACTTCGTGAACGGGTCCCACCGGGGCCACCACCAGTTCCTGGCCAAGGCCTTCGGCCACGTCGTGACGCCCAAGTCCGGCGCACTCCCGGAGCTGACCCCCGCGGTTCATGAGGTCCTGCGCAAGACGCTGGCGGAAATCTGTGGTCTTGCCGACGGGTTCTGCCGGGGGCGGGGCGGCTCGATGCACCTGCAGTGGCGCGAGGCCGGCGCCATGGGCACCAACGCGATCGTGGGTGGGGGTGTCCCGCAGGCGGCCGGCTTCGCCTGGAACCAACTGCACGCCGGCACCGACGCAGTCTCGGTCACCTATTTCGGTGACGGTGCAGTCAACATCGGCTCGGTGCTCGAGACGTTCAACCTCGCGGCCGCCTGGAAGCTGCCCGTCTGCTTCTTCATCGAGAACAATCAGTACGCGGTGTCCACCCCCGTCGCCAAGGCGACCGCTGAGCCGCGGCTCTCGGCGCGAGGGCTCGGCTTCAACATCCCGAGCTGGCGCGTCGACGGGATGGACGCGCTCGCAGTGCGCACCGCGATGAGCGAGGCAGTCGACCACATGCGGGCAGGAAACGGGCCTACCATCGTCGAGGCTGACCTCTACCGCTTCTACCACCAGAACGGCGCCTTCCCCGGTTCGGCGTTCGGTTATCGCGACAAGGCCGAGGAGAAGGTCTGGCGCGACCGGGATCCGATTGCCCAGCTCCGCCGCAGTGTGGTGGCCCGTGACCTTCTGAGCGAGGAGGAGATCGACGCGGCGACCGCCGAGGTGGACGCTGTCATGAAGGGGATCGGCGACGACTTCCTCGAGGCGGTTCCCGACGGCAAGCCGAACCAGCGCCGGATCATCGGGAGTCTCTGGCCTGACCCCGGCTTCGTGGACGTGGGCATCCGTGGCGACCTCTCCGAGCTCGAGGGCTCCCGTTACGAGGAAGCGGAGAGCTTCTCCGGTGAGCTCGACCAGCGGCGCTTCGTGGACCTGGTCAGTGCGGTGATGGCCCGGCGCATGGAGACCGACGAGTCCATCGTGGTGATGGGCGAGGATGTCGACGGGCTCAAGGGCGGCACCAACGGCGCCACCAAGCGCCCGCTGGAGCTCTTCCCGGATCGGGTGCTCGGCACCCCGATCAGCGAGAACGCCTTCGCCGGGCTCGGTGGCGGGATGGCGCTGGACGGGCGGTTCCGCCCGGTCGTGGAGTTCATGTACGCCGACTTCATGTGGGTCGCCGCCGACCAGATCTTCAACCAAATCGCCAAGGCGCGGCACATGTTCGGCGGTGACAGCGCCGTACCTCTGGTGCTGCGGAGCAAGCTGGCCGCCGGCACCGGGTACGGCTCGCAGCACACGATGGACCCCGCGGGGGTACTGACCACGGCGCCGGGTCTGCGGGTGGTCGCTCCGTCGACCCCCTTCGACTACGTGGGCCTGATGAACACCGCCCTGGCCTGTGACGATCCCGTGGTGGTCCTCGAGCACGTGGACCTCTACACCGCGACCGGCACCGCCCCGGTCGACGACCTCGACTACCGCATCCCCGTCGGCAAGGCCGCCCTGCGTCGGGAGGGCGACGACCTCACGGTGATCAGCTACCTGACCATGGTCGGGCACTGCCTCGAGGCGCTCGACGAGGTCACTGAGGTCTCCGCCGACCTGATCGACCTGCGCTGGCTAGATCGGGCTTCGCTCGACTGGGACACCATCGAGGCCAGTGTGAAGAAGACCAACCGGGTGTTGATCGTGGAGCAGGGAGCGGTCGGCACGTCCTACGGCGGCTGGCTGGCCGACGAGGTCCAGCGGCGGCTCTTCGACTGGCTCGACGCCCCGATCGAGCGGGTGACCGGTGCCGAGGCGTCTCCCAGCATCAGCAAGGTGCTGGAGCGGGCTGCCATCGCGAAGACCGAAGAGGTCGTCGCGGCCCTGCGCGCCATCGCCGCCGACTGACGCCCACCCGACCACGAGAAAGAAGAGGAACCCATGGCTGAGCTGTTGCTCGTCCCCGAGGTCGCCGCAGGCGCCACCGAAGTCGTCCTCGCAGAGTGGTTGGCCAAGCCCGGTGACGCCTTCACGGCCGGCGACGCCATCGTCGTGCTCGAGACGGACAAGGCCGTGGTGGAGGTCGAGGCCGAGGGCGACGCCACCTTGCTGACCACCCTTGTGGCCGCCGGGGCGCAGATCAGGGTGGGCTCCCCGATGGCGATGATCGGCAGTGCCGAGGAGCTCGGCACCGATCTCGACGCGCTGCTGGAGCGGCTCGGGGCCGAGGTCGCGGTGGGCGCCCCCGCGCCCCAGCGATGCGAGGTCCCGGACACCGAGGAGGAGTCTCCGGCCCCCGGCCAGGCGCCGGCGCCGCAGGTGCAGACCCCCGCCTCGACTCTCAACGAGGCAACCTCCGTCCCGCCGGAGCGTCTGTTCATCAGTCCGCTGGCCCGCAAGATGCTCGCCCAGGCCGGCATCGACCCGCACCAGGTGACCGGCAGCGGCCCCCGCGGGCGGATCCGGCGGCGTGACGTCGAGGCGGCGATCGCGGAGCGGGACCGCCAGCCGTCCGACGAGCCGTCTGTCCCGACGCCGGCGCCGACCGGCTCGACGGGCGCGGGCGCCGGATGGAGGGACGTCCCGCACTCGCGACCGCGTCGCGCAGTGGCCGCCCGGCTCACCCGCAGCAAGCAGGACATCCCGCACTTCTACGTCAAGCGCACGGCCGTCATCGACGATCTGCTCGCTCTCCGTGCCCAGCTGAACACGCACTCACCGGCCAAGCTCTCGGTCAACGACTTCGTGGTGCGAGCGGTGGCCGTGGCCCACCAAGCGGTGCCGGAGGCAAACGTCATCTGGAACGACGACGCGATGCGGCAGTTCGACAGCGTCGACATCTCGATCGCGATCGCCTCCGAGCGTGGCCTGGTGACACCGGTCCTGCGCGGGGTGGAGAAGAGCTCCCTGAGTGCGATCTCTGTGGGGATCAAGGGCTTCGTCGAACAGGCCAATGCCGGACGACTCCAGCAGAAGGACCTCGAGGGCGGCTCGATCAGCGTCACCAACCTCGGGATGTACGGCGTCGAGGAGTTCTCCGCGATTATCAACCCGCCCCAGTCAGCGATCCTCGCGGTGGGTGCCGGGGAGCAGGTCGCGCGCGTTGTGGACGGCGAGATCACCACGGTCACCGCGATGACCCTGGTGCTCTCGGTCGACCACCGAGCGATCGACGGAGCCCTGGCTGCGCAATGGATGGCTGCGCTGGTCTCGGCGCTCGAGACCCCGATGCGCCTCGTCGTCTGAAAGCGCGGCCGCTTCGCCATCCATCCTCTGGCGCATGACCGCAGCCGACTACGTTGACGCCGCTCGCTCTGGGGCACCCAGACTGCGCGAGTTCTCCTGGTCACCGTGAAACCGCCGGTCAGCGCGCTGGAGTCGGCAGTCTGGAAGTCCGTCGGCGTATGCCTACGCAGGTTCGAACCCTGTGCACCTGCCACCAACCGTGAAGGGCCTGTGAACTGGCCGCTTGCGTCGGGTGCGCGTTGTCAACGTGCACCCGGTGGACGCTGTGCAGCTGACGCTGTTGATCGGGCACGGCATGAACCCGGGCAGTGACACGGTCGAAGGCCCCGGGATCCTCGTCACCGAGACCCACCAACGCCGCCTTCGGTGGTCGACCGAGACGAGCGGCACCGATGGCCGCAGATGTGGGCCTTCAGGTTCGAGGGCGTCAACCCCAACAAGACCTGGCGCCTGACGCTCGCGCAGTACCCGATCGGGTAGAGCTTGACGCCACGGCATCGTCGAGTTCGCACTGTCGTGTAGCCGCCGTCCAGGTTCCGGCCGAATCTGCCTCACTGACGCCTGGCGCAGACCGCGGTTGTGAGGAAGGCTGGCGACTGGATGGCCGGAGATGTCGGGAAGGTGAGCAGCATGGTCGCAAGCGTTCAGTTCCCGCCCATCGGGGACTACGGCTTCTTGTCTGACTGCGAGACCACCGCCCTGATCGCGCCGAACGGCGCGGTGGAATGGCTGTGCCTGCCCCGCATCGACTCACCGAGCGTGTTCGGAGCCGTTCTCGACCGTGATGCCGGCTCCTTCCGGGTGCACCCCACCGGCGTGGAGGTTCCCTCCGCGCGTCGCTATCTCCCCGGCACCATGGTGCTGGAGACCACGTGGTGGACTCCGGGCGGATGGCTGGTCGTCACCGACGCACTCGTCATGGGTCCGTGGCATCACAAGGCCGAGCGTTCTCACACCCACCGGCGAGCGCCGACCGACTACGACGCTGACCACGTCTTGCTGCGTCTGGTGACGTGCGTGAGCGGCCAAGTGCAGGTTCGGATGGACTGCCTCCCCGTGTTCGACTATGCGCGGGAGTACGCGACCTGGACGTATCCGGGGCAGACATACAACGAGGCGGAGGCGGAAGGTGAGAGCAGCTCGACCGTCCTCCGGTTGACCACGGACCTCAACGTTGGCTTCGAAGGGTCCCTCGCCACTGCGCGGACTCTGTTGAAGGAGGGGGAACGGCGATTCGTGGCCCTTTCCTGGAGCGAGCACGAACCTCCGCACACGGTCGAGGAGGCCGAAGCGCGGTTGCGGTGGACGACTCATCACTGGCGACACTGGCTGGACCGGGGGCGCTTCCCCGACCATCGCTGGCGCGGTCACTTGCAGCGCAGCGCCCTGACCTTGAAGGGACTGGCCTTCGCCCCGACTGGCGCGATCGCGGCAGCTGCCACGACCTCCCTCCCGGAGACGCCGGGGGGTGGGCGCAACTGGGACTACCGGTACACGTGGATCCGCGACACGGCAGGGACGCTGTGGGCGCTGTACGCCCTCGGGTTCGACTGGGAAGCCAACGACTTCTTCCACTTCGTCGAAGACGTGGCCACGGCGGAAGGACGTGAGCTGCAGCTCATGTACGGCGTTGACGGTGAACGCGTCCTCGAGGAGTACACGCTGGACCACCTGTCCGGATACGACGGCGCGTCACCCGTCCGCGTCGGCAACGCGGCCTACACCCAGCGGCAGCATGACGTCTGGGGTGCGGTCGTCGGCGCGATCGCTCTGTACGCGGGCGCTGGCCAACGCGTCGACGACCGGCTGTGGGGAGTCGTGAGGACCCAGGTCGAGCAGGCCATTGAGATGTGGGGTGAGAAGGACCAGGGCATCTGGGAGGTCCGGTCCGAGCCACAGCACTTCACCTCGTCGAAAGTGATGTGCTGGCAGGCAGCCGACGCAGGTGCGCGGCTGGCACGGGGCCGCGGGGAGGAAGCACTGGCTGATAAGTGGCGCGCTGCCGCCGAGGAGATTCGTGCGAACGTCCTCGAGCACGCCGTCGACGACAGAGGCGTGTTCACCCAGCACTACGACACCAAGGCCCTGGACGCCTCAGTGCTGCTCATTCCGCTGCTTGGCTTCCTCCCAGCTGACGACGTCCGCGTCCGTGCCACCGTTCTGGCCATTGCGGACGAGCTGACCGATTCGGAGCTGGTGCTCCGCTATCGCGTGGACGAGACCGAGGACGGCCTCACAGGCGACGAGGGGACCTTCACCATCTGCTCGTTCTGGCTCGTGTCGGCGCTAGTGCTCATCGGCGAGCTCGAACGCGCCCGGACGCTGTGCGAGAAACTCCTCTCCTACGCCACCCCACTCGAGCTGTATGCCGAGGAGATCGACCCTCACACAGGCCGTCAGCTGGGCAACTTTCCGCAGGCGTTCACCCATCTCGCCCTCGCCAACGCCGTCACGGCCGTGATCAAGGCCGAACGCAGAATGACCGGGTGACACAAAGCCAGCGCTTCACGGCGTCGATTTCTCCTTCAGCGCTGAGAGGCCGGCGGTGCTCATGATCGGCCGCCTCCCCGATGTACGTGGACCAGGAGGTCGATGCGCTCCGTCGCATCGAGCAGCCGCGGTGAGGGCCTCAGTGCCACCCCCGCTGCCGGTGCACCGGGATCTGGAGCAGTGCGGGCCCAGGGGTGTCAGCGGGGGCCGGTGGCAGAACCGCTTAGTTCGTCAAGAACAGGCCTCCTCGGCGTTCGCCCGTCCCCCCGGCGAGGCTGGCTGGGTTCCACAGCCCGTCTTCGGCAGCGAGCAGCGTCTTCACCGAGCCTCCGTGCCCGATGAGCACCAGCGCCGGCCCGATGCTCCCCCGAGACCGACACCTCGGGGCTGCCACCGATCGTGTTCGCCGACTACCCGGGCGCGCCAGGCCCGACGGTGCTGTTCGACCACGCCCGAGCGAGCCGGCTCGTCACCGACCACGTGGTCGGTCACGGGCACCAGCGGATCGGCGTCCTGGGCTCCGCCGGCCACGAACCCGTCCGTCGGCCCCAAGCACGACGGCTCCCGTCGAGCCCTGGCAGCCGTCGGTCTGGAGGTGGACGTGACCCTGGTGGCGATCACGCCGGACTCCGCCGCCTCCTCCGGTCACGCGGCGACACTCGACCTGCTGCGTCTGCCGGACCGGCCGACCGCCGTCGTCGCCGGGAGCGACTCGCTGGCCATCGGCTCGATCAGGGCGGCTCGGGAGCTCGACCTGGCGGTGACCGCGGACGTCGCGGTCGTCGGCAACGACGGCATTTCGTCGGCAGCACGGACCCTGGCCACACGCAGCTCGCTCTCGCTGTCGGAGATCAGCTCGCCCGAGACGTCGACGGTGACCGAGTGCAGCGAGCCGCTGAACTTGAACGGGGTGAAGCGCCCCAGGTTTGATGCCGCGACCTTCCGAGTCGAGCAGCACGGGCTTGGTCTCGGGTCTTGAGCCACGCAGACGTTATGGTCATACTTATGACCATGACAGTGCTCTCATTGGCGCAGGTGAAGTCGCACCTGTCGGAACTCGTGGGGCGGGTGAGCTCCCAGCATGAGCGCGTCACCGTCACGGTGCATGGCAAGCCCTCGGCGGTGCTGATCGCCACCGAGGACCTGGAGTCGCTGGAGGAGACGGTCGAGATCCTGTCCGACGCCGACACGCTGGCCCGGCTCGCCGCGTCCGAGGCCGAGCTGGCCCGGGGCGTGGGAGAGCCCGAGGAGCAGCTGGCTGAGGTGATGGCGCAACGGCGACGGCACGGTGCGTGAGCGACTCATCGGAGCGTTACGTACTGATCATCACTCCAACGGCTCGACGACAGCTTGGGGAGCATCTGCCACGAGGCGGTTGCCTTCGCTGCCTATGAGTTCATCGTGGGGTCGCTGCTGGACAACCCGCAGCGAGTCGGCAAACGCCTCCGGGCCCCGCTGGCGGATCGGCACAGCGCACGCAGAGGTACCTACCGTGTCATCTACCGCATCGACGAGCAGAGGCGGACCGTGACGGTCCTCGACGTCGCACACCGTCGAGGCGCTTACCGCAGCGGCTGACCACGAACTCTGTGAGGTCCGGTTGTGGTCGGCTAGCGCCTACCGGCGGCGTAAGGCTGGCAGCAATCAGTGCGCAAGTTCTCCTGGTCACCGTGAAACCGCCGGTCAGCGCGCTGGAGTCGGCAGTCTGTAAATCCGTCGGCGTATGCCTACGCAGGTTCGAATCCTGCACCTGCCACCCAGCAAACCCGCCTTTGCGCTGTGGGCTTTCGTCCGGTCCGCGGAGTTCGAAGCCGTGGACCACGGCCCCCGTTCTGCCTCGCAGGCGGCAACGCCGAAGCTCGAGCTCGGCGCACGTCGGCTCCTGGAGGCGATGCCCGCCGTGAGCGCCCCTCGCTCGGAACACCGCAGGCGTCGGCCGAATCCACTCGGGTACACGGATCACCGGGATGTGACCGTGACCCCACCGGCCGAGAGGCTGCGACGTGTTCGGTGGTTCGCGGAGCCGGTGCGCCGCGACAGAACTGCGGGGGGCCGGATGGTACGTCGTGGTCGGGCTTGCTTGCCCCGAGCACCGTGGCCCTTCGACTTCGCCCATGTCGCCTGCCATGGGTGGTCTCGCTGCAGTGCTGGGGCAGGATGGGCCCACTCGGTGCGGGCTCACCCTGATCCCGGGCCAGAGGTGGCGGGCTCCAGCGTGGCCTCGGGCAGGTCGCCGTCGGCGGCCACGGCGTCATGTGTCTGACCACGTCGGCCGATGAGGTACGGGAGCACGGCGATGGTGCCGGCGAGGGCGTAGACGATGCCGAGCAGCAGGGAGAGCCTGTCGCGGTCGGGACCGGTGACCATCGAGAAGAAGAACGTGGCGCCGAACGCGTTGAGGGTCGCGTGCCAGACGGCCGCCAGGGCCCACGAGCCGCGACGGTGCCGCATCATCTGAAGGACGATGAGCTGGAAACCGGCGTTGCCGAGGATGCCGACCACGATCGGCATGTCACCGGTGATCATCAGCGGCACGTGCCACAGGATCCGCAAGGGAGCCAGGACCCCAAACGCTCCGAGCAGGCCGAAGCGGCGCAGCAGGACGGGGGCGGCGAACGCCGTCCACCCCGCTTCCTCGCCCAAGCCGACCAGGACCAGCATGGCCAAGAAGGTCACGGGTATCTCGGGCCAGGCGCCCAGCTGGGCCGCCGTGGGGAGGGGTGCGCCGAGCAGGTGGTTTCCGATCACGATGCAGATGTCCAGCATGATCGGAGCACCGACCGCCAGCAGGTACAGCCAAGGCGATGCTCCCCACCGACGCAAGGTCCTGCCCCAGGCGCGGAGCGCCTCACGGCCCTGGCAGGACGTGACGACCAGGGCTGCCATCGCCGGCCCGAGGGGCATGTTCTCCGGGTTGTTTCCGAGGCCGAACGCGGCGAGCTCGTAGGGCAGCCAGCCGAACAGGCACGCGAGCAGGGCGAAGCTGGAGATCGGGTATCTCCGTATGAGCTGGATGGGGGTGGACATCGGGTCTCCCTTGGGTTGCGCCATCCCACCGGGGTGGCAAGGTCCACAGTCGCGGCCGGAGTGCCTCGACGGCATCGGGCCCAGGTCGCGACCATGACCGGTCCCGGAGACCCGGGTGGCGCCGGGCCGTCTCATCCTCCAGACCGACGTGCCCGGCCAGCAGGAGACCTAGGCTGGAGGTCTCGCCACGAGGCAGGACAGGATGACCCTCACCGCTGCGCCCCCCATCGATCGGGTCCGTCGAGCCGCCACGGGGCCGAGGGGCCGGCTCGCCTTCGACGTGCTGCTGGCTCTGGTGTGTCTGACTGTGACGCTGGTGGTCAACCTCAACGGCTCCGAATCCGTCCCGGCGAACCGGGACAGTGACGCGCTGACGGTCGGTCTGACCGTCCTGGCGGTGGGCACCATCGCGCTTCGCCGTCGGTGGCCGCTGGCGGTCCTCCTGGTCACACTGGCCGCAGTTCTCGGCCTGGTCATGGTGAAGGGCACGGTGGGGTCGGCCACGATCGGTCCCGTCGTGGCGGCGTACACCGCGGTGGCTCACGGCACTGGCCGGACCGCACACCGAGCCACCGCCGCGGTCGCCCTGGCGCTGGTGCTGACCTGGTTCCTGGACCCCGTCGACCTCAGCGGCGAGGGAGCGGTGATGACCGCGGCCGTCTTCGCCGCAGTGCTTCTCCTCGGCAACGGGACGCGAGACCGGCGCGAGCACTCCGCGGCCGACGTGCGGGCTGCCGAGCAGCGTGTGGCACTGGAGCGGGAACGTGCCGACGTGGAGCGTCAACGGGCACTCCAGAGCGCCACCCACGAGCGCCTGCGGATCATCCGCGAGCTGCACGACGTGCTCGGTCATGCCATGAGCGTCATGGTCGTCCAGGCCGGCGCCGCCGGCCGACTCCTCGACATCGACGACGCATCCCGCGCACGCGCCGCCGTCGCCGAGATCGAGCACACCGGTCGACAGTCGATGGCCGAGATGCGTCACCTGCTGGGGATCCTGCGAGAGGAGGATGAGGCCGACGAGAGCGACTCCCCCCGGGCTCCGACACCCACCCTGGGCGACATCGAGGCCCTCGTGGGACGGGTGGGGGTGGTGGGACTGCCAACATCGCTCACGGTGACCGGTGATCCAGGTCACGTGGCAGCCACGATCGACCTCGCGGCCTATCGCATCGTGCAGGAGGCGCTCACCAACTGCCTGAAGCACTCGGCCGCCACGCACGCACACGTGGACCTGGCCTACGGCGCCGACACCGTGGCCGTCGAGGTCACCGATGACGGACGCGGGCCGCCAGCCGGCGACTCGGCACCGTCGCAGGGCAACGGTCTGGCCGGGATGCGGGAGAGGGTCGCGATGTACGACGGCGCCCTGAGCCTCGGTGGCGGCGAAGACGGGGGCTTCCGGGTCCGTGCCGTCCTCCCGCGAGAGACGTCCGCATGATCTCGGTCGTGGTGGCCGATGACCAGTCGCTCGTGCGGTCTGGCTTCGCCATGATCCTGCGGGCCGAGCCCGACATCGAGGTCGTGGCCGAGGCAGCAGACGGCGCCCAGGCGCTCGCTGCTTCGAGGTCACACCATCCGGACGTGGTGCTCATGGACGTCCGGATGCCGGGCATGGACGGCATCGAAGCGACCCGGCACATCACCTCCAGTCCGTTGACCTCGGGCGTCAAGGTCCTCGTGCTGACGACCTTCGCAGCCGATGACTACGTCGTCGCGGCGCTGCGTGCCGGGGCGAGCGGTTTCGTGCTGAAGGACACCGAGCCGGGCGACCTCGTGCAGGCCGTCAGGATCGTCGCTGCCGGAGAAGCGCTGCTGGCCCCCGAGGTGACTCGGCGGATGCTCGACCGATTCGCCCGCAGCGAACGGGAGACGCTCGAGCTACCGCCTCTCACCCAGCGCGAGCACGAGGTGCTGGTCGCACTGGCCCTGGGACTCTCGAACCTCGAGATCGCAGACCGGCTGGTGGTGAGCTACTCGACCGTCAAGACTCACGTCAGCCACCTGCTCACCAAGCTCGAGGCCCGAGACCGCTCCCAGCTGGTCATGCTCGCGCACCGTGCCGGTCTGGGAGGTTGATCGACGAAGGCCTCGACAACGACCCGACCGGTCTGGTCGTGGTCGTCCCGATCTCGTCCGTCTCATCCGGCCCGCCAGAGCCATGTCGAGCTCGCCCGGAGCAGCTGCGGCTTGGACTACGCCTCCTTCGCTGCGGCGGGTTGCGGGTTGTGTCGGTACGAGGCGGTGCCGGTGCAGGATCCGCAACCAGCGAGTCGAGGAGCCTCCACACAGTCACCCGCGGTCGTTCGGCTCGTCCGAGGAGATCGCGATGGTGCTGGATCCAGGGTCGCGGGCGGTGTCGGTGGGCGTGACCGAGATGAGGGTTGCGCCGAGGTCGCGCACCTTGGCTAGCAGGCCGTGCAGCTCGGCCTGGTCGGCCACGGTGCCACGCAGGGTGGTGGTGCCATCGTCGGCCTGATTGAGGGTCATGCCGGCGAACCAGGTGGACCAGTGCTCGTCGAGGTGGCCGGCGATGCGGAGCTCATAGCCCCGTCCGTGGTCGTTCGGTGTGGGCTGTTCGTTCATGACACCGCGACCCTGGATGGTGTCGGGGGCGACGGTCGGCGGGCCTTCTGGCCGATGGCGCGTTCGGCGACGGCGAGGTTGATCGCCCAGGCCGCTGCCATGAGCAGGGCGGTCGTCAGGTGGGCGGTGCCGAAGATGGCGTGTCCGAACCCCAGGGTGAACACCTGGGTGCCGGCGACCAGACCGATGGCGTAGCTGCGGGTCATCCAGGCCCGGTGACGGGGCACGTCACGCCGACGGGCGGCGAGGAACCCGAGAACGATGGTGACCACCATGGCCGTCCCGAACACGAGCCGGAGGGGGTACAGCACCTCGCGGGTGGCCTCGGGGCGCGGGGAGAACTGGTTGAGCCAGAGCGCCGAGAGCGCCACCGCCAGCCCGGCGAGCACGAGGACACGCCCCGCCCGGCGGTGCCAACCCGGTCGGCGTCGACGGAGAGGAGCCGAGAACTGCAGCGCACCCAGGATCGCGAACACGCTGGCGCTGACGATGTGGACCACCACGGGTAGCGCATTGGCGGTGTAGCGGGGGTCGGCAGGCATCGTCTGCGCCCCGCCGGAGAGCTCGACAAGCCGCAGCGAGCCGGCGATGACCGGGACGACGCCCAGTGCGAGCAGGGCGGGCGGCACCCACCAGCCCGGTCGGCGCGAGGTCATCAGGCACCGGCCGGTGTGAGGAGCTGGGTGTCGGCGGCGGTCGGTTCGGTCGTGACGGTGCGGGCGTTGACCCAGAGCGAGCAGCCGAGGGCGATCATGGCGACGCCGTTAGGGAAGGCCAGCAGACGGTAGAACGCGTCGGGCATCACGGACAGCAGGATCGTGACCACGCCTCCCACGGAGAGGAGCACGGTGGCCCAACGTGACAGGACCCGCGCGCGGAACAGCGCGACGCCGAAGATGAGCCCACCCGCCAGGAAGGAGATCCCCTGGACCTCGAGGACCAGGGCCAGCGGGCCGATGTCGCCGTCGGGGGTGCCGCCCTTGATCTGGGTGATGATGTCGTCGACGAAGGCGGGGTCGGTCGTGACGAAGTGGGGCAGGACGAACGTGGCCATGTACGCCATGCCGGCCATCAGGAGGTAGCAGCTGCCGAGCACGAGGTACCCGACGAGCCCGAGGACCCCGTTCCGGCGGACCTGGCTCAGATACATCCCGGTGATGCCGACCAGGGAGAGGACGGCCATCAGCATCTTGAGGGAGTCGCGAACCACGACCTCGGTCGTGTCGACGGTGGTGACGTCCAGGTGAGGGTGGCCGATCTGGATGCCGATGAAGAGCAGTCCGGCGGCGACGGCTGCGGCGGCGGCGCCTCGGGTGAGCGTGGTGGGTGTGATGGTCACGGTGGGCTCCGGGTTTCGGATGAGTCCGTGGCGGGTGCCGCGGGGTCCTTGGAACGTATGGTGCGAGCGCACCGCAGGGCTTCACCACATGTGGTGAGTGATCATGTGACCTCGTGTGGCCGGTCGGGCGGCTACAGCAGGCCCAGCTCGCGGGCGCGGCGCACCGCGGCCGCGCGGGTGTTGACGTCGAGCTTGGTGAAGATCGCCTTGGTGTGGGTCCGCATCGTGTTGAGCGAGACGTAGAGCCGGCGGGCGATGTCGGGGCCGGTGAGCTCGCTGTCGAGGAGCCGCAGGACGTCGAGCTCGCGGTGGCTCAACGGATCGGTCAAGGGCTGCTGCGGCGGGTCTTCCTCACCGATGTGCGGTGCACGCTCCAGGTGTCGTTCGAGCCGCTCGGGGAGGCGCAGCCCGTCTTCGACCACCCGATGGAGAAGCTCCAGCATCGGCGCGCCCTCGTCGAGATAGAGCCGGAGATAGCCCTCCGGCTCGGGTGCACCCCTGAAGGCCGACTCCAGGGCAGCTTGCGCCGCCGGCTCGTCACCGTGAGCGTGATGGGCGAGTGACCGCAGCACGCGGATCTCGACCAGGCTTCCCTCACGTCCCGCTTCGGCCGCTGCGGCATGCAACCGGTCCAGGAGACGCAGAGCCCCGACCGCGGGAGACGTGCCGGTTCCGGGGTTGTCGATCACCCCGGCGTGGTGCTGGGCCAGCAGAAGTCGCGCCAGCGTGAGGTGCTCGTACTCCCGCAGGTAGGTCGGCTCGTCGTCGAGGCTCACGCCGCGGTCGTGCGCCCACTCGGCCGCCGACGCCAGGTCCCCGGCCGCGATCGCCAGCCGTGCCCGCGTGGCCGGGATCGGGCGGATCTCGGGGTAGAAGCCGCGCCGGTACAGCGCCTCCGCCTGGTCGAGCAGCCGCCCGGCCTCCGCGTGGTCACCGCCAGCGGCGAGGACCTGCGCCATGGCGACGTACCACCGGTGCCGGTTCTCGGTGATGGAGGTGCGCTGGGCCAGCACCTGGGCCGTCTCGAGGTGGTGCCGGGAGCTGGTGAGCTCGTCCAGCTCACGGTCGAGCTCGGCCAGACCGACGTGGAGGTCGGCGGTGGCACGCGGGTAGGGCTCACCGTCCGCGGTGGCTCGCTGCAGGCTGCGCTCGAAGAGGTCCCGCGCTCGACCGGGCCGGCCCAAGGCGACCCACATCTCGGCGAGCACGACCGTGGCGTCCAGCTCGTCGACCAGGTTCCCTGCGGCATGCAGGCTGCGCAGCGCCGAGCCGAAGGTGTCAAGGGCCTGCGCGACATTGCCCTCTGCCCAGGCGGCGAGCCCGAGGAACGCTCCCCCTTGCCCACGGATGAGGTGATCCTCCGGGCCGGCCAGATCCAACGTCTCCCGGGCATGACGCACGGTTCCAGCCACGTCGCCACGCGCCTGGGCCAGCGACGCCCGGTACATCGAGATGGTCGCCGGCGCCGTGCGCAGATCCTCGGTGGCCACCCACTCTCCGGCCAGGTCCGGGTCATCCTCACCCGCAGCGAGGGCAGACTCGGCGGTCTGAAGCCACGGTTCCATGGCGTCGAGGTCGCCAGCCATCAGCCGTGACCAGGCGGACCCGATGCTGAGCACGGGGCTCCGACGCACCACCGAAGTCGGCAACGACCTCATCCACGTCAGCAGCAGGTTGTCCTGCCGGGCTCGGCGCAGGTCGGGCAGCGCCTGCTCCATCAGCTGGGCGGCACGGCCGAAGTCCTGGGCGGCGAGCGCATGCCGGACCGCGTCCGCGGCCAGGTCGTGTGCGGCGTACCAGGCGCTGGCTCGCTGATGCAGGACCGGGACCTGATCGGGTTGCTCGGCACGCAGGCGTGCACCGAGCACGTCGGCGAACAGGCGGTGGTAGCGGTACCAGGAGCGCTCGGAGTCCAGCGGCACCACGAACAGGTTGCTGCGCTCGAGGTGCTCCAACGTTCCCGCGCCATCGGCATGCCCGGTTACTGCCTCACACAGAGGACCGGTGAGTCGCTCGAGGACCGCGGTGCGGAGGAGGAAGTCGCGCACCAGCTGGGGCTGCCGGGCGAGTACCTCGTCGGCGAGGTAGTCGATGACGAACCGGTTGCTGCCGGTGAACGCCTCGATGAAGGCGGCGAGCTCTCCCGGATCTCGGATGTCGCGCAGCGACAGCGCGGCCAGCTGGAGACCGGCAACCCATCCCTCGGTGCGTTCCTCGAGAGCTTCGACGATGTCGGCAGCGAGCCCGAGGTCCATCACCTGGTTCAGGAAGTCGCGAGCCTCGGTCTCGGTGAACCGGAGGTCGGCGGCGCGGACCTCGCTGAGCTGCCCGCGGCTACGGAGCCGAGCCAGGGGCAGGGGAGGGTCGGAGCGGGACGCCACCACGAGGTGGACCTGAGTCGGCAGATGCTCCAGGAGGAACCTCAGTGCCTGGTGTGCCTCGGGGTTGTCGATGGCGTGGTAGTCGTCGAGGACCTGGATCCACGTCGTCTGTGGTGTCTGTTCCGCGGCGCGGGTGACGTCGTTGACGATGACGGCGAGCAGGTCGGAGATGGTCCGGCCCTGGGAGACCAGCCCCGAAAGGTCGACCTCGAGGCCCACGCTCTGCAGCGCCGCCACCATGTGGGTCAGGAGACGATGGGGGTCGTCGTCCGCCTCGTCGAGGGAGAGCCACGCGACTCGAAGGTCTGATCGGCGCTGTCCGAGGTCGGTGAGCCAGTCGCTGAGCAGCGTGGTCTTGCCGAAGCCCGCCGGTGCCGACAGCAGCGTGAGACGGTTGGCGCCCTCGAGGGTGGCGTCGAGCAGGGTGATGAGTCGAGGGCGGGCGACCAGCTGTGGGCGCCGGGTGGGCGCGAACAGCTTGGTTGCCAGCACCACCGTCGACACTCTCGGATCATAGGAGCACAGGGCCTCGCCGTCGTTCCCCTGGGGACTCCGCACCGGAAGGCGTCACCGCCGAACAGGGCCGTCTTGATCATGGCGATCCGGTTGCCGTCGCCACCCTCGACCTCCATGGCGTCCTTGAGGCGAAGCGCCTTCTCCTGGATCTTCGCCAGCTCGTGGCCTTGGGGATCCTCGAGGACCAGCGTCTTGCGTAGCCGCAGTGCCTTTCCGTTCACCTTGGAGGCGCGTTCCCCACGGTCTGTCTCGATCCAGAAGTCGTCCCCGATCGGCACCAGGCGCTGGCGCATCCTGTCGTGAACCTGCCGCCTCCGCGGCGCGCCTCTCGTCGTTCCTCCCGACGCTCACGTGGCCTCCCGCGGGACATACCGATCATCCTTCGCTCTCAGACTCCTTGGACCGCGTCGATGCGCGACGTCCGGATGGCTTCGCTGAAACTGGCGAAGTCACGGTCGTTCTGCTCTGCGTATCGTCGGGAGAAGTCAACGATCGCCCGGTCGAAGTCATCGTCCGATCCCAGGTACGCGGCGATGGCGACCGGATCGCCGGAGCGTGCGTGCGCGCGGGCCATCGTCCATCCGCAGAGGCGGCCGTAGGAGCTCAGGGCTTCCGGAGGCATGAGCTCGACGAGGGCCGACCCCTTCATGTCCCGCAGCTGGCGCCAGTAGTAGTAGCGCCCGGCCTCCTCGCCCCTGCTCCAGCCCAGGAAGATGTCGCTGGTCGCCTGCATCAGGCGCTGGCCCTGCACCACCCGCTCGCCAGGCTGACTGAAGCGGCTCCTCGGCAGGGAGCCCTCGAGAACGGACGCGGTCGCCTCCTTGATCTGGAGGAACAGTGGGTCATCAGCGTCGCGTCCCTCCAGCAACGCGATGAACGCCCGGGTGCCCACGCTGCCCACGCCGACGACCTTCCGCGCCCAGTCCACCACGTCGAACTTCTCGAGCAGTCGGCGACGATCCGGCTGGAGGCTTCGCCGGTACTCCGTCAGTTGCCTGAGGATGACGCCCTCGAGCTGCTCCGGGTCGATCCCGTAGGTGCTGTGCAGCTCGCGCGCCGGGACGACGACCGGGGGAGCGCTGACGATCCGGTGGCTGCCGTCGACGACCTCGGTGAGCTTCGCCAGAGCCTGGAGGCTGTCGCGAGACCGCGCTTTCGCGAGGTTCTTCTCGAACCGCTTCTGCAGCTTCTTCGCCTCCTTGGCCGCGGCCTTGCCCTTGCCCTTGCCGCCACCGTGCCCCTTGTCCCGCCTCAGTGCTGAGGTCTCCTGGCCGACTGCCTGCCTGAGCTCGTCCTCGGACAGTCGGGCGTACCACACATCGAGGGTCCTCATCGTCGAGAACTCGGCCATCGCCTCCCGGTAGGACGTGACGGCTGCACGGGTGACCGACTCCGCGTCGGACCTCGAGAAGCCGTTGTTGTACGCCGCGACGGTCATGCTGGCCGCAAGCCGCTTGACGTCGTACTCGAAAGGTCCCGGCAGAGTCTCGTCGAAGTCGTTGATGTCGAAGACGAGCCGTCTCTCCGGGGAGCCGAACACCCCGAAGTTCGACAGGTGTGCGTCTCCGCACAGCTGCACGTCCAGCCCGGCCGTCGGCGTGCCGGCGAGGTCCGCAGCCATGATCTTCGCCGTACCTCGGTAGAACGTGAACGGCGACGCCATCATGCGCCCGTGCCGCACCGGGACGAGATCTGCGTCGCGGCTCGCGTTCTGCTCCTCGATCAGGTCCAGGGGGTCTCGCCGGTCCGTGCTCGGCAACCACCCGGCGTGGCTCGACGGAGGAACCCGGTCGCCGGCGGACTCGCCGCGCGCTCTGCGTTGCTCGACGCTCAGGTGCTCGACCCTCTTCACCATGGTCGCCCCGCCGTCAGCCGACAGACGACGGAATGGGCGGTTCGCTGCTGCGGAAGACGCCAGCCTGGCGCGGTGGTCGTACCAAGCACGCGACCCCGAGACCGTCGCCGTTGGTCTCCACTGCGCGCCGAGAGTGGAGCGACATGCTCTGCACGATCAGCGAGTGCTCGGGTTTGCATGAGCAGGTCTTCCGGGAGCACCGGAGACCCTGAGTAAGCCAGCCAACGACACATGAGACGCTCCCACCAGGTCCCCGCCATTGCACCCCGCCAGCGCCCGTGCCGAATCACCACGCAGCATGAGAAGACGCTGGGACCAGATGGCCCCCGATCCCGTCGCCGAGCACGACCGTCAGCCGGACCACGCTTGCTCGCACCGCTGCGGGTTGCCAGGCTGGCGGCATGAAGGGTGGCCAGGAGTCCCCGCTGGCATACGTGGCCCATACGAGCGGCGGGGGCGGCCCGGGCCAGGGACGGCCGGTGCTGCTGGTGCACTCCTGGTGGGGGCTCACGCCCTCGTTCCCGCGCATCGCTGACGAGCTCGCGTCGCTGGGCTTCCTGGTCGGCTGCGTCGACCTGTACGACGGGAAGATCGCCACCACCGAGGACGAGGTCAGACGCCTCCATGCCCGGAAGCGGGCCGAGCCGGCCTACCGCCTGCTGCACCGCTGCCTGCAACAGCTCGTGGAGGACGAGCGGAGCCGGGGGGCCGCGCCGGCCGTGGTCGGCTTCTCGATGGGAGCGCACTGGGCGGTGTGGCTGGCGCAGCACCCCGACCCGCCGGTGAGTGCCGTCGTGCTGTTCTACGGCGCGCGCGGCGGCGACTTCTCGGATGCCTCGGCCCCCGTGCTCGCCCATTTCGCGGCCCACGACGAGTTCGTCTCCGTGACGGCCCGTGGGGCGATGGAACGTGCGCTCGCTCGTCGCGGGCTGCGCTACGAGTCCTTCGACTACCCGGGCACCCGGCACTGGTTCGCAGAGCCTGCCCACCCCTGGTTCGACGCCAGTGCGGCCGATCTCGCGATGAGTCGTTCGAGCGACTTCCTCCGGTGGGTGGACGAGACCTGAGGTGTCCTTCTCCACCCTCGTGGCGGTCGCTCGGGGGTGATCAGCCAGCCCCGGCGGTGCCCCCAGCACCTCACCCGGTCGAGCGCCGCGCCGACCGACGCCTGAGGAGGACGTCGATCCCCCAGTACGCCGCGGCGATCGCCAGCCCGAAGACCAGGATCAGCCCCAGGGTCTGCGCGACGGGCGCGTAGCCCAGCTCGGCCACGTTGGCGAACCCGTAGGGGTAGGAGCCGATGACTGCGCCGCGGAGGAGCATCCACGCGATCCACGCCAGCGGCACGACCAGCGCAGCGGGCACCAGTCTGCCCGTGACCCAGCCGCGCGGGCCCCACACCACCCAGACCACCACTGTCAGGATCGGGGTCACGATGTGCAGGATCGGGTTGGTGAGGCGCGACCAGCCCTCGACGTCCATGGTGGGTGCCAGCAGCACCTGGTAGACGATCGCGGTGATCGTGATCATCAGCAGCCCGTCGAGCTGCAGCACGCGCCGCAGCACGGTGTCGCGCAGCGGCCTGCTGGCCAGCATGGTCAGCGAGACGGCGACCACGATGTTCGACCAGATCGTGAAGTAGCTCAGGGTGTCGGTCAGGCGAGAGGCGGCACCTGCGAGGCCGTCGCCGGTGTCGCCGTACAGGCCGGGGTCGGGTGTCTCCTCGCGGTACCAGCCCAGCCCGGAGAGGAGCAAGGTCAGCCCCACCCCGAACCATGCCACCGCGGCGTTGACGGTCCTGCCCAGCGGGCGGTCGCGGACGGGTGCGGGGCCTCCTTCATCACGCGCCCAGTCTGACTGCCGGCGCCAACGTGCCCGTAGCGAGGTCGCGATCGGATCGGCGACGGGGTGACGGCCACGGGTCGCCGGGGCTAGGCCGCGTCGAAGCTGACGTCGTCGACGAACCGGATGATCGGCATGAGCGCCGGCCCGGACAGCACCCCCAGCCGACCGCTCAGCGGCTGCCACCACCGAGGGCGACCGCGGGTAGCAGGAGACGCCGGGACTTCGCTCGCGGCCAGCACCGTCACGCTCGTGCTTCCTCCAGGCGCTCGTCGCGTCGGCCGCCCGCCACCCAGTCGCTGGCTCGGCACCAGGGCAACGACGACCTCCTCCGCGGTTGGCGCCCCGGTTGAGGTCGGCGGCTGCGACCGGAGGCGCGTCCGCTCCGCCATGGCGCGTCGGCGCCCCCACGGCTTCTTAGGGCGCCGCGCTCCCCGCCCTATCAGGGTGGCGCGACCTTGGCTGTGCACGTCGGCCGTGGACGTCATCGCCTCGCGCAGCTCCTCCAGCCAGCTGGCTTCGCGTGGCCCATGAGGGTCAGTCACCAGGCCAGCGCGCCGCCGGGGAGTGGGCGACCCCGGAAGGCACGCGAAGGGGTCCAGCACCATCCGCGCCGCGCGACCGCCGCAGCCTGGTCAGCCAGGTTGGCGCTGCCACGTGGGTGAGAAGCCCGCGACGGGTTTACGTGGCCCTCGCCCACCACGCAGCTCCACGGGACCCTTGCGCTCGAAACGCTGCTCGGCCTTGGGCGCACCGCCATTGGTTGCGGGGGCGGGGCCCCTGCTCTTTGGAAGGCGCGGGGAGCGCCCGGCCTGGGCCTCGGCGGCCTTCGCCCCCGCACTGACCTTTGGCGACGCTGGGGTGCTGTGACGTGGAGCATGACCTGTGACCTTGGTCTGTGCTGACCTGTGACCTTGGGGGCAGCCGCTCGCCACTCTGGGGAAGCTTGCCGGCGGACCAGCTGGCGGATAATGGTCCTTACTGTTGTCTCTGATGTAATGATGAGATTACAGGATGTTGCACCAGAGTTGGCCACTGGCCAAAGCTCGTTCTGCTCCACCGGACTCACTGGGCCCCCCGGGAAGCGATAGCGGGGCGCTGCCGGGGGCAGCGCCCGTGAGGGCGTGGCGTCCTCGGGGCCCGGGGACATCAGCCTGCTGGGAAGGCAGACGCGGCCCCCGGGACGGGGCCGGGCCGGCCTCGGGATGAAAGTGGACAGGGGACCACGCTGGGCTGCCAACCCGGGCTGCTGGGTGTGGCCCGCCTTGCGGCGACGGCGGCTGCTGCTGCGGCGGCCGCCGCTGCGGGGGTGGCGGCGACCGCCTCGACCGGGTGCACCGTCGCGAGGACCTGGCAGGGGGCGCCGCGCCAGCTGAGTTGGATGACCACCGTGGGCTTCCTCGGCGACCCGCCCCGCACCGGGCTGGGCGCCCTGCTCTCGGCGTTCCTCTGATCGGCTGCTTGCTTTCCTGGCCGGCCTGGCGCTGCCAGCGCAGCTCTCCCCGCTGCTCTCCGGGCGGCTAGGCGGAGAACAGCAAAGCAAGGAATGCGAAGGGGAGCACGCGGTCGCTGGGGATGGTGATGAAGTTCCTGTCACCCCCGAACCAGGAGAGAGCGGCCGGGTCCGAGCCGGACGCGGCGTCCGGTGGGCCACGGCTCATCGGGAGTACGTCCCCTCCACCCCCGGAAGGCGGGCCATGGCTGACCCGGTTGAGACCAATCCCGAGCTGGACCACGTCGTCTTCGAGAACGACCGGGTTGGGGTGCTGGAGTACCGCGACGGCCCGGGCGATGGCACGCGCCGGCACCAACACCCGGACTCGGTGATGGTGACCCTCGCAGCTCCGGCGCCGCCTCCAGTTGGGGGACTGGGTCGCCGAGGTCGAGATCCCGGCCTTCGAGGCCCGCTGGCTCGACGCCCAGGAGCACTCGGGCACCAACATCGGCGACACCGCCACGCACACCATGTTCGTCGAGAGCAAGGAGCCGGCGTCCGCTGCGGCCCCCGACGCGCTGGGCCCCAGCAGCGGCCAACCTCCTCCCGGCTCGGCCCCCTGTTCCTCGGCCCCCGCTGGGCAGCAAGAGTTGAGTCGAGCGCGCTCAATTTCATTGCAAGGGCCCGCATCAGGGCGGCCGCCTCACCAACAAGGAGAGAGCATCACCAGACATGTCAAGGAGGATCGCGATGGCACTGCCAATGTGCTTCAGCCAGTGTAGCCGAGCTCGTGGAGTCGCTTCTGGAGCCACACCTTGCACAACCGGTTCAACAGCCTGCTGGAGAGCACCTTGGGCGAGACCACGGTCGACAGGGACGCCTGGCACACCCGCCGGTCGACACCGAGGAGACCGACGACGAAACGTGCTCGAGCGCGGACCCGCCCGGCGTGCAGCCGGGACGCTGATGTCGTCAACTGCCCGAGTACCAGCTGGACGGTCTCATGGCGAGGGTCGGCAGCGCGAGCGCAGTGGGGTACTGCACGCGCAGCGGGTGCTACTGGCCGTCGACCGCACCAGGTCGCGGTGGCACGAGGTCGACGTGACCGGGGCTCGAGGATCCTTGAGGACGGCGCCTCAGGCAAACTGCAAATGCAGATCGAGCACGCTGGCCAAGCCGCGCCGGAGCCAGATCAGCTCCGAATGACCAGTTCCCGTGAGTGGCCGTGGGCGTTTACCGACGCACACGGCCGGCTTGTAGGATCGCGGCCATTGAGCCGCCCGCGTCCCCGACCTCCCGCGATGGTGACCCCGACTGTGACCCGAGAAGGACTGTCGCGCACGCGACGCGTCGCCCGGCTGCTGTGCGCGCTGCTGACAGCCGCAGGCCTGGCCGGGTGCGGCGTCGTCGATCAGGCGCTCCAGCCCTGGCCACCCCGACGGCCCCCGGGGTCCTGGGCAGCCGACCATCCGCCCCTCGGCCGACCCTGCGACCGCGACCTCGTGGGGTCCCACCGTCGGGGAGCTCACCGAGGCCGCCCAGTTGGTCGCCCAGATGTCGGACAGGGAACGCGCTGCGACGGTGCTGATGCCCGGCTTCTGGGGTACGACGGCCGGTCTCCCACCGCCGGTGAGGTGGCCTCCAACCAACGGATGCACCGAGCCGACACCGCAGCCGAGGCTGTGAGGGCACGCGCTCGGCGGCGTCTTCCTGCGTCCGGAGGTGATCCAGAAGGCCACCCAGATTGACGCGCTCACCTCGGTGCTGCACAGCGAAGGTGACCGGGACGGCGCGCCCCTGTTGATCTCGATGGACCAGGAGGGCGGTGCCGTCCAGCGGCTCCAGTACGGCGTGGAGCCGGTGCCCTCGGCGAGCAGGTGGCAGCCACGGGCGACCCTCGTACGCCCGCAAGGTCGCACGCGCAACGGCCGCAGCCTGCGCGACCTCGGCGTGACCATGGTCCTCGCGCCGGTGGCCGACCACTACCCGACCGGCACCTCGTCGCTCGGTTCGCGAACCTACGGCTGCGACCTGCGCCTGAGCGCCCGGATGGTGGTGGCTTCGGTGAAGGGCTACCTCGACGCCGGAGTCGTACCCGTGGTCAAGCACTTCCCGGGCATCGGAACCGTCCCCGGCGACAGCCACGGCACCCTGGTCCACCAGACCGCGTCGCTCGAGGAGCTGAAGCGCGCGACCTCGTCGGCTTCCGTCGCGCCGTCGAGGCGGGTGCACCGGCGGTGATGATGTCCCACGTTGCGATCGACGCGCTCGACCCCACCATCGCCGCCTCGGTCAACCCCGACGCCGTCCAGGGCATGCTGCGCGACGAGCTGGGCTTCGAGGGCGTGGTGGGCACCGACTCCGACGGGATGGCGCCGATCTACCAGCCCTCGGCCCGGAGAGGGGGCGGTGCGGTCACTGCTGGCTGGCAACGACCTGGCGCTCAACTCCCCGAACCCCACGCAGGCGTGGCGCCACCTGCGTCGGGCGATGGAGTCCGGCCGGCTCCCGCGCGAGCGGGTCGACGAGGCCGCGAGCCGGGTGTTGGCGCTGCGGCTGTACCTGGCGCGCCTTCAGGGGTCCGCAGGCTTACGGCATCCTGCCCCTGCGCACGCTGGGCCAGGTGGCACGTGAGGGACTTGACGAGCCGTTCGAGATCCTCCCCGGCGTGGGCCACGTGCCGATGTTCGACGACCCCGGCATGGTGGCCGACGCCATCCTCCGCACGGTATCGCGGGCCGAGGCGAGCGCGGGGAGCGGCGGTCCGCGGGCCGCCAGGGTTCGGGCTCAGCTGAAGCGCCGGACGGTCCGGCGTACCGACTCGGGCAGCGGTACGTCGTCGGGCACGTCGGGCGCCGGGAGCGGCTCTCCGGCCCGAAGCTCCATCGGACAATCCCCGCCCAGACGTCTCGGGGCTCGTCGTCGTCAGGGTCGACCTCGGGCGGCCCGGCCGCGGCCTTCACGGAGGCGTGATCCAGCGGCACCCGGAGCACCAGCGTGGCCGCGACCTCCTTGCGGCTGGGCTTGCGCACCTCGGCCGCGCGTCCGCGAACAGGTGGTCGGAGAGGACGTCGAGGGCGCGGCTCTTCTCCTCGCCGTGCAGGCTGCGCGCGGTCCCGTGCACCACCGCGGAGCGGTAGCGCATCGAGGACTCGAACGTGGTGCGCGCGAAGACCAACCCGTCGAGGTGGGTCACCGCGACGCACACGGCCGCGTCAACTCCGGAGCGGAGCAACCCGCCGCCGGTCGAGCCGTGCAGGAGCAGGGAGTCACCGTCGCGGGCGCAAGCCATCGGCAGCACGACGGGGCGTCCCCACGCACCACGGCCACGTGCGCGACGAGGGCCTCGTCGAGGACCTGGTGGAGCGCCTCGCAGTCGGTCCGCTGTCGTTCGGGGTGCCGGGTGAGACGCGTCGTCTCCTCCACCGGGAGACCGTCGGACCGCAGGGCATCAGGCGAACCGTCGGCTGTCATGCCCCGAGTATGGCCCGGGCGTTCGGCGGCTCGCTGCGCTCGCACCGCAACGACCGGGAGGGGGCCGGGCCCCACGGTGGTTGAGGTGCGAGGAGCGCGAGCGAGGAGCCATGAACCTGGTGAGGTTGGGTGCGCAGGCCGCCTGGGCGTTTGGTGGCTCTGCCTCGTGCTGCGCTCGCACCGCAACGACCGGCAGGGGGCCGGGCCCAAGGTGGTTGAGGTGCGAGGAGCTCAAGGGCCGGCCGGTCGGGGTGGGGCGCTGCAACTCAGCCGCTGACCAGCCCTCGGCCGGTGACCAGCGGGAGGTCGAGCGCGGTGACGAGCCCGGGATGCGCGTCCACCACGGCCTCGACGCGTTGACCAGCCGCATCGCGGTGGTGATCATCCCCGACATTGTGGTCGCCGTGCTCCCCGTGGTGGGTGAAGTCCAGCGTCATCATCGGCTCGCCCGTGACCTCCACCCGGTAGCACCCGTCGCCGGTCGGCGGCTGCGGCCAGTCCGGGCGCTGGTCGGGGTGGGTGCGGGTGACGTGCTCGAGCACCACCCGCGGCGTCCCGTCGACGTTGCCGATGACCTGGAACTGGACGCCGCAGCGGGTGCCGGCGGGATGGTGCCGCTCACCGTCTCGATGTCGTGCTCGGCCTGGGCGAACTCGATGGTCTCCTCGAGCGGCTCGTCGAGGGTGAGCCCCAGGCCTGCCGCGATGATCCGGACCACCGAGCCCCAGGCCAACGTCAGGACCCCGCCGGAGAACAGAATCGGCACGTCGTCCATCGCCTTGCCGAAGCCGAAGAGCTCCTGGTTGACGAACGGCTGGTAGTACGTCGAGTAGTCCGCGATCTCCGAGCAGCGCACCTCGTCGATGCGCTGCGACAGACGAGGTCAGCACCAGCGGCAGCACGTCGTTGGCGAAGCCCGGGTCGATGCCGTTGACGTGGATGGAGGCGCCTCCGCGCTCGGCCGCCTCGCTGCAGCGAGGCGATCATCTCCTCCGGGATGATCCCGCTGGGGATGCTGGAGGAAGACCGGCCCGCTGGAGACGACGTTGATGCCGGCCGCGAGCAGCTCCTCGAACAGTCCCAGGGCGGCGAACGGGTCCGCGTCGGTCATCGCGGTGTGGACGACGCAGTCGGGCTTCAGCGCGATCAGCTCGTCCTTGTCCATCGTCGCGGTCACGCCGAGGGGATCGCCGCCGCAGATCTCCCCGACGTCGCGGCCGTGCTTCTCCTCGCTCGACACCCAGCAGCCGACGAGCTCGAGCTCGGGACGCGCCAGGATGCCGGCGATCGCGTGCTTGCCGACGGTGCCGGTGGACCACTCCACCACTCGCAGCGCCATCGTCACTTCTCCTTCGCGTCGGCGGGGGTCAGGTCCGGCAGCCCCAGGTCGAGGTTGGGTCGGTCGAGGCCGCCGTCGACCTCGAGCACCTTGCCGGTGAGGTAGCCGCCGGCCCTGCTGGCCAGGTAGACCACGGTCGCGGCGATGTCGTCGACGTCGCCGATGCGGCGCAGCGGCGTCACCTCCTCCATCGCGGTCCGGGTGCTCTCGTCGCCGGCGACGAACTCCAGGGCCGAGGTCATCACCGAGCCGACCGCGATCGCGTTCACGGTGATGTGGGGGTCCAGGTCGCGCGCGGCCAGACGCGTCCAGTGGGCCAGGGCCGCCTTCGCGGTGCCGTAGGCGAGGTAGCCACGGCCGGCGACCCGTCCCATCACCGAGGAGATGTTGACGATGCTGCCCGCCCGACCGTCCTCGGCGTCCTTCAGCATCAACGGGACGGCGGCACGGCTGAGCGCGTGGGCGGTGGAGACGTTGAACCGGAACGCCTCCTCGAGGTAGTCGGGCGTGGTGTCGAGGAAGGCGTTGGGGATGGTGCCGCCCACGTTGTTGACGACGACGTCGAGCCGGCCGAGCTCGTCGTACGCGCGCTGGGCCAGGCCGGCGACCGCGTCGAGGTCGGAGAGGTCGGCGGGCACCACGACGGCTCGCCGCCCAGCGGCCTCCACCTGCTCGGCGACCTCGCGCAGCTGCGCCTCGGTGCGGGACGAGAGCAGGACGTCGGCGCCGGCCTCCGCCAGTGCCACGGCGCTGCCCGCGCCGATGCCGCGGCCGGCGCCGGTCACCACGGCCACGCGCCCGTCGAGTCTGAAGCGGTCCATGATCATGCGGGTCTCCTGGCGAGGGGAAGGGGAAGGGGTTGGGGCTGGTCGAGCACGCAGCGGGTGCCGCTGTAGATGCTGGGCATGCACCGGTTGCAGTGGATGCACGTGGTGGCGGTGGCCGCGCCCGACTCGCAGCCGGCGGGGCAGGTCCGGCTCGCGCACCAGGGCCCGGCCGAGCGCCACGCATCTCGAAGCCGCGGCCGAGGGCGTCGTCCATCGTCTCGAGGTCGTCGATGCCGCCCACGGCGATGAGCGGCAGGCTCAGCCGCTCCCGGAAGCGCTGGGCAGTGTCGAGCAGGAAGCCGTGGCGGTAGGGGTACTCCCGGAGGAATCCCTTGCCGAAGCGTCCCCCGAAGCCGCTGAGCCCCCACCGGACCGGCAGCGGCATGGTCTCGGCGAACTCCGCCAGCGGAACCGGACCGCGGAACAGGTACATCGGGTTGAGCAGGCTGGAGCCTGCCGAGAGCTGCATGGCGTCGAGGCAGCCGTCGTCCTCGAGCAGTCGAGGCGATGTCGAGCGCGTCCTCCACGCGTAGACCGGAGCGGACCCCGTCGGTCATGCCGAGCTTGGCGTAGATCGCGATCTCGTCACCGACGGTGTCCTTCACGGCACGGGCCACCTCGCGGGGGTACGACGCACGCGCGTGCGGCCCGCCGCCGTACTCGTCGGTGCGCCGGTTGGTGGCGGGGCTGAGGAACGAGCTCAGCAGGTAGCCGTGTCCGAGGTGCAGCTCGATCGCGTCGAAGCCGGCGCGGACCAGCAGCCGGGCACCGGCCGCGTAGTCACGCAGGATTCGGGCGAGGTCGGTGTCGGTCGCGCCCCGAACCATCTGCATGCTGAGGGGGTTCGGCATCCGCGAGGCCGAGATCGCCTCCGCCCGGTTGGAGCGCCCGTTGGCGACCGGGCCGGCGTGGCCGAGCTGGGCGGCGATCTTCGCGCCCTCGACGTGCACGGCGTCGGTCAGGCGGGCCAGGCCGGGAAGCGCCGCCTCTCGGAGGAAGATCTGCTCCCGGTGGGTACGGCCCTCCGGAGACACCGCGACGTAGGCCAGGGTGGTCATGCCGATACCGCCCGCGGCGATCGCGCGGTGGAAATCGGTGAGCTCAGCAGACACCACCGCCGCCGGGGTGCGGCCTTCGAACGTGGCCGCCTTCACTAGCCGGTTGCGCAGCGTGATCGGTCCCAACGGGACCGGCTCGAAGATCGTGACGGCCACGTCGAAAATGTAACAGGTTCTAGTTCTGCTCGCCGCCGTCAGAGGCCGGTGCGCCCGTCGATGGACTCCCGGATCAGGTCGGCGTGGCCGAGGTGGCGGGCGTACTCGGCCAGCAGGTGCAGCAGGATCCACCGCAGCGAGAAGGCCGTCCCCTCGCGGCTGGTGCGCACCGACAGTGTGTCCAGACCGGAGCCCTCCATGGCCTCGGCGACCGCGGCCCGCGAGCGCGTCACTGCCTCGTCGTACACACGCCACAGCTCCTCCGGGGAGTCGCGCTGCGCGGAGTGGAACTCCCAGTCGGGGTCGGCCTCCCAGTCCACCTCGGCGAAGGGAGCCGGCGCACCTTCGCCGCGTAGCACCTGGACCAGCCACCACCCCTCCACCAGGGCGAGGTGCTTGACCAGGCCACCCAGCGTCAGCGGGCTCGGCGGCAGCGAGCGGGCCAGCGCCTCCTGGTCCAGGTCCCCGGCCAGGCGCCGGAGAGCCTGGCGCTGCGTCTCGAGATAGGCGGTGAGCATCGTCGCTTCGTCGGCGAGCGTGGGGTCGTCGTGGGGGCCGACCTCACTCATGCCGCCACCTTAGAACCACCCCCCGGCAAGAACCCACAGGCCATGGCGGTCAACGACGAGTGTTTCGAGTGCATCCCCGCCCCACCAGGACAAGGAGGTTGCGGTTGGCCGGCCCCGGGTGACCTCGCGACGCTCGCGCAGCCATGTCGACCCTGTCGGTGGCGCAGGTGCTGGAGCGGCTCGACAAGTCCGAGGAGCGGATCAAGGCGGTGCTCGACCCCGGGCCCGACATCCGGGGCCGATCGCCAGGTCCACCAGCGAGCCGAGGGTTCCGGGACACCAACCACAAACCCGTGAGTCACACCAGCCACACCACAACACGCCGGTGATTCCCGATATACCGGCATCAATACCCCTGATCTGACCTGCTTCCCTGCCTAATGTCAGCCCAGCGCAGCCGCACCGCGGCGCCCGATCGGGAACGACGTCGACGCTGTCCAGGACCAAATCGTCTCCGCGGCGGTCGCCCAGCTGCAGCCCGCGCTGTCGGCGTTGGAGGAGAACCTCATCGAGGTCATCCTCAACAAGCAGGAGACGTCGCTGGGCGGCAGGCGGATCGACGTCACCGGCCTCTACATCCGGCTGCTGCCGGCGGCCGAGGCTGCGGGGGCCCCGGCCCCGTTGGCGCAGGTCGAGCTGGCCAACGTGGGCTGTGTCCCGATGGCAGCTGCCGGCCGGGTTCCCACCGACGGTGCCGGAAACCCGGTGCCCACGCAGGTGAACGCCGGCTCCGACGTCTCCGGCACCTTCGCCACCTCGCTGCTCGCCCTCTTGGCAGCACTCGCCGCCCTGGGCACCTTCCTGGCGGTCCGACGGGCACGCCCCTGAGCCGGGCTCGGCTGAGTCGATGAGCGGGCGGCAGCCCACCCGGCGCGCGTCGGGGCTCACCTGGGCGGGGGTCCTCACCCTCGCCCTGTGGCTGTCCTGCTGCTCTCCTGGGGACTCGCGTCGTTCTGGCGCTCGCTGGGGGAGACCAGCTCCGGCACGCACGCCGCGGCGGCGGCCGAGGCATCGGCCACACCCGAGGAGGGTGTGCCCGCGCGCACGAAGACGCCCCGTCTGTTCGTGCCCCAGCTCGAGATCGACGCACCCGTCGTCCCGATCTCGCTGGCGACCGGCGTCCTGGACCCCGACCTCGGTCAGCACGGTCGGCTGGTGGGACGGCGAGCGCCGAGGCCGGCGCCGACACCGGGCAGACCGTGCTCACCGGACACACCGTCGCCACCGGTGGCGGTGTCATGGACGACCTCGAGGACCTCGCCGAGGGCGACATCGTCCACGTCACCGACCAAGACGGGCGCGTGGACTACCTGGTCACCGACGTCGAGGTCTGGAGCAAGAAGAAGCTGGCCCACAACGCCGTCGAGGCCTTCGGCCAGGACCGTCACCACGGGCGCCTGGTCCTCGTCACCTGCGAGGACTGGGTCGACGGGGACTACCGGAGCAACGTCGTGGTCTTCGCCGAGCCCGTCCCCGACGCCGCCTGAGCTGCGCTGGCAGGATGGGCGGGTGTCGACCGAGCTGACCGACCCTCGCGGCCGCCCCTTTGCCGGGCGTGGGCAGTGGACCGAGCCCACCGCCGAGGAGGTCGCCCCCGGCGTCCACCGGGTGCCCCTTCCCCTGCCCATGGACGGGCTGCGAGCGATCAACGTCTACGTCATGGAGACGCCCGCCGGCCTCACCTGCATCGACGGCGGCTGGGCGATCGAGGCCTCCCGCAAGGCCCTGGACGACGGCCTGAGCCGCCTCGGCTACGACGTCCGCGACATCACCCGCTTCCTCGTGACCCACGTGCATCGCGACCACTACACCCAGGCCGTCACCGTGCGACAGGAGTTCGGCAACGCGACCGTGGACCTGGGGATCGGGGAGAAGCCCACCCTCGAGCTCTTCAACAGCCACGAGCTGACCAGCGACCCCACGGTCGACCGGCTCCAGCTCGCCGGCGCCCACGACATCGCCGACGGCTGGCGCAAGATGTTCGAGGGAGCCGAGCCCGACCTCGACATGTGGCAGCTGCCCGACCGCTGGCTGGAGCACGAGCAGCGCATCGACCTCGGCGACAGGACGCTGCGTGCGGTCCCCACCCCGGGGCACACCGCCGGCCACTACGTCTTCGTCGACGAGGAGCGTCAGGTGCTGTTCGCGGGGGACCACGTGCTGCCGACGATCACGCCGTCGGTGGGCTTCGAGCTCGTCTTCGAACGCAATCCGCTGGCCGACTTCCTCGGCTCGTTGCGCAAGGTTCGAGACCTGCCCGACCTGCGTCTGCTGCCGGCCCACGGCCCGGTCGCTCCCAGCTCCCGGGCGCGCGCCGAGGAGCTGCTGGCCCACCACGACCACCGGCTCGAGCTCTGCCGGGACGCGGTCGACGCTGCCGGGTCGACGGCGTACGACGTGGCGCGCCGGCTCACCTGGACCCGGCACGAGCGCACGTTCGGCGAGCTCGACTGGTTCAACGCCGCGATGGCGGCGATGGAGACCATGGTGCACCTGGACCTGCTGGCGTCACGTGGTCTGCTGCGGCGTTCGATGAGCGACGCCACCGCCGTGTACCAACCGGCGACCGGCTAGCCTGGGGCCCGACGACAGGGGAGCGCCACCAGCGCGCTGAGAGTGCGGAACGACCGCAGACCCTCGAACCTGCTCCGGCTAGCACCGGCGAAGGGAGTCGAGCTCTTCCGTCCTTGCGCGGACCCTCCTCAGGAGAGGAGCCACACCATGCCCCGAACGACGGCCGGTCTGCGGCGACGTCGGGTCACGATCCTGGCGGCCGGCCTGGCCCTCGCCGGGACCAGCGCCTGCTCCGCGGGCACGACCGGCGGGGATGACGGTGCCGGCGGAGCGGACGGGAAGAAAGTCGTGCTCGCGGTCCACGACTCCTGGGCCATGCCCGAGAAGCTGGTCACCCAGCTCGAGCGCGACACCGGCCTGGAGCTGGAGGTGCTGCCGAGCGGCGATGCCGGTGAGCTCACCAACAAGCTGGTGCTGACCAAGGACAACCCCATCGCCGACCTCGCCTACGGGGTGGACAGCACCTTCGGATCGCGGGCGCTCGAGGCGGGGGTCTTCGCTGCTCCCGGCAGCGGTGAGCAGCCGCAACACACCGACGACTTCGGTCTCGAGGGCGACGAGGAGTCGGCGCTCGCCCCGGTCGACTGGGCCGACGTCTGCGTCAACGTCGACGACCGGTGGTTCCGCACCGAGGGCCTGGAGGCGCCGGGCTCGGCGGACGACCTGACCGACCCGGCGTACCGCGGGCTCTTCGCGACCCCCAGCGCCGCGACCTCCTCGCCAGGGTTCGCCTTCCTGCTGTTCACGATCGCGACGTACGGCGAGGACGGGTGGCAGGACTACTGGCGCGACCTGGTGGCCAACGACGTACGGATCGCCTCTGGGTGGACCGAGGCCTACGAAGGTGACTTCACCGCCAGCGGCAAGGGCGACCGGCCGGTCGTGCTGTCCTACAACACCTCGCCGCCGTTCACCGTTCCCGAGGGCGGCGACCGGCCGACCACCAGCGCGGTGCTCTCGACGTGCTACCGCCAGGTGGAGTACGCCGGCGTGCTCGCCGACGCGGACAACCCCGACGGCGCGCGCACAGTGGTCCAGTGGCTGCAGAGCCGCGCGGTGCAGGAGGCGCTGCCGACGAACATGTATGTGCTGCCGGTCGACGGGGAAGCGACGCTGCCCCCGGCATGGGCGCGCTGGGCCCCCCGGCCCGACGCCACGTCCAGCCTCGACCCCTCGCGGGTCGCACAGATGCGCGAGACCTGGATCCGGGAATGGACCGACCTCGTCACCGGCTGACCCGCAGCCCGGTCGCCGTCCTCGCGGTGGTGGTCCCCACCGCGGTGCTCACGGTCTTCGTGGTGGTGCCGCTGATCGGCATGCTCGACCTGGGGCTGCGGCCGCGACGGGCGGTTCGAGCCGGGCCAGGTGCTCGCCACCCTGACGCGCCCGCGGGTGCGCGACGTGCTGTGGTTCACCGCCTGGTCGTCTATCGCGGCGACGGCGGCCACGGTGCTGCTCGGGGTGCCGACGGCGTACGCGCTCTACTGCCTCCGGCTCCCGGGCCGGGGCCTGCTGCGGGTCGTGGTCACCGCGCCGTTCGTGCTCCCGACCGTCGTGGTGGGCGTGGCGTTCCGGGGGCTGCTCGCGCCGTCCGGCCCCTTCGGCTTCCTCGGTCTCGACGGGACGGCGGTCGCGATCGTGCTGGGGCTGGTCTTCTTCAACGTCTCCCTCGTGGTGCGCACCGTGGGGCCCTGGTGGGCCCGGTTCGACCCGCGCCGGGAGCAGGCCGCTGCTGCGCTGGGTGCGTCTCCCCTGCAGGTTCTGCGCACCGTGACGCTCCCGGCGTTGCTGCCCGTCGTGGTGTCCGCCGCCACCGTGGTCTTCCTCTTCTGCGCCACCGCCTTCGGGATCGTGCTGACGCTCGGCGGTGCCCGCTGGTCCACGGTCGAGACCGAGATCTACTTCCTCACCACCCGGCTGCTGGACCTGCCGGCCGCAGCGGCGCTGTCGCTGCTCCAGCTCGGCGTGGTCGACGGTGCTGCTGCTCCTCGCCGCTGCCACCGGCCGCGGGGACCACCCGGCGGACCGCGCCGTACGTCGCGAGCGCCGGGTGCGCGGCGCCGACGCCCCGGTGGTGCTGGCGACCGGGTTGTCCGTGGTGCTGGTCGTGGTGCCGGTCGTGGGCCTGGTCTCAGCCAGCCTGCGCGTTGGTGACCGGTGGTCGCTGGGCCACTACCGGGAGCTGCTGGCGCCGGCCACGGAGGGGGTCCGGAAGATCGCCCTCGCCGACGCGGTGGAGAACTCGCTGCGCATCGCGGTCGACGCCACCATGCTGGCGATGGTGCTCGGGCTCGCCGTCGCCGTGGTCACCACCCGGCGGGTGCGCGGCCGGTGGAGGAGGGCGCAACGGGCCTTCGACGGGCTCTTCATGCTCCCGCTCGGGGTGTCTGCGGTGACCATCGGCTTCGGCCTGCTGGTCACGCTCGACACTCCGCCGGTCGACCTGCGCGGCAGTCCGTGGCTGGTGCCGCTGGCCCAGGCGCTGGTGGCACTGCCGCTCGTGGTCCGCATCGTGGCCCCGGCGCTGCACTCCGTGGACGACCGCCAGCGCGAGACGGCAGCGTCGCTGGGTGCCGGCCCCCTCCGGGTGCTGGCCACGGTCGACCTGCCTCTGGTGTGGCGATCGGTGGTCGCGGCGGCCGGCTTCGCGTTCGCGGTGTCGTTGGGCGAGTTCGGCGCCACCAGCTTCCTCGCGCGACCGGAGGCCCCGACCCTGCCGGTGCTGGTCTACCAGCTCGTCTCGCGCCCCGGTGCCGACAACGCGGGCATGGCCCTGGCCGCGTCCGTGGTGCTGGGCCTGCTCACCGTGACGGTGATCGGTGTGGTCGAGCGGGTCCGCTCGACCCGTCTGGGAGCCTGGTGACGATGACGGCCGGCAGCACGACCGAGGTGGGCCTCGAGGTCGACCACCTCGACGTGCGCTACGACGACCTGCTCGCGGTCGACGACGTCTCGATCGCCGTCGGACCAGGCGAGCTGGTGGCAGTGCTCGGCCCCTCCGGGTGCGGCAAGTCGACGCTGTTGCGCGCCGTTGCCGGGCTGGAACCGGCGAGCGCCGGCAGCATCCGGTACGACGGCACTGACCTCGAGCGGGTGCCTGCCCACCGCCGTGGCTTCGCGTTGATGTTCCAGGACGGCCAGCTGTTCCCGCACCTCCACGTCGCCGGCAACGTCGGCTACCCGCTTCGTATCCGGCGCCGCCCGACGGCTGAGCGTCGTGCCAGGGTCGCCGAGCTGCTCCGGCTGGTCGGCCTGGAGGGGCTGGACGACCGCCCGGTGGGCGAGCTGTCCGGGGGACAACGGCAACGCGTCGCGCTGGCCCGGGCGCTCGCGGTTCGACCGCGACTGCTCCTCCTCGACGAGCCGCTGGCCTCCCTCGACCGCGACCTGCGCGAGCGCCTCGCCGCCGACCTCGCCCGGATCCTGCGGGCCGAGGGGACCTCCGCGGTGCTCGTCACCCACGACGCCGAGGAGGCGTTCGCGATCGCCGACCGGATGGCGGTGATGCGCCGGGGCCGGCTGGTGCAGGAGGGCAGCCTGGAGGAGGTGTGGCGGTACCCGACCGACGCCGAGACCGCGCGCTTCCTGGGCTACGCCACCGTGCTGGCGCCCCACCTGGCCGCCCGGCTCCCCGGACAGGCCGGGGACGGCGAGCTGGCGCTGCGCCGCTCGGCACTGCGCGTCGCACCCGACGGCGAGGTGGCGGCGACGGTGATCGAGGTGCGCTCTGCCGCCGAGCAGACCCGGCTCGTGGTGGACCTGGCGGGAGTGGGCAGGCTGGACGCCGTCGCCCCGTGGTCGCAGCGGGTGGCTCCGGGGGACCGGGTGAGCCTTCGGCTGGACGTGGAGCGGACTGCACGGCTCCCTGGTCCCTCAGCTCCCTGACGGCCCACCCGAACGGGTGGACCCGGCCCCCTAGGATCACCTGAATGAAGCGACCGGCGTACGCGATGGTGGTGGCCGTCGCCCTCATCACCGGTCTGGTCGCCTTCGTCACCTCGCAGGCGTTGGACGCGCCGCTGCGCGACCCGGACGGCTTCCTCGGTCCGGCGTGGGTGCGGCTGCCCGCCATGCTCGTGGGAGCCTTCCTCGTCGACGTGCTGCCGCGGTCGCTGTGGCGGGCCCGGCGCAACCTCCGCGCGGTGAAGGGGGAGGCCGAGACGATCATCCGAGAGCACTGGACGCGCGACCGGATCGCCCTGGTCGTCATCGGGGTGACCTGCTTCTACATCACCTACGTCAGCTACCGGAACCTGAAGAACCACCTGCCGACGTTCTACACCCAGATGCGCGACCCGGTGCTGCACGAGCTCGACCGGTGGCTCTTCTTCGGTCACGAGCCGGCCACGGTGCTGCACCAGATCTTCGGGGAGTCGTGGGCGGCGCAGTTCTTCGCGTTCATCTACCTCATCTACCTGCCGTTGACGCCGATCACGTTGATCGTCTGGCTGGTGTGGTCGCGCAACATCTCCTTCGGCTACTGGTTCGTGACCGCGAACTGTCTCAACTGGTCCCTGGGCGTCGTCAGCTACTACCTGATCCCGACGATGGGACCGACCTTCTGGTACCCCTGGCTCTACAGCGACCTGGACGTCACCGGCGTCACCGAGCTCCAGGACGGGTTGTGGAACTCGCGTCAGGAGGTGCGGTTCGCGCTCAACCCGTTCTCCGACTCGATCCAGTCCGTGGCCGGCTTCGCCTCGTTGCACACCTCGCTGACCCTCATCATCGCGCTGATCGCCCACTTCACCGTGCGTCACGCGCTGATCCGATGGGCGGCGTGGACGTTCTTCGGTCTCACCGTGATCTCCACGCTCTACTTCGGCTGGCACTACGTCGCCGACGACCTCGGCGGAGTGGTGATCGCCCTGCTGGCGGTGTGGCTCGGTGCCGTGGCGTCGGGCCAGAAGTTCGAACGAGTCGGTTTTCTCCGGTGGAAGCTGCACCCGACCACGGATTCCGCGGATGTGCCCGTCGACGACGACGATTCCCCACAGGGGTCCCTGGTCGAGCGCCACTGATGTCCCCCGCACGGGGGCGCCGGCGTCGCGGATGAGGGCGGCGAACCGCTTTACTCTCAGCACCGCTGGGGTATCCTCGTGCATGTGCTGAGTCCGGGGGGACCGGCACAGGAGTCGCAGGGAGACCCGTCGCTTGCTCATGCAGCCGGTGGCGCGGCAGGTTCCGACCGGAGCACGTATCCCGCTTCGGCGGGAGCGCCTGGGACTCCACGGCTGTCCTAGCCTCCCAATGGGACAGTCGGGCCCCGCCCGAACCTCCCAATCGGGCGGGGCCCCACCTTCTTTTCCGAAGGCCGCACCCGTTTTCGAAGGTCCGCGGAGGCTCGATCCAGGTTCCTGCCACCATGGGGCCATGCCGGATCACCAGTACGACCACATCGACATCTCTGCGATGCGTGACCTTCTCGACGGCCGCTACAAGGACGTACGCGAGCGGGTCCGGGAGAACCTCGTCAAGTTCGCGCCTCTGCTCGCCGAGGCCGAGTCGATGACGACGAGCGACTACCGCGACCGCGTGCGCGACGTGGTCATCGAGCTCGCAGGCACCGGCCAGACCGCCTACGGGCTCCCCAAGGGGTACGGCGGGGCCGGCGACGTCGGCGCCTCGGTGGCGGCCTTCGAGACCACCGCCTTCGGTGACCTCTCCGTCCTGGTCAAGCTCGGCGTGCAGTTCGGGCTGTTCGGCGGGGCGGTGCAGCAGCTGGGAACCGAACGGCACCACCGCACGTACATGGCCGACATCGCCACCGGCAAGCTGCTGGGCGGCTTCGCGATGACCGAGACCGGTCACGGCTCCAACGTGCAGGCCCTCGGCACCACCGCGACGTACGACCCGGACACCCAGGAGTTCGTGCTGCGCACCCCCGACGACGAGAGCCGCAAGGACTACATCGGCAACGCGGCGGCCCACGGGCAGCTCGCCGTGGTCTTCGCCCAGCTCCACGTCGGCGACACCTGCCACGGGGTGCACGCCTTCATCGCACCGCTGCGCGACGCCAAGGGCAAGGTCCTCGACGGCGTCCGGATCGAGGACTGCGGCCCCAAGCACGGCCTCAACGGCGTCGACAACGGGCGGATCTGGTTCGAGGACCTGCGCATCCCCCGGGAGGACCTGCTCGACCGGTACGCCGACGTCGACGAGGGTGGCGTCTACCACTCGCCGATCGACAACCCCGACCGCCGGTTCTTCACGATGCTCGGCACGCTGGTGCTCGGACGCGTGTGCGTCGGCGGCGGCGGGCTCTATGCCAGCAAGGTGGCGCTCAAGATCGCCACCACCTACGGCAACCGGCGACGCCAGTTCGGCCCCAAGGACTCCGAGCAGGAGATCGTGCTGCTCGACTACGGCCAGCACCAGCGTCGGCTGATCCCGCTGATCGCGCGCACCTACGGGCTGCACTTCGCCCAGGAGCGTCTCGCCGCCGACCTGCACCGGATCTTCAGCGACATCGACGGTGCCTCCGAGCGACGCCGACGCGCCCTGGAGTCCCGGGCGGCGGCGACCAAGGCGATGGCCACCTGGCAGGCCCTGGACACGATCCAGCAGTCTCGCGAGGCGTGCGGGGGCGCGGGCTACCTCACCGTCAACCGGTTCGCCGCGTTGTACGACGACGTCGACGTCTTCACCACCTTCGAGGGGGACAACACCGTCCTGCTCCAGCTGGTGGCCAAAGGGCGGCTCACCGACCTCCAGGAGGCATTCGGCTCCTTCGACCAGCTCGAGATGGCCCGCTACGTCGCCGGCATCGCGATGGACACCATCGTCGAGCGCACCCGCGCCCGGGAGATCCTGGAGCGGCTCAAGGACGCCGTGCCCAGCCGCCGCGACGCCGCCGACCCCGACGCCGGCCTGCTCGACAGCGAGTGGCACCACTCGATGCTCAAGTGGCGCGAGGAGCACCTGACCTCGGGCGCTGCGCGTCGGCTCAAGTCCGGCATGGACGCCGGAGAGGACCCGGCCGAGGTCTTCAGCCGGGTGCAGACCCACGTGATCGCCGTTGCCCGGGCGCACGCGGAGCGGATCTTCTTCGAGGCCTTCCTCACCAAGGTGCAGAACACGCCCGAGGGCAGCAACCGCACGGTCCTCCACGCGCTGTGCGACCTGTTCGCGCTGTCGATGATCGAGGAGGACCGGGCGTGGTTCATGGAGCACGGCCGGCTCTCGACCGAACGGTCCAAGGCCGTCGTCGGGGCCGTCGAGCAGCTGTGCCGCCAGCTCCGTCCGCACGCCGAGGACCTCGTCGACGCCTTCGGCATCCCCCCCGAGCTCCTCCGCGCCGAGATCATCTGACCCTGCTCCTCAGGCCCCGCCCCCTGCCAGCCCCAGCCCAGCCAGCCCCGCACCCGCCAGCCCCCTGCCAGCCCCAGCCAGCCAGCCCAGCCAGCCCCAGCCCTAGCCAGCCACCAGCCCAGCCAGCCACCAGCCCAGCCAGCCCCAGCCCAGCCAGCCCCAGCCCAGCCAGCCCCGCACCCGCCCCACCGGGGCCTTGCGTCTGATCAGACGCAAGGCGCCTCCCGCGGGCCTTGAGAGGCGCTTCCCGTCTGACGGGGTACGACGTCACTGGGCCTTCAGACGCCATGCCCGGCGAGCAGGTGGCGCGAGCTTCGCCCGTGCCCTCGCTGCCAGCAGCCGTGCGGCGACTGCCCTCGGGTCGAGCATGTCGAGACCGGTCACCGTGACGTACTCCAGACCCACCTCACGACACCTCTCCTCCCGTCTGACGTCACGGGTGTGACGCGCGGCGCTGCGGTGGTCGGCGCCGTCGTACTCGGCCACCAGGCCCGCCTCCGGGTCCAGCAGGTCCGCCCGGCACACGAACCGTCCGGCCCGGTCCACCACGTCCTGGTTGACCAGCGGCGCGGGAAGCCCGGCGTCGACGGTCCACATCAGGCGGAGCCGGGTCTCGCTCGGCGACGCCGACCGGTCCGAGCAGTGGGGCAGCGCGTCGAGGACACGTCCGGCGTGGCGCCACCTGCGTCGCGCGCCGGCGTAGGCCGTGATGTCGCTGAGGCCGAGCACCCCGGCCGCGAGCGCCATGTCGATGGCCACCACCGCCTCCCGCCAGCAGGACGCATAGCGGGCCTCGTCGAAGAGAGCCCGCACCGGGTTGGTGACCAGGATGCCTGCGACCACGTCGGCGTCGTCGTAGCGGCGCGGTTCGTAGGTCAGCCGGACGGCGGCGGAGCTGCGGCAGCCGCGCTCGGGGCCGAGCGCGATGATCAGCGGAAGGGGAGTCGCCCCGTCCGGCGCTCGCCCGTCGAAGAAGGCGGCTGCTTGGAACCACAGCGAGCCCCAGCCCGAGATGGCAGCTCGCGGGTAGCGCGTCGCAAGCTCGACCGCTCGTTGCTCAGGATTCTCCCGGTCGACCCCGTCGGGCACATACAGGTTGGGGCCGACCCGGACCCAGTTGCCGCGGCGCGCCTGGTGCCTGGTTGGCCCCTGTTCCCCGGTGGGATCCAGTCGCGAGGGCAGGGTGAACTGGAGTGGCTGGTCCCGTCGCGGGTGAAAGGGCATCGGCGCAGCCTGCACGACGAGATGGCCGCATGTCTGGAGCGATCCACAGGCCCAACGCCTTCAGACGCAAAGCGCCTCCAGAGCCGACCGCGAGGCGTCGTACGTCTGATCAGACGCCAGGGACGGGGGCCCGGGGGCCCGGGGGCCCAGGGACGGGAGCCGGGACGGGGGGACGGGGGCGGGGGCCGGGGGTCGGGTCAGTGGTCGGGGTTGCCGGACTCCTGGTGACGCCTGAAGGAGGCGGCGACCTCTTCCTGGGCTTCGGCGCGGCCGACCCAGTTGGCCCCTTCGACGGACTTGCCGGGCTCGAGGTCCTTGTAGACCTCGAAGAAGTGCTGGATCTCCAGGCGGTCGAACTTCGAGACGTGGTCGATGTCGCGCAGGTGCTCCAGGCGCGGGTCGGTGGAGGGGACGCAGAGCACCTTGTCGTCACCGCCGGCCTCGTCCTGCATGCGGAACATGCCGATGGCGCGGCAATGGATGATGCAGCCCGGGAAGGTCGGCTCCTGCAGGATCACGAGCGCGTCCAGGGGGTCGCCGTCGAGGCCGAGGGTGTTCTCGATGTAGCCGTAGTCAGCCGGGTACTGCGTCGAGGTGAACAGCGTGCGGTCCAGCCGGATCCGGCCGCTCTCGTGGTCGACCTCGTACTTGTTGCGCTGACCCTTGGGGATCTCTACCAGGACGTCGAACTCCACTGCGTTCCTCCATCGTCGTACCGCCAGTACGGGATAGTGTCCCGCAGAACCCGCTGAGCACACACCGAACGGGGGTCTGCGTGCCTGAAGGTGACGGAATCCACGTCGCCGACGATGCCCCCCGGTCGTCGTGGCGACGCGGCCTCGTCCCCGAGGTCGCGGTCGTCGCGGTGCTGGTCCTGGCGCTGCTGGCGTACTGGGGGGATCTCGGTGAGCGGCTGGGAGTCGCCGCACCCGACCCGCTCGAGGAGCCGGCGCTGGTCCAGCCGCCGGTCGGGATCGACCTGCCTCCGGCGGGTACGCCGCGACCGGTGGCAGCCGAGCTGGAGGGCGGCGCCCTCGACCAGGCGGCGGTACGCCGGGCCGTGGCCGGCCTCAGCCGCGCCCGGCGCCTGGGCCCGAGGTTCGCCCTGCTCGTCGCCGACGTCGACGGATCGCCCGTCCACCGCCAGGGGCCGGGCGTGGTGACCCCGGCCTCCACCACGAAGCTGCTGACCACAGCGGCGGCGCTCGAGGCCATGGGCCCCGACCAACGTTTCGACACCGTGGTGCGGCGCGAAGGCCGCACCCTGGTGCTCGTCGGCGGCGGCGACCCGCTGCTGGAGCGGACCCCTAGCCGTGACGTGTCCTACCCCGAGCAGCGCGCCGACCTGCGCACGCTCGCCCGCCTGGTCGCCGAGGAGGTCGGCGAGCGCGGAGCCCGGCGACAGTTCCGGCTCCGCTACGACGCGGACCTGTTCTCCGGTCCCGCGGTCAGCCCGCGGTGGCCTGCCGACTACATCCGCGACAACGTGGTCAGCCCGATCACGGCGCTGTGGGCCGACCAGGGCGTGGTCCCGAACGGGTACGGCGCCCGCGTCGACGACCCCGCGCGCTCCGCCGCGGCCCTCTTCGCCGACCACCTGCGTGCGGCCGGGCTGCGGGTCGGTCGCCCGGCCCCGGGCCAGGCCCCGGATTCCGCGGTCACCGTGGCGAAGGTCAGCAGCCCCCCCTTGGGGGCGATCGTCCAGCACGTGCTGGAGACCAGCGACAACGAGGGGGCCGAGGTGCTGCTGCGTCACGTGGCGCTCTCGCAGGGGATGCCGGGGTCCTTCTCCGCGGGGATCCGGGCCGGACGCGACCTCCTGGCCAGGCTCGGCGTCCCCCTCCGCGGCGCCCGCTGGGTCGACGGGAGCGGCCTGTCCCGCGCCAACCGGCTTCCGGTGGCGACCCTGGTCGACGTGCTCGCGGTCTCGCTCGACGAGCCTCGGCTGGCCCGGGTCACCTCGGGGCTGCCGGTGGCCGGCTTCAACGGCTCCCTCGGCGAGCGTTTCGGCGAGCGCAGCGACCCCGGCCTGGGCAGGGTGCGCGCCAAGACCGGCACCCTCACCGGGGTGAGTGGCCTGGCCGGAGTGGTCCGGACCCGGGACGACTCGGTGCTGCTGTACGTGGCCGTGGCCGACCGGCTCCGGGAGACCAACACACTCTGGGCGCGGGAGCGCCTCGACCGGATCAGTGCCGCCCTGGCCAGGTGTCGGTGCCACGTAGGCTCATCACCATGAGCGCAGAGATGGTCGACTGGGACCTGGCCGTGGCGACGGCGGCCAGGCTGGCCGGGCCAGGACCGACCATCGGGCGGGCCGAGGCGGACCAGGTGGTCGCCCAGCTGCGCGAGGGAGCCGCTCGTTCGACCCCGCTGGTGCGCGACTTCACCGGCCTCGAGGCCGGTGAGGCGACAGCCCCGGTGATGGTGGTCGACCGGCAGGGGTGGATCCAGGCCAACGCCGATGCCTTCGCCAGACTGCTGGACCCGGTGATCGAGCGGTTGGTCGAGAAGCGCGGCAAGTCCGTCGAGCCGGGCTTCAGCCAGGCGATCGGGTCGAAGGTCACCGGTCTCGAGGTCGGGGGCCTCCTCGGTTTCCTTGCCTCCAAGGTGCTCGGACAGTTCGACCCGTTCTCCGAGCCGAAGCGGCCTCATGACGTGGGCCGGCTGCTCCTGGTGGCCCCCAACATCGTCCACACCGAGCGCGAGCTCGACGTCGACCCGGCCGACTTCCGGCTGTGGGTGTGCCTGCACGAGGAGACCCACCGGGTGCAGTTCACCGCGGTGCCGTGGATGCGCGACCACCTCCAGGAGCAGATCGACGTCCTGGTCGGCGGGGTCGACGTCGACCCGGGGGCGATGCTCTCCCGACTTCTGGAGGGAGTGCGACGCGCCGGCGACCTGGTCTCGGGCAAGGGCGAGGGCAGCGTGCTGGAGCTGTTCGCCACCCCGGAGCAACGCGAGGTGATCGACCGGGTCACCGCGGTGATGTCGCTCCTGGAGGGGCATGCCGACGTGGTCATGGACGGGGTGGGGCCCAGCGTGATCCCGTCGGTGGGGCAGATCCGCAGGAAGTTCGACCAGCGACGCAAGGGCGCCGGCTCCCTCGACCGCCTGCTGCGCCGGCTCCTGGGCCTCGAGGCCAAGATGGCGCAGTACCGCAACGGCGCCCTCTTCGTCCGCGGCGTGGTCGACGAGGTCGGCATGGAGGGCTTCAACAAGGTGTGGGTGGAGCCGTCCCTCCTGCCGACGAAGGACGAGATCGCCGACCCCCGAACCTGGGTACGGCGCGTCCACGGCTGAGGCGCGGGCTGAAGTCGTGGGTCCCAACCCGTCGGTCGCGGCGGTTCGCCTCGCGGTACGCCGCGGACTGTCGGCGTTGCCACACGGCGACGTGCTGGTGGCCTGCTCGGGCGGGGCGGACTCGTTGGCCCTGCTGACGGCCGCGGTCTTCGAGCGCCGGGGGAGCGGCAGGCGCGTGGTCGGGGCGGTGGTCGACCACGGGGCGCAGCCGGGCTCGGGCGAGTACACCGCCCGGGTGGTGCGACGGATGAGCGACCTGGGTGTCGACGAGTCCGTGTCGGCGCGGGTCACCGTCGACCCCGCGGAGCGCGGCTTCGAGGCCGGCGCCCGTGAGGCCCGCTACGCCGCGCTGTCGCGGCTGGCGCGCGAACGGGCGGCCGCGGCCGTTCTGCTGGGCCACACCCGCGACGACCAGGCCGAGACCGTGCTGCTGGGGCTGACCCAGGGGTCGGGGCCGCGATCGCTCGCGGGGATGCGTCGACGCTTCGGCGACGAGGGCGTCGTCTACCTGAGGCCGCTGCTCGACCTCACCCGTGAGCAGACGCGGCAGGCCTGCCGGGGTGAGGCGGTCGAGTGGTGGGAGGACCCCCACAACGAGGACCCACGCTTCACCCGGACGCGGATCCGCCACCGCGTCATGCCGCTGCTGGAGGACGAGCTGGGTCCCGGGGTCGCCGGGGCGCTGGCCCGCACGGCTCACCTGATCAGCGACGACCTCGCCGCACTCGACGCCGCAGCCGCTCGTCACCTGTCGAGGCTGGAGTCCTGGTCGGACCTGGCCCTGGAGGTGGGGGCGCTGGAGCTGCTGGAACGTGCCGTGCGGACCCGGGTGCTGCGGCTGGCCGCGCTGGAGGCGGGTGCCCTGCCGCGCGAGCTGACCTACGGTCACATCGAGTCCTTGCACGCGATGGTGGAGTCGCCTCGCGGACCTCGCGAGCTGCACCTTCCCGGCCAGGTGAGCGCTCTGCGGGGCGACGGCGTGATCCGGTTCGTGTCCACGGCTCCCCCTGGCGGCCCTGCTGTGGCAGGCTGACCCGGTCACCTGTACGACTCCGCACCGAATGCCGCATCGGGAGGCGCCGTGGACTCCGACCACGTGCAGGACGACCTGCTCGACGTTCTCTTCACCGAGGAGGAGATCCACGCCCGGCTCCAAGAGCTGGCGGCGAACGTCGAACGGGACTATGTCGGACACGACCTCCTCCTCGTCGGCGTGCTCAAGGGCGCGGTGATGGTGATGGCGGACCTGGCGCGGCGCTTCTCCCGGCACGTCGAGATGGACTGGATGGCGGTCTCGTCGTACGGCTCCGGCACCAAGTCCTCGGGCGTCGTCCGGATCCTCAAGGACCTCGACACCGACATCTCCGGGCGTCACGTGCTCATCGTCGAGGACATCATCGACACCGGGCTCACGCTGTCGTGGCTGGTGCGCAACCTGGCCTCCCGCGGCGCGGCGTCGGTCGAGATCTGCACCCTGCTGCGCAAGCCCGACGCGGTGCAGATGAACGTCGACGTGAAGTACGTCGGCTACGACATCCCCAACGCGTTCGTGGTCGGCTACGGGCTCGACTTCGGCGAGCGCTACCGGAACCTGCGCTGCATCGGCACGCTGGCGCCCCACGTCTACTCCTGAGCGCCTCCTTCCCGTCGCGGGAGGCTGGGCCGCGCCGTGTAACGTCGGAGTGACCCGGACCTCGCCGTCCGGGTGGTCGTGTCTGCTCCGCGTAGGCCGGGGCGCGATGATGGAGCAGGAGGTCGGGGTCACTCCCCGCGAGCATGGACGTGAAGCGCATCTTCCGCGGTCCCTGGTTCTGGATCGTGCTGTTCGTCGTGGCGGTCCTGCTCGCCATGCAGTACCTCGTGCCCAACGCGGGCTACGACGAGGTGGAGACCTCGACGATGGCCGGCTACATCGACGACGGCCAGGTCGAGGAGATCACCTTCATCGACCAGGACCAGGAGATTCGCGCGACCCTGGACGACGGCAAGGAGGTGCTCGCCTACTGGGTCGACGGCCAGCAGGAGAGTCTCCTGGCGCAGGTCGCCGAGCAGGAGACTGCCGGTGAGATCGAGAAGTACAACTCCGAGAACCCTCAGCCCAGCGTGCTGGGTCAGCTGCTGTGGACGCTCGGTCCGCTGATCCTCATCATCCTGCTGTTCCTGTTCATCCTGAACCAGGTGCAGGGTGGCGGCGGCCGGGTCATGCAGTTCGGCAAGTCCAAGGCCAAGCTGATCACCAAGGACATGCCGAAGACGACGTTCACCGACGTCGCCGGCTGCGAGGAGGCCATCGAGGAGCTCGGTGAGATCAAGGAGTTCCTCCAGGAGCCGGCCAAGTTCCAGGCGGTGGGCGCGAAGATCCCCAAGGGCGTGCTGCTCTACGGCCCGCCCGGCACCGGCAAGACGCTGCTGGCCCGCGCCGTCGCCGGCGAGGCAGGGGTGCCGTTCTACTCGATCTCGGGCTCGGACTTCGTCGAGATGTTCGTCGGCGTGGGCGCAAGCAGGGTCAGGGACCTCTTCGAGCAGGCCAAGGAGAACGCCCCCGCGATCGTCTTCATCGACGAGATCGACGCGGTCGGACGTCACCGCGGCGCCGGCATGGGCGGCGGCCACGACGAGCGCGAGCAGACCCTCAACCAGCTGCTGGTGGAGATGGACGGCTTCGACGTGCGCGGCGGGGTCATCCTGATCGCGGCGACCAACCGCCCCGACATCCTCGACCCCGCGCTGCTGCGTCCCGGCAGGTTCGACCGGCAGATCTCCGTCGAGGCGCCCGACCTGGCAGGACGTCACCAGATCCTCGAGGTCCACGCCCGCGGCAAGCCGATGATGCAGGGCATGGACCTGCTGTCGGTGGCACGGCGTACGCCGGGCTTCACCGGCGCCGACCTGGCCAACGTGCTCAACGAGGCGGCCCTGCTCACCGCTCGGGCCAACCGCAAGCAGATCGAGACCGGCGACCTCGACGAGGCGATCGACCGCGTGGTCGCCGGGCCGCAGAAGCGCACCCGCCTGATGAGCGAGAAGGAGAAGCTGATCACGGCCTACCACGAGGGCGGACACGCCCTGGTGGCCGCGGCGCTGCCGGGCACCGACCCGGTGCACAAGATCACGATCCTGCCGCGCGGTCGCGCCCTGGGCTACACGATGGTGCTGCCCGATGAGGACAAGTACAGCCAGACCCGCTCGGAGATGCTCGACAAGCTCGCCTACATGCTCGGTGGGCGTGCCGCCGAGGAGATGGTCTTCCACGACCCGACCACCGGGGCGGGCAACGACATCGAGAAGGCGACCTCGCTGGCGCGGGCGATGGTGACCCAGTACGGCATGACCGAGCGGCTCGGTGCCATGAAGCTCGGGGAGTCCAACGGGGAGCCGTTCCTGGGCCGCGACTACGGTCACACCCGCAACTACTCCGAGGACATCGCGGCGATCGTCGACGAGGAGACGAAGAAGCTGCTCACCGGGGCCCACCAGGAGGCCTTCGACATCCTCCAGGACAACCGGGACGTCCTCGACTCGCTGGTGCTCGCGCTGTTCGAGCACGAGACCCTCGACAAGGCGCACGTCTCGCGGGTCTTCGAGCCGCTGCGCCGCCGCCCCAAGCGGCCGGCCTGGACCGGGTCGCCCCTTCGCGAGCCCTCGGCGATCCCGCCCGTGGACGTCCCGCGCAAGGCCGCTCCCGAGGCGCCGGAGGAGTCGCAGGAGGCCGGCGTGGTGATCACGCCGCCGGCCAGCGGCGGCGACCTGCACGGCGGCACGCCGACGCCGGGCGGAGGCCCCGACGGCGCCGGGCCGCCGCCCCGGAGCGGACCTCCGCAGCAGTCCCCGGGGGCGTCCGGGGACCAACGGTGACCGACCTGGAGCCGGTGACCGAGCCGGACTACTCCTCGCTGCCGGACTTCGACCGCGCGCGGGCCGAGGCCGCGGTGCGCGAGCTGTTGCTCGCGGTGGGGGAGGACCCGGAGCGGGAGGGGTTGCGCGACACCCCGGGCAGAGTCGCCCGGGCCTTCGCCGAGCTGCTGGCCGGCATGCGGCAGACACCGGACCACGTGCTGACCACGACGTTCGAGGCCGGGCACGAGGAGCTGGTGCTGGTCCGCGACATCGAGCTGTGGTCGATGTGTGAGCACCATCTGGTGCCCTTCACCGGGGTGGCGCACGTCGGCTACATCCCCGGCCCGCAGGGCCGGATCACGGGCCTGTCCAAGCTCGCCCGCCTCGTCGACGTCTTCTCGCGACGCCCGCAGGTGCAGGAGCGGCTGACCTCGCAGATCGCCGACTCGTTGATGCGCATCGTCGAGCCGCAGGGGGCGATCGTCGTCATCGAGGCCGAGCACCTCTGCATGACGATGCGTGGCGTGCGCAAGCCGGGGGCGAAGACGATCACGTCGGCCATCCGGGGCACGATGCACCACCCGGCGACCCGCGCCGAGGTCATGGCCCTCATCCAGCACGGCACCCGCTGAGGCGCTCGAGCCGATGCTGGGTCGTCCCGCAGCCCGGGTCACCGGACTGCCACGCCCCGACCGCTGCCTGGTGATGGGCGTCGTCAACGCCACCCCCGACTCGTTCTCCGACGGGGGGGAGCACCAGGACCTGGCTGCCGCGGTCCGTCACGGCGTCCGGCTGCACGCCGCCGAGGCCGACATCGTCGACGTCGGTGGCGAGTCCACACGTCCGGGAGCGACCCGGGTGCCGGTCGAGGAGGAGCTGCGTCGGGTGGTGCCGGTCGTGGCCGCGCTCGCGTCCCAGGGCGTCCCGGTCTCGGTCGACACGATGCGGGCCGAGGTGGCGGCCCGTGCGGTCGAGTCCGGCGCCGTCCTCGTCAACGACGTCTCGGGCGGCCGGGCAGATCCGGCGATGTTCTCCACCGTCGCCCGGCTCGGGGTGCCCTACGTCCTGATGCACTGGCGCGGCCACTCCGAGGGCATGGACTCCCGCGCCGTCTACGGCGACGTGGTCACCGAGGTGTGCCAGGAGCTGGCGGCCCAGGTGGAGCTGGCGGTCGCTGCGGGCATCGCCGAGGACAGGATCTGCGTCGACCCGGGCATCGGGTTCGCCAAGACCGGCGACCACAACTGGGAGCTGCTGCGTCGGCTCGACCGGGTCATCGGGCTGGGTCACCCGGTCCTCGTGGCCACCAGCCGCAAGCGGTTCCTGGGTTCGGTGCTGGGCGAGGACCGGACGCCGCGCCCGCCGCGCGAACGTGACGCTGCGACCACCGCGACGACTGCGCTGGCCGCGGCGGCGGGTGCCTGGTGCGTGCGGGTGCACGATGCCGCTGCGTCGGCCGACGCCGTGCGCGTGGTCGCCCGGTGGTTCCAGGAGGAGGGGCGATGACCCAGGACCACGACGCGATTCTCTCCGCCAACCGGGCCTTCTACGACGCCATGGAGACCGGCGACCTCGACCTGATGGAAGCGGTCTGGACCGAGGACGGCTGCGTGTGCGTCCATCCCGCCACGGCGCCCATCCACGGCCGCGCGGCCGTGCTGCGGAGCCTGGCGCTGATCATGGCCAACACCGACTACATCCAGTTCTTCATCACCGACGTCGAGGTCAGCCGCGCCGGTGACCGTGCGGTGGTCACCTGCACCGAGAACATCCTCGCCGCCGCCGACGGGAGCTCGGGTGAGGAGCGGGCGGGGGAGTCCCCGCTGGCGAGCGCGCGGGCGACCGCCCTCAACGTCTTCGTCCGGAGCGACGAGGGTCTGGCGACTGTGGGTGCACCACGCCACCTCGGTACTGTCAGGTCCGTCATGACCACGCACGCTGCCGCCGCGACGTCGGTGTGCTGCGCCCTCGACACGCCCGACCGCCTCTCGGTGCTGGGTCTGGAGGCCCGGGGCTTCCACGGGGTCCTGGAGCACGAGCGCCAGGAGGGTCAGGTCTTCCGGGTCGACTTCACGCTCGGTCTGGACACCAGGACCGCGGCCGGCTCCGACGACTTGCAGGACACCGTCGACTACGGAACGCTCAGCGCCAAGGTCAGGGCGATCGTCGAAGGTGGCCCGGTCGACCTGATCGAGACGCTCGCACACCGCATTGCGACCGAGTGCCTGCGGCACTCGTCGGTGCAATGGGTGGAGGTCACCGTGCACAAGCCCGAAGCACCCATCGAGGCGACGTTCAGCGACGTCGCACTCACGATTCGGAGAAGTAGAGGACGAGCCGACGATGACTGAGACTCCCAACCCGCACATCGTGGACGCCGACACCCTGACGGGAGAGATGCGGCCGATCCGCCGGTGCGTGATTGCGCTCGGCTCCAACGTCGGTGACCGCCAGACCAAGCTCCAGGGGGCGGTCGACGCGCTCAGGGACACCCCCGGGGTCTTCCTCACCGGGGTGTCGTCGGTCTACGAGACCAAGCCCGTCGACGCGCCCGAGGGCTCGGGCAGGTTCCTCAACGCGGTCGTGCTGGCCGACTCCACCCTCTCGGCGCACCTGCTGCTCGACCGGGCACTGGCCATCGAGAGCGCCTACGGCCGTGAGCGCAGCCAGGAGCGCAACGCGCCCCGCACGCTCGACGTGGACCTCATCGTCATCGGTGACCGTCGCGCCGACGACCCCGAATTGACCTTGCCCCATCCCCGGGCCCACGAGCGGGCCTTCGTGCTGGTGCCGTGGCTCGAGGTGGACCGGGAGGCAGTACTGACCGACCACGGCCCGGTCAGCGAGCTGGTGGACAAGGCCGACCAGGGAGGCATCGAGCGGCGCGACGACATCCAGCTCGAGATCGGCTGACCCGCCCGCCCTCGTGAGCCGTGACCCGGTCCTCCCGCCCGAGGACGAGGACGAGCAGCCGGAGCCGGAGCAGCCCCGGTTGGCTCCGACATCGGTGGCGTCGTTGGTCGCGATGGCGACCGGGGGCCTGGTCGCCGGTTGGTCGCTGCGCCCGGTGTCGGTGTGGCTGGGACGGCCGGCGCCCAGCATCGGCTGGATGCCGGCGCTCGCCCTGCTGCTGGTGGCCGCCCTCGTCGGCTGGACGGCGTGGACCACCTACCGGTCCTTCCACCGGCGCCACCCGCGCCGGGACGCGGCCCTGCGCCCGGTCGCACCACACCAGGCCGTCAACCGGCTGGCCCTGGCCAAGGCGTCCGCCTTGATCGGTGCCCTGGTGACCGGCGGATACCTGGGCTACTGCCTCAGCTGGGCGGGCATGCCGCCCGAGATCGCGGGACCCCGGCTCGTCCGCGGGCTCTCCGCCGCGCTCGCCGGGGGGCTTCTCGTGACCGCCTCGCTGCTGCTCGAGCGCGCGTGTCGGGTGCGCAATGACGGTAAATGACCCAGATCACACCTAGCCTTCGGGTCATGGCACGCCTTGCTTCCCCGCCACGGCGGCGCCGCACCCTCCGGGTCACGGTTGCCGGAACTCTCCTCACCCTGTCCGTCCTCGCCTGCCTCGTCACGCTGCTCCTCGTCCCGGCAGCTGCGGTGCTGGTCCTCCCCGTCGTCACCGCCGTCGCGGTGCTGGCCGCAGCCCTGCTCCGGCGTCAGCTGGTGGTCGAGCGCGCCGAGCACGGCGCCGACCGACTCGCGCAGGCGCGGGCTTTCACCGAGACCTCCGTGGCCCGTAGCACCGAGCACGCCGCCTTCGCGGCGCGCACCGGGAAGCAGCGGGAGGCGCTCCAGCGCGAGGTGCGTGAGCTGGAAGGCACGCTGCGGCTGGCAGAGGCGCGTGGTGACGAGGCCGAGTACCGGCTGCGGCAGGAACGGGCACAGCTGTTCCGCTCCGAGATCCGCATCATCGAGCTCGAGGTCGCTCTCGAGCGTCGGCAGTCGGATCAGATCGACGAGCTCGCGGCGTGGCCGTGCGAAGACGTCGACACGGTCGTCGACCTGCTGAACTGGGACCAGCGCCACGAGGGGCAGGAGCGCCCCTCCCGCTCCGCCTGAGGCGACGTCGGGCTGGCGCGACCGGCTAGGTTCGCAGCGTGGTCGACGTGTTCCAACCCCCCGGTGTGCGCTGGACCCGTGTCTCGTCGCGGCTGGCTGTGCTGCGTCGCGGGCTGTTCCTCGGGTTCTGGGTGCTGATGCTGGTCGCCTGGACCGTGGTGGGGGTGGTCGGCCTGGCGACCTGGCTGCTCGTCGGGGGTCTGCTGGGTCTGCTGTTGCTGCTGGGCTGGGCCTGGTGGCTGATCGGCCGCGTGGTGCGCAACTGGGGGTACGCCGAGCGCGACGAGGACCTCTACATCGTGCACGGCGCGTTGCGGCGCCGTCTCGTGGTGGTGCCCTACGGCCGGATGCAGTACGCCGACGTGCACGCCGGACCGCTCGACCAGATCGCCGGACTGGCCTCGGTCCAGCTCCACACGGCGGCCCCCGCGACGCAGGCGCGCATCCCGGGGCTCCCGGCGGCCGAGGCCGCGCGGCTTCGCGACCGTCTCACCGAGATGGGCGATTCGGGGGCGGCAGGGCTGTGAGTGCCCAGCTCCCCCCTGCGTCGACCCCGCCGCCCGAGCCTGCCTCGGACCCGCCGCCCGAACCTGCCTCGGACCCGCCGTCTGAGCGGCCCTCGGAACGGCCGTCGGAGCCGTCCCCTGGGCCGTCCCCTGGGCCGTCCTCCGAGCCGTCCTCCGAGCCGCCCTCCGAGCCGCCCTCTGGGCCGCCCTCTGGGCCGGTCACGCAACCGCCGCCGGTCCGCCCGGCCCGTCGGCTCAGCCCGCTGACGCCGCTGCTCAAGGGGCCCATCGTCTTCCTCGCGATCCTGGGCGGCGCCTGGCAGCAGCTGCTCGAACCCGAGGGCCGTGCCGGGACCGCCGCCCTCGTGCTGCTGGCGCTGCTGGCGGGTCTGGGCATGGGCGTGGCCTCCTGGCTGCGCACGTCGTACTGGATCGACGAGCGCGAGCTGCGCATCGACACCGGGGTGATCAGCCGTCAGTCCCGGCGGATCCGGATCGACCGGCTCCAGGGCGTCGACATCGTCCAGCCGTTCGTGGCGCGGATCTTCGCACATGCCCAGCTCAACTTCGACGTCGCCGGTGGCGAGGCGGAGGGCTCGCTGGCCTTCCTCCCCGTGGCCGAGGCGGAGAAGGTGCGCGCCACCCTGCTGGAGCGACGCGACTGGCTCCGAGCCGGCGCCCCCGTCGACCAGGTGGCCAGCGACCCCGAGGACCCCGACGACGGCCACGCCGCCGGGGTGCCTGTCTCGGAGCCCGCGCCCGAGCGCGAGCTCGCCCGGCTGGACCTCGGCCTGCTGGCGGCGAGCGCGGTGCTGTCGTTCGAGATGGTGCTCCTCGTCGCGGGACTGGCGATGCTCGTCACCGCGGTGGTCGCCACCGGCTCGATGGTGGCCGGGGCGGGGCTCGCGGTGCCGGTGGTGCTCGGCGGTTCCCTGGCCCTCTTCCGTCAGGTCAACGCCAACTACGGCCACGTGGTCTCCGACGGTCCGGCGGGGCTGGTGCTCCGGCGGGGGCTGTTCTCGGTCTCGCGGCAGACGGTGGCGCTGCCTCGGGTCCAGGGCGTCAGGGTGAGCGAGCCACTGCTGTGGCGGCCGTTCGGATGGGCCAGGCTGGAGGTGTCGATGGCCGGCTCGGGAGTGGGCTCGGAGTCGCTGACCTCCTCGGTGCTGATGCCGGTGGCCCCGAGGAGTCAGGTCCGGTCGCTGGCGGTCTACGCCCTGCGGGGTCTCGACCCCGACCGGGTCGTCCTCGTCCCGGTTCCGTCCCGGGCGCGGTGGCGGGCTCCCGTCAGCGCACGGTGGCAGGCGCTCGGCGCCACCCCCGACATGGTGGTGAGCCGCCGGGGCATCGTCACCCGGCGGACCGACGCCGTGCCCACCGTGCGGGCCCAGTCGCTGGGCGTCGTGCAGGGCCCCTGGTCGCGTCGCCTGGGCCTGGTCGACCTTGAGGTGCACTCGCCGGTCGGGACGGTGAGCGTGGTCGGCCGGTTCCGTGACGAGGCGGAGGCCAAGAGCTGGCTGGACCGGTTGGTGCACGACACCCGTGCCGCGCGCTTACGCGGTGACCGGCCGGGGCACCCGGTCGGCTGAGCCGGCGACGCCGTGGGTGTGTGAGTCAGACCACCACCCCGAATCCGTGACGGGCGGCGGCGGACCCCCCTACCCTGGTCGGGTCAGCAACGGACGTCCGGTACCCCGCTGGGGACTGGAACGCAGAGGGTGTGACACATGACCCGACAGGTCTCCCTGGGAATCGTCGGCGCCGGAAGGGTCGGCGCCGTGATCGGCTCCGCGTTGCGGGCCCAAGGCCACCGGGTCGACGGCGTCGCCGGCGAGTCGGCTGCCTCGCGGGGACGAGCCGCCCTCCTGCTGCCTGGCGTTCCCCTCGACAAGCCCTCCGCGGTGAGCCGCTCCTGCGACCTCCTGCTGCTGACCGTGCCTGACGACATGCTGTCCAACGTGGTGAGCATGCTGGCCGCCTCCGGTGCGATCCGGCCAGGCCAGTACGTCGCCCACACCTCCGGACGCCATGGCCTGGCCGTGCTGGAGCCGGCCCGCGCAGCCGGGGCGGAGGTCCTGGCGCTGCACCCTGCCATGACCTTCACCGGCACCGAGGTCGACCTCGACCGGCTCCCTGGGTGCGCCTTCGGCGTCACCGCCGAGTCGCCGGCCGCGGTCGCGCTGGCCGAAGAGCTGGTGGTGACGTTGCAGGGCCGACTGGTCTGGGTGCCCGAGGACAAGCGGTCGCTCTACCACGCCGGGCTCGCGCACGGCGCCAACCACCTGGTGACCCTCGTGACCCAGGCGATGGAGCTTCTCCGCGAGTCCGGCGCGACCGATCCCGCGGCGACCCTGCGACCGCTGCTGAGCGCGGCACTGGACAATGCGCTCACCATGGGCGACGCCGCCCTGACGGGACCGATCGTGCGTGGCGACGTGGAGACGGTGCGTGCACACGTGCAGGAGCTGACGAGTTCCGCGCCGACCACGCTGCCGTCGTACGTGGCGCTCGCCCGTGCCACCGCCAACACCGCCGTGCTCGACGGCCGGCTGCTGCCGATCCGAGCTGCCAAGCTGATCGGCGTGCTCAACGACGCTCTGGAGAAGGTCGGCGCGTGAGCTCACCGACGGTGGCGCGCAGCAGCGCGCAGCTCTCGGCAGCCTTGCGTGAGCGCGGCGGCGCAGCCCCCCGGGTGGTGCTCGTGCCCACGATGGGGGCCCTCCACGCGGGCCACGCTGCGCTGATGCGGCGTGGCCGCGAGCTCGCCGGCGACGGCGGCGCGCTGGTGACCTCGATCTTCGTCAACCCCCTCCAGTTCGGGCCGGGAGAGGATCTCGAGCGCTACCCGCGCAGCTTCGACTCAGACCTCGCCACCTGCGGCGCCGAGGGCGTCGACGTGGTCTTCGCCCCGGAGGTGGACGAGCTGTACCCCGGGGGGGAGACCCAGGTGACCGTCGACCCGGGCCCGCTCGGCTCCGTCCTCGAGGGACGGACCCGGCCGACCCACTTCCGTGGCGTGCTGACCGTCGTGGCCAAGCTCATCGGCCTGGTGCAGCCCGATGCCGCCGTCTTCGGTGAGAAGGACTACCAGCAGCTGGTGCTCGTCACCCGCCTGGTCCAGGACCTGTGCATGAACGTCGAGGTGGTCGGTGTCGAGACCTCCCGCGAGCCCGACGGGCTGGCGCTGTCCAGCCGCAACCACTACCTCGCTGCGGGTGAGCGCACGACCGCGGCGGCGATCTCGCGAGCCCTGCGTGCCGGCGCCGAGGCGTCCGTCGATGGTCCGGAGACGACGGTGAAAGCCGCTCGGGAGGTGCTCGACGCCGAGCCGGGCCTCGACGTCGACTACCTCGCGCTCACCGCCCCCGACCTCGGTGCACCCCCGGAGAGCGGCCCCGCGCGGCTGCTGGTGGCGGGCCGGATCGGTGACACCCGCCTCATCGACAACACCGGGCTCGTGCTCGGCGCCCCGTGACCACCGCCCTTCCCCGATCGCCGTCGACCCCGGAGCCGTGATGCTGCGCACCCTGATGAACAGCAAGATCCACCGTGCCACCGTGACGCAGGCCGACCTGCACTACGTCGGCTCCGTCACCGTCGACGAGGAGCTGCTCGACGCCGCCGACCTCCTGCCGGGGGAGCTGGTGCACATCGTCGACATCACCAACGGCGCCCGTCTCGAGACCTACACGATCCCCGGCCCTCGGGGATCCGGCGTGATCGGCATCAACGGCGCCGCCGCTCACCTGGTGCACCCCGGCGACCTGGTCATCCTCATCGGCTACGTGCAGCTGACCCCGGAGGAGGCGCGGACCCACCAGCCCTCGGTGGTGTTCGTCGACGAGCGCAACCGGGTGGTCGACGCGGGGGACGACCCGGCCGGAGTCCCCGAGCGCGTCGCGACCGCAGCCACCGGCGCGAACGGGCTGCTGCGCGGGGACGCCGTAGTCTCGAGCGCGTGACGCCTTCCCGGACCGGCGCCGCTGCCGCGTCGCCTGGTCGCGCCGGACCCCGGCTGGACGACGTACGCCGACGTGGTCGTGGTGGGGTCGGGCATCGCCGGGCTCACCGCTGCTCTGCGGATCCGCGAGTCGGGTGCGGGCAGCGTCCTGGTGGTCACCAAGGACCACCTGTCGGCCGGCTCCACCCAGTGGGCGCAGGGCGGCATCGCCGCCGCGCTGGGCCCGGGCGACACCCCTGAGCAGCACCTGCAGGACACGCTGGTGGCCGGCGCCGGCCTCTGCGACGTGGCGGCGGTGCGGGCGCTGGTGACCGAAGGCCCTCAGGCGGTACGCGAGCTCATCGCGCTGGGAGCCGAGTTCGACCACACCCCCGCGGGGGAGCTCTCGTTGACCCGCGAGGGCGGACACCTGCGGAACCGGATCGCGCACGCCGCCGACGCCACCGGCGCCGAGATCCAGCGAGCCCTGGTGGCCGCCGTGGAAGCGGCACCCGACATCAGCGTGCAGCCGAACGCGCTGTGCGTCGACCTCATCCCCGGGGACGGCGGCGGTCTGGCCGGCGTGACGTTGCACGTCATGGGAGAGGGCCAACGCGACGGTGTCGGGGCGGTGCGGTGCCGGGCCGTGGTCCTGGCCAGTGGCGGTCTGGGACAGATCTACTCCGCGACCACCAACCCCGCCGTCTCGACCGGGGACGGCATGGCGCTGGCGCTGCGGGCGGGGGCGACGCTGCGCGACCTGGAGTTCGTGCAGTTCCATCCCACCGTGCTGTGGCTCGGTGACCAGGCCCGGGGGCAGCAGCCCCTGATCTCCGAGGCGCTGCGCGGGGAGGGTGCTGTTCTCGTCGACGACGACGGCGTCCGCTTCATGGCAGGGGAGCACCCGTTGGGCGAGCTCGCCCCGCGCGACGTCGTGGCCAAGGCGATCATGCGCAGGATGCGCGAGAGCCGAGCCGAGCACGTGTGGCTCGATGCGCGCGGCTTCTCCGCCGAGGTCTGGGAGCACCACTTCCCGACGATCCTGGAGTCCTGCCGGTCCCACGGCATCGACCCGGTCCGCGAGCTCGTCCCCGTCGCGCCGGCCTGTCACTACGCGTCGGGCGGGGTGGCCACCGACCTGCACGGACGCACCGGCGTCCCGGGCCTCTACGCCACCGGAGAGGTGGCCTGCTCCGGTGTCCATGGCGCCAACCGACTGGCCTCCAACTCGCTGCTCGAGGGACTGGTGTTCTCCCGCCGGATCGCCGCCCACCTGGCCGAGCACGGCCTGCCCCCGCTGCGGGAACCCGCGCCCGGCCCGCCACCGGCCTCGTTGGTCTCCGGGCGCCACCGCAGCGACATCCAGGCGGTGCTCACCGAGCACGCGGGGGTGCTGCGCACCGAGCAGGGCCTGGCGTCGGTCGCGACCCGGCTGAGCGGCCTGGCGGGGACGGCCGAGGAGGCCGGGACCGGCGCCTGGGAGACCTCCAACCTGCTCACCCTGGGGGCTGTGCTGGCCGAGGCGGCGCGGCTGCGGCAGGAGACCCGGGGGTCGCACTGGCGTGACGACTTCTCGGCCCGCGACGACGAGCACTGGTACGGCCACGTCGACGCCCGGCTCGGTGCCGACGGCGTCCCCGTCCTCGACTACCGTCCGACCCCCGGCGCGCCCGCGGACCTCGAGCCGCTTGGTGCCCCAGAAGGGACCCGGCAGTGACCACCCCGGACCACGCGCTTCCCCCCGCACTTCGGCAGGAGCTCGGCGACTGCGGGCTCGACTCCCGCGCGGTCCACGACGCGGTGTCGAGGGCGCTCGCCGAGGACCTCCCGGCCGGTGACGTGACGAGCCTGGCCACCATCGACGCCGCTGCCTCCTCCACCGCGCACTTCGTGGCGCGGGCCGACGGGGTCGTGGCCGGCCTTGCGGTCGCGGAGCTGGTGCTCCGGGTCGTGGCCCCCGCGGCCGTGGTGACCCGCCGGGTCGACGACGCAGCCCGGGTCGCCCGCGGCGACGCCCTGCTGGAGGTCGCCGGCCCGACGGTGGGCCTGCTGACCGCCGAGCGGACGGCGCTCAACTACCTGTGCCACCTCTCCGGCGTCGCCACGTCGACGTCGCGCTGGGTGGACGCGGTCGCGGGCACCGGGGCCCGGATCCGGGACACCCGCAAGACCACCCCGGGCATGCGGCTGCTGGAGAAGTACGCCGTCCGGTGCGGCGGGGGCGTCAACCACCGCACCTCGCTCTCGGACCAGGCGTTGGTCAAGGACAACCACGTGCTGGCCGCCGGCGGAGTGGTGCCCGCCTATCGCGCGGTGCTGGAGCGCTACCCCGGAGTGCCGGTGCAGGTCGAGGTCACCACGTTGGAGCAGCTCGGCGAGCTGCTCGACGCCGAGGCCGGCCAGATCCTGCTCGACAACATGGACGTCCCCACGATGGCCGAGGCAGTGCGGATCACGGCCGGACGCGCCCAGCTCGAGGCATCCGGCGGCCTGACCCTCGACCGGGCGCGCGACGTCGCCGCGACCGGCGTCGACTTCCTCGCCGTCGGCGCGCTCACCCACTCCGCCCCCGTCCTCGACGTCGCCATGGACCTGGTGGGGTGAGCACGATGACGCCCCCACCGTCGACCCCACGGTCGACGCAGCCGCTGCTGTGCGCGGACATCGGCAACAGCCACACCACCCTCGGCCTCGTCGCCGACGGCGAGGTGCGGGCCCACTGGCGGGTCGGCACCGACGACCATCGCACCAGCGACGAGTGGGGAGTGCTGCTGCGGGGACTGCTGCCGGCAGACCTCACGCTGCGCGGGATCGCCGTGTGCAGCTCGGTGCCCGCGGTGATGCACGAGTGGCGGGCGACGATGGAGGAGTACTTCGCCGAGGTCCGCCACGTGGTCGTCGAGCCCGGCGTGCGCACCGGCGTGCCGGTGCGCATGGACAACCCACGTGAGGTCGGCTCCGACCGCATCGTCAACGCGCTGGCCGCGGCTCACCTCTACGACGGCCCCTGCATCGTGGTCGACTTCGGCACCGCCACCACCTACGACGTGGTCTCCCCCCAGGGTGAGTACGTGGGGGGCGCGATCGCCCCGGGGATCGCAATCTCGCTGGAGGCGCTCGGCCGGCGAGGCGCGCAGCTGCGCAAGGTCGAGCTGCTTCGGCCACGGTCGGTGATCGCCAAGAACACCGTGGAGGCCCTGCAGAGCGGCGCGCTCTACGGCTTCGCCGCCCAGGTCGACGGCATGGTTGCGCGCATGGTCGACGAGCTCGGGCTGGGGCGCGACGAGGTGAACGTGATCGCGACCGGCGGGCTGGCCCCCTCGGTCCGACCGGAGTGCCGGAGCATCACCGACCACCAGCCGTGGCTGACGCTGCTCGGGCTCGAGCTCGTCTTCCTCCGCAACACCTGACCGGCCTCCGAACTGCCCGCACTCCTAGGATTGGCTCCATGACCTCCCAGCCTCCCGGTGCTTCCGGTGTGCCCGCGGACACCTCGGCGGACGACGTCCCCGAGCAGATCCGGGTCCGCCGCGAGAAGCGCCAGGGGTTGCTGGATGCCGGCGTCGCGGCGTACCCGATCACGGTCGACCGCAGCGACAGCCTGGCCGAGCTGCGCGCGTCGTACGACCCGCGTGAGCTGCCCCCCGACACCCACACCGGTGACGTGGTGTCGGTCGTGGGCCGGGCGATCCACCTGCGCAACACCGGCAAGCTGTGCTTCGTGCGGCTGCGCGAGGGCGACGGCACCGAGCTGCAGGCGATGCTCTCGCTGGCCGAGCTGGGGGAGGAGTCGCTGACCGACTACAAGCACCTGGTCGACATCGGCGACTTCATCAGCGTCACCGGGGAGGTCGTCACCAGCCGCCGCGGCGAGCTGTCCGTGCAGGCGACGAGCTGGGCGATGGTCGCCAAGGCGCTGCGACCGTTGCCCAACGAGCACAGGCCGCTGTCAGAGGAGGCGCGGGTCCGGCTGCGCTACGTCGACATGATCGTCAACCCGCGCAGCCGCGAGCTGGTCCGCGCCAAGGCCACCGTGCTGAGGTCGCTGCGGCACACCCTCGACGAGCACGCTTTCCTCGAGGTCGAGACCCCGATCCTCCAGCTCACCAACGGTGGCGCGGCGGCACGGCCCTTCCGAACCCACCTCAACGCCTTCGACCAGGAGATGCTGCTGCGGATCGCGCTGGAGCTGGACCTGAAGAAGGCCATGATCGGCGGCGTCGACCGGGTCTACGAGATCGGGCGCACCTTCCGCAACGAGGGGCTGGACTCCACTCACGCCGCGGAGTTCTCGATGCTCGAGGCCTACCAGGCCTACGGTGACATCGAGACCATGAAGCAGCTGACCCGCGACCTGGTGGTCGACGCCGCGCGCGCCCTGGGGCGCACCGTGGTGACGGGACGCGACGGCCAGGACATCGACCTGGAGCAGCCGTGGCGCTCGGCGAGCCTGCTCGACCTGGTCTCGGACGCGCTCGGCGTCGAGGTGACGATGGAGACCTCGCCGCAGCAGCTGGTCCGTCTGGCCGAGCAGCGGGAGATCGAGCTGCAGCCGCACTGGAACTCCGGCGAGATCATCCTCGAGCTCTACGAGCAGCTGGTCGAGCACACCCTCGTGCAGCCCACCTTCGTCGAGGACTATCCCGAGTCGGTGCGGCCGCTGGCCAAGCAGCACCGGTCGAAGCCGGGGCTGGTCGAGGCCTTCGACCTGATCGTCAACGGTGTCGAGCTGGCGCCCGCCTACACCGAGCTGAACGACCCGGTGATCCAGCGCGATCGGCTCACCGAGCAGTCGCTGCTGGCTGCTCGGGGCGACCCGGAGGCAATGGATCTCGACGAGGCATTCCTCAAGGCCATGGAGTACGGAATGCCGCCCGCGGGGGGAATGGGAATGGGAGTCGACCGGTTGGTCATGCTGCTCACCGGGGCGGGAATCCGTGAGACGATTCTTTTCCCGCTGCTGCGCCCGGAGCACTGAGACCACCGAGAAGTCACGCCCCAGAAGTGACTCCCGAGAAGTGACGGTCGAGAAGTGACTCCCGAGCACCGAGAAGACTGCGGTGGCCCACCCTCGGGCGTGAGGTGTCGTCCAACGAGGGGAAATGCAGGTTCTGGCGATTCGAGGCCCCTTTTTCCTTTCTCGATCCCTTTCCGATATATTGACGCCGGGACCGGGGGGCGTGGCATTTATCGCATGCACGATCCCGCATTTCCAGGAAACCCCCCACGGTGAGGTGAAAGAAGCATGGCGCAGAGGATCCACGTCGAGCTGGTCGACGATATCGACCAGACACCCGCCGTTGAGACCGTGACCTTCGGTCTCGACGGTGTGCAGTACAAGATCGACCTCTCGGAGCAGAATGCGGCTGCCCTGCGCGAGGCGCTGGCTCCCTACATCGGCCACGGCGAACGCGTCGCCGGCAGCGGGCGTCGTCGCTCCGGCGGCGGCACGGCCGCATCCGGCCCGTCCGCCTCGGAGGTGCGTGACTGGGCGCGCGCGAACGGCTGGCAGGTCTCCGACCGTGGCCGCATCCCGGCCGAGGTGCGCGAGGCCTACGCCGCAGCCCACTGAGCGAGGCCCGCGCCGCAGCGCACTGAGGGAGCGGTCGGCTTGGGTGTGGTGACGCTGGCGCGGCGGCAGCCGGACTGGTAGGTCGACGTCCAGGGCGGATCACTCCTGGGTCTCGGTGACCGGTGGCTCGGCGTCCGGGGGCGGGGTCAGCGGCTGCCTTGCCCCGGCGGACTCGGTCTCGCGCCGGAGGCGTTCGCTGGCCGCGAACGACCCCGCGGAACACCCGTCTCACCTGCGCGGTTGGCTCAGCAGAGGCCCGGTGGGGCCTCGCTGCACGGGGCGGCTGCCGTCGCGCCGACTACAGTGCATTGAATACGGCGTACGTGTGCCGGACCGGGAGGTCTCGGGGGTCGGCGCCGACCCGGCTGATGAGGAGTGGGAGATGTTCGAGCGGTTCACTGACAGGGCCCGGCGAGTCGTGGTGCTCGCGCAGGAAGAGGCCCGCATGCTCAGTCACAACTACATCGGCACCGAGCACATCCTCCTCGGGCTGATCCACGAGGGGGAGGGCGTCGCTGCGAAGGCGATGGAGAGCCTCGGCATCTCCCTGGAGGCCGTGCGCGCCCAGGTCGAGGAGATCATCGGTCAGGGCCAGCAGGCGCCCTCGGGCCACATCCCGTTCACCCCGCGTGCCAAGAAGGTGCTGGAGCTCTCGCTGCGCGAGGCCCTGCAGCTCGGCCACAACTACATCGGCACCGAGCACATCCTCCTCGGGCTGATCCGCGAGGGCGAGGGCGTGGCGGCCCAGGTGCTGGTGAAGCTCGGCGCCGACCTCAACCGGGTGCGTCAGCAGGTGATCCAGCTGCTGTCGGGCTTCCAGGGCAAGGAGACCCAGACCGCCGGCACCGCTCCGGAGACCGGCGGACCGTCGAGCTCGCTGGTGCTCGACCAGTACGGCCGCAACTACACCCAGGCTGCTCGTGAGGCCAAGCTCGACCCCGTCATCGGGCGCGAGAAGGAGATCGAGCGCGTGATGCAGGTGCTGTCGCGCCGCACCAAGAACAACCCGGTGCTCATCGGGGAGCCCGGTGTCGGCAAGACCGCCTGCGTCGAGGGCCTGGCGCAGTCGATCGTGCGCGGCGACGTGCCGGAGACGCTGAAGGACAAGCAGATCTACAGCCTCGACCTCGGGGCTCTGGTCGCGGGGTCGCGCTACCGCGGCGACTTCGAGGAGCGCCTGAAGAAGGTGCTCAAGGAGATCAAGACCCGCGGCGACATCATCCTCTTCATCGACGAGCTGCACACGTTGGTGGGAGCCGGCGCTGCTGAAGGAGCGATCGACGCGGCCAGCATCCTCAAGCCGATGCTCGCTCGTGGCGAGCTGCAGACCATCGGCGCGACCACGTTGGACGAGTACCGCAAGCACCTGGAGAAGGACGCCGCGCTCGAGCGCCGCTTCCAGCCGATCCAGGTGGCGGAGCCTTCGATCGCGCACACCATCGAGATCCTCAAGGGCCTGCGGGACCGCTACGAGGCGCACCACCGGGTCACGATCACCGACGAGGCGCTCGTCGGCGCGGCCACGCTGGCCGACCGGTACGTCTCGGACCGCTTCCTGCCGGACAAGGCGATCGACCTCATCGACGAGGCGGGCGCCCGACTGCGGATCCGCCGGATGACCGCTCCGCCGGATCTGCGCGAGTTCGACGAGAAGATCGCCGACGTGCGTCGGCGCAAGGAGTCGGCGATCGACAGCCAGGACTTCGAGCTGGCCGCCTCGCTGCGCGACGAGGAGAAGAAGCTCATCACGGCCAAGGGTGAGCGGGAGAAGCAGTGGAAGGCCGGCGACATGGACGAGGTCGCCGAGGTCGACGAGGAGCTCATCGCCGAGGTGCTCGCGATCGCCACCGGCATCCCGATCGTCAAGCTGAGCGAGGAGGAGTCCTCGCGCCTGCTGAAGATGGAGGACGAGCTCCACAAGCGCGTCATCGGGCAGGAGGAGGCCGTCAAGGCCCTCAGCCGGGCCATCCGACGTACCCGCGCGGGCCTGAAGGACCCCAAGCGTCCTGGCGGGTCGTTCATCTTCGCCGGGCCCTCCGGCGTCGGCAAGACCTGGCTGTCCAAGTCGTTGGCCGAGTTCCTCTTCGGCGACGAGGACGCGCTGGTCCAGCTCGACATGAGCGAGTACTCCGAGAAGCACACCGTCTCGCGGCTCTTCGGCTCGCCCCCCGGGTACGTCGGCTACGAGGAGGGCGGTCAGCTCACCGAGAAGGTGCGCCGCAAGCCGTTCTCGGTCGTGCTGTTCGACGAGGTGGAGAAGGCCCACCCCGACATCTTCAACTCGCTGCTGCAGATCTTGGAGGAGGGCCGGCTCACCGACTCCCAGGGCCGCATCGTCGACTTCAAGAACACCGTCATCATCATGACGACCAACCTCGGCTCGAGGGACATCTCCAAGGGCGTCAACCTGGGCTTCCAGCAGGCCGGTGACGTCCAGGGGTCCTACGACCGGATGAAGGCCAAGGTGTCGGAGGAGCTCAAGCAGCACTTCCGGCCCGAGTTCCTCAACCGCGTGGACGAGATCGTGGTCTTCCCGCCGTTGTCGCAGGACGAGATCATCGAGATGGTCGACATGATGGTCGAGGGTGTCGACAAGCGCCTGGCCGACCGTGACATGAAGATCGAGCTGAGCGATGCCGCGAAGGACCTGCTCGCCAGGCGCGGCTTCGACCCGGTGCTGGGAGCACGACCGCTGCGTCGCACGGTCCAGCGCGAGATCGAGGACACCTTGGCCGAGAAGATGCTCTACGGCGAGGTCGGCCCCGGTCAGATCGTCCATGTCGGCGTCGAGGGCGAGGGTGCCGCCGCCACGTTCACCTTCGAGGGCCGTGAGCGCAGCGACCTCACCCAGATCAAGGACATGCCGCCGATGGACGTCATCGAGGGCGTGGAGGACGTCGAACCCGCAGAGCCCGCCGACGCCCCCGACTGAGTTCTCGAGGCAAGGACGCCGCCAGCCCGGACGCCGCCAGCCCGGACGCCGCCAGCCCGGACGGCCTAGCCCGGCAGGCTGTAGGTGCCGTCGGGCCGTGCCGTGGCCAGGCCGTCGAGGAGCAGCGACGCCAGACAGCGCTCCCGTTGGTCGTCTGGCGTCCAGGCGCGGTCGAGCTCGGCTCGCGGCACCGGCGCTTCGGCGGCCCGAAGCACGTCGAGCAGCCGGCCCCGGCACTGCCGGTCGGTCCCGGCGTAGGTCTGGGCCCGCCGCGGAGGTCCCGCGTCCGGTGGGTGCCCGGCGGCGCGCCAGGAGCAGTCCTCGCGCAGCGGGCAGGCGCCGCACGCCGGGTTGACCGGCCGGCAGACCAGCGCGCCCAGCTCCATCACCCCGACCGACCACGCGGCGGCCTCGCCGCCGTCGTGAGGAAGCAGCTGCTCGGCCGACCGGCGTTCAGCCGCGGTGATCGAGGGGGGCGGCAGCTCGACGGCGTCGACGAGTCGCGCCAGCACCCGGCGCACGTTCGTGTCCAGCACGACGTGGCGCCGCCGATGGGCGAACGCCGCGACGGCCGCCGCGGTGTAGTCACCCACTCCCGGCAGGGAGCGGAGGTCCTCGTAGCGCTCCGGCACGTCGCCGCCGAAGCCGGCGACGATGTCGGTGGCCGCCGCGTGCAGCCGCAGTGCCCGGCGGGGGTAGCCGAGCTTGCCCCAGGCGCGGACCGCGTCTCCGCTGGCAGACGCCGCCAGGTCCGCCGGCCGTGGCCAGTCGCTCATCCACCGGGTCCAGACCGGAAGCACACGCGCCACGGGGGTCTGCTGCAGCATCACCTCCGACACCAGCACCGCCCACGCAGTGGTGTCGGCCTGACGCCAGGGCAGGTCGCGGGCGTGGCCGGCGTACCAACCGATCACGCGGTCGTGCAGCTCCTCGGGTCGCGCGATCTCCATGGCGCCGCCAGCCTAGGGGAGGCGGCCGAGGGTGGCGCTCAGGCAGGGTCGCCGGGTCCGGCATGGGACTGGAACCACTCCACGAACGGTCGGCCCTCGCCCCAGTCCCGGCGGACCCAGCCGAGCAGGGCAGGGGTGTGGATCTCGTCGGGGAAGCCGTACTGCTTGGCCAGCAGCATCGACCTGTGCCGGAGCAGGGCGATGCGCGGATGGTCGGTCCGGTAGCCGCGGGGCGCGGTCTTCAGCGTGTCGCCAGCCAGCTCCCAGCCCCGGGACTTCAGGTCGTCCACGATGGCGACCAGCTCCGGCCCGCTGGTCCCGTCGGCGATCGCGGCACGGATGGCGGCCAGCCGCCCACGGTCGGCGTCGTAGAACCCGACGCCGACCCGCACCCCCGCTGCTGAGACCTCGACGTACCAGCCGGTGGCCGGGCCGGCTGCGACGAAGGCACCCTGGTGGGTCTTGTACGGGGTCTTGTCGTGGGAGAAGCGGACGTCACGGTGCGGCCGGAAGACCTTGGCCTCTCCGAACTCCGGCCCCAGCGCCTCGCACATCGCCGCCATGGGGGTGCGCACCGACTGCTCGTAGGTGCTCTTGTGCGCCTGCCAGAACGACCTGGTGTTGTCGACCTCGAGGTCGTCGTAGAAGTCGAGCGCGGCGACCGGGAAGCCCTGGAACTCGGCCATCTCCGAAGCCTACGGCGGCACCACGGGCCCACCACCTCCGGCTGCTGATCGCAGCCTGACCGGAGTGGCACCCGCGACCGAGGGCGATCGCTGACTAGCGTGCGGGAGTATGAGCTCCGTCGTCCGCCCGCAGGGCCGCCTGCCCGCTCGGGTGTACTGGGTGCGGCGACTGGTGCTCGTGGTGCTGGTCGCGCTGCTGGTGGTGGGCGTCCAACGACTGCTCACCTCGGAGTCGTCCACGACCTCGGAGGAGAAGTCACCGGCGGCGGCGTCGGTCGTGGGCGCCCCCTTCGACCTCCCGACGTTGTCCGCGGTGCCGTCGGGATCCCCCGGCATGGTGGTCGCTTCACCTCGGCGCAAGGCGAAGCTGCCGCGCCCGGACGGGCCGTGCGACGCGGCGGACGTGACGGTGACCCCGGTGATCGAGTCGGCGCACATCGGCCGTCCGGTCCAGATCATCCTCGAGCTCACCACCACCGAGTCCGAGGCCTGCACGTTCGAGGTCTCCGCAGCGACCGTTGCCGTCAACGTCAGCACGACGAGCAGTGCCCGCGAGCTGCTGTGGACGAGTCAGGACTGCCCCGTGGCACTTGCCGAGACGACGGTGGTGGCACGCCAGGAGGTCCCGGGGCGGGCCGTGGCGGAGTGGACCGGACGGCGTTCGGAGGGCACCTGCTCCAGTGTCCAACCGTTCGTGGTGCCTGGCCGCTACCTGGCCGAGGCGGTGGCGCTGGGCGGCACCGAGACCGGCTCGCTGCGGTTCAGGTTGGGGTCCCAGCTGAAGGAGACCATTACCCGCACGGTGACGCCGACCCCCACCGCGAGCCCGTCGGCGGGGCGCTGACGCGGCTCAGACGTAGCGCTCGAGAATGCTCGACTCCGCGAGCCGGGACAGCCCTTCGCGGACGCTGCGAGCCCGCAGCTCGCCGACGCCGTCCACGCCCTGCAGCTCCTCGATGGTGGCGGACAACAGCTTCTGGAGCCCGCCGAAGTGGTCCACCAGGCGGGTGACCACCGCAGGTGGGAGCCGGGGGACCCGGGCCAGCAGCCGGTAGCCGCGGGGGGAGACCGGTTGGTCCAACAGCTCGTTGGCGCCCAGGCCGAGGCAGCGGGCGATCGCGTTGATGTCGACGAGATGGGTCGAGTCGAGCGCGCCCAGGGCCTCGAGCGCCGCATCGACGGTGGGAGCTCGTTTGCCGGTGGGCACGTAGTCGCGCACCACCAGCTCGCGGTCGGTCTCCACCCCGGTGATCAGCTCCTCCAGCTGCAGGCTGAGGAGCCTTCCGTCGTTGCCCAGCTCGAGCACGTAGTCCTCGATCTCCACCGCGATGCGGGTGACCATCTCGAGCCGCTGGGCAACCGCCACCACGTCGCGGACCGTGACCAGGTCTTCCACCTCGAGGGCCGACAGCGTGGTGGAGACCTCGTCCAGGCGCATCTTGTAGCGCTCCAGGGTCGACAGCGCCTGGTTGGCGCGCGACAGGATGGCGCCGGTGTCCTCGAGGACGTAGCGCAGCTGGCCGACGTAGAGCGCGATGATCCGCATCGACTGCGACACCGAGATCACCGGGAGCCCCGTCATGCGGGCAACCCGCTCGGCCGTCTGGTGGCGGGTGCCCGTCTCGACGGTGCTGATCGACTGGTCGGGCATCAGGTGGACGGCGGCGCGCAGGATGCGCGTGATGTCCTGGTCGACGACGATCGCGCCGTCCATCTTGGCCAGCTCTCGCAGCCGGGTGAAGGTGAACGGGACGTCGAGGGTGAAGCCGCCCGAGGAGATCGAGTCCACCGTCTTGTCGGTCCCGAGCACGATGAGGGCTCCGGTGCGACCTCGCAGGATGCGTTCGAGGCCTTCCCGCAGGTCGGTTCCCGGAGCTACCCGAGCGAGCGTGGAACGCAGCTGTTCGGTGTCGTCGGGTCGATCGGTGGTGGGCACGGGCCGAGTCTAGAGGGGAGAACGCCGGACCCGGCCGAGGTCGAGCACGGCGAGTGCGCCGGCCAGGTCGGGGACCGGATGCACCTGGATGCCGAGCTCGGTGCCGGCGTGGGCCGCCGCGTCGGCGGTCGCCGGGACGATCGCGACGGTGAAGCCCAGTCGAGCAGCCTCGGTGAGGCGGCGACGCAGGTCGGGTACCCGCCGGAGCTCGCCTGCCAGGCCGATCTCCCCCACGGCGACGACCCCGGGTGGGATCACGGTGTCGCCCACGGCCGAGGCGATGGCGAGCGCGATGGCGAGGTCGCCGGCAGGTTCGTGCAGCCGGGCGCCGCCCACCGTCGAGCAGAAGACGTCGCGGTTGCTGGTGCGATGACCGGTACGTGACTCGAGCACCGCCAGGACCATGGCTGCCCGTGAGGAGTCGATCCCGCTGCTGGCCCGGCGCGGCCGCTCCGCGGCCGAGGTGGTGACCAGCGCCTGGATCTCCACCGGCAACGGACGCCGGCCTTCGAGGGCGAGGGTCACGCAGGTGCCCGGGACCGGTCGGTGGTGACGCGAGACGAAGAGCCCCGACGGGTCGGTGACCGCGGCGATGCCGTCGTTGGTGAGGTCGAAGCAGCCGACCTCGTCCACCGGGCCGAAGCGGTTCTTCGAGGCGCGGACGAGTCGCAGCTGTGAGGAGGGTTCCCCCTCGAACTGGAGAACCACGTCGACCAGGTGCTCCAGGACCCGGGGGCCCGCCACGGTCCCGTCCTTGGTGACGTGACCGACCAGCAGCGTGGCCATGCCGCGGCTCTTGGCCTGGCGCACCAGGGCTGCGGTCACCTCCTTGACCTGGGTGACGCCGCCGGGGACGCCCTCGACGCCGGGGGCTGAGATGGTCTGCACCGAGTCGACCACCAGCAGCTCGGGGGCCAGCTGCTCGACGTGGGTGAGCACGGCGCTGAGGTCGCTCTCGGCAGCGAGGTAGAGGTCGTGGTGCACCCCTCGGCATCGGTCGGCGCGCAGCCGCACCTGTGCTGCGGACTCCTCACCCGAGACGTACAGCGTGCGGAGCCCCCGTCGCGCGGTCTGCGCGGCGACCTCGAGCAGCAGGGTGGACTTGCCGACGCCCGGCTCACCGGCCAGCAGCACGACGGCTCCGGGCACCAGGCCCCCGCCGAGCACCCGGTCGAGCTCGGACACCCCGCAGCTGCGGGCGCGCGACTCCTCGATGGGCACCTGCCCGATGGGGACCGCCGGGTTGCTCACCGGTCCCGAGCGGGTCAGACCCGCGGGGCTCACTCGCTCGGCGAGGGTGCCCCACGCCTGGCACTCACCGCACCGCCCGACCCACTTGGGGGCCTTCCAGCCGCACTCGCCACAGACGTACGACGCGCGCTCGGCCTGGTTGCGTCTGGCGGTTCCCATGCCGGGAGACTACGAGCGCCCGCCGACACTTCGGCCCGCGACAGGCCCGAGCGGTGGCTGGGGAGCCGGAGGCCCGGATCCGGTCACCAACGACGCCACCAGAGGTTCACGGCGTAGTCGACCGACGTCCCCTGGTGGCCGGCGAGGATCTCGTCGGCGGTCCCGGGGTCGAACTCGATCCGCACCACCGACTCCAGGTCGGCCCGGGTCGTCATCTCCCACCGGGTCGTCACCGCGGTCCGCTGCCACCCGTGTCGGGACCAGAAGCGCTCCACGGCCTCCGGATCGACGTTCGGGTAGCCGGTGCGGAACCACCGTCCGAAGGTCGAGCGTCGCGGGTCGTTGTCGATCACGAAGGCGGCTGCGCCTCGTCGCGCGACGCGGTCGAGCTCGCGGAGCCCGGGTTCGCAGCCGGGGCCGAAGAAGTACGCCCAGCGCACGTGCACCACGTCGACGCTGCCCGGAGGCAGGGGCAGGTTCTGCGCCGTCCCCGCCGCCAGGTGGACGGCACCCAGGGACGGGTTCCGGCCACGGGCACGCAGCGCCCGGCGCCGAGCCAGGGAGAGCAGGCCGGGATGCGGGTCGACCCCGGTGACGGTGCGCGCGGTGGCCGCGAACCGTGGCAGGTGGAAGCCCGAGCCGCAGCCCAGGTCCAGCACGTCGCGCCCGGCCCAGTCGCAGACGTCGCGCATGGCGCTCTCGACCAGTCCGTCGGGGTCGAAGGCGAGGTTCTCCAGCTCGTAGGTCTCGGGGTGGTCCCAGATGTTGGGGGAGGGGACGGCTCCCGGCAGCCGGCCGGGTCGAGAGGGGGTGCGTCCGCTCAGATCCGTACGGTGCCGTGCGGGGTGTCGAACTGCGCCGCCACCAGACCGGGCTGGCCGTTGACGCCGGCCCACTCGACCTTGACGTCGTCGAGCGGCTCCTCCACCGGCCGTCCGAGCCACTCGCTGACCCGGTTGGGGTCACCGGCGATCTCGAGGCAGCGCAGCACCACCGCCCCGGTCGCTCCGACACTGGGATGGTCGCTGCCGTCGCCGTCCCACCGGACGAAGAACGGGAGCTGCGGGTCGGCCTGAAGGCCCTTGACCCCGACCTGGTGCCACGTCAGCTCGTGACCGTCGGGGCGGTAGCGGTTGCCGGGCACCCCGGAACGCCCCAGCCGCCGCTCCACGGGGGCCAGGTCGTCGACGGCGACCACCCATCCCAGCCAGCCCCCACCGAGCTCGGAGCGCGCCTTGACCGCCTGCCCGAACGGCGCCTTGTCGGACGCCGGGTGGTCGAGGGGCTCGACGACCTCGAGATAGGTCCCGTGGGTCAGCGGCAGCACCATGTTGCGGGTGCCGAAGCGAGGGTGGATGCCACCGTCTGCGAACGGCTCGCCGAGCATCCCGCCGAGCCGACGCGCCGTGGCCACCAGGCCATCGGGGCCGGCCGCGTAGGACAGATGGTCGAGACGCATGCCGCTCATTGTTGCGCTCCCTCACCCCGAGGGGTCACCGGGGGGTATCTCACCTCGGAGCGAGACCTGCACCACGTGGCAATCCCTTGTGCGGTGCGGCCCTGAGGGGTTGAGTGGGAGCGAGTCCCCGCGGCTCCTGTCCGGGGCGGATCGGTTCCCAGGAGGCGCACCATGTCAGGCAGACCCACCAGCCGCGGCCAACAGGCCGGCACCGCAGCCCAAGGTGGTGAGGCCCCGGTCGCGGAGCGACCCGACGGAATCCGCAACGTGGTCCTGGTGGGCCCGGCGGGTTCCGGCAAGACGACACTGGTCGAGGCGCTTCTGGTCTCGGCCGGTGTGCTGTCCAGGGCAGGCACGACAGAGGCCGGCACCACCGTGTGCGACCAGGACGAGGTCGAGCAGCGCCAGCAGCGCTCCGTCGGTCTGGCGGTCGCGCCCCTCGAGCATCGGGGGGTGAAGGTCAACCTGATCGACACCCCCGGCTACGTCGACTTCGTGGGGGAGCTCCGGGCGGGGCTGCGCGCCGCGGACGCCGCGATGTTCGTCGTCGCCGCCAACGAGGGGGTCGACGAGCCGACGAAGGCGTTGTGGCGCGAGTGTGCCGCTGTGAGCATGCCCCGGGCGGTCGTGGTGACCAAGCTCGACCACGCCCGGGCCGACTTTGACGCAGTGGTGGCCCAGGCCCAGCAGGAGTTCGGGGAGAAGGTCGTGCCGGCCCACCTCATGGAGGGCGACCAGCTGGTCGGCCTGCTCTCCGACGACCACGAGCACGAGGAGCAACGCGGAGCGCTCATCGAGGCCGTGATCGAGGAGTCGGAGGACGAGGGCCTCATGGAGCGCTACCTCGGCGGCGAGGAGGTCGACCGTGACTCCCTGCTCGCCGACCTGGAGACCGCGGTGGCACGCGGGGCGTTCCACCCGGTGGTGCCGGTCGACGCCCCCGGTCAGGTCGGCACCTCGGAGCTGCTCGACCTCGTGGTGCAGGGCTTCCCCTCACCGGTCGAGCACCGGCTGCCGGAGGTCTTCACCCCGGCCGGCGCCGCGGCGGCCCCGATCTCGTGCGACCCCGACGGTCCCCTGGTCGCCGAGATCGTCCGCACCACCACCGACCCCTACCTCGGTCGGGTCTCCCTTGCCCGTGTCTTCAGCGGCACGCTTGCGACCGGACGCGGCGGTGCACGTCTCGGGGCACTTCTCGGCGTTCTTCGGCTCGGAGAGCGGTCACGCGGACCACGACGAGGACGAACGCATCGGTGGCCTCACGAGTCCGCTGGGGGCGACGTTGCGGCCGGTCGGCACCGCGGTCGCCGGGGACGTCTGCGCGGTCACCAAGCTCACCCGCGCCGAGACCGGGGACACGTTGTCGGACAAGGACACGCCGCTGGTGCTGCAGCCCTGGTCCATGCCCGAGCCGCTGCTGCCGGTGGCGATCCAGGCGCGGACCAAGGCCGACGAGGACCGGCTGGGACCGGCGTTGCAGCGGCTTGCCGCCGAGGACCCCAGCCTGCGCGTGGAGCACAACGCCGAGACCGGCCAGATCGTGCTCTGGTGCATGGGGGAGGCCCACACCGACGTGGTGCTGGAGCGGGCTTCCCGACACGGTGCCGCGGTGGACCAGGTCGAGCTGGTGGTGCCGTTGCGGGAGACCTTCGGCTCCTCGGCCTCCGGCCACGGTCGCCACGTCAAGCAGTCCGGTGGCCACGGCCAGTACGCCGTGTGCGACGTCACCGTGGAGCCGTTGCCGCCCGGCAGTGGCTTCGAGTTCGCGGAGAAGGTCGTCGGGGGTGCCGTTCCCCGCCAGTTCATCCCGTCGGTGGAGAAGGGGGTGCGTGCCCAGATGGAGAAGGGTGTCGCGGCCGGCTACCCGCTGGTCGACATCAAGGTGACGCTCACCGACGGCAAGGCCCACAGCGTCGACTCCTCCGACATGGCGTTCCAGACCGCCGGCGGTCTCGCTCTGCGAGAAGCCGCCGTCGAGGCGCGGATGAGCCTGCTCGAGCCGGTCGACGAGGTCGCCGTGATGGTGCCCGACGACCTCGTCGGGTCGGTCATGAGCGACCTGTCGGGGCGACGCGGCCATGTGCTCGGGTCTGAGTCGGTGGACGACGGGCGCACCGTGGTGCGGGCGGAGGTGCCGCAGGTGGAGATCATCCGCTACGCCATCGAGCTGAGGTCGTTCACCCACGGCGCGGCCACGTTCACCCGACGCTTCGCCCGCTACCAGTCGATGCCCGACAACATCGCCGCCAAGTACACCCAGTAGCCATCTCGCGCCGCCCCGGTGGTCGAGCCGGGGTCTGGTGGTGAGCCCGGGTCCGGTGGTCGAGCTTGTCGAGACCGTGCGGGGTGATCTCGACGGGCGCTCGCTTCGCGTCGCTGCTCGATCAGCGGATGTGCCCGGTGGTCGAGCCGGGGTTTGGTGGTCGAGCCCGGGGTCCTGGTGGTCGAGCCCGGGTCCGGTGGTCGAGCCCGGGTCCGGTGGTCGAGCCCGGGTCCGGTGGTCGCGTCAGTGACCCGGGTCGGCAGGGTGGGGGGCGACCCGTCGCTTCCGGGCCAGGTGCGCCGTGCAGTGTCGCACCAGCTCGTCGTACGCCGGGCGCCCCATCAGCTCGACCAGCTCGACCTCGTTGTTGACGTAGACGGGGTCGGTGGCGATGTGGGCCTCGGTGTTGCCCGAGCAGTACCAGTCCAGGTCGTGGCCCCCTGGCCCCCAGCCACGACGGTCGTACTCGGCGATGCTGACCTCCAGGTAGGAGGTGTCGTCGGGTCGTTCGACGGTGCGGTAGGTCCGGCGGATCGGTAGCTGCCAGCAGACGTCGGGCTTGGTCTCGACGAAGTGCTTCCCGGTGCGCAGGGCGTAGCCGTGCAGGGCGCAGCCGCCGCCACCGGGGAAGTCGGGGGAGTTGAGGAAGATGCAGGCGTCGTCGACCACGCGGGTCTTGCGGGCCCCCTCCTCGTCGGTCTCCACCCACCCCGACCGCCGTCCCTTGCGGCGGTGCTGCCAGTCGTCGGCGGTCAGCTCCGCAACGTGCTCGGCCACGCGGCGCTCGTCGTCCTCGTCGGAGAAGTGGGCGCCGAGCGTGCAGCACCCGTCCTCGGGCCCGTCGGCGTAGATCCCCGGGCAGCCGCGACCGAAGATGCAGGTCCAGCGTGACGTCAGCCAGGTCAGGTCGCAGCGGAACACCTGGTCGTTGTCGGCGGGGTCGGTGAACTCCACCCAGGCGCGCGGGAAGTCCAGATCCACCTCAGGCATACGAACACCCTAGGTCCCCGGTGGCGAGTCCGTGGCGACGGTAGTTTGGAGCCGTGCGCCTCGGAGTGCTCGACATCGGTTCCAACACCGGCCACCTGCTGGTGGTGGATGCGCATGCCGGCGCGGCGCCGCTGCCGGCGTACTCGTTCAAACGTCCGCTCAAGCTCGCCGAGCAGCTCGACGACTCCGGCGCCATGAGCGACGGCGGGGTGAGCAAGCTGGTCGACTTCGTCGACGAGGCGTTGCAGGTCGCCGAGGACAAGGGCTGCGAGGAGATGCTCGGGTTCGTCACGTCCGCGGTGCGCGACGCCGACAACAGCGACGCCGTGCTCGAGGCGGTGTCGGACAAGGCCGGGGTCGAGCTCGACGTGCTGCCGGGGGAGGACGAGGCTCGGCTGACCTTCCTGGCGGTACGCCGGTGGTTCGGCTGGTCCTCGGGCCGGCTGCTGCTCTTCGACATCGGTGGTGGGTCCCTCGAGGTCGCCGCCGGCCGGGACGAGGCTCCCGACGTCGCGCTGTCGCTGCCCCTGGGAGCCGGACGCCTGACACGGCAGTGGCTGACCTCCGACCCGCCCGACGCCGACTCGGTGCGGCGGCTGCGCTCGTCGCTTCGGACCGAGCTGGCACGCCGCGCCGGTGAGGTGCTCCGCCTGGGCGAGCCGGGCCACGCTGTGGCCACGTCGAAGACCTTCCGCTCACTGGCGCGCATCTGCGGCGCCGCCCCGTCTGCGGACGGCCCGCACGTGCGCCGCGTCCTGTCCGCCGCGACGCTGCGCGACCGGCTGCCCGAGCTCGCCCGGATGAACGACGCCCAGCGGCGCGACCTGCCCGGCGTCTCCTCGGACCGGTCCCACCAGGTGCTCGCGGGAGCGCTGCTGGCCGATGCGGTGATGGACATCTTCGGGCTCGACGAGCTCGAGATCTGCCCGTGGGCCCTGCGGGAGGGCGTCATCCTCGAACGCCTCGACACCATCAGTGTGCTGTCGCGATGACCGGCGAGGCGGACCCTCCCGGCGCGGTGGTGGCCCTGTCCACCGCGTCGGTCTACCCCGAGACCACGGCCACCGCCTTCGAGATGGCGGTGCGGCTGGGGTTCGACGCGGTCGAGGTGATGGTCGGCATCGACGAGACCAGCCAGGACATCCCCCAGGTCAAGCACCTCTCCGAGTACCACGAGATGCCGGTGTGCGCGGTGCACTCGCCGTGCCTGCTGATCACCCAGCGCGTGTGGGGCACCGACCCGTGGGACAAGCTGCGCCGCAGCGCCGAGATGGCCCACGAGGTCGGCGCCGACGTGGTCGTCGTGCACCCGCCGTTCCGCTGGCAGCGCGACTACGCGCGCGGGTTCGTGGAGGGCATCGCCCTGCTGGAGGAGGAGACCGGCCTGGTCTACGCGGTCGAGAACATGTATCCGTGGCGGGCCTCGTCCTCACGCCACATGCAGGTCTACGCGCCGCACTGGGACCCCGTGGGGATCGGCTACGACCACACCACGCTCGACGTCTCCCACGCCGCGACCGCCCAGGGCGACTCGGTGGAGCTGGCCCGGCGCATGGGCGACACCCTTCGCCACGTGCACCTGACCGACGGCATGGGCAGCCCGAAGGACGAGCACCTCATCCCCGGCCGGGGCACGCAACCGGTCGCCGAGCTGCTCGAGCACCTGGCCGACCGTGCCTTCACCGGCCACCTCGTGCTGGAGGTGAACACCCGCCGGTCGGGGAACCGCGCGGCTCGTGAGTCGGACCTGATGGAGGGGCTCGCCTTCGTCCGTCTCCACTTCGCCTCCGTGCCGCGCTCGACCCCCGTCCAGCAGAGCTCCGCCGGTGGTTCGGCGTAGGTTGGGACCGTGCTGAGAAGGTCGCTGCTGTCGTTGTCCCGGAGCGCGTCGGTGAAGACGGCCACCACCCGGCTGCCCGTGGCCCGTGAGGTCGTGGCTCGCTTCGTGGCGGGCGAGACGGTCGATGACGCCGTGCGGGTCAGTGACGACCTCGTGGGCAGCGGCCGGCTGGTCTCGCTGGACGTGCTGGGCGAGGACACCACCGACGTCGAGCTCGCCTCGAGGGCGGTCGAGGCCTACCTCGAGCTGCTCGGACGCCTCCGGGCCCAGGGGCTGGCCGGATCGGTGGAGGTCTCGGTCAAGCTCTCCGCGATCGGCCAGGCGCTCGACGGTGGTGACCGCATCGCTCTCGAGGGTGCCCGACGCATCTGTCGCGCCGCCCGCAACGCCGACACCACGGTGACGGTCGACATGGAGGACCACACCACCGCCGACGCGACCCTGCGCACCCTCAGCGAGCTGCGCAAGGACTATCCCGAGACCGGGGCGGTGCTCCAGGCTCGGCTGCGTCGTACCGAAGCCGACTGCCGCGCGCTGTCGGGAGCCGGCTCGCGGGTCCGGCTCTGCAAGGGGGCCTACGACGAACCGGCCGATGTCGCCCACCAGGACCGCCAGGAGGTCGACCGCGCCTACGTCCGCTGCCTGCGGATCCTCATGGAGGGCGCGGGCTACCCGATGGTCGCCACCCACGATCCCCGGCTGGTCCGCATCACCGAGGAGCTGGTGCGTCGTACCGGTCGCGCCAGCGACAGCTATGAGTTCCAGATGCTGTACGGCGTGCGTCCCGACGAGCAGGTCAGGCTCAGCGAGGCGGGCCACCGGTTGCGCGTGTACGTTCCCTACGGTCAGGAGTGGTACGGCTACCTGGTGCGGCGGCTGGCGGAACGGCCGGGAAATCTGGCGTTCTTCGTCCGGGCGCTGATCACGCGCGGCTGAAGGGGAGGACGCATGGGCGGCAACGAGCGCAACGACCGGGTCGCGATCCTGGGTGTCGGAGTGATGGGGGAGACCCTGCTCTCGGGTCTGCTGCGGGCCGGTCGTCCCGTGGACACCTTGCTGGTCGGGGAGAAGCGCAAGGACCGCGCGGCCGAGCTGCAGGACCGGTACGGCGTCGACGTCGTCGAGGACAACTGCGAGGCGGCGCGCTCCGCCGACACCGTCGTCGTCGTGGTGAAGCCGCAGGACATGGGTGACCTGCTCGTCGAGATCGCCCCCGCACTGCGGCAGGGCCACCTCGTGGTGTCCCTGGCGGCCGGCATCACCACCGCCTTCATGGAGTCACGGCTGCCCGACGGCGTGGCGGTGGTGCGGGTGATGCCCAACACGCCCGCCCTGGTCGACGAGGGGATGGCGACCATCTCCGCGGGCTCTCACTGCGACCCCAGCCACCTCGAGACCGCGCAGTCGCTGCTGCGTGCCACCGGGCGGGTGCTGGAGGTGCCGGAGAACCAGCAGGACGCGGTGACCGCCATCAGCGGCTCGGGACCGGCGTACCTCTTCTTCGTCGTCGAAGCCATGATCGAGGCGGGGGTCCACCTCGGCCTTCCGCGCACGACCGCCACCGAGCTGGTGGTGCAGACCGTGGTGGGGTCGGCCAAGCTGCTGCGCGAGACCGGGGAGCACCCGACCGTGCTGCGCGAGCAGGTGACCTCGCCGGGCGGCACCACCGCAGCGGCGATCCGCGAGCTGGAGGACCACAAGGTCCGGGCCGCCTTCCTCACCGCGATGAGGGCGGCGTGCGACCGATCCCACCAGCTCTCCGGGGACGCCCCGTGACCCACTCGTGCGCTGCGTGCACGGTCTTCGAGACCGACCTCGTCGAGTACGACTTCGGTGCCGACCACCCGATGAACCCGGTGCGTGTCGACCTCACCATGCAGCTGGCCAGGGAGCTCGAGGTGGTGGGGGCCGGCCGGCTGCCGGTGGTGGGGGCCCCGATGGCCGCGGACGAGCTCATCGCGACCGTCCACCGGGACGACCTGATCGAGACCGTCCAGCGGATCAGCGCCGATCCGTCCCGGGTCGACCAGGCACGTGGCCTCGGCACCGAGGACAACCCGACCTTCGAGGGCATGCACCACGCCTCGGCCCACATCGTCGGCGCCACCGTCGAAGCGGCCCGTCGGGTCTGGGAGCGGGAGTCGATCCACGCGGCCAACATCACCGGCGGTCTGCACCACGCGATGCCTGAGCGCGCCAGTGGGTTCTGCGTCTACAACGACGTCGCCGTCGCGATCCGCTGGCTGCTCGACCACGGGGCCGAGCGGGTCGCCTACGTCGACGTCGACGTGCACCACGGCGACGGCGTCGAGCGGGTCTTCTACGACGACCCGCGGGTGCTCACGATCAGCCTGCACGAGACCGGGCAGATGCTGTTTCCCGGCACCGGCTTTCCCACCGACGTCGGCGGCGAGGGGGCCGAGGGCAGCGCGGTCAACGTGGCGCTGCCGCCGGGCACGTCGGACGCGGGGTGGCTGCGGGCGTTCCACGCCGTCGTCCCTCCCCTGCTGCGGGAGTTCGGCCCCGACATCCTGGTGACCCAGCACGGCTGCGACTCCCACCTGGAGGATCCGCTGGCGCACCTCATGCTGAGCGTCGACGGGCAGCGCGCCTCCTACCTCGCCCTTCACGACCTCGCCCACGAGCTGTGCGACGGTCGTTGGGTGGTGACGGGAGGCGGTGGCTACGCGGTCGTCGACGTGGTGCCGCGGGCCTGGGCGCACCTGCTGGCCGTGGTCGCGGGCAGTCCGCTCGCTCCCGACACCCCGGTGCCGGAAGGGTGGCGCGAGTCGGTGCGGCACCGGTTCGGGCGGTTGGGGCCGTTGCGGATGACCGACGGGCGGAACCCGGTCTACCGCGACTGGAGCCAGGGCTACGACCCCGACTCGTGGCTCGACCGCGCCATCCATGCCACGCGGACGGCGGCGTTTCCGCTGCACGGCATGGATCCCCAGCCCTGACCTCGGCGTGACAAGTTTTGCCAAACAGGTCCCGCGAGCCTCACGTGTCACACTACGCTCAGCACACGAAGCGCTGCGTTCATCCTCCGGTGGGGAAGCCGGAGGCGTGCGCTTGACGAAAGTGCGGTGTCAGATGGCCGAGAGCAGCCCCGGGGACGCCCCCGGCGTGAAGTTCCTGACCGTGGCCGAGGTGGCCGAGGTCATGAGGGTGTCGAAGATGACCGTCTACCGCCTGGTGCATTCGGGGGAGCTGCCTGCGGTGCGTGTCGGCCGGTCGTTCCGCGTCCCCGAGGACGAGGTGAACAAGTACCTCGAGCGCAGCTACTTCCAGACGGGCTGAGCCAGACGGGCTGAGCCAGACGGTCTGAGCCAGACCGCCTGCTCCGGCGGGCGGACGAGCGGGCGGGGGTGGTCAGGCCGGCATCGGTGTCGAGGTCGAGGGAGCGACGAGCGGGACGCAGCGGAGGGGTGTGGGCTGGACCCACACCCCTCCAGTGCGTCCGTGGGCGCAGCTCTGGTGGTCCGGGATCGGCGCGCCCCGGGGACGACGACGCGTGCGCTGGCGGCTACCTGCGGTGAGGAGCCGGCTCAGAAGCGGGTGTAGTCGGCGGTCACGACCCAGGTCCCTCGCGAGTCGAGCACGGCCGCGACACCGACGCGGCGGGCGAGCCCGCCCAGCATGACCCGACGGTGGCCGGGTGAGCGCATCCATGCCTGCACCATCTGGCCGGGCGTGTTGGTGCCCTTGGCCAGCGTCTCGCCGGCGTACCTGGCGCCGCAGCGGCGGAAGAACGGGTCGAGCGACTGGTGGTAGAACTGCTGGCTGTCGGCGAGGTGCTGGCTCCAGCGCTCGGCGTAGTAGTCGGTGCAGCTCTGGAACCGGAGCTTGCGCTTGCCGTGGCGGGCCCGCACCTTGTTGATCAGCCCGTGCACCCGCTTCTCGTAGGTGCTGGGTGCCATCGACTGGATCTGGCCCGCGCTCATCGCGGCGTTGGCACTCGTGGCGGTGCCTGCCACCACGGTGAACGAGGCGGCCAGGACGGCAACCACGGCGATCAGGGCGGTGCGCGCTGCGTGGGTCATGACGAAGGCCCTCCCAAGCCTTGATGAACCAGTGTGGAACCACATCCAGCTGGCTTCTCCCTTAGTCCTGAATCGACTGGCCAACTGGTCCCATCACCATAGGACCTACGTCCTGCACCGGACAGCGGATCAGCACATTTGCTGGGTAAAATGCTCGCCGAGGTCCCGCGGCGCCACGTCGTGGCGCCGTGACCGCCGGGCGACATGGTCCGGATTGGGGCCGACGTGGTCTGACGGTTACGCTTGCGCTTGCGCTCGACACCGGTCGGCCGCACCGTCGAGAAGGGTTGGTTCGTGGGTTCCGTCATCAAGAAGCGCCGCAAGCGCATGGCCAAGAAGAAGCACCGCAAGCTGTTGAAGAAGACCCGCGTCCAGCGCCGCAAGCTCGGCAAGTGACCACCGTGCTCTCCCCGACGGGGACCAGCTGAGCCGAGGCACCCACTGACCACACCCAATGCGAGAGGCTGAGATGGGACGCATCGTGCTGGTCACCGGTGTGTCCGGTGACATCGGTGGCCGCTTCGCCCGCAGGATCGCCGAGGATCCCGCGATCTCCCGCGTGATCGGGGTCGACGTCGTGCCGCCTCGTCGCGACCTCGGTCACGTCCGCTTCGTGCGGGCCGACATCCGGAACCCGGTGATCGCGAAGATCATCGCCGGTGAGGACGTCGACACCGTGGTCCACGCCGGCCTCGCCGGGAGCTCGGCCGGGGCGGGCCGGACGTCGATGAAGGAGTACAACGTCATCGGCACGATGCAGCTCCTGGCGGCCTGCCAGCGGGCGCCGGGGCTGGAGCGGCTGGTGGTCCGTTCCTCGGCGGAGGTGTACGGCGCGAGCAACCGCGACCCTGCGATGTTCACCGAGGACATGGGGCCGCGCCACGCCCCGCGCACCGGCTTCGGGCGCGACGTCATCGAGGTCGAGAGCTACATCCGCGGCTTCTCGCGGCGACGCCCCGAGGTCAGCGTGACGGTGCTGCGCCAGGCCGCGCTGCTCTCGACCCACTACCCCAACGCCCTGGCCGACTACCTGCGGATGAACCCGGTGCCCAAGGTGGTCGGCTTCGACGCCAGGGTGCAGCTGCTGCACCTGGACGACCTCCTCGCCGCGATGCACCACGCGACCGTGGTGGGGGTGCCCGGCACCTTCAACGTGGCCGGCCCCGGCGTCATGCCGCTCTCCCTGGTGGTGCGTCGCCTCGGGCGTGCGCTGCTGCCGATGCCCGGCTTCGCCATGCGCGGGCTGGGGTCGGCGATCCACCGAGCCCGGCTGGGGCTGCCGGAGTTCGCCAGCGAGCAGCTGGACTACCTGACCTATGGCCGGGGCCTGGACACCTCGCGCATGCGCACCGTCCTGGGCTTCGAGGCCGAGCACTCGACCGAGGACGTCCTCGACGAGTTCGCGCGCGCCCACCCCGCGCGCACCCGCGAGGCGCACCCGGTCGTGGCGCTGGACCGCGCAGCCCGCTCGACCCGTCGCGCCGCGGCACCTTCGTCCTTGGGGGGACACCATGCCTGACGCCGAGATCATCCCGCTGGGCACCCGGGGCAGGCCCGGGCGTGGCAGCGGCCGCAGCAAGCCGTCGAGCTCCTCGCGCGACCTGTGGGGCCCGCGCAAGGGGCAGGAGCCCGGAACCGACGCTCCGCCACGCCCGGAACCGGACGAGGGCAGCGCAGCGACCCCGGAGGCCGGGGTCGACCTGAACGCCCTCGAGCGAGCCGCCCGCTCGCAGACCGTCGGCACCGAGATCGAGCGCGTCGGCAGCGACACCGTGCCGGGCGTGGTCCTCGGCGGTGAGGACCGTTCGCCGCGCAAGGTCGGCCCGCTTCCCGTGGGAGAGCTGCTCACGATCATCACCGGCGCCGCGGAGAGGGTCTTCGGGGCGGACGCCGAGCGTCGGCTCGCCGAGCTCCTGGCGTTCCTGCGCCGCCGTGTCACCGGCGACTACGTCGTCGACGACTACGGACTCGACCCAGAGTTCACCGAGCGCTTCGTGATGGAGATCGTCCGTCCACTGGCCAGCAAGTGGTTCCGGGTCGAGGTGCGGGGTGTGGAGAACATCCCCACCGACACCGGGGCACTCGTCGTCGCCAACCACTCGGGCACGGTCCCGGTCGACGGGCTCGTCACCATGTTCGCGGTGCACGAGACCACCGGTCGCCACCTGCGGCCGCTGGGAGCCGACCTCGTCTTCAAGCTGCCGTTCGTCTCCGAGATGGCACGCAAGTCCGGCGCCACGCTGGCGTGCAACGAGGACGCCCACCGTCTGCTGCGTGACGGTGAGCTCGCTGCGGTATGGCCGGAGGGCTTCAAGGGGATCGGCAAGCCCTACTCCGAGCGCTACAAGCTTCAGCGGTTCGGCCGGGGCGGGTTCGTCTCGGCCGCCATCCGCACCGGCGTGCCCATCGTGCCGTGCTCGATCGTCGGAGCCGAGGAGATCTACCCGCTGGTGGGCAACATCCCCTCGCTGGCGCGGCTGCTGGGCGTCCCGTACGTGCCGATCACGCCGTTCTTCCCGTTGCTGGGGCCCCTCGGACTGGTGCCGCTGCCCTCGAAGTGGATCATCGAGTTCGGTGAGCCGATCCGCACCGACTCCTACGACGCCGGCGCCGCCGACGACCCGATGCTGGTCTTCAACGTGACCGACCAGGTGCGGGAGTCGATCCAGCAGACCCTGTACGCCCTGCTGATGCGGCGCAAGTCCGTCTTCCACTGACGCCGACCCCAGCGGCCGGATCAGTTCCCGAGCACGCCTCCGCCGCCCAGGGTGTCGTCCAGGCCGTCCACGGTGTCCTTGACGTCGTCGGTGACCTTCTTGGTCGTCTTCGACGTGGTGTCGCCCACCTTGCCGACCAGACCACCGGTCGCGTCGTCGAGCTGCTTGAGCGCCTCGTCGGGGTCACGGGGCAGGTCGCGGGGGGTCTGGATGTCGAGCTTCGGACCGGCACCGCTCGCGGTGCCCGTGCCGCCGATGCCGTTCGCTCCGCCCTGGCCGCCGGAGCGACGGGAGGAAGCGCCCGACTTCCGCGGCAGGGTCACGGCCATGGCGGGGTGGTCGTTGTTGATGTCGCGGGTGCGCACCGCCTCCATGGCGCGGCTGATCTCGGCTGCTTGCGCCATCAGGAGCGGCATCTCCAGGGTGGGCAGCTCGGAGCAGTCGGCGCAGCTGGCAGCCGCCTGCTGGTCGATGCGCTGCAGCACCACGCCGGCGCGGGCGAGCTCGTCCTGGATGTCGGCGGGCGCGGACTCGGCGAGCTTCTGGAGCGTGGTCAGGGAGTCGGAGGCGAACTGACGGAGCAGCTCGACGTCCTCGCGGCTGCGCCCCTCTTCGAAGGAGCTGAGCAGGAGCTCGGAACCGGCCACCGCCTGGACCACGAAGGTGTCGACGCTGCGAGAGACCTCGCTCGAGGTCGCGCCGTCCTCGAGCAGACGCTCAGCCTCACCCAGGCGGTCCTCGGCCTGCTCGAGGTACTCGCGGCCGCGCCCCTCGGCGTCGGTCTGCAGGCCGAGCTGGGCGTCCTCGATGCCTCGTTTGATCGGGTACAGGGCCTCTCCGGGCAGGGACTGCTGGGAGGCGACCGCGAGGCCGGCGCTGCCGCCGACCAAGGTGAAGGCCGCAGCCGCGGCGGTCAGACGACGCTCGCGGGTCCCGCGACGGCGGCTGGGGAGAGCCAGCGCTCCGGTGGGCGCCAGCGCGGTCTCGGCCTCGGCCATGAGCTGCTCGCGCAGCGTGGTGGCGAACTCCGGTCGCGGAGCCATCGGCTCGAGCCGGCTCATCGAGCCCGCGACGTCCACCAGCTGGCGGATCTCCGGGCTCACGTCATCGACAGGTGTCCGTCCGTCCAGGGCGGCAGCGAACTCGTCGGCACGACGGCGCGCACCCATGAGCGATACCATCACGCGCCTCCCGTCGGTCGAGGTTGTCCGTACACCCGGGTCAACGATGCTGCTGGTCCCGGGGTTATGGGCCGAAGGTCCTCGATCTGGGGTGCTCGTGGGGACCTCATCGCAGCCCCTCCGGCATCAGCTTGGCGAGGTTGCGCACCGCCCGGAGCTGGAGCTGCTTGATGGCGCCCTCGCTGCGGCCCATCGCTTGGGCGGTCTCGGCGATCGAGAAGCTCTGGAGGAAGCGCATCACCAGGCAGTCGCGCTGCTCGTCGGGAAGCTCTTTGAGGGCCTCGACGAGCGCCTCGTTGGTCAAGGAGGTCATCACCGCGGACTCCGGTCCCTCGGTGGCCGAGTCGTGGGGCGTCATGTCCTCGGTGGTGACCTCGAGGCGGTTCTTGCCCGACTTGTAGTGGTCGGTGGTGAGGTTGCGGGCGATCGTCATCAGCCAGGCGCCGAAGTCCTTGCCCTGCCAGCGGAAGGAGCTCATGCTGCGCAGCGCTCGGAAGAAGGTGTCGGAGGTGAGGTCCTCGGCCAGCGCCTGCGACCCCAACCGGTAGTACAGGAACCGGTACACCTGGGGGTGGTAGTGGTCGTAGAGCATGCCGAAGGCCTCCGCGTCGCCCTGGCGGGCGAGCTCGACCAGACCGATCAGCCGGCTGGCCTCGGCCTCGTCGTCCTCCGACGAGGCGGCGAAGGCGCGGTCATCGCGCGAGGGGCCGCCGGGCGTGGCGACCTGGGCGCCGGCTGCCTCGCTGAGCAGCCAGCCCCGGGGTCCCAGGCCCGTGGGCGCGAGGGCGGCGGGTGCGGGGAGGGGGTGACCGAGCAGCACCTCGGCCACGGCGAGCCGAAGCGCCGCGAGCCCGCGAAGCCGCTGCTCGTGCATCGTCTACTCCCGTGTCGGTGCCCGGGGACGACCCATGCCCGAGCGCCTCGACGCTGACGCGCGCGGAGAGGAAGACGGCCCCCAGGTCTCATCATCCCGGGCGTCAGCATAACGGTGGACGATCTGACTGGACTAGGCCAAAGGTCCTGAAACGCCGGGCCGGCTGGTGGAGCCGGCTGGAGGGCGTGATCCGGACGGGCGGTTCAGAGGCGACGTCGGATGGTGACCCCGGCAGCCACGGTGCCCACGACCGCTCCCGCCACGCCCGCGCCGAAGAGCCCGACCCGGGCCGCCTTGCGGCCGGTGCGGTAGTCACGGATGCGCCAGCCCTGGGCGCGCGCGTGCTCGCGCAGCTTGTGGTCGGGGTTGATGACGCAGGCGTCGCCGACCAGGGTCAGCATCGGCAGGTCGTTGTAGGAGTCGGAGTAGGCGGTGCACCGGGCCAGGTCGAGCCCTTCGGCAGCCGCCAGCTCCTGGATCGCCTCGGCCTTGGCCGGGCCGTGCAGGAGATCGCCGACCAAGGCACCGGTGTAGACCCCCTCCACGTGCTCGGCGGTGGTGCCGAGCGCCCCGGTCAGACCCAGCCGGCCCGCGATCGTCCGCGCGATCTCGACGGGCGCCGCGGTGACCAGCCAGACGCGCTGACCCTGGTCGAGGTGCATCTGGGCCAACGCTCGCGTGCCGGGCCAGATCCGCGCCGCCATCGACTCGTCGAAGATCTCCTCTCCCAGCATCTCCAGCTCCTCGACGGTGTGGCCGGCGATGAAGGCCAGTGCGGAGCTGCGGGCGTCGGCGACGTGCTCGGGGTCCTCGACGCCGACGAGCCGGAAGTAGGCCTGCTTCCAGGCGGCACCCACGATCTCGCCGGTGGTGAAGAACTTGCGGCGGTGCAGACCGCGGGCGAGGTGGAAGATGGAGGCGCCCTGGATGATGGTGTTGTCCACGTCGAAGAACGCTGCTGCCCCGGGGTCGGCGGGTACCTCCAGCGCCGACTCGAGCTCCCGCGCAGCCGGAGACGCCTCACCCGCCAGCCTCGAGCGCAGGGTGAGGTCCGGAGCCGGAGAACGATCCGAGGAGTCCGACCGTCTGCTGTGACGCACGCCGCAACCCTAGTGCCCCCGCGGCTGTGTGACAGACTCCCCATCGTGATCGCCAACGTGGCCGACCTGCTGTCCCAGGCCAGGACGCGTCGCCCCGACGGGGTTGCCGTCGTGAGTGCCGAGGAGGGGGGTCGGGCTCACCTGGGCCGAGCTCGACGACCTCGTCAGCCGGCTCGCCGCGGGGCTGGAGCGGCTCGGACTGGTCGCCGGCAACCGCGTCATCATCGCGACCGGCAACCGTGTCGAGTTCGTCGCCGTCTACTTCGCGGTCCTGCGGGCCCGCCTGGTCGCCGTCCCGGTCAACCCCCGCTCGGCCACCGGTGAGCTCGTTCGCATGATGACCGACAGTGGCGCCCGCCTGGTCGTGGCCGACGGCGGCACCGTCGACGACGTCCGTTCGGTGATCCAGGGGATCGCCGGGGCGGTGGACGTCCAGGACGACGTGACCACGGTGCCGAGGCTCGTCGTCCTCGACCGGCCGCCCCAGGCCGGTGAGACCGCGTACGACGACCTCGCGGCCAGCGAGCCGGACGTCCTGCCGGTCTCCCTCGACCCCGAGACGCTGGCGGTGCTCCTCTACACGTCCGGCTCCACCGGGGCGCCGCGGGGAGCCATGCTGACCCACCGCGCGCTGCTGGCCAACATCGAGCAGGTCGCCGAGATCGAGCCGGCGATGGTGCGCGGCGACGACGTCGTGTACGGCGTGCTGCCGCTCTTCCATGTCTACGGGCTCAACGCGGTGCTCGGCCAAGTGGTCCGTCAGACCGCGACCATCGTGCTCGCCGACACCTTCGACCCGGTCGGGTCGTTGCGGCTGGTGGAGCACCACGCGATGACGATCCTGCCGGTCGTCCCCCCCGTGCTGGCGCACTGGCGCACCGTCGAGGGCCTCCCCGACCGGTTGCGCAGCGTGCGGATGCTGTTGTCGGGGTCCGCGCCGCTGGACCCCGACCTCGTCGAGGAGTTCAGTGCCCGGACCGGGGTCGAGGTGCACCAGGGCTACGGCCTCACCGAGGCGAGCCCGGTGGTCACCTCCACCATCGGCAGCCCCCGGATCAAGCGCGGGTCGGTGGGCGTGACCATCCCCGGGGTGCACGTCCGTCTGGTGGACGAGGCCGGCGAGGGGATGGGCTCCGACGACGACCCGGGTGAGATCGAGGTCAGCGGTGCCAACCTCTTCAGCGGCTACTGGCCCGACCGCGCCGAAGCCCCTGTCGAAGGGTGGTTCGCCACCGGGGACGTCGGCTACCTCGACGGTGACGGCGACCTCTTCCTGGTCGACCGGGTCAAGGAGATGGTGATCGTCTCCGGGTTCAACGTCTACCCCTCCGAGGTCGAGGAGGTGATCGGCGACGTCGACGGCGTGCACGAGGTCGCGGTCATCGGGGTGCCCGACGACGAGACCGGCGAGGCAGCGATCGCCTACGTACGGCCGGACGACAGCCACGCAGACCGGTCCGACGAGCTGCTGGCGGGCATCCACAGCGCCTGCGAGGTCAGGCTGGCGAGGTTCAAGTGGCCCAGTCGGATCGAGATGGTCGACGACCTGCCCCACACCGTCATCGGCACGATCGCCAAGGGGCGGATGCGCGCCACCCTCCGCCGGGAACGGCTGGGTCTGATCGAGTGAGCGGTCCGAGCCACTGATGGGTCCGATCCAGTGACGGGGCCCGCTCGCGCCAGGCCGCGCGTGACCTTCTACACCCGGCCCGGCTGCCACCTGTGCGACGAGGCTCGAGCGGTGGTCGCCCGGGTCTGCGAGGACCTGGGGGAGCGGTTCGACGAGGTCGACATCAGCGGGTCGGAGGAGCTGGAGCGACGCTTCGGCCAGGAGATCCCGGTGACCTTCGTCGACGAGGAACAGCACGACTTCTTCCGGGTGGACGCCGCCCGGCTGCGCCGTGCCCTCACCACCGGACGGTGATGTGGGTCACGCCCCTCCTGGTGGCACGTGCTCTCGTTTTGTTCTCACGTTCACAAACTCCTAGAGTTGCCTGCGGCCGGCCACTGGACGCCCAGCCCGGGGTGATACGGGCCGGCCCCGCAACCACGTCGTCGACCTCGCACCTGTCGACGGCTCAGGAGGACCGTGAGCGCCACGCACGACCGCTACGCCGGTGGGGTGCACCCCCCTGCGGCCGGACGGTCGCCGGTGGCAGCGCCGCGCAACGGCGCACCCCGGGGCATCCCTGAGGCGACCATCGCCAGGCTCCCGGTCTATCTGCGCGCACTGGTCGCGTTGACCGAGTCCGGGGTGCAGAAGTGCTCCAGCCAGGACCTGGCGGAGGCAGCCGGCGTCAACAGCGCCAAGCTCCGCAAGGACCTCTCCTACCTCGGCTCCTACGGCACCCGCGGGGTGGGCTACGACGTGGAGTACCTCCGCTACCAGATCGCGCGGGTCATCGGGGTCACCCAGGACCTTCCCGTCGTCATCGTGGGGGTCGGGAACCTCGGGCACGCACTCGCGAACTACTCGGGGTTCTCCTCGCGAGGGTTCCGCATCGTGGCGCTGTTCGACGTCGCCCCGGAGCGGCGGTCCGAGCCGGTCGGGCCGTTGCAGGTGCGCCCGCTGGACGAGCTGGAGCCGGTGGTGCGTGCCGAGCACGTGGTCATCGGGGTCATCGCGACCCCGGCAGCGGCCGCGCAGCAGGTCTGTGACCGGCTGGTCTCCGCCGGAGTGACCAGCGTGCTGAACTTCGCACCGACCGTGCTCGCGGTGCCCGACGGCGTCGACGTGCGCAAGGTGGACCTGTCCATCGAGCTGCAGATCCTCGCCTACCACGAGCAGCGCAAGGCGGTGGGAGTGTGAGCACCGCACCGCACCGTCGGCTCGGCTCGAACCGTCGAGGGGGCCCGGCATGAGCATCCTCGTCGTCGGGGTCTCCCACCGCACCGCGGACGTCGACCTCCTCGAGCGCCTCGCGCTCACCCCCGACCAGGTCGAGAAGCTGGTCGTAGCGGTCCACGGCACCGACCACGTGCGCGAGGCGACCGCCCTCGCCACCTGCAACCGGGTCGAGATCTACACCGAGGTCGACCGCTTCCACGGCAGCGTCGAGGACATCACCCGGGCCCTGTGCGACCTGGCCGGCGAGTCGGTCGACGACGTCGTGCCCCACCTGTACGTCCACTACGACGACGGGGCGATCTCCCACCTCTTCCACGTCTCCGCGGGCCTGGACTCGATGGTCGTCGGCGAGGGGCAGATCCTCTCCCAGGCCCGTGAGTCGCTGCGGCTGGGTCAGGACCTCGCCACCGTGGGTCCCTCGCTCAACACCGCGTTCCAGCAGGCGCTGCGGGTGGCCAAGCGCGCCCACACCGAGACCGACATCGACCGTGCCGCGCCCTCCCTGGTGTCGGTGATGCTCCAGCGCGCCTCCGACTGGCTGGGGGGCCTCGCCCAGCGCCGCGTTGTCGTCGTCGGGGCCGGGGCCATGGCCGCGCTGACGGTGAGCAGGCTGTCGCGTGCCGAGGTGGCCGACCTGGTGGTCATCAACCGGACACCGGCCAAGGCCGAGCGCCTCGCCGACCAGCACTCGGTGCGTCACGCCCCGCTGTCCCGCCTGGCGACCGAGGTCGCCCAGGCCGACCTGGTGGTCTCCTGCACCGGGGCCGTGGGCCCGGTGGTCACCCTCGACATGTTCACGTCCCGGGGTGACGGTCCCCGTGCCGTGGTCGACCTGGCGCTGCCCCACGACGTCGACCCGGCCGTGGCCGGGCTCGACCAGATGATGCTGCTCGGGCTCCGTGAGCTCGCCGCCGAGCTGAGCGAGCACGACGAGGCCCTGGCCGACGTGATCGCGGTGCGACGCATCGTGGCGGAGGAGATCCGGGCCTTCCTGGACGCGCGTCGGCTCGCCTCGGTGACGCCGACCGTCGTGGCGCTGCGCTCGATGGCGACCGAGGTCGTGGCCGGGGAGCTTGCCCGGCTCAGCGGTCGCCTTCCGGGCCTCGACCCTGCGCTGCGCCGCGAGGTCGAGGTGGCGCTGCGACGCGTGGCCCACAAGCTGGTGCACCAGCCGACCGTGCGCGTCAAGGAGCTGGCCAGCACCTCCGACGCCGTGTCCTACGCGGAGGCGCTCGCCGGGCTGTTCGCGCTGGACCCCCAGGCGGTCGAGGCCGTGACGTCGGCCATGACGTCGGCCGGCACCTCGGCCGGCGCCGCGGACCTGGTCGAGCCCGCCGTGGGCCCCGACCCCACCGACCCCAGCGAGCCGGACGAGGGGGCGGTGACATGACCGAACGTCCCCTGCGCATCGGCACCCGCGCCTCCGCGCTGGCCCGCACCCAGTCCGGCCAGGTGGCGGACCTGATCGCCGCCCGCCTGGGTCGTCGCGTCGAGCTGGTCGACGTCACCACCGAGGGCGACGTCAGCACCGCACCGCTCGCCTCCCTGGGCGGCGCCGGTGTCTTCGTCGGGGCGCTGCGCGAAGCGCTGGTCCGCGGCGACGTGGATGTCGCCGTCCACTCCCTCAAGGACCTCCCCACCGCGCCCGACCCGCGCCTCGCCCTGGTCGCGGTCCCCACCCGGGAGGACCCGCGAGACGCATTGGTCGCCCGCGACGGCCTCACCCTGGGCGAGCTGCCCGCGGGGAGCGTCGTGGGCACCGGCTCCCCACGACGCGCCGCGCAGCTGCGCGCCCTGGGCCTGGGTCACGAGGTGGTCGCCATCCGCGGCAACGTCGACACCCGCATCGGCAAGGTCGCGGCCGGTGACGTCGACGCTGTCGTCCTGGCGCTGGCGGGGCTCTCCCGGATCGGTCGCGCCGGCGAGGCCACCGAGCTGCTCGACCCGCTGCAGATGCTCCCCGCTCCCGGCCAAGGAGCCCTGGCGGTCGAGTGCCGTGCCGACGAGCACGACCTCGGGGAGGCGGTCGGCGCTGCTCTGGACGACCCGCTCTCGCGTGCTGCCGTCACCGCCGAGCGTGCCCTGCTGGCCACCCTGGAGGCGGGGTGCAGCGCTCCCGTGGGGGCGCTGGCCGAGGTCGTGGAGGGTGAGGAGGGGCCGGAGCTGTGGCTGCGGGCCCTCGTCCTGTCCGTCGACGGCGCCCCCGCCATCCGCAGGTCCGCGACCGGCGAGGTCGCCGACCCGCAGGGAACCGGGGAGCGGCTCGCCAAGGAGATGCTCGAGGACGGCGCTGCCGAGCTGATGGCCGTCCCGACCACCGCACCGGTCGCCGCACCGGTCACCGCACCGTTCACCGGGCCGAGCAGCGGGCCCGGCAGCGCGCCCATCAACGGACCCCCATGATCTGGGCCGTCACGCCCCGTCGTGACGGCTGTCCGACATCGACGCACACGTACATCCGCAAGCCACCAGCAAGAAGGCACACCGTGAGCAACACCGCCAAGAAGACCCCCCCGACCGCCCCCACCTCCTCCGCGCTCCCGTCGGGACACGTGGCGTTCGTCGGCACCGGCCCGGGCGACCCCGACCTCCTGACCGTCCGCGCCAGCGAGGTGATCCGCCGCGCCGAGGTCGTGCTGACCGAGGTCCCCGAGCACCGCGAGCTGCTGCGCCGGGTGCTGGGGGTCCCCACGCTGACCGTTCCCGGTGAGGACGGCGCCGAGCTGACCGCCCCCGGGGTGCCGGAGGTCGTCGAGGTGTGCAACAGCAGCAGCGGTCAGCCGCTCACCCCGGCCAACCGCGCCAAGGCCGTGGTCAAGCACGCCCGGAGCGGTCGCCGCGTGGTGCGGCTCATCAGCGGCGACCCGTTCCTCTACACCTGCGGACCCGAGGAGGCACAGGGCTGCGTCAAGGCGGGGCTCTCCTTCGAGGTCGTTCCCGGTGTCGCGGCGGCCCTGGCCGTGCCGGCGTACGCGGGCATCCCGCTGACCACGCGCCACGACCGCGAGATCGCGGTGATCTCCTGCGCCTCCCACAAGGTCGACTGGGAGTGGTACGCCGACGACAAGACCCTGGTGCTGCTTGACTCGCTGTCCTCGCTCGGAACCATTGCGGACGCGCTGGTCGCGGCCGGACGCGGCCCCGAGACCCCGGTCGCGGTCACCAGCACCGGGACGTCCACGACCCAGAGCACCGTGGTGTCCACCCTCGGCGACGTGGCGGCCGACGTGGCGGCCACGGATGTCTCCGAGCCCACGGTGGTCGTCGTCGGCGATGTCGTCGCTGCCCGAGGCACCCTGTCGTGGTTCGAGACCAAGCCGCTGTTCGGCTGGCGGGTGCTGGTGCCGCGCACCAAGGAGCAGGCGGCGGCGCTCTCGGAGCGGCTGCGGTCCCACGGGGCCACCCCCGAGGAGGTGCCGACCATCTCGGTCGAGCCTCCGCGCAACCCCCAGCAGATGGACAAGGCCGTCCGCGGTCTCGTCGAGGGCCGCTACAAGTGGATCGCGTTCACCTCGACCAACGCGGTCAAGGCGGTCAAGGAGAAGTTCGACCAGTACGGTCTGGACGCGCGGGCCTTCTCCGGGCTCAAGATCGCGGCGGTCGGTGACAAGACCGCGGCCTCGCTCGAGGCGTGGGGCCTGCGTCCCGACCTCGTGCCCAGCGGCGAGCAGTCGGCCCGCGGTCTGCTCGAGGACTGGCCGGAGTACGACGACGTGCTGGACCCGATCAACCGCGTCTTCCTCCCGCGCGCCGACATCGCCACCGAGACCCTGGCGGCCGGGCTGGTCGAGCTCGGCTGGGAGGTCGACGACGTGACGGCGTACCGCACGGTGCGAGCCGCTCCGCCGCCGGCCCCGGTGCGCGAGGCGATCAAGACCGGCAGGTTCGACGCGGTCGTGTTCACCTCCTCCTCCACGGTGCGCAACCTGGTCGGCATCGCCGGCAAGCCGCACCCGTCCACGGTGATCGCGGTCATCGGCCCCCAGACGGCCAAGACCGCGGAGGAGCACGGCCTGCGGGTCGACGCCATGGCCGAGGATCCGTCCGCCGAGGCGCTGGCGGAGGCGCTGGCCGCGGTCGGCGCCACCCGGCGCGCCGAGATGGTCGAGGCCGGGCAGCCGGTCACCAAGCCGTCTGAGCGCAAGCCCACCCCCCGCAAGCGCTAAGCCACGGGGTTGGCCGACGTCGGTTTCCCACGATCGCCCGTGAACCCGATGCTCTCCTCACGATGCATCGTGAGGAGAGCATCGGGTTTGGACGAGGAGTCCGCGCGTAGGGTCGCCTCATGAGCGAGCCAGACCCAGGCGGCCCCGTGGTACGCCCGCGGCGGCTCCGGCGCACGGCGGCCCTGCGCGGGCTGGTGGCCGAGACCGGCCTGGAACCCCGCCAGCTCGTGCTGCCGATCTTCGTCCGCGAGGGCGCCGACGAGCCGCGCATGATCAGCAGCATGCCGGGGGTGGTCCAGCACACCCGCAAGAGCCTGCTGGCCTGTGCCAACGAGGCAGCCGAGGCGGGGCTCGGCGGGATCATGCTCTTCGGCATCCCCGAGGTCAAGGACGCCCAGGGCAGCGGCGGCTGCGACCCGGACGGGGTCCTCAACAGGGCCATCGCCGACGTCAGCGCCGAGGTCGGCGACGCGCTGCCGGTCATGGCCGACCTGTGCCTCGACGAGTTCACCGACCACGGCCACTGCGGTGTCCTCGACCAGCACGGAAACGTCGACAACGACCGCACGCTGGCGGTCTACGCCCGGATGGCGGTCGCCCAGGCGGCCGCGGGCGTCGACGTGGTGGGTCCCAGCGGCATGATGGACGGCCAGGTCGCCGCGGTCCGTGCCGCCCTGGACCAGGCGGACCACCCCGAGGTCGCGATCCTCGCCTACTCCGCGAAGTACGCCTCCGCCTTCTACGGCCCCTTCCGCGAGGCGGTCGACTCGAGCCTGGAGGGCGACCGCCGGACCTACCAGCAGGACCCGCGCAACCGCCGAGAAGGCGTGCGCGAGGCGCGGCTCGACGTCGCCGAGGGCGCCGACATCGTGATGGTGAAGCCGGCGCTGGCCTACCTCGACGTGCTCAGCGACGTCCGTGCCGCGGTGGACGTCCCGGTGGCGGCGTACAACATCTCCGGTGAGTACGCCATGGTCGAGGCGGCTGCCGAACGCGGCTGGATCGACCGGCGGGCCGCGATCCTGGAGACCCTGGGCAGCATCCGGCGCGCGGGCGCCGACGTCATCCTCACCTACTGGGCGCTCGAAGCGGCCGACTGGCTGCGGTAGCGCGACGCCCCCCGCGGACGCGACGAGGGCCCGGACCGAACGGTCCGGGCCCTCGATCGTGGAGCATTCGCGGTCAGTTGAGCTTGCCCGCGATGCACTTGTCCAGGTTCAGCGCAAGCACCCCTTGGGCGAGGCACTGAGCCTTCGCCTCGGCGTAGGTCAGCGTGTTGCTGGTGGTGCCGCCACCGCCACCGCCACCGCACGACCGCCGCCACTGGTGGTGTTGTTCACGGTGTCGGTGACCTTCTTCGTGGTCTTCTGCACGGTGTCGGTGGTGCTCTTGGTGGCGCTCTTGGTGGTGCTCTCCACGGTGCTGCTCACCGGGTCGCCCCCGCCGCTGCTGGTGCCGCCGTCGGTGATCGGGTTGCGTGCCGGTGCCGGTGCCGGTGCCGGTGCCGGTGCTGCTGCCCGTGTAGACCGAGCCGCCGCCGGAGCCGCCGGACGACTTCTTCGAAGCCGCCTTCTTCTGCACCCGCGGGCCCTGGTAGCCCTGGACGCCGCCGCCGCTCTTGCTGCCGTAGACCGAGTCGCCGTAGGAGGGGGTGAAGGTGGTGCTGCTGGTCGACTCGTTGGGAGTCGCGGTGTAGTCGCCGGCCGCGTAGGCGTCGGCGATCGAGAGCACGAGCTTCACGTACTCGTCGCTGTGGTTGTAGCGGTAGACCGCCTTCTCCTGGCCGGCGCGGGTGCCGAGGTTCTCGTCACCGGAGCACAGGTAGACCGCGGTCGCCAGCGCCGCGTCGTCGATGTCCTGCGGGTTGCGCTTCCCGTCGCCGTCGCCGTCGACACCGACCACGGACCAGGTCGAGGGGATGAACTGCATCGGGCCGACCGCGCGGTCGAACTTCTTGTCGCTGTCGTACTGGCCGGCGTCGGTGTCGTTGATCACCGCGGTGCCGTTGGAGCCGTCGAGCGCGATGCCGATGATGCCGGGGGTCGAGACGCCCTCGGAGGTCAGCCGGTTGCCGCCGTAGGTGCCGTGGTTGGACTCGACCCGACCGATGGCGGCGATGAGCGGCCACTCGATGTTGCACTTCGGGTCAGCGGTGTCGATGACCTGCGCGGCACGCTGGTACGCAGCCAGGGCCGCGGCAGGGATGCCGTTGGTCGAGGCGCCGGACAGGATCTTGTCGGCGCTGCCCTTGGGCACACCAGGCGCGATCTCGCCGGGGGCGGAGATGCTGGCGGGGTCGTCGATGGCCTCGCTGGGGACGGTGCTGCCGTCGGGCAGCTTGCCCGCCGACTCCTCGCCGGCGGTGGCGCTGGAGACCGCCAGGCTCGCGGTCCAGGCCCCTGAGAGCAGGGCCAGCGGGATCAGGGCGGACGCCTTCTGCCATCTGGTCATGCGGTTGCTCATGTGATGCTCTCTCCTCGTGCCCGGTCGTGAGCTTGCTTGGCCGGGATTGCTCCCTCTGTGACCTCGACAACGACGTGGTACCCACCCGAGTTACGCCGGAATCTCGCCTGCCACCGCACGAAGCCCCCGATCGAGACCAGGGCCTGTGCCCTGTCTCACACGGGAGTGTAGGAGTTGTCCCATTTCGGGTCCAAGTCAAGTCGGGCAGATGACCAAGATCCCGACCTGGATGGTCCTTTCGGACTAGACCACCACCGGGCTTTCACCCGGGCTCACGCGGAGCGGAGCGGGGGTCGAAGACCGCCCGACAAGGCGCCCCCACCGGGCTAGACCGCAGCGGTTCCTGCCGGCTCCTGGCTGAGCCGACCTGGCCCGACGGAAGCCGGGAGCCGCGGGCTTCGCGGCGTCAGGGACAATGACCCGGTGAGCAGCAGCGCCCCCCGCACCGAGGCCTCGGCCGACCTGTTCCGGCGCGCCCGCGAGGTGACCCCCGGCGGGGTCAACTCCCCGGTCCGGGCGTTCGACGCCGTCGGCGGCACCCCGCGCTTCATCGAGCGCGCCGAGGGTGCCTACCTCTACGACGTCGACGGCAACGAGTACGTCGACCTGATCTGCTCCTGGGGCCCGATGCTGCTGGGCCATGCCCATCCCGAGGTGATCGCCGCGGTCTCCGCAGCGGTGGCGCGCGGCACGTCGTACGGGACCCCCACGCGCGCAGAGGTCGAGCTGGCAGCCGAGCTGGTGGCGCGCACTCCTGTCGACAAGGTCCGGCTGGTCTCGTCCGGCACCGAGGCCACGATGTCCGCGATCCGGCTGGCGCGCGGGTTCACCGGACGCGACATGGTCGTCAAGTTCGCCGGCTGCTACCACGGCCACGTCGACTCGCTGCTGGCCACGGCCGGCTCGGGCCTGGCCACCCTCGGCGTGCCCGGCACTCCGGGCGTGCCGGACGCCTTCACCGCCCACACCCTGGTGCTGCCCTACAACGACCCGGACGCGGTGACGCGGGCCTTCGGCGAGCACGGCGACCGCATCGCCTGTCTCATCACCGAGGCCGCGCCCGGCAACATGGGCATGGTGCCGCCGGAGCCGGGCTTCAACCGGTTCCTCGCCGAGACCTGCACCCGCCACGGTGCCCTGCTGGTCTCCGACGAGGTGATGACGGGGTTCCGGGTTCACCCCCACGGTCGCTGGGGGCTCGACGGCGAGGTCGAGGGGTGGCGGCCCGACCTGATGACGTTCGGCAAGGTGATGGGGGGCGGCTTCCCCGCCGCCGCCTTCGGAGGGCGCACCGACGTGATGTCGGCACTCGCGCCGGAGGGCGGGGTCTACCAGGCCGGCACCCTCTCGGGGAACCCGGTCGCCGCGACCGCGGGTCTGACCACCCTGCGCCTGGCCACCGACGACGTCTACGACCACCTGCTCGGAGTCGGCAAGACGGTCCGGGACGCCGTGGTCGAGGCACTCGGCGCCGCGGGCGTCCCTCATCTGGTCCAGGCCGACGGCACCATGTTCAGCGTGTTCCTCCCCGACCGCGACGACGTCACGGCCATCACCGACTTCGCCGGCGCCTCGGCGCAGCGGCTGGACCGCTACGCCGCCTTCTTCCACGCGATGCTCGACCAGGGCGTGCACCTGCCCCCGAGTGCGTTCGAGGCATGGTTCCTGTCAGCCGCTCACGACGACCGCGCCGTCGACCGCATCCTGAGCGCCCTCCCGGCCGCGGCCCGGGCCGCGGCCGCCGTACCCGAGAGGACTGCATGAAGACCGTCGTCCACCTGCTGCGCCACGGAGAGGTCTACAACCCCGAAGGCATCCTGTACGGCCGTAGCGGCGGCTACCACCTGTCCGACCGGGGCCAGCGGATGGCCCAGCGGGTCGGAGAGGTCGTCGGAGACCGAGACATCACCCTCATCCGGTCCTCGCCGCTGGAGCGGGCGCAGCAGACCGCCGCGCCGCTGGCGGGGGCCCGGGGCCTCGACGTCGCCAGCGACGAGCGCATCATCGAGTCCAGCAACGTCTTCCAGGGTGAGGCGTTCGCCGGAGGCAGTGGCGTGCTGCGCAAACCGCACAGCTGGCGTCACCTGTGGAACCCGTTCCGCCCCTCGTGGGGTGAGCCCTACACGGAGGTCGCGAGCCGGATGACGGCAGCCATCGTGGACGCGCGTGACGCAGCCGCGGGGCACGAGGCGGTCCTGGTCTCCCACCAGCTGCCGATCTGGGTCGCTCGGCTGCGCGCCGAGGGGCGACGGTTCTTCGTCCACGACCCCCGCAGGCGGCAGTGCACGTTGTGCAGCCTGACCTCGTTGTGGTTCGACGGGGACGACCTGGTCAGGGTCAGCTACTCCGAGCCGGCCGGTGACCTGATTCCGCTCAAGGACCGCGGATCACCGTTCTCCGCCGGGGGAGCCCCCGACGAGGACAAGCCTCCTGGCGCCGGCCCGTGAGCAGGCGCATCTTCCGGACCGTCGCTGTGGTGGGCTCGGCGGTCCTGCTCACCGGCTGCGGGGGACCCGGTCTCTCCTCCGGCGACCAGGGCTTCGTCACGGGCAACGGCGCCGTGTCGGTGCTGCCGGAAGAGGAGCGAGAGGCGCCTCAGGGTCAGGTTGCCGGGGAGACCGTCGACGGGGAGCAGGTGTCGCTGGAGGACTTCGCCGGCGAGGTCGTCGTCATCCCGGTCTGGGGCTCGTGGTGCGCGCCCTGCCGGGCCGAGGCGCCGGCCCTGGCTGTTGCGGCACGAGACCTGGCCGACGACGGTGTCGCCTTCCTCGGCATCAACGCCCGCGACCGCAACAAGGTCGACGTCCGCCGGTTCCTGGAACGCTTCGACGTCCCCTACGACTCGATCCACGACGAGGACGGCCGCACCATGCTCGCCTTCCGCGGCACCCTCCCCCCGATGAGCATCCCGAGCTTCGTCTTCGTCGACGCTCGAGGACGGGTGGCCGCCCGGATCCTCGGCGAGGCCGACCTCGCCACGTTGTACGGCGTCCTGGAGGAGATCACCGGCCAGGACCTCGAGGTGCCTCGCGACGTCCCTGGCCCGGAGAGCGCGTGAGCGTCGCCGACTGGTTCGTGGAACAGGTGACCAGCGGCACCATGCTGGTCGCCCTGCCGGTCGCGGCGACAGCGGGGCTGGTGAGCTTCCTGTCGCCGTGCGTGGTGCCGCTGCTGCCGGGCTACGTCTCCTACGCCACCGGCCTCTCCGGCGCCGACCTCGAGCACGCCCGGCGTGGCCGGATGTTGGCCGGCACCAGCCTCTTCGTCCTCGGCTTCACCGTCTGGTTCGTCGTGGTCGGCGTGACCACCGGAGCCCTCGGCGCGTGGCTGTGGGAGTACCAGCGCCCCATCAGCGTCGTGCTCGGCGCAGTGACGGTGCTGGTCGGCCTGGTCTTCATGGGGCTGCCGTGGCTCCAGCGCGACGTCCGGGTGCATGCGATGCCCGCGGTGGGGCTGGGAGCCGCGCCCCTGCTGGGGCTGCTCTTCGCGATCGGCTGGACGCCCTGCTTGGGCCCCACGATCATCGCAGTGCAGTCGCTCGCGATCACCGAGGGCAGCATCGGACGCGGCGTGGTGCTCAGCATCGCCTACTCCGTCGGGCTCGGGCTGCCGTTCATCCTCCTCGGGCTGGCCTACCGTCGGACTCTCGGCGCGGTGCGCTGGGTGCGGCGCCACCAGCAGTGGGTGACTCGGATCGGGGGGGCGATGCTCGTCCTGGTGGGGCTGTTGCTGATGACGGGGTGGTGGGACGTGCTCGTCGCCGACGTCCGCGGCTGGAGCGCCGGCTACGGGGTGAGCCTGTGACGGCCCTGGAGGAGCGCGACGACGCCGAGACCCCCGTGCCGGGCCGGCCGCCGGCGCTCGGCCCCCGCGAGCTGGCTCGCTGGGCCTGGCGGCAGCTGACCTCGATGCGCACCGCCCTCGTGCTGCTGCTCCTGGTGGCGCTCGGGTCGGTGCCCGGCTCGGTCATCCCGCAACGTGGGGTGGACGCCAACGCGGTGGCGCGATGGCGTGCCCAGCACCCCGACCTGGCCCCGCTCTACGACCGGCTCGGGCTCTTCTCGGTCTACAGCTCGGTGTGGTTCTCGGCCATCTACCTGCTGCTCATGGTCTCGCTGGTGGGCTGCATCATCCCTCGGCTGGGCGTCTACTGGCGCTCCTTCCGGGCGCAGCCGCCGCCGGCCCCCCGCAACCTGTCCCGGCTCCCCGGCCACGCGGAGACCAGCACCGCCGGGAGCGTGGACGAGGTCGTCCGGCGTGCGCAGCAGGTGCTCGGCAGGCGCCGGTACCGTCTCGCGGAGCCGGTGGTCGAGCCGTCGGGCGCGGTCGCGGTCTCGGCCGAGCGGGGCTATCTGCGCGAGGCCGGCAACCTGGTCTTCCACCTGGCCGTCGTGGCCGTGCTCGTGCTCTTCGCGGCCGGGCAGATGTGGGGCTACAAGGGGGGCGTCATCGTGCCGGTGGGCCGCGGGTTCAGCAACCTGGTCTCGCAGTACGACACCTTCCAGCCCGGCACGTTGTTCGACCCGAAGGACCTGCCACCGCTGTACTTCCAGGTCGACGACTTCGAGGCGAAGTTCGTGGCGTCGGGCCGGTACCGCGGTCAGCCCGAGTCCTTCCACGCCGACCTCACCTACCAGGAGGAGCCCGGCGCGCCCGAACGCACCGAGCGGCTCGAGGTCAACCGTCCGCTGGTGCTCGACGGCGTCTCGGTCTTCCTCGTCGGTCACGGCTACGCCCCTGTCATCACCGTCACCGACGGCCGGGGCCGCGAGGTCTACTCCGGGCCCGCCGTCTTCCTGCCGCAGGACGCCAGCTTCGCCTCCTTCGGTGTGGTCAAGGCACCCGAGGCCGAGCCGCAGCAGATCGGGCTCGACGGGGTGTTCCTGCCGACGTTCGCCGCCTCGAAGGAGCGCGGCGTCTACTCCGCGTTCCCCGACGCCCTCAACCCGGGCGTCGCGCTCCAGGCCTACGCCGGTGACCTCGGCCTGGACGACGGGGCCCCGCAGTCGGTGTACGAGCTGGACACCGGGCGTATGGAGCGGGTCCTCGACGAGGACGGCGACCCCTTGCAGATCATCCTCTCGCCCGGGCGGGAGGCGAGCCTGCCCGACGGGCTCGGCACGGTCCGCCTCGACGGGTGGCAGCGCTGGGTCAAGCTCCAGGTCAGCCACGCGCCTGCCAAGAACGGCACGCTCGCCGCGATCAGCATCGGCCTGCTGGGCCTGATGGGGTCGCTGTTCATCCGCCGTCGCCGGCTGTGGGTGCGGTTGCAGCCGGCTGAGGGGGGCACCTCGGTCCAGGTCGGAGGGCTCGACCGCACCACGGTCTCGGGCACGTCGTTGGGTGACGAGATCCGCACGGTGGCCGACTTGGTGGCCGTTTCCCCCGGACTGGATACTGGACCAGCCACCGGCAGGGAGGAGCAACCGTGAGTCCGACCGACCTCGCGCTCGTCAGCGACCGCGCCATCATGTTCGCCTCGGTCGTCTACGTGTTCGCGACGGTCGCCCACATCGCAGAGTGGGCGCGGTCGCTCAGCCACCCGGCGTCCCGGCAGCGACGTGAGCAGCCCGTCACCGTGGGTGGTCCCACGGCTGCCACCGCCGACGCACCCGACGACGTGCTGGAACGCTGGCAGCTCAAGGTGGAGTCGAGCGGCCGGATCGGTGTCGCGTTGACCGTCGTGGCGGCCGCCCTGCATGCCGTCGGGGTGGTGAGCCGGGCATTCGCCACCGAGGACGCACGCGTTCCCTGGGGCAACATGTACGAGTTCACCCTCACCGGCAGCCTGGTGGTGGCCCTCACCTACCTGGTGCTGCTTCGCCGGTTCGAGCTCCGCTGGCTCGGGCTGTTCCTCACCTCGTTCGAGGTCGTGGTCCTCATGGCCGCGAACCTGCTGCTGGCCCAGGACGCCGGGCCCCTGGTGCCGGCGCTGCACTCCTACTGGCTGGTGATCCACGTGGGCGCGGCGATCGTCGCCACGGGCGCCTTCGTGCTCGGTGCGCTCGCCTCGATCGTGTACCTGGTCAAGGAGCGCGCCGTCGAGAGCGCGCGCTGGTCAGGGCTGATGGGGCTGCTGCCCGCGGCCGAGCCGCTGGACCGGTTCGCCTACCGGGTGCACGCGGTCGGTTTTCCGATCTGGACGTTCTCGGTGCTCATCGCGGGACCCATCTGGGCGGAGTACGCCTGGGGCTCCTACTGGAACTGGGACCCCAAGGAGGTCTGGGCCTTCATCACCTGGGTCTGCTACGCGGCGTACCTGCACGCCCGCGCGACCGCGGGGTGGAAGGGCAGGGCCGCGGCCTGGCTGGCGCTGATCGGCTTCGCCTCGCTGCTGTTCAACTTCATCGGGATCAACTTCTTCTTCGGCGGCGGGAGCATGCACTCCTACGCCTGAGCCGGCCACGCCCTGAGCCGGCCACGGTGAGCTGCGACGCGCTCAGGTCTGGCCCTGTCCCGGGTCGTCCTCGTCCTGCTCGGGCCGCAACGAGCGCAGGAAGTCCTCGTCGTCGTCGGGAGCGACCTGCCGGGGACGGGGCCGCGGGCGGAAGCGCCCGAGGGTGCGTCGCCGCTCGATGGCCCACACCACGCCGTAGACGAGCACGGCGAGGAGAGCAACCACGAGCAGCACCTTGATCACCCCTCCAGCGTAGGGCCGTCCGTCAAAGGCGGGGCGGGGTCGCGCTGCGGGGTACGGTCGCCGGACCTTCCAGAGCCCCGGAGCGAGCCCAAGACCGAGCCCGGGAGCAAGCCCAGGAGCGAGCCCAGGAGCGTCTCCCATGATCGAGTGGTCCGACACCGACGAGGCCGTCCGCGCGATGGTGCGCGACTTCATCGACAAGGAGGTCCGGCCCCACCTCGACGAGCTCGAGACGGGCCGGCTCGCGCCGTACGGCATCCTGCGGCGGTTGTTCCAGGCCTTCGGCCTGGACGAGATGGCACGAGACGGCCTGGAGAAGTCGCTGGCCCGCGAGCGCGCGGTCGCAGCGGGGACGACGCCTGAGCCTGCCTCCGAGGAGGGACCTGGGGGCGACATGTCGATGATGAGCAGCATGGGCGCGGTGCTCATGAGTGAGCTCGCCGGCGTGAGCCTGGGGTCGGTCGCCTCGATGGGTGTCTCGCTGGGGCTGACCGCGGCCACGATCCGCAAGCGCGGCACGCTGGAGCAGAAGGAACGCTGGCTGCCCCGGCTGGTGACGCTCGAGCACATCGGCGCGTGGGCGATCACCGAGCCCGACTCGGGGTCCGACGCGTTCGGGGGCATGACGACCTACGTGCGACGCGACGGCGACGACTACGTCCTCACCGGGCGCAAGACGTTCATCACCAACGGGCCGGACGCGGACGTGGCGGTGGTCTACGCCAAGCTCGACGAGGGCGATGACGGCAGCGAGGAGGCGCGACGGCGTCGTCCCGTGCTGACCTTCGTGCTGGACGCCGGGATGCCCGGCTTCGAGCGTGGCCGGGGCTTCGCCAAGATGGGCATGATGTCCTCGCCGACCGGTGAGCTGTTCTTCGACGGGGTCCGGCTGGGACCGGACCGCCTGCTCGGGGGCCCCGCGCGCGCCGGCGAGACCGGTGACGCGAAGGACGAGGTGCGGTCGGCCTTCGCCGGGGAGCGCATCGGCATCGCGGTCCTCGCGCTCGGCATCATCAACGAGTGTCTGAGGCTGTGCGTCGACTACGCGAAGTCACGCACGCTGTGGGGTCGTCCGATCGCCGAGCTCCAGCTGATCCAGCTGAAGCTCGCCCAGATGGAGGTCGCCCGGATGAACGTGCAGAACATGGTGTTCGCGACGATCGAGCACGGCGAGAGGGGCTCGACCCCCGGCCTCGCCGAGGCGTCGGCGATGAAGCTCTACTCCTCCCAGGCCGCCACCGAGGTGGCGATGGAGGCGGTCCAGCTGTTCGGGGGCAACGGCTACATGGCTGAGTACCGCGTCGAGCAGCTGGCTCGCGACGCCAAGTCGCTGATGATCTACGCGGGCTCCAACGAGGTGCAGGTGACCCATGTCGCGAAGGGACTGCTCGGCTGACGCCTGCTCACGGGGCGGGGGACCACCCGTAGGCTGGGAAGGTGAAGGAGTTCCTCGTCTACACCGTCGCCCGCTTCGCGCTCTTCGGCGTCTGCACCGTGGCGGCGTTCGGGGTCTTCTGGCTGCTGCGCGGCGGCGAGCAGACCTCGATCCTCTGGCCGCTGCTGCTCGGCGCCATCACCTCCGTGATGCTCTCGGCCTGGCTGCTGCGCGACATGCGCGAGGACTTCGCGGCGAAGGTGCAGGGACGCGCCGACCGGATGATGGCCGCCCAGCAGGAGCAGTCGGACCAGGCCGCGGGACGTCCAGGACGCCCAGGGCGCGGACGAGGGGTCAGCCCGCTCGTCCCACGACCAGCCCGGCTAGCAGGCCGACGGCGTAGAGCAGCTCGGAGGTGCCGGTCAGCTGGAGGACCGGCACCAGGTCGCGGCCGTGGGCGCCCCGGCCGACGACAGCGAGCGCCCGACCCCCCGGCACGACGTACGCGGCACCCAGCAGCGCCCACGCGGTCGTCGTGAGCGCCACGCCCACGAGGGCGACCAGGGCCGCCCCCAGCAGCAGTGCGAACAGTCCCCGGGTGCGGCCGTCGCCGAGCCTCACTGCGAGCGTGAGCTTGCCGGCTTCGCGATCGGTGGGGATGTCGCGCAGGTTGTTCGCCACGAGGATCGCGCAGGCCAACGCGCCGACGCCCACCGCGGCGTACCAGGCCGGCGCGGGCAGGTCGCCGGTCTGGACGAAGGTCGTCCCCAGCACCGCCACGAGCCCGAAGAACACGAAGACCATGACCTCGCCGAGTCCGAGGTAGCCGTAGGGGCGGCTTCCCCCGGTGTAGAACCACGCCGCGACGATGCTCACGAGCCCGACCAGCACGAGCCACCAGGCGGTGGTGAGCGCCAGGACCAGTCCGGCGATCGCCGCCAGGGCGAAGGCCGCGAAGGCCGCGCGCTTCACCGCGCTGGGCGACGCCAGCCCGGAGCCGACCAGCCGGAGCGGCCCGACGCGGGCGTCGTCGGTGCCGCGCACGCCGTCGGAGTAGTCGTTGGCGTAGTTGACCCCGACCTGGAGCGCGAGCGCGACGACCAGGGCCAGCAGCGCCTTCCACCAGATGGCCGACTCCTCGTCGACCGCGATCGCGGTGCCGGCGAGGACGGGCGCCACCGCAGCGGGAAGGGTCCGCGGGCGAGCGCCCTCGACCCACGCGGAGACTGCCACGGGGGACGATCCTGCCACTGGCACGCTCCGGCCCCCCGCTCAGGCCCTCCGGCTAGGTTGTGGCCGTGCTCCAGCTCAGCTCGCCCGGGGGTGACCCGCACGAGATCGCCGCCCAGCTCCTGTCGTGGGACACCGAGGCCTCGGCCCAGCCGCTGGTGGTGGAGACCAGCGGTTCCACCGGACAGCCCAAGCGGGTGCGGCTGTCGCGGGGGGCGATGCGCAGCTCCGTGGACGGGACGCACGGCTACCTGGGGGGTCGCGGGCAGTGGCTGCTGGCGCTCCCTGCGCACCACGTCGCGGGGTTGCAGGTCCTCTACCGCAACGTGCGTTCCCGGCAGCAGCCAGTGGTGCTGGCCGACCAGTCCACCGGGTCGTGGGCGGAGGCGGTGGCCGCGATGTCCGGGCCTCGGCGCTACACCTCGGTCGTGCCGACCCAGCTGGTCCGCCTGCTCGAGGCCGGTGCGGTGGCGCCCCTGGCCGACCTCGACGCCGTCCTGGTGGGCGGTGGCCCGCTGGACCCGCACCGCCGGCGGGAAGCGGCGGACGCCGGGGTCCGGGTGGTGATGACCTACGGGATGTCGGAGACCTGCGGCGGTTGCGTGTACGACGGCTACCCCCTCGACGGGGTGGCGCTGAAGGTCGACGGCCAGGGCGAGGTGCTGCTGGCCGGTGCGGTGCTCTTCGACGGGTACGACGACGGCAGCGGCTCGATCGACGAGACCGCCACCGCCTCGGTGATGGAGGCGGGCTGGCTGCACACCTCCGACCTCGGTCGGCTGGACGACGACGGGCGGCTGCAGCTGCTGGGTCGGCGGGACCAGGTGGTGGTCAGCGGCGGGCTCAACGTGCCCGGCCCGGCGGTCGAGCAGATGCTCGGCCGGCACCGGCGGGTGGCCGAGGTGGCCGTGGTCGGCGTCCCCCATCCGGAGTGGGGAGAGCAGGTCACCGCGGTCGTGCGAGCCGTCGACGGCGTCCCGGTGCTGTCGGAGCTGCGTGACCTGGTGGAGCCACGCGCCTGGGCTCCGCAGGCGCTCGTCCTGGTCGATGCGCTGCCCCACACCTCCAACGGCAAGGTCGACCGCGTCGCGCTGCGCGAGCTGGCGACTCGGGGGGCGTGAGGTCGCCCGTGGACGTCTCGCACGAGGTCGCCGAGGCGCCGGTGGTGGTCGCGGTCGGGCTGCGGCAGCGGTTCCGCGGCATCACCACGCGCGAGGCGATGCTGCTGCCGGGCGTGGCGGGGTGGGGTGAGTTCAGCCCCTTCCTGGAGTACGACGCCGCGACGTGCGTGCCGTGGCTGCGGGCGGCCCGGGAGGCAGCCTCGGGCGACTGGCCCGCTCCGGTGCGGGACCGGGTGCCGGTCAACGTGACCGTTCCGGCGGTGGATCCGGTGACCGCCCACCGCCTGGTGCGCGAGGGCGGCTGCACGACCGCCAAGGTCAAGGTGGCCGAGCCGGGCCAGGGCCTCGCCGACGACGTGGCCCGGTTGGAGGCGGTGCGCGACGCGCTCGGCCCGGAGGGCGCTGTCCGCGTCGATGCGAACGGCGCCTGGTCGGTCGACGCGGCCGTGCGTGCCGTCCGGCGGCTCGACCGGGCGGCCGGCGGCCTGGAGTACGTCGAGCAGCCGTGCGCCACCGTCGAGGAGCTGGCTGCGGTACGGCGGCGGGTCGAGGTGCCGGTGGCGGCGGACGAGTCGATCCGCCGTGCCGAGGACCCCTACCGGGTGCGGGACCTGGAGGCAGCAGACATCGCCGTCCTCAAGGTGCAGCCGCTGGGGGGAGTCCGGGCCTGCCTGCGGATCGCCGACGACATCGGCCTGCCCGTGGTCGTGAGCAGCGCCCTCGAGACCAGCGTGGGCATCGCCGCCGGGGTGGCGCTGGCGGCGGCGTTGCCGGCGCTGCCTTATGCGTGTGGCCTGGCCACGGTCCAGCTGCTGCGCGACGACGTGGCTCTTGACCCGTTGGCGCCGGTCGACGGCGCGCTCCCGGTGCGGCGGCCCGAGGTGGACCCGGCAGCCCTCCAGCGGCTCGCCCCGCCCCACGACCGGGTGGGGCACTGGCAGGAACGGCTGGATGCGGTGGCGGGTCTGGCCGCGGCGGACGAGTGATGGGGCAGGATCGGCGCTGATGGATGTCCCGCCCAACGCCGCCACCGCCTTCGCCCGCGTCGTCGTCGACGAGCTGGTGCGCGGCGGTGTGCGCCACCTCGTGCTCAGCCCCGGCTCGCGGTCCGCGCCGCTGGCCCTGGCGGCGTACGACGCCGCGCAGGCGGGGCAGCTGACGCTGCACACCCGCCTCGACGAACGCACCGCTGCCTTCCTCGCCCTCGGCATCTCGCGGACCTCGCGCCGGCCGGTGCCGGTGGTCACCACCAGCGGCACCGCGGTCGCCAACCTGCACCCGGCGGTGCTGGAGGCACACCACAGCGGCATCCCGCTGGTGCTGCTCACGGCCGACCGGCCGGCGCACCTGCGTGGCACCGGCGCCAACCAGACCACCGAGCAGCCAGGGGTCTTCGGCTCGGCGGTGAGAGCCGGCCATGACCTGTCGGCGGCCGTGCCCGGGCACCGGGAGACCGAGCAGGTCATCGCCTGGCGCTCGACGGTCGCCCGCCTGCTCGTCACCGCTGCGGGTCTCGCCGGCACCGCACGCGGTCCCGTGCACCTCAACGTGCAGCTGGAGGCTCCGCTGACCCCCGACGTCGCCGACGGGTGGTCGACGTCGGTCGACGGCCGACCGGCGGGCCGGCCCTGGACGGAGCCGCCGCCACGATCCGAGCCGAGCGTGGAGCGCGTGGCCGACATCGAGCGCACCGTGGTGGTCGCAGGGGACGACGCCGGACCCCCGGCCCGGCTGCTCGCGGAGGCAGGGGGGTGGCCCCTGCTGGCGGAGCCGTCGAGCGGGTCACGCACCGGAGACAACGCGATCCGCACCTCTCGGCTGCTGCTCGGTGACGACGACCTCGCGAGGCGGATCGAGCAGGTGGTCGTCGCCGGACACCCCACGCTGTCCAGGCCGGTGACCCGGCTGCTGGGGCGCACCGACATCGAGGTGGTCGCCCTGGTTCCCCGAAGCGCGGGGCCCGGCTGGTGGGCCGACCCGGGCCACGGCGTCTCGAGGGTGGCGCACGCGCTGGCGCCGCAGGGAGCGTCGCCGCTCGAGCCGAGCCCTTGGCTCGGTGAGTGGCGCGAGCGGGACGCGGACCTGTCCCGTCGCCTCGACGGTCTGCTCGACGGCTGGGCCGACCTCACCCCCCACCACGTCGCCCGCGAGGTGGCGGCGGCCTTGCCCGCTGAGGGGCTGCTCTTCGTGGGCTCGTCCAACCCGATCCGTGACCTCGACCTGATGGTGCCGCGGTACCAGCCGGGCCAGCGCCGCATGGTGACGGCCAACCGGGGCCTGTCCGGTATCGACGGCACCGTGTCGTCGGCGATCGGGGCGGCTCTCGGTCGTCCCCGCAGCTCCCGCGCGCTTGCCCTGGTCGGCGACGTGACCTTCCTGCACGACCTCACCGGCCTGGCGATGGGCCGGGAGGAGCAGGCGCCGGACCTCACCGTCGTCGTGGTCAACGACGACGGCGGCAGCATCTTCGCGGTCCTCGAACAGGGTGCCGCCGGTCACCAGCCGGCGTTCGAGCGGGTCTTCGCCACACCGCACGGCGCGGACCTCGCCTCGCTGTGCGCGGGGCTGCGGGTGCCGCACCTGCGGGTGCGCGAGCGAGCCGCTCTTCGCCAGGCGCTGGCCTCTCCGGCAGGCGGCGTCGAGGTCGTCGAGGCCGTCGTCCGACGCGACGACCGGCGGGCCCTGGACGAGGCGATCCGCGGCCTGGTCGGCTGAGCCACCGCCGGCTGAGCTGGCTGAGCGGGCGGTGGCAGGATGGCCTCCGTGCGCATCACCAAGTTCGGCCATTCCTGCGTCCGGCTCTCCCTCGACGGGCACGACCTCGCGATCGACCCGGGTGTGCTGACCGGTCCCGAGGCGGTCGACAGAGTCGACGGCGTGCTCATCACCCACGAGCACCCGGACCACTGGACGATCGACCACCTGCGCGCCGCCGATGCCCCGGTGTGGACGATCGCGGCGGTGGCCGAGCAGATCCGGGAGGCCGACCCCGAGATCGGGGAGCGGGTGACGGTGGTCGAGCCGGGGGAGGAGCTGGAGGTCGTGGGCTACGGCATCCGCGTGGTCGGGCGCAAGCACGCGATCATCCACCCCGAGCTGACCCACTTCGACAACTCCGGGTACGTCGTGTCCGCCGGTGGGACCTCGCTGTTCCACCCGGGGGACTCCTTCGAGTTCCCCGGCCAGCAGGTCGACGTCTACTGCGCGCCGGTCTCGGCGCCGTGGGCGAAGCTGTCGGAGCTGCTCAACGTGGCTCGCGACATCGCCGCACCGCGCACGCTCGGCATCCACGACGGCGTCTACAGCGACTTCGGCCTGGTCATCGCCGACGGTCGGTTCCAGGACTTCATGGCCCAGCGCGACGGCACCTACGCGCGTCCGGCTGCCGGCACCGACCTCTGACGCCGGGGCGTCTCAGGCGAGGGCGTCGCGGACCGGGACCAGCTTCGCCTGGGACTCGGCGAGCTCGGCGTCGGGGTCGGAACCGGCGACGATGCCGCACCCGGCGAACAGACGCACGGTGCGCCCGTCGTCGGAGACCTCGGCAGAGCGGAGCGCGATGCCCCACTCGCCGTCTCCGGAGGCGTCCATCCACCCCACCGGGCCGGCGTACCGGCCGCGGTCCATGCCCTCCAGCCGCCGAATCAGGTCGAGGGCGGCCTCCGTGGGGGTCCCCCCGACCGCGGCCGAGGGGTGCAGCGCGGCGGCCAGGGCGAGGGAGGTGACGTCGCTCTCCACGACCCCGGCCACGTCGGTGGCCAGGTGCATCACGTTCGGCAGGTGCAGCACGAAGGGCGCCTCGGGGTAGGTCAGCGACGAGCAGTACGGCGCCAACGCGTCGGCCACCGAGCGCACGGCGTACTCGTGCTCCTCCAGGTCCTTCGAGGACCGGGCGAGGGAGCCGGCGAGCCGGGAGTCCTGGTCGTCGTCGCCGGTCCGACGGATGGTGCCGGCGAGCACGCGGGAGGTGACCAGGCCCCGCTCCCGGCGCACCAGCATCTCCGGGGTGGCGCCGAAGAGACCCTCGACGTGAAAGGTCCAGCAGCCCTCGTAGCGGCTGCTCAGCCGATCGAGGGGGCGGCGGACGTCCAGCGGGCGGTCGAGCTCGGCGACGAGGTCGCGGGCGAGCACGACCTTCTCGACCTCGCCCGCCTCGATGTGATCGAGCGCATCGGCCACCCGGCGCTGCCACTCGGCGCCGGTGAGCGCCCCGTCGGCGTACGCCGCCTCGCCGTCGGCCTCCGAGGCGGGTCGAGAGGTCAGCTGGACCTCGGTGCCGATGTCCGGGACGTCGCCGGTGGGGGTGACGGTGGTCAGCCAGGTCTCGCCGCCGCGCCGACCGACGATGACGCGAGGCACCAGCAGCACGCTGCGTCCAGGGTGGTCCGCGAAGGCGAAGGACCCCCAGCACACCAGCCCGCTCCCGGGGACGCCGACGTCGTCGCGGACGTGGGCAGCCGCGCTCAGGGAGTCCCACCAGTCCAGTGCGTCGGAGAAGCGGTCGGCCCCTGCGGTGCTCACCCGGGCGGCGACCCCCCAGCCGACGAGGCCCTCACGCTTGCGCACCCAGGCGACCGGGTCGGCGTCGTTGGGCAGCAGCGAGGTCAGGGGTTCCCGTACGTCGATGCGTCGGGTGCGGACGACGAGCTCCGGGACGTCGTCCCGGCGGGGAAGGGGGCTGGTCGTCACGACATCGCAGCCTACGGCTGCTCGCCAACCGACCCTTCGACGGCCTGACTCGGCCTCTCGGAGCCCGGTCTACAGTTGCGGCCGTGACCCGCGCCGACCTCCAGAAGCAACCCGCCGACGTCCAGGCGATGTTCGATGGTGTCGCGAAGCGCTACGACATCACCAACGACATCTTGTCGATGGGACAGGATCGGCGCTGGCGGCGGGCGGCGCTGAAGGCGTTGGACGTCCGTCCGGGGCAGCGGATCCTGGACCTCGCCGCCGGCACGGGCACCTCCAGCCAGCCGTTCGCGGACGCGGGCGCCTACGTCGTCCCGTGCGACTTCAGTCTCGGCATGCTGCAGGTCGGCAAGCGGGCCCGGCCGCAGTTCCCCTTCGTCGCCGGTGACGCCACCCGGCTCCCCTTCGCCGACGACTCCTTCGACGCGGTGACGATCTCCTTCGGTCTGCGCAACATCGTGGACCCCGACGCCGGGCTGCGCGAGATGCTGCGGGTGACCAAGCCCGGCGGGCAGCTCGTGGTCTGCGAGTTCAGCTCACCGACCTGGGCGCCCTTCCGGACGGCGTACGTCGAGTACCTGATGCGGGCGCTCCCTCCGGTCGCGCGGGCGGTCTCGTCCAACCCCGACGCCTACGTCTACCTCGCCGAGTCGATCCGGGCCTGGCCCGACCAGGCCGGCTTGGCACGGCGCATCGACGACGCCGGGTGGAGCGGCTGCCAGTGGCGCAACCTGTCGGGCGGCATCGTGGCCCTGCACCGGGCGCGGAAGGGCCGCTAGGGTCGCCGCAGCGCGCCGGCGGTCGGTGTACGCAGCCTGGACGTGACCTCTAGACTGTCTCCGCCCGCTTCGTGAATTCTTTCACAAGGTCACGAGCTGCCCTCGTCAGCGTGGATCAGGAGAGATCGATGGCCGCCAGCCCCGCCCCCGAGCGGCAGGCAGACATCATCGTCGTCGGAGCAGGACCCGCGGGCGCGAGCACGGCCTTCCACCTGGCCCAGGCCGGGGCCGATGTGCTGCTGCTGGAGAAGTCCGCCTTCCCGCGCGACAAGGTCTGCGGCGACGGCCTCACGCCGCGAGCGGTCAGGTCGCTGGTCTCCATGGGCTTCGACCTCGACGCCCCGGGCTGGCACAAGAACCAGGGGCTGCGCATCGTGGGGGCCGGCCACCGGCTGGAGCTGCCGTGGCCCGACCTCACCTCGTTCCCGCCGTACGGCGCCGCCCGGGCTCGCGCCGACCTCGACGAGGTGCTCGCCCGGCACGCCCAGAAGGCAGGCGCCCGGCTGCAGGAGCGCACCGCGGTGACCGGGCCGGTCGTGGACGACCGCACCGGCCGGGTCGTGGGCGTCACCGCCCGCCCCGTCGACGACCGGGGGCGGCGTGCCGGCGCGGACGCCCGCTACCACGCGCCCCTGGTGGTGGCGTGCGACGGCGTCTCGTCCCGGTTGGCCACCTCGCAGGGCATCGTGCGTCGCGAGAACCGGCCGATGGCCGTCGCGGTCCGCACCTACTACGAGACCCCCCGTCACGACGACCCGTGGATGGAGTCGTGGCTGGAGCTGTGGAACGGCAAGCCCGGGGAGTCCGACCTCCTCCCGGGCTACGGCTGGATCTTCGGGCTGGGCAACGGCCTCGCCAACGTCGGGCTCGGCATCCTCAACTCCTCGGCCGCCTTCCAGAACGTCGACTACAAGGCGATCCTGCGCACCTGGCTGGCCAACGTGCCCGCCGAGTGGGAGTTCACCGACGACCACGAGGTGGGCGGCGTGAAGTCCGCCGCCCTGCCGATGGGTTTCAACCGCAAGCCCCACTACGCCGACGGCATGCTGCTCGTCGGTGACTCCGGCGGCATGGTCAACCCCTTCAACGGCGAGGGCATCGACTACGCCCTGGAGGCGGGCGAGCTGGCTGCCGAGGTGATGCTGCAGGCGCTGGCCCGACCGGAGGGGGCCAACCGGGAGCGGGTGCTGCACAGTTACCCTGCTGCTCTCGACGCGGCGTACGGCGGCTACTTCACGTTGGGCCGGGTCTTCGCCAAGATGATCGGCAACCCGACCTTCATGAAGCAGGCGACCCGTTACGGACTGCCGCGCACCCGTCTGATGAAGGCAGTGCTGAAGCTCATGGCCAACCTGACCGACCCGAAGGACGCCGACTTCGCCGACCGCGTGATCAACGCGTTGAGCCGATGGGCGCCCGACGCATGAGCGGCCTCTCGACCACACCCAGCACCACGACCGCGTCCGTGACTCCGAGGAAGGGCTGCTGACCGATGGAGCTCTACACCCCCGTGCTCGCGCTGCTGGCGCTGGCCGCCGGCTTCGCCGTGTTCTCGGTCGCGGTCAGCAGCGTGACCGGTCCCAAGCGGTACAACCGCGCCAAGGTCGACTCCTACGAGTGCGGCATCGAGCCGACACCGCAGCCCATGGGGGGCGGTCGGTTCCCGGTGAAGTACTACATCATCGCGATGCTCTTCATCGTCTTCGACATCGAGATCGTGTTCCTGTACCCGTGGGCGGTCTACTTCGACGAGATGGCGTTGTTCGGCCTGATCGAGATGGTGATCTTCATCTTGACCGTCTTCGTCGCCTACGCCTACGTGTGGCGCCGCGGAGGCCTGGAGTGGGACTGAGTCGGTGGTTGTGGTGCGAGCGGACCACGGAAGTCGGTGGTTGAGGTGCGAGCGGAGCGAGCCACGAAACCTCGTGAGGGAAGGCAGTAACTGATGGGCATCGAGGAGAAGCTCCCCAGCGGGGTGCTGCTGACGACGGTCGAGGGGGTGGCCGGCTACTTCCGCAAGGCGTCGTTCTGGCCCGCGACCTTCGGTCTGGCCTGTTGCGCCATCGAGATGATGACGTCGGGTGGGCCCCGCTACGACCTCGCCCGCTACGGGATGGAGGTCTTCCGCGCCTCCCCGCGTCAGGCCGACCTCATGATCGTGGCCGGTCGCGTCAGCCAGAAGATGGCGCCGGTGCTGCGACAGATCTACGACCAGATGGCCGAGCCCAAGTGGGTGCTAGCCATGGGCGTGTGCGCCTCGTCCGGCGGCATGTTCAACAACTACGCGATCGTCCAGGGCGTGGACCACGTGGTCCCGGTGGACATGTACCTCCCGGGCTGCCCCCCGCGACCCGAGATGCTGATCGACGCGATCCTCAAGCTGCACGACCGGGTGCAGGCCACCAAGCTCGGCGCCAACCGCGAGGCCCAGATGCTGGAGCTGGAGACCGAGGCCCTGAACGCGCTGCCGACCTCCGAGCAGAGGGGGCTGCTTCGATGACTCCCCCGCCCGAGGGCCCGCCGAAGGGGTCCGACGAGTCGACCACCGGGATGCCGGAGGACGCGACACCCGGCGGCCCCGACGCGGCGCTCCCGACCGACACCTCCGCGCTCGCTCACGAGGTGGTGGACACCCGGCAGGGTTCGTTCGGCGTCCACGACGCCGGCGACACCACTGGCTACGGCGGCCTGGTGCGCACCGTGGCGATGCCCGTGGCCACCGAGCCTCCGTACGGCGGGTGGTTCGACGAGGTCGACGAGGCGCTGCGCAACGGCCTGGCCGAGCTCGGCCTCGAGGACGCGATCGAGAAGGTCGTGGTGCACCGAGGCGAGATCACGTTCTTCATCCGCCGCTCCCGACTGCTGGAGACCGCCGGACTGCTGCGCGACGCCGCGCCGCTGCGGTTCGAGCTGTGCTCGGGCGTCAACGGGGTGCACTACCCCAACGACGCGGGGCGCGAGCTGCACGCGGTCTACCACCTGCTCTCGATGACCCACAACCGACGGATCCGGCTCGAGGTCGTCTGCCCGGACGCCGACCCCCACATCCCGTCGGTGGTGTCGGTCTACCCGACCAACGACTGGCACGAGCGCGAGGCCTTCGACTTCTTCGGGATCGTCTTCGACGGTCACCCCTCCCTCACCCGGATCCAGATGCCGGACGACTGGCCGGGTCACCCGCAGCGCAAGGACTACCCCCTGGGCGGCATCCCGGTGGAGTACAAGGGCGCGACGATCCCGCCGGCCGACACCCGGAGGTCCTACAGCTGATGACCACGACGAGCAACGACGCAAGCCACGACCCGTACGGCGCCGCCGAGTCCGAGACCACGCAGGGGCGCGTCTTCACCGTCACCGGACAGGACTGGGACCAGGTCGTCCAGGGAATCGCCGCCGGTGACGACGCCGACGACCGGGTCGTGGTCAACATGGGGCCGCAGCACCCCTCCACCCACGGCGTGCTGCGTCTCATCCTCGAGCTGTCGGGCGAGACGGTGACCGAGGCGCGCTGCGGCATCGGCTACCTCCACACCGGCATCGAGAAGAACATGGAGTTCCGCACCTGGACGCAGGGCGTCACGTTCTGCACCCGGATGGACTACCTGGCGCCGTTCCACAACGAGCTCACCTACTGCCTCGGGGTGGAGCGGCTGCTCGACATCGAGGACCAGATCCCGGAGAAGGCGCAGGTGCTGCGGGTCCTGCTGTCGGAGCTGAACCGGATCTCCTCCCACCTCGTCGCCATCGCGACCGGCGGCATGGAGCTGGGAGCCCTGACCGTGATGACGATCGGCTTCCGGGAGCGCGAGCTGGTGCTCGACCTCTTCGAGCTGATCACCGGCCTGCGGATGAACCACGCCTACATTCGTCCCGGGGGCGTGGCCCAACGCCTCCCACCCGGCGCGCTCGGCCAGATCCGCGACTTCGTCACGATGATGAAGAAGCGGCTGCCGGAGTACGCCGCGCTGTGCAACGAGAACCCGATCTTCAAGGGCAGGCTCGTGGGCGTGGGTCACCTCGACCTGGCCGGCTGCCTGTCGCTGGGGATGACCGGCCCGGTGCTCCGCTCGACCGGCTACGCATGGGACCTGCGCCGGACCCAGCCGTACAGCGGCTACGAGGACTACGAGTTCGACGTGGTCACCTGGGACACCGCCGACTCCTACGGCCGCTTCCGCGTGCGGCTGGAGGAGATGTGGCAGTCGCTGCGCATCGTCGAGCAGTGCGCCGACCGGTTGGAGAAGCTACAGGGTGCCCCGGTGATGGTGGCGGACAAGAAGATCGCATGGCCGGCCCAGCTGGCGATCGGCACCGACGGCATGGGCAACAGCCTCGACCACATCCGCCACATCATGGGCGAGTCGATGGAGGCCCTCATCCACCACTTCAAGCTGGTGACCGAGGGGTTCCGGGTGCCGCCGGGGCAGGCGTACGTGCCGGTCGAGTCCCCGCGCGGCGAGCTGGGCGCCCACGTGGTGTCCGACGGGGGCACTCGGCCCTACCGGGCGCACTTCCGGGACCCGTCCTTCACCAACCTGCAGGCGACCTCGGTCATGAGCGAGGGTGGCCAGGTCGCCGATGTGATCGTTGCCGTCGCCTCGATCGACCCCGTCATGGGAGGTGTCGACCGATGACCAAGACCCCACCAGAGCCCACCCGCCCGCCGGGGCCGGCCCACGCCGAGCCCGGCACCCTGGACGAGAGCACCTACGCCGAGCTGCGCGAGATCGCCGCTCGCTACCCTCAGGCTCGTTCCGGTCTCCTGCCGATGCTCCACCTGGTGCAGAGCGTCGAAGGTCGGGTGACCGCCGGTGGCATCGAGGCCTGTGCCGAGATCCTCGGGCTGACGGCCGCCGAGGTGTCGGGCGTCGCGACGTTCTACACGATGTACAAGCGACGGCCGGTGGGGGACTACCACGTCGGGGTCTGCACCAACACGTTGTGCGCGGTGATGGGAGGTGACGCGATCTTCGAGCGGTTGCAGGAGCACCTCGACGTCGGCAACGACGAGACGACTCCCGACGACGGAGCCGGTCGCACCATCACTCTCGAGCACGTGGAGTGCAACGCGGCCTGCGACTACGCCCCGGTCGTGATGGTGAACTGGGAGTTCATGGACAACATGGACCCCGCCTCGGCCACGCAGCTGGTCGACGACCTGCGCGCCGGCAACGAGGTCCGGTCCACCCGCGGTCCCCGGATCTGCACCTGGCGCGAGGCCGAACGCGTCCTCGCCGGCTTCCCCGACGGCCTCGCCGACGAGGGACCCGCGGCCGGGCCCGCCTCGCTGGTGGGCCTGGAGCTGGCCAAGGAACGCGGCTGGACCGCGCCCGACCCCCAAGGCCGCGCCCTGGGTCGGCCCCGGCTTCGGCCCAGGACTCCGGAGAGGAGAAGGGTCAGTGACCACTGCCCCCACCCCGAAGACGCTGACTCCGGTGCTGTCGGCCCACTGGGACGACGACCGGAGCTGGACGCTGGCCTCCTACGAGCGTGCCGGGGGCTATCGCGCGCTGCGCAAGGCACTGGGCATGTCGCCGGACGACATCGTGACCCTCGTCAAGGACTCCGGCCTGCGCGGCCGGGGCGGGGCGGGCTTCGCCACCGGCATGAAGTGGGGCTTCATCCCGAAGGACCCCGACAAGCCCGGTGGTGACAAGCCGAAGTACCTCGTCGTCAACGCCGACGAGTCCGAGCCGGGCACCTGCAAGGACATCCCGCTGATGATGGCCAGCCCCCACACCTTGGTGGAGGGCGTGATCATCTCCTCCTACGCCATCGGGGCCCACCACGCGTTCATCTACGTCCGCGGCGAGGTGCTGCACGTGCTGCGCCGGGTGCAGCAGGCGGTCGCGGAGGCACACGCCGCGGGCCACCTCGGCAAGGACATCCACGGCACGGGCTACGACCTCGACGTGGTGGTCCACGCCGGCGCCGGCGCCTACATCTGCGGTGAGGAGACGGCGCTGCTCGACTCCCTCGAGGGACGACGGGGTCAGCCGCGGCTTCGCCCGCCGTTCCCCGCCGTGGCCGGCCTCTACGCCTCTCCCACCGTCGTCAACAACGTGGAGTCGATCGCCTCGGTTCCCTGCATCGTCGACAACGGCCCCGCGTGGTTCGCCTCGATGGGCACCGAGCGCTCCAAGGGCATGACGCTCTACTCGCTCTCGGGCCACGTGCAGCGGCCCGGCCAGTACGAAGCCCCGCTCGGGATCACGCTGCGGGACCTGCTCGACATGGCCGGCGGGGTGCGAGAGGGGCACGAGCTGAAGTTCTGGACCCCGGGCGGCTCCTCGACGCCGCTGCTCACCGCCGAGCACCTCGACGTCCCGCTGGACTACGAAGGAGTGGCCGCAGCCGGGTCGATGCTCGGCACCAAGGCGCTGCAGATCTTCGACGAGACCACCTGCGTGGTGCGCGCGGTGCTTCGGTGGACCGAGTTCTACAAGCACGAGTCGTGCGGCAAGTGCACCCCCTGCCGTGAGGGCACGTGGTGGCTGGTGCAGGTGCTCGCCAGGCTCGAGCGCGGGGAGGGTTCGGAGTCCGACCTCGAGATGCTGCTCGACCAGTGCGACAACATCCTCGGCCGCTCGTTCTGCGCGCTCGCCGACGGCGCAGTGAGCCCGATCAGCTCCTCCATCCAGTTCTTCCGTGAGGAGTACCTCGCCCACCTCGAGCAGGGTGGCTGCCCGTTCGACCCCGCCGCCTCCGCCCTGTTCGCCCCGGACACCCTCGTCTCGGCGGGAGCAGACGCATGAGCACACCGGCCACGACCTCCTCCGGTGCCGTGGAGCAGCAGGAGAACCTCGTCACCCTCACCATCGACGGCATCGAGGTGAGCGTGCCCCAGGGCACCCTGATCATCCGGGCCGCGGAGCGGATCGGCGTCCAGATCCCGCGCTTCTGCGACCACCCGCTGCTCGAACCGGTGGGTGCCTGCCGCCAGTGCCTGGTCGAGGTGGCGATGCCCGCCCCGGGAGGCGGCGAGCCTCGCACCATGATGGGCCCGCCCGGTCGGGTCAAGCCGCAGGCGTCCTGCACGATGCCGGTCGTGGAGGGCATGGTCGTGCGGACCCAGCTGAGCTCGCCGATCGCCGACAAGGCGCAGCAGGGCGTGATGGAGCAGCTGCTCATCAACCACCCGCTCGACTGCCCGGTCTGCGACAAGGGCGGCGAGTGCCCCCTGCAGAACCAGGCCATGAGCAACGGCCGGGGTGAGAGCCGCTTCGTCGAGATGAAGCGGACCTATCCCAAGCCGATCAACATCAGCGCCCAGGTCCTGCTCGACCGCGAGCGGTGCGTGCTGTGCGCCCGCTGCACCCGCTTCTCCGAGCAGATCGCCGGTGACCCGTTCATCGCGCTGATCGAGCGCGGTGCGCTGCAGCAGGTAGGGATCTACGAGCGGGAGCCGTTCCGCTCCAACTTCTCCGGCAACACCATCCAGATCTGTCCGGTGGGCGCGCTGACGTCGGCGTCGTACCGGTTCCGGGCGCGGCCGTTCGACCTGGTCTCGACACCCGGCGTGGGCGAGCACGACGCGTGCGGCGCGGCGATCCGCGTCGACCACCGTCGGGGCAAGGTGATGCGTCGGCTCTCGGACAACGACCCGCAGGTCAACGAGGAGTGGATCAGCGACAAGGACCGCTTCGCGTTCGGCTACCTGACCGCGCACGACCGGATCACCACCCCGATGGTCCGCGACGACGAGACCGGGCAGCTGCGGCCCGCCTCCTGGCCGGAGGCGTTCGTGGTGGCGGCGCGAGGGCTCGCTGCGGCACGCGAGGGGGCCGGCGTCGGCGTGCTGACCGGCGGACGGCTGACCCGCGAGGACGCCTACGCCCACGCGAAGTTCGCCCGCACCGTGCTGGACAGCAACGATGTCGACTTCCGAGCCCGTGCCCACTCGGCCGAGGAGGAGCAGTTCCTCGCCGCGCACGTGGCGGGTCGCGGTCTCGGGGTGACCTACGGCGACCTGGAGAGGGCCAGCGCCGTCGTGCTGCTGGGGCTCGAGCCGGAGGAGGAGGCGGGTTCGCTCTTCCTGCGGCTGCGCAAGGCCTCCCGGGCCCGGCGCGACCTGCGGATCTTCGCGGTCTCGCCCTTCACGACGAGGGGCCTGCGCAAGCTGGGCGCCACCGTGGTGCGCACCGCGCCCGGTCACGAGGCGGCAGCCATCGAACGGCTCGGGCACGACGGCGAGCTCGCGCTCGACGGCGGCGGGGTGATCCTGGTCGGGGAGCGGCTCGCGGCAGTCCCCGGCGCACTCAGCGCCGTCAGCGTCCTCGCCGCCCAGACCGGTGCCCGACTCGCCTGGGTGCCCCGCCGAGCAGGCGACCGAGGGGCGGTCGACGCAGGCTGCCTGCCGACGCTGCTGCCCGGTGGCCGCCCGCTCCAGGACGCGGCGGCCCGCGTGGACGTCTCCACGGTGTGGGGGCACGAGGTCCCGGCGGTCGCCGGGCGTGACGCCGGCGCGATCCTGGCGGCACTGGGTCGACGCGAGCTGGCCGGCGCCGTGGTCGCCGGCGTGGAGCTCGACGACCTCCCCGACCCGGCGACGGCTCGAGCCGCGATGGCAGAGTCTTTCGTGGTCAGCCTCGAGCTACGCGCCAGCGGCGTCACCGAGCTGGCCGACGTCGTCTTCCCGGTCGCTGCGGCCGCGGAGAAGCTCGGCAGCTTCGTCAACTGGGAGGGTCGCGTGCGGCCCTTCGCCCAGGCGCTCCAGGGCAGCAACACCGTGCCCGACGTCCGTGTGCTCGCCGGGATCGCCGCGGAGATGGGCCGCTCGCTCGGGTTCCAGACCCCCGAGGCGGCGGGCAACGAGCTCGCCGAGCTCGAGGGCTGGGACGGCGCCCGGGCCGAGGGGCCGCGCGAGCAGGCGGTGCCGCCGCCGGCCGTTCGTGACGGCGTGGTGCTGTCGACGTGGAAGACCATGATCGGTGACGGGCCGATGCAGGACGGCGACGCGGCGTACCACGCCAGCGGACCTGTCCCCACCGTGGTGCTCAGCGAAGGCACGATCGCAGCCCTGGGCGTCTCGGAGGGCGAGCCCCTGGAGGTCGCCACCGACCGGGGGTCGGTGATCCTTCCCGCCGAGCTCGGTGACATCGACGACGACGTCGTCTGGGTCCCGTCGGCGACCGGCGGGGTCAACCTCACCCGCGACCTGGACGCCGGGGCCGGCTCGCGCGTCACCGTTGCCGTGCCCGATCCCGCGCTGGTGCCGGTGGCTGCCGGACAGGAGGAGCTGTGATGAGCGCACTGGTCGGCACCGGGCCGATGTCCGGGGTCTTCGCCGCCGGCACGGACGAGATCGACGGGTTCGGGAACGACCCCGTCTGGGTGGTGCTGCTCAAGGCGCTGCTGCTGTTCGTCGTCCTCGTGCTGCTCACGCTGTTCAACATCTGGTGGGAACGCCGGGTGGTGGCGCGGATGCAGCACCGCATCGGACCGAACATGCACGGCCCCTTCGGGCTGCTCCAGAGTCTCGCCGACGGCGTCAAGCTCGCGCTGAAGGAGGACATCGTCCCGCGCGCGGCCGACAAGGTGGTCTACATCCTGGCCCCGGTGATGGCGGTGATCCCCGCCTTCCTGGCCTTCGCGGTGATCCCCTTCGGGCCCGAGGTGCGCATCCCGTTCACCGACATCATCACCCCGCTCCAGCTGACGGACATGCCGGTGGCGGTGCTGTTCATCCTCGCGGTCGCCTCGATGGAGATCTACGGCATCGTGCTGGGCGGCTGGTCGTCGGGCTCGACGTACTCGCTGCTGGGCGGGCTGCGCAGCTCGGCGCAGATGATCTCCTACGAGGTCGCCATGGGCCTGGCCCTGGTCGCGGTGTTCCTCTACGCCGGCTCGATGTCGACCTCGGAGATCGTGGCGGCGCAGGAGGACGTCTGGTTCGCCGTCATCCTGCTTCCGTCGTTCGTGATCTACATGATCGCGATGGTGGGGGAGACCAACCGCGCGCCCTTCGACCTGCCCGAGGCCGAGGGGGAGCTGGTCGGCGGTTTCCACACCGAGTACTCCTCGCTGAAGTTCGCGCTGTTCTTCCTGGCCGAGTACGTCGCGATGGCGACGGTCTCCGCGCTCGCCACCACCCTGTTCCTGGGTGGCTGGATGGCGCCGTGGCCGCTGGGCGGCCCGATCTGGGAGGGCGCGAACGAGGGCTACTGGCCGGTGCTGTGGTTCATGGGCAAGGTCCTCTTCTTCATCTTCCTCTTCATCTGGCTGCGAGGCACACTGCCTCGGCTGCGCTACGACCAGTTCATGGCCTTCGGGTGGAAGCGACTCATCCCGATCGCGCTGGCCTGGATCATCGCCGTGGCGACGATGCGCGCGATCACCCTCGAAGGCGGCGTCGACCGGCGCTGGCTCCTCGGCTTCATCGGTGTCATCGCCGCGGTGACGCTGCTGACCTTCTTCTTCGGAGCCGAGGACGAAGACGAGCTGCCCACCGAGGAGGAGGAGTTCGACCCGTTCGCCGGGGGCTACCCGGTGCCGCCGATGGGCACCCCGTCGTACACGGTCACCGGCCGTTCCCCCAGCCGCACCGCGGCCGGACCGCCCTCCGGGGGCGCGACGGTCCGGTCCACGACGACCCAGGAGCAGTGATGCCGACTCTCAAGGAGCAGTTCTGGGACCCGGTCGCGGGTTTCGGGGTGACCTTCCGCACCATGTTCCGGAGGACCGTCACCGAGCAGTACCCCAAGGAGAAGAAGCCCACGGCGCCGCGCTTCCACGGGCGTCACCAGCTCAACCGCTGGCCGGACGGCCTGGAGAAGTGCATCGGCTGCGAGCTGTGCGCGTGGGCCTGCCCCGCCGACGCGATCTACGTCGAGGGCGCCGACAACAGCGACGACGCACGTTTCTCGCCGGGTGAGCGCTACGGCCGCGTCTACCAGATCAACTACCTGCGCTGCATCCTGTGCGGCCTGTGCATCGAGGCGTGCCCGACTCGCGCCCTGACGATGACCAACGAGTACGAGCTGGCTGACGACAACCGGGCCGACCTGATCTACGAGAAGCAGGACCTGCTGGCGCCGCTGCTGCCCAACATGGAGCAGCCTCCCCACCCGATGCGCCTCGGCCGGGACGAGGTCGACTACTACCGGGGCAACTTCACCGCCCAGGACGACAGCCAGGACCCGGCGGGGAAGGAGGGCCAGCTGTGATCGCGTTCTGGCTGCTCGCGCCGCTCATCGTGCTGGCGGCACTCGGCATCCTCTTCGTGCGCAAGGCGGTGCACGCCGCGTTGCTGCTGGCCGTGGTGATGATCAGCCTGGCGATCCTCTATCTCGTGCAAGGCGCACCGTTCCTGTTCGCGGTGCAGATCATCGTCTACACCGGCGCGATCCTCATGCTGTTCCTCTTCGTGCTCATGCTGGTCGGGGTCGACGCCTCGGACTCGGTGGTGGAGACGATCAAGGGTCAGCGCCTGATGGCCACGCTCGCGGGCCTCGCCTTCGGCACCCTGCTGGTCCTCGGGGTGGCTCAGGTCACCGTGGGCACGGTGGTGGGTCTGGAGGAGGCCAACGCCGATGGCAACGTGCCGGGACTGGCCAGGCTGCTGTTCAGCCGCTACGTGTTCGCCTTCGAGGTGACCTCGGCCCTGCTCATCACCGCGGCCCTCGGCGCGATGGTGCTCGCGCACCGGGAGCGGCTGACCCCCAAGCCCACCCAGGCCGACCTGGCCCGCCAGCGCATGCGCGACTACGCCGACCACGGCAAGCATCCCGGCCCGCTGCCCAACCCCGGGATCTTCGCCCGCCACAACGCGGTCGACACCCCGGCGCTGCTGCCGGACGGCACGCCGTCCGAACGATCGGTGTCTCGCGTGCTCGCCGCCCGAGGCACGGTGGCCTCGACCGACGACCTGGCCGACGACCTCACCGACCTGACCGAGGGCCCCGAGGGCGAGGAGCTGCCGCGCAGCGCGGCCGACGATCCTGACCCGACGGTGGAGCGGGAGGAGATGTGATGAGCGCGACGCCCTTCCTGGTCCTCTCTGCGATCCTCTTCACGATCGGCTGCGTGGGCGTGCTGACCCGTCGCAACGCGATCGTGGTGTTCATGTGCGTCGAGCTGATGCTCAACGCCTCCAACCTGGCGCTGGTCACCTTCTCGCGCACCAACGGAAACCTCGACGGACAGGTGATGGCCTTCTTCGTCATGGTCGTCGCCGCTGCCGAGGTCGTGGTCGGCCTGGCCATCATCATGACCATCTTCCGCACCCGTCGCTCGGCCTCGGTCGACGACGCGAGCCTGCTGAAGTACTGAGGGGCTGCCACCAGATGACGCACATCTTCACCGAGTCCGGCGCGGGCGAGCAGTCCGTGCCGATCGTCGCACCCGAGGCGGCCGGCGGGATCTTCGACTGGCTGTGGCTGGTGATCGCCCTGCCCGCGCTGGGTGCCGCGGTCATCCTGCTGCTGGGCAACCGGCGTTCGTCGGCCTGGGCACACCTGCTCGGCACCGCCACCGTGCTCGGATCCTTCCTGATCTCCCTGTTCGCCTTCGTCTCCCTGCTCGGTCGTGGCGCGGAGGAACGTCAGGTCGGGACTCAGCTGTGGACCTGGTTCCAGGCAGGTGAGCTCAGCGCCGAGTTCGGCATCCTCTTCGACCCGCTGTCGGCGCTCTTCGTGCTGCTCATCACCGGAGTCGGCGGCCTCATCCACGTCTACTCCATCGGCTACATGGCCCACGACGAGAGACGCGCTCGCTTCTTCGCCTACCTGAACCTGTTCGTGGCCGCGATGCTGGTCCTGGTGCTCTCCGACGGCTACCTCGGCCTCTTCCTCGGCTGGGAGGGCGTCGGCCTGGCCTCCTACCTGCTGATCGGCTTCTGGCAGCACAAGAACTCGGCCGCGGTCGCCGCCAAGAAGGCCTTCGTGGTCAACCGCGTCGGTGACATCGGGCTGGCGCTGGGCACCATGCTCACGTTCGCGGCCTTCGGCACCGTCTCCTTCGCCGGCGTCTCCGAGCTCGCCGGCGGCGCCTCGGAGGCGACGCTCAACGCGCTGGGGCTGCTCTTCCTGCTCGCTGCCTGCGGCAAGTCGGCCCAGGTGCCGCTCCAGTCCTGGCTGCTCGACGCCATGGAGGGCCCGACCCCTGTCTCGGCGCTCATCCACGCCGCCACCATGGTGACCGCGGGCGTCTACCTGGTGGTGCGGTCCAACTTCATCTACGAGCGCACCGAGGTCGGGCAGACCGCGGTGGTGATCGTGGGTGCGGTGACGCTGCTGGTGGGGGCGATCATCGGCTGCGCCAAGGACGACATCAAGAAGGTGCTCGCCGGGTCGACGATGAGCCAGATCGGCTACATGATGCTGGCCGCGGGGCTGGGCGTCGCGGGCTACGCCATTGCGATCTTCCACCTGTTGATGCACGGCTTCTTCAAGGCCAACATGTTCCTCGGTGCCGGCTCGGTGATGCACGCGATGGACGACGACGTCGACATGCGGCACTACGGCGGTCTCGGTGGGCTGCGAATCCGCGGCCTCGTGCTGCCGGTGACCTACCTGACGTTCGCGATGGGCTATCTCGCGATCATCGGGTTCCCCGGGTTCTCGGGCTTCTGGTCCAAGGACAAGATCATCGAGACCGCGTTCGGGCAGAGCTGGTGGATCGGCACCGCCGCGACGGTGGGAGCCGGCATCACGGCGTTCTACATGACCCGGCTGATGATCATGACGTTCCTGTCGGAGAAGCGCTGGGAGCCCGACGTGGAGCCCCACGAGTCCCCCAGGGTCATGACCGTCCCCCTGGTCGTGCTGGCCGCGCTCTCGTTGCTGGGCGGTGTGCTGCTGCTCGGTGACTGGATCATCGAGTTCCTCGCCCCGGTCGTGGGCGAGCCCGCGGAGCACACGCTCCCGCTGCCGATCATCGCCTACACCCTGATCGTGCTCGCGGTCGTCGCCGCCGGCGTGGCCGTCGCCTGGATCTTCGTGATGAAGCGCGACATCCCCCGCGAGGCGCCGCGCGACGTCAGCTTCGCGACCCGCGCCGCGCGCGCCGACCTGTACGGCGACGCGTTCAACGAGGCCGTCCTGATGCGTCCCGGCAACACCCTGGTGGAGTCGATGGCGAGCTTCGACGACAAGATCGTCGACGGGTTCGTGGACGGCACCGGGTCGGCGTCGCTGGGCATGTCCGGCACCTTCCGCCGGATGCAGACCGGCTACGTACGCTCCTACGCGCTGTCGGTGCTGATCGGCGCGGCCCTGGTGGTCGCCGCGATGCTCGCGGTGATGCTGGCATGAGGCCCACCGCGAGCCGTCGCACGTCCGCGTCCACGACACCGCCGAGGAGAGGCATCCGATGAACTTCCCGTGGTTGACCGCAGCCGTGCTGCTGCCGGTCGTGGGTGCCATCGTGGTGATGGTCCTGCCCCGGCACGGCGCGATCGCGCGCCAGGCCGCGTTCTGGTTCTCCGTGGCCACGTTCGGCCTGACGCTGGCCATCGCCTCGCAGTTCGACACCGGCGCCTCCGGCTTCCAGCTCACCGAGACGCACCGCTGGATCGAGGCCTTCGGTGCCTACTACGCGCTGGGGCTGGACGGGACCGGTCTGGTGCTGATCCTGCTGACCGCGGTGCTCGTGCCGGTGGTGATCCTGGCCTCCTGGCGCGACGGCGATGCGGGCCGCTGGTCGTCGAACTCGTTCTTCGCATGGATGCTGGCGCTCGAGGGCCTCGCGCTCGGCACCTTCGCGGCTGTCGACGTGCTGCTGTTCTACGTCTTCTTCGAGGCGACCCTGATCCCGATCTACTTCCTCATCGGCGGGTTCGGCGGCGCCCGCCGCACCTACGCCGCGGTGAAGTTCCTGATCTTCTCGCTGCTCGGTGGGCTGATCATGCTGGCGGCGGTCATCGGTGTCTACGTCGAGTCCTCGCGGCTCAACGACGGGCAGCCGACGTACCTGCTCAGTGACCTGGCGCCGCTGATGGACCAGGTCGGCACCGGCATGGGGCGCTGGCTCTTCGTCGGCTTCTTCATCGCCTTCGCGATCAAGGCGCCGATGGTGCCGGTGCACACCTGGCTCCCGGACGCCGCTGACGAGGCCACCCCGGGGACCTCGGTGCTGCTGGTGAGCATCCTCGACAAGATCGGCACCTTCGGCATGCTCCGGTTCTGCCTCGAGCTCTTCCCCGAGGCCTCGACCTGGGCCACCCCGGTGGTGCTCGTGCTCGCCGTCGTCTCGGTGCTGTACGGCGGTCTGGTCGCGATCGCGCAGCGCAGCATCCCGCGCCTGATCGCCTACACCTCGGTGTCGCACTTCGGCTTCATCGTGCTGGGCATCTTCGTGATGAACAGCCAGGGGCAGGTGGGCTCGACGCTCTACATGTTCAACCACGGTCTCTCGACCGGGTTGCTGTTCCTGGTGACCGGCTTCCTGATCCAGCGCCACGGCTCGCGGTTCATCCCCGACTACGGCGGCGTGCAGAAGGTCGCCCCCGTGCTGGCCGGCCTCTTCCTGGTCGGCGGCCTGTCCTCGCTGTCGCTGCCCGGCCTCTCGCCGTTCGTCTCGGAGTTCCTGGTGATGACCGGCGCCTTCGTCTACAACTGGTGGTTCGCGGTCTTCGCGGTCTTCGGCATCGTGATCGCGGCGCTCTACATCCTGCTGATGTACCAGCGCACCATGACCGGTCCGGTGGTGCCCTCGGTGGCGCCGATGAAGGACCTGTCCCTCCGGGAGATCGGGGCGCTCGCGCCGTTGGTGCTGCTGATCGTGGCGCTCGGGTTCTTCCCGAAGCCGTTGATCGACATCATCGAACCCTCGGTGGACGAGACCCTGAGCCGGGTCGGCGCGACCGATCCCGGGCCCGCGGTCTCGCCTGAGGACGTCCCTGCTGCTGAGGAGGCCGGCCAGTGACCGAGTACGTGAAGCCGGTCATCGAGTACGCCGAGCTCTCGCCGCTGTTCATCGTGTTCGGCGCCGCTGTGCTGGGGGTGCTGGTCGAGGCGTTCCTGCCGAGACGTCTTCGCCATCCGGTTCAGCTGGGCCTTGCCCTGGTCTCCTTGGTCGGCGCGCTGGTCGCCACGATCCTGGTGGCGCGCTCGCTGGAGGAGTTCGAGGGTGGTCGTGGGCTGGTCGGGGCGATGGGGGCGATCACCGTCGACGGCCCCAGCGTCTTCCTGTGGGGCCTGGTGCTGGTGCTGTCCGCGCTCAGCGTGCTGCTGGTCGCCGAACGCCGCCTGGACGGCGGCGTGACCGCGTTTGCGGGCCAGGCGGCTGCCCTGCCCGGCACCGAGGCCGAGCGCGACGCCATCGCGAAGCGGCTGGAGCACACCGAGGTGTTCCCGCTGATGCTGTTCTCGGTGGGCGGCATGATGCTCTTCCCGGCCTCGAACGACCTCATCACCATGTTCGTCGCGCTCGAGGTGCTCTCCCTGCCGCTTTACCTGCTGTGCGGCCTGGCGCGGCGCCGTCGCCTGCTGAGCCAGGAAGCGGCGTTGAAGTACTTCCTGCTCGGTGCCTTCAGCTCCGGCTTCTTCCTCTACGGCGTGGCGCTGGTCTACGGGTTCGCCGGGTCGACCGACCTGGCCACCATCTCGGCGGCCATCTCCGCCCGCTCCGACGGCACGGCGCTGCTGCTGGCCGGCATCGGGCTGCTGGCGGTGGGTCTGCTGTTCAAGGTCAGTGCGGTGCCGTTCCACTCCTGGACCCCCGACGTCTACCAGGGGGCCCCGACGGCGATCACCGGCTTCATGGCCGCGTGCACCAAGGTGGCGGCGTTCGGCGCGATGCTGCGGCTCTTCTACGTCGGCTTCGGCGGCGCCAGTGTCGACTGGCGGCCGATGATCTGGGCGGTCGCGATCCTTACGATGGCGGTCGGCAGCCTGTTCGCGTTGTCCCAGTCGGACATCAAGCGGATGCTCGCCTACTCGTCGATCGCTCACGCCGGCTTCCTGCTCGTAGGCCTGGTGGGGCTGCACACCACGACCGCGGGCGGCTACGACATCAGCTCGCTCCAGGCGATGCTGTTCTACCTGGTGACCTACGGCTTCATGACCCTCGGTGCGTTCGGTGTGGTCACCCTGGTGCGCGACGCCGGCGGCGAGGCCAACCACCTCAGCCGGTGGGCCGGCCTGGGCAAGGAGGCGCCGCTGGTCGCCGGCGTGATGGCCTTCTTCCTGCTGGCCATGGCCGGCATCCCCCTCACCAGCGGCTTCACCGGGAAGTGGGCCGTCTTCACCTCGGCCGCCGAGGGCGGCGCGTGGCCTCTCGTCGTGATCGCGGTCCTGCTCAGCGCGGTCGCCGCGTTCTTCTACATCCGGGTGATCGTGCTGATGTACTTCAGCGATCCGGTGGGCGAGGGCCCGACCGTCGCGGTGCCCAGCGTGATGACGACCGTGGTGATCGCGGTCGGCTTCGCCACGACGCTGATGCTGGGCATCCTGCCGGGTCCGGTGCTCGACCTGGCCGGCACCGCGGGGTCGTTCCTGCGGTGACGTCTCACGAGCCCGGGCTGGCGCTGCCGGTCGTCGACTCCCGCCTCCGCGCGAAGCTGGTGGAGGCCATGATGGACGTCGAGACCCGGCTCGAGCGCGAGGTGCGCTCCGAGGCCGACTTCGTCACCGAGGCCTGCCGCCACCTCCTGCACGCCGGCGGCAAGCGCTTCCGGCCGATGCTGACACTCCTGGCCGCCCACGCCGGCAAGGGCGTCAACGACAAGGTACTGACCGCGGCGTGCGTGGTGGAGCTGACTCACCTGGCCTCGCTCTACCACGACGACGTGATGGACGAGGCGGCGCTGAGACGAGGCGCGGACTCGGCGAACGCCCTGTGGGACAACCACGTGGCGATCCTTGCCGGGGACTGGCTGTTCGCCCGGTCGTCGCAGCTCACGGCCAGGCTGGGCCCCGAGGCGGTCGCGATCCAGGCCGAGACCTTCACCCGTCTGGTGGAGGGTCAGATCCTGGAGACCCGTGCCGCGTTGCCGGGCGAGGACCCGTTGGAGCACTACCTGCGCGTCGTAGCGGGCAAGACGGGCTCCCTGCTCGCCACCTCGGCGCGCTACGGCGCCCTGTTCGGGGGCGCGTCGCCCAAGGTGGTCGCCGCGTTGACCGGCTACGGCGAGCGGGTCGGCGTGGCCTTCCAGCTCGCCGACGACATCCTCGACGTCTCCTCCGACTCCGAGGTCTCGGGCAAGACCCCGGGCACCGACCTGCGCGAGGGTGTTCCCACCCTGCCGACGCTGATGGCCCAGCGCTCCACCGAGCCGGAGGACGCGCGCCTGCTCGAGCTGCTGTCCGGCCCGATCGTCGACGACGCGCAGCACGCCGAGGCGCTGACGTTGATGCGGGGCCACCAGGCCATGGTCGAGGCGCGTTCGCACGTCCTGGCCCTCGCCCGCAGCGGCGCCCAGCTTCTCCACGTGGTTCCGGCCGGTCCGGTGAAGGACTCCCTGGTCGCCTTCGCCGACCTCGTCGCCACCCGCGCCTCCTGACCCCCTCCCGCCGGTCGAGCCCGTCGAGACCCCCGCCGCCGCTCAGACCCCCTCCCGCCGGTCGAGCCCGTCGAGACCCCTTGATTTCGCCCGCAGCGTTGTGGTGAAAGGTTGCAGCGATCCGTGACCTGGAGGCGCAACTTCTCACCACAACGCGAGCGTCGCGACCAGGACTCAGATCGCCGCGGAGGCCTCGACGCGGAGCCGTGCGGTGCGCCAGTCGCGCCAGGAGTCGTAGCTGAAGAGGGCCAGCGCCAGCCAGATGACCGCGAAGCCGACCCAGCGAGTTGCCGGCATCGGCTCGCCGCCGACGGTGATGCCGAGCAGGAACTGCAACGTCGGGGCGATGTACTGGAGCAGGCCCAGCGTGCTGAGCGGGATCCGGGTGGCGGCGCCGCCGAAGCACAGCAGCGGGATCGCGGTGGCCAGACCGGCGGTGGCCAGCCAGAGCTGGTGCCCGGGCGGGTCCACGAGCAGGTACCCGGCGCCGGTCAGCTGCAGCCAGGCCAGGTATCCCAGCGCAACCGGCGCGATGAGCGCACTCTCGACCGTCAGCCCCTCGACGGAGCCGACGTTCGCCTTCTTCCGCAGCAGGCCGTAGGTGCCGAACGAGAAGGCCAGCACGAGGGCGACCACGGGCACCCGGCCGTAGTCCCACGTCAGTCCCGCCACGGCGATCGCGGCGATCCCGACCGCCACCCACTGCAGAGGGCGCAGCCGTTCGCCGAAGACCAGCACTCCCATCACCACGGTGACCAGGGGGTTGATGAAGTAGCCGAGGCTGCCCTCGACCACGTGCTCGTTCGTGATCGCCCAGATGTAGGTGCCCCAGTTGACGCTGATGACGATGGCGGAGCCGAGCAGGAGCAGCTTGAGCCGACGGCTCCCCAGGATCGCCCGCAGCGCTGCCCGTCGTCGCAGCAGCACCACGATCAGGCCCATGACCAGCGCAGACCACACCATCCGGTGGGCCAGCAGCTCCACCGCACCGGCAGGCTCCAGCAGCGGCCAGTAGAGGGGGAAGATCCCCCACAGGGAGTACGCGGCGATCCCCAGGAGCAGTCCGTCGGGGCGCGGTTTCATCTGCGGCACCTGATCCGCGGCCATCTCAGCTGCGCCGCCTCACGTGCCCATCACGCGGCGAGGCTATCCGACCGAGGTGGCCTCAGACGACGGTCCAGGTGTCTCCGCCGGCAATCAGGTCCTGCAGCGCCGCGGTGCGGTCGTCGACCCCCTGGGTCTCCATCGAGACCTGCTGCCGCGCGGCGTCGTCGTACGTCGTGCGCTCGACCTGGCGGAAGATGCCGATCGGGGCCTGGTGCAGGTAGCCGCCGTCAGTGATCCGCGACAGCGCGAAGGCGAGCGTCGGGTCGTCGGTGTGGGCGTCGTGCACCACGAGGTCACCCTCGTTGCCAGGCGTGACGTCGACGACGTCGACGCCGCCGCCGGGGGAGCGCACCACGCCGCGGGTGCCGAGCCCGTCATCACCGGGGGTGCCGAAGCGGATCGGCTCACCGTGGCGCAGCGGGATGATGGCGTTGTCGGAGCTGCCGGCCTGGGACTTGGCGCCCTTGAGTTCGTCGAAGGCGCCGTCGTTGAAGATCGGGCAGTTCTGGTAGATCTCCACCAGCGCCGTGCCACGATGCGCGGCGGCGGCGCTCAGGACCTCGGTGAGGTGCTTGCGGTCGGAGTCGATGGTGCGCGCCACGAAGGTCCCCTCGGCCCCGAGAGCCAGCGAGACCGGGTTGAAGGGCCGGTCCAGCGACCCCAGCGGGGTGGACTTGGTGACCTTGCCGATCTCCGAGGTCGGCGAGTACTGGCCCTTGGTCAGCCCGTAGATCCGGTTGTTGAACAGCAGGATCTTGAGGTTGATGTTGCGGCGAAGCGCGTGGATCAGGTGGTTGCCGCCGATCGAGAGCGCGTCGCCGTCGCCGGTGACGACCCAGACCGAGAGGTCCTCGCGGGCCGTGGCCAGACCGGTGGCGATCGCCGGAGCGCGGCCGTGGATCGAGTGCATCCCGTAGGTGTCGAGGTAGTAGGGGAAGCGGCTGGAGCAGCCGATCCCCGAGACGAACACGATGTTCTCGCGGCGCAGCCCGAGGTCGGGCAGGAAGCCCTGGACGGCGGCCAGCACGGCATAGTCGCCACATCCGGGGCACCAGCGCACCTCCTGGTCGGAGGTGTACTCCTTGCGGTCCTGCGGCTCCTCGCTGGTCGGGACGCCTGCGAGGCCGGGGAACGGCAGGTCGGTGTGGGTCGTCATCGGGAGGACTCCTGGGTCTCGGCCCGGGCCGGGTCGCGGTCGTCCAACCCGTCGATGAGGTTGGTGATCGCCTCGGCGAGGTCGGCGGCCTTGAGCGGCAGCCCGCGCACCTGGTTGTAGCCGACGGCGTCGACGAGGTAGCGGGCCCGGACCAGCAGGGCGAGCTGGCCGAGGTTCATCTCGGGGATGAGCACGGTGTCGTAGCGACTCAGGATGGCGCCGAGGTCCTTCGGCAACGGGTTGAGGTGGCGCAGGTGCAGCTGGGCGACGCGGTCGCCGCCCTGGCGGACCAGCCGGCAGGCGGCGCCGATCGGGCCGTACGTCGAGCCCCACCCCAGCACCAGCACCCGAGCTCTCTCGCCGGGACGGCCCGACGGGTCGTCGACCTCCAGCGGCGGCAGGGTCTCGGCGATCCGGTCGACCTTGGCCTGGCGGGTTCGGGTCATCAGGTCGTGGTTGGCCGGGTCGTAGGAGATGTTGCCGGTGACGTCGGCCTTCTCCAGGCCACCGATGCGGTGCTCGAGGCCCTTCGTGCCCGGGACCGCCCACGGGCGGGCCAGGGTCTCCTCGTCGCGCAGGTAGGGGTGGAAGACCGCCTCCTCCTCGGTCGAGCTCGTCCGGGGAAGGTGCGGTGGCGAAGGCGGGGTCGATCGTCGGCAGCTCGTCGATCCGGGGGAACCGCCACGGTTCGGAGCCGTTGGCCAGGTAGCCGTCGGAGAGCAGCATCACCGGGGTGCGGTAGGTGATCGCGATCCGGGCCGCCTCGACGGCTGCGTCGAAGCAGTCGGCGGGCGACTGCGGCGCGACGACAGGGACCGGGGCCTCACCGTTGCGGCCGAACATCGCCTGCAACAGGTCGGCCTGCTCGGTCTTGGTGGGCAGGCCCGTCGAGGGGCCGCCGCGCTGGACGTCGATGACCAGGAGGGGGAGCTCGGTCATCACGGCCAGGCCGATCGTCTCGCTCTTCAGCGCGATACCGGGGCCGGACGTGGTGGTCGCGCCCAGGGCGCCTCCGAACGAGGCGCCGAGTGCCGCTCCGATGCCGGCGATCTCGTCCTCGGCCTGGAACGTCGTGACGCCGAAGCGCTTGTGCTTGCTGAGCTCGTGGAGGATGTCGCTGGCCGGGGTGATCGGGTAGGAGCCGAGGAACAGCGGTAGCCCCGACCGGACGGCTCCGGCGATCAGGCCGTAGGCCAGCGCGATGTTGCCGGTGATGTTGCGGTAGGTGCCCGCCGCCATCGGCGCCGGCTTCACCTCGTAGCGCACCGCGAAGGACTCGGTGGTCTCCCCGTAGTTCCAACCAGCGCGGAAGGCCTCGATGTTGGCGTCGCGGATCTCGGGGACCGTCGCGAACCGGCGCTGGAGGAAGGCGACCGTGGAGTCGGTGGGGCGGCCGTACATCCACGACAGCAGCCCGAGGGCGAACATGTTCTTGGCGCGCGCGGCGTCCTTGCGGGTGAGCCCGAACTCCTTGACCGCGGCCACGGTCATGCCGGTGAGGTCGACGGCGTGGACCGCGTAGTCGGCGAGCGACTCGTCGCCGAGCGGGTCGCTGGCGTAGCCGGCCTTGGCGAGGTTGCGCTTGGTGAAGTCGGCGGTGTCGACGATGATCGTCGCTCCCTTGGGGAGGTCGCCGAGGTTGGCCTTGAGGGCGGCAGGGTTCATCGCGACCAGCACGTCGGGGGAGTCGCCCGGGGTGAGGATGTCGTGGTCGGCGAAGTTCACCTGGAACGACGAGACGCCCGGCAGCGTGCCCTGGGGCGCGCGGATCTCGGCCGGGAAGTTCGGCAGGGTCGACAGGTCGTTGCCGAACGTGGCCGTCTCCTGGGTGAACCGGTCGCCGGTCAGCTGCATCCCGTCTCCGGAGTCCCCGGCGAACCTGATGGTGACGCGGTCGAGCTGCTTGACCTCTGTCGTCACGCTGACGTGCCCTTCGTCGCGGGATGGTCCTGGTGACCGACCCCATCGCGCCAGTGTAGAACGTGTTCTACTTTCGGCCGAGTACTCACCCTGGCGATGGTACGGCGCCAGTGTGCTCCTGCCGAGGGCGTCCCGCATCCCAGTGGGGTGACGTCGAGCACTACGCTGCCGCCCATGAGCGAGTCCGTTGCCTCCGAGGAACCCACCCATCTCCGCCTGACCCGTCCCAGCGAGGGCGTCGCCCTCGTCAGGCTGGACAACCCCGAGCAGCGCAACGCGATGTCCGGACCGATGACCGACGCCTGGGTCCAGACCGTCGAGGAGCTCAAGAGCGACCGGAGCGTGCGGTGCGTCGTCGTCACCGGCGAGGGCAGCGCGTTCTGCTCCGGCGGCGACCCCCGATGGATCGCCAGCGAGCCGGACGCGCCGGTCCACGAGCTGCGCGACCGGATGCTGGGCTTCTACCGAGCCTGGCTCTCGGTGCGCGAGCTCGAGGTGCCGACGATCGCGGCGATCAACGGCCCCGCGGTGGGCGCCGGACTGTGTCTCGCGCTGGCCTGCGACCTGCGCTACGCCGCGGCTTCGGCCCGCATGTCGGTCCCGTTCGTGAAGCTGGGTATGCACGCGGGCATGGCCGCGACGTACACGTTGCCCAACGTGGTGGGAGAGGCTCACGCCCGCGACCTGCTGCTGACCGGACGCATGATCGGCGCCGAGGAGGCGTTCCGGATGGGGATGGTCTCCAGCGTCACCCCGGACGAGGAGTTCGGTGACACCGTGCTCGGCATCGCGGCCGACGTCGCTGCCACTGCTCCGGTGGCGAGCAGGCTCACGAAGATCGCGATGCGCGACGGCGGACACGCGGACTTCGACACCTGCATCGACTGGGAGGCCCTGGCCCAGCCGGTCACGCTGACGACGCAGGACCTCCAGGAGGGTGTGCGCGCAGGGCGCGAGCGCCGCAGGCCGGTCTTCCAGGGCCGCTGACGGGAGGCACGTGAGGATCGACCTGCACACCCACTCCACCTGCTCCGACGGGACGGCCTCCCCCCGGGCGCTGGTGGAACAGGCCCACCTGGCCGGCCTCGACGTCGTGGCGCTCACCGACCACGACAACACCTCGGGGTGGGACGAGGCGGTCGCGACCGCCGGAGAGGTCGGCATCGACCTGGTGCGCGGCATCGAGATCAGCACCAAGTACGCCGGGCGCAGCGTGCACCTGCTCGCCTACCTGCCCGACCCCACGCACCCCGGTCTGAGCCGGATGCTCAGCACCATCGTCCAGGGCCGCGACCAGCGACTGCCGGCGATGGTCGCGAACCTGCGAGCCCACGGCATCGAGATCACCGAGGACGCGGTGCTGGCCAAGGCACGAGACGCCGACGCGGTGGGACGCCCGCACGTGGCCGACGTGCTGGTGGATCTCGACGTGGTGCGGTCGCGTGACGCCGCGTTCGCGGAGTGGCTGAACCGCGACCGGCCGGGCTACGCGAGCCGGCCCGCCGCCGCGCTCGAGGACGCCATCGAGACCGTCGCCGCCGCCGGCGGGGTGAGCGTGCTCGCCCACCCCTGGGGTCGCGGCGGGGAGCAGGTGCTGGGGGAGGACGAGCTGCCCCGCCTGGGGGAGGTGGGGCTGACCGGCCTCGAGGTCGACCACCTCGACCACGACGAGGGGCAGCGTCGGCGGCTGCGCGCGGTCGCGCGGACCCTCGACCTCGTGGTGACCGGTTCGAGCGACTTCCACGGCGCCGGCAAGCCCGAGCACCTCCTCGGGGTCGAGACCACCGACCCCGAGGAGTACGAGCGGCTGCTCGACGCCGCGTCCCGGGCATCGGCCGCCTCCGGCCGACCCACCCCCACAGTCACCCACACTCGCTGACCTTGGGGGGAATGGTCACCGAGGGGTCTCGTGGCTCGTCGCTGGTGCTCCTCGCTCCTCGACCACCGTGGGGGAGGGGTACCCCGGTCGTTGCGGGGGTGGCGCTACTTGCGGCCGAGCCCCTGGAAGCGGCTGAGGACCCCGGTCGGGATGTACGTCGCCGCGGCCACGAGCGCTTTGTAGCGCCAGCCCGGCACCGAGACCGCCTTGCCCTTGTCGAAGTCGTCGAGCGCTTCGCGCACCAGCCAGTCGGGGTCGAGCCATAGCCAGGAGGGCGCGGAGTCGCGGCCGACGTCCATGCGACCGTGGAACTCGGTCTTCACGAACCCGGGGCAGACCGCCATCGTGCGCACCCCCTGGCGCTGGTACGTCGCGTCCGCCCAGCGGGAGAGCGCCGTGACGTAGGCCTTGGCCGCCGAGTAGGTGCCGCGCGGCAGGAAGCCGGCCACGCTGGAGACGTTGATGACGCCTCCGTGACCCCGGCCCACCATGGCCCCTGTCGCTGCGTGGCTCAGCCGCATCACTGCGGTGACCAGGACGTCGAGCATGCGTTGCTCGGTCTCGACGTCGTTGTCGACGAGACCCTGCTTGAGCCCGAAGCCGGCATTGTTGACCAGCAGGTCCACGGGGCGCTGTTCGTCGGCGAGCCGACGTTCCACCCGCGCCAACGACGGGCGGTCCGCGAGGTCGGCGGCCAGCACCTCGGCGTCCGCGCCCAAGGCCCGCACCTCCTGCGCCACCTCGTCCAAGCGATCAGTGGAGCGGGCCACCAGGACCAGGTCGTACCCCCGGGCTGCGAGCTCTCGTGCGAAGGCGCGGCCGATGCCGGAAGTGGGGCCGGTGACCAGGGCGACGGCTCGTGGCTGCGACATGCCGGGCAGCATTCCATGGACGCTCCGCGAGAGGCAGGCGACCCTGGGGCAGAATGACCCTGATGAGCAGCAACGCCCCCACCGTCCTCGCCGTCGCCAACCAGAAGGGCGGCGTGGCCAAGACGACGACCGTTGCCTCCCTGGGGGCCGCGCTGGCCGAGCTGGGCAACCGGGTGCTGCTGGTCGACCTCGACCCCCAGGCTTGCCTGACCTTCTCCCTCGGCGTCGACCCGGAGGACCTCGAGCTCTCGATCCACCACGTGCTCACCAAGGGCCTCGACCCGACCGAGGTCATCGTCACGACCGAGGACGCCGTCGACCTGCTGCCGGCCACGATCGAGCTCGCCCGTGCGGAGGCCGACCTGCTGACCCGGACCGGGCGGGAGTACGTCCTCCGGGCGGCGCTGGAGGATCTCGACGACTACGACTGGGTCCTGCTCGACTGCCCCCCGTCCCTGGGGGTGCTGACGGTCGCCGCGCTCACGGCTGCCAGCGGTGTCCTCATCCCGCTGCAGTGCGAGACCTTGTCGCACCGCGGCGTCGGCCAGCTGCTCGACACCGTCCACGACGTCCGCCGGTTCACCAACCGTGGGCTCGAGGTCTGGGGGGTCCTTCCCACGCTGTACGACGGCCGGACGAACCATGCGCGCGCGGTGCTCGAGACGATCTCCGACACCTACGCGCTCGAGGTGCTCGAACCGCCGATCCCGAAGACGATCAGGTTCGCCGAAGCACCCGCGGCCGGCCGATCGATCCTGCGGACCACGCGCAGCCACCGCGGCGCCCAGGCCTACCGCGAGCTGGCGAAGACGCTGGCCGGTCGCGGCACCCACGACACGGCGGCGTCGGCCTCGTGACCTCCGACCGCGCCCCCGAGCAGCTCAGGCCACGCTACGGACGGATCGCGGCCTTCGCCGGCGCGGTGCTCACCACGACCCTGACCCTGACCGCCGGGTTGGGGCTGCTCCCGGGTGGTGGTTCCCCCGCACAGGCCGCCTCCGACCGCGGCGCGATCGCGCTGGCCGCCGAAGGGCAGGAGCCCGAACCGGCCCGGCAGCCTGATCCGGTCGTCAAGTCGAGCGAGCCGGGGCCGAGCGAGCTGGTCGACTCCGTCGCGGGCGTGGCGGCGGAAACCGCGTCAGCGCTCCCTGCGGACTCGGGGGAGGGCCGTCGCATCGTCCTCGACCTGAGCGGACAGCGCGTGTGGCTGGTCGACGACGAGGAGGAGGTGCTGCGGAGCTATCTGGTCTCGGGCAGCGTCTCCGACAACCTGAGGCCGGGCAGCTTCGAGGTCTACTCACGCAGTCGTCACGCCACCGGGATCGACGGTTCCTCGATGGGGTTCATGGTGCGCTTCACGCGTGGTGACAACGCCGCGATCGGCTTCCACGACATCCCCGTGATGGACGGGGAGCCGATGCAGACCCGTGACCAGCTCGGCACTCCGCTGAGCCACGGCTGTGTGCGGCAGGCCCGGGAGGACGCGAAGGCCCTGTGGCGCTTCGCCCCCGTCGGCACCCCCGTCGTGGTCACCGCCTGAGATCTCCCCCGGCTCGAACCGTCGGAGCCGTCGGTCAGCTGTCCGTCCCACCCGAGGAGCTCGAGCCCGCGGACGGGGAGCCGCCCTCGCCACCACCACGGCGACGGCGACGCCGGTTGGGCGAAGACCCCTCGCGGCGTTCGTTCTCGACGCTGGGCGACGACGCGCCACCGTCGCCACCACCGCCCTCGAGCGGTCGGCCACCGCGTGTGCGCTGCCGGTTGCGACTGCGGTTCCGGTTGCGGCTCTGTCCTGAGGGTCCTGATGAGGGCCCGGAGGACCCAGAGGAACGGCGTTCCCCGGACGTCGGCCGCCCGCGGTCGCCCGAGCCGCGGGTGTCACCACTCCGACCGCTGCCCGGGCGGGCGGGCCCGACCGAGCCCTGGGCGTCGCGCGGGATGCCGAGCTCTTCGTAGAAGTGCTCGGAGGTGGAGTAGGTCTCCGGGGGGTCGTCGAACGGCAGCTCCAGGGCCCGGTTGATGACCTTCCACCGGGTCACGTCGGCCCAGTCGACGAAGGTGATCGCCGACCCCGTGGCACCCGCCCGGCCGGTGCGGCCGATGCGGTGGACGTAGGTGTTCTGGTCTTCGGGGCAGGAGAAGTTGACCACGTGGGTGACGTCCTGCACGTCGATTCCCCGGGCAGCCACGTCGGTCGCGACCAGGACCCGCACGGTGCCCTCACGGAAACGCGTGAGGGCCTTCTCGCGGGCCGCCTGAGCCATGTCGCCGTGCAGCGGACTGCTGGGGAAGCCCCGCTCGGCCAGCTCGTCGGCGTTGCGCTGCGCTGCCCGCTTCGTGCGCGTGAACACGATCGTGCGGCCGGCGCCCTCGGCCTGCAGGATGCGCGCCAGCATCTCGATCTTGTCCAGGTCGTGCACCTGGAAGATGAACTGGGCCGTGGCCGGGACCATCTGGGTGTCGGCCGCCGACTCCGCCCGGATGTTGACCGGCTGGCGCATGTGCGTGCGCGCCAGCGAGACGATCGCTCCGGGCATGGTTGCCGAGAACAACATGGTCTGGCGTGATGACGGCGTGGCGCCCAGCAGCTTCTCGACGTCGGGCAGGAAGCCCAGGTCGAGCATCTCGTCGGCCTCGTCGAGCACCAGCACCTGGACGTGGGAGAGGTCGAGCGATCGCCGCTGCATCAAGTCGATGAGGCGACCGGGGGTGCCCACCACGACGTCGACGCCGCTCTCCAGCGCCTCCAGCTGCGGCTCGTAGGGGACTCCGCCGTAAACCAGCAGCACCCGGGTGCCGAGGTCCGCGGAGGCCAGCTTCAGGTCGCCGGCCACCTGGACGGCGAGCTCGCGGGTGGGTGCGACCACGAGCGCCTGCGGCTTGCCGGGGGTCTTCAGGTCGCCGTAGTCGGCACGCTCGGGGTCGGTGGTGCGCTGCAGCAGCGGGATGCCGAAGGCCAGCGTCTTGCCGGTGCCGGTGCGGGCCTGACCGATCAGGTCGTTGCCCAGCAGGGCGACGGAGAGTGTCATCTCCTGGATGGGGAAGGGCTTCGTGATGCCGCCGCGCTCGAGGGCGTCAGCGATCTCGGGCATGACCCCGAGGTCTCGGAAGGTGGTCAGAATCGTGGCCTTCTGGTCGCGGATGTGACACCTCATCCTATCGGTAGGCTGCGCCCATGACGACGGAGCCCGCGAACGCCCCGGATGCCTCCCGACCTGTTTCCGCAGCCGGGCCGGATGACCAGCTGGGCGAGGCCGCGGGTCGGGCGTTCGAGGACCCGGCCTACCGCGCCGCTGTCGTCGACCTGCTGGGCGTCGTTGCCTACGGCGAGATCTCCGCTTTCGAGCGGCTCGCCGCCGACGCTCGGATGGCTTCGGGCCTGGCCGACAAGGCGGTCCTGGCCAGGATGGCGTCGGTGGAGTACTTCCACTTCGAGCGGCTGCGCGACTATCTCGCGCGCATGGGCGCGGACCCGCTGGAAGCCATGGAGCCGTTCCGTGCCGCCTTCGACTCTTTCCACGCCCGCACCGCCTCGTCGGACTGGCTGGAGGGGATGGTCACCGCCTACGTCGGCGACGGGCTGGCTGCGGACTTCTACGGCGAGATCAGTGCGTTCCTCGACCCGGACACCCGCCAGGTCGTCACCGACAGCCTGCGCGACGCGGGGCAGGCCGAGTTCATCGTCCCACGGGTGCGGAGGGCGATCGAGCAGGACCACCGGGTGGCCGGACGACTCGCACTGTGGGGGCGTCGGCTGATGGGGGAGGCGCTCACCCAGGCCCAACGGGTGGCTGCGGAGCAGGATGCGCTCACCGCGCTGCTGGCCGGTGGCGTCGACCGGCCGGGACTCGACCTTGCAGCCATCGGCCGGCTCTTCGCCCGCCTGACCGAGAACCACACCGAGCGGATGGCGAACCTCGGCCTCGACGCCTGAGCCGGCCTGCCCTGAAGATGGCCCGCTGTGGCCTGTCCCGTGCGGACGGTCCCGCGAGGACGGCCCAGCGAGGACGGCCCAGTGAGGACGGCCCAGTGAGGACGGCCCAGTGAGGACGGCTCAGTGGGAGGAGGTCAGGAGCGGAAGCCGACCTGTCCGGTCGTGGGCGAGCCGAGCTCGACGTAGGCGAGCTTCGAGGTGGGCACCATCAACCGGCGCCCCTTGGTGTCCTCCAGCGACAGCAGACCCTGCTCGTCGCTCAACGCATCGGCCACGGCCTTCCGCACCGACTCGCTGTCGCCGTCGACGTCGATGGTGAGCTCCCGTGTGCCGAACTGAACACCGATCTTGACCTCCATGGGGGCTCCTCCTCCTGTTGTCACCCGGGTGCTGTCGTCCCCGGTGGTCGGGGGCTGCCCGTGGGCATGCTGAGCCGACCCTATCGAGCGGGCGGGCGGGCCCCCTCGAGCGGGCGGGCAGGTGCCGACCGGCCCTGCCGAACGCTCACTCGCCCTCGGTGAGCGGGAAGCCGCTGATCCCGCGCCAGGCGAGGCTCGCCACCATCGCCGCCGCGTCCTTCTCGTCGGTGTCGCTGCCGGTGTGCAGCCAGTAGCGGGCGCTGACCTGCCCCATCCCGACCAACGACACCGCCAGCAGGCCCGAGATCTCGTCGGGCAGGCCGGTGTCCGCGTGGATGACCTGGGCGATCTCGGCGGCGCACGCCTCGGTCACCCGGTCCACCTGGGCCCTGACAGCGGGCTCGTTGGTGAGGTCGGACTCGAAGACCAGGCGGAAGGCGCCCTGGGCGTTGGCGACGTAGTCGTAGAACGCCTCCATGGTGGCCTCGACCCGGATGCGGTTGTCCTGGGTGGAGGCCAGCGCCCGGCGGATGGCTTCGATGATCATGTCCGATGACTGCTGGAGCAGGGCGAGGTAGAGGTCGAGCTTGCTGGGGAAGTGCTGGTAGAGCACCGGCTTGCTCACGCCGGCGCGTTCGGCGATCTCGTCCATCGCGGCCGCGTGGTAGCCCTGGGCCACGAAGACCTCGAGCGCGGCGTCGAGCAGCTGGGCGCGACGAGCCACCCGGGGCATCCGGACGCTGCGGGGGCGGGGTTCGTCCGAGGAGTTGTCGGCGGTCACGGGGGCTGGGCCTCCTCCGTCGTCGGGTCCGAAGCGCGGGCAGGAGAGCGTCGCGCTGGTACCGTCGAATGGGGCGAGAGAAGAGTAGGGCATGCAGGTGTCAGGGGACGCACGACGCCGAGCCGCGGCCGCCGTCCTGGTGGCCGCTGGAGTCGGTCTGGGCGCCTGGGCGGTCGCGGCCGACTCCGGCAGCGACCCCCTCGACCCCTCCCCGGAGTCCGCCTCGGTCCACGACGTGCTGGACGCCGAGCCCGTGACCACGATCAGGTCCCGACCGCCGCGTCGCCATCCCGCGGCCGGCGTGCCGGCCCGCGTCCGCGTCCCCAGCATGGGCATCGATGCCCCCATCATCGGCATCGACGTGGTCGACGGCGTCCTCACCCCGCCCGCCGACGCCCAGACACTGGGCTGGTGGAGGGACGGAGCCCGGCCCGGGGCCTTGCAGGGCAGAGCGCTGGTCACGGGCCACACGGTCAGTGTCGGCGGCGGTGCGCTCGACGACCTCGAGGAGGTCCGCGTCGGCGCTCCGGTCACCGTGACCACCGACAACGGGACGATCCGCTACCGCGTCAGCAAGGTCGCCGTCTACCGCAAGGCCCGGCTGGCTCGCGACGCGCAACGCGTCTTCGACCAGGAGGGGCCGGGCGGGCTGCTGCTCATCACCTGTGAGGACTGGGACGGGGAGAAGTACCTGTCCAACGTCGTCGTGTACGCCGACCCGGTCGCCCGGGCCTGAGCGGGTCTTCGCGGGTCGTCCCACCTGGCGTACCCGCGAGGTCGGGAACAACGGCCGCGCCTAGTGTTGTTGAGACGCTGAACCGCCACTGATCCCAGGAGAGCTTGTGTCCCTGCCCCCGTTGGTCGAGCCCGCTGCCGAGCTGACTATCGACGAGGTGCGCCGCTACAGCCGCCATCTCATCATCCCAGATGTCGGCATGGCCGGACAGAAGCGCCTCAAGAACGCCAAGGTGCTGGTGATCGGCGCAGGTGGTCTCGGGTCGCCGGCGTTGCTGTACCTCGCCGCTGCCGGTGTCGGCACCATCGGCATCGCGGAGTTCGACGAGGTCGACGAGTCCAACCTCCAGCGGCAGGTGATCCACGGGCAGAGCGACATCGGCCGTCCCAAGGCGGAGTCGGCGCGCGACTCCATCAAGGAGATCAACCCGCTGGTCGACGTGGTCGTGCACGGCGAGCGGCTCGACAACGACAACGTGCTGCAGGTCTTCGAGCCCTACGACCTGATCGTCGACGGCACCGACAACTTCGCCACCCGCTACATGGTCAACGACGCGGCGTTCTTCCTGAAGAAGCCCTACGTGTGGGGGTCGATCTACCGCTTCGACGGGCAGGCGTCGGTGTTCTGGCCGACGCTCGACGAGTTCACCGGACCCGAGGCGCAGAGCCACTCCGAGGCTCTGAGCGACTCGAGCCCCTCCGAGGCTCTGAGTGACTCGAGCCTCTCCGAGGCTCCCTGCTACCGGTGCCTCTACCCCGAGCCGCCCCCGCCCGGCATGGTGCCCTCCTGCGCCGAGGGTGGCGTCCTCGGCGTGCTCTGCGCCAGCATCGGCTCGATCCAGGTCAACGAGGCGATCAAGCTGCTCACGGGCATCGGCGACCCGCTGGTCGGGAGCCTGATGATCTACGACGCCCTGGAGATGAGCTTCCGCAAGCTGCGGATCCGCAAGGACCCGGGCTGCGCGCTGTGCGGCGACACCCCCACCGTCACCGGGCTGATCGACTACGACGCCTTCTGCGGTGCCATCTCCGACGAGGCGGCCGAGGCCGCGGTCGACTCCACCATCTCGGTCTCGATGCTGAAGGACTGGCTCGACGACCGTGAGTCGGGCCAGCGGGACTTCGTCCTGGTCGACGTCCGGGAGCCCAACGAGTACGAGATCAACAAGATCCCGGGAGCGGTGCTCATCCCGAAGGGGGAGTTCCTCAACGGCAACGCGCTGGGCCAGCTGCCGTCCGACAAGCAGGTGGTGCTCCACTGCAAGGCGGGGACCCGTTCTGCGGAGGTGCTCGCGGTGCTCAAGGGGGCCGGCTTCTCCGACGCGGTGCACGTCGGTGGCGGTGTCTCGGCATGGGTCAACCAGATCGACCCCAGCCAGCCCGCCTACTGAGACTTCCGGCCCTCCAGGGCCCCGGCCTTCCTCGGTTCACGACCAGGAGTCCGACCGTTGTGGTCGGAGACGTCTCGCCGGCGTGACCTCGGCAACAGCAGGTCGTTGGGCGGTGTGCACCCGCCCCACGTCTGCCTACCGAGGAGATGCCTTCCATGCGCCTGCGCACGCCCCTGACCGCAGCCCTGACCGGAGTGGCCCTGGCCACCACCGCCGTCGCATCCGTGGCGCTGCCCGCCGAGGCGAAGCAGCCTGCCAAGCAGAAGCGAGGCCAGGCGGCCGTCGCCGCCACCTGGGCACCGGCGGACAGTGCGCAGATCCACCCCGGGGTCCAGATGTACACCGACGGCGCGCAGTGCACCGCGAACTTCGTCTTCACCGACTCCTCCGCGAACGTCTACGTCGGGTACGCGGCGCACTGTGCCGGCACGGGTGAGGCCACCGACACCGACGGCTGCCAGGCGGGCTCGTTGCCGTTGGGCACGAAGGTGGACTTCGTCGAGAACGGCAGCCTGGTCACCGCCGGTCAGAACGTCGGCACCGGCACCCTGGTGTACTCGTCGTGGCTCGCGATGGCGGACGCCGGCACCACCGACCCGGACACCTGCGCCTACAACGACCTGGCGCTGGTCAAGGTCGACGCCGCCCACACGGGCAAGGTCAACCCGTCGGTGCCGTTCTGGGGCGGCCCCGTCGCGCTCAGCACCGACGAGTCGGCAGCCGGCGAGACGGTCTACTCCTTCGGCAACTCCAGCCTGCGCGGGGGGATCGAGGTGCTCTCCCCCAAGCAGGGCACCAGTCTCGGGGCCGACGGCGCGGGCTGGACGCACCCTGTCTACACCGCGACCCCGGGTGTGCCGGGTGACTCCGGCAGCGGCTTCCTCGACTCCGAGGGCAAGGCCCTGGGCACCCTCTCGACGCTGGCGATCGCGCCGCTGGCCGGCTCCAACGGCGTCGGCGACCTGGAGCGCGAGCTCGGGTTCGCCCAGCAGCACTCCGGCATCTCCGGCCTCCGGCTGGTTCCCGGCACCGAGCCCTTCAGCCCGCTGCTCTGACCACGGCGCCGGGCGACCGGCCGCCTCCGATCCGCACCCACGAGACCGCCCGGTCACGCCTCGCGTGACCGGGCGGTCGTTGTCTCGTTGGAGGGCCATGCGTCCCTCTCGTCTGCTCGCGCTCGTTGCCACCGTGGCCGTCTCCGGCCTCCTCGGCGGGCCTGCCGCCTCTCCCGCCACCGCGTCCCCGTGGGCGCCGGCGTCGTCGGCCAGCATCACTCCCGGCGTCCAGATGGTCACCAGGGGTGCTCAGTGCACCGGGAACTTCGTCTTCCGCGACTCCCGCAGCCGGGTGTACGTCGGGTACGCCGCGCACTGCGCGGGCAAGGGTGAAGCCACCGACACCGATGGTTGCCGGACGTCGTCGTACCCGCTGGGAACGTGGGTGAGCTTCGTGCGAGGCGCCGGGCTGCTCACCTCGGGCACGACCGTGGGCCGGGGCCGGCTCGCCTACAGCTCCTGGACCACGATGCAGCGACGGAGAACCAAGAACCCGAACCTGTGCGCCTTCAACGACTTCGCGCTGGTGCGGGTCGGTCGCGCCCACGTCGGCAAGGTCAACCCGTCGGTGCCGTTCTGGGGCGGCCCGACCGCGTTGGCGACCGAGGCACCTGCCCTGGGCAGCGAGATCTTCTCCTACGGCAGCTCGTCGCTGCGTCAGGGGCAGAACGCGCTCAGCCCCAAGACCGGCGCCGTCACCGGGACCGACGGCCGCGGCTGGGGCCACTACGTCTACACCGCGACGCCGGGCATCCCTGGCGACTCGGGCAGTGGTCTCCTCGATGCACGGGGGCGAGCCTTCGCGACGCTGTCCACCCTGGGCATCGCACCGACCCCCGGGGAGAACGGGGTGGGGGACCTGGCGCGCGAGCTGCGGTACGCCCAGCGCCACTCCGGGATCAAAGGTCTACGGCTGGTCAAGGGCACCGAGCCCTTCGTCGGCTGACTGTCGGGGCCCCTCACCGGGTCCGGCTCACTTCTGGGCGGAGGCGAATGCCTGCATCGCGCCGATGACGTACCCGGCGCCGGAGTGGCCCCCGACCTCGAGCATCAGGTCGAGCGACTGCTCGACGACGTCGGAGTGCTGGGTCGCGATGCCGCGCATGAAGCTGCGGAACTCCGGCACCGCCTCTCCACGAGCCGCGCACGCCAGCAAGCTGGCGGCGATGAGCGTGGTCTTGTCGAAGGCGCTGAGCGCGACCTCGCTGCGGACATCCGGGAGGCCCTGATGGCGGATCGCGACTGCGGTCGCCAGGAACCCCGCGAGGACGTCGTCTCCGAGAGGGGTCAGCCCCTCTCCGAGTCCCAGCAGCTCGGGCACTGCCTGAGGGTCGGCGTCCCCCAGCAGCTGCATCGCCCGTTCGGGCAGCCGGCCGCTGATCTCGGCGACACGGTCTCCCACCAGCCCGAGCAGGTGCTCGTGCCCCCACGTAACGGCCTCGGGTGAGAGCACCGGAACCGTGGTGTCCACGATGTTGGTGACCAGCACCCGAAGGTCACCGACCGCCACCACGCCATCGTGGACCTCGCCCACCTCGCCCACCCCCACGCGCGGCAGCTCCGGCATCAGCGTGCGCACCCCGAAGGGGAGCTGGAGCGAGCGTGCTCCGAGGATCCCCAGCGCGCCTCCCTCGAACTCGAGGTAGATCGAGTTCGAGTGGGCATGCAGCACGCGCGCCTCGCGGGCGGGGCCGGCGACGCGTCCGAGCACCCAGATCGAGGCTGACCCGACCACGCTGGGTGCAGACATGCTGGGGGGCATTGGCCCAACCTAGCCACATCCCGCCGCTCCGGACGGGTGAAACCCAGGTGTCGTGCCGTCTCCGCGGTGCGGGCCCTCCGCTCTGGACCGCGCTCAGGGGCCGTCGAGCTCGGCCCGGATCGCCTCACCGTGCTCGTCCAGCCGGGGCGGGTGCCGATGGGTTCGCCGCCCGCCCGACCACGTCGCGTCGTCGAAGCGCAGCGCCGACCCCGGCAGCGTCAGGGGTCCGAGCACCGGGTCCTCGACCTCGAGCAGCAGACCTTGCGACCTCGTCTGCTCCCAGGAGTACACGTCGTCGATGGTCCGCACCCTTCCCGCGGGGATCCCCCGCGCGGAGAGCTCCGACAACCAGTGCTCGGCGGGCCGGCTCGCGAGGGCCTCCTCGATGAGGGCCGTGAGCTCGTCGCGGTGGGTGACGCGGTCGAGGTTCGTGGTGAACCGCGGGTCGGCGGAGTCCAGCGACAGCAGGTCCGCCAGCGAGAGCCAGAGCCGTTCGCTGGCGCAGGCGATCTGGACCGGCGCGTCCTGGGACCGGTAGAGCCCGTAGGGCGCGATGGCCGGGTGGTGCGTACCCGAGGGAACCGGCCGGACGCCCCCGACGGTCCACATCGAGCCCTGGTAGGCATGCACGCCGACCACGGAGGCCAGCAGCGAGGTGCGGACGACGCGGCCGCGGCCGGTGCGGGCCCGTTCGTGGAGGGCGGCTGCCACGCCGTAGGCCAGGTTCATCCCCGCCAGCAGGTCGGCGATGGGGACCCCGGTCTTCGTGGGGGTCTGTCCGGTGAGGCTCATCAGGCCGCCCTCGCCCTGGGCGATCTGGTCGTAGCCGGCACGGTCGGCCTCGGGGCCGTCGTGGCCGAAGCCCGTGATCGAGCCGATGACGAGACCGGGGTTGATCCGGTGCAGGTGGTCCACGCCCAGGCCGATCCGGTCGAGCACACCCACCCGGAAGTTCTCGAGCAGCACGTCGGCTCGACGGATCAGTCGTTCCAGCAGGGCCAGGTCGGCCGGGCCCTTGAGGTCGAGCGCGATCGACTCCTTGTTGCGGTTGGCGCTCATGAAGTAGGTCGACTCGCGCACCCCCCCGGCCTCCACGAAGGGAGGCCCCCAGGTGCGACTGTCGTCGCCGTCGGGGCTCTCCACCTTGACCACGCGCGCGCCGAGGTCGCCCAGCATCATGGCTGCCTGGGGGCCCGCCAGCGCGCGAGTCAGGTCCACCACGAGGACGTCACCCAGGGGACCTTCCCCCTGGTGGTGGTGGTGGGTCTCGGCGGAGCTGGCGTCGCCGGTGCCGGACGCGGTCATGGTGGCACGCTAGCCGTCCCCGCCGCGGGGCCGCTCACGCCGACCGCCGGTCGACCCGGCAGAGTGGCCAGAGCACGTCGCCTGACGGCCGAGCGAAGGGGAACACCGTGGGTCTGATGCCGGAGCAGCGACCATCCGCCTACGACTCCACCTGGGTCCCGAAGCTGCTCAAGTCCGGCTCGCGGGCACAGGTGTGGTGCTACCGGAGAACCGGCGGCCGGGTCGGAGGGAAGTGGCGCATCGGGGCCGGCTTCCGCAAGCCGGTGCCGGTGCTGCTGCTCCAGCACGTCGGCCGCAAGTCCGGTCGGCACTTCACCACCCCGCTGCTCTACCTCGTCGACGGCGACCACCTGGTCGTGGTGGCCTCCCAGGGAGGCCTGCCCCGTCATCCCCAGTGGTATCGCAACCTCATGGCCGCCCCGCAGACCGTGGTGCAGGTCGGGCGCGAGCACATCCACGTCCGGGCGCGCACCGCCGACCCCGAGGAGAAGGCCGCCCTGTGGCCGCGGTTGGTGGACCTCTACGCCGACTTCGAGACCTACCAGCGGTGGGCCGGCGAGCGCGACATCCCCGTGGTGGTGCTGGAACGGCGCTGAGCGCCCCCGACGGTCGGGCTCGTCCGGAGCCTGAGGTGTCGGTGGCGCGTGGTCCCATGGTGCCGATGACGACGTACACCCTCCGCGCACCGGGCCCCAGTGTTCGCGCTCCCGAGCTCGACGAGTGGCAGCGCAGCGTGGTGGCGCACGAGTCCGGGCCGCTGCTCGTGCTGGCCGGTCCGGGCACCGGCAAGACCACGACCATGGTGGAGACCATCGTCGACCTGGTCGAGCGTCGCGGGGTGCGCCCCGACGAGGTGCTGGCGCTCACCTTCAGCCGCAAGGCGGCCGAGCAGCTGCGCGACCGGGTGGTGGCGCGGCTGCGCCGGACCACCGGAGCGACGATGAGTGCCACCTTCCACTCCTTCGGCTACTCGTTGGTGCGTGAGTGGGCGCCGTCCGGTGCCTACGCCGCGCCCCTGCGGCTGCTCAGCGCCCCGGCGCAGGACGCGGTCATCCGCACCCTGCTCCGGCCGGCCCCCGAGGCCGTGCGGTGGCCCGAGCACCTCGCCGAGGCGGTGCGCACCCAGGGCTTCGCCCGCGAGCTCCAGTCGCTGCTGGCACGGGCGCGGGAGCGGGGGGTCGACGGGCCGGCCCTGGAGGGCCTCGGGCGGGCGACCGGTCGCGAGGAGTGGGTGGCGGCGGGACGCTTCCTGGAGCAGTACCTCGACGTGCTCGACGCGGAGAGCTCGCTCGACTACGCCGACCTGATCTCCCGCGCGGTCGCGTTGGCGCAGCAACCCGACGTGCAGGAGAGGTTGCGCCGGCGCTATCGCTGGGTCCTCGTCGACGAGTACCAGGACACCGATCCCAGTCAGGTCGAGCTGTTGCAGGCACTGGCCGGCGACGGCCGCAACGTGGTGGTGGTCGGCGACCCGGACCAGTCGATCTACGGGTTCCGGGGCGCGAGCGTGCGCGGCATCCTCGACTTCCCGCGGGCCTTCCCCCGCCGTGACGGCACCCACGCCCCTGTCGTGGCGCTGCGACGCACCCGTCGCTTCGGGCCCGCCCTCCTCGCGGCCTCGCGTCACGTCGTCGGCTCCATCCCGTCGGCCGGCGCGATCCCGTCCGACACCTTCGCCGCCTTTCGGTCTCCCGTGGCCGACTCCGGCGACCTCGGCCCGGGGGAGGTCGAGGTCCTGCACGCCGACACCTCACGCGCGGAGTCCGAGCACATCGCCGACCGGCTACGACGTGCCCACCTGCAGGACGGGGTCGCCTGGTCGCAGATGGCGGTGCTGGTCCGCAGCGGCCGCACTGCCATCCCTGGTCTGCGACGTGCCCTGACCGTGGCCGGGGTGCCGGTCGAGGTGGCCGCCGACGACACCCCCCTGGCGGCGGAGCCAGTCGTTCAGCCGCTGCTCGACGCCCTGCGGGTGGCCGTCCACACGGACCGGACCGACCCCCAGCACCCGGACCACGTGGACGCGGACCGCGCGGCCGCGCTGCTCACCGGCCCGGTCGGCGGACTCGACGCAGCCGAGCTCCGTCAGGTGGCCCAGGCACTGCACCGGCGTGCGAAAGCAGCCGCAGCGGCGGCGCGGGAGACGGAGGGTCAGCCGGTCTCGGTGCGGTCGAGCGCGGAGCTGGTGCGAGAGGCGCTCCTTGCGCCGGAGCTGCTCGCGGGGCTGCCCGGTGACGCGGTCGCCAAGGCGGTGCGCCTGGGTGAGCTGCTCGGCCGCGCCGCGCGGCTCGTGCAGCAGCGGGCGACAGCCGAGCAGGTGCTGTGGGAGCTGTGGTCGGGCACGGCGTGGCCGAGGCGGCTTCGCTCGGCCGCCGTGGGTGGTGGCGGCGGCTCCGTGGCCGCCCACCGCGACCTCGATGCGATCTGCGCGCTGTTCGAGGAGGCCGCCAAGCTCGAGGAGCAGCGGGGGCACACCACGGCGCAGGGGTTCCTCGAGTCGCTGGCCGACCAGCAGGTGCCGGGTGACAGCCTCGCCGAACAGGGCGTGCGCGGCGCCGCGGTCAGGCTGCTGACGGCGCACCGGTCGAAGGGGCTGGAGTGGCGTCTCGTCGTCGTGGCCGGTGTCCAGGAAGGTGCCTGGCCTGACCTGCGACGTCGTTCCGCTCTGCTGCGTGCCGACGAGATCAGCCGCGACGGGCTGCTGCCCCCGGTGGAGACCCGCGCCGTGCTGGCCGAGGAACGGCGGCTGTTCTACGTCGCCTGCACCCGTGCCCGGCAGCGGCTGGTGGTCACCGCGGTGAAGTCCTCCGACGACGACGGTGACCAACCGTCGCGCTTCACCGGCGAGCTCGGCGTCGAGCCCACCGAGGTCGTCGGCCGACCACCTCGTCCGCTGTCGTTGCCGGGGCTGGTCGCCGACCTCCGTCGGACCGCCGCGGACGACGCCAGCTCGCCGGCCTTGCGAGCCGCCGCGGTGAGGCGGCTGGCGCGTCTGGCGCAGGTGCGTGTGGCCGGCGCCCAGGTCGCCGCATGGGCCGACCCCGCGACCTGGTGGGGCGTGCACCTGCCGACCCACGCCAGTGCACCGGTCCGGCCCGAGCACGAGCCGGTGACGATGAGTGCGAGCTCGCTGCAGGGGCTGCTGGAGTGCCCGGCTCGCTGGTTCCTGGAGCGGGAGGCCGGTGGACGCGACCGGGCGAACCAGTCCCAGGGCTTCGGCCAGGTGGTCCACGCCCTGGTCGAGCGCGTCGGCAACGGTGAGATCCCCGCCGACGTCACCGTCGAGGAGCTGATGGCACACGTCGATCAGGTGTGGCCCCAGATCGCCTTCCGAGCACCGTGGTCGGGTGAGCGTGAGCGGGAGGCCGTGCGTGCTGCGCTGACGCGCTTCCTTCGCTGGAGCAGGCGCCCCGGCGCCCGGGTGGTGCTCGACGTGGAGCGCAGGCTGAGCGCCGTGGTCGAGGTCGAGGGCCACCAGGTCCGACTCCACGGCTACGCCGACCGGCTCGAGCTCGACGAGGACGGCCGAGTCGTCGTGGTCGACTTCAAGACCACCAAGTACCCCGCGACCGGTCGGCTCGACGACCTCCCCCAGCTCGGCCTCTACCAGCTCGCCGTCTCGGCGGGGGCGGTCGACGACATCGACGGGGCGCCTTCGGGCAGGCTCCGCCCGGGAGGGGCCGAGCTGGTGCAGCTGCGGTTCGACGGTGACGACGGACCCAAGGTGCAGCCCCAGACGGCCCTGCCGTCCGAGGAGGACGTCCCGATCCGGCACCAGCTGGCCCGAGCGGTCGAGCGGGTCCGACGCGAGGACTTCCCGGCGGTGCCTGATCCCGGGCGTTGCCGCACCTGCGCGTTCACCGCCCTGTGTCCGGCCCTCACCCACAGGCCGGTGCTGTCATGACCGCCACGATCCGGGATCCCCTCGACCTCCAGCGGGTGATGGGAGCGTCCTACCCGGTCAGCGCCGAGCAGTTCGCGGCCGTGACCGCGCCGCTGGAGCCCAGCGTCGTCATCGCCGGCGCGGGCGCCGGCAAGACCACGCTGATGGCGGCGCGGGTGGTCTTCCTCGTCGCCACCGGGCAGGTGCGTCCCGAGCAGGTGCTGGGGTTGACGTTCACGACCAAGGCCGCTGCCGAGCTCGACGCCCGGATCCGCTCTGCGCTGACGCGAGCCGGGCTGCTCGACGACGAGGAGGGTGAGGAGCTGCTCGAGCCCACCGTGGCGACGTACCACTCCTACGCCGCCTCGCTGCTCAGCGACCACGGTCTGCTGATCGGTCACGAGCCGGACAGCAGGGTGATCACCGACGCCGCCCGGCACCAGCTCGGCGCCCGCGTGGTGTCGCGTCACAGCCGGCCGGTGGTGAAGCTCAGCGACCATCCGCCCACCGTCATCAACGCGATGCTGGCGCTGGACTCGGCCCTGGCCGAGCACCTCGCGACCCCTTCCGACGTGCGCGACCTCCATCACGTGATCCGTCCGGAGATCGAGCGGACGCTGGAGCAGGCGCGTTGCCTCCCGAGGACGAAGACCTGGTGCGGCGAGCTCGAGAAGGCCCTCGACGTCGTCGCCGGACGAGAGGAGCTCCTCCACCTGGTGGAGGAGTACCGCGCCCTGAAGCGGGCGCTGGGGCTGATCGAGTTCTCCGACCAGATCTCCCTCGGCACCGCCCTGGCCCGCACCCGACCGGAGGTGGGCCGCACCGAGCGCGACAGGTTCGCCGTGGTGCTCCTCGACGAGTACCAGGACACCTCGGTGGCCCAGGCGCTCATGCTCTCGGCGTTGTTCTCCGGCCCCGACGTCGACCGGGGCCTGGGCCATCCGGTGATGGCGGTCGGCGACCCCAACCAAGCGATCTATGGGTGGCGCGGAGCCTCGGTCTCCAACATCCTCCGCTTCCCCGACAGCTTCCCGCCCGTCCCCGGGTCCGAGCCGCTGGAGTACTCCCTGCCCACCAACCGGCGCTCCGACGAACGCATCCTGGAGGTGGCCAACGCGCTGGCGAAGCCGCTCTACCAAGCACGTCCCGGGCTCAAGCCCCTGGCGCCGGCTCCCGAGGCCGGAGCGGGTCGCGTGGCCGCGGAGCTCTTCGAGACCTACGACGACGAGCTGTCCTGGCTCGCCGCGGAGGTCGGCCGGGCCCACGACCGCGTCGGGTCGTGGCGGGAGATCGCGGTGCTGGCCCGCGACAACAGCCACGCCGCCGACGTCTACGAGGTGCTGAGCCGAGCCGAGGTGCCGGTCGAGATCGTTGGTCTCAAGGGGCTGCTGGCGCTGCCGGAGGTGGCCGGAGTGGTCGCCACCTTGACCCTGCTGCAAGACCTGACCGCCAACGCCGAGCTGCTGTCGCTGCTGAGCGGACCTCGGTGGGCCATCGGGGTGCGCGACCTCAAGCTCCTCGGCGAGCGGGCCGCGACGCTCGCCGGTGGCGGGGCAACCGGGCGGGTCGAGGCCTCGCTGGCGGTGGGCGAGGCGCTCAGTGAGGCGGTCGCAGGTGCCGACCCGACCGAGGTCCCCTCGCTGTCAGACGCCCTCGACGACCCAGGTGAGGCCTCCTACTCGCCGCAGGCGCGAGAGCGGTTCGCGCTGCTGTCCGCCGAGCTGCGGCGGCTGCGCCAGCACATCGACGAGCCGCTTCTCGACCTGGTGAGGCGGATCATCGACGTCTCCGGGCTCGACGTGGAGCTCGCCTCGTCGGTGAGCTCGGCTGCCGCCGCCCGACGGGACAACCTCGACCTCTTCGTCCGGGCAGTCGCCGACTTCCGCGCTGTCGACGGAGACGTCTCCCTGTCCGCCCTGCTGAGCTACCTCGACGCCGAGGAGGAGGAGGCCGGCGGGATGGAGGTGGTCACCCCCACCGCCGCGGACACCGTCAAGCTGCTCACCGTGCACCGGGCGAAGGGGCTGGAGTGGGACGAGGTCCTCGTCGTCGGAGTGGCCGACGGCAAGTTCCCCAACCGCAGCGGTCGCCCCTCGTGGATCACGACTGCGGGGGCGATCCCCGGTCCGCTGCGGGGGGATGCCCGCGACCTGCCCGAGCTGCGCGGCTGGACCAAGGACGACCTCGCGGCGTACAAGCAGGAGGGCAGGGACCACCAGGCCACCGAGGAGCTGCGGCTGGGCTACGTCGCCTTCACCCGGCCGCGGCATCGGCTCACCGTGACCTCCTACGTCTGGGGGCGTACCCAGAAGCGGCCCCTGGGTCCCTCGGGATTCCACGTGGTCGCCCGTGAGCTGGTCGAACGGCTCGCCGATGCGGGCGAGGCGCCTCAGCCGGGGACGTGGCCGGCGATGCCGGACAAGGGCACCGCCAACCCGGGCACCGAGGTGGCCGGTGCCGGCGTACCCTGGCCGGTCACCGAGCGCACCGCTGAGGCGGAGCGACGGCGTCGACTGGCCGCCGAGGTCGTGGCGCAGCTCGGGGCTCGGCACCCGGGGTCCGACGACGTCGGGGCGCTGTCGCCGGAGGAGGAGCGACTGCTCGCGACCTGGGACGACGAGGCCGACCGCCTGCTGGCCGAGGCGCGGAGCCGAGTCTCGGAGCATGTGGAGGTGCCGCTGCCGATGACGCTGTCCGCCACCGCGATGAGTGCGCTGCGCGACGACCCGGCACGGTTCGCGGACAGGCTGGTGCGGCCGATGCCTCAACGCCCCTCGTCGGCGGCCCGCTTCGGCACGCGGTTCCACGCCTGGGTCGAGTCCTGGTACGACGCCACGCGCCAGGACCACCTGCTCGAGCCCGACGACCTCGACGGTCGTGGCGACCTCGGCATCGACGACGACGAGGAGCTGGCCCACCTGATCGAGGTCTTCCGTGCCGGCCCGCTGGCCGACCGCAAGGGGGTGGTGGTGGAGGCGCCGTTCGCCGTCGTGATCGGGGGGCAGGTGGTCCGCGGCCGCATCGACGCCGCCTTCCCCGAGGACGACGGCGGATGGCTGCTGGTCGACTGGAAGACCAACCGACGCCACGACGCCGACCCGGTCCAGCTGGCGATCTACCGGCTGGCGTGGTCCGAGCTCCACGGGGTTTCGCCGGACCGGGTCCGGGCGGGCTTCTGCTACGTGCGCGACGGCGACCTCGAGGTCATCGACGACCTGCCCGGGCGTGAGGACCTCGAGAGGTTGCTGCGCGGGCGGCAGCCGTGAGGGGCGCGGCTCCCGACCCCGTACGGCCGGTCAGCCCAGCATCGCGGCGAGGGCGACCTCGACCATGTGCCCGAAGGTCTCCTGGCGCTCGGCCGCGGTGGTCTGCTCGCCGGTGACGATGTGGTCCGAGACCGTGCAGATCGCCAGCGCCCGGCGCCGGTGCCGAGCGGCCAACGTGTAGAGGGCGTTGGCCTCCATCTCGACCGCGAGCAGGCCGTACTCCACCATCCGCTGGGTGAGCTCGGGGCGCGAGGCGTAGAACGAGTCGGCACTCATGATCAGCCCGACCTGGGTGGTCACCGGCTGGTCCTGTGCGGCGTCCCAGGCTTTGCGCATCAGCTCGAAGTCCGGCACGGCGGCGTAGTCGAGACCCTCGAACGTGATGCGGTTCATCGAGGAGTCGGTGCAGGCGCCGGAGGCGATGACCATGTCCCGCAGCGCGAGGTCGGTGGTGAGGGCGCCGCAGGAACCCACGCGGGTGACGGCCTGGACGTCGTACTCGGTGAAGAGCTCGTGGGTGTAGATCGAGATCGACGGCATGCCCATGCCGGAGCCCTGCACCGAGACGGGCTGTCCCCGCCAGGTGCCGGTGTAGCCGTACATCCCGCGGACCTCGCTGTAGCGCTCGGCATCGTCCAGGAAGTTCTCGGCGATCCACTTGGCGCGCAGCGGGTCTCCCGGCATGAGGACATGGGGCGCGATCTGCCCCGGGGAGGCTCCGATGTGGGTGCTCATGGGGCCGCAGCCTACGTGGGCACCGGCCGGCACTCCGGTCCCCGGTTAGGGTCACGAGCATGGTCGACCTGCCCACCGCCGGAGACGGGGTCGAGATCGCGTTGTCGCAGCGCAGCCACGAACGGCTGGGTCACCGTCGAGCCGACGCCGACTGGTTGGACGAGCAGTGGCAGCAGTCGACGGCCAGGGTCGTGGTGCTGGCCGGTGGCCGGTTCCCGGTCACCGGCGACGGCCACGAGGTGAGCTGGGTCTCGCCCGCGGAAGCGGAGGCACTCGCCGGTGAGGGCGATCGCGTGCTGCTGGGGGTGCACGACGACGTGGTCCACTTCGCCCTGCTGCCGCATGACTTCCGCGCGCCGCCGGAGTGGGGGATGCTCCGGACCGTGGGGGCGCGGCTCGGCAAGCGGGACCAGAGCCTGTTGGTTCAGGCCCAGGCGTTGCAGGAGTGGCACCGGACCCATCGGCACTGTGGCCGTTGCGGCGCCCGTCTCGAGCGCCGCCACGGTGGCTACGTCGCTCACTGCGCGGGGTGCGGGCGTGACCACTTCCCTCGCACCGACCCCGCGGTGATCATGCTCGTCGTCGACGACCACGAGCGGGCTCTGCTGGGACGGCAGCCGTCGTGGCCGGCGGGGCGATGGTCCACCCTGGCGGGGTTCGTCGACCCGGGAGAGAGCCTGGAGGACGCGGTGCGTCGTGAGGTGATGGAGGAGGCCGGGGTCGAGGTGGCCGAGGTGACCTACTTCGGCAACCAGCCGTGGCCGTTCCCGTCGAGCCTCATGGTGGGCTTCTTCGGGCGGGCAGCGTCGACGGGGATCCTAGTCGACCACGACGAGCTCGAGGACGCCCGCTGGTTCAGCCGCGACGACATCGCCTCCGGGGCGGAGTCCGGTGAGCTGGTGACCCCGGGGGAGCTCTCGATCAGCGGGTCACTGCTGCGGGCCTGGTACGGCGGGACGCTGCCCGGGAGCTGGTGAGACGACCGGACGTTGGCTCAGGCGGACTGCTTCAGCTCGTCGAGCTTGCTGAGCACCGCCTTGAGCGGCGGGTTGGTCTGGGCGCTGCCGTCGGAGTAGACCAGCGTCGGCACGGTGCGGTTGCCCTTGTTGATGCCCTGGACGAGCTGGGCCGCAGCGGGGTCCCGGTCGATGTCCACCACGTCGATCTCGACACCGGCACGGTCGAGCTGCCCCTTGAGCCGGATGCAGTACCCGCACCAGGGTGTGGAGTACATCGTGACGCTCGCCATGAACTGTCCTTCCGGGGACGTAGGGTCGTGCCGTGCTCGTAATGCAAGGCCTTCACGTGGGCGAACCCGCCTCCCTGCTTGGTTCTTCCCGGTGAGCCCCGACCTCATGCGTGCCACATCTCACGTCGCTCCTGACGCCGACTCCCTGCTCGAGGCGCTGGACCCGGAGCAGCGCGAGGTCGCGCTGGCGCTGCGCGGGCCGGTGCGCGTGCTGGCGGGGGCGGGCACCGGCAAGACCCGAGCGATCACCCATCGCATCGCCTACGGGGTGGCCACCGGGGTCTACGACCCCCACCGCGTGCTCGCGGTCACCTTCACTACGCGTGCGGCCGGCGAGATGCGCACCCGGCTGCGCGCGCTGGGGGCCGGTGGGGTGCAGGCCCGCACCTTCCACTCCGCCGCGCTGCGACAGGCGCGCTACTTCTGGCCCAAGGTCTATGGCGGCGGGTTGCCCGAGCTCGTCGAGTCGAAGCTCGGCATGGTCGGTCAGGCTGCTCGACGCAACCGGCTCGACACCTCTCCGGCGACGTTGCGTGACCTCGCGGGCGAGATCGAGTGGAGCAAGGTGAGCAACGTCCGGCCCGAGGACTACGAGCGGGTGGCGGGGGCTCGCGGCCGCGAGGTGGGGGTGCCGCCCTCGGAGGTCGCCCGCGCCTTCGCCGCCTACGAGGAGGTGAAACGTGCTGCCGGGCGGATGGACATGGAGGACGTCCTGCTCTGCGCCGCGGCCGTGATCAGCGAGGACGAGCGGGTGGCCGCAGAGGTACGTCGGCAGTACCACCACTTCGTGGTCGACGAGTTCCAGGACGTCAGCCCGATCCAGGCTGCGCTGCTCGACCTCTGGCTGGGGGGTCGCCATGACGTGTGCGTGGTCGGTGACCCGTCGCAGACCATCTACTCGTTCGCGGGCGCCAGCTCTCGCCACCTCCTGGAGTTCCCCCATCGTCATCCCGACACCACGTCCGTCGAGCTGGTCCGCAACTACCGTTCGACGCCCCAGGTGGTGGCGGCGGCCAACGCCGTGATCGGGGCTCGGGGGGCGGGGTCGCACGCCGTGCAGCTGCGGGCGGTGCGGGAGGGCGGTCCGGAGGCCACCTTCGTCGAGCAGCCCGACGAGGTGAGCGAGGCGGCGTTCGTCGCCGGCCGGATCCGCGCGCTGATCGACGCGGGCACGCCGGCCCGAGAGATCGCCGTGCTGGTGCGCATCAACGCCCAGACGGAGGCGTTCGAGGATGCGCTCGCGGGCGAGGCCGTGCCGTACATGGTGCGTGGGGGGCAGCGCTTCTTCCAGCGCCCCGAGGTCCGGCAGGCCATCGCCCTCCTTCGCGGGAGCGCCACGGCCGACGAAGGGGCGGCGGTCGCCGCTGAAGCCCTGGTCGACCACGTCGCCGCGGTGCTCGCCGGGACGGGGTGGACGCCCGAGGCGCCGGCCGGGCGCGGCAACCAACGTGACCGTTGGGAGTCGCTGCAGGCGCTGGTCGGGCTCGCTCGCACCTATGCCGGCGACGAGCCCGAGGCAACGGTGCGGGGTCTGGTCGACGACCTCGACCGTCGTGCCGCCGAGCAGCACGCACCGGCCGCCGAGGGCGTCACCATCGCCACGCTCCACGCGGCCAAGGGACTGGAGTGGGAGGTGGTCTTCCTGTGCGGCGCCCACGAGGGCGCGCTGCCGATCAGCCACGCGATGGACTCACCCACGGCGGTCGAGGAGGAGCGCAGGCTCTGCTACGTCGGAGTGACCCGCGCGCGCTCCGTGCTCACCGTCTCCTGGGCGCGTGCCCGGACTCCCGGGGGCCGCGGCAACCGCAAGCTCTCGAGGTTCTTCGACCACGTCCCTTCTGCTCCGTCGGAGGCGCCGGCACCACCTTCTAGTCGCCGTGATAAGAAGCGGAAGTCGGGCTCCGCGGAGTGCCGGGTCTGCGGGGCACGGCTGTTCGATGTCGCGGCCCGCCGCCTCGGTCGATGCCTCGGCTGTCCGTCGTCCTACGACGAGGCGCTGTTCGAGCGGTTGCGCGAGTGGCGCCGCACCCGAGCCGCCGAGGAAGGCGTCCCGGCCTACGTCGTCTTCACCGACATGACGCTTCAGGCCATCGCCGAGGTCCGGCCGTCCTCGGAGCGGCAGCTGCTCAGCATCAACGGGATCGGGGCCTCCAAACGGGACAAGTACGCCGACGACGTGCTGGCGCTGGTCCAAACCAATGGACCCGGTCACGACCCGGCCGAATAAATGCGTTGCACCCTCGGCCGCGACCCCACTATCGTGGTCGATCGACGTGGGCAGCTGTCCCATGGCCGTGTCTGTCCCTTGTTCCTGGTGAGGAGGTGTTCCCCGTGATCAGTATCCACCGCATGCCGAGCCCGAAGCGTCGTGTCGCCACGCCTGCCTCTCGTTCTGCCTGCATCTCGTGGAACGCGCTCCCGTTCATCAGTGGTGACGTGCGCCCCGGCATCGGCGCGAACGCCTTCGGCCGGCTCGCCAGCGCTGCGGACGCGCGCGTCGCCACCCCGGGGACCCCTGCCTGGAGTCCGCCGATCTAGCACCCCCTCGATCGGCATCCTCCAGGCCGCGGAACCCGAACCCCGGGATCCGCGGCCTTTCTGTTTGGTCGCGCGTCCCCACCGCACACATCCATCAAGGCAACCAGTGAGAAGAGGAACCGACATGAGTGCCGCACTCCTCGAACGCCCTCGATCGGCACAGGAGGCAGCGCTGCCGTGCCGAGCCGAGGACCCCGAGCTGTGGTTCGCCGAGTCGCCGAGCGACGTCGAGGCGGCCAAGTCGCTGTGCACCCGCTGCCCACTCCAGGCCGCATGCCTGGCCGGCGCCCTCGAACGGCAGGAGCCGTGGGGCGTCTGGGGCGGACAGCTCGTGATCCAGGGAACGGTCGTCGCGCGCAAGCGGCCTCGGGGGCGCCCGCGCAAGAACGAGGTGGCCGCGTGAGCCGACCGTCCCGGGTCAACACCGACCCACATCACCACGACGACTGGAAGGAGGGGTCATGGAGCACACCTACACCGAGCTGCACCGCGCGCAGCTGGCTGAGCGGCTTCTCGACGCTGACCGGTACCGGCGCGGACGCCGGGCCGTGCTGGCCCACCGTCTGTCACGGCGTGCCGAGCGCGCCAACGAGCGTGCCCGCCTCGCCGTCGACCGGTCCCTGTGACCGGCGTCCGGTCGGAGCCGGGTCCCGAGACCGCCGACACCTCCCGAGCACCGCTCGGGAGGTGTCGGCCGTTGTCGCGAGCGAACTCGGCGTACGCTGAGTGAGGTGAGCTTGACCTGTGACAGCTGCGGCAAGGAGCACGACGGAGTGACTCCGCCGCTGACCTGGTCGCTCTCGCTGGAGGGCGGCCGGGCGCTGCGGTTGTGCGAGGACTGCACCCGCACCCACGTGCGCGCCATGGAGGGCAAGCTCGACCCCCAGCACTGGTGAGCGCCGCACCGACCACCGCACGGGACTGTCAGAGCGGTTCGTCGAACCCTGGCATGAACTCCTCGAGGATGCCGCGGAAGGGCACCTCGGCCTCGAGCTGACACAGCACCCCGACGCCTCCGACGAGGGTGCGGTGGATGAGCAGGTACTCCGGGGGCAAGGTGAGCCGGAATGCCACCTGGACCTCGGGTGCCCGGGGGTCCTGCACCCGCTGCATCTGAGAGCGCAGGAACTGGCGGGAGAAGCGGAACACCTCGGGGCGGGCGGGTTCCATGAAGGGGCCCAGATAGGCCTTGAGGTCCTCCGGCCGCACGCGGATGTTCTGCTTGATGAAGCCGTCCTCGCGCAGGTGCCCGACGACCTGGTTGTAGTCCTCAAGGAGCGAGATCTTCCCGAGCCTTCCCAGGCTGGCAGGCATCTGGCCCTCGGGCAGCCGCGCGACGGCTCCGTAGTCGAGGACGCCGAGGCGCCCGGGCCGGCCCTCGTCGCCGGGGATGAGCCGGAAGTTTCCGGGGTGGGGGTCGGCATGGAGCATCCCGGTCCGCGCGGGCCCTTCGAACATGAAGCGCGCGTAGAGCAGCCCCCAGTAGTCGCGCTCCTCCTGGGTGCCCTTGTCGATCACGGTGGCCAGCGACCCGCTGCCCGGCATCCACTCGGTGACGATCGCCTGGCGACCGGACTCGAGCACCCGCGGGACGGCGTACCGCTCGTCGTCGGCGAACTCCTCGGCGAAGAGCTGCTGTGCCTCCGCCTCGAGGCCGTAGTCCAGCTCTTCGGCGACGCGGTCCCTGAGCTCTTCGGCGAGGAGCCTGGCGTCGATGCCGGGCACCAGCCCCCCGAAGGTCTTCGCCAGCCGGGTGATCTGCTTCAGGTCGGCCAACAGGGCCTGCTCGGCGCCCGGGTACTGCACCTTGACCGCGACTTCGGTGCCGTCGCGCCACCGGCCCCGATGGACCTGTCCGATCGAGGCGGAGGCGGCGGGGACGTCGTCGAACTCGACGATGTCACGCTTCCAACCGGCGCCGAACTGCTTGACCAGCTGCTGGTGCACGACGGCCGCACTCATCGGCGGGGCGGCGTCCTGGAGCCGGGTGAGGTGCTCGCGATACGGGGCAGCCATCTCCTCGGGCAGTGCACCTTCGAAGATCGACAGGGCCTGGCCGAACTTCATCGCTCCGCCCTTGAGCTCTCCCAAGGTCTTGAACAGCTGCGCTGCGGTGCGGGCCTGCATCTCGCTCATCACCGCCTCGGCGGGCGCGCCGCCGAGGCGCTTGCCGATGCCGACGGCCTGGCGCCCGGCGTACCCGAGGGGCAGGGAGGCGAGCCGGGCCGTGCGCGTGACCGCGTTGCGCGGCAGGTCGGCCATGTCGGCCATTCTGCCCTGCTGAACAAGGTTCAGGGAGCCTCGCACCCGCAGTCCGGACGCGCCGGCCAGTCCTGCAGCTCGATATCGGCGAGGTCGGGGGTCATCGTCATCGTCCGCGACCAGGTCAGCGGTCGTGCGCCGGCCAGGTAGGCGGACACGTCGCGGACCGCCCACCCGGACGCCACGGCCACGAGCGCTGCGTCCACCGGTTCGGGCACCCCGTCGGGTCGGTCCTGCCGTGTCAGGCGGGTGTACTGCTCCATGAGCAGGGGCCAGGCCGGGTCCCGTTCGGTGCGGTGAAGGTCGAGGCAGCGCAGGCAGGCGGTGTGCCCGGAGACGACGAAGGGGCCGACCACGACTCGACCCTCGACGTAGCGGACCACCAGGTGGGGGGTGTCCGAGCTCACGCGGTCGTCGAGCAGCTCGCGGGGTGGCTCGCCGACTCCTACGACGACGTGGACCTCCTCCGAGGTCTGCCTCTGCGGGCCCGGGGGCCGCCTGGTCTGCGCCGGCAGCGAGCTGCGGCGCAGCAGCGTGCGGAAGTCGTCGGCGAGGTGCTCGCCGAAGGAACCGCCGTACCCCTGGACGAGAACGAGGACGCCGTGGTGGACCAGCGGGCGTCCTTCACGGGCGGCCGAGGCCAGCGAGTGGCGCCGCCACACCGACTCGGGGTCGGAGGTGGCGGCAGGGGGCAGCGCTGCCCGCAGCGCGGCGTCGTCGTCGAGCAGCAGCGGCGAGAGTGCCGCGAGGGTCGTGGTGCCGGGGCGCTCGGAGAGCAGCCGTCGGTGGGCGGGAGCATCGGGCAGCAGCACCCGGGAGTCGGGGTCGAGGCCGACCTGGAGCGTGCGGGCGTCGCGACGCAGGAGGTGGCTGCCGGGAAGAAGGAGCGGGCGCACCCGGTAAGCCTGGGCGTTCTCGAACGGCGGGGGGTTCCTTGGTCCACACGTGGACGAAAAACGGAGCGGGGCGGGGACCGACTCGGTCCCTGCCCCGCGCGCTCGGGTGCCCCCGGTCAGGCCTGGATCAGGCCTTGCCGAGGATCCGGTTGAGGTTGGTGCCGCAGGTCGGGCAGACGGCCTTGGCCATCCGGGTGCCCTTCTCGTTCACCTTGACCTCGCCTTCGGCCTGGCGCTTCTCCTTGCACTTGACGCAGTAGAACTCGCCGCTCCAGGTCTCTGCCATGTGGGGACTCCTCGTCTCTGTCGCACATTCGTGTCGATCGTGGCGGCGAGCCGCGACTCGCCGGTGCCGCGTCTCGCGGCAGGCCCGACCCTACGCCCAGTCGCTGCCTCGCCGCGGCAGCGACCCCCCGGGGGAGGTGAGCCGGGTCACGCGGCATCTGAGCGTGCTCGGGCCCCTAGGGTCGCCCTCATGATGGACGACACGAAGCCCGATGAGGCCGGCGGCTGGTCCGGCCGGCCGGGCGGAGCTCTTGTGGTGGGGGCCAGCGGCGCACTGGGCTCCGCCGTCGCTGACCTGCTGCGGGCACGTGGTTGCCGCGTCGGGTCGACGTACCGGTCGCGGCCCCCTGACGGGAGCCCGTCTTGGCAGCTCGACCTCCGTGAGCCTGAGGACTGCGCCCGCGTGGTCGCCGAGGCCGAGGGCGCCCTGGGTGGGCTGCACACCCTGGTCTACGCCGCGGGCCCGCACGTGCCGATGCGCCACCTCTCCCAGGTCGAACCGGTCCGTATGGCCGACCAGCTCGAGACCGATGCGGCGGGGTTCCATGCAGTCGTCCAGCCGGCGCTGCCGGCGCTGCGCCGCAGCCAGGGATCCGTCGTCGCGGTCACCACCGCAGCGACAACGCGCTTCCCGGTGCGCGACGTGCTGTCGTCGGCGCCCAAGGCGGCGGTCGAGGCGATGGTGCGGGCCCTCGCTGCCGAGGAGGGTCGCTACGGCGTGCGCGCCAACTGCGTCGGCCCGGGCATGCTCACCGACGGGATGGCGCAGCGACTGATCGACTCCGGCGAGCTCGACGAACGAGCCCTCGACGTCACTCGGCGCAACATCCCGCTGGGCCGCTTCGGCTCCGCTGCCGACGTGGCTGAGGCGGTCTGCTTCCTGGCGTCGGACCGCGCCGGCTTCATCAGCGGCCAGAAGCTGGACGTTGACGGCGGGTACGGCGTCTGAGTCGGGCAGCTGACCGTCGCTGGCGCTGACTACGATGAGCCCCGTCGTACGGCGGCTGTCGCCGTGCCGGCTGCCGGTGTAGCTCAGTTGGTAGAGCGCCTCACTTGTAATGAGGATGTCGCGGGTTCGACTCCTGTCACCGGCTCTAGACAAATCGCAGGTCAGCAACCCTGCGTCGTCTTCGAGGCGCACCATGGTGGGGCGAAGATTCGGCGTCGTTTGCTGGTTGCGGCACGCGGTGGTCCGGGGTGATGCTGAGCGGGTTCGTCGTGGTCGACCCCGGATCCTCTGTGGTGCCTGTGAGCCTGTAGGTCAGCATGGTGGTGGAGGGCTTCCACGGGAACCGTGGATTGGTGCCAGCGAGCCCGAGCGTCAGACTTTTGAATCTCCCTGCCCTCCCCGCGACGGACGTCCTCGTTCGAGTCGTGAGGAGGTAGGCGATGGAAGTGATCCACGCCCGGTGTGCCGGGATGGACATCTCGAAGAAGGACGCCAAGGTGTGCGTCCGACATGCTGGTGCGGGTCGGCGCAAGACCGTCGAGACCGTCACGACCTGGTCGTCGATGGCCAACCAGATCCTCGCTCTGCGCGACCACCTGGCCGCCGAGCAGGTGACGTGTGTGGTGATGGAGGCGACCGGCGACTACTGGAAGCCGTTCTACTACCTCCTCGAAGACCTGCCCGGCGTGGAGGTGATGCTGGTCAACGCCCGCCACGTCAAGACCCTGCCGGGCCGCAAGAGCGACGTCGCGGACGCGACGTGGCTGGCCCAGCTCGGCGCCCATGGCCTGGTCCGCGGGTCGTTCGTGCCACCCGAACCGATCCGGCAGCTGCGGGATCTGACCCGCTCACGGACCGCGATCACCCGCGAGCGCGGGCGTGAGGTCCAGCGGCTGGAGAAGCTGCTCGAGGACGCCGGGCTCAAACTGTCCTCGGTCGCCTCCGACATCATGGGCGTGTCCGGGCGGGCAATGCTCGAAGCGCTCATCAACGGCGACCGGGATCCCGCAGGACTGGCTGACCTGGCCAAGCGCCGACTCCGGTCGAAGATCCCCGAGCTGACCGAGGCGCTGACCGGCCGGTTCACCGAACACCACGCGTTCCTTGCCCGGGTGCACCTGGACCTCATCGACCAGCACACCGCCGCCATCAACCAGCTCACGCAGCGGATCGAGGTGGTGATCGAGCCGTTTCAGGGCTTCCACGACCTGATCTGCACGATCCCTGGCATCAGCACACTCACCGCGGACGTGATCGTCGCCGAGACCGGCGCGGACATGTCCCGGTTCGCCACCGCGAAGCACCTCGCGTCCTGGGCCGGGACGACACCAGGCAGCAACGAGTCGGCCGGAAAGGTGAAGTCCAGCAAGACCAGACCCGGCAACCCCTACCTACAAGGCGCCTTGGGGGCAGCAGCCATGGCCTGCTCGCAGAACCCGAGCACCTACCTCGGCGCCCGGTACCGGCGCATCGCATCGCGACGTGGACCGAAGAAGGCCAACGTCGCGATCCAACGCTCCATGCTGACCGCGATCTGGCACCTGGGCACCACCGGCACCCTCTACGACGACCCGGGCGCCGACTTCTTCACCCGCCTCCATCCCGACCGCGCGAAGAAGCGTGCCATCCACCAACTGGAGGCCATGGGCTACCGAGTCACCCTCAACGCGTCCTGAAGCGCCGCTCAGCGAAGACCCACCCACCCTGGATGAATCTTCGCGTCAGGGTCGATGGCAGAACTGCCATGGGTCACCAACGGGCGGGAGCCCGAGCGACTCATGACACACTTTGACACTGCCCACTATCGGCGTTAACCCAGGTGTTGTGCGGCGAGCGCATGGTCTCGAACAGAGCGCATGACAGCGGCGATTAACGCCGTGGGCGTGCAGCAGCTCTTGGCCAGCTGAGTCGCCTATGCGGTGTCGGGCGCTAGTTGGGTGACCTGATTGCTCGAGAGGATGATGCACGCGCCAGATGTTGGCAGCTGTGTGCTGATCAAGGCGACCACATTGCGCCCGGAAAGTTGCGGAAGGACGTAGCGCGTAGCTGTAAAGCACGGGTCATCCGACGCGCAAGGATGAGGCTGGGTAACTCGTCGCGGCCCTCGTAGGCACAAGGAAATTCGCCAGTCGCCGCACCTCGCTGGCGATGTTCTCGGGGTCGCCAGAGAGGCTCAGTCGGAAGGTCTCCAGAAGGTCGCGCTGGTTGCGGACCTCGACGGCGCGTGGCGGTAGGTCGCCGTCGGCGTCGCAGTAGATGAGGACTCCACGGGCGAGGTGGAGTGACGTGCAGTACGCATGCAGTTGGTAGTAGTCGCTGCTGCGGCCACGGCCGTCTCGTGTGAGCTTGTACTTCGCGTCTGCTACAAGCGCGTCGCGACCGGAGGGGTCGGTAAGGATCAGGTCAGGTTCCCCTGGAACCTCATGCTTGCTTCCGAGCGGAACTACCCTATGTCGCGAAACCTCGACCTTCCCCTGCAGGACGTGGCTGAGGCTGGCGTGAACGAAGTCCTCGAACACGTCGTTCATGTTGATGAGAAACGCAGGTGAGGGTGTAAGCCCCGGCCCATGCGCGAGCCCTGCGAAGGTCAGGATTGCCCGCGCCAGCCGGGTGACCTCGTCGTAGTGGGCGTTCAATCGCGTGAGGTGGAGGTCGTTGATCAGGTCGGAAGATCGCAAGGGACCAGCCTCGTTGAGAAGTGCCACTAGCCGTTTCAGTGCGTGCGCAGTAGCGAACGGGACGGAAGGTTGCCGGAGCAGCACCTGTGAGGCGGCCTTCACCAAGCGGTTGGGTGGGGTGTCGACTGACCAGTCGTCGTACCGGCAAGCCAGAGGAGTGGGTAGCCCCGCAGACCGTGACTGGGTTGGCCAGTCGATCCGGCCTCGAAGAGACACGAGCCGGTCCGTTTCCTCGACGTATGCCCGGTCGACCCCTAGAACGAGGACGCGTTCGAGCATCTGTGTGTAGAGGACGGTCAATGCGGTCGTCAGGTCTCCGCCGGCGCGGGCAACGTCCTGTGGATTGACCTGCAAGCGGTGGGTGCTCCATGTCAGCAGGTACAGAAGGTTCCACACCGGCACCTTGGGATCGATGTGAAGGACGAATCCGGGCACGCTGATTGTGCCGACATAAGAGGTGGCCTTGATTTGGTAGCCAACGTTGTTAGGAGTGACGGTCAGACGATCGCCAGCTGCGGTCTGAAGTAGGCGCGCCTGATCCTCGGAGATGTCTACCTCGACTTGGGCGTACTCGATGACCCGACGCACCTGGGCACTGGTGTCCACCACTTCAAGAGCTCTCGGACGGGCTCGCCGTGTCTTCGTGACCTTCGTCGCCCGGAACCACTGCACCCGCCTCACCCGGCGGGTTCGGCAGTTTCAAGGCTCCTGCGAAACGGCGTCGTACCGCGGGCCATCGCCACTTGGCCAACGCGTCAGTGCGCCCCCACAAGAGTTCCTCCAGCGTGGGGAAGATGTTGAAGTCCCATATCTGTGCGAGCGCCTGCTCGGAGAGGTCCTCCTTCATGAAGTGACTGGGACCGATGAGGAGATGATCTCCCACCTCGGTCTTAAGTTCTTTGTTGACCGCATCCAGCAGATCGGCAACCGCCGTGTCCCTGTTGTGCGACTGCAGCCAACGTCGTAGCAGTCCCCGCATCTCCCCCACATGTGGGAAGAAGGGGATGAAGTGAAAGCGTCTGCGCAGCGCGGCGTCCACGAGGGCCACGGATCGATCTGCCGTGTTCATCGTTGCGATGAAGTACAGGTTGCTAGGAAGCTCGAAGAGCTTGGTGGGTCGGTAGAGGGTGGCGATTCGGTCTTCGCGGTACTCCAGTAGATAGAGCAGTTCGCCGAAGACCTTCGGAAGGTTCGCCCGGTTCAGCTCATCGATCACCATGACGTACCGATGATGTTCGTCCTTCCTGGCGAGGTCAGCCATGGCTGCCAACGGCCCGTCCTGTAGTTCGTAGTGCACCTCGCCGTCCACCAGTCTCGGGCGAAGCCCCTCGAAAAGTCCTCGTAGGTGGTCGCTGGGTGGAACTGCACCACCCTGTAGCGGCTTTGGTCCTCTTCGGTGAGCGCACGCGCCAAGCGCCTAGCGAGGTACGTCTTGCCTGTTCCGGGAGGCCCATAGAGCACAACCTGGCCTTTGTCGTCCAGGAGGGTGGTGATTCGGTCGAGGAACGTGCGATCGACGTTGAGGTCCTTGGCTGCTGCGGCGATGTGGTCAACAGCGGCTGTCTCGAGAGGCGGGTCGGTGACGGCGCTTGGGAGAGTCGAGTCTTCTTCGGTGTCGTCATCTGGCAGCGCGCCGTCTTGGAACTCGCGGAACTTGGCCCAGTGCTCCTCAGCCCACGCTGAAGGCTTCTCGTCCAGAGTGGCCAGGGTCCAGAGCGCGCCTTGGGCGTCGAGCCTGTCGTTCATGGGACGCGACCAAGTCGCTGTATCGCGGAGAACCTCATCGAGGAAGGCTGTGGCCCGGTCGTGCAGGCTGCCTACGGTCGAGCCCTTTGGTTCCTGGCTCCATCCACTGAGCTTCCACAGCTTGCGCAGCGCTCGCACTTTAGAGTGGAGGAAATGCCGTCTCATCTTCTGCCATGAGAAGCATCGACCCGAGGTTCAGCGCGGCCCCCATCTGGCTGATTCCTGCCGACTTCAGCGTCTCAGCAAAGTCGTCGAGGCGAGCTGAGGCACTGGCCCCATCAGTCCACAGCGCCCGTAGAGCCTGACGCGATTCTTTGGCATCGCCCTCGATCCACCGCAGGAAAGTGTCGCGGTCCTGCCAGGCCATCAGGTTGTTGATCCGCTGAGCCAGGGCGTCACGCATGCGCTCCGGCCATGCCTGGTCATCCGAGACCACTGCCTCCCGCGCTGCTCGCATCGCCTCGGCGATCACCAGTTTGAAGTCGCGCTCACGTTCCGCATGGTCGATAGCCGTCCAGACTTCTTCCAGCCAGCGGAGGAAGGCGGGCCATCGCTGCGGGTGCTTCCACCAGAGGTTGACCAGAGGGTCAGTCTCGACGTCGTAGTAGCTGAACCCCTGCCCATAGATCGCGGACAAACCCTCGCGGATCCTCAGCAGACGACGGTCCAGGTCTGTCTCGTCTCCGGCGTACTCAGCGAATCGCTTCG
>CAWDDN010000047.1:0-18771 GCA_963801135.1 uncultured Actinomycetota bacterium | reverse complement strand
AGCTGGCTGTTGAACGCCGAGGTCAGCTCGGTCGTGATCAGGGCCAGCACCTGGTCGAGATCGGTGAGCACCCGGGTGTTGGGGGCCGGCTCGGGGTCGAAGTCGAGGATGCTCTCGTTGCCGACGCCGGGGATGGTGACCCGAAGGCCGGCGTTGGCCAACAGGGTGGTGCCGGATGCGGTCGATCCCTTCGCCGAGCAGAAGGCCTGCATCGCGTCGGCGTCGACGAACAGACCGGCGTCGCCGAGGTCGGCCTCGACCTCGTCGAGTCCCGCTTGCAGGGCACCGAGAACCTGGTCATTCGCGCCGGGGAGGAGACCGAGGAGGTCGAGGGTGGTGCCGAGGCTTCCGGTGCCCTCGATGACCTCGGTCTCGAGCAGCACCGACAGGTCGAGGTCGGACAGCGACAAGCCGAGGTTCTCGCCCGGATCGAGGCAGCCGCTGTCCCCGATGGCGATGACGGCTCCACCGTCACCTGCCAGCCCGGCGCACGCACGGCTGGTGCCGTCGTCGTTGGCCTCGGCGTCCTGGGCGAGGACACCCAGACTGGCGAAGGGGTTGGGCGAGAGCACCGTGATCGGCGGGTCGACCGGGCCGGTCTTCTGCTCTCCGGTGCCGTCGTTGGTGGCACGGACGGTGCCGGTGCCCTGACTCTCGCCCAGCAGCGAGATCGTCAACGCGTTGGCCTCGCCGACGGCGCCGTCTTGCGCGGCGACCGCAGCGGTCGGGCTGAGCAGGGCCAGAGCGGCCACCCCGCTGATGCCAAGAGCTCGTGTCCTCCGAGACATGGGGATCCCTCCCGATCGGGCGCCGCGGTGCGGCTGTGCTCGGCTGACAGTAGGCAGTGAAGCAGGTCACATCGGAGCATTGATGCTGATATGTCGGGAATCATCGGCGTGTTGCGTGTGTGGCTGGTGTGACTCACGGGGTTGTGGTCGGCGCCCCGACCACGCGGCCCTCCCGTGGACCTGGACGTCGGACCCGTGGCCGGGCCGGGGGGGTCGACCCGGACGTCGGGCCCCGGGGAGTGACGTCGGGCCTCGGGGAGTGGGGAGGACGGTGCGGTGCGCGCCGTCCTGACTGCGCGAACTTTGCGCCTTTCGGGCCCTGCGCAACCTCGATGACGCCGGAGGTCACATCGGGTTCTTGCCGGGTTCTTGCCGGGTTCTTGCCGGGCGGGTGGTTCTAAGGTGGCGGCATGAGTGAGGCCGGCCCCCACGACGACCCCACGCGCGCCGACGAAGCGACGATGCTGACCGCCTATCTCGAGACGCAGCGCGAGGCTCTCCGGCGCCTGGCCGGGGACCTGGACCAGGCGGCACTGGCCCGGTCGCTGCCGCCGAGCCCGCTGACGCTGGGTGGCCTGGTCAAGCACCTCGCCCTGGTGGAGGGGTGGTGGCTGGTCCAGGTGCTGCGTGGTGAAGGTCCGCCGACTCCCTTCGCCGAGGTGGACTGGGAGGCCGACCCCGACTGGGAGTTCCACTCCGCACAACGCGACTCCCCGGAGGAGCTGTGGCGTGTGTACGACGAGGCGGTGACGCGCTCGCGGGCCGCGGTCGCCGAGGCCGTGGCGGGCTCTGGTCTGGACACACTGTCGGTGCGCACCAGCCGCGAGAGGACCGCCTTCTCGCTGCGGTGGATCCTGCTGCACCTGCTGGCCGAGTACGCCCGCCACCTCGGCCACGCCGACCTGATCCGGGAGTCCATCGACGGGCGCACCGGCCTCTGACGGCGGGCGAGCAGAACTAGAACCTGTTACATTTTCGAACGTGGCCGTCACCGTCTTCGAGCCGGTCCCGTTGGGACCGATCACGCTGCGCAACCGGCTCGTGAAGGCGGCCACGTTCGAGGGCCGCACCCCGGCGGCGGTGGTGTCTGCTGAGCTCACCGATTTCCACCGCGCGATCGCGGCCGGCGGTATCGGCATGACCACCCTGGCCTACGTCGCGGTGTCTCCGGAGGGCCGTACCCACCGGGAGCAGATCTTCCTGCGCGAGGCGGCGCTTCCCGGCCTGGCCACCCTGACCGACGCCGTGCACGTCGAGGGCGCGAAGGTCGCCGCCCAGCTCGGCCACGCCGGCCCGGTCGCCAACGGGCGCTCCAACCGGGCACAGGCGATCTCGGCCTCGCGGATGCCGAGCCCCCTCAGCATGCAGATGGTGCGGGGCGCGACCCACGCCGACCTCGCCCGGATCCTGCGTGACTACGCGGCCGGTGCCCGGCTGCTGGTCCGCGCCGGCTTCGACGCGATCGAGCTGCACCTCGGGCACGGTTACCTGCTGAGCTCGTTCCTCAGCCCCGCCACCAACCGGCGCACCGACGAGTACGGCGGCGGGCCGCACGCGCGCGCGGCGTACCCCCGCGAGGTGGCCCGTGCCGTGAAGGACGCCGTCGGTGACGAGATCGCGGTCTACGCCAAGCTCGGCATGACCGACGGCGTCCGCTCCGGTCTGCGCGTGGAGGACGCGCTCGACATCGCCTCGCTGCTCGAGGACGACGGCTGCCTCGATGCCATGCAGCTCTCGGCAGGCTCCAGCCTGCTCAACCCGATGTACCTGTTCCGCGGTCCGGTCCCGCTGGCGGAGTTCGCCGAGACGATGCCGCTGCCTGTCCGGTGGGGGCTCAGCGGCTTCGGGGGACGCTTCGGCAAGGGCTTCCTCCGGGAGTACCCCTACCGCCCCGGCTTCCTGCTCGACACCGCCCAGCGCTTCCGGGAGCGGCTGAGCCTGCCACTCATCGCCTTGGGCGGCATCGACGACCTCGAGACGATGGACGACGCCCTAGGCCGCGGCTTCGAGATGCTGGCGCTCGGCCGGGCCCTGGTGCGCGAGCCGGACCTGCCCCGACGGCTGGAGTCGGGGGCAGCCACCGCCACCACGTGCATCCACTGCAACCGCTGCATGCCCAGCATCTACAGCGGCACCCGCTGCGTGCTCGACCAGCCCCAACCCCTTCCCCTCACCAGGAGACCCGCATGATCGTGGACCGCTTCAGACTCGACGGGCGCGTGGCCGTGGTGACCGGCGCCGGCCGCGGCATCGGCGCGGGCAGCGCCGTGGCACTGGCGGAGGCCGGCGCCGACGTCCTGCTCTCGTCCCGCACCGAGGCGCAGCTGCGCGAGGTCGCAGAGCAGGTGGAGGCCGTTGGGCGACGAGCCGTCGTGGTGCCCGCGGACCTCTCCGACCTCGACGCGGTCGCCGGCCTGGCCCAGCGCGCGTACGACGAGCTCGGCCGGATCGACGTCGTCGTCAACAACGTGGGCGGCACCATCCCCAACGCCTTCCTCGACACCACGACCGACTACCTCGAGGAGGCGTTCCGGTTCAACGTCTCCACCGCCCACGCGCTGAGCCGTGCCGCCGTCCCGTTGATGCTGAAGGACGCCGAGGACGGTCGGGCGGGCAGCATCGTCAACATCTCCTCGGTGATGGGACGCGTCGCCGGCCGTGGCTACCTCGCCTACGGAACCGCGAAGGCGGCCCTGGCCCACTGGACGCGTCTGGCCGCGCGCGACCTGGACCCCCACATCACCGTGAACGCGATCGCGGTCGGCTCGGTGATGACCTCGGCTCTGGAATTCGTCGCCGGGGACGAGACCACGCGGACCGCGATGGAGGAGGTGACGCCGTTGCGCCGCATCGGCGACGTCGACGACATCGCCGCGACCGTGATCTACCTGGCCAGCAGAGCCGGCGGCTACCTCACCGGCAAGGTGCTCGAGGTCGACGGCGGCCTCGACCGACCCAACCTCGACCTGGGGCTGCCGGACCTGACCCCCACCGATGCGAAGGAGAAGTGAGATGACGCTACGAGTGGTGGAGTGGTCCACCGGCACCGTCGGCAAGCACGCGGTCGCCGGCATCCTGGCGCGTCCCGAGCTCGAGCTCGTCGGCTGCTGGGTGTCGAGCGAGGAGAAGCACGGCCGCGACGTCGGGGAGATCTGCGGCGGCGCCCCCCTCGGCGTCACCGCGACGATGGACAAGGACGAGCTGATCGCGCTGAAGCCCGACTGCGTCGTCCACACCGCAATGACCGACGCGGACCCGTTCGCCGCCCTGGGACTGTTCGAGGAGCTGCTCGCGGCCGGCATCAACGTCGTCTCCAGCGGGCCGGTCTTCCTTCAGCATCCCCACGGGATCATCCCCGAGGAGATGATCGCCTCGCTGCACGAGGCGGGCGAGCGCGGAGGCGCCTCGATCCACGTCAACGGCATCGACCCGGGCTTCGCCAACGACGTGCTGCCCCTGGTGCTCACGTCGTTGTCGCAGCGCATCGACGAGGTGCGCTGCTCGGAGATCGCGGACTACTCGACGTACTACCAGCCGTTTGTGAACCAGGAGCTCTTCGGCTTCGGCAAGGCGCTGGACGACGTGCCGTTCCTGTTCTCCGGCGGGGTCCTGACCTTGGCGTGGGGCTCGGTGGTCCGCATCATCGCGGCAGGCCTGGGGCTCACCCTCGACGAGCCGCTCGAGGAGACCATCGAGTTCGCCGAGGCGCAGCACGACATCGAGACGGCGAGCGGCACCATCCCTGCCGGCACCCGCTGCGGGGTCCACTTCGAGGTCATCGGCAAGGTCGCGGGGACGCCGCGGGTGGTGCTCGAGCACGTCACCCGCACCCACGCCGAACAGCGCCCCGACTGGCCCAAGCCGCCCACCGGAGACGGGTGCTACCGCGTGGAGGTCACGGGCGAGCCGACCATGACACTGGACTTCGCCCACCACGGGGAACACGGCGACCACAACGTCAGCGGCATGATCACCACGGCGATGAGGCTGGTCAACGCGGTCGAGGCCGTCGTGGCAGCGCCTCCCGGGCTGGTCAGCGCCCTCGACCTCCCCTTGGTGACCGGCCGAGGCCTGGTGAGCGGCTGAGCGGCAGCCACCCACCCCCACCCCGGTCGTTGAGCCCCACCCCGGTCGTTGAGGTGCGAGCGCAGCGAGCCACGAAACGCCCGGGCCATACTCGGGGCATGACAGCCGACGGTCCGCCCGATGCGCTGCGCCCGCGTCTCACCCGTCACCCGGAGCGCCAGCTGACCGACCGCGAGGCGCTCCACCAGGTCCTCGACGAGGCCCTCGTCGCGCACGTGGCCGTGGTGCGCGGGGGCCAGCCCCTGGTGCTGCCGATGGCCTGCGCCCGCGACGGCGACTCCCTCCTCCTGCACGGCTCGACCGGTGGCGGGTTGCTCCGCGCCGGGGTTGACGCGCCCGTGTGCGTCGCGGTGACCCACCTCGACGGGTTGGTCTTCGCGCGCACCACGTTCGAGTCCTCGATGCGCTACCGCTCCGCGGTCGTGCACGGGACGGCGCGCAGCCTGCACGGCAAGGAGAAGAGCCGCGCCCTCGACGTCCTCTCCGACCACTTGTTCGTCGGTCGCACGGCCGAGGTGCGCAAGCCCAGCCGCAAGGAGATCGCGGCCACGCTGGTGCTCCGAGTGCCGCTGGACCAGGCTTCGGTGAAGGCTGCGGCCGGGCCGCCCGAGGTCGATCCTGACGACCACGAGCCCCGCAGCGTCTGGGCGGGGATCGTCCCGATGACCCTTCGGGCCGGAGAGCCGCTCCCGGCGCCCGACGTGCCTGCCGACGTACCGCTGCCCGAGTCGGTACGCCGGACCGTCCGGCGCTTCAGCTGAGCCGCGAACGACTGCGGCTCTCCGCGCTCGCCTCGGCCCGCGACACCGTGCGAAGGATGGCGTCGGCCACCATGCCGGGGTCGTCGAACATCGGCACGTGGCCCACGCCGGGGAGGATCTCGAAACGGGCTCGCGGGAGCCGCTCACGTGCGACCTGGCCCAGCGTGCGCAGGGGCAGGATGCGGTCGTTCTCGGCCCATGCGAGCGTGATCGGGCAGGGCAGCTCGTCCATCGCAGCGACCCGCTCGTGGGTGGACAGGACGTCGGCGAGCACGACGCACTCGGCCAGGTCGAGCGCGGCGCTCGCCGCGTGGTGCGGTGAGAGCTGGTCAGCCCGCTCGGCGACGTCGGCCATCCCGATCCGACGGCTCAGTGGCAACAGGTGCGGCAGCACACCGAGTGGGCGGGACACCCTGCCGAGGAGCTCGATCCGCCTGAGGGTACGAACCGTCCCGTCCCTGCTGCGCTCCCCCTCATCGTCCCAGAAGCCCCCCGGCGAGATCGCGCACACGCTGGCCGCGCGGCCCCGACGGGCCAGCTCGATGGCCATCCAGCCGCCCAGGGAGTTGCCCGCCAGGTGTGGACGATCGAGGCCCTCGGCGTCGAGGTAGTTCTCGATGTCGTCGACCAGGTCGCTCACAGAGGTCGGGCTCTTCTCGACCTCGGCACCTCCTCGGTGACCCAGCGACGTCGGAGTGTGCACCTCCAGGCGTGGCTCCAGCAAAGGGGTCACCGTGCGCCACACCCGCCCTGACATCGTCACTCCATGGAGCAGGACGACGGCGGGCCGGGGGCCGGTCGGGGCGCTCATGGGCGGCATCCTGCCAGGGGGGTGTGATGACCTCGCGCGTAGCCAGTCGGCGCCTCGGTCGTTGTGCTCTGACGGAGAGAGCACCATCGACGACACCGGGAGCCCACCGTGCGCCGTACCGCCATCGCCAGCACCATCGCCATCGCAATCGGCACGACCGCGTTCACCGCAGCTGCCGCGACGTCGGCGACGCCTGCGACTGTGGCTCCGGCTCAGCACGTGGCGAGCGGGCAGGTGATGGCTGCCAAACCGGGCCACGGCAAGCAGCACGCCAAGCTGCGCGACGTGATGTTCGTGGGCAACAACTGGTCGGGCAACGCCTCGATCGTCGATGCCCACTCGCTGGAGATGCTCAAACGGGGTATCAACCTGGTCCCGGACAAGTCCCAGGAGCTCGCTGACGTCCAGCAGGACCCGGAGCGGCTGGCGTTCTTCCTCGCCATCCAGCAGGGACCGGGCGAGGGCCACAACCAGTACGTCGACGACATGTTCACCACCAAGGACGGCCGCTACCTCGCGGTCTCCCGCCCGAGCTTCGCCGACGTGGTCTGGGTCGACATCGCCAAGGCCACCGCCGGCCGGGCCGACAGCATCGTGCGCGAGCAGCAGATGGACGGCCACCGCACCGACCACATGGGCCTCTCCCCCGACGGCCGTCGGCTGCTGGTCTCCGACTCCACCTCGCGCCAGGTCATCGAGTACTCCATGGTCACCGAGACCGTGAACGGCAAGCGGGTCCGGATGGGCGACCGGCTGCGCACCTTCAGCACCGGCGAGACCCCGCACGAGAACAACTACAACGAGGCCGGCTCGCGGATCTACCACGCCTCGATCGGCAAGGTGTACACCCCCGGCGACGAGATCGGCGACGCCCCGGTCCGGCTCACCCCCGCCCAGGACGCGATCAAGGGCGACCGGTGGTTCCAGATCGTGCGCAACCGCGACTTCAAGATCCTCCAGCGCTGGGACATGGGCAAGGAGCTCGCCGAGGCCGGGCACCCGGGCATGAGCTCGGCGGTGCGCCCGATGGCGGTCTCCCCTGACGAACGCTTCATCTACTACCAGGTGTCCTACTTCCACGGGCTGGTCGAGTTCGACACCCGAGCACGCGACGTCAACGGCACGGTCGACTACGAGACCGAGGGCGTGCCCGAGCCCCGGCGCGGCGCCGTCACGCGGCTGCTGCCGCTGCCGAACCGCGTCCCGGACATGCCCAAGAGCCTCTACGTCAACGACTCGGCCCACCACGGTCTCTCGATGAACCCGAAGGGCACGAAGCTCTGCGTCGCCGGCACGATGGACGACTACGCCGCCATCGTCGACCGTCGGTCGTTCAAATACCGCATCCTCGACAAGAAGTCGACCGGGCACTCCTACGGCAAGCCCTACTGGACCACCGAGGGTCTGGGCAACCGCTGCTGGATCTCGCTCAGCGAGGCCGACGCCGTCGCGGTCGTGGACTACCGCACCGGCAAGGAGCTGGCCTACCTCGCGGTCGGCGACCACCCGCAACGGGTCCGCCACGGGTACGTCCCGCAGCGGCTGGTGAGGTCGTGGACGGGCACCGGCGTCGAGGACCGCGCCGGCGAGAGCGACCCGGCGGGCACCGTGCTCGATCAGGAGTCCGAGCACAGCGGCGCCCCGCAGGACGCGGCCAAGGAGGCCTACGGGGCGGCCTCAGGAGGCGCGCAGCCGTCCGGAGCCTCGGCGGCGAAGCGCGAGGGTGCCACGCCGCCCTCGTCGGGTCAGGCCGTGGAACGCGACGTCGCGCTGCGCTCCACCCACGCCGACCACCCGGCGGCCCCGTCGGCCCCGTCGGCCCCGTGGGTCGCAGGCGCACTGGCGGTGCTGGTCCTGCTCCGCCTCGCGGGCCGCCGGCTGCAGCGCCGCTGAGCCACGCGGTGGCTGCGAAGCCGCGCGTACGACCTCGCTTTCGTGCCTCGCCACTCCCACCAGTCTGCGGAACCCGCGCCGGAGGGGTGGATCAGCCTGCGGATCCCTGAAGTCGCGCCAGGTACAGCCGCAGCGCCAGCACCCGGCTCGCGGCCTCGTCGACCCGCTCGCGCGGAAGCCGGCCGGACTCCATCGCCCGTCGCAGGTGGCGCCACGCCTGCGTGGGGTTCGGGGAGTTGAGCACCAGGTCGTTCCCAGCCAGCAGCGACCGCACCGCCCCTTCGCCGGGGCCGAAGGGCTCGTAGATCGGCGCCATCCCTTGGGAGTCGGTGACCACCACGCCCTCGAAGCCCACCTCGTCGCGCAGCATGCCCTGGACGGCGTCGGGGTTGACCGAGGCGGCGACGGTGGGGTCGAGCGCGTCGATCGCGACGTGGGACATCATCACCGCCGGTGCACCCGCCTCGACGGCGCGGCGGAAGCCGACGAGGTCGCGCCGCTTCAGCTCCTCGAGCGACGCCGTCTGGTGGACCAGCGTGCCGTGGCTGTCACCGGGGACGGTTCCGATGCCCGGGAAGTGCTTGACCACGGGCACGACCCCGGCGTCGAGGTAGCCCTTCACCGAAGCCACCACCATGCGGGCGCTCAGGCGCAGGTCGCGGCCGTAGGTTCGAGAACCGAGCGACGAGGTGCCCGTCGGGTCGTGGTCGGCCACCGGCGCGAGAACCATGGTCACGCCGAGGTCGCGCAGGCTGCGGCCGTTGGCGCGTGCGACCTTGCGGGCGTACGACGGGTCGCCCGTGGCCGCGACCTGCTGCGCCGAGGGCACCGGCTCCACGCCGTACTGGAGCCGCTGGACGGCACCGCCCTCCTGGTCCATCGAGATCAGCAGCGGCGCTCCGTCCCGGTCACCTTCGCTGTGCAGCACCGAGGTCAGCGCGTCAATCTGGGTGGCCTCCTGGATCACCTCTGGGCGCAGGAACACGCCGCCGTAGGCGCGTGCCCTCACGGCCTCGGCTGCGGTGTCGGCTCGGTGCATCCGCTGGTTGGAGGCGACCTCACCGGCGGTGGGCGACCGACCGTCGTATCCCCAGAAGCCGGGCATCAGCACCGTCGCAGCGCGTTCCTCGTCCGACATCTGGGCGACCGACTGGGCGGCCTCGGTGAGCTCCCCCACGGTGGGACCCCACGAGGTCACGGTCGCAGGGTCGGCCGAGGGGCTGATGGTGGTGCTGCCCAGGACCCCGGGAGCGGTCGGGGTGGCCGATGGCTGGAGCGCTTGATCGACGACGCCGCACCCGGCCAGGCCGGCGGCTGTCAGCAGAGCGCACAGCAGCCGGGCGACGCGTCGCGCGCGCGGCAGTCCTTCTCGGGTCACAGTCGGGGTCACCACCGCGGGAGGTCGGGGACGCGGGCGGCTCTTGCGCAGTGGCCGCGATCCTACAAGCCGTGCGCGTGCGTCGGTGAACGCTCACGGCCGGCTCGCGGGGACTGGTCAGTCGGAGCGACCGGTGCGGCGCCCGCTGTGGTGGAGCACTCCGCTGCGCTCGCGGCGTCCTCGCCGGGCGCCTGTACCGGGGCAGCGGCCGGGGAGGGGTTCAGCTGCTCGGGCCGAGCGCGTCGGGGGTCGCAGCGGACGACGGCTCCTTGAGCTCGACGAACATGGTGTGCGTCGCGGTCTCGCCGATGTTGGTGCCGGAGTGCTCCTGGGCGTCGAGCCAGCGGGCCTCGAAGGCCGGGATCTCGACCTCGGCGACCCTGCCCCCCGACTGGAGCCGGCGCCGGAAGCTGGTGAGGGTGACCATCACCGAGTCCGGGTGTTGGTGCGGACGCGTGGCATCGCCCGGGGCGTCGCGGTACTCCAGCACCCGAACCCGGTCGTTCTCGAACACGACGTGGTACAGGTCGGGATTGGTCTCAACCGGGTCAGTCATGGCGCCCGCCTTCCAGGGGTGGAGGGGACGTTACTCCCGACGAGCCGTGTCCGCACCGGACGACTCGTCCGGCTCAGACCAGGTCGCTCACTTCCGGCTCGGGGGCGACAGGAACTTCATCACCATCCCGATCGCAGGGTCGGGCACCCGGTCCTTGGCCTTGAGCATCGCCTGGCCCACCCGGTTGCGGTTCGGCGTTCCGCGGCCCCAGGTTCGGTTGAGCGGCGGACCCTCGGTCGGCTGGGTGACGTGCACCGGCGGCGGGGTCTCACCGACGCCGAGGGTTCGGCCGATGATCAACCGCTGGATCTCGCTGGTCCCCTCGAAGATCGTGTAGAGCTTGGCGTCGCGGTACCACTTCTCCACCGGGTGGTCGGTGATGTAGCCCCAACCGCCCATCACCTGGATCGCCTTCTCGGTGGCGTCCACGGCCAGCTCGGTCGCCAGCAGCTTCGACATCGATCCCTCCGCGTGCTGGAAGGGCACCTTCTGCGCAGCCATCCAGGACGCCCGCCAGGTCATCAGGCGGGCGGCGTCGAGCCGGGCCGCGATCTCGGCCAGCGGGAACGAGATGCCCTGGTTGTCGATGATGGGGGCGCCGAACGCCTCGCGCTCCTGGGCGTACTCGGTGGCGTACTCCAGGGCGGCGCGGGCGATGCCGAGCGCCTGGGCGGCCACCATCGGGCGGGTCTGCTCGAAGGCCCCGAGCGCGGAGGAGCTGCCGTTCTTCTGCTGGCGGGGGCTCTCCTCGGTATCGGCCGGCTCCTCCTGCCCGGGGTCCTCGACCCCCGCGCGCCGCCTTGCCTCCAGCTCCTGCTCACGCGCCTTGGCCAGCTTGTGCTCGAGCCTCTCGATGCCGCCGAGCAGGTTCTCGCCGGGGATGCGGACGCCGTCGAGCTTCAGCTCGGCCGTGTGCGAGGCCCGGCATCCCAGCTTGTCGAGCTTGCGCACCAGCTCCAGGCCCCTGGTGCCGCCGGGAACGATGAACATCGCCTGGCCCTTGTGGCCAAGGTCCTGGTCGACGACGGCGTTGACGACGTGGACATCGGCGATGCCGCCGTTTCCGATCCACATCTTGTGACCGTCGATGACCCAGTCGTCGCCGTCGCGGCGAGCGGTGGTCTGCAGGTTGCGCACGTCGCTGCCTCCTTGCGGCTCGGAGATCGCGAGGGCGGCGAGCTTGAGGTCGCCCGGAGCGCCGAAGCACTCCGGCGCCCACTCCAGCATCTGCTCGGGAGAGGCGGCCTGCCCGATGGCCGACAGCGCCAGCGCCGGCATCACCACCGCGAGGCCGATGCCGGCGCAGCCCCAGAACATCTCCTCCATGAACAGCGGCAGGCTCAGGCCGGTCGGGTCGCCGATGAGGTCGCGGTAGAACAGCGGGTTGTAGAAGCCCTGCTGCGCGGCCTCCTCCAGCACCGGCCAGGGGAACTCCTGCTTCTGGTCGTACTCCTGCGCCACCGGACGTACGACGTCCTCGGCGAAGGCATGGGTGCGCTCGACGAGGTCGAGCTGCGCCGGAGTCAGGGACAGGTTGAACGCCATCGTGTGCCTCCATCATGGCCGGACTGGAGCGCGTGGCCCCCCGTGGACGGACCCATTCCCCTCGCACCGGCTTCCGAACCGTCTCGGTCCAGCCAGCTCAGTCCGACGAAGCGCCGCCCTTCGAGGTGGTGTCCTTCGTCCCCCGGGGTCGCTCGACGGGGTCGGGCAACGCCGCGGATCCGAGCAGGGCTTCGATGTCGGCGAGGCGGCGTTCCAACCGGGCCAGGGTCGCGCTGACTGCGACGGCATGCTCTTCTTCGCGTTCGTTGCTCGGCTGCTCCTCCTCGCGCACGAAGAGCGCCGCCAGGGCGGCGCTGACCATGGCGAGCAGGAAGAAGCCGAAGAGCATGAGGAACGCCGAGAGCAGGGCACCCAGCTCGGTGTCCGGAGGTTCGCCGAGGAAGCCCACGGTGGTCATCAGGCTCAGGGACCACCACAGCCCCTGCCAGTACGTGGCGACCGTGCGCGTCTCGATCGCCGCCACGGCCGCAGCGGCGACCACGACGACGACCACAGCGCCCAGCAGGGCGGGCCACACCCACGCGGCCCGGATTCGCAACCTGGCGTCCATCACCTGGGTCCCTTTCGTCCGCAGGCCGGCACCCCACACCCCGGGGCCACGTGCCTGCCGGCCAGTCTGACGCGCCGACGAAGCCACGGCCTCAGGGCGCTGCTCCGGTGGCCCTTCAAGGTCACTTCCGGGGCCCGGTGAGTCCGGTGGGCCAAGCCGGGCTTGGCCGTTCGCTCATCTAGTGCAAGACTGTAATCATGATTACATCAGAAACGACGGTCGAGGCGGTCCGGGGCTGGTTCACCGGCCGGCTGCCCCAGGAGTGGCGAGAGGTCGCCCCCGAGGTCACGATCGACCGTGACGAGGTCACGGTGGTGCTCCACGTCGCCGACGCCGACGTGTCCGACGACGCCTCGGACGCCGAGCGGGCCGCAGCGCGGGTGGGCCGCGCCGAGGCCTTCCGCGAGGACAGTCGTCCGCAACGCATGACCATCGCGCAAGAAGCCCAGCAGCGCTTCGAGCGCAAGGTGTCGTGGGGGGTGGTCGTGGGCGCGGGCGAGGACGCCCACCGCGAGCTGTTCACCCACGTCGCGGCCCCGGTGATGACCCGGCTGCGGCAGCCGCAGCGCATCGTGCTCGACACCCTGGTCGGCGCCGGGGTGGCACGCTCCCGCGCCGACGCGCTCGCCTGGTGCGTGCGGCTGGTCGGCCAGCACGAGGACGACTGGCTCGCCGAGCTGCGCGAGGCGATGTCGTCGGTCGCCGATGTCCGCAGCCGCGGTCCCGCCGCCTGATCGGGCGGGGAGGCGGCGCCTGAGGCGCCGGGCGCCCGACGCACCATGACAGAGTGGTCGCGCCTCCGGTCGCAGCCGCCGACCTCGACGACCGCGGTCGGAGGTCGTCGTTCCGCTGGAGCCGAGCCGTGCACCTGGGTCGGGTTCAGGGCGGCCGACGTGACGAGCGCCTGGAGGGAGCACGAGCGTGACGGTGCTGGCCGCGAGCGAGGTCCCGGCGTACCTGGCACCCGCGGCCGCCCTCGTCGTGGCGGCCGCAGCGGTCGGCTACGTGTGTGTCCGGGCCGGTGTCGTGCCGATCATCGGGTTCCTCCTGGCGGGTGTGTTCATCGGGCCGGCTCAGCTGGGCCTGGTCGCGTCGACGGACGCCGTCGACGCTGCGGCCGAGGTCGGCGTGATCCTCCTGCTCTTCACCATCGGCATCGAGTTCTCGTTGGAACGACTGGCCCGGGTTTGGCGCTGGATCGTTCTGGGGGGCGGCGCCCAGGTGCTGTTGGCCACCGCCGCGACCACGGGCGTGGTCGCGCTCCTCGGTGAGGACTGGCGGATCGGGCTCTTCACCGGGTTCCTCGTCGCCGTGTCGTCGACCGCCATCGTGCTCTCGTTGTTGGCCGACCGACGCGAGACGAACACGGTGCGGGGGCAGCTGGCGCTGTCGGTCCTCATCCTGCAGGACCTCGCCGTCGTCGCGATGGTGGTCGTCGTGCCGCTGCTCGGCGCCGACGCGGACGGCGGAGCAGGGTCCCTGCTGCGCGCGCTCGGCACTGCCGTCGCGATCGTCGCGCTGGTTCTCCTGCTCGCGAGACGACTGATGCCGCCGCTGCTGGAGAGGGTGGCGGGACTCTGCTCGCCCGAGGTGTTCCTCCTCGCCGTCGTCGCCATCTGCCTCGGGACGGCGTACCTGACGGCGCTGGCCGGTGTCAGCGTCTCGCTCGGCGCCTTCCTCGCCGGGCTGGTGGTCAGCGAGAGCCGGCAGAGCACCCAGGCCCTGGCGGAGGTGCTTCCGCTCAAGATCCTGTTCTCGGCCGTCTTCTTCGTGTCGGTCGGCATGCTGCTCGACACCCGCTTCCTGCTCACCAACCTGCCGCTCGTCGCGGGCATGGCGCTGGCCGTGCTGTTGGTCAAGGTCCTCACCACCACGCTTGCGCTGCTGCCTACCCGGCTCGGCTGGCGACAGGCGGCGGCCGCCGGCCTGCTGCTCGGCCAGGTGGGCGAGTTCTCCTTCGTGCTGCTCACGGTGGGCCGCGACGCCGGGCTCAGTCCCGCCGGCCTCGGCGACGACGGCTTCCAGGCGCTGGTCGCCACCACCGTGCTTCTCATGATCCTGACCCCGGCCCTGGCCGCGTCGGGCGACCGCCTGCTCCGCCGACAGCCCGCGGGCCAGGATCGCGCAGCGGCCGACGAGACGACCCCCGGAACCAACCAGGAAGCCGAGGGCCGGACCGGTCACGTCGTCCTGCTCGGGTGGGGTGAGGACAGTGTCGAGCTGGCTCGGGACCTCATGGGGCGCGGTGTCGTGGTGGTGATGACCACGCTCAGTCCCGTCGGTGCCGAGGCCGCGGAGTCGGCGGGGATCCCCGTGATCACCGGCGACTCCACGCGCTCATCGGTGCTCGACATGGCCGGGATCGCTCAGGCGCGCCTGGTGGTCATCGCCGAGGACGAGCCCGAGCAGGCGACCCGGGTGGCCCGGATCGTGCGCCGGCTCACCGACGCAGCGGTCCTCGTGCGCCCTCACGGGGAGGCCGACCTGCACGAGCTGTCGTCGGCGGGTGTGGATCACGTCGTCGACCCACGTGCGGCGGGCCGGCTGCGGTTGTCGCAGATCGTGCTCGACCGGCTGGCCCTGCACCCCGACGTACCCCGCCATGCCAGCGAAGGAGACCGGCAACGCGCCCGGGTCGACGACACACGCCTCGTCCGCGTCCCCGTGCCATCCGACGCCGGCTGCACCCACGCGTCGTGGTCGCGACCGGTGCTGCCGGTGGCCTCGGGCTGCGTGGAGTGTGTGCGACAAGGCCAGGACTGGGTGCACCTGAGGGTCTGCCTGTCCTGCGGCTACGTCGGCTGCTGCGACAGCTCGCCGGGGCGGCACGCTCGGGCCCACCACGAGCAGAGGGACCACCCGCTCATGGCCAGTGCCGAGCCCGGAGAGTCCTGGGGGTACTGCTTCGTCGACGACGTCACCTTCGACGCGGCCTAGCCCCGGCGACTGGCCGTCGCGAGCGGCCGTCACCCCGTCGCCGATCCGATCGCGACCTCGCTACGGGCACGTTGGCGCCGGCAGTCAGACTGGGCGCGTGATGAAGGAGGCCCCGCACCCGTCCGCGACCGCCCGCTGGGCATGGACCGTCAACGCCGCGGTGGCATGGTTCGGGGTGGGGCTGACCTTGCTCCTCTCCGGGCTGGGCTGGTACCGCGAGGAGACACCCGACCCCGGCCTGTACGGCGACACCGGCGACGGCCTCGCAGGTGCCGCCTCTCGCCTGACCGACACCCTGAGCTACTTCACGATCTGGTCGAACATCGTGGTCGCCGTCTCGCTGACCATGCTGGCCAGCAGGCCGCTGCGCGACACCGTGCTGCGGCGCGTGCTGCAGCTCGACGGGCTGCTGATGATCACGATCACCGCGATCGTCTACCAGGTGCTGCTGGCACCCACCATGGACGTCGAGGGCTGGTCGCGCCTCACCAACCCGATCCTGCACATCGTGACCCCGATCCTGACCGTGGTGGTCTGGGTGGTGTGGGGCCCGCGCGGCTGGGTCACGGGCAGACTGGTGCCCGCTGCGCTGGTCGTGCCGCTGGCGTGGATCGCGTGGATGCTCCTCCGCGGCGCAGTCATCGGCTCCTACCCCTACGGGTTCGCCAACGTGGCCGAGCTGGGCTACGCGCCCGTCGCGCAGACCCTGGGGCTGATCCTGGTCTTCGGGCTGGCGATCGCCGCGGCGTACTGGGGGATCGACGTCCTCCTCAGGCGTCGGTCGGCGCGGCGCTCGACCGGGTGAGGTGCTGGGGGCACCGCCGGGGCTGGCTGATCACCCCCGAGCGACCGCCACGAGGGTGGAGAAGGACACCTCAGGTCTCGTCCACCCACCGGAGGAAGTCGCTCGAACGACTCATCGCGAGATCGGCCGCACTGGCGTCGAACCAGGGGTGGGCAGGCTCTGCGAACCAGTGCCGGGTGCCCGGGTAGTCGAAGGACTCGTAGCGCAGCCCGCGACGAGCGAGCGCACGTTCCATCGCCCCACGGGCCGTCACGGAGACGAACTCGTCGTGGGCCGCGAAATGGGCGAGCACGGGGGCCGAGGCATCCGAGAAGTCGCCGCCGCGCGCGCCGTAGAACAGCACGACGGCACTCACCGGCGGGTCGGGGTGCTGCGCCAGCCACACCGCCCAGTGCGCTCCCATCGAGAAGCCGACCACGGCCGGCGCGGCCCCCCGGCTCCGCTCGTCCTCCACGAGCTGTTGCAGGCAGCGGTGCAGCAGGCGGTAGGCCGGCTCGGCCCGCTTCCGGGCATGGAGGCGTCTGACCTCGTCCTCGGTGGTGGCGATCTTCCCGTCGTACAGGTCGACGCAGCCGACCAGGAAGCCCAGCGACGCGAGCTCGTCAGCGATGCGCGGGAACGAGGGCGTGAGCCCCCACCAGGAGTGCACCAGCAGCACCGGCCGTCCCTGGCCCGGGCCGCCCCCGCCGCTCGTATGGGCCACGTATGCCAGCGGGGACTCCTGGCCACCCTTCATGCCGCCAGCCTGGCAACCCGCAGCGGTGCGAGCAAGCGTGGTCCGGCTGACGGTCGTGCTCGGCGACGGGATCGGGGGCCATCTGGTCCCAGCGTCTTCTCATGCTGCGTGGGTGATTCGGCACGGGCGCTGGCGGGGTGCAATGGCGGGGACCTGGTGGGAGCGTCTCATGTGTCGTTGGCTGGCTTACTCAGGGTCTCCGGTGCTCCCGGAAGACCTGCTCATGCAAACCCGAGCACTCGCTGATCGTGCAGAGCATGTCGCTCCACTCTCGGCGCGCAGTGGAGACCAACGGCGACGGTCTCGGGGTCGCGTGCTTGGTACGACCACCGCGCCAGGCTGGCGTCTTCCGCAGCAGCGAACCGCCCATTCCGTCGTCTGTCGGCTGACGGCGGGGCGACCATGGTGAAGAGGGTCGAGCACCTGAGCGTCGAGCAACGCAGAGCGCGCGGCGAGTCCGCCGGCGACCGGGTTCCTCCGTCGAGCCACGCCGGGTGGTTGCCGAGCACGGACCGGCGAGACCCCCTGGACCTGATCGAGGAGCAGAACGCGAGCCGCGACGCAGATCTCGTCCCGGTGCGGCACGGGCGCATGATGGCGTCGCCGTTCACGTTCTACCGAGGTACGGCGAAGATCATGGCTGCGGACCTCGCCGGCACGCCGACGGCCGGGCTGGACGTGCAGCTGTGCGGAGACGCACACCTGTCGAACTTCGGGGTGTTCGGCTCCCCGGAGAGACGGCTCGTCTTCGACATCAACGACTTCGACGAGACTCTGCCGGGACCTTTCGAGTACGACGTCAAGCGGCTTGCGGCCAGCATGACCGTCGCGGCGTACAACAACGGCTTCTCGAGGTCCGACGCGGAGTCGGTCACCCGTGCAGCCGTCACGTCCTACCGGGAGGCGATGGCCGAGTTCTCGACGATGAGGACCCTCGATGTGTGGTACGCCCGACTGTCCGAGGACGAGCTCAGGCAGGCAGTCGGCCAGGAGACCTCAGCACTGAGGCGGGACAAGGGGCACGGTGGCGGCAAGGGCAAGGGCAAGGCAGGCGCGCGGCCAAGGAGGCGAAGAAGCTGCAGAAGCGGTTCGAGAAGAACCTCGCGAAAGCGCGGTCTCGCGACAGCCTCCAGGCTCTGGCGAAGCTCACCGAGGTCGTCGACGGCAGCCACCGGATCGTCAGCGCTCCCCCGGTCGTCGTCCCGGCGCGCGAGCTGCACAGCACCTACGGGATCGACCCGGAGCAGCTCGAGGGCGTCATCCTCAGGCAACTGACGGAGTACCGGCGAAGCCTGCAGCCGGATCGTCGCCGACTGCTCGAGAAGTTCGACGTGGTGGACTGGGCGCGGAAGGTCGTCGGCGTGGGCAGCGTGGGCACCCGGGCGTTCATCGCGTTGCTGGAGGGACGCGACGCTGATGACCCACTGTTCCTCCAGATCAAGGAGGCGACCGCGTCCGTTCTCGAGGGCTCCCTGCCGAGGAGCCGCTTCAGTCAGCCTGGCGAGCGGGTGGTGCAGGGCCAGCGCCTGATGCAGGCGACCAGCGACATCTTCCTGGGCTGGAGCAGGGGCGAGGAGGCCGGGCGCTACTACTACTGGCGCCAGCTGCGGGACATGAAGGGGTCGGCCCTCGTCGAGCTCATGCCTCCGGAAGCCCTGAGCTCCTACGGCCGCCTCTGCGGATGGACGATGGCCCGCGCGCACGCACGCTCCGGCGATCCGGTCGCCATCGCCGCGTACCTGGGATCGGACGATGACTTCGACCGGGCGATCGTTGACTTCTCCCGACGATACGCAGAGCAGAACGACCGTGACTTCGCCAGTTTCAGCGAAGCCATCCGGACCTCGCGCATCGACGCGCTCCCAGGAGTCTGAGAGACGGGCGATGGGTATGCGGTCCGTGTG
>CAWDDN010000046.1:0-100817 GCA_963801135.1 uncultured Actinomycetota bacterium | reverse complement strand
CACGAAGGCCGGACCGCACGAGCTGACGGTCGGGGCGAGCCCCACGCGGCATCGAGGACCAACCACCTCGCCGACCATCAAGGGCAGCCCCGCCCGTGGTGCGCACCAACCCGATTACCCGCTGTCGGGCACCAGCCCCATTCAGCTATGCAAGCTCCGCGACGGACGTGCCACCGACCAAACGCTTGACGCAAACCGCCTTACGCTGATCGTCGGACGCTGCGCTCCGACAGCGGCATGAGCAATAGTTGTGACTAGCACTGCCTCGTGCTGTTGGCTCCGCCCGCGTCACCGGAGCGGGATCGGCTCGCGGCTTGCGAGTGCACGGTACTTTCATGTGGGCTCCCGTGTCGCGGTGTTGCAAACGCGAGGTGGAGACCGGGATCGGAGACGCGATGGGGCAGGCGCTGGTTCATGTTCTGCCGCTGGCCCTCGTGGCGGCGCTCAGCAGCGTGCCGATCTCCGCCACCATCTTCATCCTGCTCTCGGAGACCCGCACCCGCTCCGGACTCGCTTTCCTGGCCGGTACGGTGCTCGGCACCTTCGCCCTTGTCACCCTGACGGCCGTTGCCGGTCAGGCACTTCCCGGTCGCCCCCGCCAGCACGATGCCCTTGTCGGAAAGCTGGAGGTAGTGATCGGCATTGCCATGGTGCTGCTGGGTGTGGTGACCCTGTTGCGTCGGAATCATGCGCGTGGCGGTGATAGGCCGGGGTGGCTGAACGGCCTCGGCGCGTTTGGGGCGGTGCCTGTCTTCGGCATCGGTCTGGCGTTGAACCTTCGCCCGAAGGCAGTGCTCCTCGCTGCCGCGGCCGGCCTGGCGATCAGCGGTGCACGACTGCGGTCCGCAGAGAACCTCCTCCTCCTCGTCAGCTACACCGCGATCGGAACCTGCACCGTTGTCCTCCCGATCGTTGCGACGATTCTCTTCCCGCGACGAATGGAGCCTAGGCTCGTCACGGCGAAGGATTGGATATCGGCCCACGCCACCGCGGTCGGCGCCACGATCTTGATCCTGATCGGCGCCTTCGTCGCCGGCGTCGGCCTGACCGCCTGATCACCGGGCTTGCAATTCCGGATCGACCGGGCGCCCGCGCTCGGTGCGGTGTCACGCAGTCCGCGTCGACTACACACCCGAATCGAGCAGGTGCATCGGCTCCATAGAACTGGGTCCAACTCGAAGATCGGCCCCGACGACCACGACCACCTCATCACCGCCGCAGACCAGTGGCGGATTGCCATGGCCCGGCAGTAGAGCCACCCTTCCATGCGGACACTTCGGGGCCGGCCCCGGAACGAAGCGCTCGACGTTTCGGGTACCCGCTCATCGCATGGTCGGGCGCATTTCAGGCTCCGGCTGCACATGAGCGGGCGCTTTGCTCCGCTGGTCAGCCTTGTCTGTCAGCTGCGAGCCAGGACCGCGCTCTTTCGCCTGCTGCATCGTGCCGGTCAGCAATCCGGTCGAGACGGCGCATGATCTCTTCGCCGTCGACCAGGCTGGTTTCGAGCAGGGCGCCTACGAAGTTGACGTCCTTCTCTCGGAAGGCGGTAGCCGAAGGTCCGTCCGGAACGCACCCGCCGTTCAGGTGCCGCGATGTGGTCGCACGGCGCGGCAGGTCGGCAATCCGGCGACCTCTGGGCGAGTACTCGCATAGCGTGTCGTGATGGCGCATCCGAGGGCTGGGCGCTTCCGACGCGGGGGCCGGCTCCCTGCCGGCACGATCCTCTGGGTGGTGGGGCTGCTGGCCCTGACCGCGGCGTTCGTGGTGCCGCTGCCCCCGAGTGGCGTGACGGCGACAGCCAGCACGTCCTCGCGGCCGTCGGACTACACCAATCCGCTCGTGCCACGGTCGGCCTCCGGCGCCGTCATCGAGAGCTGCCCCGACCCCACGGTGCTTCGAGGACGGGGGCGCCATGCGGGCCGCTGGTTCATGTACTGCAGCAATGCCTCCCTCCACCAGAGCGCGTCTGGCTCGGGACAGCGCGAGGTGCTGGCGATGCCGATGCTGGTGAGCAGGGACCTGATCCGTTGGCGGGCCAAGGGGTCGGCGATCTCGCGGCCGACCTGGGCCGCACCCGGGGCGCGCCTGTGGGCGCCGGACATCGTGTACTCCAGGACTCTCCGTCGCTACTACCTGTCCTACGCGGTCACCGACACCGTCGATGAGGTCAGCGGAGAAGCTGGCTGCGAAAGAGACTCAGGCATCGGTGTGGCCACGAGCGCCAACCCGCTGGGCCCCTGGCGTCACGCGCGCAGCCCCGTGGTTGCTCCGCAGCGAACCGGGCCCGGTTGCTCCTTCGCCTCCACGATCGACCCGGATGTCCTCGGTGACGTGGTCGGCACCCGGGCTGTGCTGTTCTTCGGTGGCTACCGCGGCGGTATCAAGGCACAGCGTGTGCGCCTGTTCCGCTACCGCATGGCCCCGTCCGGTCAGCGCCGACGCATCACCACCAACCGCTACGAGGCCGCGAACGTGGTCCACCGGAGGCGCAACTACTACCTCATCGCATCCGCCGGCTCGTGCTGCAGCGGCTCCCTCAGCGGGTATGGCGTCTTCGTCGGCCGGTCGACGGGCCCGCTGGGGCCCTATACCGACCGCGAGGGCAATCGTCTCCTCGCCGAGCGGACGGGCGGCACTCCCGTCCTCACCAGCATGGGCAACCGCTGGGTGGGGCCGGGCCACAGCTCGGTCTTCCGTGACTTCGCGGGACGATGGTGGGCCGTCTACCACGCGATCGACCTTCTCGCCCCGTCGTTCGACGGCTATCCGGGTTCCACCCGCCGACCTCCCATGCTCGACCCGGTGGACTGGGCCCGGGGTTGGCCCAGCGTGCGATCCGGGCGTGGAGCCTCGGGCGCACCGGTGCCCGGACCGGCCGCCACACGCGGTCAGCGGTCCGGCTACGGGCCGAACTGGCTTGCCGACGACCTCCCTGGCTCGTCGGTCCCCGAAGCGTCGGACGACTTCGCGGGGAGCAGCCTCGACTCCCGGTGGGAGTGGGTGCGCGAGCCCGCCCCGGGCACTCACCGCCTCGCTGCCGGCAGCCTCCAGGTGGAGACCAGCCCCCACAAGCTGACGGGTTCCCAGAGGGCGCCCGTGCTCACGATGCCTGCCCCCAGTGTCGACTACGTCGTGGAGACCGCCGTGCGGCTGGACGTTCCGGCAGGTGTGGTCGCAGCTCATCTGCGGGCCGGACTCGTGGTCTATGCGGACGACGACCGCTACCTCGGCCTCTTCCACGGCACGCCCAACGGAATCCAGACCACGGAGTTCAGGAAACGCGTGGCCGTGGAGGACCCCCGGCTCCCAGGGGTCGGATCCATGTCCGTGGGTACTCCCGGTGAGCTGACCCGTTTGCGGCTGGCGCATCGGCACTCCGACGGGCACGAGCCCTTCACGGCCTACACCAAGCGGGAGGGGCAGAGATGGGTCCGCGGAGGCAGCTGGCAGCACGACTCCCTGGACTCCTCTGCACGCATTGGGCTCACGGCTTTCGGCGCAGCCGGGTACGCCGCATCGTTCGACTACCTCCGGACCTGGAACCTCAGGTGACTCGCCGTGGCGACCTCTCCGGGGACTCCGAGTAGCCCCACAGCACAGGAGCAGCACGGTGCCAGCGCGGGGGCTGGGGCAGCACAGGCTGTCGGACGGGGGTGAGGGGTGCGGACGACAACCGTGGAGGACGCTGAAGGCCTCCTGTGGACGGCTCGCGTCGAGTGGCGACCACGGTTCCTGGGGCTCGTGCGAAGGATCGGTGGCTGGCGCGACAAGCGCAAGCACGGCGACGGGCACGTGGCTGACCAGTTCGATGCCGTGTGGACCGGGGGAGACCTGGTCGGGTGGGTCTATCGCCCTGGCGACGCTCCCGGCTCTTCCTCTGCGGCCGAGGGCGTCCCGGACGCCTCGGGTGGCTCCAACGGTGCCGGCTCGCTGGACGACGTCGACGACGGGTTTGGCCTGGTGGCCATCGGCCTCGTTCTCGTGGGTATGGTCGTTCGTGCTGGGCACCATCGCCCGCGTGTTGTTCCGGCGCCCATGGACAGTGAGTGCACAGTCCGCAGACGGAGACCTCGTGCACAAGAACGTCGTGGGCTGGACAAACGCGTTGCGTGCTCGCGACGACCTCGCTCAGGCGATCCAGAACGGTGTCATCCGTCCCGCACCGGCGAGCGGCTCCACCACCAGGGACTCGCGGCCACGATTTCCTCGCTGCTGTCGCCTGCGAACGGCAGCTGCCCGAACGCGCGGCAGGCGCCGCGTCCGAAAGCCGCTAGGAGCTGCTCGTCGCACCAGGCAGGATGGCTGCATGGAGTGGGACACCGTGGCGTGCTACCGGGCGGTCGAGAGCCGAGACCGCCGGTTCGACGGTGTCTTCTACACCGCGGTGCGGACGACTGGGATCTACTGCCGGCCCTCGTGTCCTGCGCGCACGCCCAAGCCCGCCAACGTCACGTTCCATCGCACCGCGGCGGCGGCCCAGGCGGCGGGCTACCGCGCGTGCAAACGCTGTCTCCCCGGCGCGGCGCCTGGCTCACCTGAGTGGGACCTCGGCGCGGACGTCGCGGGGCGAGCCATGCGGCTCATCGGCGACGGCGTCGTCGAACGTGAGGGGGTGGCGGGCCTGGCGGCTCGACTCGGATACAGCCCCCGCCACCTCACCCGCCTGCTCAGGCGCGAGCTCGGTGCCGGGCCCTTGGCGCTGGCGAGAGCCCAGCGGGCCCAAACCGCGCGGACGCTGCTGGAGACGACGAGGTGGAGGGCTGCCGACATCGCCTTCGCTGCCGGCTTCGCGAGCGTGCGGCAGTTCAACGACACCGTGCGGGAGGTCTACGACGCCACCCCGTCCCAGCTGCGCGGCCTCACACGTGGCCCGGCACGTCGCGGTAGCGCCCACCCAAGGCCGGGGCGCGGGCCGTCCTTGTCCGTGCGGCTGGCGGTGCGGCCGCCGTACGACGCCCGCTCCATGCTCGGCTTCTTGGCGGCCCACCTGTGCCCCGGGGTGGAGGCCGTCGACGGCACGACCTACACCCGCTCCTTGGCGTTGCCGCATGGGCCGGGCAGGGTCGAGCTCCACCTCGGCGAGACCGACAAGACCTCGGTGCCCGCTGCGCTGCACCTCAGCGACCTCCGCGACCTCGGCGCAGCCATCGAGCGGTGCCGACGGATGCTCGACGCGGACTCCGACCCTGCTGCCGGCGGCAGACCTGCTCGTTCGCGACCCGGTGCTGGCAGGGTCGGCCATGGCTCACCCGGGTCTGCGAGTGCCGGGCGCGTCCGACGGTGACGAGGTCGCGCTGCGGACCGTGCTCGGCCAGCAGGTCTCGCTGCGGGCCGCGAACCGGTTGTGCGGGCGCCTCACCGAGCTCGCGGGGCGCGACCTGCCCCCCGCCCTGAGTGGGACCAGGGGTCACCCGCACCTTTCCGTCGGCGGCGGACGTGGCCTCCCTGGCACCCGACGACCTGGCAATGCCGTCGGCGCGGGCGCGTGCCCTCATCGGGCTGGCGACCGCGCTCGCCCTCGGTGACGTGCGGCTCGACCGCAGCGTCGACCGTGAGGAGGTGCGAGCCGATCTGCTCCGCCTCTCCGGAGTTGGACCCTGGACCGCGGACTACGTGCGGATGCGTGCGCTGGGTGACCCGGACATCTTCCTGCCCGGCGATGCCGCGGCACGCCGCGTCGCGATAACGGCGGACGTGCGCCTCGCTGACCGTTCCGTGCTGGCACGGCGGGCAGAGTCCTGGCGCCCCTGGCGCTCCTACGCCCTGATGCACCTCTGGATGGACGTGCTTCCGCAATTGTCGGGAGCACGCGAAAGGACTCGATGTGTGGACACTGGTTGAGAGCCCGGTCGGAGACCTGAGAGTGGTCGCTCGCGAAGGCCGGATCACGGCAATCGACTTCATGGGGGAGGTGTCGACGGCGGCAGGCGAGAGCCGCAGCGTCGAGCGCTATGCAGCTCGAGCGGCCGAGCTGCCGCTTGACGAGCGCGACGGCGCCGACCCGTTGCTACGGGAAGCCGCACGGCAGCTGGACGGCTACTTCGCGCGCAGTGTCCGCGTGTTCGACCTGCCGCTCGCGCCACTGGGCAGCGGCTTCCAGCAACGGGTGTGGGCCGAGCTGCAGCACATCGGCTACGGAGAGGTGGCGACGTACGGGGAGGTCGCCTCCCGGCTCGGGCTGTCGGGTCACGCCGCGAGGGCGGTGGGAGCAGCCAATGGTCGCAACCCGATCCCGGTCGTCATCCCTTGCCACCGGGTCGTGGGTGCCGGGGGTCGGCTCACCGGCTACGGCGGCGGGCTCGAGCGCAAGCGCCGGCTGCTCGATCTCGAGGCGGCCTGCCTGTGGTGAAGCCCAGCCACCAGACCGGTCCTCGACCCGACCTGCCGCGGAGAGGCGCGCAGAACCGGCCTTGTGACCGCTCTCGACGCTGGTGGCGCGCATGGCCCCCCGCCCGTGGTCATGCGGCGCGGCGCAGCGACTCCGAGAGGCGTTCGGCAGCGGCCAGCACTGCCGGTGCGTGGATGCGGCCCGGTTGCCTGCTGAGCCGCTCCAGCGGCCCGGAGACCGAGACCGCGGCGATCACCTTGCCGGCAGGGGAGCGGACGGGAGCCGAGACGGAGGCGACGCCGGCCTCACGCTCGCCGACCGACTGCGCCCATCCGCGGCGGCGGATCTGCGACAGGGCGGTGGCGGCGAAGCTGGCGCTCTGGAGCCCCTTGTTCACCATGTCGGCGTCTTCCCAGGCCAGCAGCACCTGGGCGGCCGAGCCGGCGCGCATCGTCAGCTGGGAGCCGACCGGGATGGTGTCGCGCAGGCCGGAGGGTCGCTCGGCCGACGCCACGCAGATGCGCTGGTCCCCCTGGCGTCGCCAGAGCTGGGCGGACTCGCCCGTGATGTCGCGCAACCGAGCCAGCACCGGGCCGGCGGCGGCGAGCAGACGGTCCTCCCCGGCGGCCGCCGACAGCTCCCCGAGCCGGGGGCCGAGCATGAAGCGGCCCTGGACGTCGCGGGCGACGAGCCGGTGGTGCTCGAGGGCGACCGCCAGCCGGTGCGCGGTCGGCCGCGCCAGGCCGGTCGCTGTGACCAGACCCGCGAGCGTGGCCGGCCCTGACTCCAGCGCGGTGAGCACGAGGGCGGCTTTGTCGAGGACGCCGACTCCGCTAGACTTGTCCATACTCTGATAATGCCGTCTCGCATACTGATATGCAAGACGGCGCTGACCGTACCGGAGTTGCGCGGCGAGAGGACAGCTGATGGGACGCACACTGGCCCAGAAGGTGTGGGACGAGCACGTCGTCCGCACCGCCGAAGGGGAGCCGGACCTCCTCTACATCGACCTCCACCTCATTCACGAGGTGACCTCGCCGCAGGCGTTCGAGGGGCTACGCCTGAACAACCGCTCCGTGCGTCGTCCCGACCTCACCCTGGCCACCGAGGACCACAACGTCCCGACCGTGGACGTCGACAAGCCGATCGCCGATCCTGTCAGCCGCACCCAGGTCGAGACCCTGCGCAAGAACGCCACCGAGTTCGGCGTGCGTCTGCACCCTCTGGGTGATGTCGAGCAAGGCATCGTGCATGTGGTGGGTCCCCAGCTGGGGCTCACCCAACCAGGGATGACGATCGTGTGCGGCGACAGCCACACCTCGACACACGGCGCGTTCGGGGCGATCGCTTTCGGCATCGGGACCTCCGAGGTCGAGCACGTGCTGGCGACGCAGACGCTTCAGCAGTCGCGACCGAAGATGATGGCGGTCACGGTCAACGGCTCGCTGCCTCGAGGGCGTGACCGCCAAGGACCTCATCCTCACCCTGATCAGCAGGACGGGCACCGGCGGTGGGCAGGGCTATATCGTCGAGTACCGGGGCCAGGCCATCGAGGAGCTCTCGATGGAGGGCCGGATGACGGTCTGCAACATGTCCATCGAGTGGGGCGCCAAGGCGGGTCTGATCGCACCTGACCAGACGACGTTCGACTACATCGAGGACAAGCCCGAGGCTCCTCAAGCGTGAGAGCTGGAAGGCTGCGCTGGCGCACTGGAAGACCTTGGTGACCGATGACGACGCTGCCTTCGACAAGGAGATCGTGCTCGACGCCGCCGACGTGGCGCCCTTCGTCACGTGGGGGACCAACCCCGGCCAAGGTGTCCCCCTGAGCGCCTCGGTGCCCCGCCCCGAGGAGATCGACGACCTGTCCGACCGGATCGCGGCCGAGAAGGCGCTGGAGTACATGGCGCTCACGCCGGGGACCCCGATGCGGGAGATCGCCGTCGACACCGTCTTCGTCGGGTCCTGCACCAACGGCCGGATCGAGGACCTGCGGCTGGCCGCGGAGATCATCAAGGGCCGCCGGGTCGCCGACAACACCCGACTGCTGGTGGTCCCGGGCTCGCGCGAGGGTCCGGCTCCAGGCCGAGGCCGAGGGGCTCGACGACGTCTTCACGTCGGCCGGCGCCGAGTGGCGCGGCGCGGGATGCTCGATGTGCCTGGGGATGAACCCCGACCAGCTCGCGCCGGGGGAGCGCAGTGCCTCCACGTCGAACCGCAACTTCGAGGGCCGGCAGGGCAAGGGCGGCCGCACCCACCTGGTCTCGGTACCCGTGGCCGCCGCCACCGCCGTCGCGGGCCGCCTCTCCGCCCCCGACGACCTTCCACCCGTCGCCATCCCCTCGGACTCAGGAGGCCTGAGCATGGACGCCGTCACCACCCACACCGGTGCAGCACTGCCGCTGCGGCGCAGCAACGTGGACACCGACCAGATCATCCCGGCGGTCTACCTCAAGCGGGTCACCCGCACCGGCTTCGAGGACGGCCTCTTCGGCGCTTGGCGCAACGACCCTGACTTCGTGCTCAACAAGCCGCAGTACGACGGGGTCACCGTCCTCGTCGCCGGCCCGGACTTCGGCACCGGGTCCTCCCGCGAGCACGCGGTCTGGGCCCTGATGGACTACGGCTTCAAGGTCGTCATCTCCAGCAGGTTCGCCGACATCTTCCGCGGCAACTCCGGGTAAGGCCGGCCTGCTTGCTGCCGAGGTCGACCAGGACGTCGTGGACCGAGCTCTGGGAGCTGGCCGAGCAGGATCCTGCGACCGAGGTGACCGTCGACCTCGAGGCACGCGAGGTCCGCGCCGGTGCTCTCGTCGCGCCGTTCCGGATCGACGACTACACGCGCTACCGGCTGCTGAACGGGCTCGACGACATCAGCATCACGTCGACCCACGACGAGGAGATCAGCTCCTTCGAAGCCGCACGCCCGTCGTGGAAGCCGGTCACGATCTGAGCCGGTTGAGTCAGCGACCACCACGAGGAGTGATCGTCGAAAACCGCATGGATTGGCCGTTCTGGGACTCCGTGAGTCCGTCGCACCCTCGGATTGCCAGAAAACAGGCGGCAATTCGGGGCGCGGTCATTGTGACCATGCCCACTTTTCCCTAGCGTGCGAACCAAGCGCCGAGCGCACAGTTCGGCCATGGCTCGTTCACGAAAGGGATTCCGGTGAACAAGACTCAGTTGATCGACACGCTCGCCGCGCGCTACGAGGGCAACCGCAAGCAGGCCCAGCATGCACTCGAGTCGGTGCTCGACGTCATCACCCGCGAGGTGGCCCGGGGCGAGAAGGTCGCCATCACGGGTTTCGGCTCGTTCAGCAAGCAGGTACGCAACCCGCGCACGGTGCGCAACCCGCGCACCGGTGAGCAGATGAGGGCCAAGAAGAAGGCGGTCCCCAAGTTCACTCCGGGCGCGGACCTCAAGGCGATCGTCTCCGGCGCCAAGAAGCTGCCCAAGCTGCCGGCTGCCCAGCGGTCCATCGAGTCGGCGCGCAAGGCGGCCGACGCCGCGAAGAAGACCTCCGCCGGTCAGAGCGTGACCGCAGTGGCGAAACGGGCCAGCGACCAGGCGAAGAAGGCCAGCGACCAGGCCAAGAAGGCAGCCGACACGGCCAAGAAGGCAGCCGGGAGCGGTTCCTCCGGTGGCGCCGCCAAGAAGTCGTCGGCCAAGAAGGCGCCGGCCAAGAAGTCGAGTGCGTCGAAGTCGTCGCCGGCCAAGAAGGCGCCGGCCAAGAAGTCGAGTGCGTCGAAGTCGTCGCCGGCCAAGAAGGCGCCGGCCCAGAAGGCGCCGGCCAAGAAGGCCCCGGCCAAGAAGTCGAGTGCGTCGAAGTCGTCGTCGGCGAAGAAGGCGCCGGCCAAGAAGGCCCCGGCCAAGAAGTCGAGTGCGTCGAAGTCGTCGTCGGCGAAGAAGGCCCCGGCCAAGAAGTCGAGCGCGTCGAAGTCCAGCGCCAGCAAGAGCACGGCCAAGAAGTCGACCGCCAAGAAGTCGACAGCGAAGAAGAGCTGAGCCACAGCTCTTCCTTCGCACCGCAGGGGTCGGCCGCCTGGTCGGCCCCTGCTGCTGTCGTGGGGGGGCGCCGATGGCGCGGACGGGTGCCCGGCTGACGAGTCTGGCGTCGGCGGCGACCGGGCTCAGAGCCGGTGTCGGGTCATCACCCACCTGGTCCGCTCGCCCAGTCCGAGGGCCCGGGCCGCCTCCAGGTCCGCGGGCGTGTCAACGTCCTGTCGCATCGCCCGGGCGGCGTTGTCGGTGAGGTCGTGGACCCCTGCCTCGCGATGACGAGCGCGCGAGTCGTGGCCGAACGCCGGTCGGAGCGCGTCGACGCAGCGGGCCCGCAGCAGCGTGGTCCCCGTCCCTGACGCGTCAGCGACCATGGCGGACTCGCCCTCGAACGCCACGGCGAGCCAGTCGTCGAGGTGCTCACCGCGCAGTGCCGGCAGGTCGGCGCAAGCGACCAGCACACCGAGGTCCGGCCATCGCCGCGCCACGTCAGCGGCTCCCTGCACCAGGGCGCCGTTGAGGTCGCTGCCGTGACCGTCGGGGATCGGGACGGCGCCCAGGTCTCGGGCGACGCCGGCCAGAGCGACGTCATCGGTGACGACCACCGCCGTGCGCACCGACGCGCCGTCGAGCACCGCCGAAAGGGTGTCGTGCAGGAATGCGACCACGAGGTCGCGCCGCACGTCGTCCCCGAGGGAGGTGAGCCGCGACTTGGCATCCGAGAGGCGCTTGGCAGGGATGACGGCGCCCCAGGTTCTCGCAGGCGTGGCCGCGCTCGACTGGTTCGACATCGCGCCTGATCCTGCCAGGCTGGGGGGCTATAGGGTGCAGCGACGGGGGCGGGTGCATCACAGACCTGGGGCCGCGACGGCCCAGGGACCGAGGAGACCGAGGAGGGCGAGTGGGCAAGCCCCGACGGATGCAGGAGCACCGCGGCTACGCGTTCACCATCGGTGTGCTGCTGCTCAAGCCTCTGCTGCTGATCTTCACGCGACACCAGTGGACCGACGGAACGAAGATCCCCGCCCACGGCGGGGCGGTCATCGCCGCGAACCACGTCTCGCACGCCGACCCGGTCACGTTCGCCCACCTGATGTGGGACCACGGCAGGCTGCCCCGGTACCTGGCCAAAGCCACGGTGTTCGACATCCCCGTGGTCAGTCACCTGCTGCGGTCCATGGGACAGATTCCGGTCTACCGGCTGTCCGCGGACGCCAACAAGGCCTTCACCGCGGCGGTCGCGGCCGTCGAGAAGGGGCAAGCGGTGATCATCTACCCGGAGGGCACGATCACCCGCGACCCCGATCTGTGGCCGATGCGAGGGCGAAGCGGCGCCGCCCGGATCGCTCTGGCCGCGGACGTGCCGGTGGTCCCGGTGGCCCAGTGGGGCGCCCACGTGCTGCTCTATCCCTACGCGAAGAAGCCGAAGCTGATTCCCCCGACGCGGGTCTACGCCAAGGTCGGTGACCCCGTGGACCTCGACGACCTTCGCGGGATGCCGATCACCCACGAGGTCGTGGCCGAAGCCACCGACCGGATCATGGACGCGATCACGCGACTGCTGGAGGACATCCGCGGCGAGCAGGCTCCCGCCGTACGCTTCGACCCGAAGGCTGTGGGCGTGCGGGAGATCGGCAACCCGCACCCGAACGATCACCGGCGCAGGAGGAGGAAGCCATGAAGGTCGCGGTGTACGGCGCCGGGTCGTGGGGCACAGCGTTCTCGTTGGCCCTGGCTGACGCGGGTCATGAGATCAGCATCTGGGGTCGGCGGGAAGAGGTGTGCCGGGCGATCAACGACAAGCACGAGAACACCGACTACCTCCCCGACGTCGAGCTGCCGGGCGCGATCAGCGCCACCCACGATCCGGACGAGGCCTCGGCCGGTGCCGAGCTGGTGGTGCTGGCGGTCCCGTCCCAGACCCTGCGCACCAACCTGGAGCAGTGGGCGGCCCACCTGCCGGACAAGGCCGTCATGGTCTCGCTGATGAAGGGCGTCGAGCTCGGCACGCTCAAGCGGATGAGCGAGGTCATCCAGGAGGTGACCGGCGTCGGCCAGGAGCAGGTCGCCGTGCTCTCCGGTCCCAACCTCGCGCGGGAGATCGCGATGCGCGAGCCCGCTGCCAGCGTGGTGGCGTGCAGCGACGAGTCGGTCGCCGCCGAGCTGCGGGAGCAGTTCCACGGCCCGTCCTTCCGGCCCTACTCTTCAGTCGACGTCGTCGGCTGCGAGCTGGGAGGCGCGTACAAGAACGTCATCGCCCTTGCCGTGGGAATGGCCGTGGGGAGGGGATTCGGAGACAACACCACGGCGTCGCTCATCACCCGAGGGCTGGCGGAGACAGCCCGGTTGGCCGTCGACCTGGGATCAGATCCCCTCACGCTGATGGGACTGGCCGGGCTGGGCGACCTGGTGGCCACGTGTTCCTCCCCGTTGTCGCGCAACCGCACGTTCGGCGAGAAGCTGGGACAGGGCATGACGACCGACGAGGCCGCTGCGTCCACCCGGCAGGTCGCCGAGGGCGTGAAGTCGTGCGGCTCGCTCCTCGCGCTCGCCCAGCGCAACGACGTCTACGCCCCGATGGTGCAAGGCGTGCACTCGGTGATCGTCGGCGAGTGGACGGTCGAGGAGATGATCGACAGCTTCCTCTCCCGCGAGACCAAGCACGAGCGCGACTGAACGCCACCGCACGCCACGGCCCGACCCGGGCGGCTCACTCCGGGCCGGGAGAGCCCCCCGCGATGTCGTAGGACCACAGCTCGCTGGAGAGCCCCACCGGGCGCTGCGCCCCTTCGGGTGCTGACCCGTCGGCCTGGCCACCGGAGTCCCCGCCGGCGTGGCCGCGCTGGAACGCCGAGGACTCCATCCAGGCCTGGAAGCTGGCCTCGTCACGCCAGCGGGTGACGACCAGCCAGACGTGGCGCTCGTCGGTGGGACGGAGCAGCTCGAAGCCCTCGAAGCCCTCGCTGCCGTCGACCGCCCCGGCGCGCGCCGCGAACCGATGGGCGAGCTCGTCACCGCTGTCCGGGGGCACGGTGATCGCGTTGATCTTGATGACAGTCATGGCGTCATCCTCTCAGTGGGGTGTGCGGTGGTCCGGTGCTGTCGACTCCTCGAGCGTGAGGTCCAGAGCACGCGAGAGGTCGCGCCACAGGTCGTCGACGTCCTCGATCCCCACCGAGCAACGCACCAACGCCTCGTCGATGGTCGACGCCTCGACCTTCCAGCGCCGACGGCGCTCGAACGTCGACTCCACGCTGCCCAGGCTGGTGGCGTGGACCCACAGCTCGGTGGAGTGGGTGACCAGGTCGGCGGCGAGGGGGCCTCGGGCGGCGACGAAGTTCACGATGCCTCCGAAGCCGGGGTAGGCGACCGACGCCACGGCAGGATGACCCTCGAGGCGGCGGGCGAGCTCGGCGGCGTTGGCCTGGGAGCGTTCGAGCCGCACGTGCAGCGTGCGCAGCCCCCGCAGCGCCAGCCAGGCCTCGAACGGTCCCGGTGCGTTGCCGAGGAGGTCACGTCGCTTCTTCAGCACGTCGTACAGCTCCTCGGAGCGGGTCACGACCGCACCCATGAGGACGTCGCTGTGGCCGGCGATGAACTTGGTCGCCGAGTGCACGACGAGGTCGGCTTCGTCGTCGAGCGGCTGCTGCAGCAAGGGGGTGGCGAAGGTGTTGTCCACCACGACATAGGCGCCGGCCTCGTGCGCGGCTGCCACCACCCGCGGCAGGTCCACGACCTCCAGAGCCGGGTTGGTCGGTGACTCCATCCACACCAGGGCCGAGTCCTCACACGCCGCGACGACCGCATCGATGTCGGTGACGTCCACGAGCCGCACCGCGAGCCGCCCCCGTGCCTCGAGGTCGGCGAGCTGCATGATCGTGCCGCTGTAGGCGTGCCTCGGCGCGACGACCACCGCCTCCCGGCCCACGAGGTCGAGGATCGTGGCCACCGCGGCAAGGCCGGAGCTGAACGCCAGGCACCTGCCTCCCTCGAGGACGCCCAGGGCCTCCTCGAACGCCGTCCACGTCGGGTTGCCGTAGCGGCCGTACTCCAGGTCCCCACCCGCCACGTAGGTCGACGCCATCGTGACGGGAGTGTTCAGCGGCTGGTCGGGATCGTGGGCCGGCCGGCCGGCGGTGACCGCCAGCGTGGCGGGGGAGAGGTCGGTTCGGCGTGACATGAGCACACCCTAGGCAGCGTCGCGGACCCGGCCCACGCCGAGTCCGCGTCGGTGGGATCGGGGGCGAGGGCCGGTAGTGTCGCAGCACCATGGACGAGCACACCTCGCCCGAGCCGGGCCGCAAACCGCGCGTCGCCGTCCTCTTCGGAGGGCGGTCGAGCGAGCATGCGATCTCCTGCATCACGGCAGGGAGCGTGCTGGCCGCCCTCGACCCCGACAAGTACGACGTGATCCCGATCGGGATCGCTCGGGACGGCCGTTGGGTGCTCGAGCGAGGAGACGCGGCACGGCTCGCCATCGGCGCCGCAGGCGAGCTGCCCGAGGTCGACCCCGAGCGGCCCGTGCTGTCGACCTTGCAGGACGGCGCGACCGGGGCGCTCGTGGTGCACGAGCCGGGGTCGGGTGCCCGCCAGCTCGACCGCGTCGACGTGGTCTTCCCGGTGCTTCACGGACCGTGGGGCGAGGACGGCACCGTCCAGGGCCTGATGGAGATGACCGACGTGCGTTACGTGGGCTCAGGCGTGACCGCGTCGGCGGTGGGCATGGACAAGCACTTCATGAAGGTGGTGCTCGAGTCGGTCGGTCTCCCCGTGCTGCCCTATGCCGTGGTCACGTCGGGTCGCTGGCGCAGCGACGCCGACGCCTGTCGCGAGGAGGTGGCCACGCTGGGCTATCCGGTCTTCGTGAAGCCGGCCAGGGGTGGCTCCAGCATCGGGATCAGCAAGGTGACCGGTCGTGACGGGCTCGACGCGGCCATCGAGGAGGCCCAGCGCTGGGACCCCAAGGTGCTCGTGGAGGTGTGGGCCGGCGACGCCGCGCGTGAGATCGAGTGCGGTGTCCTCGACGGCTTCGGCGACGACCCACCGCGGGCGAGCCCCGCGGCCGAGATCACGGTGCAGGGTGACCACGACTTCTACGACTTCGACGCGAAGTACCTCGGGGAGGCCGCCACCCGCATCGATCTCCCGGCTGACCTGGACGAGGAGGTCGGCGACGAGGTCCGTCGGCTCTCGGTGGCCGCGTTCGAGGCGCTCGAGTGCGAAGGCCTGGCCCGGGTGGACTTCTTCCAGCGGGCAGACGGATCGCTGGTGATCAACGAGATCAACACGATGCCCGGCTTCACCCCGAGCTCGATGTTCCCCCGGATGTGGATGGAGACCGGCATGAGCTACGCCGAGCTCGTCGACCATCTCGTGCAGCTGGCCCTGAGACGTCCCACCGGCCTGCGCTGAGATGCCTGGGCCGGTCGCGGTCGGCGTTGGGCACCCGGGGATGCGGGAGGTAGGTTGAGGCTCACCCGCCGCGCCCGGGCGGACGTACGCGACCGAGAGGGAGCCCCGATGACCGCAGAAGCCTTCATCCTCATCCAGACCGACAACGGCAAGGCCGGCGACGTCGCGGCCGCGATCCGTGGCATGGACGGGGTCACCCTGGCCGAGGACGTCACCGGCCCCTACGACGTGATCGTGCGCGCCGAGGCCCCCGACGTCGACGAGCTCGGCAAGCTCGTGGTGGCCAGCGTGCAGTCCGTCCCGGGGATCACCCGCACGCTGACCTGCCCGGTGGTGCACATCTGAGCGCTCGGTCCTGCTCGGGCGGCACGTCCTGGCGCCCCGTGACCTCCGGTCCGAGGCGCCAGGGTGGGGTGGTCGTTGCTGGTCGTGGCGGTTGCCGCCGCCACGACGTTGGTCGCGGGATGCGCCCCCACCGCGGTCCAGGTCAGCCCCGTCAGCACGCCGCCGGCCGCACGAGACGTCTGCGAGGACCTGGTGGCCGACCTGCCGACGACGGTGGCGAGCCTGGAGCGACGTGACGTCGAACCGCCGGATGCTCTGGCAGCCGCCTGGGGCGATCCCGCGGTGGTGCTCTCGTGCGGAGTCGGTCGCCCCGACGACTACGACCCGGCCAACGGCTGCCTCACCGTCAACGGCGTCGACTGGTACGTGCCGGTCTCGCAGCTCGAGGGCAACGGCGCCCGTGACCTGACGATGACCACGATCAAGCGTGACGTCGCCGTGCGCGTCGACATGCCCGGCGTGCACTGGCCCCCGGCCACGGTGCTGGCGGACCTGACCGCCCCTGTCCAGGAGGCACACGGTGCCCACCGGACGCTGTCGCTGATCGTGCGGGCGAGCGGGCCGGGAGCAGCCGGGCGACGGTCGGGAAGCCGCTCGCGGACTGGCGGGAGTTGCGGTGTTGAATCGGGCGGGTGACAGAACCCCTGACGTTGTCCGAAGCCGGCGAGTTCGGCACGATCGCGCGCCTGGTCGAACGGTTCCCCACCACTGACGCCGTCCGGATCGGCCCCGGTGACGACGCGGCCCAGGTGGACGCGGGCGGGGGGCGGGTCCTGGTGGCGACCGACGTCCTCGTCGACGGTCGCCACTTCCGCCGGGACTGGGCATCGGCGCACGACGTCGGGCGGCGAGCCGCGGCGCAGAGCCTCTCGGACATCAACGCCATGGGTGGCACGGCCATCGCCCTCACGGTCGGCGTGACCGCTCCTGGTGTCCTCCCCCTGACGTGGCTGGAGGAGCTCGCCTCGGGGCTGTCGGAGGAGTGCGACCTCGTGGGTGCCGCCGTGGTCGGGGGCGACCTCACCGCCGCGGACGTGCTCACGTTGTCGGTCACCGCCGTCGGTGCGGTCGAGGGCGAGCCGGTGCGTCGAGCTGACGCGAAGCCCGGCGACCGGGTCGCCCTGCTCGGGCGCCAAGGATGGGCGGCCGCGGGTCTCGCGGTGCTGCAACGAGGGTTCCGGTCACCGCGCGCCGTCGTCGAGGCCTACCGACGCCCCGATGTCCCCTACGCCGGCGGGGCCGAGGCGCTGGCCGCCGGCGCGACCGCGATGATCGACGTGAGCGACGGGCTCGTGGCCGACGTCGGTCACGTCGCCGCGGCCAGCGGGGTCGCGGTCGACCTGCAGACGGCTGCCTTCGACGTCGAGGAGCCGCTGCGAGCGGTCGGCGCGGCCCTGGGCGTGGACCCGCTGCACTTCGTGCTCGGTGGTGGTGACGACCACGCCCTGGTCGCCTGCTTCGGCTCGACCGACGCGGTGCCCGCGGGGTGGCGGGTGATCGGCGAGGTCGCCGAGGGAGAGGGCGTGACCGTGGACGGGGAGGGCTACGGGCAGGAGCCGGGCTGGACCCACTTCTGACCTCGGTCGGGGAGGCTCGGCGAAAGACGAACCGATGCAAAACGAACCGGAGCCGCCCCGAGGGACGGCTCCGGGAGACTCAGCGCAGGCTCAGCGGCTCACCTTGCCGGACTTCAGGCACCCGGTGCAGACGTTGATGCGCTTGGAGGTGCCGTCGACCTTGGCGCGCACTCGCTGGATGTTGGGGTCGAACCGGCGCTTGGTGATCTTGCGGGACCACGGTCGGTTGTGACCGAAGCCCGGGCCCTTGGCGCAGATGTCGCAGACGGCAGCCACCGTGAACTCCTGGGGTTGAACTCGAGTGCAGATCGGGGGTCCGGAACTGGCCGGACAACCGCGCTAGCGTATCCGATGCCTCCGCGTCCGTGCCAATCGAGCGAAAGGGATCCCCCCGCCGTGACCAGCAGCGACGTCACACACTCCTCCTCCGCCGAGGAGGAGGGCCTCGCGCTCCCGCCGTTGCTGCGCTTCTCGACCCTGGTCGTCGAGGCGCTGCGCGCGGCACGAGAGGAGATCGACGCCCTCAACGTCTACCCGGTCCCCGACGGGGACACCGGGACCAACTTGTTCCTGACCTTCGAGGCCGCCGAGGAGGCCTTGCACACCTCGCTCGCCGAGCAGGGCGGGGAGGAGGCGGCCGAGCTCGCGCCCAGCATCGCGGCCTACGCGCGCGGGCTGCTCCTGGGAGCGCGCGGCAACTCCGGTGTGATCATGTCCCAGCTGGTCGGGGCGTTGTTCCGCCGCATCGCCGGCGCCTCGCCAGAAGAGCGGGCGGCGGAGGTGTTCGCCGCGGGCATGCAGGAGGCGACGGTAGCCAGCTACGAGGCGGTCGCCGAGCCGGTCGAAGGCACGATCCTCACCGTGGCGCGCGCCGCGACGGAGGCGGCGGTGGCGGCGGTGCAGGACCCCTCCGTGCGCAGCGCGGACGTGATGGCAGCCTCGCGCAAGGCCGCCGAGGAGGCCCTCGCGCGCACGCCCGAGCAGCTGGAGGTGCTCCGGCGCGCCGGTGTGGTCGATGCGGGTGGGCGCGGGCTCTGCGTGGTGCTCGACTGCGCCGAGGCGGCGTACACCGGCCGTCACGAGCTGGTCCAGCGGGACCAGACCCGTTCCCGGAAGACGCTTCCGGTGCTGCCTCGGCTGGACCTTCACGGCGACGAGCTGACCGAGGAGGGCCCGGCCTACGAGGTGATGTACCTCCTCGAAGCCGCGGACGGGGCCATCCCCGAGCTGCGCCGCGCGCTGGCTCCGCTGGGCGACTCACTGGTCGTGGTCGGCGGCGACGGGCTCTGGAACGTCCACGTCCATGTCGACGACGTCGGGGCAGCCGTCGAGGCCGGCATCGAGGCGGGACGTCCCTACCGGATCCGGGTGACGCACTTCGCCGAACAGATCGCGGCCTCGGCCGACCGGGCCCGCCGCACGGTGAAGCGGGGAGTGGTCGCCGTCGCGGTGGGCCCCGGCCTGGCCTCGGTGTTCACCGAGGCCGGCGCCACCGTCGTCGAGGGACGACCCGGCAGCCGCCCTTCGACCGGCGAGCTGGTGGAGGCGATCCGGAGCACCGGCGCCGGGGAGGTGGTGGTCCTGCCCAACGACAAGGACGTGGTGCCGACGGCCGAGGCAGCGGCTCGCCTCCTCACCGAGGAGGAAGGGCTCCGGGTGGCGGTGATCTCGACCCGTACCCAGGTGCAGGGAATGGCGGGCCTTGCGGTGCACGAGCCCGGTCGCGACTTCGACCAGGACCTGGTGGAGATGTCCGCCGCCGCCCGGCACGCCCGGTCCGGGGCCGTGACGGTCGCCGTCCGACGCGCCATCACCACGGCAGGCGCCTGTGAGCCCGGTGACGTGCTGGGCGCCGTCGAAGGGGACTTCGCCGTCCTCGGCTCCGAGGTCGAGGCGGTGGCGCGCGAGGTGCTCGACCGGCTCCTCGGGGGCGGCGGCGAGCTGGTGACCGTGATCGCCGGCGCCGACGACGACGGCTTGGCGACACGCTGTGCGGACTACTTGGCGGCCTCGTACCCGACTGTCGACGTGTTGGTGTACGACGGTGGGCAGGACCGTTACCCGGTGCTGTTCGGTGTGGAGTAGGTGGAGATGACGCTGCAGGCGGCACCCGCGTGGGACACCCCGCTCGCGCGGGTCCTGGGCAAGGACGCCGCCAAGCTGGCCAAGGGGCTGGGGGTCGAGACGGTGGGCCAGCTGCTCTCCCGCTACCCGCGGCGCCTGCTGAGGGCGGGCGAGGCCACGTCGCTCCAGGAGCTGGTCCCGGGTGAGCGGGCCAACGTCGTCGTCACCGTGCGCTCGGCCAAGGTCCACGACTACCTGAACCGGCGGACCAACCGGCGGGCCCACCGTGTCGAGGTCGAGGCGGCCCTTGCCGACGGGTCGATCTGGATGACGTTCTTCGACTCCAACCGGGGGCGGGCCTTCTGGCGTGCCGAGCAGCTCTCCCCGGGCACCACGCTGCTGGCCAGCGGCAAGTTCGAGCGCAACACCTACAAGCGTGGCCGGTGGGAGCTCGCGCACCCCTACTACGAGGTCGGCGAGACCGGGTCGCTGCCGGCCCTGATGCCCCTCTACCCCGCCAGCGCGGAGGTCACCTCCCCGCAGGTGATGCGCGCGGTCCGGGTGGTGCTCGACGTGCTCGGTGAGGTCCCCGACCCGTTGCCGGAGGAGCTGCGCCACCGGCACGACCTCCCGCCGCTGCGGACGGCACTGGAGTGGATCCACCGGCCCGAGACCGAGGAGGAGCACGAACGGGCCAGGCGCCGGCTCAAGTTCGACGAAGCCCTGGTGATGCAGGTCGCGCTGGCCCAGCGACGCCATGAGCAACGGGGACTCACCGCGGTGTCCCGGGCGGGGCGGGAGGGAGGCCTGCTCGACGCCTTCGACGAGCGCATGCCGTTCGACCTGACCGCGGGCCAGCGGCAGGTGGAGCAGGAGGTCCTGGGTGACCTCGCCGGCGAGCACCCCATGCACCGGCTGCTCCAGGGGGAGGTGGGGTCGGGCAAGACGGTGGTGGCGCTGCGCGCCATGCTGCGGGTCATCGACTCGGGAGGGCAGGCGGCACTGCTGGCACCCACGGAGGTGCTGGCCCAGCAGCACCACAGGTCCATCACGGCCATGTTGGGCGATCTCGCAGGCGGGGACATGCTCGGCGCCGCCGAGCGGGCCACCGGGGTCGTGCTGCTGACCGGCTCGATGGGTGCCGCCGCCCGGCGGAGCGCACTGCTGGACGCGCAGTCCGGGCACGCGGGCATCGTCATCGGCACCCATGCGCTTCTCGAGGACGTGGTGCAGTTCGCCGACCTCGGTCTGGTGGTCGTGGACGAGCAGCACCGCTTCGGGGTCGAGCAGCGCGCGGCGCTGACCGGCAAGGCTGTCGGTGGCACCCCCCACGTGCTGGTGATGACCGCCACGCCGATTCCCCGCACCGTGGCGATGACCGTCTTCGGTGACCTCGAGACCTCCGAGCTGCGCGAGCTGCCGATCGGGCCGCGCCGCGATCCAGACCACGGTGGTGCCGGTCGCCGAGCAGCCGAGCTGGCTCGACCGCGCCTGGCGCCGGGTGCGGGAGGAGGTCGAGCGCGGACGTCAGGTCTACCTTGTGTGTCCCCGCATCTCCGCGGACGAGGAGGAGGCCGACCAGCCGCCGTGGGACGAGCCGTCGGACGACGGCGCCCGCGCGCTCGCGGCGGTCGAGCAGGTGGTGCCGATGCTGACCGAAGGCCCGTTGGCGAGTATCCGCATCGCGCCGCTGCACGGCCGGATGCACCCCGAGGACAAGGACGGCACCATGCGGGCCTTCGCCGCAGGCGAGTTCGACGTGCTCGTCTCGACCACCGTCGTCGAAGTGGGGGTGGACGTCGGCAACGCCACGATGATGGTGGTGCTCGACGCCGACCGATTCGGCATCTCCCAGCTGCACCAGCTGCGCGGCCGGGTCGGGCGCGGCGGCCACCCGGGCCTGTGTCTGCTCGTGACCAGCTCGCCCAGTGGGGCGTCGCGTCAGCGGCTGGAGGCGGTGGCGAGCACCACCGACGGCTTCCGGCTCGCCGAGCTCGACCTCGAGCTCCGTCGCGAGGGCGACGTCCTCGGCACCGACCAGTCCGGCCGGCGCAGCTCCCTCCAGCTGCTGTCGGTGGTGCGCGACGGAGCGGTCGTGGAGGAGGCCCGGGGCGCGGCCACGGCCATCGTGGCGGCCGATCCCGAGCTCGCCGACCATCCGGGGCTGTCGCTCCTGGTCCGCGACCTGCGTGAGGGCGACGCCGCCGACTTCTTGGAGAAGGCGTGACCCGCATCATCGGGGGGGTCGCGGGCGGCAGGCGCCTCCAGGCGCCGCCGGGGGCCGCCACCCGGCCGACCTCCGACCGCACCCGGGAGGCCCTCTTCTCCTCGTTGGAGTCCCTGCTGGGCTCCTGGCGCGACGTGGCCGTGCTCGACCTCTACGCCGGCTCCGGGGCGGTCGCGCTCGAAGCCCTCTCGAGGGGCGCCACTCTCGCCGTGGCGGTCGAGCAGGACCGACGCGCGTCGGGCACCATCCGGCGAAATGCCGCGTCGGTCGGACTGCCGGTCCAGGTCGAGCGGCGATCGGTGGCCTCCTACCTGACCGGCCCGACGCGACCGTTCGACGTGATCTTCCTCGACCCGCCGTACGACTCCTCCGACGCCGAGGTCCAGAGGGACCTCACCTCGCTTCTGGGTGGCTGGCTCGCTCACGGGGCGGTGGTGGTGGTGGAGAGGTCGGCACGCGCCGGGCTCAGCGGTTGGCCTCCGGGCTACGAAGGGCTGCGCGAGCGGCGCTACGGCGAGACGGTCCTGGCCTACGCCCGCTTTGGTAGCGTCGCCGACTGATCGATCCCCCCGCGATGCCCGCCAGGGCGAGGAGATGCCGTGCGCCGCGCAGCCTGCCCCGGGTCCTTCGACCCCGTCACCAACGGACACATCGACATCTTCGGTCGGGCCGCCTCGCTCTTCGACGAGGTGGTCGTGGCGGTCGGGGTGAACCAGTCCAAGAACCGGCTGTTCACCCCCGAGGAGCGGATCGAGATGCTCACCGAAGCGGTCTCGCCGTGGGACAACGTGGTCGTGGACTCCTTCGCCGGCCTGCTGACCGACTTCTGCCAGCGACAGGGGGTCACGGCGATCGTCAAGGGACTGCGGGCCGTCAGCGACTTCGACTACGAGCTGCAGATGGCCCAGATGAACGCCAGCCTCAGCGGAGTCGAGACGGTCTTCGTCCCCACCAGTCCCGAGTACTCCTTCCTCGCCTCGAGCCTGGTGAAGGAGGTCGCCTCCTTCGGTGGCGACGTCTCGTCGCTGGTGCCGCCCTACGTCCTCGACCGGATGCGGACCAGGCTGGCCGAGCGCAACCACGGTTGACGGGCCGAGGCTCGTCCCGGGACGCTCGCCGGTGTCCGGTTTGGTGGGGAGGGGGACCGCCGGTATCCTGGCGGACGGTCCTCGTGTCGTCGGGGCCCATGGTCGCCGCGTTCGGTCGCCGTGGGGTTCCGTTGAGATGGGGACCGTGATCTGTTGCCGTCGCTACGAAGGTTGTCCCGTGCGTCTCGACCCGAGAGCGCCGCTCGTGCTCGACACCCATGAGCTCGGCCGCCGCCCCGGAGCGGAACGTCGCGTCACCCGGACGGCACCGGCGCCAGCAGATCTGGGCATCGAGGTGCTCGGCGTCCCCGAGGGCCAACCGGTCGACTTCGACCTGAGGCTCGAGGCGGTCGTCGAGGGGGTTCTCCTCACCGGCTCCGTGGATGCGGTTGCCGAGGGGGAGTGCGTCCGGTGCCTCGAGGACATCAGTCGCGACGTCCGCGCCGAGCTGACCGAGCTCTTCGTCTACGACGACGAGCCCGGCGAGGTCGACGAGGACGACGAGACCAGCCGGTTGCACGGCGACCTGCTCGACCTGGAGCCGGCGCTGCGCAACGCGGTGGTCCTTGCGCTACCGTTCCAGCCGTTGTGCCGAGACGACTGTCCAGGCCTGTGCCCCGAGTGCGGGGCCCGGCTGGCAGACGACCTGGAGCACAGCCACGGCGAGCCGATCGACCCGAGGTGGGCGGCCCTGCAGGGGATGCTCCCCGACACGGGCAAGCAGGACCAGCAGGACCAGCACGACCAGCAAGACCTGCCGGGCCACTAGCCCCGGACACCAAGGACCGACGAATCACCGGTCGCATCCCGCGACCCGATCGAGGAGAGACAAGTGGCAGTTCCGAAGCGGAAGATGTCGCGGAGCAACACCCGCCACCGCCGTTCGCAGTGGAAGGCCTCGGCCCCGGCCCTGGCCACCTGCGCCAACCCCGCCTGCGGCGCCAAGCACCTGCCGCACCGTGCGTGCCCCACCTGCGGGCAGTACGGTTCCCGTTCCGACCGGCGTCCCGTCCTCTGAACGACCCGGGGAGTCCGATGGCTCTGGGCCACGACGCCGAGGACACCGCCGCGACGTACGCAGATCTCCGGGCAGCTCTGGGTGCCCCTGAGCTCGACGACGCGCTGCTCGAACGCGCCCTGACCCATCGGTCCTTCGCGTACGAGAACGGCGGGCTGCCGACGAACGAGAGGTTGGAGTTCCTCGGCGACGCCGTCCTCGGGCTGGTCGTGACCGAGACGCTCTACCAGCAGCACCCCGACCTCTCCGAAGGTCGGCTGGCCAAGCTGCGTGCAGCGGTGGTCAACGCCCGCGCCCTCGCCGACGTCGGGCGGGGCATCGGGCTGGGGGAGCATGTCAAGCTCGGTCGCGGCGAGGAGATCACCGGGGGGCGCACGAAGCCCTCGATCGTCTCCGACACGGTGGAGGCAGTGATCGGGGCGGCCTATCTCTCCGGTGGGTTCACGGGCGCCGAGGCCTTGGTGCACCGGCTCTTCGACCCCCTGATGGACAGCGCCGCGGGCATGGGAGCGGGCCTGGACTGGAAGACCAGCCTTCAGGAGCTCTGCGCCAAGCTCGGCACCGGCGTTCCCGAGTACGTGATCAGCGACGACGGACCCGACCACGCCAAGACCTTCACCGCACAGGTGAGGATCCGCGGGGAGCTGCACGGCTTCGGCGTCGGAGGGTCGAAGAAGGAGGCCGAGCAGCAGGCGGCCGAGACCGCCTACAACGAGCTGAGCGCGGCGGTGGACGGCGGGCCACCTCCTGCCGAGTAGCGATGCCTGAGCTGCCCGAGGTCGAGGTGGTCCGGCGCGGCCTCCAGGCTCACGTCGTCGGGCGTCGACTGGGTGCGGTCCAGGTCCTCCACCCCCGACCCATCCGCCGCCATGTCGGCGGCGTCGAGGACTTCTGCGGGTCGCTGGGGGGGCGCGAGGTGCTTGCCGCTCGCCGCCGCGGCAAGTACCTGTGGCTGCCACTCGACAGCGGGGACGCCCTGCTGGCGCACCTGGGAATGAGCGGCCAGCTGCTGGTGCAACCCGCGGACAGTCCCGACGAGCGGCACCTGCGGGTGCGGTTCGAGCTCAGGGGCGGGACTCACGAGGTGCCCCGCGAGCTGCGCTTCGTGGACCAGCGGATGTTCGGGGGGCTGGCGGTCTCCCGCGACGGTGCGGACGTGCCGGGCGAGATCGCCCACATCGCGCTCGACCCGCTCGACCCGGCCTTCGACGACGGGCGCTTCGTCCGGGAGGTACGTGGTCGGTCGTCCGCGGTGAAGCGGATCCTGCTCGATCAGCGCGCGGTCTCCGGTGTCGGCAACATCTACGCCGACGAGGCGCTGTGGGCCGCCGGCATCAACGGCGACCGCCCGGGGCGGCGGCTCAGCGGTGTCCAGGTGCGCTCCTTGCTCGGCGAGGTACGCGCGGTGATGAACGAGGCGCTGCGTCAGGGCGGGACCTCCTTCGACTCCCTCTACGTCAACGTCAACGGGGAGAGCGGTTACTTCGAGCGCTCGCTGGAGGCCTACGGCCGCGGGGGCCTCCCGTGCCGGCGATGCGGCACCCCGATCCGACGGGTCAGCTTCACCAACCGGTCGTCGTACTTCTGCCCTCGCTGCCAGCCGGCTCCGCGGCGGTCCGGCGTGCCCGCGGCCGCGCGTTCTGGGGCGGCCAGACGCGTCTGACCTGCAGGTTCCGGCTTGGACCGCGGTCTGTCCGCGTTGACCGCGACCCGGCTTCCGTGAGACCGTGGAACTCGTCCCCGCGCCCACCCACCCGCCCCCGGCGGTCTTGCGCGCCAGGCCTCACGCGACCGCATCGGTCGCCCGCGTTTCGCAACGACCAGACGACGAAGGACCGCACACCATGGCCAAGGCCCTCATCGGCTACGTCGGCACTCAGGAAACCCGTTCATCCCCCCGTCTCCTCACGGAGAACCGTCAGCTGCGCCAGCAGGTTGCCGACCTGCGTGCCCTCGTGCTGCGGCTGCAGGAGGAGAACGACGCGCTCACCGCCGCTATCGACCCGGCGCTGCTGGCGGCCACCGACAGCGGGGACATGCAGCCGGTCTGACCCGGCCTCTCCTGACTGGGCCTCTCCTGACTGGGCCTCTCCTGACTGGGCCTCTCCTGACTGGGCCTCCCCGACGGGCTGCCGCGTCCAGCGGCCCCGACCAGCGACCCCGACGCACCTCGCCGCGCCTCCCCGGCCCGCGGCTTGCGCGCCGATAGGGTGGCGGCGCTGACGTGCTGGCTTCCCCACGACGGTTCACCCGTCGTACGGCGCGACGGTGAGAGCAGGGTCGTCCCGCCGGGGCGGCCGGCGGACCGGTGAGGAGCCCACGTGTACCTGAAGAGCCTGACCCTCAAGGGTTTCAAGTCCTTCGCCTCCATCACGACCCTCCAGCTGGAGCCGGGCATCACCTGCATCGTCGGGCCCAACGGGTCCGGCAAGTCCAACGTGGTCGACGCCCTCGCCTGGGTCATGGGCGAGCAGGGCGCGAAGTCGCTGCGCGGCGGCAAGATGGAGGACGTCATCTTCGCGGGCACCGCGGGTCGTCCCCCGCTCGGACGGGCCGAGGTCGCGCTCACCATCGACAACTCCGACGGTGCGCTGCCGATCGACTACTCCGAGGTCACGATCAGCCGCACCATGTTCCGCAACGGCGGCTCGGAGTACGCCATCAACGGTCAGTCCTGCCGGCTGCTCGACGTCCAGGAGCTGTTGTCGGACTCCGGCATCGGTCGCGAGATGCACGTCATCGTGGGGCAGGGTCAGCTCGACTCGATCCTGCACGCCACCCCCGAGGACCGTCGTGGCTTCATCGAGGAGGCCGCCGGGGTCCTCAAGCACCGCAAGCGCAAGGAGAAGGCGCTGCGCAAGCTCGACTCCACCGAGGGCAACCTCACCCGGTTGAGCGACCTGCTCAGTGAGATCCGACGCCAGCTCAAGCCCCTGGGCAGACAGGCCGAGGTGGCGCGCAAGGCCGCCGTGATCCAGGCCGACGTCCGCGACGCCAAGGCGCGCCTGCTCGCCGACGAGCTGGTCACCGTGCGCCAGGCGATCGAGACCGAGCTCGCCGACGAGAACCTGCTGCTGCAACGGCGCGGTGAGGTCGAGGCCGCGATGGAGCAGGCCCGCGCGGCCGAGGCCGAGCTGGAAGCCGCGCTTCGCGAGGACCTCCCGGCCCTCTCCCGGGCGCAGGAGACCTGGTTCGCGCTCGCGAGCCTCAAGGAACGGCTCCAGGGCACCGCCTCGCTGGCCGCGGAGCGGGTCCGCAACGCGGACACCGAGCCCGACCTGCCGGCGGGCCGTGACCCGGACGAGCTCGAGGCGCAGGCAGAGCAGGTGCGCGCCCAGGAGCAGGAGATCGTCGCTGAGGTGGAACGCGACCGGGCCTCGCTCGACGAAGCGCTGGCGCGTCGCCAGCGCGCCGAGGACGCCCACGGCGAGGAGGAGCGGCGCGTCGCCGCCCTGCACCGAGCCGCTGCTGACCGACGCGAAGGACTGGCACGGCTGCACGGGCAGGTCAACGCCAAGAAGAGCCGCGCCGCCGCGGCGCAGGACGAGCTCGGTCGGCTCGAGCATGCGCGCACCGAGGCCTCGGCCCGGGCAGAGCGCGCCGAGCGTGACTTCACCGCCCTGGAGACCCAGGTCGCCGGCCTCGACGCGGGTGAGGAGGGCCTGGACGCCGAGCACGAGGTGGCCGCCGCCGAGCTGGAGGCATGCGACGCCCGGCTGGTCAAGCTGCGCGAGGAGGCGCAGGGCGCGGACCGGGAGCGGGCAGCGCTCGCCGCCCGGCGTGAGGCGCTGGAGCTGGGGCTCAACCGCAAGGACGGCTCGGGCGCCCTGCTCGCCGCGTCCGAACCGGTCTCGGGCCTGCTCGGATCGGTCGCCGCCCTTGTCGATGTGCGTGCCGGCTACGAGACCGCTGTCGCGGCGGCCCTCGGCACGGCTGCCGACGCCCTCGTGCTCGACGGGCTGGACCACGCGGTCAGGGCGCTGGACCGGCTCAAGGCAGACGACCTCGGGCGCGCGGGCATGGTGGTCGGGAGCTCCGCCGGCGAGCGCGGCCACTGGCCCACGCTGCCTCCGGGGGCGACGTACGCCCTCGACGTGGTCTCGTGCCCGGGCGCGGTCCTCGGGTCGCTGCAGCGGCTGCTCGACCGCACCGCGGTCGTCGCCGAGCTGGGAACCGCGCGGCAGGTCCTCGCAGACCACCCCGACCTCGTGTGTGTGACACGTGAGGGTGACGTCCTCGGCACCCACTTCGTGGCCGGGGGGTCGTCCGCGACACCCAGCCTCCTGGAGGTTCAGGCCGCCCTGGACGACGCCGATGCCCGGATCACCGAGGTGAGCCACACCGTCCAGCGGCTGGCCTTCGAGCTCACCCGCGCGGAGCAGGAGCGGCACGACGCGGCTCAGCGGGTCGAGGTGGCCCTGGCCAAGCTGCACGAGTCCGATGCCCACCTGGCGGCCGTCGCCGAGGAGCTCGCCCAGCTCGGCAGCACCGCGCGGTCTGCGCGTGCCGAGGTGGCGCGGCTCGACCGCTCGACCACCGAGGCGACCGAGGCCCGCGACGCGGACCTGGCGGGCCTCGCCGAGCTCGAGCAGCGGCTGGTCTCGGCTCAGGATGCGCCGGAGGAAGAGCCGGACGTCGAGGTGCTGCAGCGCCTGGCCGAGGCAGCCCGCCATGCCCGTGCGGTCGAGACCGAGGCGCGGTTGGCCCTGCGCACGGCCGAGGAACGGGCTCGTGCGCTGGCCGGACGCGCCGATGCGCTGGAGCGCAGCGCCCAGCAGGAGCGCGACGCCCGAGCACGCGCGGCAGCACACCGAGAGCGGGTCCGGCGCGAGGCCGAGACCGGGCGCGCTGTGGGGGAGGCGGTTGCGCTGGTCTCAGGACGTCTCACGGCCTCGCTCGACCTCGCGGCGCAGCACCGCTCAGAGGTGGAAGCCGGTCGACGGGAGCGTGAGCAGCAGCTGCTCGACGTCCGCTCCCGCCTCCGCGAGCTCAGCCGGGACCACGACGAGCTGATCAACACGGTTCACCGAGACGAGCTGGCGCGGGCCCAGCAGCAGATGCGGATCGAACAGATCGAGGAGCGCGCGCTGGAGGAGCTCGGCCTGGACGCCGAGGCCCTGGTCGTCGACTACGGCCCCGAGCTGGCGGTTCCCGTGCTCGTCGTGGACGAGGAGGGGGGGACCGCCGAGCAGGGCAGCACGCCCTTCGTCCGCGAGGAGCAGCAGAAGCGGTTGCGCTCCGCCGAGCGGGCACTCGCCCAGCTGGGCAAGGTCAACCCGCTGGCGCTGGAGGAGTACTCCGCGATGGAGGAGAGGAACAAGTTCCTCACCGAGCAGCTCGAGGACCTCCGCAAGACCCGACGCGACCTCCTCGACATCGTCCGCGAGGTCGACGAGCGTGTCGAGCAGGTCTTCACCGAGGCCTGGTACGACGTGCGCGACGCCTTCGAGCACGTCTTCGCGCGGCTCTTCCCCGGTGGTGAGGGGCGGCTGGTGCTCACCGACCCCTCCGACATGCTGACCACCGGCATCGAGGTCGAGGCCCGACCCCCGGGCAAGAAGGTGAAGCGGCTGTCGCTGCTGTCGGGCGGCGAGCGGTCCCTGGTGGCAGTGGCCTTCCTGGTGTCCCTGTTCAAGGCACGCCCGTCGCCGTTCTACATCCTCGACGAGGTCGAGGCAGCGCTCGACGACACCAACCTGGGCCGTCTGCTCGACATCTACCGCGAGCTTCGCGACAGCTCCCAGCTCCTGGTCATCACCCACCAGAAGCGCACCATGGAGATCGGCGACGCGCTCTACGGCGTCACCATGCGCGGGGACGGCGTCACCACCGTGATCAGCCAGCGCCTGCGCGAGGCCGAGCCTGCCTGACGTCGCGGGCCCGTCGAGGCTACGTCGGAGGTCGCCCGGGGGCTGCGATGGCCCTCACCCGGTGTGGACGGCGACGGCGCCGGCACGCCGCGGGTCGCCGACCGCGAGCAGACCCAGGCTGGGCGACCACAGCGCCGCGTTGACCCCGCCGAAGTACATCGACTGCGACGGCATCACCCGTGTGGGAAAGCCGGTGTCGGCGGGCACCGGCAGGTCCTCCTCGTGGTCGAGGAGCACCGCCGGGTCCTCACCGGGGCGCACGCGCAGGTGCATCCTCGGGTGGGCGATGGCGGACTGGAGGTCGAGTCCCCGGGTGAACAGGGCCATGCTCTGGGCGATGGCGGTCGGGATCCGGTCCGAGCCGGGTGACCCCACCGCCAGCGCCGCGCCGTCGGCGAGATGGCGTGCCACCGAGGGCGCCATGTTGGAGGTCAGCCTCGTCCCCGGCGTCAGGGTGTGGGGACCCGCGGCGAGGAGCTCCTGCTCGCCCAGGCAGTTGTTCAGCGCCAGGCCCGTGCCGGGCACCATGACGCCCGAGCCGTAGCCGGAGGAGACCGTCACCGCACAGGCCCCACCCCGGTCGTCGACGGCCGACACGGTGGCGGTGCTCGGCGACGTCAGCGCCAGCCGTCCCAGCCGCCGCACCCGGTCCAGCAGTGCGTCGGCCCGCTCGTTGCGGCCCCGCTCGGTCTCCGGGTCGGCGAGGCCGGCCCCGAGGACGTAGGCCTGCGCCCGGGCGAGCACCCGCAGCTCCTCCGTGGACCAGGTGTTGCCCGACGGCATCTCGTCGAGCAGGGCCAGCAGGGCAGCGACCGCGACACCTCCGGCGGCCGGGGCCGGGTTGGTTGCCAGCTGCCAGCCACCGGACTCGACGACCAGGCACGGGCGCACCACCGCCTCGTACGACGCGAGGTCTGCCCGGGTCAGGACGCCGCCCGAGTCGCGTACGTGGGCGGACACAGCGGCGCCGAGCTCGCCGCGGTACAGCGCGTCGACGCCCTCCTCGGCGAGCTGGCGCACGGTGTCGGCCAGGTGCGGGACCACCACCTCCGCGCCGACGGGGAAGACCTGGCCGCTGTCGTCGTGCATCGCCGACCGGCTCTCCGGGTGCCAGCCGAAGATGTGCTCGTGCACGTAGGACAGGTAGTAGAACGACGCGCTGCCGTGCGGAAATCCCCCGGGCGGCCTCGACGGCGGGTTCGAGCAGGCGGCGCCAGGGGAGCGACCCGTGCGTGCGCGACGCCACTGCCAGCGCCTTGAGGGCCCCGGGGGTCGCCACCGACCCCGGGCCGATCGTCATCCGGGTGCCTCCGGCGTACGGGGTGAACACGTCCCAGAGGCCTTGGCCGAACAGCTCGGGCGGCAGCCCGCGCCCCGGCATCTCGGCCCACCCGTCCACGGTCACCGGTGCGCCCTCGGCGGGCTCGAGGGTGACGTAGCCACCGGCACTGAGGGACACCAGACCGAGCTCGGTCACCATCGTGGTCACCGCCGCCGCGACCGCCGCGTCGACGGCGTTGCCGCCCTCCGCGGCCACCCCGGCTCCGGCTTGTGCGGCCAGGTCGTTGGGCGCGGAGACGGCGACGCCGCGACCGCGCCGTAGCGGGCTGGCGGGTTCGGTCATGCAGCGAACCGTAGGCCAGCGCGGCACCCGTCTCCAACCGAGCTCGTCCGGCGCCGCCGCGGGTCCTCGCAGACCGCCGATCTCGTCCGGCGTAGCGTCTGACCATGAGCACTCAGGATGACGGCATCGAGGTCGACGACGCGAACCGCAGCCGAGCCGAGGACAAGCTGCCCAAGCGCGTCTACCACGCCGAGCTGTTTCGGCTCCAGGCCGAGCTGGTCAAGGTCCAGGAGTGGGCCAAGGCCGAGGGCCAGCGCATCGTCGTGATCTTCGAGGGCCGCGACGCCGCCGGAAAGGGCGGCACGATCAAGCGCGTCTCGCAGTACCTGAGCCCGCGGGTGGCGCGCATCGCGGCACTGCCCGCGCCGACCGAGCGCGAGAAGACCCAGTGGTACTTCCAGCGCTACTTCGAGCACCTGCCGGCCGCCGGTGAGATCACCCTCTTCGACCGGTCCTGGTACAACCGGGCCGGCGTCGAGAAGGTGATGGGCTACTGCACCCCGTCGGAGTACCGCCGCTTCCTGCACCAGTGCCCGATCGTGGAGCGGCTGCTGGTCGAGGACGGCATCCTGCTGCGCAAGTACTGGTTCTCCGTCAGCGACCAGGAGCAGCAGCGCCGGTTCAAGTCACGGCTCGAGGACCCGATGCGCTACTGGAAGCTGTCGCCGATGGACCTCGAGTCGATCACCCGGTGGGAGGACTACTCTCGCGCCAAGGACGAGATGATGGTGCACACCGACATCCCCGAGGCGCCTTGGTACGTCGTCGAGAGCGACGTGAAGAAGCGGGCGCGGCTCAACATGATGGCCCACCTGCTCAGCACCATCCCCTACACCGAGGTCCCGCCGCTCACGTTGGAGCTGCCGGCCCGTCCGGCACCGCAGGGCTACCTGCGGCCCCCGCGGGAGCACTCGACGTACGTGCCTGACCACTGCGCCACCTTGGTCTGAGCCACGACGCCGGTCGCCGGCGAGGTGCGAGACAGTGGGGGCATGCAGCAGATGCCTCTCCGCGAGTACATCGACTCACCTGGTGCGCGACGGCTACACCGTGCGCGACGACCACGGCGAGGACCCCAACCTGATCCGCCCTGACGGCAGCGCCGTCGACACCTGGCGCGAGGACTACCCGTACGACGAGCTGATGAGCCGCAACGAGCTATGAGGTCGAGAAGTACCTGTTGCAGATCGAGCTGCTCAAGTTCCAGTACCACGCCCAGGACCACCAGGAGCGGCACGTGGTCGTCTTCGAGGGACGCGACGCGGCCGGCAAGGGAGGCACGATCAAGCGCTTCACCGAGCACCTCAACCCGCGGTCCGCGAGGGTCGTGGCGCTGACGAAGCCGACGTCGGCCGAGCTGGGGCAGTGGTACTTCCAGCGCTACGTCGCCCACCTGCCGACGTTCGGCGACATCGTCCTGTTCGACCGGTCCTGGTACAACCGCGCCGGCGTCGAGCGCGTGATGGGTTTCTGCAACGACGAGGAGTACGACGCCTTCGTGCGGCAGGCGCCCGAGTTCGAGCGGATGCTCGGCGAGGCCGGCATCGGGCTGACGAAACTGTGGTTCTCGGTCACCCAAGGCGAGCAGCGGACCCGGTTCGCAGTGCGGCAGATCGACCCGGTCCGGCGGTGGAAGCTGTCGCCCATGGACCTGGAGAGCCTCGACAAGTGGGAGGCCTACACCGCGGCGAAGGAGGAGATGTTCCGACAGACCGACACCGACCACGCTCCCTGGTACACGATCAAGAGCAACGACAAGAAGCGAGCCCGGATCAACGCGCTTCGGTTGTTCCTCTCGCTCGTCGACTACACCGGCAAGGACCACGACGTGGTCTTCCCGACCGGACCCGCTGCTGGTGCAGCGTGCTCGTCATGCGGTGGGTGACTGATGGGAGCCGTCTGATGGGACCACAGCGGGATCGCCGGCCGACCCGCGACGACTACGTCGCCTGGCGGACGGCGACGACGCGGTGGGCCGACGACGACGTCTACGGCCACATGAACAACGCCACCTACTTCGAGCTGATCGACACCGCGGTCAACGCGCACCTGATCGAGTCCACTGGCCTCGACATCCGGTCGCTCCCGGCGGTCGGCGTGGTGGCCGAGGTGGGATGCCGCTACTTCGAGGAGCTCGGCTTCCCCGAGCCGGTCGAGCTCGGCCTCGTCGTCGAACGGCTGGGCCGCTCGTCCGTGGTCTACCGGGTGGGCCTCTTCCAGGGCGACGGCGACCAGGCACGGGCCGAGGGTCGCTTCGTGCACGTCTACGTCGACAACACCGTCGAGGGCACGCGTCCGTCGGTGCCCGTGCCCGACGAGATCCGCCGCGTCCTGGAGCCCTTGGTCGTGCCCTGACCCGTGGTCGTGGCGGTGTCGGCCTCGGACGCTGCGGCGCTGTGGCCCGGACAACGTTTCCTCGGGCACCCCTTCAGGTGAAGGTCGTACTCAGACTGTGCCCGATGCCACGGCCTGCTACGTGTGAACGGCAGAGCGGGGCCGTTGCCGTACCCGGCGTACCAGGACGGAGTGACCATGACGACGGTGCGGGACCCAGAGACCGAAAGCACCGACGAGCACGGCGCCGAACGAGGGCGAGGACGGTGACGCGAGAGCGACCCGCCAGCTGCTCGAGCACGGCGTGCGCCTCGGCAAGGGCGGAGTGGCGCCGGCCGTCTTCTGGCCCGCGCCTGGCCATGGTCGTCGGCGTCAGTGCGCTGGCGATCGCGTTCCCCGCTGTCGCTGGAGAAGCGGCTGAACAGCATCCAGGGCTGGATCGTCGCCGACCTCGGCTGGTTCTACATCCTCGTGGTCGCCTTCTTCCTCGTCATCGCGCTGTACGCCGGCTTCAGCCGCTACGGCAAGGTGCTGATCGGTCAAGGACGGCGACGAGCCGGAGTTCAGCCTGACTGGCCTGGTTCGCGATGCTCTTCGCCGCGGGCATGGGCATCGGCATGGTCTTCTACGGCGTCGCGGAGCCGTTGAGCTTCGCCACCACCCAGGTCAAGCCCGGAGTCGGCGGGACGGCCAGGAGGTGCGGGCGCACATGGCGTTCGCCCAGACCTTCGTCCACTGGGGCGTCCACGCCTGGGCCATCTATGTGGTCATCGGGCTCTCCCTCGCTTTCGCCGATCCACCGTCGCGGCCGTCCGGTCTCGATCCGGTGGGCGCTCGAGCCGCTGTTCGGCGAGCGGGTCAAGGGCCCGGTCGGCGACGTCATCGACGTCCTCGCCGTGGTCGGCACGATCTTCGGTGTGGCGACCTCCCTGGGCCTCGGGGTGCAGCAGATCGCGGGCGGCCTCTCCTCGATGGGCGTGGTCGACAGCGCCACCGATGCGCTGCTACGTCGGCCTGATCAGCGTGATCACCCTGTTCGCGACGATCTCCGTGGTCACCGGGCTCTCCCAGGGCATCAAGTGGCTCTCCAACATCAACCTCGGGCTCGCCGGGGTGCTGCTGATCGCAGTGCTCGCCTTCGGGCCCACGCTCTTCCTGCTGCGCAACATGGTCGAGTCGTTCGGCGTCTACCTCGTCGAACGTCCTCCAGATCACCTTCGACACCTCCGCCTACACCGGCGATGCCGGGCAGGCGTGGCAGAGCTCCTGGTCGATCTTCTACTGGGGCTGGTGGATCTCCTGGGCACCTTTCGTCGGTGTCTTCATCGCCCGGATCTCGCGCGGGCGCACCGTGCGTGAGTTCGTCGCTGGCGCGCTGCTGGTGCCCACCCTGGTCGCCGTCGTCTGGTTCTCCGTCACTGGGCGGCACCGGTGTCTACCGTGAGCTCTTCGGCGAGGGCGGCTTGGTCCAGGACGGCTTCGTCACCGCCGAGAACGTGCTCTTCGACACCCTCCAGGGGCTTCCGTTCGGTGTCGATCCTCTCGGTGCTCGCCGTGGTCCTGGTGGCCGTCTTCTTCGTCACCTCCTCCGACTCCGGGTCGCTCGTCGATCGACATGCTGTCCTCGGGCGGTCACCCCGACCCGCCGGTCTGGAGCCGCGTGGTGTGGGCCGTGCTGGAGGGAGTCATCGCGATCGCGCTGCTGCTGGCCGGAGGCCTGGCTGCGCTGCAGGCCGGCGCCATCATGACGGCGTTGCCGTTCAGCGTGGTGATGGTGCTGATGTCCTTCGCGCTGCTCAAGGCGCTGCGGGTGGAGCGGTGGCGGATCGACCGGCACGCCGAGGCACGGCGCCGCGACGAGTGGACCGACGAGCTGACCGACGACTTCGCCGCGGTCTTCGGCCCCCACGTCGACGACCGGATCGACTACCGGCTCAATGCCACCAAGGGGTGGCGGGAGCTCCACGGCTCCCACGCCCCGCGCAGCCGCTGACGCGAGGCAGCCGACCCTGACTACCCCCCTGACGGCGGGTGAGTCCCTGACGGGCCGTGAGGCGACTCACCCGTCGCCGGGGGTTGGGGGATGTGCCACCGGAGACGGTGACTCGGTACGCCCGAACACTTCCCCCGGAGGACGCATGCTCTACGTCGCACTTGCGATGGTCCTGTGCCTGCTCGTCTGCGTGGCCGTCAGCCTCTACGTCGCCTACCCCGGTCGGGGCCTGCCCCTCCCCGCCCGGCTGGTCGGTCGCCGTCCGGGCCGGGCCCGCCGCACTGCAGCGCCGCCTCACCCCGCGACCCCCCACGAGGCCGGCGCATGAGCGTTGGGACGCAGTGGTTGGATGGCCGCCGTGGGTGACCTCCTCTACCTGATCATTGCGATCGCCGCCGTGGCGATCCTGCTCGTCGTCGGTCTCGTGGCCACGGGGGCGCGTCGTGGACGACGCCCGCGTGGCGGCACCGCCGTCATCACGCGTCCCTCCGCGCCGTCCGAGGAGCCGCCCGAGGCGGCTGAGGGTGACACGCTCGTCGCGGAGCCCGAGGCGCCCGCAGCGCCTGTCCTCGAGCGTCCCGAGGGGGCGGCCAGCCGGCTGGTCCGGCTGCGGCAGCGCCTCGCCGGGTCGCAGGGCACGCTGGGGCGTGGGCTGCTCGCGCTGCTGTCACGGGACCGGGTCGACGAGGACACGTGGGAGGAGATCGAGGACACCCTCCTGGGTGCCGACATCGGGGTCCGGCCCACGCAGGAGCTCGTCGACCGCCTCCGGACTCGGCTTCGGGTCGAGGGCAGCGGGCCGGGGCACGTCCACGACGTGCTGCGCGAGGAGCTGCTGGCGCTGGTCGACCCGGCCATGGACCGCCGACTCGCCGTCAGCCGTCACGACGGCAAGCCCGCGGTCGTCCTCATGGTGGGCGTCAACGGCACCGGCAAGACCACGACGGTCGGCAAGCTGGCGCGCATCCTGGTGGCCGAGGACCGCGACGTCGTCCTCGGGGCGGCGGACACCTTCCGCGCCGCCGCTTCCGAGCAGCTGACCACGTGGGGCGAACGCGTCGGGGTGCCCACCGTCAAGGGGCCCGAGGGTTCCGACCCCGCCAGCGTGGCGTTCGAGGCGGTCCGCACCGGCATGGAGCAGGAGGCCGACGCCGTCATCGTGGACACCGCCGGCCGGCTCCAGAACAAGGCCGGACTCATGGACGAGCTCGGCAAGGTCAAGCGCGTGGTGGAGAAGCAGGCCCCGGTGACCGAGGTGCTGCTCGTGCTCGACGCCACCACCGGCCAGAACGGCATGATCCAGGCCCGGGTGTTCTCCGAGGTGGTCGACGTCTCCGGGATCGTGCTCACCAAGCTCGACGGCTCGGCCAAGGGCGGCATCGTCGTCGCCGTCCAGCGCGAGCTCGGCGTCCCGGTCAAGCTGGTGGGTCTCGGCGAAGGTGCCGACGACCTCGCCCCCTTCGACCCCGACTCCTTCGTCGACGCCCTCCTGGGCGACGCCTGACGCCTGACGCCTGATGCCGGGTGGTGCGGGAATCACTGGGACCCAGTGAATCCGCCGGCCACGTAACACCGCTGAAACAGCCGGACGCCATCTGTCACCTGCGCGCAACGTGGTGGGCCGCATTCGGAAACCTTCGAAGCCCAGGCTGACGTACGTCGCGGAGGGCGAGCCGGACGACGAGGTCAGCGGGGAGGCCCTTCGATTGTTCCTACCGGCCGCGCAGCGGCCGCTGCCTCGGAGGTCCCATGGACGGCTACTACGCCTTCATGCTGGTCGCATCGACCTTGGTGTTGATGATGACTACGCCAGCGCTCGCCCTGTTCTACGGCGGCATGAGCCGCTCGAAGTCCGTGCTCAACATGATGATGATGTCGTTCGTCTCGCTCGGCATCGTCGGGATCGTGTACGTGCTCTGGGGCTGGTCGATGAGCTACGGCGACGGCAGCGTCGCAGGGTTGTTCGCCAACCCCTTCAGCCTCTTCGGCCTGAACGGCGTGGGAGGCGAGGACTACGTCTTCGTCGCCTTCCAGATGACGTTCGCCGTCATCACGGCCGCCCTGATCAGCGGTGCCGTGGCTGACCGGGTCAAGTTCTCGGCCTGGGTCGTCTTCGTGCCCATCTGGGTGACGCTCTCCTACTTCCCCCTCGCCCACATGGTCTGGGGCGGCGGGTTCCTGAGCCCCAGCAACGAGAACGGTCTGCCTGCGCTGCTCTACGGCTTCGCGGACGGCATCGCCGGAGTCATCCCGCAGGACTACGCCGGTGGCACCGTGGTGCACATCAACGCCGGTATGGCGGGTCTGGTGCTCGCTGTGGTGATCGGTCGGAGGCTGGGCTTCGGCAAGGAGCCGATCAAGCCGCACAACCTGCCGCTGACCATGATCGGCGCCGGCCTGCTGTGGTTCGGCTGGTTCGGCTTCAACGTCGGCTCGATCGTGTTCGTCGAGGGTGACGGCGGCCCGGCCGACATCGCCCAGTTCATGAGCGAGACGGGCATCACCTGGATCAACACCACGGTCGCGACGTGTGCGGCGATGCTCGCCTGGCTGGTGGTCGAGCGGATCCGCGACGGCAAGGGCACCTCGCTCGGCGCTGCCTCCGGTGTCGTGGCAGGTCTGGTGGCCATCACCCCGGCTTGTGGCGCCGTCACCGTGGTGGGCGCCATCGCGATCGGAGTGGCTGCTGGTGCCCTGTGCGCCCTGGCAGTGGGCCTCAAGTACCGCTTCAACTACGACGACTCGCTCGACGTGGTCGGCGTCCACCTGGTCGGCGGTCTCGTCGGCACCGTGATGATCGGGCTGGTCTCGGCCGGTTCGGCTCCGGGCGGCGTCGACGGGCTGCTGTACGGCGGCGGGATCTCCCCGCTGGTCATCCAGACCCTGACCGCGATGTTCGCGATGCTGTGGTCCGGTGTGGCCACCCTGCTCATCGCGTTGGCGATCAAGGCCACCATGGGGTGGAGGATCGAGCTGGACGACGAGGTCGAGGGCATCGACTACGTCGAGCACGGCGAGTCCGGGTACGACCTCACCGCCCGCGCCGGAGGCTCGCTCTCCGGCAACCGCCCGTCGTCGGTGGCGACGGCCAGCAAGAAGGAAGGTGCGTTGGCATGAAGCTCGTCACCGCGGTGATCAAGCCGCACAAGTGGGAGGACGTCCGGATGGCCCTCGAGACCTTCGGGGTCAGCGGAATGACCGTCAGCGAGGTGTCCGGGTACGGACGGCAGAAGGGCCACACCGAGGTCTACCGGGGCGCGGAGTACGACATCGCCCTCGTGCCGAAGGTGCGCGTCGAGATCGTCGTCGACGACGTCGATGCCGACGACGTGGTGGGCGTGATCGTCAAGGCCGCCGCCACGGGCAGCATCGGCGACGGCAAGGTGTGGGTCGCCCCGGTCGACACCATCGTCCGGGTGCGGACCGGCGACCGAGACCTCGAAGCGGTCTAGTCGAAGCCTGGCACCGGCCACCCTGCGGACCGCCCGAGCGGACGGTCGGCCGACCAGCCCCCTCCGGCACCGGAGGGGGCTGGTTCATGTCCCGGCCACCCCTGACATGCCTGCCGGCCATCTTGGGCGGAGACACTGGCCCAAGCTGCGTCCGTCCCTTCCCCCCGGGGCGGGCGCAGCCCAGCATGCGTCCGGCGGCCTCGGCCGACTGCGGCCTCGGGCCTCGGCGACCTCGGCCGACCTGGGGCCGCGCTGACGGGGGTGATGGGATGGTCCAGGCACCCGCCCGACGCAGGGCAGCCGGGCCCGGGAGGACGGGACGACGCCGATGACGCCGGACGACCTGGCGCCGTGAGGACGAGGAGGAGCCCGTGACGGCCGCCGAGCGGGAGGCACGCACCGCCGAGGCTGACGCGCTGTGCAGCGCGGCGCTGGACGCCGCCCTCGGCGGCGGCACCGAGCGAGGCATCGCGCTGGTCGCCGTCGGCGGGTACGGCCGGGGTGAGCTCGCGCCGTACTCGGATCTGGACGTGGTGCTGGTCCACGAGGACGACGTCGACGTGGCCGAGGTCGCCGCGAAGGTCTGGTACCCGTTGTGGGACAGCGGACGAGCGGTGGACCACTCCGTGCGAGCGCTGGACGAGGTGCTCGCCGCCGCCCGCTCCGACGTCCGGGTCGCGCTGGGCCTGCTCGATGCCCGCCACCTCGCCGGCGACACGTCGGTCAGCCTGCGGCTCCGCGCCGACGTGCTGGCGGCGTGGCGCCGAGACGCCCGTCGCAACCTCCCGCTGCTGCGCGACCTCGCCCGGCAGCGCGCCGAGCAGCGCGGCGAGCTCGCGCACGCCTCGGTTCCCGACCTCAAGGAGTCCTCCGGCGGTCTCCGCGATGCCACCATGCTCAAGGCGTTGGTGGCGACCTGGCTCGTCGACGTCCCGCACGCAGACCTGGAGCGCTGCCGCCACCAGCTGCTCGACGTCAGGGACCTGCTCCAAGGCGCCGCAGGCCGGGCCACCGACCGCATCGCTCCCGAGAGCTGGGGGGTCATCGCCGAGGGGTGGGTCCTGGCCGACGCCGGGGAGGCCCAGCAGCGGGTACGGCGGCTGGGCCGGCGGCTGACCCACCTCTCCCGGGTCACCTGGCGGCGGGTCGACCGCGTGCTCGATCCTCCGCCCGGGGTCCGTCGGGGGCGGGCGCCCCAGCTGGAGACGGCCGCTCCCGGCGTCGCGGTCTCGGCGGGTGAGGTGGTCCTCGACCGGGGCGCGCGGCCCGACCTCGACCCTCACCTGCTGCTGCGCTGCGGGGTCGTGGCGGCCGAGCGCGACCTCCCGCTCTCCCCGGTCTCGGCCGCTCGCCTCGCACGGGAGTCCCGCCCCGTGCCCGAGCCGTGGGACGAGGAGGCGAGGAGCCTGGTGACCCGCCTGCTGGCCTCGGGCCGCGGGCTGGTGCCGGTCTGGGAGACGTTCGACGAGGTGGGCGCGCTGGACCACCTGCTGCCGGAGTGGGACCGCATCAGGTTGCTGCCGCATGCCTCGGTCGTGCACCGCTTCACCGTCGACCGGCACGTGGTCGAGACCTGCGTCGAGGCCGCAGGCCTGATCCGCAAGGTGTCTCGCCCCGACCTGCTGCTGGTCGCTGCGCTCCTGCACGACATCGGCAAGGGCGGCGATGCCGAGCACAGCGCCGCGGGGGGCCCCATCGCGCGCGCAGTGGCCGAACGATGGGGGTTCGACGCCGACGACGTCGAGGTCGTCGGGCGGCTGGTGCATCACCATCTGCTGCTGCCGCAGGTCGCGACGACCCGAGACCTCGCCGACCCGGCCACGCCGCGCGACGTCGCGGAGGTGCTGGGCGGCCGCCAGGTGCTTGACCTGCTGGAGGTCCTCACCGAGGCCGATGCGCGGGCGACCTCGTCCCAGGCCTGGACGTCCTGGCGGGCCGGACTGGTCCGTGAGCTTGCCCGCGGCGTACGACGCGCCTTCGTCGGGGTCGCGCCCGAGCAGCCGTCGATCGTGGCCGACACGGGCGGTCCACGGGTGGAGGTGTCGAACACCCACGCCGGGGTCGTCCTCCGGGTGCGGGAGCCCGACCGGGTGGGGGTCCTGGGCGACATCGCCGGGGCTCTTCTCGCCGCCCGCCTCCCGGTCGTGTCCGCCAGGGCCTCGACGCGTGCGGGCCAGGCGGGGTCCGAGTGGCTGCTGGACCGGCGGGAGGTCGAGCCGACGTGGTTGGCGCGGCGCGTCACCGCCGCGCTCGACGGCAGCCCCGACTCGGTGCCCGCCGCGTCGTCGGCACGTGGGGGGCTGCCGCCGGAGGTGGAGGTCGTCGACGCTTCCAGCGACGCCACCGTCCTCGAGGTGCGGGCCGAGGACCGTCCCGGCGTGCTCCACACCGTGCTGCGTGCCCTCGCCGGAGCCGGGGTGTCGGTGCGGTCGGCCCACATGGGGAGGATCGGGCCCCAGGTCGTCGACGTGTTCTACGTGGACGACGGCGCCGGCCGGCCACTGGGCGACGAGGTGACCAGCCGCGCGGTGGCAGCGGTACGCGCGGCACTGTCGCCCGCGGCTACCCTTGACGACTGAGCCCTGCCGCAGCGACCTCACTTGAGCCTTTCAGGGGGAGCGCAGCGCTCGGCACAGCGCTCGACAACGGGCCCTGACATCCGACGTACGAGGGACTGACTGCACGTGTTCGCCACTTTGTCCGACCGTCTCGCCGACACCTTCAAGAACCTCCGGGGCAAGGGTCGGCTGTCCGAGGCCGACATCGACGCCACCGCGCGCGAGATCCGTATCGCGTTGCTCGAGGCGGACGTCGCGCTCCCGGTGGTCAAGCAGTTCGTCGCCGCGGTCAAGGAGCGGGCCCGTGGCTCCGAGGTCAGCCAGGCGCTCAACCCTGCCCAGCAGGTCGTCAAGATCGTCCACGAGGAGCTGGTGGAGATCCTCGGTGGGGAGACCCGCCGGGTCCGGTTCGCCAAGCAGCCGCCGACGGTGATCATGCTGGCCGGCCTCCAGGGGTCCGGCAAGACCACGCTCGCTGCCAAGCTGGCGACGTGGCTGAAGGAGCAGGGGAACACCCCGTTGCTGGTGGCTGCCGACCTCCAGCGGCCCAATGCGGTCAACCAGCTGCAGGTCAACGGGGAGCGGGCGGGGGTCAAGGTCTTCGCCCCGGAGCCGGGCAACGGGGTCGGCGACCCCGTCGCGGTCGCACGCGACTCCTTGGCGGAGGCGAAGCGCTCGCTGCACGACGTCGTCATCGTCGACACCGCCGGCCGGCTCGGGGTCGACGCCGAGCTGATGCAGCAGGCCGCTGACATCCGTGACGCCGTCCGGCCCGACGAGATCCTCTTCGTCGTCGACGCGATGATCGGCCAGGACGCGGTCACCACCGCGCAGGCCTTCCTCGACGGAGTGGGGTACGACGGCGTCGTCCTCACCAAGCTCGACGGCGATGCCCGTGGTGGAGCGGCGCTCTCGATCCGCCAGATCACCGGTCGGCCGATCATGTTCGCCTCCTCGGGCGAGAAGCTGACCGACTTCGACCTCTTCCACCCCGACCGGATGGCGTCCCGCATCCTCGACATGGGGGATGTCCTCACCCTCATCGAGCAGGCGGAGAAGGCCTTCGACGCCGATCAGGCGGCCAAGGCGGCGGCGAAGCTCAGCGGGCAGGGCGGGGAGTTCACCCTCGACGACTTCCTCGAGCAGATGCAGCAGCTGCGCAAGATGGGCTCGCTGACGAAGATCATGGGGATGCTGCCGGGGATGGGGCAGTTCCGCGACCAGCTGGAGAACTTCGACGAGCGTGAGATCGACCGGGTCCAGGCCATCATCCGCTCGATGACGCCGGCCGAACGCCAGGACCCCAAGATCATCAACGGCTCCCGCCGGGCTCGCATCGCGACGGGCTCCGGCGTCCACGTCTCCGAGGTCAACGGTCTCGTCGAGCGATTCTTCGAGGCACGCAAGATGATGATGAACCTGGCCCGCGGCGGCGGTGTCCCGGGGATGCCGGGCATCCCGGGCGCGGGCAAGAAGGCCAAGGCGCAGAAGCAGAAGGCCAAGGCGAAGGGCAAGGGCAAGCGTCAGTCCGGCAACCCCGCCAAGCGCGCCCAGGAGGAGCGTGAGGCGGCTGAGCGGGCCGCTGCCGGGGGCGCCGGCGGCGAGGCGCCCAACCCCTTCGGGCTCCCGGCCGAGCAGGAGGACTTCGACCCCTCCGAGTTCAACCTCCCGCCCGAGGTCGCCAAGTTCCTCAAGCAGTAGCCTCGCCAGCCCCCCGATCGGGCGCGCGACCCCGGACGGATCACCAGGTGACCGTGGGATTCTGGTGCCTCCCTCACGACGTTCCTACGTGAAGCATCGGCTTCCCACGATCACTGGTTGAACTGCGGGCCTGCCAGCGCCCTATCGTGGGCCGATGAGTGCGTTGCGGGTGTCCGGGCCGGTATTGCCGACGGGTGAGACCGCCCAGCTGTACGTCGTCGACGGGCGGGTCACCTCCGAGCGTCAGCCTGGGGCCGAGACCCTGGCTGAGGGCTGGGTCGTGCCGGGGCTGGTGGACGCCCACTGCCACCTCGGCCTGGAGGAGCACGGTCCGATCTCGGAGGAGGAGACCGAGCACCAGGCCCTGCTCGACCGCGACGCCGGGGCGTTGCTGATCCGGGACTGCGGCTCCGCGGCGGACACCCGCTGGGTCCATGACCGCGCCGACCTGCCGCGCCTGATCCGATGCGGGCGCCACATCGCGCGCACCAAGCGCTACATCCGCAACTACGCCCACGAGATCGAGCCCGACGAGCTTGTCGACTACGTCGCGCAGGAGGCCCGGCGCGGTGACGGGTGGGTCAAGCTGGTCGGCGACTGGATCTCGCGCGACGAGGGTGACCTCGCGCCTTCGTTCCCGCCCGAGGCGTTCGCTGCGGCGATCCAGACCGCTCACGAGCACGGCGCGAAGGTGACCGCGCACTGCTTCGGCCACGACGTGCTGCCTGGCTTGATCGAGGCGGGCATCGACTGCATCGAGCACGGCACCGGGCTCACCGAGGGCCTCATCGACGCCATGGTCGAGCGTGGCATCGCGCTCGTGCCGACGGTGATGCAGCTGGAGAAGTTCCCCGAGTACGCCGACGCTGGACGAGAGAGGTTCCCCACGTACGCCGCGACCATGGAGGACCTGCACCGCCGGACCAGGGCCACGCTGATGGCCGCCTACGAGGCCGGGGTCCCCCTCTACGCCGGCTCCGACGGCGGCGGCATCGCCCGCCACGGCAACCTGGCTGGAGAGGTGGCGGCCCTGGCTCAGCTCGGGATGAGCACGGCCGATGCCCTCGGAGCCGCGAGCTGGCGCGCCCGGGAGTGGCTGGGCTGGAACGCCGGCCTGGAGGAAGGGGCGCCGGCCGACTTCGTGGTCTACCCGCGCGACCCGATGCAGGACCTGACCGTGCTCTATGAGCCGTCCAGCGTGGTGCTCCGCGGCACCGTGGTCGCCTGACCGGCGTTCCGCCGATTGGCCCCTGCCGCGCGACGTCTGGCAGAATGACCGGCTGAGTCCTGGCCGTCGGACCCTCTCTCCGACATGTCAGGCCCTGACGAGCCGAGCACCCGGGGTCCCCACCTGGGTCGAGCGCGGCTCACCCGACCTCCACACGTCAAGGAGACACCACACACGTGGCCGTCAAGATTCGCCTCAAGCGCATGGGCAAGATTCGTGCGCCCTACTACCGCATCGTCGTCGCCGACGCCCGCACCCGCCGTGACGGCCGGGTGATCGAGGAGATCGGCAAGTACCACCCCAAGGAGGACCCGTCGGTCATCGACGTGGTCTCCGAGCGAGCACAGTACTGGCTCTCGGTGGGTGCCCAGCCGACCGAGGCCGTGGCGGCGATCCTCAAGGTCACCGGCGACTGGCAGAAGTTCAAGGGTGAGTCCGGCGCCGACGGCAGCCTCAAGGTCGCCGATTCGAAGCGGTCCAAGCAGGACATCTTCAACGAGATCCTCAAGGAGACCCACTCCGACCTCGGGGGCGAGCCGACGACCGCGAAGCCCGTTTCGAAGAAGAAGGCCGAGTCCAAGAAGGCCGAGTCCAAGAAGGACGAGTCCAAGAAGGACGAGTCCGAGAAGCCCGGCGACGCGGCAAAGCCCGAGGGCACCGAGAACACCGGCAACGCAGCCGACGAGGCGAGCGCGACCGCCGTCGAGGCCACCGGCGGCGACGCCGCGGTCGAGGACACCCCGGCCGTCGAGGCCACCGGTGCTTCCTCGGAGGGCTCGGAGGAGCCGGCCGAGGCCAAGGAGGCCTGAGGATGCTCGCCGAGGCGCTCGAGCACCTGGTCCGCGGCATCGTGCAGAACCCGGACGACGTCGACGTGCGAGACAAGCAGACCCGTCGGGGCCTCCTGCTCGAGGTGCGGGTGAACCCGGAGGACCTCGGCAAGGTGATCGGGCGCAACGGCCGCACCGCCACGGCGCTGCGCACCGTGATCGGCGCCATCGGCGGTCGAGGCTCGGCCCGCGTCGATTTCGTCGACGTCGACCGCCGCTGATCGCGGCCGTAGCCCGGCATGGCTGCGGTGGAGCAGGTGGTGGTCGGCCGCATCGGCCGTCCGCACGGTGTCCGCGGTGAGGTCAGTATCGAGGTCCGCACCGACGAGCCGGACCGACGGTTCCAGCACGGTGCTCGGCTGACGGTGCGCCCGCCGCGGGCCGGCGCCTCGGTTCTGGAAGCGCTGACCGTCTCCGGCACGCGCTGGCACCAGGGGCGACTGCTGGTGTTCTTCACCGAGCTGGCCGACCGCACCGCCGCCGAAGCGCTGCGCAACTGCCTGCTGCTGGTCGACATCGACCCGCAGGTGCGCCCCGAGGACCCCGAGGAGTTCTACGACCACCAGCTGGTCGGGCTGCCGGTCCAGGCCCGCGACGAGGTCGGCGACGACGCCGGTGGAGACCAACGGCGCCTCGTCGGCACAGTCGCTGCGGTGCTGCACTCGGGGGCCCAGGACGTCCTCGTGGTGCGTCGCGAGGACGGGCGTGAGGTGATGGTGCCCTTCGTCGCTGCGCTCGTCCCGGAGGTCGACGTCGACGCGGGTCTCCTGGTGGTCCTCGACCGGCCGGGACTTCTCGACCCGGAGGAGTGAGTCGTGCGCATCGACGTGGTCACGATCTTCCCCGACTACCTGGCACCGCTGGAGCTGTCCCTGCCCGGTAGGGCGCGGCAACGCGGACTCGTCGACGTCCGGGTGCACGACCTGCGGGCCTGGACCCACGACCGGCACCGCACGGTCGACGACTCGCCGTACGGCGGGGGAGCCGGCATGGTGATGAAGCCCGAGCCGTGGGGAGAGGCGCTGGACGAGCTCGCCACCGACGGCACGGTGCTCGTGGTGCCCAGCCCGAGCGGCCGGCGCTTCGACCAGGCGCTGGCTCGGGAGCTTGCCCAGGTCGAGCACGTGGTCTTCGCCTGCGGCCGCTACGAGGGGATCGACCAGCGCGTGATCGACCATGCCGCCGGTCGTATGACGGTGCGGGAGGTGTCACTCGGCGACTACGTGCTCAACGGCGGCGAGGTCGCCGCCCTGGCGATCATCGAGGCAGTGCTCAGGCTGGTCCCAGGCTTCCTGGGCAACGCCGCCTCCCTCGAGGAGGAGTCGCACGAAGGTGGGCTGCTGGAGTACCCCGTCTACACCAAGCCGTCGACGTGGCGTGGTCTCGCCGTGCCCGAGGTGCTCCGCTCGGGTGACCATCGCGAGGTGGCGCGCTGGCGTGAGGAGCAGGCTCGCCGGCGTACCGCGGAGCGCAGGCCGGACCTCCTGCCGGCGGCGAGCCTCATGGACCTCAGCGAGCAGCTGGGACCCGACCGGGAGTGGCGCCTGGCGACGAGGGCCGATGTCGGGGAGCTCCTGACGTTGCAGCGGGCCTGCTGGGTGGACGAGGCCATGGCGCTCGACTGGCTGGGTGTGCCGGCCCTGAACGAGACGCTCGACGATGTGGTCGCCGACCTCGCCCGGTGGGAGACCTGGGTGCTGCGCTCGGCCGGCCGTCTGGTCGGGTCAGTCCGCGGACAGCTGTTCGAGGAGAGCACGGACCTGGGAGGTCGGACGTCTCATGGTGGCTCCCGACCTTCGTGGCCGAGGCCTCGGCCGGTGGTTGCTCGCCCGCGCGGAGGAACGAGCCCCGCAGGAGGCAGCGACCGTTGTCGTCGTGGTCGGTGGCGACAGCGCACGCAACCAACGCTGGTACCGCCGAGCCGGGTACCGGCCCGCTGGTGGGGCCGGCGAGCACGCCATCCGGATGGTCAAGCCGCTGACCTAGGGCACCGGGCGAGATCCACACGCGAACCGGCAGGGTGCATCTCTGGACGCCGGCGATTTCGTGGGGTGGAACGCTCTGTGGCAGAATCTCCTGTTGGCCCGGAGGGCTCGAACGGTGCCCCCGCACGACGTCGGGAGGCCCGGCGGCGCACCTGCCACAGGGGGCTCGCCGCAGCAGCACACACACCCCGGACCACCTGCACTGCCCCCCGACCGTGGGCGACCTGTGGCGCCGACGAGGAGACAGCCATGACCAACGTCATTGACGACATCGCCGCCGCGTCGAAGCGCGACGACATCCCCGAGTTCCGCGCCGGCGACACCTTGAAGGTGCACGTCAAGGTCGTCGAGGGCAACCGCTCTCGCGTCCAGGTCTTCCAGGGCGTGTGCATCCGGGTGCACGGCTCCGGCGTCGGTCGCACCTTCACCGTCCGCAAGGTCTCCTTCGGCGTGGGCGTGGAGCGCACCTTCCCGCTGCACACCCCGATCGTGGACAAGATCGAGGTCGTGACCCGCGGCGACGTCCGCCGGGCCAAGCTGTACTACCTGCGCAACCTGCGCGGCAAGGCCGCCAAGATCAAGGAGAAGCGCGAGGTCTCGCGCTGAGCCTCCCGGCCCTCGTGTCGGCGGTTCGTCCCTTCCGCGCTCGTCGTAGGCTCGCTCCGTGACGGATCCCGAGCGCGACGAGACCTCACACCAGGACCAGTCGCGTAGGCCTTCTTCATCGGGTGGGCAACGCAAGGCCGGCGGGGATGGCTCCAATCGCAAGGCGCTGCCGCTGTGGCAGGAGATGGGCCTGCTCCTCGGGATCGCCCTCGTGCTGGCGGTCGTGATCAAGGCCCTCTTCATGCAGGCCTTCTACATCCCGTCGGGATCGATGAACGACACCCTGGTCTTCAACGACCGGATCCTGGTGCAGAAGATCTCGTACTGGGGCGGTGGTGAGCCCGCCCGTGGCGACATCGTGGTCTTCTCGGACCCGGGCGGCTGGCTCGACGACACCGCCGACCAGCAGGCCGCCAACGTCCTCACCAAGGGGTTGGAGCTGGTGGGCCTGTTCCCCACCGGTGGCCACCTGGTCAAGCGCGTGATCGCCGTCGGCGGGGACACCGTGCAGTGCTGCGACAAGAAGGGGCGCGTGCGCGTCAACGGCACCCCGTTGGAGGAACGCGACTACCTCGCCCCGGGCACCCGCCCCTCGCTCATCACGTTCAAGCAGGAGGTGCCCGAGGGCTACCTGTGGGTGATGGGCGACAACCGCGCCGAGTCCGCTGACAGCCGGGTCCACCTCGGGGACCCAGGAGGCGGTTTCGTTCCGGTCGACGACGTGGTCGGCAAGGTGTTCTCCGTGGTGTGGCCGTTGAACCACGTGAAGCTGGTGACGCGTCCCGACACGTTCGAGGCCGTGGGGGAGTGAGGTCTCGTGAGCCAGCTGCCGCGCGGATCCACCGTACGTCGTGACGCAGGGCTCTACGGCTACGAGCGCGCGCTGCGCCGCCGCGGCCTGACCCCGATCGCCGGGGTCGACGAAGCCGGCCGCGGGGCATGCGCCGGCCCGCTGGTGGCCGCGGCGGTGGTGCTCCCCGACGGCGCCAGGGGGGTCGTCCCGGGGCTCGCCGACTCCAAGCTGCTGACTCCGGCTGCGCGGGAGCGCTGCTACGAGCAGGTGCTCGGGCGCGCCGACGCGTGGTCCGTCGTCGTGGTGCCGCCGGAGGAGTGCGACCGACTCGGCATGCACGTGGCCAACGTGGAGGCGCTGCGTCGAGCGCTGGCGAGGCTGGAGGTGCGCCCGAGCTACGTGCTCACCGACGGCTTCGCCGTCGACGGCCTCGGCGTCCCGGGCCTCGCCGTCTGGAAGGGCGACCGGGTCTCGGCCTGCATCGCCGCAGCCTCGGTGCTGGCCAAGGTGACCCGTGACCGGATCATGCTGGGAGAGCACCGCCGCTGGCCGGCCTACGACTTCGCCACTCACAAAGGCTACGTCACCGCGGCACACAGCGAGGCGCTCGCCGTCCATGGCCCGTGCGAGATCCACCGGCGCTGCTTCGTCAACGTCCGTCGGTCCGTGGGTGACAATGGCGAGGTCGGTGACCCGACCGACGAACAGGTCGAGTGCGTGCTGGAGGAGAGCCGATGAGTGCCGAGGACCTCGAGAAGTACGAGGCCGAGATGGAGCTGCAGCTCTACCGGGAGTACCGCGACGTCGTCAGCATCTTCAAGTACGTCGTCGAGACCGACCGTCGCTTCTACCTCTGCAACCAGGTCGACGTGAAGGCACGCACCGAGGCCGACGACGTCTTCTTCGAGGTCACGCTGACCGATGCCTGGGTGTGGGACATGTACCGCCCGGCCCGCTTCGCCAAGAACGTCAAGGTGCTGACCTTCAAGGACGTCAACGTCGAGGAGCTGGCCGAGTCCGACCTGCGGCCGCCGGGCGACTGACGGGTCCCTCGCCCAGCCTGGGCCCGTTGTCGTGACCCACCTGCCCGACCCGCCGGTTGTCCCCAGCGGGTTCGTGGAGGGACGCCGGCGTCGAGCGGCGTGGCCATCGTGGTCGCCGAGGAGGTGCCCATGGCGACGGCACAGCAGCGGCAGGCGATGGGGGCGTACGGCGAACGCAGTGCCGCTCGTCACCTGACCGAGGAGCAGGGCATGACCCTGCTGGACCAGAACTGGCGGTGCGCGGCCGGTGAGATCGACCTGGTCCTGCGGGACGGCGACACTCTCGTGGTCTGCGAGGTGAAGACCCGCCGGGGTGAGGAGTACGGCGCGGCTCTGGAGGCGGTGACCGAGGAGAAGTTCGCACGGCTGCGACATCTCGCCGCGTTCTGGCTGGAGGCGCAGGGTCTGGTGGTTCCCGACGTCCGGATCGACCTCGTGGGCGTCGACCTCGGCCGGCCTCGCGCCGAACGGATCACCCACGTGCGGGGGGTGGGCTGAGGATGAACGTCGCCACGACCCACACCGTGTCGCTGCGCGGGATCAGCGGCCACGTCATCGACGTCCAGGCCGACGTGTCCAACGGGGTCGTCGCCACCACGCTGGTGGGACGGCTCGACGCCTCGATCAACGAGGCGCGGGACCGCTGCCGAGCGGCCGTGAGCAACAGCGGCCTCCAGTGGCCGGTGACCAAGCGGGTGACGGTGCTGCTGTCGCCGGCCGACCTGCCCAAGAGCGGGCCGCACTTCGACCTGGCGATCGCGGTCGCGGTCCTGGCCGCCTGCGGGGTCGTGCCCGCGCCGGCTCTTGCCGGGCTGGTGCTGGTCGGGGAGCTGAGCCTGGACGGCCGGGTCCGAGCCGTGCCCGGGGTGCTGCCGATGGTGCTGGCTGCCCGCGACCGTGGGCTGCGGCACGTGGTCGTGCCGGATGCGCAGACCGAGGAGGCAGCGATGGTCCCCGGGATCACCGTGACCGGGGTCAGGTCGCTGAACCAGGTGGTCGCGCTGCTGCGGGGGGAGGAGCTGCCTGACGCACCCGAGGTGGCGCCCCGGGTCGCCGGCCAGGTGCTTCGGTGGCGAGGCGACGACCGAGCCGAGTGCCTCGACCTGGCCGACGTGCACGGCATGAGCGACGCGAGGTTCGCCCTCGAGGTCGCTGCTGCCGGGGGGCACCACCTGATGCTCACCGGGCCGAAGGGAGCCGGCAAGACGACGCTCGCCGAGCGGCTGCCGGGGCTGCTGCCGGACCTGTCGCTGGAGCAGTCGCTGGAGCTGTGCGCGATCCACTCGCTCGCCGGTGACCTGGTGCCGTCCCTGGGGCACGCCCAGCGCCCACCCTTCCGCGCGCCGCACCACTCCGCGACCAAGGCGAGCATGCTCGGTGGCGGCTCGGGCCGCGTCCACCCCGGGGAGATCAGCCGCGCGTTGCACGGGGTGCTGTTCCTCGACGAGTTCCCGCTGTTCAACCTCGACATCATCGATGCGCTGCGCCAGCCGCTGGAGAGCGGCGAGGTGACGATCGCCCGCGGTGACGAGGTGGCGACGTTCCCGGCTCGCTCGCTCGTCGTGGTCGCCAGCAACCCGTGTCCCTGCGGCGACTACCACCCCGACGCGCGGATCAGCCAGTGCTCCTGCACCGAGGTGCGACGGCGCCAGTACCGAGCCCGCATCAGCGCGCCCGTCGACGACCGGATCGACATCAAGCGCTACGTCCACCCGGTCCAGCCCTACGAGCTCCACGACCCGCTCGCCGCCCCCGAGTCGACCGAGGTGGTCCGTGCCCGGGTGGCAGCAGCCCGGGTCCGCCAGGCCGAGCGGTACACGGAGACGCCATGGCGGACCAACGCCGACGTCCCGGGGCCGCGGCTCGCCGAGCGGTGGCCGCTGTCGGACCAGGGCACCGCCCTGCTCGAGAGCAAGGTGCTCGACGGCGCGTTGACGCGCCGAGGCTCGGTGCGGGTCCGCCGGGTGGCCTGGACCCTGGCCGACCTCAGCGGCGCCTCGGAGCACTCGCCTCCGGGGGTGGCCGAGGTCGAGACCGCCGTGCGGCTCCGGCTGGGCACGTCGCTTCCGGTCAGCGTTGTCGAGGGAGCCGGCCGGTGACCGCCGGGGAGAGGTCCTCGGAGGTTCCGGACTCCGAACGACTGGCCAGGGTGGCGCTCAACGCCCTTGCCGAACCCGGAGATCTCCGCTTCGCCCGGCTGTGCGCGCAGATCGGGCCCGAGCGGCTGCACCAGCTGCTGGCGGCCGACCAGGACTTGGACGGGGTGCGTAGCCAGGCAGCCGAGCGCCTCCGGGGCCTCGAGCCGGAGCTCATCCTGGAGCAGGCAGCTCGGGTGGGGATCCGGTTCGTCGTCCCTGGGGACCAGGAGTGGCCCGACGGTCTCGACGACCTCGACCACGTGGAGCCGCTCAACCGGATGGCCGGCGCTCCGCTGGGCCTGTGGGTCAAGGGGCCTGCCGACCTCGGTGAGGTGCTCCGGGGGTCGGTGGCGGTGGTCGGCTCGCGCTCGGCGACGACGTACGGCGCCCAGGTCGCCGGCGACCTGTCGGCCCACCTGGCCGAGGCAGGCACCACGGTCGTCTCGGGAGCGGCCTACGGGATCGACCAGGCGGCGCACCGGGGCGCCCTCGCGGTGCGGGGTGTGACGGTGGCGGTGCTGGCCTGCGGTGCGGACCGTGCCTACCCGCCGGGGCACAAGGCGCTCCTCGACTACGTGGCCGAGACGGGGGCGGTGGTCTCCGACCTGAGGCCGGGCTGCGCCCCCTCGCGGCACCGGTTCCTGGCTCGCAACCGCCTCATCGCCGCGATGACTCGGGGCACGGTCGTGGTGGAGGCGGCGGTGCGCAGCGGCGCACTCAACACCGCGAGCTGGGCTCAGCGGATGCAGCGGACCGTCATGGGCGTGCCGGGTCCGGTGACCAGCGCTCCCTCCGAAGGGGTTCATGAGCTGATCCGGAGCGGGGCCGCCAGCCTGGTGGCGCGCGGGGAGCACGTGCGTGAGCTGCTGGCCCCGGTGGGGGAGCAGACCTGGAACCCCCCTCGTGCCGAGGACACCCCGTTCGACCTGCTCGACGACACCGACCGTCGCGTGTTCGAGGCGCTGCCGGTCGGGTCGGCCGCCACGAGCAGGTCGCTGGCGCGGATCGCGGGGTTGTCGGTGGAGACGACCACGGCCTCCCTGCGACGCCTCGCGGTGGAGCGCTGGGTGCGCCCCGAGGGCCAGCGTTGGCGGCGTGTGCCGGGGCCACGGACGGCGTGACCGAGACCCGGGTCGTCGCTCACCCCTCCTGTTCCAGGGACAGTCGCCCCCCGCGAGGCCTAGCATCACCTCGTGCGGCGTCTCGCGATCGGTCTCGTCGTCGCGCTCGCCCTTCTCCCCGTGTCAGGGGCCGAGGGGTCTGTCGCCGTGGCGCCACGGACGGGCGACGCCGGGCGAGACACCGGAGCGGCCTGGCTGCCGCCATGGGCCGGCAAGGAGGGCATCAGCGCCGTGGAGCGCGCCGCCGACCTCGTCGAGACCACCTCACCGTTCTGGTACGACGCCACCGACTGTCACCGCGTCGTGGTGCGTGAGGGTGGGGAGGACGCCTCTCAGCTGGCGCGGCTGCGGGCTGCCGGGATGCGGATCGTGCCGACGGTGACGGCCACCGGTCTGACGCCCCCACGCGCGATCTCCTGCTTCCGCGACGACGGGCGCCGAGCCGCCCACGTGCGGGCGCTCACCGATCTCGCCTCCAGCCGGGGGTACGACGGGTTGGACCTGAACTACGAGCACCTCGCGCTCACCACGAGCGTGCCGCAGGCCCGGCGGGTGCGCCAGCACTACGGCCGCTTCGCCGAGGACCTGTGCCGCTCGCTGCGACGAGACGGACGGACCTGCTCGGTCACCGTGATGCCGCGCACGGGCGACCGCCCCGTCGTGTGGCGCGGAAAGCTGCTGCCCTTCGTCTACGACTACACCGCCCTGGGGCGGGTCGCCGACGAGCTGCGGGTGATGGCCTACGACCAGCACGCTCACGCCTACGGCCCCGGCCCGATCGCCGGGATGCCGTGGGTGCGGCGCGTGGCGGACTACGTCGCCCGCCGCACCGAGGTCTCGGGCGTGCGGCTGGGGGTGCCCACCTATGGCCGGGACTTCGCTCGTGGGAAGTCGGTGTCCTTGACCGGCAGCTCGGCTCGGGCCCTCGCGCGGCGCCACGGTCGCCGGGCGCGGTTCCACCGCAAGCAGCAGGAGGCCACCTTCAGCTACCGCTCCGGCGGCGTGCGGCACGTGGTCTGGTTCAGCAGCCCCAGAGCGGTGGCGCGTCGCACAGCCTTCGCCCGCGCGCGCGGGTTCCGCGGCAGCGTCTACTGGGCCGCGGGCCTGGAGATGCCCGGGACCTGGAACCAGGTGCGACGCTGAGAGCGTGCGCTACCCGCCCCGCCCCGGGTCGGTGAGCTCACTGGTCGGTCTCAGCTGTGCCCACCACGCGGCGGAAGGGCCGCTGGACGTCGGCGAGGACCACTGACCGTTAGTCATTCGAACGGAGACCCACAGCATGACCGCAGCCACGCACATCCGCGACCGGGCCCGACTCGCCTGGCACATCGCAGGCTCGCTCACGGACTTCTGGTCCTCCGACCTGAACCGGGCCGCAGTCGAGCTGGTGGACCCCCAGCCCGGCGAGGTCGTCCTCGACCTCGGCGCCGGCATGGGGCCCGCAAGCGTCGAGGCCGCCCGGCTCGTCGGGCCGGCCGGTCGGGTCGTCGCCGTGGACCCGTCGCGGGCGATGCGCGCAGTCCTCCGGCTGCGCCGCCTCACCAACCGCGGCCGGGCCACACTCGAGGTGCGTGAGGGGACCGCTGAGGCGCTGCCCGTCGAGTCCGGCTCGTCCGACGCTCTCTGGGCGGTCAACGCCACCCACCACTTCGCGGACCTGGCCCGCTTCGCCGCAGAGCTCTCGCGGGTGCTGCGACCCGGCGGGCGTGTGCTGCTGGTGGAGGAGGACCTGAGCCACCCCGACCACCCCTTCGCACAGATCGCCGGTGAGGGGCATCACGGCCCGCACGCGATCGACGTCGGGGCGCTGCTCGAGCTGTTCGAGGAGGCCGACCTCGCCGACGCCTCGTCGACCTACCGCACCGTGGCCGGCGCGCCCGCCACCGTCATCACCACCGGGAAGCCGGCATGAAGGAGCGCACCCGCCGGCTCTGGGACGGCTTCCACCAGCACCCCGGCGACCGCCACCGCCTCTTCGCCGCCGTCGCCGATGCCGTCGACGTCTCGACCGCCCTCTACCCGGGGTCCTACGTCGACGTCACGCCGTCGTTCGTCCTCGACTCGGTCACCTACCTCGACGTCGACCGGCGCGCAGCGCAGTTCTTCGCCGACGCCGAGGGCGTCGACGAGATCATCGGCAGCCACCGCGACGGCGGCGAGTCCGCCCCGTGGAGCTTCCTGCAGGCCGACTACGCAGCGACACCCGCGCTGCCCGAGCAGCACTACGACCTGCTGATCTCGCTCTACGCGGGGTTCGTCTCCGAGCACTGCACCCGCTACCTGCGCCCCGGCGGGCTGCTGCTGGTCAACCCCAGCCACGGCGACACCGCGATGGCAAGCCTCGACCCCCGCTACCGACTGGTCGCTGCGATCACGTCGCGTGACGGTCATTACGCCGTGCGCCGCGACGACCTGGACGCCTACCTGGTCCCGAAGCGGCACACCGAGGTCACCCGCGAGTCGCTGCACGCCACGAACCGGGGCATTGCCTACACCAGGCCCGCCTTCGCCTATCTCTTCCGGCTGGACGGGGCCGTGCCGAGCGACCCTTAGTGAGCGTGTCGCCGACCTCGCTCGTCTCGAGGTCCTCGCGCACTACTCTGCCCCCATGGGCCTCGGTTCGGAGCAGCCCACCCTGTCGCGGGAGCTGCGCGAGGTGGTGGAGGAGTTCGCCCGCCACCTGTCCTCCGAGCGCAACCTCAGCGAGCACAGCGTCCGGGCCTATGTCGGCGACCTGGAGTCCCTGCTCACCCACGCGGCGTCGCTGGGCATCGACGAGCTCGGACCGCTCGACCTGCGGACCTTGCGCAGCTGGCTCGCCAACCAGCAGACCCGCGGACGTGCCCGCACGACACTGGCGCGGCGGGCCACCGCTGCCCGGGTGTTCTGCGCCTGGGCGGTGCGGACGGGCCGGCTGCCCTACGACCCAGCGGCCGGGCTCGCCTCGCCGAAGTCGCAGCGGCCGCTGCCCCCCGCCCTGAGCCACGACGACGTCCGCCAGCTGCTCGACGTGGCGAGCGAGCACGCGGCGGCGGGGGACCCGGTGGCCGCGCGCGACCTCGCCGTGCTGGAGCTGCTGTACGCCACCGGCATCCGCGTCGGCGAGCTGTGCGCCCTCGACCTCGACGACGTCGACGAGTCCCGTCGGGTGGTGCGCGTCCTCGGCAAGGGCCGCAAGGAGCGCTCCGTGCCCTACGGCGTACCGGCGCAGGACGCCCTGCGGGCGTGGCTGGCGCTGCGGGGGGAGCTGGCACGACCGGGTTCCGGGCCGGCCCTCTTCCTCGGCGTTCGCGGTGGGCGGATCGACCCGAGAGCGGTCCGCACCCTGGTGCACGAGCGGCTGGCGGAGGTGCCGGGGGCGCCGGACCTGGGTCCCCACGGCCTGCGGCACACCGCCGCCACCCACGTGCTGGAGGGCGGCGCTGACCTGCGTTCGGTCCAGGAGCTGTTGGGGCACGCCTCGTTGGCGACCACGCAGATCTACACCCATGTCAGCGCCGAACGGCTGCGCTCGGCGTACTCGCAGGCGCATCCGCGAGCCTGACCGCCGCCGTCCCCGGCCAGTCACCAGGGTTCACCAGGGATAGAGCCGCACCGGCTGGGGCGCGTCGACCAGCGTGAGCGGATCGAGGTAGCGGTCACCGCGCCGCAGCCCCCAGTGCAGGCACGCGGACGGGGCGCAGTGGCTGCCCACCCCGGAAGATGGCCGATCACCTGACCCGCCTCCACCTGCTCCCCGCGTCCTCGAGCGCCGACCACGGGTTGGTACGTCGTCCGGGTCGCGCCGTGGTCGACCACGACCACCCCGAGACCGGCGATGCGGCCAGTGAAGGCTGATGCGCCCGGCCAGCGACGCCCGCACCGGCTGCCCGGCGCTGCCACGGAGGTCGACGCCGCGGTGCCCTCGTCCCCATCGCGCCGGGGGCGGGTCGAACCGCGCGACCACAGCAGGACGCGGCCGCAGCGGCCAGGCTCCCGCGGGCGCTGGGCGTTGCCATGTCCGGTGCCGGAGAGCAGGGGCAGCGCGCGGCCTCGGTCGCGGCCGGGGACGCCGGCGTCGTACCGCGCCCACGCAGGCGACGCGGGCGCCAGCAGGGTCGCGACGAGCCGAGGCCGCGGCGAGGGAGGTGATGACCGGGCGCATGGGGGCACCCTCCGCCCGTCGCGCCCTGTCCCAGGGCCATGGCGCGCGACGCTTGGGGATCGGCGGGGGATGCTGCGCTGGTGGGAAGCCAAGCGGCCCGTCCGAGGATTCGTGCCGCGCGGCGGCAACGACTACACTGACCCACGGCGGTCTGCGCAAGCAGGCCGACTATCGCACGTCCGTCCAACCGCACAGCGCCCCACGGGGCCCGCGGGCAGGGTGCCTCGGTCCGACCGGCAACGGTCAGGTGGCGTCCTCGCCGGGCGTCAGGACGGGACACGACCGTGCCCCGCGACAACCGAGAACAGCGCCACCGCCACGACGTCCGGCTCGCCGGAGGGTCGTGTGCCGTGGTGCGGACCAGAAAGAGAGTCGAAGGCCATGGCCGTCGTCACCATGCGCCAGCTCCTCGAGAGCGGCGTGCACTTCGGGCACCAGACCCGTCGGTGGAACCCGAAGATGAAGCGCTTCATCATGACCGAGCGCAACGGGATCTACATCATCGACCTCCAGCAGTCGCTGGCGTACATCGATCGCGCCTACGCCTACATCAAGGAGACCGTGGCACGCGGTGGCGCCGTGATGTTCGTGGGCACCAAGAAGCAGGCCCAGGAGGCGATCGCCGAGCAGGCGACTCGCGTCGGGATGCCCTACGTCAACCAGCGGTGGCTGGGAGGCATGCTCACCAACTTCCAGACCGTGCACCAGCGGATCAACCGGCTCAAGGAGCTCGACGAGATCGACTTCGACGACGTCGCCGGCTCGGGCCGCACCAAGAAGGAGCTCCTGCACATGAAGCGGGAGCGGGACAAGCTCGACAAGACCCTGGGCGGCATCCGCGACATGACCCGCACCCCCAGCGCGGTCTGGGTCGTCGACACCAAGAAGGAGCACCTCGCCGTCGAGGAGGCACGCAAGCTCCGCATTCCGATCATCGGGATCCTCGACACCAACTGCGACCCCGACGAGGTCGACTTCCCGATCCCGGGCAACGACGACGCGATCCGTGCGGTCTCGCTGCTCACCCGGGTCGTCGCCGATGCCGTCGCCGACGGCCTGATGGCCCGTGGCGGGGGTCGCGAGACCGACGCCGAGACCGGCGCCGAGCTCGGGGCCGACGAGCCGATGGCCGACTGGGAACGCGAACTGCTCTCGGGCGACGCGGACAAGGCCGCCGTCTCCGCCACCGGCGGTGACCCGGCCGGTGAGGAGACCCCGGCGACCGAGGCGACCGGAGCCTCCTCCGAGGCCGCCGACGAGGCGCAGCCGGCGGTGTCCGACGCCACCGAGCTGGCCGAGTCCACCGGCGCGCCTGAGACCACGGGCCCGGTCTCGACCAACGAGACCCCGGTTGCGCACATCGCCGACGCCACCGAGCCGGTGCAGGCTCCCGAGCAGGAGGCACCAGCCGCTGACGCAGCCGAGGCGACCGGCCCCGAGGCGACCAAGACGCCGACCGAGCAGGCCTGAGGCTCCGGCCCGGTCCGGCGCGCGGCCTCGAGTCGCGCGTCGTACCGGGACCCGGCGCGCCCGGCCCCGGCGCCCCCCATCCACCCAGAAGACGAGGAACCAGACGACATGAGCTTCACCGCTGCGGACGTCAAGCGTCTCCGCGACCAGACCGGCGCGGGGATGATGGACTGCAAGAAGGCCCTCACCGAGGCCGACGGCGACTTCGAGAAGGCTGCCGAGGTCCTGCGGGTCAAGGGCATGGACAAGATGAAGAAGCGTGGCGAGACCCGTCAGGCCAAGGCCGGGCTGATCGCCACCGCCGGTGGCGCGCTCGTCGAGCTGAACAGCGAGACCGACTTCGTCGCCAAGAACCAGGAGTTCGTCGACGCCGGTCAGCAGATCGCACAGGTCTCCGCAGAGCAGGGGATCGACAACGCCGACGAGCTCAAGTCCGCTCCCCTCGGCGGCTCCACCGTGGGCCAGGTCGTGGAGGACCTCGCGGTCAAGATCGGCGAGAAGATCGAGCTGGGACGCGTGGCGTGCTTCGAGGGCGGGACGGTCTCCTACATGCACCGTCGCGCTGCTGACCTCCCGCCGACCGTCGGCGTGCTCGTGGAGTACGACGGCGAGGACGCCGTGGCCGCTCGCGGGGCTGCGATGCAGATCGCCGCGATGCGCCCGCAGTTCGTCTCCCGCGACGACGTCCCCGAGGAGCTCGTCGCCAAGGAGCGCGCGATCGCCGAGGCCACCGCTCGCGAGGAGGGCAAGCCCGAGCAGGCGCTGCCCAAGATCGTCGAGGGTCGCGTCAACGGGTTCTACAAGGAGGTCGTCCTGCTCGAGCAGCCGTCGGTGGCCGACGGCAAGAAGACCGTCGCGAAGGTGCTCGACGAGGCAGGCGTGACCGTCAGGCGCTTCGCGCGCTTCGAGGTCGGCGCCTGATCCCAGGCCCGATCAGCGCCCCCAGTGCCGGCGCCCGGCAGGTAGGGTGAGGCGACGAGCAGCGCGAAGGAGGCCGGTTGGTGGGGGTTTCGTCCACTGACCGGCCTTCGCCGCGTGAGGACTGGGCCGGCGTGGCCGGACCGGAAGGAGCCGAACGGGTGTCGTACAACCGGGTGTTGCTCAAGCTCTCCGGCGAGGTCTTCGGAGGCGGGCAGGTGGGCGTCGACCCGCAGGTCGTCCGAGGCCTGGCGCGCGAGATCGCCGAGGTGGTACGCGAGGGCGTGCAGGTCGCGATCGTGGTCGGGGGCGGCAACTTCTTCCGCGGCGCCGAGCTGCAGAAGGCGGGGATGGACCGGTCCCGTGCGGACTACATGGGGATGCTCGGCACGGTCATGAACTGCCTGGCGCTCCAGGACTTCCTCGAGAAGGAGGACGTCGAGACCCGGGTGCAGAGCGCGATCACCATGGGCCAGGTCGCCGAGCCCTACGTCCCGCGGCGGGCCATCCGACATCTCGAGAAGGGGCGCGTGGTCATCTTCGGCGCGGGAGCCGGCATGCCGTACTTCTCCACCGACACCGTGGCCGCGCAGCGGGCCCTCGAGATCCATGCCGAGGTGATCCTCATGGGCAAGCAGGGGGTGGACGGCGTCTACGACGCCGACCCCAACGTCGACGCGACCGCGGTGAAGTTCGACAACCTCAGCTACGACGAGTTCCTGGCCCGCAGCCTCAAGGTGGCCGATGCCACCGCGGCCAGCCTGAGCCGCGACAACGACCTCGACATGATCGTGTTCAACCTCTCCGACGAAGGCAACATCGCCCGCGTCGTCGCGGGTGAGAAGATCGGCACCACGATCTCGCGTGACGGCTGAGGCCGGCACCCAAGGCGGCGACAGCCGGGGGCAGCCGCGGCAGCCGGGGCTCGGAACGTGCCGCACCGGGCCAGCCCCGGACACCCCGCAGACGACCAGCAGACCGACCAGCAGAGCACGGCCACGGAGGACGACGGTGATCAAGGAAACCCTGAAGGAAACAGCCGACAAGATGGACAAGGCGGTGTCGGTGGCCCGGGAGGACTTCGCCGCGATCAGGACCGGCCGCGCCCACCCCTCGATGTTCCACAAGATCACCGTGGACTACTACGGCAGCCCGACGCCGCTGCAACAGCTGGCGTCGTTCACCGTGCCCGAGCCCCGCGTCATCCTCATCAGCCCGTTCGACCAGAGCTCGATGGCCGCGATCGAGAGGGCGATCCGCGACTCCGACCTCGGCGTCAACCCGGCCGACGACGGCCGCAACATCCGGGTGGTGCTGCCCGAGCTCACCGAGGAGCGCCGCAAGGAGTACATCAAGATGGCCAAGCACAAGGCGGAGGAGGGCCGGGTCTCGGTCCGTAACGTCCGCCGGAACGCCAAGCAGTCGCTGGAGAAGCTGGAGAAGGATGGCGAGGTCGGCAAGGACGACGTGACCGGCGCCGAGAAGCAGCTCGACGGCATGACGAAGAAGCACGTCGACGCCATCGACGAGATGCTGAAGCACAAGGAGGCCGAGCTGCTCGAGGTGTGACCTCGAGCGCGTCGGACGCCTATGTCCACCACCCCCGACACCCCGGCATCCCCTGCGCCGTCGGGCAAGAAGCCCAGCCGGGCAGGCCGTGACCTGCCGGCGGCGGTCGCCTCGGCCGCCGTGCTGCTGGTGGCCATCGCCGTCTGCCTGGCGACCTTCGACGGCTTCCCGTTCGTCTTCCTCGTGACCACAGCCATCTGGGTGGGCGTCTGGGAGATGCGGCAGGGGCTTTCTGCTCGGGGCATCGTCCTGCCGTGGGAGCCGGTGCTGCTGGGGACGGCGTTCATGCTGTTCGGTGCCTGGTACGGGGGTACCCCACCCACCGCGACCGCCCTCGCCGTCACCGCCCTGGCGGTCATGCTGTGGCGGCTCCGGCGGGGCGTCGACGGCTTCGTGCGTGACGCGACCGCAGGCGTCTTCACGGCGGTCTACCTGCCCTTCCTTGCCAGCTTCGTGGTGCTGCTGCTGCGCAGCGAGGACGGCATGTGGCGGGTCCTCACCTTCATCCTCGTCACCATCGCCTCCGACATCGGTGGCTACGCCGCGGGCGTCCTGCTGGGTCGTCACCCGATGGCACCGGTGATCTCGCCCAAGAAGTCGTGGGAGGGCTTCGCCGGCTCAGCAGCCTCGTGCATGGTCGTGGGCTGGCTGTGCGTGGACTACCTGCTCGACGGCCGCTGGTGGGTCGGGGTGCTGCTCGGCGCGGTGGTCGTGGTCACAGCAACGCTGGGCGACCTGTGCGAGTCGGTGATCAAGCGCGACCTGGGCATCAAGGACATGTCCCATGTCATCCCCGGTCACGGCGGCATCATGGACCGGCTCGACTCGCTGCTGGCCACGGTCGCCCCGACCTGGCTGATCCTCTACTACCTCGTCGAGGTCAGTCCGGGTGCCGGGCTGTGAACCTCCCACTGGTCTTCGACGAGCCTCGCGGACGGCGCAAGCCCCCGCGTCACCTGGCCGACCTCTCGTTGGCGGAGCGCAAGGACCTGGCCTCCGACCTCGGCCTCCCGGCTTTCCGGGCCACCCAGCTCTCGACGCACTACTTCTCGCGCCTGGTCGACGACCCCGAGCAGATGACCGACCTGCCCGCTGCCGATCGCGCCCAGCTGGTGGAGTCCCTGCTGCCGCGGTTGATGGAGCCGGTCCGAACCATGGAGGCCGACCGGGGCACCACCCGCAAGACGCTGTGGCGGCTGGTCGACGGCTCCCTGGTGGAGTCGGTGCTGATGCGCTACCCCGACCGCGTCACGATGTGCGTCTCCTCGCAGGCGGGGTGTGGCATGGCGTGCCCGTTCTGCGCGACCGGCCAGGGCGGGCTGCAACGCAACATGACCACGGCCGAGATCGTCGAGCAGGTCGTCGACGGTGCCCGAGCACTCGCCCGTGGCCAGGTGCCTGGTGGCCCGGGTCGGGTGTCCAACGTGGTCTTCATGGGCATGGGGGAGCCGATGGCCAACTACAAGGCCGTCATCGGCGCCGTACGGCGGCTGACCGACAAGGCGCCCGGGGGGCTCGGCATGTCGGCCCGTGGGATCACCGTCTCCACCGTGGGCCTGGTGCCCCGGATCGACCAGCTGACCGAGGAGGGCATCCCGGTGACGCTCGCGCTGTCGCTCCACGCGCCGGACGACGAGCTGCGTGACGAGCTGGTGCCGATCAACACCCGCTGGAAGGTCGGCGAGGCGGTCGAGGCCGCCTGGCGCTACTTCGAGCGCACCGGGCGGAGGGTCTCGATCGAGTACGCGATGATCCGCGACATCAACGACCAGGCGTGGCGGGCCGATCTGCTCGCCGATGTGCTGCAGTCCCACGGCGGAGGCGCGCGCGGGGGCTGGGTGCACGTCAACCTGATCCCGCTCAACCCGACGCCGGGCTCGAAGTGGACCGCGAGCAGGCGTGAGGACGAGCGTGAGTTCGTGCGTCGGCTGGAGGCGAAGGGGGTGCCCACCACGGTGCGCGACACCCGCGGGCAGGAGATCGACGGCGCCTGCGGCCAGCTGGCGGCCACGCCGTAGCGGCCCTCCCAGTCCGCGCGTGGCTGCGGTGGAGGTTCTCCCGGTCGTTGAGGTGAGCAGCGCTCTGGTGGTTTCGTGGCTCGCTGCGCTCGCACCTCAACCACCCTGGGGGTGGGGTTTCCCGTCAGTGGTGGGCGGTGAGATCGGTGGCGAGCTCGCGACCCCAGTCGCGGGCGCGGTCGAGCTCGCCGTCGAGCAGTGGTCCCGCGGTGTCGGAGACGTAGAAGCTGTGGGGCTTGTCAGCGGACTTGTAGCCGTGGTGCCGGGCTGACTTCGCCGCGCCCTTCGCCGCCGAACCGGGCAGGTGCCGCACCTTGTCGACCCTGGTGTCGAAGGTGGCGATCCGAGCCGTGTGAGCAGCCGACGTCTGGGCGCCGAGCCACTCCCGCAGGCCGATCGACTCGGCCGGATGCGGTGCTCCGCGCTCGACGGCGTCGGCCCGGGTCTCCGGGCGGGTCATCGAGAACGCGTGGGTGGGTCCGCCCGCGACCACGAGCTCCACATCGGGGGCCGGCTCGGGCGGGGCGTCGGCGACGTCGACGATCTGTACCTGCACCGACTCGGCCAGTCCGTCGGCGACAGCACGCGCGACTTGCTCGGTGTTGCCCCACATGGACTCGTAGACGACCAGGGCCTTCATGTTCGCTTCCTTCCGTGGGCCTGCCGCACGGCCGCAGCCCCGTCGATCGGATGGCGGACGCGCAGGGCCATGCGCAGCAGCAGCCCTCCGGCCACCAGGGTCAACGCCGCGAAGGTCAGCATCTTCGCGGCGATCTCGCCGATGGTCAGCGGCACGTCGGCGACCAGCTGGGCGACGCCTTGGGACATCAACAGCACGCCGATGCACACGTTGACCACGAGCATGACGACGCAGAGCGCGGCTCCCGCCGGGTGGCCCCGTTGCAGCAGTGCGGCAGTGATCACGACGACGGGGACGACGACGCCGAGGTCGAGAGCATGGGTCACCTGGCTGGTGTAGGGGCCGACCGCCTCGGCGATGTCCCCGCCTCCGGAGAGCGCGACCAGCTCGGGCAGCCAGGCCAGCGTGAGCGCGGCTGCCACCGCCCACAGGTACACCACCAGCGCCCGGCGTCCCGGTCGCTCCGGCAGCCGGGACGCGACGGCCCGGGTGTCCACGCGCATGGCCACCCGCACCAGCGCGAAGCCCGCCAGCGCCATCCCCGCGACGTAGGCCGGGAACAACGGGTTCTGCGCGTTGCCGAACGCCAGCGAGACGTAGAAGTAGGCGAAGAAGGCCAGCACACCCGCCAGCACCGGCGCCGCCATCGGGTCACCACCGCGGTACCACCGCAGCGCCAGCAGCAACAGCGGCACCTCGACCAGGAGGATGGCGACGTCCTGCCCGCGGCTGCCCACGCCGACGAGGAGGGTGTCGAACTCGTAGAGCCCGTCGCCGTAGAGCGTGGCAGCCGCTCCCCGGGCGGTCTCCACGACCCGGCGCCCCTGGCCGCCCGCGAGGAGGAGCCCCGTGGCGGCACTGCCCACCGCCACGGCCGCCAGCGCGCCCACCATGCGGGTGACCGCCCGGTGGGGCTGCGCCCCTGTGGAAGCGGCAGCTGTGGAAGCGTCAGGTGGGGAAGCGGCAGGGCGCCCTCCCTGGAGAGGGTGGGCCAGCTGCGTCACGCTCGTCCCTCCCCATTCGGTGCCGCGCGGTCGGCCCCGGAGCCAGCGGAGGCGGACCGGATCGTCAGGGCGAGCGCGACCACGCCGACCACCAGCCCCGCCGCCCCCAGCGACAGCAGCAGCGGGGTGACCCAGTCCAGCGCCGGCAGTGTGGCACCCGCGGCCATGTCGGCCTCGACGCCGGCGCTGCCGTCGGCGTTCATCGCCACGACCGTCCAGGTGCCCTCGTCGACGGGCCAGGTGATCGCGAGCTCGCCGGTCCCGCTGGTCGAGGTCCGCCAGATGTCGGCGTCCGCCGGAGCGGTGCTCGGGGCAGCACCGTCCGTCATGTCGTACGACGGCCCGTCGCCGCCGAGGTCGGTGAGGGTCGCGTGGGCGACGCCGGCCAGGTAGCGGTCCACGTCGTCGGCCCGGGCCACCCCGAGGAACAGCTCCTCGCCGTCGGCCGCGTCCGCGGTGACCTTCGCCCGCCCGAAGACGGACTGGGGCAGCGACTCGATGGCGTCGGCGACCTGGATCTCCATCGGCTCGGAGGTGATGGCGTAGGTACCGGTGGTGAGCAGCTCGCTGTCGCTCATCAGGTAGCCCGCGTCGTCGCGTTGGGAGTTGTCCGCCCAGGCGGCCGCTCCGCCACCGATGGCGAGCCCGAGCGAGAGCAGGAGCAGCAGGCTCGAGGCCACCAGGGCGATCACCCGGCCGGTGGTCCATCCGGTAGCCCGGTCGGTGACCCGGTCGTGACCCGTCGCTGGACCCGGTCGGGTGGGGTCGTCGTGTCGCCCCCACTCCTGGACCGGCGTCGACGGGTGTGGAGGTGCCGCCTCGGTCGTGGGAGGTGAGTCCGCGGCCGGGAGCACCAGGCACCCGGAGCCCGCCTCGTGACCGCCCTGGTCGAGCCGGAACGGCGGGTAGCGGTCCGTCATCAGCCCGGCGTACGCCGCGACCCGGAGCACCCAGCGGTTGAGACCGAGGACCAGGTCGAAGAGCTGCTGCGGATAGCGCCCGGTGAACAGCAGCGCGACCGCCGCGATGAGCACCAGCAAACCGATCAGCCCGACGCCGGAGGACCACCGTTCGTCGGCGCCTGCCTCGCTCGCCACGGTCGCGGTGCCGCCGACGAGGATCGCCACGACGAGGTAGTGCGGGAGGGCCAGCAGCCACCACTTCACCAGCACCAGCCCACGGGAGAGGTGGTCGGGGTAGTCCACCTCGAGGTGGGCCGGGTAGTCCGGGTCTTCACGCAGCGAGAACGGCGGGTACTGGTCGGTGCCCAGCGCGCTGTAGGTGTAGTAGCCCACCCGCCAGGTCCACCGGAGCACGCCGACGTTGAAGTCGAACACCGCGCGCGGGTAGCGCCCGGTGAACAGGATCGCGAAGAACGCGACCACGCTCATCACCACGAACGCGGCCCACAGGAACGCCAGCACCAGGTAGTGCGGGATTGCGAGCGCCCACTTGATCAGCCACAGACCCCGGTTCAGGTGAGGGTCCAGATGTGCATCCACGTGCACCGGATAGGTCAGTGTGTTCATGACCATCGCCTCCGCCACCAGCCTGTCTCCGGCATCCCTGCCGTGCAAGCCGCGGAGCACGTTCCGCTGGTCACACCGGCGTGGTCCGGCTCGCTCCCGTCACCACGCCTGCGCCACGACCTCCCCGAACAGCTCGGCGCCGTCGACGTCGAGGCCCCGGCGACGGAACCAGTCGCACATGGTCGTGCAGTCGCGCAGCAGGAACTCCTGGCCGGCGGGGTTCGCCACCAGGTCGACCACCTGCGGCAGGTCGATGAACACGAGCCGGTCACCGGTGGCCAGCGCGTTGTAGGGCGACAGGTCGCCGTGCACCAGCCCTTCCCGCGCCAGGACACCGAGGAAGTCGCGCAGCTGCTCGTAGTACGCCGCCAGGAGCCCGGCGGGTGGTCGTGCCGACGTCAGCCGGGGTGCGGGCTCTCCCTCGAGATCGGTGACCAGCTCCATGAGCAGCTCGATGCCGTCGAGCTGGACCGGGTACGGGACCGCGGCCCCGAGGCTCCACAGCCGCTTGAGGGCGACCCATTCCGCCCATGCCCAGCGCGCCGAGGCGAGCGAGCGGCCGTGCGCGGTGCGCTTGGCGAGGGCGCGAGCGTCTCGCGTGTTGCGGATCCGGCGTCCGTCCTCGTAGGCGCTGCTGCGGTGGAACGCCCGATGCTCGGCCGTGCGGTACCGCTTGGCGGCAAGAAGGGTGCCCGGTCGACCCGGCACGGCTCGGCGCAGCACGAAGACGTCGGCCTCCTTGCCGGTCTTCAGCATGCCGAGCTCGGTGTCGATCGCGGCTCGGTCGGCCACGACCCAGGCCGGCCGCGGTTCGGGGCCTCGGCACAGCCGCTCGACGTCCCAGTAGGTGCTCCAGCGCTGGTCGTCGTCGAGGTCGTCGAGCTGGACGTAGTCGAGGGACCAGCGACCGGCTGGTCCGGGAACGGGGTCGGGGTCAGGGGAGGACCGCTGGTGCGGCCCGGGTTCGCGGGTCATGAGGGGTTCCTCGGGAGCGAGTCGGAGGGGCGTTCGTGAGCAGTCGGGCTGCAGGCGTGGTCATCGCTCCTCCTCTCCCGAGCGCCCTGCGCTCGTTGCCGTGACCTGCCGTCGGGTGACCAGCATCGCGGACTCGGCCGATGTACTCCACTGCTTTTCGTCACCTAGGCCTCTACGCTGTTCTCACTCGAAGGAGCCGTCTCGTGACCCCACCCCGCGCCTTGCTCGTGGCGCTGCTGGCCGCCCTGGCCACGGTGGTCGCCGCGCCCGGTGCGACCACGGCGCTGGTCCCGGCGGGACCCGAGGCTCCGGTGAACGGGTCGGCCCGTGGCGGTGACCCCTACTTCCCCTGGGACGGCAACGGCGGGTACGACGTCGAGCACTACCGGATCGTCACCACCATCACGCCCCGCACCGGCAAGCTCCGTGGCACCACGAGGGTGACCGCTCGGGCCGGCGAGGCCGCGCTGCGCAGCCTCAGCCTCGACCTGGTGCTCACGCCCGACTGGGTGCGCGTCGACGGCCGCCGGGCGCGATTCCACAAGCCACGCGCCCACGAGCTGCGGGTGCGGCCCGCGAGCCCGATCGCCGCCGGCAGCACCTTCGAGGTCGTCGTGAGGTACCACGGCCAGCCGGCCCGGCGGGCCGCGGCGGGCGTCAGCCCCTTCCTGTGGGCGCCCGGTGAGGCCATGGCGATCGGTGAGCCCCAGATCGGCCCCTGGTGGTTCGCCGCGAACGAGCACCCGAGCGACAAGGCGTCGTACGACGTCACGATCCGGGTGCCCCGCGGCCAGCAGGGGATCAGCAGCGGACGACTGGTGAGGCGCACGGTCAGTGGCCGCCGGGTGGCGTGGCGCTGGCGGCAGGACACCCCGATCGCCACCTACCTCGCCTTCCTCGCCGCCGGCAGCTTCGAGATGCGCCACCGCGTCGTCGAGGGGCGCCCCACCGTCTACGCGGTGTCGCGCAAGCTCGGCAAGGCGCAACGAGCCCGCAGCTTCCGACTCCTGGAGCGCACCCCTGCCGTGGTGGCGTGGCTCGAGGGCTGGCTGGGTGACTACCCCTACGAGACCAGCGGTGGCGTGGTGTCCGGGCTCTACGCGGGGTTCGCGCTGGAGAACGCCGGCCGGCCGACCTACCCGTACGTGGGAGGCCCCGGGAGCCGCTGGAACGAGAGCCTGCTGGTGCACGAGATGGCACACCAGTGGTTCGGCAACGACGTCTCGCTGCGGCGTTGGCGAGACATCTGGCTCAACGAGGGGTTGGCGTCGTACGCCGAGTGGGCCTACGGCGAACAGCAGTGGGGCGACGACGTGCACCGGCGTCTGCTGGACGAGTACGACCGCCGCGGCGCCTCGTCCGGGTTCTGGAGGCTACGACTCAGCGACCCCGGACCGGTGCGGCTGTTCGACCCGCCGGTCTACGACCGCGGCGCGATGACGGTCGCGGCCCTGCGTTGCCGCATCGGTGCGACCCAGCTCGACGAGCTCCTGCGGTCCTGGGTCTCCGGCCGGGCCGGTGGCCACGGCACTGTGGCCGACTTCCGCGCTCTTGCCGAGGACGTGAGCGGTCAGGACCTGGACGCCTTCTTCGATGCCTGGCTCGACACCACCGCCAAGCCTGCTCCCACCTCCGTCAACGGCCTCGACGCCTGCGAGACCTGAGGCGTCGGGCAACGCGGGCAGTGCCGCCTGGGACACCCCACCGAGCGAGGTACGACGCCAACTGCGACTGAGCCGGGCAAGGATCGCCTTGGCAAGATGGCGCCATGACGACGTACGAAGAGGCTTTCGCCCGGAGCATCGACGATCCCGAGGGCTTCTGGGGTGAGGCCGCCACCCTGGTCGACTGGATCCGCAAGCCCCAGCAGGTGCTCGATCGGCAGAACCCGCCGTTCTACCGGTGGTTCCCCGACGCCACGCTCAACACCTGCTTCAACGCCATCGACCGCCATGTCGCGAATGGTCGCGCCGACCAGCCGGCGATCATCCACGACAGCCCGGTCACGGGCGTGGAGACCACGCTGAGCTACGCCCAGCTGCTGGAGCAGGTGGCTGCCTTCGCGGGCGTGCTTCGCAGCCTCGGTGTGGCCAAGGGAGACCGTGTGGTCATCTCCATGCCGATGATCCCGGAGGCCGTGGTGGCGATGCTGGCCTGCGCCAGGCTCGGCGCGGTGCACTCGGTCGTCTTCGGTGGGTTCGCGGCCAACGAGCTCTCGGTCCGCATCGACGACGCCCGACCGAAGGCCGTCGTCACGGCCTCGTGCGGGGTCGAGCCGAACCGGGTTGTTGCCTACAAGCCTCTCGTCGACCGCGCGATCGAGCTGGCCGAGCACCGGGTGGAGGCCGTCGTCGTCAAGCAGCGCACTCAGCTGGAGGCGACCATGGTCGAGGGCCGCGACCTCGACTGGGACGTCGCGATGCGGTCAGGTCGCGACAACCCTGCCGAGTGCGTCGAGGTCGCTGCCACCGATCCTCTCTACGTGCTCTACACCTCCGGCACCACCGGCAAACCGAAGGGCATCGTGCGTGACAACGGCGGTCACGCGGTCGCGATGGCGTGGTCGCTGCCGTACATCTACGACGTCCACCCCGGCCAGGTGTGGTGGGCCGCCTCCGACGTCGGCTGGGTGGTCGGCCACTCCTACATCGTCTACGCCCCGCTCATCGTGGGGGCCACGACGATCCTCTACGAGGGCAAGCCGGTGGGCACGCCCGATGCCGGCGCGTTCTGGCGGGTGGTCGCGGAGCACGGGGTGGAGGCCCTGTTCACCGCACCGACTGCGATCCGGGCCATCAAGAAGGAGGACCCGGAGGGTGAGCTCCTCGCGGCTCACGACACCGCTTCGCTGCGCACCCTGTTCCTCGCGGGCGAGCGGCTGGACCCCGACACCTACCAGTGGGCCACGCGCACGCTCGGGGTGGCGGTCGTCGACAACTGGTGGCAGACCGAGACGGGCTGGCCGATCGCTGCCAACCTCCGTGGCCTGGACCCCCTGGAGATCAAGCCGGGCTCACCCTCGGTGCCCGTACCCGGCTACGACGTCCGGATCCTGGATCCCGCTGGGAGAGAGGTCTCCGCCGGCGAGGAGGGCGCGATCTGCGTCCGGCTCCCGCTGCCCCCGGGCACCCTGCCGACCCTGTGGGGGGATGACGAGCGCTTCATCACCTCCTACCTGTCGACGTACGACGGCTACTACGTCTCGGGGGACGGGGGCTACGTCGACGAGGACGGCTACCTCTACGTGATGGGGCGAACCGACGACATCATCAACGTCGCCGGGCACCGGCTCTCGACCGGTTCGATGGAGGCAGTGATCGCCTCCCACCCGGCGGTGGCGGAGTGTGCCGTCATCGGCGTTGCCGATCCCCTCAAGGGGCAGGTGCCGCGCGGCTTCGTCGTGCTCAAGGCGGGCATCGACGCCGATCCCGCCGAGGTCCGGAGCGAGCTCGTGCAGCGGGTGCGGGACGAGATCGGGCCGGTGGCCGCCTTCAAGGAGGTCGACGTCGTCGACGGGCTTCCCAAGACCAGGTCCGGCAAGATCCTGCGCAAGACCATGCGCGAGATCGCCGACGGAAAGGACGGCAACCCGCCGTCGACCATCGAGGACACCGCAGTGCTCGACACCCTCCGTCCCACACTGCGTCGCGACGCCTGACCCGCGCCCGAGCCACGAAACGCCCGGGGGTTTCGTGGCTCGCTGCGCTCGCACCTCAACCAGCGTGGGGGGTCGCACCTCAACCAGCGTGGGGGCCGGGGGATCAGTGACCTCCGATCAGCGGCGACATCAGCCGCGCCAGCCTGCTGGGTCGACCTGTCAGCTGCTCCTCGCGGTCAGCCAGCGACATCGCAGTGAGCCCGGCGTTGATGCCGAGCCAGCGCAGCGGTTCGGGTTCCCAGCGTCGTGACCGCCTGCCCACCCAGGGCAGGGCGGTGAGCTCGGTGTCGCGGCCCAGCACGAGGTCGCGCAGGGTGCGGCCGGCGAGGTTCGTGGTGCTCACGCCGTCACCGACGTAGCCGCCGGCCCACGCCAGACCGGTTCGTCGGTCGAGCCCGACCGAGGCGCACCAGTCACGCGGCACGCCCAAGGGGCCGCCCCAGGCGTGGGTGAAGTCGACGCCTTCCAGGACGGGGAACATCTCGCGCAGCGTGCCGCGGAGGTCCTCCCACACGCGCGGCTCCGCGTCGTAGGACGGGCGGACCCGGGAGCCGAAGTGGTACGGCGCCCCCCGGCCCCCGAACGCCAGCCGTCCGTCGGCGGTGCGTTGGCCGTAGACCACCACGTGACGGTGCTCGCTGAAGGTGGGGCGGTGCTCGAGGCCGATCTGATCCCACCGGGCCTGGTCGAGTGGCTCGGTGGCCACCATGAGCGAGTAGACCGGGGCCAGGTCGCGTCGGGACGTCGTCAAGCCCGGGGTGTAGCCCTCGGTCGCTCGCACCACGACGTCAGCGCGCACCTCGCCTCGGTCGGTGGACACTCGCCCGGGCGCGATCCCGGTGGCGCGGGTCCGCTCGTGGATGGTGCCACCGAGGCGCTCGACCTCGCGGGCGAGCCCACGGACCAGCTTTGCTGGGTGCACCACGGCGCAGTCGGGGGTGTAGGTGCCGCCGACGGATCCGGTGACCTTGACCAGCTGCTCGCACTCGCCGCGTCCGAGCAGGCGGAGGTCGTCCTCGCCGCGGCCCCAGGCGCGCGCGCTCTCGACCTCGGCTCGGGCCCGCGCGAGCTGGGTGGGCGTGCGGGCCACGACGACCGAGCCGCCCTTGACGTAGTCGGCGGGGATGTCGCGCGCGCTGACCACTCGTCCGACCTCGTCGACGCTGTCCCGCATCGCCCGATGCAGGTCGCGAGCAGCGGTGCGGGAGGAGCCAGGCAGCGAGGCGAGCTTCTCGGGACCGGACGGGAAGAGGGCCGAGGCCCAGCCGCCGTTGCGGCCCGATGCGCCGTACCCGGCCGTCTCGGCCTCCAGCACGACCACCCGCAGGCTGGGGTCGGACTCGAGCAGGTAGTACGCCGTCCACAGCCCGGTGAAGCCGGCTCCCACGACGGCGACATCGGCATCGAGGTCGCCGGGCAGGGGGTCGCGGGTGGCCCAGTCGTCGGCCACCGTGCCGTGCCACAGCGACAGACCGGCGTACGCGGCGGTCCGGTTCAGCGGACGCCCCACGAGTAGGTCTGCTTGCGCAGGCGGAGGTAGACGAAGGTCTCGGTGCTGACCACCTCGCGGATCGACCGGATGCGCTTGCTCACGATGTCGAGCAGGTGCTCGTCGCTCTCAGCGACGACCTCGACCATCAGGTCGAACGAGCCCGCCACGATGACGACGTAGTCGACCTCCTCCATCGCCGCGATGGCGTCGGCGACCGGGTCGAGCTCGCCGTCGACCTTCACCCCGATCATCGCCTGGCGGTTGAAGCCCAGCTCGGTGGGGTCGGTGACCGCCACGATCTGCATGACGCCGGACTCGATGAGTCGTTGCACGCGTTGCCTCACGGCCGCCTCGGAGAGCCCCACCACCTTGCCGATCGCGGCGTAGGATCGGCGCCCGTCCTGCTGCAGCTGCTCGATGATCGACTTGGAGAGGTCGTCGAGCACCGAGTTGTTGCCCGTCCGGGTGTGGGGTCTGGTCACCCGCTGATGGTGGCACCGCGGGGGGACGGCGTCAAAGGCCTGGTCTGCACTTTCTGAGCGAATCCGTTGCGCAACCCAATTGTGACAACGGAATCCCTTGTTCCCGGGAGGTGGACGTGCCATGCTCCACGCGAGAGCCTCTGGAGGTCTTCCTTGTCGTCACATCGCGCCCGTTCCCTGCTCGCCAATCTGCAGACCCGGTCCGACGTCGACCGACGCCTGTTCCTGCGCGGTGCCACGGTGGCCTCCCTGGGGCTCGGCGCTCCTGCCCTGCTGAGCGCGTGCGGCACCGAAGGGCAGCAGGTCCAGGACGACGAGTGCGAGAGCACCGACAAGTCGGACAGCGAGAACGTGCTCCTGTTCTCCAACTGGCCTGAGTACATCGACGTCAAGGGCAAGCGGATGCCGTCCCTGGAGAAGTTCCAGAAGCAGACCGGCATCGACGTTCGCTACAACACCGACGTCAACGACAACAACGACTTCTACGCCAAGGTTCGCAACCAGCTCGGCGCCTGCGAGCCGGTCAAGCGCGACCTGTTCGTGCTCACCGACTGGATGGCCGCCAAGATGATCAACGCCGGGTGGCTCCAGAAGCTCGACAAGGACAACCTCCCCAACGTCGAGGCCAACCTGGTCGACAACCTGCGCTCCCCGGCCTGGGACCCCGAGCGTGACTACAGCGTCCCGTGGCAGAGCGGTTTCGCCGGCATCGCCTACAACTCGAAGTACACCAAGGAGGTCGGGTCCTTCGAGGAGCTGCTCACCAGGTCCGACCTCAAGGGCAAGGTGACGCTGCTCAAGGAGATGCGCGACACCATGGCCTTCATGGTCAAGCTCACCGGCGGCGACCCGAGCGACTTCACCGACGAGCAGTGGCAGACCGCCCTCGACCGGCTGCAGCAGTCGGTGGACGACGGGCAGATCCGACGGTTCACCGGCAACGACTACATCAACGACCTCAACAAAGGCGACGTGGTCGCGTGCGAGGCATGGTCGGGCGACGTCATCGCGATGCAGTTCGACAACCCCGACATCAAGTGGGTCGTCCCGGAGGAGGGCCTGACGCTCTGGTCGGACAACATGCTGGTGCCCAACAAGGCCGACCACAAGGCCAACGCCGAGGCGTTGATGAACTTCTACTACGAACCGGTCAACGCGGCGATGCTGGCCGCGTGGGTCAACTACATCTCGCCGGTGCAGGGCGCCCAGGACGCCATGGAGGAGATCGACCCCTCGCTGGTGGACAACCCCCTGATCTTCCCGTCCGAGGAGTTCCTGGCCGACAGCTTCGAGTTCATGCCGCTCGACGAGTCCCAGGCACAGGAGTACGAGACCGAGTTCTCCCAGGTGACCGGCTGAGCCGGAGCTCAGCTGAGGAGGTGAGATGAGCGAAACCCCGGCCGGTCGGTCCGGCGACCTTCAGCTGACCGGCGTGACCAAGACCTTCGGTGACTTCGTGGCGGTCGACGACCTCACGCTCACGGTGCCGGAAGGCTCCTTCTTCGCGCTGCTGGGCGCCTCCGGCTGCGGCAAGACCACGACGCTGCGGATGGTCGCCGGGCTCGAGCGACCGACCCGCGGCCGGATCGACCTGGCCGGTCAGGAGATCACCGATCTCAAGCCGTACAAGCGGCCGGTCAACACGGTGTTCCAGAACTATGCGCTGTTCCCGCACATGACCATTGCCGACAACGTCGCGTTCGGGCTCAAGCGCACTGGGGCCAAGGACATCAGCCGCAAGGTCGAGGAGATGCTCGAGCTGGTGGAGCTGCAGCAGTACGCCAAGCGGCGTCCCGCCCAGCTCAGCGGAGGCCAGCAGCAGCGGGTGGCGTTGGCGCGCGCCCTCATCAACCAGCCCCAGGTGCTGCTGCTCGACGAACCGCTCGGTGCGCTCGACCTGAAGCTGCGGCGCGCGATGCAGCTGGAGCTCAAGCGCATCCAGACCGAGGTCGGCATCACCTTCGTGCACGTGACCCACGACCAGGAGGAGGCCATGACGATGGCCGACACCATCGCGGTCATGAACGCCGGCGGCATCGAGCAGATGGGGGCACCGACCGAGCTCTACGAGCACCCACGGTCCACGTTCGCGGCCAACTTCCTCGGCCAGTCCAACCTGCTCGAGGGAACGGTGGGTTCGCATCACGGCAGCTCCTACGACGTGGAGGTCCGTGGGGCACGTCTGAGAGCCACCGAGGTGACGGCGCCCGAGGTCGCGGGACAGTGCTGGGTGGGTGTCCGCCCGGAGAAGATCACGTTGCGCGGCCCGGACGAGAGCCTGGAAGGGCAGGCGAACCGGCTGACCGGTGGCCGGGTCGCCGACGTGAGCTTCGTGGGTGTCAGCACCCAGTACCTGGTGCGGATGCCCTGGGGGCAGACCCTCGCCGTCTTCGAGCAGAACTCCGGGGAACGGCCGCCGTTCCGCGAAGGCGCCGAGGTGGACCTGACCTGGCTCACCGCCCACACCTTCCTGCTCGACCACAACCAGGATGCTGCGGCGGGCGCCAAGATCGAAGGGCAGTGAGCCCGAGGTGAGCGAGTCGTGAGCGCCCTCGGGCACGTGTCGGGCCCCGCGCCCTCGGCACCCGTGGTCGGGGAGGAGGAGCAGCGACGAGGCAAGACCGGCTACCTGCTGATGCTGCCGGGCACCTTGTGGCTGCTGCTCTTCTTCATCATCCCGACGGTCACCCTGGTCGCCAGCAGCCTCTACGACCCGCAGGGCTCCCAGCTGCGCGGCTACCAAATGACGTGGGCGTTCGGGAACTACCCCGACGCCTGGTCCACGTACTGGGAGCCGCTGAGCAGGTCGTTCCTCTACGCCTTCATCGCCACGGTGGTCTGCATCGTGCTGGGCTTCCCGCTGGCGTACGCCATCGCGTTCAAGGCGGGGCGCTGGAAGTACCTCATGCTGGTGGCCGTCATCGCCCCGTTCTTCACCAGCTTCCTGGTTCGGACGCTGTCGTGGAAGCTGATCCTCGGTGACAACGCCTGGGTCACCCAGAGCCTCAACCTGCTGCCCGGCCTGGACAACGTCCGGTTGCTCGCGACCCCGATCGCGGTGGTCACCGGGCTGGCCTACAACTTCCTGCCCTTCCTGGTGCTACCCCTCTACGCCAGCTTGGAGAAGATCGACCCGCGCCTGATCGAGGCCGGCAACGACCTGTACGCATCGCCGTTCACCACCTTCCGGCTGGTCACGTTGCCTCTGGCGATGCCGGGGCTGGTGGCCGGAACCCTGCTGACGTTCATCCCTGCCTGCGGCGACTACATCAACGCCGAGCTGCTCGGGAACACCAACACCAAGATGATCGGCAACGAGATCCAGAGTCTGTTCAACGCCGGCGCACTGCCGGCCGCGTCGGCGCTGTCGGTGACCCTCATGGTCGTGATCGTGACCATGGTGATGGTCTACGTCCGCCGGGCCGGGACGGAGGAGCTGGTGTGAGGGCTGCGCGCGAGTGGCTGGCCGGGCACGCGGTGCTCCTGTTCGGCCTGCTGGTGCTGCTCTACCTCACGCTGCCCGTCTTCGTCGTGATCCTGATGTCCTTCAACGATCCGGCCAGCCGGATCGGCTACGACTTCGACGGCTTCACGCTGAACAACTGGGCCACCATCTGCGACCCCTACCAGCTGTGCTCCTCGGTCACCACCAGCATCCAGATCGGCCTGCTGGCGACCGCGCTGGCCACCCTGCTGGGCAGCCTGATGGCCTTCGCCATGGTGCGCCACCATTTCCGGGGCCGCTCCTCCTCCAACCTGCTGGTGTTCCTGCCGATGGCCTCGCCCGAGATCGTGCTCGGGTCGGCGCTGTTGGCGCTGTTCGTCAACGGCGGATTCGCCGGTCAGCTGGGCTTCTGGACCATCTTCCTGGCGCACGTGATGTTCTGCCTCAGCTTCGTGGTGATCACCGTCAAGGCTCGTCTCGCGGGGCTGGACCCCCGGTTGGAGCAGGCCGCAGCCGACCTCTACGCCAACGAGTGGCAGACCTTCTGGCGGATCACCTTCCCCTTGGTGATGCCGGGCATCCTCGGCGCGGCGCTACTGAGCTTCTCGCTGTCTTTCGACGACTTCATCATCACCAACCTCAACGCCGGCCAGACCGTCACCTTCCCGATGTTCGTCTGGGGCGCAGCCCAGCGAGGGGTCCCGATGCAGGTCAACGTGATCGGCACGCTCATGTTCGTCCTCGCGCTTTCCCTCGTGGTCGGCCAGCAGGTGGTCCAACGCATCCGCGAGCGCCCCGCCAACACCTGAGTGCGCTGCATCGAGGTTTCCCACGGTATGCCGCGAGCTGTCCCTCTTCGCTCGTGATGCCTGGCGCGGGAAGCGCCAGGTTCTCGAGGAGAGTACGCCGCTCGCCGCCGGGCTGCGGCACGTTGCGGCACGTGTGAGGCATTCGGGACCACGGCCCTGTCTGGGTCATGGATCTCGAGGTTGTGCCTTGCGCGTCGCCGCGCGGGTCGACGATGGGTGGTGACACACGAGACGGGGGTTTCCCATGGCTTCGCTCTTCCTGAACCGCGATGCGAACAACATCGCCGTGACCGCACCGGCATACAGCCTGACCAAGATCATGACCGTGGTCGTGCCCGTGCTCACCGCGGTCAGCGGCCTGGCGATCGACCGGATGAAGAAGGACACCTTCTCGGACGGACAGGTCACCGCGCTCATCATCGCCGTGATCGGCTTCCTCACCATCGTGATCGCAGCCGACCTTCTGGCACGTGGCATCGCGACGGGACGCCAGCCGGTTGCGATCTTCCCGAACCCGATCGGGGCTCGGCTTGCTCAGGACGGGCCGGATGCCTCGGTCGACGTCATCGCCTGCTCCAGCGGTGACGAGACGCGCTTCCTCTGCCGCGCCTCCGACGCCCAGACGTGGACGTGGGCGCCGGCGGGTGACGTGACCTTTCGGGCCACCGGTGACTGACCCGCGGGACCAGGCAGGGGTCGTCCGGCTGGAGAGCTGGTGGCGGCGACTCCTGGGGCGCCGAAAGTACGGCAGGAACGCCGTCAAGTGGCTGGCGGTCCGGCAGCTGATCCGTACCGGCCAAGAGGTGGTGCTGGCCAGCGTCTTCACCCGCTTCGCCGACAAGCGCGAGGCCATGGCCTCGGTCCCGGCGCCCCTCTACGCGCTGACTCCGGCGCGACACATCGGCACGGTACGGGTCGACTTCGCCGCCGACACCGGCGACGGGTTCGACGCCACCTACGCGGTGGCGCGGCTCCTTGCTGAGGGGACGGCTGAGCACGGTGAGGCGCATGGTCCCGCCGACCTGCTGATCCTGGGCGGGGACGAGGTCTACCCCGTGGCAAGTGCGGCTGAGTACCGCGACCGTTTCAACCGGGTCTTCAAGGCGGCCACCAACCCCTATCCCGACGAGTTCGGGGTGACCCCGGCCCTCCACCGGGGTCCGCCACTGCTGGCCCTTCCCGGCAACCACGACTGGTACGACGGCCTGGTCGCCTTCCGGCGGAACTTCTGCGAGTCCTGGGCCCTGGTGGACGAGGTTCCCTTCGACGGGCTGGTCAGGATCGATCGGGAGGCGCGCACGAGGGCCGCGGCAGGGCCCGCCGGCTCCCCTGTCGCTCGGAGGCGTCACGACGACGTCGGTGGCTGGGCGGGCGTGCAGTCGCGCAGCTACTTCGCTGTCCGGGTCCACCCGAAGTGGTGGATCTGGGGCGTCGACTCCCAGCTGGATGCACCGATCGACGCCGCCCAGCTGGAGTACTTCCGTCGCGCGGCTGACCACCTGGGGGTAGACGACGGCCTGGTGCTGTGCGCTGCGACGCCGTGCTGGTTGGAGGCAGAGGGCGACCAGCCGCCGTCGTTCCATAACAACGAGACGCCGTTGTTCGGCCTGACGTGGTTCCTGCGCAGGGCACTGGGCCGGCCGGCCGATCCTCGGGTCCGACTGGTGCTCACCGGAGACAAGCACCACTACGCGCGGTACTGGCCCCTCGAGCCGCAGCCGGTCGACGATAGCCAGGCGTGGACGAGTGGGCCGCCGTTGGTCACGTGTGGGGGCGCAGGTGCGTTCACGTCGTCGACCCACCACCTGCCGGACCTTCTCTCCCTCCCCTGGGGACGTGAGGAGCAGGGGCGCCGCCGACGGCTCGCGACTCGCTACACGAGGGAGACCGAGTACCCGTGGAAGAGCGATAGCAGGTCGATGCGGGCAGGAATCTGGACCCTGGGATGGCGCAACGGTCCGATCTTCCCGGCCTTCGTGGGCACCCTCCTGCTGGCGATGCTCGGGGCGGTGCGCAGCCTGCCCTGGCCGGTGCCTGGCGACTACTGGGACGAATGGGGGGCCGGCCACCAGGTGCTGCTGTGGCTGGCGGCTGGGGGCACGATGCTCGCCATCCTGCTCGGCACGCTCGGGTTCGCGGCGAAGGGGATCCGGCACAGGCCACGCATGCGGTTACGCCGGAGCAAGGTCGTCCTCTTCGGCGCCGGGCACTTCCTGCTCCACCTCGGGGTGGTACTCACGGTGGCCTGGCTTTGGGAGCGGACTGAGCCCTGGCAGCGCATCGGCGGGCAGCAAGCCCTCTGGTGGCTGGCCACCTGGCCGCTGCTGGTGGCAGCCGGCACGGCGGTCTTCACGCTCTACCTGCGCGCCGCCGACTGGTTCGGCTACCACGAGACCGAGACCTTCTCCTCCATCCGGTCCGAGCGCTACAAGTCGGTCCTTCGTCTGCACGTCAGCGCCGATCACCTCACCGTCGAGGCGATCGGGTTGGACGAGTTCCCGAGTGCCCGCGATGTCGACTCCGACCCGACACCTGCCCTGGCACCGCACGTCGTCGAGACCTGGCGCGTCAACCGTTGCGGCGATGTCGGCTCAGGTTCCCTGCCGGAGAGCTCGGCTGGCGCCGACCTCCCCGGGTGACCTGCAGCACCCCGGGCTAGAGGATCGACCAGGCCTCGGTGAGGACCGAGCGGAGGATCTGCTCGATCTCGTCGAAGTGCTCCTGGTCGCAGATCAGCGGTGGGGCCAGCTGCACCACCGGGTCGCCGCGGTCGTCGGCGCGGCAGTAGAGACCGCCGTCGTAGAGCGCCTTGGACAGGAAGCCGCGGAGCAGGTGCTCGGACTCGGTCTCGTTGAAGGTCTCCTTCGTCGCCTTGTCCTTGACCAGCTCGATGCCGTAGAAGTAGCCGTCGCCGCGGACGTCTCCCACGATCGGCAGGTCGCTCAGCTTCTCCAAGGTGCTCCGGAAGGCTCCCTCGTTGTCGAGCACGTGCTGGTTGATCTGGTCCTTCTCGAAGACGTCGAGGTTGGCCAGCGCGACCGCTGTGGAGACGGGGTGGCCGCCGAAGGTGTAGCCGTGCAGGAAGGTGTTCTGTCCCTGGAGGAACGGCTCCATGAGGCGGTCGGTCGCGATCATCGCGCCGAGGGGTGCGTACCCGGAGGTCAGCCCCTTGGCGGAGGTGATGATGTCGGGCTGGTACCCGTAGCGGTCGGCTCCGAACATGTGGCCGAGCCGACCGTAGGCGCAGATCACCTCGTCGCTGACGAGCAGCACGTCGTGCTTGTCGCAGATCTCGCGCACTCGCTGGAAGTAGCCGGGGGGTGGCGGGAAGCAGCCACCGGAGTTCTGCACCGGCTCGACGAAGACGGCGGCAACGGTGTCCGCCCCCTCGAACTCGATGGCCTCGTCGATCCGGTCGGCCGCCCAGCGGCCGAAGGCCTCGAGGTCGTCGCCGTGCTCGGGTGCACGGTAGAAGTTGGTGTTCGGGACCCGGAACGTCGAGGGCACCAGCGGTTCGAACGGCGCCTTCATGTCGGGGATGCCGGTGATCGACAACGCCCCCTGCGGGGTCCCGTGGTAGGCGATGGCGCGGCTGATCACCTTGTGCTTGGTGGGTCGGCCGGTGAGCTTGAAGTAGGACTTCGCCAGCTTCCAGGCCGACTCCACGGCCTCGCCACCGCCGGTGGTGAAGAAGACCCGGTTGAGGTCGCCGGGAGCCAGGTCGGCGATGCGCCCGGCAAGCTCGATGGCGCCGGGGTGGGCGTAGGACCACAGCGGGTGGAAGGCAAGCTCACCGGCCTGCCGCGCGGCCGCTTCGACCAGCTCGCGTCGTCCGTGCCCGAGCTGGTTGACGAAGAGGCCGGCGAGCCCGTCGAGGTAGCGTCGCCCGGCGGCGTCCCAGATGTAGGGGCCTTCGCCCCGCACGATCACCGGTACGTCGGCGTGGTCGTACGTCGAGTGGCGCGTGAAGTGCATCCAGAGGTGGTCGCGGGCCATCTGCTGGAGGTGGGCGTCGCCCTCGCTGCCCTCGGTCTGGGGGGCCGGGCCGGGGCCGATCGGAGTTGCGGACACGACTGCTCCTTGTCGGTGAGTGGCCCCATCTTGCCCCGCGGTTCCCCGTGGGAGCAAGCGAATCCGTTGGCGAGACAGGCGGAAGGCGGCTATTCACTGTTGTTGTGTGCTCACGTCGACGAAATCCGTAGTCGCGGTCTTCCACGCAGGCCCTCGGACGACTAACCTCGGCGCCATGACCCAGAACTTCCGCAACGTCATCAACGGTGAGCTCGTCGACGCCTCGTCCGGCGCGACCTACGACCTCGTGAACCCCGCCACCGGCGAGGTCTACGCCCACGCCCCCGCATCCGGCCCCGAGGACGTCGACCGCGCGATGCAGGCGGCCGAGAAGGCTTTCGAGAGCTGGGGTGAGACCACTCCGGCCGAGCGGCAGCTGGCGATGCTGAGGATGGCCGACGCCCTGGAGAAGCGGCAGTCCGAGTTCGTCGCGGCCGAGTGCGAGAACACCGGCAAGCCGATCCACCTCACCGAGGAGGAGGAGCTGCCGCCGTGCGTGGACCAGCTGCGCTTCTTCGCCGGTGCCGCCCGCGTGCTCGAAGGGCGCTCCTCGGGTGAGTACATGAAGGACTACAACTCGGTCATCCGGCGCGAGCCCATCGGCGTCGTCGGGCAGGTGACGCCCTGGAACTACCCGCTGATGATGATGGTGTGGAAGATCGGCCCGGCCTTGGCGGCCGGCAACGCGGTCGTCCTGAAGCCGTCCGACACCACGCCGGCCACGACGACGATGTTCGCCGAGCTGGCGCAGGAGTTTCTGCCGCCCGGCGTCTTCAACGTGGTGTGCGGCAACCGCGACACCGGCCGCGCCATCGTCGAGCACCCCACGCCGGAGCTGGTGGCGATCACCGGGTCGGTGCGCGCCGGCATGGAGGTCGCGGGATCTGCCGCCAAGCAGCTCAAGCGGGTGCACCTGGAGCTGGGCGGCAAGGCGCCCGTCATCGTCTTCGACGACGCCGACCTCGAGGCAGCCGTGGAGGCGATCTCGGTGGGCGGCTACTTCAACGCCGGGCAGGACTGCACCGCCGCCACCCGGGTCCTGGTCGCCGAGGGCATCCACGACGAGTTCGTGGCAGCGCTGGCCGAGGCCGCCAAGAACACCAAGACCGGGATGCCCGATGACACCGACGCGATGTACGGCGCGCTCAACAGCGCCACCCAGCTCGAGCGGGTGTCCGGCATGGTGGACCGGCTCCCCGACCACGCGGACCTGAACACGGGAGGCCATCGCGTCGGCGAGACCGGCTTCTTCTACGAGCCGACAGTCGTCTCCGGGCTCAAGCAGGACGACGAGCAGATCCAGGAGGAGATCTTCGGCCCGGTGATCACGGTCCAGAGGTTCACCGACGAGGCGGAGGCGCTGCGCTACGGCAACGGTGTGAAGTACGGCCTGGCGAGCTCGGTCTTCACCAGGGACCACAGCCGGGCGATCCGGATGTCCAAGCGGCTCAACTTCGGCTGTGTGTGGATCAACACCCACATCCCCTTCGTCGTCGAGATGCCGCACGGCGGCTTCAAGAACTCGGGCTACGGCAAGGACTTGTCGATGTACGGCTTCGAGGACTACACCCGCATCAAGCACGTGATGTCCTACATCGGCGACTGAGCAGCGCCCGCGTTGAACGAGCGGCACGCGTCGCGAAGGACGGTCGAGCAAGTGCCACGACCGAGGCACGAGGTGGCGACGCACGGGTCGAGACCTGGTGAGACGAAAGGCAACTGACGTGAGGATCCTGCTCATCGGCGCCGGTGGCGTGGGCGGTGCCTTCACCGCCATCGCCGCCCGACGTGACTTCTACGAGACCGTCGTCGTCGCCGACTACTTCCCCGAGCGGGCCGAGAAGGCCGCCGCGAGCGACGACCGCTTCACCGCGGCCCACGTCGACGCCTCGTCCGCGGAGTCGGTCACCGCGTTGTGCCGTGAGCACCGGATCACCCATGTGATGAACGCCGTCGACCCGGTCTTCACCATGCCGATCTTCGACGGTGCCCACGCCGCCGGCGCCCACTACCTCGACATGGCCATGTCGCTGTCGAAGCCGCACCAGACGGCGCCGTACGAGCGGGTGGGGGTCAAGCTCGGCGACGAGCAGTTCGCCAGGGCGCAAGCGTGGGAGGACGCCGGACTGCTGGCGCTGGTCGGCATCGGGGTGGAACCCGGTCTGTCCGACGTGTTCGCCCGCTACGCCGCGGACCACCTGTTCTCCGAGATCGACGAGCTCGGCACCCGCGACGGTGCCGACCTCGTGGTCCGAGACGACGAGGGCAACGAGATCTTCGCGCCGTCGTTCTCGATGTGGACCACGATCGAGGAGTGCCTCAACCCGCCGGTGATCTGGGAGAAGACCCGTGAGGGCGTGGACGGCGGCTGGTACACGACGCCGCCCTTCTCCGAGCCGGAGGTGTTCGAGTTCCCCGAGGGCATCGGCCCGGTGGAGTGTGTCAACGTCGAGCACGAGGAAGTCCTGCTCATGCCGCGGTGGGTGGACTGCGAGCGGGTGACGTTCAAGTACGGCCTCGGCGACGAGTTCATCACCATCCTCAAGGTGCTCCATGCCCTCGGCCTCGACAGCACCGAGCCGATCCGGGTCAAGGGCGTCGAGGTGGCGCCGCGCGACGTGGTCGCGGCGGTGCTCCCCGACCCCGCGACCATCGGGTCGCGCATGACCGGCAAGACCTGCGCCGGCCTGTACGTCACCGGGCGTGGCAAGGACGGCGAGCCGCGAGCCACCTACCTCTTCCACGTGGTCGACAACCAGTGGTCGATGCGTGAGTACGGCCATCAGTGCGTGGTCTGGCAGACGGCAGTCAACCCGGTCATCGCGTTGGAGCTGCTCGCCACCGGGGTCTGGGAGGGCGCCGGTGTGCTGGGACCGGAGGCATTCGACGCGGTGCCGTTCCTGGACCTGCTCCGCGAGCACGGCGCCCCCTGGGGCCAGCGCGACGACTGATGCTCGGCGACACGGCAGGACCCGGTTCGATGGCTGCTACAGGTCGACCCACCAGCCGAGGTCGTAGGTCCGCTGCTCGTCCCGGCGGAGATCGGTGCACGACCAGTGCGGCGGCGCCAGTGACCCGAACCACGTCGACTTCCACTCCAGGCGGTAGGTGCGGTAGTTCTCGCCGGTGAGCGAGACGCACTCGCGCTCGGCTGCCCGTTGGAACGCCTGGGTCAGCGGTGGCCCGTAGAGGTAGTAGAAGAGCCCGAGCATCACGAACAAGGTCGCGATGATGTAGCGGATGGTGGAGATGCTCATCCGCTCGCCGATGGAGGAGATTCCCACCGTCGCTCCGTTCCCTTGCCGACTGGGGGCCGTCCGCGCCCGTGCCTCGGCATCAGCGTATGCGGACGAAAGCGGCAGGGCAGGGCATTGGCCCAGGTCACCTGGGAGGATGTCGGTCGTGCCCCCAAGCCGACAGCGTCGTGACGTGGTGATCCTGGGGTCGACCGGTTCCATCGGCACCCAGGCCCTCGAGGTCGTGGCGGCGAACCCCGACCGGTTCCGCGTCGTCGGGCTGACTGCCGGCGGGTCGCAGCCCGGTCTCTTCGACGAGCAGCGGCAGAGGTTCGCTCCCGCGTTCTCGGGCACCGGCGAGGAGGCCTCGGTGGAGGCCGCCGCCCTCGGGTGCGACGTGGTGCTCAACGGCATCACCGGTGCGGTCGGGCTCCGGCCCACCATCGCCGCGCTGGAGGCGGGCAATGTGCTGGCGCTGGCCAACAAGGAGTCCCTCATCATCGGCGGCGGTGTGGTGACGCGTCTCGCCGCCGAGGGCCAGATCGTCCCGGTCGACAGCGAGCACAGCGCACTGGCCCAGTGCCTGCGCGGAGGGCGGGCCGACGAGGTGCGCCGCCTGGTGCTGACCGCGAGCGGGGGGCCGTTCCGCGGGTGCAGCGTGGACGAGCTCCACGCCGTGACTCCGGAGCAGGCGCTGGCCCACCCGACCTGGACGATGGGCCCGGTGGTGACGCTGAACTCCGCGACCCTGGTGAACAAGGGACTGGAGGTGATCGAGGCGCACCTCCTGTTCGGCATGGCGCTCGACCGGATCGAGGTCGTGGTGCACCCCACCTCGGTGGTGCACTCGATGGTGGAGTTCGTCGACGGGTCGACGCTGGCCCAGGCATCGCCACCCACCATGCTGATCCCGATCGCCCTGGGTCTGGCGTGGCCCCACCGGGTGCCCGACGCGTCGCCGGCCGTGGACTGGACCCGTCACCAGACCTGGGAGTTCCACCCGCTCGACGACGTGACCTTCCCTGCGGTCCGGCTGGCTCGGGACGCGGGTGGGCGGGGCGGCACCGCCCCGGCGGTCTACAACGCCGCCAACGAGGTCTGCGTCGAGTCGTTCCTGGCCCGGAGGATCCGGTTCACCGAGATCGTGCCCACGATCGAACGCGTCATGACCGCTCACGACGTAACCTCGGAGGTGCGCACGCTGACCGTCGACGACGTCCTGGCCGCCGACGCGTGGGCGCGCGCCGAGGCACGGGCCGTGCTGGGTGTCGAGGATGTCGACGGTGTCGACGGTGTCGAGGGAGGTGACCGGTGACGACGCTGCTGCTGTTCCTGCTGGGTGTCGTGGTCTTCGTGGTCGGCATCGCCGCATCGATCGGTCTGCACGAGATGGGCCACCTGGTCCCGGCCAAGCGCTTCGGGGTCAAGGTCCCCCAGTACTTCATCGGCTTCGGCAACACGGTGTGGTCCTTCCGCCGTGGCGAGACCGAGTACGGCGTGAAGTCGGTGCCCCTGGGGGGCTACGTGAAGCTGGTCGGGATGCTCCCTCCGGCCAAGGACGACCCGGAGGGTCGTCCGCGTCAGGCGACCACCGGCGTGTTCAGCCAGCTGATCTCCGACGCCCGCCAGGCCGAGGCCGAGCACGTGCAGCCCGGCGACGAGGACCGGCTGTTCTACCGCCTCCCGGTCTGGAAGAAGGTCGTGGTGATGTCCGGCGGGCCGCTGGTCAACATCGCGATCGCGTTCTTCCTGTTCGCGGGCCTCTTCGGCTTCTACGGCACCCTCGAGCCCAGCACCACCGTCAGCGAGGTCTCGCGCTGCGTGGTCGCTCAGTCCGAGGCCGAGCGCGGGTGCGCCGCGGACGACCCCCTGGCACCGGCCGCGAAGGCGGGCCTTCGCCCCGGCGACCGCATCGTCGCCTTCAACGGCGTGCCGGTGGAGGACTGGGGGGAGCTCGTCGCGATGGTGCGCGACAACGCCGACGGCCCCGCGGTCATCCGCTTCGAGCGGGACGGCGAGCTGCAGACCGCCACCACCAGCACGACGGTGAACAACGTGCGCTCCCTCGACGGCGACCAGACGTTCGTCGAGGCCGGCTTCCTGGGCGTGAGCAGCACCCGCGTGCGCGAGCACCACGGCCTGCTCTTCACCGCCCAGCAGATGGGCGTGATGACCCAGCGGACCGTGGAGGCGCTGGCCACGCTCCCGGTCAAGGTCTGGGGTGTGGCCAAGGCGGTGGTGGGCCTCGAGGAGAGGGCCGCGGACAGCCCCATCAGCGTCGTCGGAGCCGGTCGCATCGCCGGCGAGGTGACCGCCGACGTCACCAACCCCTGGGCCGACCGGGCTGCCTTCCTGGTCACGCTGCTGGCGGGTCTCAACCTGTTCATCGGCATGTTCAACCTGGTGCCCCTGCTCCCGCTGGACGGCGGTCACATCGCCGGCGCTCTCTACGAGGGACTACGTCGGACCTGGGCCCGGCTCCGGCACCGGCCCGACCCCGGGTTCGTCGATGTCGCCAAGCTCCTCCCCGTCGCCTATGTGGTCGCCGGTGCCCTGCTGGTGATGGGTGTCGTGCTCATCGCCGGCGACCTCGTCGCCCCGATCTCGATCAGCTGACGGCGCTCCCGCGCGACGCCGCACGAAAGGACCACGATGACCTCGGTCTCCCTCGGGATGCCAGCAGCCCCACCGCCGGTGCTGGCCCCTCGCCGTCCCAGCCGCCAGATCAAGGTCGGCAAGGTGCTCGTCGGCGGTGACGCACCCATCTCCGTGCAGTCGATGACGACGACGCTGACCGCCGACATCGACGCGACGTTGCAGCAGATCGCCGAGCTCACCGCGTCGGGCTGCGACATCGTGCGGGTGGCGTGCCCGAGCCAGGACGATGCCGACGCGTTGTCGGCCATCGCGCACAAGTCGCAGATCCCCGTCATCGCTGACATCCACTTCCAGCCGCGCTACGTCTACCAGGCCATCGAGGCCGGCTGCGCGGCCGTCCGGGTCAACCCCGGCAACATCAAGAAGTTCGACGACCAGGTCAAGCAGATCGCGCAGACGGCCAAGGACCACGGCACGTCCATCCGGATCGGCGTGAACGCCGGGTCGCTGGACAAGCGGCTGCTGGAGAAGTACGGCAAGGCCACCCCCGAGGCGCTCGTCGAGTCGGCGGTGTGGGAGGCGAGCCTCTTCGAGGAGCACGACTTCCACGACTTCAAGATCTCGGTGAAGCACAACGACCCCGTCATCATGGTCCGCGCCTACGAGATGCTCGCCGAGCGGGGGGACTGGCCGCTGCACCTCGGTGTCACCGAGGCCGGCCCGGCGTTCCAGGGCACGATCAAGTCGGCGGTCGCCTTCGGGGCGCTGCTGTCCCGGGGCATCGGTGACACCATCAGGGTGTCCCTGTCGGCGCCTCCGGTCGAGGAGGTCAAGGTGGGTCTGCAGATCCTGGAGTCGCTCAACCTGCGGCCGCGACGTCTGGAGATCGTGTCGTGTCCCTCCTGCGGGCGGGCCCAGGTCGACGTCTACAAGCTGGCCGACGAGGTCACCGCGGGGCTCGAGGGGCTGGAGGTCCCGTTGCGGGTGGCGGTCATGGGCTGCGTGGTCAACGGTCCCGGCGAGGCGCGCGAGGCGGACCTGGGAGTTGCGTCCGGCAACGGCAAGGGTCAGATCTTCGTCAAGGGTGAGGTGATCAAGACGGTGCCGGAGTCGAAGATCGTCGAGACGCTCATCGAGGAGGCGATGCGGATCGCGGAGACGATGCCTGACTCCGTCGACGGCAGCAACGGATCTCCGGAGGTCAGCGTCGGCTGACGCCGGTCCCGGTCGCTCGCGCGTAGGCTGCGGCTGTGCCCAGTCCCTGGAGCAATGACACCGTGAACGGTGACGTGCGCGTCCTGGGGCCAGGTGACGTCGATGCCGTCACCGCGTTGCTCGCAGCAGACCCGGTCCGCAACGTCGTGGTCGACTACCGCTCCCGCCTCACCCGGCTCGACCCCCGCTGGATGGGAGGGGAGATGTGGGGCTACTACGAGGACGGCGAGCTGGCCTCGGTCTGCCATGCGGCCGCCAACCTGATCCCGGCGATGACGCGTGGGTACGCCGTCCGGATGTTTGCCGAGCGGGCCAAGGCCCGCGGCACTCGCTGCTCGGCGATCGTGGGGGTGGCCGACGACGTTCGAGGCCTGTGGGACCTGCTGCGCGGCTCGTGGCCCGAGCCCCGGGAGATCCGCCCCGACCAGCCTCACTACGAGATCTCCGGCCCCGCCCTGGTCGAGCCTGACCCCGCGGTAGGTCGCACCACGCCGGACCAGCTCGACGCCCTGCTCCCGGCGAGCATCGCGATGCACATCGAGGAGGTCGGGGTCGACCCGCGGGTCAACGGTGGTGGCCCGGTGTTCCGAGCGGGGCTGCAGCAGGCGATCGCGGCAGGGCGGTCCTTCTCGCGGATCGAGGACGGGCATGTGGTCTTCAAGGCGGACCTGGCCGCGGTGACCCCACACGCCTGTCAGGTCCAGGGGGTCTACGTCGACCCGGCCCGGCGTGGTGAGGGCATCGGCACGGTCGGGATGGCAGCCGTCGTCGCGATCGCGCTGCGGGAGGTGGCCCCCGTGGTGTCCTTGTACGCCAACGCCTACAACGTCTCCGCGCTGCGGACCTACGAGAAGGTGGGCTTCCGTCGCACCGCCACCTTCGCCACCATCCTGTTCTGACCCTCGCTCGCCACCCCCTGCCCCGAGGAGAACCCGTTCTGCCCGAGACCACCCCGCTGCGCATCGACGCCAAGGTGGTGGTCGCGGCTTTCACCGCCTCGGGTATCGTCCACCTGGTCAGACCGCAGACGTTCAAGCCGCTGATGCCCCGCTGGGTGCCTGCCCACCGCGAGGTCATCTACGGCAGTGGCGTGGCCGAGCTGCTCTGCGCGGCGGGGCTGCTGTTTCCCGCGACCCGACGCGCGGCCGGGCTTGCGAGCGCCGTCGTGCTGGCAGGGGTCTTTCCCGGCAACGTCACGATGGCGCTCGATGCCTCCCGCACCGACAACCGCGGGCTGCAAGGCGCTCTCCTACGCCAGGCTCCCGTTGCAGCTGCCGATGATCCGCGCCGCGCTCCGCGCCGGCCGCTGACCGAGCCCGGCGAGGGGTCTCGACAGGCTCGACCAGCGGGGTGGGGATGTCGAACGGCGCGGGTCGGCCGGCGCGGGTGGCGGCTGGACCGACGTGGGCGATGTTGTCAGGCCGAGGGCGCCCGTTCGAGGGTGCGGACCGAACGGGAGGCGACCGTGACCAGCGCGACGAGGGCGTAGAGGAGGCCGGACCACACCAGGACGTCGCGCGCGCCGAAGAGGTCGCCGAGCGGTCCGGCGACCAGTTGCCCGATCGGGATGGCGACGAAGGACCCGAGCGCGTCGTAGGAGTAGGCGCGCGACAGCAGGCGTTCCTCGATGTGCTCCTGCATGGCGAGGTTCCAGGCGATGCCGAACACCTCGATCCCTGCGCCGGCGAGGATCCCCGCGGCCAGCAGCAGCGGCAGGTCCACCTCGACTCCCAGCAGCACCATGGGAACGCCGAACAGCGAGCAGGCCAGCATCCCGGTCAGGAGCGGACGCGGCAGCCGCACCCGGAGCAGGACGAACGAGGAGACCAGGACACCGACCGACGTCGCGGACAGCAGCAGGCCCCACCCTTGCTCTCCGATGGTGCCCTTGGCCACCACGGGCCCGAGGGTGTAGAACCCGCCCTGGATGGCGTTGAGCGCGCTGAAGGAGAGCACGACCACCCACAGCCAGGTTGTGCCTCGGAAGAGCGTCCAGCCTTCGCGTAGGTCCACCCAGGTCGACTGCGTGGCCCGCGGAGGGGACGGCATCCGCATCGGGAGCAGCAACAGCGCGGAGAGCAGCCATGCCAGCGCGGTGACGGCGAGTGCCCATCCCGGTCCCACGGCGACCACGAGCACGGCGCTGAACGCCGGTGCCACGACTGCGAGCATCCCGCGGGAGACCGACACCAGCGCGTTGGCCGGTTGCAGCCGGTTGCGGTCGACCAGCTGCGGGACCATGCCTGCCTGGGCGGGGAAGCTGATCGCGTCGGCCACGCCGTTGACCGCGGCCAGCGCGACCACGGCCGGCAGCTGTGCTGCGCCGGTGATCACGAGCGCGGCCAGGACGGCTTGGCTCGCGGCCGCCGTCAGGTTGGAGGTCTGCAGCACGAGCCCTCGCGGCAGCCGGTCGGCCAGGATCCCGCCGACCAGCATGAGGACGACCATCGGGACCGACCGGGCAGCGAGCACCAGCCCCAGGGCCGAGGCGGAGTCGGTGATCTCGAGCACCGCGAACGCCAGTGCGACCGAAGCCATGAAGGTGGCCAGGGTGTCAGTGAAGCGGGAGGCGAAGTACCACCCGAAGTTGCGTTCCCTCAGCAGGGAGACGGTGTCCCGCCACCGCATCGGACTGTGCACCTCCCCGCTGTCGTCGTCCGCGGGAGTCTACGGGCGGCGACCGGCGGCGAAACCCGTTCGTGGGGCCGGCTGGGCGGCGGATAGCCTGACCGCCATGATCCTGCGGATGTCGACGCTGTTCCTGCGCACGTTGCGAGAGGATCCGGCCGACGCCGAGGTGCCCAGCCACCGCCTGCTCGTCCGCGCCGGGTACATCAGGCGGGCGGCTCCGGGCATCTACTCCTGGCTGCCGCTCGGGCTCCGCGTGCTGCGCAACGTCGAGCGGATCGTCCGGGAGGAGATGGACGCCATCGGCGCCCAGGAGCTCCAGTTCCCGGCGCTGCTCCCCCGAGAGCCCTACGAGGCCACCGGTCGGTGGACGGAGTACGGCGACGGCATCTTCCGGCTCAAGGACCGCAAGGGCGCCGACTACCTCCTGGGACCCACCCACGAGGAGATGTTCACCCTCGTGGTCAAGGACCTGTACTCCTCGTACAAGGACCTCCCGCTGTGGCTCTACCAGATCCAGACCAAGTATCGCGACGAGGCCCGTCCTCGCGCCGGTCTGCTCCGGGGCCGCGAGTTCGTGATGAAGGACTCCTACTCCTTCGACGTCTCCGAGGAGGGGCTGGCGCGGTCCTACGCGGCGCACCGGGAGGCCTACGTCAACACGTTCGACCGGCTCGGCTTCGACTACGTCGTGGTCCGGGCGACCTCCGGCGCGATGGGCGGCTCGATGTCGGAGGAGTTCCTCGCCAAGGCCGACAACGGCGAGGACACCTACGTCCGCTGCTCGAGGTGTGACTACGCCGCCAACGTCGAGGCGGTGCAGGTGCGCCCGCCGAGCCCGTCGCGGGCCGACGACGCGCCCGCGGCCCACGCTGAACAGACCCCCGACACCCCGACGATCGAGACTCTCGTCGGCCACCTCAACGAGGCGTTCCCCCGCGACGACCGGGCCTGGCACGCCGGTGACACGCTCAAGAACGTCCTGGTGGTGCTCAAGCACCCGGACGGCACCCGCGAGCCGGTCGCGATCGGTGTGCCCGGTGACCGGGAGGTCGACCAGAGGCGGCTGGGGGGCCAGCTGGAGCCGATCGAGGTGGAGCCGTTCGCGGACTCCGACTTCGAGAAGCATCCCTCGCTCGTCAAGGGCTACATCGGACCAGGGGTGCTGGGGGAGCACAACGCCTCCGGGATCCGCTACCTCGTCGATCCTCGGGTCGTCGACGGCACCCGGTGGGTGACCGGCGCCGACGTCTCCGGCTCGCACGTTCTCGACCTGGTGGCCGGTCGTGACTTCACCCCTGACGGCACCATCGAGGCCGCCGAGGTGCGCGACGGCGACCCCTGTCCGCGGTGCAGCGAGTCCGAGGGAGGCACGTTGCACACCCACCGAGGCATCGAGATGGGCCACATCTTCGCGCTGGGCCGCAAGTACGCCGAGTCGCTCGGCCTGCAGGTGCTCGACGAGCACGGCAAGCTGGTCACGGTGACGATGGGTTCCTACGGCATCGGGGTCTCGCGTGCGGTTGCCGCCATCGCGGAGAACACCCACGACGAGCTGGGCCTGGTGTGGCCCCGTGAGGTCGCTCCCGCCGACGTGCACCTGGTCGCCACGGGCAAGGACGCCGCCGTCTTCGAAGCCGCCGAGGCCTTGGCCTCCGAGCTGCACGCGCACGGGTTGAGCGTGCTGCTCGACGACCGTCCCAAGGTCTCGCCGGGGGTGAAGTTCAAGGACGCCGAGCTGCTGGGTGTGCCGACCATCGTGGTGGCGGGGCGCGGCGTCGCCGACGGCGTGGTGGAGATCAAGGACCGTGCCAGCGGGGAGCGCACCGAGGTGGCACTCGACCAGGCTGCCGACCAGCTCCTCGTGAGCGTCCGCCCCTGATCCGGCGGCCACGCGGCTAGGACAGCTCGGGGAGCCCCGGGAACGCCGTGGCCCGGCCGCCGAGGGTGAGCAGCCGCCGCGAGGAGTCCGCGAGCGCGCCGATGGCCCAGCGTCGCCGAGCGCCGATCGAGTCCGACACCATGGCGGCGTAGTCGACGCTGCACCGCCGCTCGATGCCTTGCGCGATGGTCAGGAGGTGCTGGGCGGAGCGGTCGGTGGAGTCCACGGCGTAGGCGGGCGCCGGTGCCACCGGAGTCTCCCCCGCGCGCAGCAGCAGGCCGACGAGGTGGTCCCGTCGCCCGCGATGGGTCTCGTAGGCGGCCCGGAGGAGGGACGCCGCTCTCGGGTCGGCCGAGGCCGAGACGCGGCCCCCGAGCTCGGCGAGCACGGCCACCGCTGCGTGCTCGGCCTCGAGCGTCGCCTGGAGGGCGGCCACCGGCGTCACGAGGCGCCACCGGCGCGTCGCCAGAGATCGGTCTGCTGGCCCGATGCCGCGGCCATCCCTGCCAGCACCCGGGCGAACGGCCCACTGGTCGCCCGCACGGCCAGCTCGGTGTGGCGCCGAGCCAGTCGCTCCTCAGCGGCCGCCAGGTCCCGTGGCGAGGGACTACTTCCCCGGCCGGCCCCTTCCTCGTCGGCAGGGACCTCCAGCAGGGCCAGGTGCGCGAGGTGCACCTCGAGACCTGCGCGCGCGAGCCCGCGAGGAGCTGCGGCCGAACGCACGCGGTGCCTCAGCAGCCTGACCATGCGGCTCTCCGCCCGGCGGGCTGCCTCGAGCAGCGCCGCGTCGGGGTCAGGATCGGCGCCTGCGACCTGTGCAGGGTCAGCAGTCGGACGCAGGCCGACACCGTCACAGCCGGTCATCGGCAGGAGGCCGGCCATGGTGGCTGCCGCCAGCAACGGGCGTCGGCCGATCTGCCCGGTTCGGGCGCTCGTCACGGGCACCGGCATCACTTGATGCTGAAGGCGACCAGGGTCCAGTGGCGCTTCTTGCCCTTGCCGTCTATCCGGATGTCGATGAGGAACTTGGCGCCCTTGTGGGCCTTGTTCTGGTTGCGGAAGGTGCCGTCGTCGAAGAACGACCGGGAGGCGGGGATGTCGACGGTGGCGGTGGCGACCTGGACGGACCCGGCGCGGCGGAAGGTGATCTTGCGCACCTTCGCCCCCGGGAAGTTGACGTGCCACCCCTCCTTCTTGCGCTGCCTGAGCTCCTTGCTCAGGCTGGCACAGCCGCGACACGGCTTCTTGCCGGAGGCGTCGAGCAGCGGGGAGGGGTCGTTGTGCTGCAACGCCCACTCCCAGGAGTTGACGATGTAGCGCACGAAGGCACGCTTGCCCTTGCTTCCCGGGGCGAACGCGGGCTCCTTGGGGGGCTTGGGGCTCGGGCTGGTCGACGGGGAGGGGGAGGCGGGGTCCGACGGGGAGCCCGACACGCTCGGGGAGCTCGGGCTCTCTCCGGGATCGCTGCTCGTGGCCGGGTCGTCGCCGCCGCAGGCGGCGAGCAGCAACGACGCGGCGGCCACCCCGACGACCAGACGCAGGTGGCGGCCCCGAGTCGTGGGGCGCGGTGTTGACGCCCGGTGCGCGCGGCGGGTGATGGCCTCCCTCATGGGCCTGAGGTTATAACGACTGCCGCGTTCCGCGGGGTTGTTGACGCCTCGGGGCTTCCCTGGTTTCGGTAGGGTCCGAAGCAGCAGGCCGCATCCCGGTGTGGGAGGTGGTGCTGCCGGTAGACACAACAGCACAGGAGGCGTCCATGGGCGACGAGGGGACGAGGAAGCAGCTCGAGGCCGAGCTCGTCGGGTCGCTGCGAGAGGCGGGGTACGACCTCGAGGCCGTCGAGGTCAGTCCTGCGGGGCGTCGGCGCATGGTCCGCGTCGCCATCGACAAGGACGGCGGGGTCACGATGGACCAGATCGCCGAGGCCACCCGCACCGTCTCGCGCCTCCTCGACGACTCTGAGGTCATGGGAGAGCACCCGTACACACTCGAGGTGACCTCTCCCGGGGTCGACCGGCCGCTGACCCTGCCCCGCCACTGGCGTCGCAACGAGGGTCGCCTGGTGGCGGTCAAGCTGGTCGAGGGGGCGAGGTCACGGGCAGGATCACGAGGACGGACGGGGAGAGCGTCGACCTCACCACCGACGCCGGCACCCGCACGCTCGCGCTCACCGACGTGGCCACCGCGCGCATCAAGGTCGAGTTCAACCGGAAGGGGAGCTGAGCATGGACATCGACATGACCATCCTTCGCGCGCTCGAGCGCGACAAGGAGATCCGTCTCGACGTCCTGATCGACGCCCTCGAACAGGCGTTGCTCACGGCCTACCACAAGACGCCGGGGGCTCAGTCCAAGGCGCGGGTGGAGATCAACCGCCGTAGCGGCCGTGTGGCGGTCTACGCCGCCGAGGTCGACGAGGAGGGTGAGGTGCTCGGGGAGTACGACGACACCCCCGAAGGCTTCGGCCGCATCGCCGCCACGACCGCCAAGCAGGTCATCCTCCAGCGGTTGCGCGATGCCGAGGACGACGTCCGGTTCGGTGAGTTCTCCGGGCGCGAGGGAGACCTCGTCTCCGGCGTGGTCCAGCAGGGCCGCGACCCCCAGGACGTGCTGGTGGACCTCGGCAAGCTCGAGGCGCTGCTGCCTGCCTCCGAGCGCGTGCCGGGGGAGCGGTACGACCACGGCACGAGGATCAAGTGCCTCGTGGTGACGGTGCGTCGGGGGATGCGGGGGCCGCAGGTCCATCTCTCGCGGACCCACCCCAACCTGGTCAAGAAGCTGTTCGCCCTCGAGGTGCCCGAGATCGCCGACGGCACCGTCGAGATCGTCGGCATCGCTCGTGAGGCCGGGCACCGCACCAAGATCGCGGTGCGCACCACCCTCCCGGGTGTCAACGCGAAGGGCGCGTGCATCGGGCCGATGGGACAGCGGGTGCGCAACGTGATGCACGAGCTGCACGGGGAGAAGATCGACATCGTCGGCTGGTCCGACGACCCCGCGAGCCTGGTCGCGAGCGCGCTCTCGCCGGCGCGCGTGTCCTCGGTCCGGATCGTCGACGAGGCGGCGCGTGCCGCGCAGGTCGTGGTTCCCGACTACCAGCTGTCGCTGGCCATCGGGAAGGAGGGGCAGAACGCTCGCCTCGCCGCCCGGCTCACCGGCTGGCGCATCGACATCCGTTCCGACGAGGATCCCGCTGTCGGCTGACCTCCCGGTGCTGCGCCCGGTTCGGTCATCGGCTCCCGGCGGGTTAGACTGAACGACGGTTGCTCGCATCCCTTCCTCCTCAGGACGCTGACCTATGTCTGCCACACCGGTCCGCACCTGCGTGGGATGTCGGAGGCGGGCGACCAAGAACGACCTGTTGCGAGTGATCGCGCGGGATCTCGGCAGCGGCCTCGAGGTCGTGCCGGATCCGGCCGGACGAGCAGTCGGGAGGGGCGCCTACCTGCACCCCGACGCCGGGTGCCTCGACCAAGCGGTGCGGCGCCGGGCGTTCACCCGGGCGTTGCGTGTCAGGGTGGGCCCCGATGTCACTCGGCTGCGCGAGCACCTCGGCGCGGGAGACCAGAGCAAGACCGACAGAAGATGGAGCAGCAGCTCATGAGCACTCGATGAGTACTTCCCGATGAGCATGCAACACAGCTAAGCGGTCTGGGTCACCCCGACTCGGACCAGAAGGAGAAGCGTGTCCAAGGTCCGAGTCCACGAGCTCGCCAAAGAGCTCGGAGTCGAAAGCAAGGTCGTCCTGGCCAAGCTCAAGGAGATGGGCGAGTTCGTCAAGTCGGCGTCGTCGACGGTCGAGCCCCCGGTCAAGAAGAAGTTCATGGACAAGTACGGCGCCGAGCTCGGCGCCGGTGCCGGTGAGCCTGCGGCCCCGAAGGCCCCGGCCAAGTCGGCTGCCGCGAAGCCGGCGGCCCCGGCGCCGGAGTCCCCAGATGCCGCCGCCCAAGCTCCGGCAGCACAGGCTCCGGCAGCACAGGCTCCGGCGGCCGAGGCTCCGGCAGCTCAGGCTCCGGCGGCCGAGGCCACGGCTGCGCCTGCTGCGGAGCAGACCGAGCAGTCCTCCCCGACGCCCGGCCCGCGGCCCGGCCCCCGGCCCGCTCCACGCCAGCCCGAGGCGCCCGCCGCCCGCGCGGAGGAGCCACCCAGCCCCTCGGCCCCGCGGCCGCCGTCCGGTCGCGACGGCGGTTCAGGCGCCGGCTCTCCCCGCCCCGGGGCACGGCCGTCGGCTCCTCGTACCGGCACCCCCCGGCCCGGCAACAACCCCTTCGGCGCCCCCCAGGGCATGGGCCGCAGGCCCGCCCCGAGCGCCCCTGGTGGCGCCCCTGGTGGCGCCGCCGGTGACCGGCCGCCCCGTCCGCCGCAGGGCCGCGACGGCGGAATGCCGCGCCCCAACCCGGCGATGATGCCCAAGTCCCCCGCAGCGTTCGGTGGCGGCCCAGGCGGTCGCCCCGGACCGGGAGGCCCCGGTGGCCCCGGTGGCCGTGGCGGCGCCCCCGCCCGCGGAGGTGGCGCGCCCGCTCGCGGCGGAGCACCCGGCCGTGGCGGCCCAGGCGGAGCCCCGGGCCGTGGCGGCTTCGGCGGCGGCCCCGCTGGCCCCGGTGGCCCCGGGGGTCCCGGCGGCCGCGGTCGCCCTGGGGGCCGTGGCAGCACCCAAGGTGCCTTCGGTCGTCCCGGTGGTCCCTCCCGACGTGGTCGCAAGTCGAAGCGGCAGCGTCGCCAGGAGTTCGACCAGATGGAGGCGCCGACGATCGGCGGTATGCGGGTCCGCAAGGGCAACGGCGAGACCGTGCGCCTGGCCCGTGGATCCTCGCTGACCGACTTCGCCGACAAGATCGGCGTGGAGCCCGCTGCCTTGGTGCAGATGCTCTTCCACCTCGGTGAGATGGTGACCGCGACCGAGTCGGTCAACGACGCCACGCTGGAGCTGCTCGGCGATGAGCTCAACTACATCGTCCAGGTCGTCTCCCCCGAGGACGAGGACCGCGAGCTGCTGGAGTCCTTCCACCTGGAGTTCGGCAGCGACGAGGGCGGCGAGGAGGACCTCGCGGCCCGTCCGCCGGTGGTGACGGTCATGGGTCACGTCGACCACGGCAAGACGAAGCTGCTCGACGCGCTGCGTCAGGCCAACGTGGTCGACAAGGAGGCCGGGGGGATCACGCAGCACATCGGCGCCTACCAGGTCCACACCGAGGTCGACGGCACCGACCGACGCATCACCTGCATCGACACCCCCGGTCACGAGGCGTTCACCGCGATGCGTGCCCGTGGTGCGCAGGCCACCGACATCGCCGTGCTGGTGGTGGCGGCCAACGACGGCGTGATGCCGCAGACGGTCGAGGCGCTCAACCACGCCAAGGCCGCCGGGGTGCCGATCGTGGTCGCGGTCAACAAGGTCGACCTGCCTGAGGCTGACCCCACCAAGGTGCGCGGCCAGCTCACCGAATACGGCCTCGTGCCCGAGGAGTACGGCGGCGACACCATGTTCGTCGACGTCTCCGCGAAGGCGGAGCTCAACCTCGACAGCCTCCTGGAGGCGGTCGTGCTCACCGCCGACGCCTCGCTCGACCTGCGTGCCAACCCGGACCAGGACGCACAGGGCATCGTGGTCGAGGCCCACCTCGACCGCGGTCGCGGCCCGGTGGCCACGATCCTGGTGCAGCGCGGCACGTTGCGGGTCGGCGACTCGATCGTCGCCGGGCCGGCCCACGGCCGGGTGCGGGCGATGCTCGACGAGTACGGCAACACCATCGAGGAGGCTGACCCGTCGCGTCCTGCGATGGTGCTCGGCCTCACCGCCGTCCCCGGCGCCGGCCAGAACTTCCTCGTCGTCGACGACGACCGGATGGCGCGCCAGATCGCCGAGAAGCGGGAGGCCCGGGAGCGGGCCGCCATGCAGGCGCAGCGACGTGTCCGCCGCAGCCTCGAGGACTTCATGAAGTCCATGGAGGAGGGCGAGACCCAGGAGCTGAACCTGATCCTCAAGGGCGACGTGTCCGGCTCGGTGGAGGCGCTCGAGGACTCCTTGTCCAAGATCGACGTGGGCGACGAGGTCTCGCTGCGGGTCATCGACCGCGGTGTCGGTGCCATCACCGAGACCAACGTGATGCTGGCCGCTGCCTCGGATGCCATCATCATCGGCTTCAACGTCCGACCGCAGGGCAAGGCGACCGAGCTGGCCGACCGTGAGGGTGTGGAGATCCGTTACTACTCGGTGATCTACAACGCCATCGAGGAGATCGAGGCCGCGCTCAAGGGCATGCTCAAGCCGGAGTACGAGGAGGTCCAGCTGGGCCAGGCCGAGATCCGTGAGATCTTCCGCTCCAGCCGGATCGGCAACATCGCCGGCTGCATGGTCACCTCGGGCACCATCCGCCGCAACGCCAAGGTCCGGCTGCTGCGCGACAGCGCCGTGGTCGCCGACAACCTCGACCTGGCCTCGCTGCGGCGGGAGAAGGACGACGTGGCCGAGGTCCGCGAGGGCTTCGAGTGCGGTCTGGTGCTGCGCAACTACCAGAACATCCAGACCGGTGACGTGGTGGAGGCGTTCGAGCTCAAGGAGATCCCGCGAGGGTGACCAACGTGGGTCCGGGTCGTCCGACCCGCGTCGGATGGCCCGGGCCCCGGAGCGAGGCAACCACCCCTTCGCTCCTTCGTCGCTCCGGGGGGCCAGGCCCATCCACGCCTCGCCCTGGGGCCCGGTCCACCCGCCGCTTCTGCCCCGTCACCGCTGGTGCGGTGCCCGTGGGGAGTGGTCGAGAAATCAGAGGGAGAGAACGAGATGGCTAGCCCGAGGGTCAGGAAGATCGCCGACCGGATCCACGTGATCGTGGCGGAGATGCTGGAGCGCCGGATCAAGGATCCGCGTCTGGGATTCGTCACGGTCACTGACGTCCGGGTCAGCGGCGACACCCAGCACGCGACGGTCTTCTACACCGTCTTCGGCGAGGAGGACCAGCTGGTCGGATCGGCAGCGGCACTCGAGTCGGCCAAGGGCCTGATCCGTTCCGAGGTCGGCAAGCAGCTCGCGATGCGCCACGTACCGTCGCTCGAGTTCGTCCACGACGCGTTGCCCGAGACCGCCCGGCACCTCGAGGAGCTCCTCGAGCAGGTACGGGTCTCCGACGCCGCGGTTGCGGCGGCTGCCGCCGGAGCCTCGCCGGCAGGCGAAGCCGACCCCTACCGCAAGCCGCGGGAGGTCGAGGACCCCGACGACGAGTCAGCTGACGAGTCAGCCGACGAGACGGACGGGGCGTGACCCAGCCCCCCCACGGGCTCCTCGTCGTCGACAAGCCTGCCGGGCTGACTTCGCACGACGTGGTCGCGCGGGTGCGCCGTCTGGCAGGCACCCGCAAGGTGGGTCACGCCGGAACGCTCGACCCCCTGGCCACCGGCGTCCTCCTGCTCGGTCTGGGCAAGGCGACCCGGCTGCTCGGGCATCTCGCGCTCGCCGAGAAGACCTACGAGGCCACCGTCCGCCTGGGGCTCTCGACCACGACCGACGACGCCGAGGGCGACCCCCTCCACCGGGCACCGGCCTCCGAGGTGAGCGAGCCGCGGGTGCGCGAGGTGCTGGGCGCGCTGGTGGGGGAGATCGACCAGGTGCCGTCGGCGGTCTCGGCGATCAAGGTCGAGGGGCGCCGGAGCTACGAACGCGTCCGTGCCGGGGAGGAGGTGGAGCTCCCCGCTCGGCGGGTC
>CAWDDN010000045.1:0-16988 GCA_963801135.1 uncultured Actinomycetota bacterium | reverse complement strand
CGCACGATGGAAGAGCAGTCGCCAGGCCTGCGGACCGCGCTCGAGGTAGCTGACCGCGAAGGCCCCGCCGTACCTGTGCTGGACCTGGTCGAGCAGCGGGAGCGGGTCATGCGGAGCGACGAGCACGAGCCCGCCGCCCGCGGCCACGCCGTCGAGCGCCCCGAAGATGGACGCGTGCCGGATGGCGTGCGGGATGCTTCGGGCGTCGAGCTCGGGATGGCCGGCGGGGTCCTTCTCCCCGCAGGTGCAGCCGTCGCCGCCCTGGCTCTCGGCCGCGCCGTGCGCATGCGCGCCCTCGCCTCGGTCGTGCTCCTCCTCGCCGAGCAGCTCGTGCATGCCACCGAGCAGACCGGCCACCGACACCCCGGGTGTGGCCAGCAGCAGCGGCAGGACCAGGTCGTTCTCCTTGGCGAGGTGGGCGTCGAACATGACCCGTACGGCGGTCGCCGCCGCGGCCGCCCGGACGGGGTCGCCGGCCTCGGCGACCTGTCGGACGAGACCGGTGATGACCCCGTGCTCGGCGAGCATGCCGTCGACGAGGAGCCGCCCCTCGGGCTGGGCGTGGGCGGCGGGGTACATCGCCTCCTCCTCCGCCATCGCGTGCGGGACCAGCTCGCCTTCGGCCCAGGTGACTAACGTGGTGCGGGCGTCCTCCACGCCGGCCCGATCGGCCTGGGTGGCCGCCGTGACGACCGCCTCGGCGAGGGTGTGCAGGCGCCCGGCCATGTGGGCGTGGTGGGTGCGAACCGCTTCGGCGGCCTCGGCGTCCTGGGGGTTGCGGGCGAGCTCGACGTCCATGGGGTTCTCTCCTCGAAGGGCACGTGGGTCAGCTGGCATTCAGTGACGACAATAAACTACACTCTGTGCCGTGGAAAATGTCGTGGGCCCCCGCCCTTCCCCCGCCTCGCAGGCTCGGAACGGGCTGACCCGGGCAGCCACCACGCTCCTCGAGACGTTGGAGGCCAGCGACCGCTCCTGGTCGCTCGCCGACCTCGCCGAGCAGGCCGGCCTCCACGTCAACACCGTCCGCGAACAGCTCCAGCAGCTCCTCGACACGGGCCTGGCCGACCGCGAGACCGCTCATCCAGCCGGTCGCGGTCGGCCAGCCTGGCTGTACCGGGCCACCAGCCGCGCCAACCAGGTCACCGAGTACGCCGGTCTCGCCACCGCCCTGGCAGCAGCCCTCCAACGCACGAGCGCGCAGCCCTCCGAGGAGGCGGTGGTGGCCGGAGCCGAGTGGGGTCACGACCTCGCCCGCGCCACCGGCCGCCCCGCTGAGGGGACCGAGATCGGGGCACGCCGTCAGGTCACGAAGGTGTTGGGCCGGATGGGTTTCGACCCTCGCGCGGACGAGGAGCACCGCACGTTGCGGCTGACGCGCTGCCCCCTGCTCGACGCGGCCCGCCGCCACCCGGACGTGATCTGTTCGGTGCACCTGGGCATCGCCCTCGGTGCGATGGCCGAGTACGACGCCGACGACTCCGGGGTGGAGCTGCTCCCCTTCGCCGAACCCGGCGCCTGCCTGCTCCACCTCCGAACCCGGGAGCCCACCCCGTGACCACCGTCGTCCAGCCGCCCGGACGGCCGCCCGTCCGACCGGTCGGGCCGCGGCGGAGTACCCCCGTCGGCGGGCGTCGCGCTCCGGCACGCGGACTGCTCCTGCTCCCCGCGGCCGTCGCGATGCTCGCGGGACTCGACGCCGCGCTGCTGCTGCTCGAGCTGCCAGCGCCGGTCACCGCCGACCGGCTCCCCGAGGTGCACGGGGTCCTGCTGGTGCTCGGCTTCGTCGGCACCCTGGTCACGCTCGAACGCGCCGTCGCCCTCGGCCACCGGGCCGGGTACGCCGCCCCGACGCTCCTGGGGGCCGGCGCAGTGCTGCTCCTCTCACCGGCACCGCCGGCGGTGGCGGGGACCTCGCTGGCGCTCGGCGCCGCCGGCCTGGTGCTGCTCTACGTCCCGCTCTGGCGGCGGCAGCGCGACGACGCCGTGCTGGTCCAGGCGCTCGGCGGGGTGCTCGGCCTGGGCGGGGCGCTGCTGTGGCTGGGGAACACCCCGGTGCCGGTGCTGCTTCCGTGGCTGGTGGCGTTCGTCGTACTCACCATCGTCGGGGAGCGTCTCGAGCTGGCCCGGCTGGCCTTCGCCTCCAGCACCCCGGTGCTGCTGCTGTCCTGCGGCCTCGCCGCCGCCGTGGTGGCAACCCTGCTGTGGCCGGCGGTCGGGTATCCGCTCCTCGGCCTTGCGCTGCTGTCGCTGGTCGGACTGCTCGCCACCCGCGACGTCGCCCGGCGCACCGTCCGAGGCGCCGGTCTCCCCCGGTACATGGCCTGGGCGATGCTTGCCGGCTACGCCTGGCTGGCCGTCGCCGGGGCGACCTGGCTGGTCGGCGGCGTCACGGTGGAGGGTGTGCGGTACGACGCGGTGGTGCACGCGGTGTTCCTCGGCTTCACCGTGTCGATGGTGATGGCGCACGCGCCGGTGATCCTGCCGGCCGTGGTCCGCCGGCCGCTGCCCTACCACCCCGTGCTCTCAGTGCCGCTCGCGCTGTTGCACGTCTCGCTGGTACTGCGCCTGTGGGTCGGCGACGCGCTCGGCTCGCACGTGGCCTGGCAGGTCGGCGGGCTGCTCAACATCGTCGCGCTGCTGGGGTTCCTCGGCTGCGCCGGCTGGTCGTCGCTGTCTCGCGGAGGCTCCCGATGACGTCGAGTCGCCGCGGCTTCCAGCCCCTCCGCGACCTCCCGGTGATGGCATGGCTGAGCGCTCTCGTCCTCGTCGCACTCGTGCATCCGTGGATGCCGGCGCCCCGCTGGTTGATGCTGCACCTGCTCCTGCTCGGCGCGGTGAGCCACGCGATCCACGTGTGGAGCTCGTACTTCACCGAGACGCTCCTGCACAGCGCGCCGAGCGAGCAGGCAGCACGCAACCGGATCCGCCGGCTCGGCCTGCACAACCTCGGTGCGCTGGCCGTGATCACCGGGGCCCTGCTCGACGAGGTCGTCGTGGTCGGGGTCGGGGCGGCGTCGGTCGCGGTCGCAGCCGGTTGGCACATGGCTGCCCTGCTGCGCCAGCTGCGGTCGACCCTCGGGTCCCGGTTCGCCGGCGTGGTGCGGTACTACGTCGCGGCATCGTCGCTGCTGCCGGTGGGCGCGCTGCTCGGGGTGCTGCTGGCCACCGGGCTCTCCGGCGCGTGGCACGACCGGGTCCTCTACGCCCACGTGACCCTCAACGTGCTCGGCTGGGTCGGGTTGACGGTGCTGGGCACCCTGCTGACGCTGTGGCCCACGATGCTGCGGACCCGGATCGCCGGGAGCGCCGAACGGCTCGCGGGCCGGGCGCTGCCGATCCTCGTGGTGGCGGTGCTGGCGGCCTCCGGTGGCGCCCTCGCCGGTTCGACGTACGCCGTGGCGGCCGGTGTCGCGACGTACCTGGTCGGCATCGGGGTGCTCGCCGTGCCGTTCGTCGACGCTGCCCGGCGCAAGCCGCCGACGACGTTCGCTCCCTGGTCGGTCCTGGCCGGGATGGTCTGGCTGGTCGGCCTGCTGGCTGCCCTGGTGGTGGCGCTCCTGGCGACCGGCGGCTGGCCGGGCGCGATCGCGGCGCTCGGGCTCGGCGTACCGCTCGCCGCAGCCGGCTTCGCGGCGCAGGTGCTTCTGGGGGCGCTGTCCTACCTCGTGCCCGTCGCCCTGGGAGGGGGCCCGACGCCGGTTCGGGCAGCGACCGCCGTGCTGGACCGAGGAAGCGCCTTCCGGGTGGTCGCGGCCAACGCCGGGCTGGTGCTGATGCTCCTGCCGTCGCCATCGCTGGTGCGGGTGTCGGCCTCGATCCTGGTGCTCGCGGCGTTGACGGCGTTCCTGCCGCTGCTGGTGCTGGCGATCAAGACCGGCGTGCGGGGCAAGCTCGCCGCGGTCCGCGGCGAGACTCCCCCGTCCGCCCCGAGCGCGCGACCGCACGGCCAGCTGCGGGGGCTCGCGGTGAGCGGCCTGGCCGCGGCCGTCCTGGCAGTGGCGGCCGGTGTGGCGATCGACCCGCTCGCGCTCGGGGTTCCAGGAGCGGCGGCCTCGGCCGGGGTGAGCGCGACCGGGGAGACCACGACGGTACGGGTGGAGGCTCGCGACATGCGCTACTTCCCCGACACCGTCGAGGTGCCTGCGGGGGACCGGCTGGTGGTCGAGCTCGTCAACACCGACGCGGAGGACACCCACGACCTCGTGCTGGACAGCGGTGCCCGGTCCGAGCGCATCGCCCCCGGGGACACCGCGACGCTGGACGTGGGCGTGGTCGGTCGGGACCTGGACGGGTGGTGCTCGGTGCTGGGCCACCGGCAGATGGGGATGGTGCTCGACGTCCGCGTGACCGGCGCACCCGCATCGGCGACGAATACCGGGGCCTCGGCGGTCGAGCCCGGCTCCCCGGCGGTCGAGCCCGGCTCCTCGGCGGTCGAGCCCGGCTCCTCGGCGGTCGAGCCTGTCGAGACCCACGACCACAGCATCCACGCGCACGACTCCGAAGGAGGCCCGCCCGAGGGGTTCGACCTCCACACCGGCCCCGGCGACAGCTTCGAGGCGCGCGACGCGGCGCTGACGCCCCTGGATGACCGACGGGTCCGCAAGGTGACCTTGCGCGTCGAGGAAGAGGTGCGGGAGGTGGCGCCGGGCTTCACACAGAAGCTGTGGACGTTCGGGGGCACCGCACCGGGGCCGCTGCTGCACGGCCGGGTGGGCGACGTGTTCGAGGTGAGGCTGGTCAACGACGGGTCGATCGGGCACTCGATCGACTTCCATGCCGGCGCGCTCGCCCCGGACCGGCCGATGCGCACGATCGCGCCGGGTGAGTCCCTGGTCTACCGCTTCACCGCGACGAAGGCGGGCATCTGGATGTATCACTGCTCGACGGCGCCGATGAGCGCACACATCGCCAACGGCATGTTCGGCGCGGTCGTGATCGAGCCGCGCAACCTGCCCGAGGTGGACCGCAGCTACGTGATGGTCCAGTCGGAGTACTACCTCGGCGACGACGGCTCGCTGGTGGACCTGGGCAAGCTGCAGCGCGAGCGGCCCGACGCGGTGGTGTTCAACGGCTACGCCAACCAGTACGCCTTCGACCCGCTGCCCGCCCGCGTCGACGAGCGTGTCCGCCTCTGGGTGCTGGACGCGGGACCGAACCGCGCCACCTCCTTCCATGTCATCGGGGGACAGTTCGACACCGTGTGGACCGAGGGTGCCTACACGTTGCGGTCACGGTCCGGCGGGGGCAGCGGTGCGGGCGGGGCGCAGGTGCTCCCCCTGCTGCCGGCGCAGGGCGGCTTCGTGGAGCTGGAGTTCCCCGAGGCCGGGACCTACCCGTTCGTCAGCCACGTCATGATCGACGCCGAGCGCGGCGCGAAGGGCATGTTCGAGGTGCGCTGACCGCGTGACGTGCCGGCCGGGCTCGCGCGGGTCCCTACCGCAGCACGACGGGGACACGGGACCAGCCGCCGACCGGCGGCGTCTCGCGTACGGCGGGGCGGTCCGTGGCGGGCTCGATCCAGGTCGTCGCGCCCAGCAGCTCCTCCAGCATCACGCGCAGCTCCATCAGGGTCAGGGCCCGACCTGGGCACACATGCGGCCCGATGCCGAACACGAGGTTGGCATGGGCGTTGCCCGCCGGGTCGAACCGGTCGGGGTCGCCGAACACCAGCGGGTCGCGGTTCGCAGCCGTCCAGTTCACCAGGACGAGCGAGCGCTCCGGGATGCGCTCGCCGCCGAGACCGACCTCCCGCGTGGTCACGCGGCGGTTCGACACGAACGGGTCGTCGATGCGCAGGATCTCCTCCACCGCTGCCTCCAGCGCCGCGTGGTCGCCGGTCGCCACCAGCGCCCGCAGCTCGCGCTGCACCGCGGGCGTTGCCGCCAGGAAGTGGACGAGGACACCTACCGAGGTGGCGAGCGACCCGAGGTCTCCGGCCGTCCAGTTGCGAAGGATCGACACGACCTCCTCGTCGGTCAGCGGTCTGCCGTCGACGGTGTCGTTCATCAGCTCACCCGTGACGTCGGACACCGGCGCACCCCGGCGCCGCTCGATCAAACCGCGGATCAGGCGATCGAACCGCGCGGCCACCTCGGTGGTCCGAGCGCGGTCACCCGACCGGGTGGCAGCGTGGTTGTCGCTCATCCACTCGACCAGCTCGTCCTCCAGGCCGGAATCCCAACCGAGCCAGGAGGACTGGGCACGCACGGCGTACGGTGTGCCGACGGCGGCGATGGTCCTGACGGTCACCTCACGGGGGAGGGCGGCGACGATCGCTGCCGCGTGCTGCCGGCACTGTGCCTCCTCGCGCGCCACCCGCTCCGGTGTGAGGTAGCGGTCCACGACCTCCCGGTAGGCGCGGTGCTCACCGCCGTCGAGCGTGTTGGGGATGGCGCGGCGCTCCGTGACCCGGCTGGAGAAGGTCCCGGGGTCTGTTGCAGCGACCATCGCCTCGGCATGGCCCAGGAGGACCCAGGAGCCGTCCTCGTGCGCGATCGGGCACCTCGCGCGCCACGCGTCGTACCGGGATCGCTGGTCCTCCCAGGTGACTCCGCTGTCGAGCTCGGCGGGATCACCCATCAGCAGCGCCTCACGACGCCTGGTCGCGCCAGTAGTCGTTCGCAGCGGCGATGGTCGCGAACTCCACCGCCACGACGTGAGCCGCCATGGTGAGCGCCTCGGCGTCGGTGGCGTAGCCCGGTCGCAGCGTCTGACGCGTCTCGGCGTCCGGCTGGATCGCTCCGATCGTCTTGCGTGCCATCGCGATCGCAAGCTCGCGGCCCTCCTGGGGGCTCGCAGTGATCAGCGTGTTGCCCGGGATGAGCTCCATCGGTCAACCCTCCTGAGTCGGTTCGCCACCGTCCTGACTACGACGCCGGCAGCTGGCTTGCCATCGTGCCATGGCCCGAGCGTCGCTGCGGCGGAGGAGCCGTCGCGGATCCGCGGCTTGGGCCCCTGCTCAGTCCGGATCCGCCGATGGTCGGCGTCGCGAGCGACACCAGACGGGTGCGGGGGGCAAGGCGGCGTCGCGAGGGCGTGCCGGTGGCCTGGTGCGCAGCGCCAACGCAGCCCGCTCGCCCGGATGGTGAGGCGCAGCAACCGGAGAGCGGTTGATCCGGGCTCAGGTCTGGTCGTGTTTGCGGGCGCGGTAGGCGGCGGCGTGGGCCTTGTTCGCGCAGGTCTGGTCGCAGTAGATCTTGGACCGGTTGCGGCTGAGATCGACCAGCACGTTGTCGCAGTCGTCGGCGGCGCAGACGCGTAGCCGTTGAGTCTCCCCGGCACGGACGAGGTCGACGAGCGCCATCGCTGCCTCGACGGCCATCCGGGCGTGGAGGGGGGCGTCGTCGTCGGTGGCGTGGATGTGCCAGCCGTAGCTGCCGTGCCGGACCAGGCGAGGCAGCGCCCGGTGCTCGGCGAGGAGCGAGTTGACCCCGCCGACCTGCTCGGGAACCGGGGCGGTCCACAGCCGTCTCAGCCGGGGGCGCAGAGCCCGCACCTGGAGGAGCTCATCGTCGGTGCGCGGTCGCGGGCCACTCCAGTCCCACTCGGAGACGAAGGCGACGAGGGCCGGCAGGTCGGGCAGCAGCTCGGGGCGTTCGGCGCCTGCGGAGTCGCGGGGCTCGGTGTTCACCAGTGCTGCCGCGTTGGCGAGCGCCACCTCGCTGTCATGTTCAAAAGGCATTTTGACTCCTGACAAGCGGACGACCTATCGTCACTAGCGTAACTGGCGAACGCTACTGACAGAGGAGGGTCGACCATGAGCCTGCAGCTGCCTGCGGTTCGTCCGCAGCTGTGGTGGGGGGTGGCGGTGGCCCTGGTGTCGGCCGCGGCCTTCGGCACTGCCGGCGCCCTGGGCAAGCCGCTGATCCACGCGGGCTGGTCCCCCGCCGCGGTGGTGACGCTGCGAGTCGGTGGCGGCGCACTCCTGCTGCTGCCCGCCGTGGTGTGGTCGATGCGCGGCCGCTGGTGGCTCCTGCCCCGCAACCTGCCGACCGTCGCGGCGTACGGTCTCTTCGGTGTGGCCGGAGCTCAGCTGGCCTACTTCTCCGCGGTGGAGACCCTCTCCGTCGGGATCGCACTGCTCCTGGAGTACCTCGCAGTCGTCCTCATCGTGGGCTGGCTCTGGGTGGTGCACGGCCAGCGTCCCGACCGGCTGACCGGGGCCGGGGTGGTGCTGGCGGTGGCGGGCCTGACCCTGGTGCTCGGACTGTTCTCCGGGATCCAGGTCTCGGGGATCGGCGTCGTGTGGGCGCTGTTCGCCGCCGTGGGCCTGGCCGTCTACTTCGTGCTCTCCGCCGAGCAGGCCGAGCACTCCCTCCCGCCGATCGCCCTGGCCGGGCTCGGCCTGCTCCTCGGCGCCCTCGTGCTCGTCGGCGCCGGCCTGGTCGGCATCCTTGCCCTGCACGGCACCACAAGCTCGGTGGAGCTGAACGGCGCACCGGTCCCGTGGTGGGTCCCGATGTCGCTTCTCGCCCTCGTGGCCGCCGCGCTGTCCTACTGGACCGGCATCGCGGCAGCCCGAGCCGTCGGCGCCCGCCTGGCGTCGTTCCTCGGTCTCACCGAGGTGCTCTTCGCGGTCGGCTTCGCCTGGGTGCTGCTCGGCGAGAGGCCGAGCCTGGTCCAGGGGCTGGGAGGCATCCTGGTCATCGCCGGCGTGGTCGCCGTACGGGCAGCCGAGCTGCGGCGCTCTGCCGCCTCCCCCGCAGCCGAGCCGCAGGGGCCCCCGCCCGAGGCGTTCGTCGACAGCGCCCCCGCACCGTCGCGACCTTGACGAGGCAGCATCGCCGCTCTGCGTCGACGGCCCGGCCAAGTCCACGGCGGGACAGGTGCTCTCAGTCCGTGAGCAGGTCGACCGGGCACCGGAGGCCCGGGGCACGGGCAAGGCGAGCGTCGCTGGTGACCAGCGGCGCGTCCAGCATCTCGGCCAGCACGACGTAGACAGCGTCATAGGGCGTTACGTTGTCGCGCAGGTCCCACACTCGACGTAGGAGCGGCGAGTGGTCCCAACGTACGGCGGCGAGGTCGGCCAGATCGGCGAGGACCTCACGGGCGACCGCGACGTCGGTCTGGCCGAGGCGGACTCGTCGGCGCAGGGCCGCGGTGACCTCCACGTCGAGGAGGTGTGGCACATGCAGGTCAGGGTCTTGACGCAGCCGTTCCCGAGCACGGGCACCGGCCCCGCCGGTGCTGAGCAACGCCGAGATGACGATCGACGCGTCGGCGACGATCACTCCGGCGGGCGCTCGGCACTGACAGCCTCACGCGCTTCTGAGAACGTCATCGGGTCGCCGTCACGACGGGCGGCTCGATCAAGCAGGTCTGCCAGAGACGGCCGGCTGGCCAGCCGAGCCAGCTCCTGCTTGGTGAAGTCGGACAAGGTCATCCCTGCGGCCGCGGCGCGACGACGGAGCTCTGCATGCACATCGTCGGGCACGTCTCGAACCTGCAGCATCTTGGCCATGCGTACATGCTACGCGCATGCCGCTGCATGTGACGCGCATCCGTCCTGCCTCAAGTGAGGTCCGGCCCGTGCGAGGTTCCACCGGCGAGCTCCCCCGGTTGGACTCGAACCAACAACCCTCCGGTTAACAGCCGAATGCTCTGCCAATTGAGCTACAGGGGATGGGTGCCACGCGGGCACAGCGGGCTCAGATTAGCAGAGCGGCGCCTTCGGTCTGGAACCCACCGGCCGCTCCCGGTGGTCGCTATCCGGGCGCCTGCCCCAGCTCCGCAAGCGCATCGGCGAGTGCCTGGTCCATGGCCTCCCGGACCTCCGGCAGCTCCGGGTCGATCCCCTCGTCCAGCTCGAAGGCCCAGCTGACGCGCCCTCCCTGCGGAGGACGGCGCGCGATCACCTGGAACCCACGCTTGCCCGTCACCACGACGCGTCGCTGGAGCACGACGCTGGCACTGACGCGCTCGCGCACGAGCGCCAGCAGGTCCGCGGCATCCTCGAGCACGAACGTCTGCGGCTCCACCGGCCTCCCGTAGTCGGCCACCGGCACCAGGTCCAGACGTCGGGCCTCGTCCTCCCAGTCGGCTCGGTGGACCTGCTCCCAGGGCCACACCGATGAACGACTCTGGACGCTCCCCTGCCCCGCCTCGTCGGACGCCACGGCGTACAGCGCGTCGCGCGTGCCGACGAGCCAGGTGCCGTCCTCGGCCCGGGTCGTCGCCAGCGGGCGTCGGCCATCGAGGGCCGCGCGGACGTCGTCGGGCAGCTCGGACCGGGAGCCGAACGAGAACAGCCCCCGGAGACCTGAGCTCATCCCATGCCACCGATCGCTCGCTCGCGGAGGGTACGACGGTGGCTCTCGAGCGCGACCAGCTCGCCGAACATGCGGTTGTACTCGGTCGCCTGCTCGACGGGGTTGGTGCGTTGCAGGCGCGACTTGATGTCGGCGATGCGACGCATCGCAGTGACCTCCTGCAGGCGGTACGAGCAAGCCGCGGCGTAGGCCTCGTCGACGTTGTCGGTGGGCAGCGGCTCCACGGCCAGCGCGTTGGCCACCTTCAGCACCACCGGCCCCGACTGTTCCTCCACCAGCCTGCGGACCTTGTCGACCCAGACCTCGGCGGAGGGTGCCGCGGCCGGCCCGCCCAGCGAGGCCACCGCCTGCCAGATCGCCCGGTACGCGGGATGGGTGAAGTCGTTGTCGCCGAGGTCGGCGACCACCAGCGCGGCCAGCGGAGGCTGCTGCACCACGACCTTGAGCGTCTCTCGCTCGAGGGAGAGCCGGGGGTCCCGCGGGTCGGGCGCCGGCACCTCGGGTGCGGCAGGGGGTGAGCCGGGCCCAGGCTGGGCCGGCGGCGGGGCCGACCGGTCCCGGCGGCCTCGTGGCGGTTCGGGGCGCGCACGGGTCGCGCGGCGAACCTCTGCCCGCGCCTCCTCGATCTCGACCCCGACCATGCCGGCGAGCTCGCGGGCGAAGGCCTCGACCTTGGAGCGGTCGCGCACCGAGGAGACCAACGTGGCCGCAGCGCGCAACGCGTCGACCCGGCCGTCGGCCCGGTCGAGGTCGTAGCGGCCGACCACGTTGCCCAGCACGAACCGGTAGAGCGGGGTCCGTCTGGCCACCAGCTCGCGCACGGCGGCGTCGCCGGAGCGCATCCTCAGGTCGCACGGGTCGAGTCCGTCAGGGTCGACGGAGACGTAGGTCTGGGAGACGAACTGCTGGTCGCCGCCGAAGGCCTTGAGCGCCGCCTTCTGCCCCGCCTCGTCCCCGTCGAAGGTGAAGATGATCTCGCCGCGGAACTCCTCGTGGTCGTGCAGCAGTCGCCGCAGCACCCGGCCGTGGTCCTCGCCGAAGGCGGTGCCGCACGTCGCGACGGCCGTGCCCACTCCGGAGAGGTGGCAGGCCATGACGTCGGTGTAGCCCTCGACCACCACCGCCTGGGAGGAGCGCGCGATCTCGCGCCGCGCCAGGTCGATGCCGTAAAGCACCTGGCTCTTCTTGTAGATCGGGGACTCCGGGGTGTTGAGGTACTTGGCGTCGATCCGGTCGTCGTCGAAGATCCGGCGGGCGCCGAAGCCGATCGTCTCCCCCGACGCCTCGCGGATCGGCCAGAGCAGGCGACCACGGAAGCGGTCGTAGTGGCCCCGATGACCCGACGCCACCAGCCCGCCGGTGACCAGCTCCTCGTCGCTGAACCCCTGCTGTCGCAGGTGCTTGTACAGAGCGTCCCCGTCTCGGGGCGCGAAGCCCAGGCCGAACCTCTCGGCGGCGTCCCGGTCGAAGCCGCGCTCGGCCAGGAAGCTGCGCGCGGTCATCGCCTCGGAACCGGTGAGGTGCTCGGCGTACCACTCCTGGGCGCGGCGGTGGGCCTCGATCAGCCGCTGGCGCGGCACCCGCTCGCGGCGTGGCCGGTCCTCGCCCTCGGTGTAGCGCAGCTGGATGCCGGACTTGTCGGCGAGGTACTCCACCGCCTGGTTGAAGGCGAGACCGTCGTGCTTCATCAAGAAGCTGATGACGTCTCCGCCCTCCCCGCAGCCGAAGCAGTTGCCGGTGAGGATGTTGTCCTCCAGCGCGAAGGCGTGCCCCTGCGCGACCTCGGCGCAGAAGACCTCCTCCTCCCTGCTCGACTCCTCCACCGACTGGACGACCCAGCCCTCGCGCGCATGCGCCTTCTCGCTGTTCACGAACCGCTCACGGTGCTCAGCGACCAGGAAGAAGTCCGCAGGGAGGTCGTCGTTGACCAGGTGTATCCGGTGCAGGTCGCTGGGTTCCCGCCCCGGGACGCCCGGCCGCGACTGCGACGTGACGCCGTACGTCGCGATGCCCAGGCGGGTGCAGAGCAGCCTCACGAACTCGAGGTCGGAGCGGCTGGCTGAGCGCAGGACGACTGTGCCGTCGTCCGCGACGCATCCGTCCGCGGCGAAGTAGCCGGCCAGCCATCCGATCAGGTAGGGCACCGACTCATCCAGGCCGGGCAGGTCCTTGAAGAAGCCCGGAAGATGCTGCACCAGCAGATTCGGTCCACTGGCCGTCGTGATGCTGTTGGGAAACCACTTCAGCATCGCCTCGTCCTTCGGCGGACACAGCAACGCGACGGTCCCGCCGTCACGCGTCCGGGTGCCGTCGCCGAAGGTGAAACCGTGGGCGATACCGAAGGGCGACAGGGGGCTGTGCCGGACTCGCGAGCGCGGGGAGACGGAGGAGAGGCGATCGCCGGGCTCGAGGCCGGTGGTCACCACCTCACGGCGCCGGGATCGGTCCTTGCCGGCGCGAACGAACCAACGGTGCCCGTCGGTGGCGTGGACCACCTTGACCTGGCGATCGCGCGTCAAGATCAGCTTCCACAGTCGCTGCACGCCGTAGGAGCGGAACGGGGCCCAGTGCCAGCGTGCATCCGCTCCGAGGATTCGATGCTCGCTCCCAGCGAGGTCCCGGATCGAACGGACTCCCTCCCAGGTGATCACCCGAGTCTCTCCGGCCAGGCAGTGGTAGCCCTTGCCTGGGCGGACGTGGAAGGAGGGCGACTTCTCGTCGTGGAAGGGGCACAGCCCCTTCAGCGCTCCCCCGCCGGCAGGCTTGAGGGTGACGTACTGCCCGACGATCTCGGCGAGGTCCGCGCGTTCGCGCACCTGCGCGATGTCCTCCTCGCGGATCAGCCCTGCCACAACAGGTGAGTCTACGGCTGCGGGCCGACCGTCCCGTCGGCCCGACACAGCTGACGGTGCCAGGCCACCGCGGAGGCGTCGGTGAGGGAGGCGACCTGGTCGACCACCACCCGGCGACGGGCCCGGTCGTCGGAGGCCCGGGCGAAGTCGTCGTGGAAGACGGGCTCCAGCGCGTCGCGTCCGCGACGGTCGATCGCGGCCACCAGCTCGTGCAGCAGGCTGCGCTGCGACTCCAGCACGGCGCGACGGTCATGGGCCCGCATCACCAGATGGGCGGCGATGCTCTTGAGCACCCCGATCTCGAGGACGGTGCCCTCCGGCACGACGAGGTCGGCGCGGTACCGGTGGAGTGGTCGGTGACCGTCACGGTCGAAGGTCGCAGCCGTCGTCGAGCCGCAGAAGCCACCGATCAGCATCGAGGTGAGGTTCTTCAACGCACCGAGGTGCCGTCTGCTGCCGTCGTACGGCGCCTCCGGCCACCCCGGCACGGTGCACAGCCGCCGCCATGCGGCGTCCAGCGCGTCGTCGTCGGCGTCGGGGTGGTACCAGGCGCGGGCAGTCCCCCAGACCTCACGTCGAAGGGCAGCATCCGCCAGCGAGGTCAGCTCGATACGCCCGGCCACCACGCCGTCCTCGACGTCGTGGACGGAGTAGGCGATGTCGTCGCTGAGGTCCATCACCTGCGCCTCCAGGCACCGTCGCAGGTCGGGCGCACCGTCCCGGATCCACCGGAACGCGTCGAGGTCGTCGTCGTAGACCCCGAACTTCGCCGTCGCCCGGGGGGTGCCGTCGCCGTGCGCTCCCCCCGGCGGCAACGCCTGGCGCCGGGTCCACGGGTACTTGCTCGCCGCGTCCAAGGTCGCACGGGTGAGGTTGAGACCGTGGCCGCGCCCGTCGGTGTCGAAGGTCTTGGCCTCCAGACGGGTCAGGATCCGCAGCGTCTGGGCGTTGCCCTCGAAGCCCCCGACGTCCTGACAGAGGTCGTCGAGGGCTCGCTCCCCGTTGTGCCCGAAGGGCGGGTGCCCGAGGTCGTGGGCGAGGGCCGCGGTCTCGGCGACGTCGGTGTCACACCCCAGCTGGTCGGCCAGGTCACGGGCGACCTGGGCGACCTCGAGGGTGTGGGTGAGCCGGTTGCGGACGAAGTCGTCGGACTGTGGGCCGACCACCTGGGTCTTCGCCGCCAGCCTGCGCAGCGCGGCGCTGTGCACCACCCGGGCACGATCGCGGGCGAACTCGCTGCGTACCGAGTCCTTGGGCGCCTCGACCGCACGCCGGGCACGGGCGTGCTCGTCGTAGTCACCGGTGCCTTGCCTCGACCCCATCAGGCAGCGACTGTAGCGCGAGGCCGCGGCCCCAGGGGGTGACCGGTCTTCTGCACGAAGATGCACCCGCCGTGCGTCCAAAAGCACGAAAGACCGGTCTTGTGACCGGTCTTTCGCGCGCGCGGGGGTGCTGTGGTCAGAAGACCGAGATGTGCACGTGGTCGTAGTGGTTGGCGGTGGCCGAGCCGCGGTCCGACATCGGCCGCCAGCCCTCCCCGCCACGTTCGGCGGACCAGATGCGCTGGGACCAGATGATGCTGCGGATCTTCAGCCGTCCGGCGTTGGCGAGCGCGAACTGGGCGACCGCGTTGCCCAGCGAGGAACTCGGGACCATGAAGTCGTAGGCCCGGCCGTCGATGTGCTCACCGTGCGGGTCGTAGCCGCCGTACGTGGTGAGCGGCGGGAAGGCGTTGCAGACCGCCCGGTAGACCATGTCGGCGTTGGGCGTCGTCCCGGACTCGATGCTCGAGCCGTCGGGGCACGGGGCGAGGGACACCCCACCGGTGCCAGCCGAGGACGACGAGCCGCTGCTGCTGCGCTGCGCTTCGACGCGGGCTTGGGCTTGGACTCCGAGAGGTACTGGGCGTTGACCCAGCGGTCCTTGCGGGGTCCTCCGAGGAGGACCTCGGCCCACCCGCCCTTGCGCTGACCGGTGACGGCGACCTTGGTGCCCGACTTGATGAGGCCGACGCGCTTGGTGTTCTCGCCGGGGCCGGCCCATACGTTCAGCGTCGCGGTGGCCCACATCCGGTCGACGGGACGCGGCTTCAGCGTCACCGGACGCATCGTGCGCACGGCACCACGGGAGGCGCGGTCGGCGCGGTCGGACAGCTCGGTCAGGTCGACCAGCGCGGCCGCCCCGTTGTTCGTGGTCTCCGTGGCGGACTCGAGTGCCGCGCCCGCACGGTCCTCGACGGAGGTGGCGGCGATGCCGACAGCCACGACGGGCGCGGTGAGCGCGAGAGCGAGGCCGGCGCGAGCGGCGGGGCGGCTCAGGGCCTGCCTCGCGGCGCGGAGCCGGGACTCTGGGCGCAGGGGTGCGATGCTGCGCTCGGGCATGGGGTTGTCTCCTCAAGGAACTCGGGGGCGTTCCGTACAACGGTCATCGAGTACAACACGTCCGCCCCCCGAAGGTCATGCTGAGTAGCAGCCCTGTGGGGGGTCTCACAAGGGCAAAGAGACGTGCCTCACGACCCCTCCCGGTCAGCCACCGGAGCCCGAGGCGACCTCTTCCGTCGACGACTCGGCCGGGCCCATCCGATCGACCAGCCACCCCTGGGGGAGCACCACCGTGCGGGGGGTGCCCTGCCGGCCCCGGGGTGTGCCCAGCTCACGGCGCGGGAACGGTTCGGCCGGGTCCAACCCACCGAGCAGGTCGTCCAGCTCTGCCAGTCTCGACACCAGGGCCAGGTGTCGCCGCAGGTCACCACCCGCGCCGAAGCCCTTGAGGTACCAGGCGACGTGCTTGCGAAACTCCCGGCAACCGCGTTCCTCACCCATGTGCTCGGCCAGCAGCTCGGCGTGGCGGCGCATCGTCGCGGCCACCTCGCCGAGCGTTGGCAGGGCAGTGGCCTGGCGGCCGGCGAACGCGTCGGCCAGGTCACGGAACAACCAGGGCCGCCCGAGGCACCCGCGCCCCACCACCACCCCCGAGGCGCCGGTCTGGACAACCATGCGCAACGCGTCCTCGGCCTCCCAGATGTCGCCGTTGCCCAGCACCGGGATGTCGACGTGGGCGGCCAGCTCCCCGATCGCGTCCCAGTCCGCCTGCCCGCTGTAGGCCTGGGCCACGGTGCGCCCGTGCAACGCGACCGCCGCGCACCCGGCCTCCTGGGCGGTCCTGCCGGCGTCCAGGTAGGTGAGGTGGTCCTCGTCGATGCCCTTACGGGTCTTCATCGTGACGGGCACGCCGTACGGTGCAGCTGCCGTCACCGCCGACTCGAGGATCCGACCGAGCAGGTCGCGCTTCCAGGGCAGTGCCCCGCCACCGCCCTTGCGGGTCACCTTGGGGACCGGGCAGCCGAAGTTCAGGTCCACGTGGTCCACGCCGTACTCGTCGCAGAGGATCCGGGTCGCCTCGCCCACGTAGGACGGGTCGGTGCCGTACAGCTGGACCGAGCGCACCTCCTCGAGCGGGTCGAACACCAGCATCCGGCGGGTAGTCGCGTCACCCTCGACCAGGCCGCGCGACGTGATCATCTCGCAGACGTAGAGGCCCGCCCCTTGCTCGCGGCACAACCGCCGAAAGGCCGCGTTGGTGACCCCGGCCATGGGCGCCAGGATGACCGGTGTCGGGACGTCCAGCGACCCCAGGCGCAGGGGCGGGTGAGTCGTCGAGACGGCGCTGGGCATGCCTCCCATTGTGCGGTCTCCCCGTGTGCACCGCCCGGGCCCCACCCCACCACCGGTGGTTGAGGTGCCATCGTCGACGGCGTTTCGTGGCTCGCTGCGCTCGCACCTCAACGAACAACGGGAACCCCCACCACGGTGGTTGAGGTGCAAGGGCCCCCAGGGGGAACCCGACCGCCGGTGGTGGGGCCCGG
>CAWDDN010000044.1:0-21746 GCA_963801135.1 uncultured Actinomycetota bacterium | reverse complement strand
ATTCCATGGCGAGTTCAACTGGTCGATGCAACACCGGGTTGTTGAAGTGAGCGTAGTTGTTCCTCGAAGACCTCGGCGGGGGTCTTCCAGTCGAGGGTCTTGCGGGGCCTGTTGTTGAGCGTGTGAGCGATGGCCTCGAGGTCGTCTGCGGACCAGCGCGACAGGTCGGTGCCCTTGGGTGCCTCTGTGTTTGTCAAGAGGCTGGTCGGGGCGTCGTAGACTGCGGGATGGCGGGCCCGGGAAGTGACTTCTCCGAAGAGCTGGTCGACGGGGTTGTGCCAGGCGCGCCGGATACTAGAGTCGCCCCCGGGTGTCCTCCTGGGCTCGTCGCCAGCCTTCGTTCGTCGGCGGTCATGGTGCGCCACACGTGGTCTGCCAGTCGTCGCTTCAGGCAGCGTTTGGCTTCGCGGGGAGTCTTCCCTTCAGCGATCTTGGTCCGGTAGTAGAGGTTCCCGCGGCTGCCGTGCATGCGGATTTGGGTCACCGCCGCGGTGTGCAGGGCGGAGTTCAGTTGCCGGTCCCCGGTTCTGGAAAGGCGGTGACGTGCATGGTCGGCGCTGGCCACCTCGACGGGTGCGGTACCGACGTAGCTGGCGTAGGAGCCCGAGTTCGGGAACCGGCTTGGAGGTCCGGTCCTCGCGATGATGCGTCCGGCGATGATCGGTCCGATGCCCACGGTCTCGGTCAGGCTGCTGCCGGAGTTCTCGACCTGCTCGGCGATGGCTTTACAGCTGGACTTCAGTCTGGCGTCCAGGGAGCGGATCTCGGCGATGAGGTCTCGCGCGACGGCTTTGCGGGCTCGTTCGGCTTCTCCGGTGGGACGCACCTTGCTCAGCAGGGCGCTGGCGGTCGCGGCTGTCAGATCGGTGGGAGCGCCGCCGGCGAGCAGGGCCCGCAGGAGGGCGTGGAGCTGGTTGACGGCGCGGACTCGGGCCTGGGCCAGATTGACCCGGTGCTCGTCGAGCACGGCCAGCGCATCGGCCGGACCTTCGGCGACCATGGCGCGATAGTCGCCTTGGATGGCGGCCACGCAGGCGGCGGCCGCTGCGTCGATGCGGTCGTTCTTCCGGCCGCCGCCCCGGGAGAGCTGTCGAACCCTGGCGGTGGCCGTCGCGGGAACATCGACGACCTCCTCACCGCGGGCCAGCAGCCATGAAGCCAGGTGGCGACCGAGTCCTTCGGCGTTCTCGATGGCCCACCGGCGCTGTGGCCACCGCGCTGCCCAGGTCAGCATCCGTCGATACTCACCCAGCGTGGCCTCGATCCGGATTGAGGCAACCTCGGCGTTGGTGCCGGGCTCCACAGCGGTAGCGGTGTGGGTGGACTTGTGCGGGTCGACGCCGATCAGCATCATCGGAGCGGTTCCTTTCACATCGATGGGTGTGAGATCCGCGGTCGACAACCCGACTTCGAGATAGCTCGATCTTTGCCCTCGTCGTCACGCCTCTGTTGAGTCAGGCCGCGAACAGACACCAGCCGGGACGACACACCCAAAGTGAGCCAGCCCGAAGGGCGGCAGGAAGTACTCGAGTCAGCCCGGCCGGTGTCCTACGGCACGCTACGGACAGCAACCCCGATCACGACACCGCTACATCCATACAAGTCGGGAAGTACTGGCGCAGGAGACCGTTGGTGTTCTCGTTGGTCGGGCGCTGCCACGGTGAGTGGGGGTCAGCGAAGAACACCCGTGTCCCGGTCTCCAACGCGAACTGCGCGTGGCCTGAGAGTTCTTTGCCGCGGTCCCAGGTCAGGCTCTTGCGCAGCTGTTCGGGCAACGTGGTTATCGACGCCGTGAGCGCGGCATTCATCGCCACCGCCCCGTAGCCGCCGAGTGAGGGCCCGTTCTTCGCATGAGGCTTCTCGCCCCAGCCCTCCAGGCGCGGCAGATGCACCAGGAGCGTGGCGCGGCTGCTGCGCTCGACGAGCGTGCCGATCGCGGACCTGCCCGTCCCGATGATCAGGTCGCCTTCCCAGTGGCCAGGCACAGCGCGGTCCTCGGCCTCGGCGGGGCGCTGGCTGAGGACGACGTCAGCGGTGATGTGACCCTGGGCCTTGTTGCGTGAGCGGGCCCTGGGCTCGCGCAGTGCCCGCCCCGTGCGTAGACACGTGACCAGCTCACGTTTCAGCGCGCCGCGGCCCTGGATGTACAGCGACTGGTAGATCGCCTCGTGGCTGATGCGCATGGACTCATCATCGGGGAACTCGACCTGCAGACGATGAGAGATCTGCTCGGGGCTCCACGCCGTCGACCACCGTCGGTCCTGGCGATGGGGCTTGTTCAGCCCCTTCCACGGCGGCGTCGTGGGGCCCGCGACGATCGTGCCGTCGGGGCGACGGACCGTGCCAGCGAGCCGGTCCTGCACGTACTCACGCAGCCTCGAGTTCCTCACCAGCTTCGCTTCCTTCGGGCGCTTCGCCGCGATCTCTGCCTTCCACTGCGCGGTCGTGGCCCGATACCCCGGGTTCGTCGCTCGCGTGGCCGCGTTGCGACGAAGCTCTCGCGAGATCGTCGACGCATCACGCCCGATCCGGCGACCGATCTCTCGTGGGCCATGGCCTTGGGCCCGCAGGATCGCGATCTCTTCCCGCTCGACGAACGACAGATACCGGCCCGTCGGCTCGGCCAGAGCCATAGGAGACATGCCGCCACCCTCACGGAACCAGCGGCCTCCGATGACCTCGGACACACCAATAGTCTCTGCGGCCTCGGCCGTCCGCAGGCCTTCTCCGATCCGCCGCCAGAACTCGCGCTCCACCCGCCGCGGGAAACCCCACCTGCCCGGCGAACGCATCTTCGGACGCTGCGCACGATCTGCAGCCTGCTGCCGTCTTGCCATCTCACACCCCCAGATCGGGGTGTTGCGACGACCAGTTGAATCCGCCCATCGATCCCACCTCGTTGTGGCACCTCGCCGGACGGCGGGGACGGTCTCGCCACGCAACCACACTCACCTGGGGGGAACAAGGGAGCCAGTGCCCCTGGTTCTCCCAGCCGCCGAAGTCTCCGAGAAGGCGCCGCCGCAGCGCACGAAGTCCCACTCGACGCAACCATGCCGCGACCGGGTCTTTAATCGTGCGAGTGGCGCGACGCACCGCCGCCGATGGAGCGCACAGCTCGCAGCTTTCACCTTCGGGAGCGGCTTGGGTTCCGAACATGTACCAGGGTCCGTTGGCCCCTTGTGCTCCCGCTAGCACGTCCCCTTGGTGCATGCAGCGGCTATCCGGTAGGGCCAGCGCCGTTCCTCGGCCTAGGAGTGGCTTGTGCTTTCGTGCGACGCCTCGGGCCGGGAGTTCGCTGTGCTGCCGGCGACGTGCACACTCTGGTGGTACTCGAGTGCCTCGGGTTCCTCGTCGAACTGGAGGAGTTCGCCGGTCAGCTCGCCCAGTAGCTCCTTGGCCTCTGTCGGTGTGGCGTAGAAGAACTCGCGTCGGAGGTTCACGCGGTTGACCCGCTTGTCAGCCAGGCGCTGGTGCATCTGGGCCTCGATGCCGTAGGCGTCATCGGAGAAGAACAGCGCGTGGATGTCGAAGTTGAACGGAACGCTCGCATCGCTCAGTTCCCTGATCCGGTCCATCGGGTCCAGGCGCCGAGTCATGCCGACCTTGGTCATCCTCTCCCCGAGAGCCCCAAGGTTGGAGACGACGTACACGTATCCGGCGCGGACGTTCGCGGCGCGGTAGTCGACGTCCTCGATCGCGCGATCGATCTCGGCGAGCTGGGCGCGGAGCCGCTCCACGCCCTCAGTGTCCCCCTTGTCGATCAGCGTTTGGAGTGCGTTGGAGTAGTGCTGTCGCTCCTTGTCAAGGCGAGCCTTCTCACGAGCGATCTCCTGCTCGAGCTTCCTCTGCTCGCGCAGGCGTTGCCTCTCCTCGCGCTCCTTCTCCTTCTCGCGAGCGAGCATCTCCTGGTAGTCCGCGGTCAGTTCGAGTTCTCGGATCCGCAACGGGTGGTACTGGTCGGCCACCCGAAGGCTCATGGTCTTGCCGAGACGCTCGATGGTCGACGCGACCTTGTTGAGGCGGTCTACAGCGGAGTTGAGCTTGTAAGGCTTCAGTCCACGGACGAGGTTGTCGGCCTCGGCGTTGTACGCACGGAGCATCAGTTTCGAGTAGTCGCGAATCATCTTGCGCCCTTGAGCCTCGGAGCCATTGACCGACCAGCCCTGCGCCGCGAGGACGGCCCCGTCCTGTTTGACCGTGGTCTTGATTCGATCCTTGAGCTTCTCGAGCTCGGCCTTGTAGGCCACCGAGTCAGACAAGGGGTGCCGGTACTCGTAGATGCCGACCTCTTGCAGGATCTCGGTCTCTTGGGTCTTGACGATCCGTTGCTGTACGTCAGCCACCTGCCGCTGCAGGGCATCTCTTTGACTCGTCAGGTCGGATTGCATGCTGGTGATCTCGGCTCGCAACATCTCGCGCCGGTGGTTCAGGTCGGCTAACTCGAGGATCCCGAGACGATCCATCTCCGTTCGCAGGCGGCTGATCTCGGCGTGAGCGCGGCTGAGATCCTCGGCCGTCTCGCGCGCCTGCTTCCGCGCACCAAACAGCGGCACCTTGCCTTCAGCTGCGCCCGCCGAGGCGTGTGCCGGCTGGTGTTGTGTCGTCCGTGGGTCAGTCGGAGCAGGACTCGGTGCAGCCTGCTGCGCGCGCGCCTGGTGCTCGGTCCATTGACTGCCGTCCCAGTAACGCACCTGTGAGCTGTCTTGCGGGTCGGCGTACCAACCCGCTGGCGGCATCGCGGTGATGGTGTCCCCCTCGTCGCTGGATAGTCGGACCCCTGCAACCTAACTCTCCCCGCCGACAGCGTCAGGCGGTCACCCAACAGCGTCCTTGCCGTCCCGATCCTGTGGCTACTCCGGTGGCCTACCTGCGTCCTACCGCCGTTGTGGTCCAAACGCGGGGTCTGAACGGCGGCGGCGGAGCCGAGCCGCCGGGACCGGGCATGGCGGTCGTACAACTCGCGCAGCGCGGTGGCATCACCCTCGGCGACAGCGCCGAGCTGCGCTGCGTCGCTGAGGTCGCCATGGCGCTTACATCTCTACGGTCGCGCTTTGGGCGGCGAATGGTTCCCAGCATGTCCCACGAACCTTCGACCGTTCGAGGAGGACCACCAGCATCGCCATCGCCCACACGGCGGGGAAGACGGTCCCACGCGAGATGGGACCCGCGGTCCCATGACGTCGGGACACCTGGGCGCGCAGAGTCGAGGCCAGTGCTTCGCACGCCGAGACCGAGGAGGAGCCATGACGGCGACCAGGGAGACCGAGGGGCGGGCCGGGAAGACCGAGGAGCGACGTCGAGATCCGGGTCGGTATGCAGGGGTGGCCTTCGCCCTCACCTTCTTGGCCGGTGTCTCCTTGTGGGGAGCGAGCCCGAGCGTCTACGACAGCGACCCCGAGACGTTCGCAGCCGACAGCGTCGACACCACGATGCGGGTACTGAGCCTGGTGAACTCCCACCTGCTGATGCCGCTGGCCGCTGTCTTCCTGCTGTGGACGGCGGTCCGGCTCCGCAACGCCCTGAGCGCCGCCGGCGCCACGTCCGTGGCCGGGCAGGTGGCCCTGGGTGCGGCATTCGTGACCGCGGGCGGATTCTGCGTCCTGGCGGCCGCGCAGCACACCGCGTTGCTGGTCGCGGGCGGCGACCACATCGACGGGTTCAAGCCCGACCCCGCCGTCGGGTACGGCCTGGCGCTGCTCAGCGGCAACGTCGGCAACGCCACGGTGTGGGGCGCATCGGTGCTGATGGTGGCCGTGGGCGCCGCCTCGTGGCGCAAGCAGCTGCTGCCCCGCTGGCTGGTCTGGGGCGGCTACGTGACCGCGCTGCTGCTCGTCGTGGCCTGGTACTACATGCTCCCGGTGCTGCTGCTGTGCGTATGGGTCGCCGTGGCCGGGCTGGCAGTGCAGACTGACGAGGAGTAGCAGGCGGACGGAGGCGTTCCGGATGGCGCGCATCGGTGCCCGGGGCTGGGCCTGGGGGATCGCCGCGGCGGCCACCCTCTCGCAGGTCGCCTGGGTGCTCTTTCTCTGGCACCACCTCGACCAGGTGCCGACCCCGGTCGCCGACCAGCTGCCCGTCCACGTCGCGAGCCTCGCGCTGCTGGCGACCATCCCGGTCGTCGGGGCGCTGATCCTCACCCGGCACCCGCGCCACATGGTGGGCTGGGTGCTGACGCTGGCGGCAGCCACCGCCGTCGTCGACGCAGGCGCGCGGGTCTACGCCACCGACGGGCTCTACGTCCGTCCGGGGGTGCTCCCCGGCCCGGAGTACGCCGCGTGGCTGGCGGAGTGGCTGTGGTACCCCCCGCTGGTGGCGCTGCTGACGCTGGTGCCGTTGTACTTCCCCGACGGTCGACTGCCGAGTCCCCGGTGGCGACCCTACGCCGTCGCGCTGGCGTTCTGGCTGCCGCTGACCACCGTCGGCATGGCGCTGCACCCCGGCGAGGCGATCGACTTCCCCGGCGTCGAGCAGCCGGTCGGCGTGGATGCCGCGATCGTCCTCGCCGTCGGCGTGCTCGCGACCCCGGTCGCCATCCTGGCCTCCTTCGCCTCCGTGGTGGTGCGACGCCGACGGGCCGTGGGCGCTGAGCGGGAGCAGCTGCGCTGGTTCCTCCACGCGTGCGCGGTGGCGGTCGTCGGTTGGACGCTGCTGTTCCTGCCCTGGCCCCAGGAGGAGGGCTTCGGCCTGCTCGGCGTTGCGCTCGCCTACCTGCCGATCCTGCTCCTGCTCATCGCCATCGCCAACGCGATCCTGCGCTACCGCCTCTACGAGATCGACCTGGTCATCAATCGCACGCTGGTCTACGGCGGGTTGAGCCTGGCGGCGGTCGGGGCGTACGCGCTGGCGGTCCTCGGCATCTCCTCGCTGGGCACAGCCGGCGGCACGCAGTGGCGCGGCTCCCTGATGGTGGTCGCTGTGGTGGCGATCGCCGTCTACCCGCTGCGCCAGTGGCTGCAGAAGCGCGTCAACCGGCTGATGTACGGCGACCGTGACGACCCTGCCCGCGCCATGTCGGCGCTGGCCCGGCGGGTCTCCGACTCCCTCATGCCCTCGGCACTCCTGCCCGCGATCGCCGAGACCATCGGCCGCGCGCTGCGGCTGCCTTTCGTCGCGGTGGAGCTGCCGGACGGCGCCTCGCCGGCGAGCTTCGGCTCGGGCGCCGGCCGGGTGGAGCGGTTCGACCTGGTGCACCAAGGGGGGTCGGTCGGCACGCTGGTGGTCGGTCAGCGGTCCGAGAACGAGCCCTTCTCCGTCTCCGACCGTCGTGTTCTCGAGGACCTCTCGAGGCAGGTGGCCGCAGCCGCCCATGCGGTGCTGCTCTCCCGCGAGCTCCAGCGCTCGCGCGAGCGGCTGGTGCTTGCCCGGGAGGAGGAGCGTCGCCGCGTGCGCCGCGACCTGCACGACGGGGTCGGCTCGGCGCTGGCCGGCCTCGCGCTGCACGCAGGCAACGCGCGCAGGGCGCTGCCAGACTCGCCGGAGGAGGCCGAGCGCTGGGTGCGGCCCCTCGAGGAGGGCATCCGGGCGGCGGTCGCCGACGTCCGCCGCATCGTCGACGACCTGCGCCCGCCGGCCCTGGACGACCTCGGTCTCGCGGAGGCGATCACTCAGCGCGCCGGCGCGATCTGCCCCGGAGCAGTGGTGACCGACGGCTTGCACGAAGCGACGCTGCCCGCCGCGCTGGAGGTGGCGACCTATCGCATCGCCACCGAAGCCCTGGCCAACGCGGTCCGCCACTCCGGTGCCGCAGACATCCGCGTCCTGCTGGACCTCGTTTCCTCGCCGGGCCTGCTGCACCTCGAGGTGCGCGACGACGGGGCCGGGCTCCCCGCTCACACCAGGCCCGGGGTGGGCCTGCGCTCGATGCGGGAACGCGCCGAGGAGGTCGGCGGCACCTTCGAGGTCCGCAGCGCTCCTGGGGGCGGCACGGTCGTGCTCGCCGAGCTTCCCCTCCCGCAGCCCGGGGACCCCTGATGACTGAGGAGTCGATCAGGGTGCTGATCGTGGACGACCACCCGGTCTTCCGCGACGGCCTCGCCGGCAACCTGCAGGCTGAGCCCGACCTGGAGGTGGTGGGGTCGTGCGCTGACGGGACCCAGGCCCTGCGCGAGGCGGCTCAGGGACAACCGGACGTCGTGGTGATGGACCTCACCATGCCGGGCATGAGCGGAATCGAGGCCACCCGCGGCATCGTGGCGACCAGCCCGCACATCGCCGTGCTCGTCCTGAGCATGGTCGAGGACGACGACTCCGTCTTCGCCGCGCTGCGCGCTGGGGCCCGGGGTTATCTCCTCAAGGGCTCGAGCCCGGAGGACATCGTGCGCGCCGTCCGGTCGGTGGAGCGCGGCGAGGCCGTCTTCGGGCCCGGGATCGCCGAGCGCATGCTCGGGTTCTTCGCCCACGCCCATGCCCAGCCGCGGCCGCCCGCCTTCCCGGAGCTGACCGAGCGTGAGCGCGAGATCCTCGAGCTCATCGGCAGAGGCACGCGCAACAGCGATATCGCCCATCAGCTCGTCCTCAGCCCCAAGACGGTGCGCAACCACATCTCGAACATCTTCAGCAAGCTGCAGGTAGCTGACCGGACCGACGCCATCGCGCGGGCCAGGGCCGCCGGTCTCGGCGGGCCGCAATGACCCGGCCGGCCGGGACCCTCGCGGATTCTCAAAGGCGGCGGCCGCGCCGGTGGTGGGAAGTCGGCCGAGGCGGTCGCGCTTCTGGCGCTGGTCGCCGGACAGCACGTCGACCCTGACGAGGACCCAAATCGCACCGACCGCCGGTGGCGGACCGCACGACACACCAGCAGTAGACGAAGTCGGCGCCCTTCAGCGGCCGCTTGTTGAACGCGGACGTCTCGCCCTGCCACTGCGCGGTCAGCATCCGAGCCGCCGCGGGCTATTGGCTGCGCGGCTCAGCTCAGACCAGACGCTTCTCCAAGACACGGTTCTTCCAGTTCCACTCCGGATGTTCTATCTGCGGACCTGGTTGGTACAGCTTCGAAAAAGAGGAGTAGGACACGTACAGCCTCACGTCCGTGCCCCCGCCCCATGCGCAGGGCCGGTAGCGGCGGGTGTAGCCCCCGGCGAACCCGTCTACGAACCTTCCCCGTACGTCGAAGATGCGGTGTACCCGCCACTTCTTCATGCTCCGATGGATGTGCTGCCATTCGTGCCGGGACACGCAGCGCTGCTCACCGCCGTCGTGCGCCTGCGCTGCAGGCGCCACCGCCGCCAGCGGAAGGATCCCAACGGCGGCGGACAAAGCCAGCGCAGTAAGGCGAGCCCTGGTGTTCAACGGTTCTCCCGCGTCTAGTTGAGTTCTTCGAACCTCGACGCAGGCTACTTCGCTGGCTGGATGATTGGCACCGAACTGCCAGGCCGACTCGACGTCGGCGATGTTCCCAGGCTCGGATGATATGTTCACGCGGCACTGTTCGGGGCTAGACGGTATGACGTGACCCGGTCGTCGTGACGGGGTTGCGGGCCGGGGCCTCACTCACAAGATTCGTGGGTTACCGAGCAGGGGCCGCCTGCTCGGCCTATCCGACATTGTGGGAGGCCCCGGTGTTTACCGAGCGTACGAGTGTTGGGCTCGACGTGCACGCACGATCAGTCGCGGCGGCGGCGATCGATGGCGACACGGGCGAGTTGTTCCAAGCGAAGCTGACCCCGTCCTATGACCACATCACCTCCTGGCTGGGCGGCATGCCGGGTCCGGTGGCGGTGGCCTATGAGGCTGGTCCGACCGGGTTCGGTCTGTATCGGCACTTGAGCGCGGCGGGGATCCGGTGTGAGGTGGTCGCACCGTCGAAGCTGCATAGGCCGGCCGGTGACCGGGTCAAGACTGACGCCAAGGACGCGATCCACCTGGCCCGGCTGCTGCGGCTGCAGGAGACCAGCCCGGTCGCGGTGCCCTCGGTCGAGCAAGAGTCGGCCCGGGATCTGGTCCGTGCCCGCGAGGACTGCCGCGGGGACCTGATGCGGGCCCGGCACCGGCTGTCCAAGCTGCTGCTGCGCAACGGGATCGTCTACTGCGACGGGGCCGCTTGGACGGGCAAGCACGAGGTCTGGCTACGCCACGACGCATTGCCGCAGCTGACCGCGAGGACGGGGCGGGCGACCGCGCTGACCTTCGACAACGACTACGAAGCCGTCATGGCCACCCTGGCCCGACGCAGAGGGCTCGACGCCGCGATCGAACAGATGGCCGCCGACTCCGAGTTCACCACACTGGTTCGCAGGCTCGGTTGCCTGCGCGGGATCGGCACCCTGACCGGGTTCGCGCTCGCTGTCGAGATCGGCGACTGGCACCGGTTCACCGGCAACTCCATCGGCTCCTTCGTCGGCCTGGTCCCCACCGAGCATTCCTCGGGTGAGTCCCGACGCCAAGGCTCGATCACCAAGACCGGCAACACCCACGTCCGCAGGCTCCTGGTCGAGGCAGCTTGGCACCACAAGCCCCGCTACGTCATCGGCAAGACCATGCGCGAGCGGTGGGACCTGGCACCCGCGGCCGCCCGGATCCGTGGCGATGAGGGCAACCGGCGACTGCACGACCGCTGGGTGCGGTTCATCGCCCGCAACAAGAGGAACACGATCGCCGACGTCGCCATCGCTCGCGAGCTCGCCGGCTGGTGCTGGTCCCTGGCCGTCCTCGAGTAAAGGAGGACCACGATCTGCTTCGTCGAGAAGGGGCCGAGGTGGCAGCGCGTGGAGTGACCCGCGACCGGACTATGAGCAACCCGCAAAGGCGACGCTCGACGCTAGACACGCGGACCGCACTCCAGCCGAAAACCCGTCCTGCGGTAACCAACCCGCGCATATCAGTCTGACCGCGCGTCGACAACGACACGCTCGCCCACGACCCCACCGACGAAGCACGAGGCGCCCGCCGCGGACACCAACCCGCGACGGGCGCCTCACCATGCCCCTTGACAGGAAGTCACTCCATATCAGTCCACGGGGGATTCTGATGCGACGTCTTGTCGTCCTGCTCGCACCACTGCTCATCGCCGCTGGTCTGGCGGGATTCTCTTCGCCGGCGGCTGCGATCGCCGACCGCGACTGCGGGGACTTCGACACCCAGCGCGCGGCCCAGCGGTTCTTCCTGAACCACCACCCGAAGAAGGACCCGCACCGCCTCGACGCCGACGGCGACGGCCGCGCCTGTGAGTCCTTGCCCTGCCCCTGCGGTGCGGCCAGCAGCGGCTCGGGTGGCACGAGCACCAGCGGCGGTGGCGGCGGGAAGAAGCAACTCAAGCAGCGCGCCCGCGTCATCAGCGTCACCGACGGCGACACCATCAAGGTCCGACTCATCGGTGGACCGCGGCGCAACGTGCGGTTCATCGGCATCGACACCCCCGAGGTCTACGGCGGCGTCGAGTGCGGTGGCCCCAGAGCCTCCCGGGCGCTCAAGCGCAAGCTCAAGCCCGGCAACCGTGTTCTGCTGGTCTCCGACCCCTCCCAGGACTACAAGGACCGCTGGGGCCGGCTGATTCGATATGTGATGAAGAACGGCCGCGACATCAACCGCTCCCAGGTCTGGGGCGGATTCTCCAAGGTCTACGTCTATGACAGCACGCCGTTCCGTCGGGTCAGCTCCTACCGAAAGGCCCAGCGCAACGCCAAGAGCCACAACCGGGCGCTGTGGCGCTCCTGCTGGTGAACTGACCCAGCACCGTGCTCGCCGCTGCTGGACACGTCGCCGGCGCGTCGCGAGGTTCTTGTTAAGAGATCGCGCGGATAGGCGTGGCGTGTCGGTCACGTAGCGCAGGCACAGGCCGGGGTAGATCGCGAGTTGTTGACTCTCGCCTTCTTCCCCGAGGTGCCTGTGCCTGCGCTGCCATCTTCTGTCATCGACCCCGTCTGGGACCAGTTCCAGGCCCTGACCTGACTTGGCTCACGGTGGCGTGGCCTCGGACGGCGCGGCGCCCTGACCTGCGTTGATGGCTTCGAGTTGGGGCGGTTTCACGCACTAGCGAGGTCGTTCTAGGGTCATCGAGTGGCATTCGTCCGGCGGGTGCGGACCGCGTCGGGCGCGACGGCGGTGCAGATCGCTGAGTACGCGGATGGGCGGCAACGGATCGTGAGGCATCTCGGCTCAGCACATACCGACGCCGAGCTCGGGGTCTTGCTCGAGCGGGCGCGGGACCTGTTGGGCGACCCGGGCCAAGATGAGCTCGATCTGGGTGTCGAGTCGGCGCCGCGGGTGGCGGGCATGGTGGGCGCTCCCGCAAGACAGGGTGCGCTCGATCTGCCGGCCCCCTCGACCGGAGCGGTGCCGGTTCGACGTGATGAGCCGGGCAGGGTCGTGGCCACAGAGTCGAGGCTCGTTTTCGAGGCCCTCACCTCGGTGTACACCTCGCTGGGCTTCGACAGCCTGCAGGATCCGGTCTTCCGGGACCTGGTCATCGCCCGGATCGTGGAGGCGACCTCGCTGCTCGATTCCGGCCGCGTGCTTTCCGATCTGGGTCGCCGCCCTGCGAGCTACTCGACGATGAAACGCACCCTGGGCCGTGCCAAGCCCGGCCGCTACCGCGACCAGGTCGCGACCGCCTGCTTCAACCACGCGGTGACCAGTGGGGATGTGTCGTTGTGTCTCTACGACGTGACCACGCTCTACTTCGAGGCCGAGAAGGAAGACGACCTGCGCAAGGTCGGCTTCTCCAAGGAACGACGGGTCGAAAACTGGGACTCCTCGGGTTCCTGTGGGTCATTGGAGCGGGTTTGAGGACCCGGAGCCCTGCTGCTGTGGGAGATCTGCCCGTCTGAGTGGTGACGTCAGGACGCGCACGTGCTGGCGCCTAGGTTTCGGAGCAACCACGCAACCGATTCCGAAGCGAGCCGCACGTGCGCGTCACCACTGCATTCAACAAGATGCTGTCCATCCCGTCAGCCACGGTGGCCTCGGTCGAGTTCACCCCCGAGGGCGTGATCGTGGGGCTTCGGCGCCGCCGGGGCCGCCCGGTGTGCCCGTGTGGATGGCGGGCGCCGGGCGCCTATGACTCCTCGGTGCGCCGCTGGCGGCATCTGGATCTGGGCGCCAGCAAGCTGCTTCTGCAGGCGCAGATCCGCCGGTTGCACTGCCAGCGGTGCCAGCGGGTCCGGACCGAGGCCGTGCCGTGGGCGCGGCCTCGGGCCCGGCACTCGCGCGACTTCGAGGACGTGGTCGCCTGGCTGGCCCAGCGCACCGACAAGACCACGATCACCCGGCTGCTGCGGACCTCGTGGGAGAGCGTCGCCGGCATTGTCGAACGGGTCGTGGCCGAGCAGGTCGACACCCGCCGGCTGACGGGGCTGCTGCGGATCGGGGTCGATGAGGTCTCCTATCGCAAGGGACACCGGTACTTGACCGTGGTCGCCGACCACGACCAGTCCGGCCGGGTGGTGTGGGCCGCCGAGGGCAAGAACGCGGCCACCCTGGAGGCGTTCTACGACCAGCTCGGCGAAGCCGGATCCGCTCAGCTACAGGCCGTCAGCATGGATCTGGGCGCCGCGTTCAAGAAGGCCACCGACACCAAGGCCCCACAGGCCCGGCAGTGCGTCGACCCGTTCCATCTGGTGGCGCTGGCCAACGAGGCCATCAACAAGGCCCGGCGCTGGGCCTGGAACCTCGAACGGGACAGGGCCCGCCGGGCTGCGGCGCTGGCCGGTCCGAAACGCCGCGGCCGACCCCCAGCCGGCGCCCCACCGCCGGCACGAGACCAGGCCCGCTGGGTCAAGCACTCCCGCTGGGCGCTGCTCAAGGACCCCGCCGCGCTCAAGCCCACCCAGCTCGAGGTGCTGCACGAGCTGCGCCGCAGCGGCTCGGTGCTCTACCGCTGCTGGCAGCTCAAGGAAGGCCTCCGTGACCTCTACCGGCTCCCCGACCCCGCCGACGCTGAATACCACCTGGACTGGTGGCTGGCCTGGGCCTGCCGCAGCCGCATCCCTGCGTTCGTGACCCTGTCCAAGACCGTCCGCGCGAACCGCGAGCGGGTACTCGCCGCCGTCGAACTCGGGCTATCGAACTCCAAGCTCGAGGGCCTCAACTCCAAGATCCGACTGATCAACCACCGCGGCTACGGCCACCACAGCGCCGCCGCCCTCATCGCCATGATCTACCTCTGCTGCGGCGGACTCACCATCCAGCTACCCACGGAAAGGTGAGGAGAACCCACAATTGTGGTCGGGCTGCTCGTCGACCGCCACGGGTTCCCTCTCGAGATCGGCTGCTTCGAGGGAAACAAGGCAGAGACCGCCACGATCGTGCCGATCATCGAAGACTTCCAGGCCCGCCACGACCTGGTCGACATGGCCGTGGTCGCTGATGCCGGGATGCTCTCCGCGGGCAACCTCGATGCGTTCGAGGAGGCTGGGCTGCGGTTCATCGTCGGCTCACGAGCTACCAAGGCCCCGACCGATCTGGAGTCCCATTTCCGCTGGCACGGCGACGCCTTCGAAGGCGGCCAGGTCATCGACACGATCACCCCAAAGAACCGGCGTCTGGTCGAGAACGACGCGAACCTCAAAGCCGAGCCCGTGTGGGAACCCGAGCAACATCCCGGGTCATGGCGCGCGGTGTGGGCCTACTCGACCAAGCGGGCGGTCCGGGACAACAAGACGCTGACGTTGCAGGAGAACCGCGCCCGCGAGGTCATCGAGGGCAACAAGTCCTCCCGCACACCACGGTTCGTGAAGACCAGCAACGGCGCGAAGTCCCTCGACGAGGCCTCACTCGCGAGAGCGAGGCGCCTGGTCGGGTTGAAGGGCTACGTCACGAACATCCCCGCCACGGTCATGGACGCCGGCGAGGTCATCGAGAGCTACCACGACCTGTGGCACGTCGAGCAGTCCTTCCGGATGTCCAAGACCGACCTCCGTGCCCGGCCCATGTTCGCCCGCACCCGCGATGCGATCGAGGCCCACCTCACGGTCGTGTTCACCGCCCTGGCCGTGAGCCGCGAGGTCCAGAACCGCACCGGGCTGGCGATCCGCAACGTCGTTCGCCAGCTCCGGCCGCTGCGCTCGGCGACCGTCGCGATCAACGGCGCCGAGCAGACCTTCCCGCCCGCCGTACCCGCTGACAAGCAAGCACTCCTCGACGCAGTCACCAAGCCCGAAAGTCACGCACTAAGCGATTGAGCCAACTCAGGAGCCTCCCGCCGAGCCCCTGGACCGATTTTGGCCGGACACCGGTCCTACGGGAGTCGTCTAGTACCCGCCCGTCGGCGCATCTCGGAAGGCGCACCTATGCGGGAGTCGTGTCAACTGAGGGACATCGCACGAGGCGGTCACTTGCTGCGGTCAATCCGCAGACAAAGAACAGCAAGCTCAGATCAGATGACGCGTGAGCTCTCGTCGCGCTGCCACGTGGTGACGTCGCCGGTACGGATGGCGCGCCGGGCCAGCAGTCGCGCGAGCACCGTCACCCCGAGGAAGACCGGCAGGCGTGGCACCAGCCGCGGCTGCTGCCGGGCCAGGGTCAGCAGGGTGCTCACCGAGGTCGCCGACTCACCGCTGCGCGTGTCCGTGTCATCGGCCTGCTTGTTCCCCGTGACCACGCGCACCCGTCGCCGGAGCAGGTCACGCATCGTCCGGGGTGGGTGGACAATCACGACGGAGCCCTCGACGACGCGGCGCTCGGCCTCGGTGAAGGCCTCGGACATGGCCAGGTCGTCGCTCATCACCCGGGGGAGGGCTGAGACCCTGGCCTGCCCCTCCTCGGAGAGCGCGACGACGCCCCGCCCGAAGAGCCCGGCGTGCACCTGGGGGAGCTGCTCCCACACGTCGTAGTACCAGCGCACCAAGGGGCTGCAGCCCGTGCGCGGCAGGTCGCGTCGGGGCGCGGTGGCCATCGCCTCCCCGGCCACAAGGGGGGCGACGAGGGCACGCAGGGAGGCGGCCGAGAGCTCCACGTCGGCGTCCAGATGAACCCGGGGGAACGCCTCGGCCGCGGCGTTGCCGGCCTGCACTGCCTCGGCCTTGGACGGTTGCTCGATCTCGATCACCCGCACTGGTGGCGTGGCCGCCCTGGCGATGTCGGGGGTGGTGTCGGTGCAGCCGTTGCAGACGACGATCACCTCCAGCGGCCCGGCAGCGCCGTCCCGCAGAACGCCCAGGGTGCGTGTGATGGTGGCGGCCTCGTTGTGGGCGGGGATCACGACGCTGACCCGGCCATCCGAGCTGGCTGGGCTCACCATCAGGAGGCTCTGCGGGCGCCGACCACGCCGCCCACCGTACGGACGCCGGTCGGACGCCGATGAGCAGGTCGTGGGCGAGTCGGTAGTTGTCGGTGTGGGGCAAGCCGAGGTCGACCGGGCGCTCCCAACCTCGGGGCCGAGCCGCCGCCGCTGGCCTGCCACGGACCCGTCATCTCGTGTCGCAGGACGAGCCGACCGGCAGCGACCGCGTCGTGCCTCGCCTCCTCCACGGGCAACGCCGGTGGCGGATCGACCAGGGACATTCCGACGCCACGCCGGTCCTGGGCCCCCTCACCGCAGGCTCGCAAGGTAGCGGTCGAGCACCGGTTCCGCGTCCTCGGGCTCGAACCCGCTGGCCCGCATCCGGGAGAGGTCCAGGGCGCTGTTCAGCGGGCGCGGGGCGGCGCGCCTGCCCGCGTTGTACTGCTCCGTCGTCACTGGCGTGACATCGTCCGGGTCGCGGCCGCAGACCTCGAAGACCCGCCGCGCGACGTCGCAGAAACTCGCTACCGGTCCCGCGTTGGTCACGTGGTAGAGCCCCGGGTCGGCCCCCGAGATGAGCAGGTGGTCAATGCCGCGCGCCAACTCGTCGGCGAACGTCAGCCGCGCTCGCTGGTCGTCGACGACCTCAGGCGAGACGCCGTGATCGGCGAGGTCGGCCATGGTCCTCACGAAGTTGTGTCCCTCACCCACGACTCTGCTCGTGCGCACGACGTGGTGCCGACGCGCCGCCAGCACCGCCAGCTCGCCCGCTGCCTTGGTCTGGCCGTAGATCCCCAGCGGGCAGACGGGGTCGTCCTCGGTGTAGAGCCGGTCGAGCGTCCCATCGAAGACGTAGTCGGTGGACACGTGAACCAGTCGGAAGCGATGCAGGTCGGCCAGCTGAGCCAGCTGCGCGGGAACCGACGCGTTGAGCAGCCAGGCCACTCGGCGCCCCTCGATGGTCTCGGCATCGTCCACGGCCGTGAAGGCGGCGGCATTGATGACGTGGTCGTAGTCCGCCCACGGCCAGCGCGCGACTGCCTCCGCATCCGAGAGGTCCATATGAGCTTGATCGACACCGTGGGCATGGGGCATCAGGCTGCAGAGGGCCCGCCCGAGCTGGCCCCGGGCTCCGAGAACGAGGACCGAGGGAGGTGGCATGGCGTCGATCTGACGCCATCCGGGGTTGGTCTTGTCCTTCTCTGAGATCTCTGCGTCCGCAAGCGGAATCGGCCACGGAATGGCGAGGTGAGCGTCGGCAAGGTTGACCGCCGGGTACTGCCGTCCCCTGCGCCAGTGGTCGTTGACCAGGTAGGTATATGTCGTGCCATCCTCGAGTGCCTGGTAGCTGTTCCCGACCCCGCGGGGAACGAAGACAGCGGTGCCGGGACCTATCTCGACGTGCGTGGTGCGGCCGTGAGTACGCCCAGCTCGCAGGTCCACCCAGGCGGCGAACACCCGTCCGCTGCCGACGGAGATGAGCTTGTCCCACGGCTCGGCGTGGACTCCGCGGGTCGCTCCCCGATTGGCGTTCCACGACACGTTCTGCTGCACCGGCGCGAAGTCGGGGAGCCCGGCGGCGACCATCTTCTCGCGATGCCAGTTCTCCTTGAACCAGCCGCGGGCGTCCCCGTGGACCGGCATGCGCAGGACGAGCAACCCGGGGATCTCCGTGGTCTCGACGATGAGGTCGCTCACGATCCCTGCCCCCTGCACTGGCCCGCGGCCGCGTGAGCGGCCTCGGTGTGCCCCCTTTCCGGGCGCCACCAGCTCACGTGCTCGCGAAGCCTCATCGCGTCGAAGGAACAGCGCCGATCCTGAGCCGCGCGCTCGAGCACAGCACGGACGACGGGGGAGTGGTCATCGGTGTGGATCCGTGTCACATGTTCCCCCCGGAGACGCAGCGCTACACCCCGTGGGCGCTGAGCAGGAATGCGAGATGACGCGGAAGGAACCTCTCCACGTGCTGCCACGGCCGTTAGTTGCCGGACGAGCTGCTGATCGCCGCCCGCACGCCCAAGGCAGACTCCCAGACACGCACGCGGTGGTCGGCGCCTAGGGTGGGGGCACTGCGCGGGCCGATTGGCCGGTACGCCGTCGCCTTCGAGCGGCGCTGGATCAGCGTGAAGGTGCCGGCGAGGTTGGCCTGCACGGAGGCGGAGGGGGCGGCGACCGGGTGTGCTGTCATCGTCGGACTCGGCGGCGCAGGTCAACGTGTCGAGCATCCCGACGGCGGCGCCGGCGTGCTCGACCAGGTGCTGCACGAACTTGGAGCCGATGAGCCCGGCCCCCGGGTCACCAGGATGCGCCGCATGGGCCGCATCCTATCGCGGCCGATGCGCCGCCGGAGCGAGATCACCCAATTCCCCGCCCCGTGGTCGACGTGAGGGCACGGCGGCCGGAACACGAACCCTGTGAACCAGGTCTTCGAGGAGCTCCTCGATCGGTGACGGTGTTGACGGGGAGCCCACCTCTACCCCCCGCAGGTCAGGGGCACTGGCCCGTTCACCACGCGGTCGGCATCGACCCCGCTACGGAAAGCCCGGCGCTAGCATCTGCCTCATGCGCGGCATCATCTTGGCGGGGGGGACTGGGTCCCGCCTGCATCCGGTCACGCTGGGGATGAGCAAGCAGCTGCTTCCGGTCTACGACAAGCCGATGATCTACTACCCGCTGTCAACGCTGATGCTGGCCGGGATCCGGGACGTCCTCGTCATCACCACGCCGCACGAGGCCAGCGCGTTCCGTCGGCTCCTCGGGGATGGTTCGCAGTTCGGCATCGAGCTCACCTGGGCCGAGCAGCGGAGCCCGGACGGGCTGGCGCAGGCGTTCGTGATCGGAGCCGACCACATCGGCGACGATCGGGTCGGGCTCGTTCTGGGAGACAACATCTTCCACGGGCCGGGGCTGGGCGGGCAGCTGCGGCGATTCCATGACCTCGACGGGGCAGCCGTGTTCGGCTACCAGGTCGCCGACCCGACGGCGTATGGCGTGGTCGAGTTCGACCAAGACCACGTGGCCGTCTCCCTCGAGGAGAAGCCGGTGCGGCCTCGGAGCCGGTACGCGGTGCCCGGGCTGTACTTCTACGATTCGTCGGTGGTGCAGCACGCCGCCTCGCTTCGACCCTCCGCGCGGGGCGAGCTCGAGGTCACGGACCTGAACCGGATCTACCTCGAGCAGGGTTGCCTCCACGTGGAGATCTTGCCTCGCGGGACAGCGTGGCTGGACGCAGGAACCTTCGACAGCCTGCACGACGCCGGCACCTTTGTGCGCACCATCGAGGAGCGCCAGGGATTCAAGATCGGCGCCCCGGAGGAGGTGGCGTGGCGACTGGGGTTCCTGTCGGGCGACGAGCTGCGCGAGCGGGCCGAGCCGCTTGCCAAGAGCGGGTACGGGGAGTACCTGCTGGGGCTGCTCGACGGGTAGCGACACGTGGATCGCGGAGCTGAGCGATGCCACGGTGACCACGTGGCCATCGTGGCCATCGTGGCCGAGACGCTGAGACCTCCGCCGAAAGAGCTCGGCGTGATGCCGTGGTGCTCTCGTCTGCGGGAAGCCCGGCTCAGCAGTCGCCCGCGAGGTGGGTGTGCGCGAACGGGGTCAGCGAGCAGTCGCCGACCACGGCTCGATGCGGGCGGCGAGGGCGTCGCGGGTGGCGGCGCACCGAGGAAGTCAGGGCCGTCGTGACGAGGGTGTGCTCGGTGGTGGGCAGGCTAGCCAGTCCTTGACCCAGCGGGCAGTGGGCTCAGTACGCCCCCTGAGACCTGAGCACCGCCCGGACCGAGCGGAAGAGGATCGCGAGGTCCTGGAGCATCGACCAGTTCTCGACGTAGTACAGGTCCAGGCGGATGGCGTCCTCGAAGGTCAGCTCGGAGCGTCCCGAGACCTGCCACAACCCCGTCAGGCCCGGGCGCACCCGGAGGCGCCGCCGCATGACGTCGTCGTAGCCCGCCACCTCGCTCGGCAACGGCGGACGTGGACCGATGAGACTCATCTCGCCGCGGAGCACGTTCACGAGCTGCGGCAGCTCGTCGAGGGACAGCCGGCGCATCCATCTGCCGGGCCGCGTGATCCGTGGGTCGTCCACCATCTTGAACAGGCCGCCCTCGAAACCCTGCTCCTCCTTCAGCGCTGCGAGGCGCTCCTCCGCGTCGGCCACCATGGTGCGGAACTTCAGGCAGGTGAAGAGACTCCCGTCGCGCCCGACCCGGGTCTGCCGGAAGAGGACGGGCCCGCGGTCGGAGGCGAAGACGCGGGCGGCCAGCAACGCCATAAGGGGCGCCAGGGCCAGCAGGAGCAGCGTCGCGGTCACGAGGTCGAAGGAGCGCTTCAACCACCGCGAAGCATGGGCCGCGCGGGGGCTCTCCAGATGCATCAGCGGGAGTCCACCCACCGGGCGGACCCGGACCCGCTCGCGCGACACGTCGGTGACGCCCGGGGCGATCACCACCTGGACGTCGTGGTGCTCGAGATCCCACGCCAGCTCGCGCAACCGGGCGGGGCTGCCGAAGGCTCCGTCGGCGACGAACAGCACATCGGCATTCACCTCCCGCGAGATCGTGGCCGCGTCGTCGGAGCAGCCGAGCACGGGCACGCCACCTGAGGTCTCCTCGTCTGCCACCACGGGCGTCAGAGCGCCGACGATCTGGTAGCCCAGCCATGCCTCCCGCCCCATCACCTGAGCCAGGGCGTCGACATGGTGGGGTGCGCCGACGATCAGGGTGCGCTGGGTGAACCTCCCCGTCCGGCGGGCACGGTGCAGGCCGCGGCGCAGGACCAAGCGGCCGAGGACGAGCACGGGCGTCCCGATCAGAAAGACGGTGACGAAGAAGCTGCGCGAGAGCGGGATGTTGCCGAGGTAGGCCCCGATCCCCGCGAGGGCGGCGGCAGCAATCGACGCGCGGACGACGGTCTTGTACTCGTCCGTCCCGGCACCGAACTGCGCCGCGCGGTAGGCCCCCACGCCCATCAGGCACATCAGCCACAGCACCCCCATCAGCGGGGCGGACCACGCGACGGAGGCGGCCAGGGGCTCACTGGCTGCCGGCGGCCACAGGAACTGGCGCGCGACGGCCGCGACCGCGATCGAGCCGAGCACGGCAGCGGCATCGGTCGCAAGGGCGATCCCGGGCAATGACTCCAGGGTTCGGCTGCGCTCTTGGCGGTGCTGACGCAGGCGCCGGACAGGTGTGATGCTCATGCCAGGTTCTGCCCCCCGTAACCCATTTGCGTCCTACGCCCACGCGCTGCCCCGGCCCCCGCTTGCCACCCCCTGGTTGGGGCAGAAAGCCCCGCACACCACCAGCCGACCCCCAGCCGACATTGAACAAGCAACGAGTTGAGGCTACCCAATCTGGCCCGCCTGAACCCATCCGGGGGGGTGATTTCTCGCTCTCCGGTGTCACGACAGATCCTCACGTGGGACGCGAGCGTCCCGTGTGACCGGCGGCCCTGAGGACGACCACCAGGGTGGCGGGCGTGCGGCGACGGCTCGCAGTTCGGCATCGACCTCACCTGGGCCTAGCAGCGGAGCCCGGACGTTCTGGCGCCGTCGTTCGTGAATCGGAGCCGACCACCTCGGCGCCGATCG
>CAWDDN010000043.1:0-37648 GCA_963801135.1 uncultured Actinomycetota bacterium | reverse complement strand
CCATGGTCCGCGCCCCGGGCCGGATGTCCTCTCGCCCAATACCCCGGTGCGGGAAGATCCCCAGCCCTTCGCAATGGCCCACGATCGCCTCGAGATAGCCCGAGGCGATCGTGGGCGTCGCGGCCACGCTGATGTAGGCATCAGCTTCAACCTGCTCGGCGGCCTCAGACGCGAACCGAACCTGGTAGCCCCCGGCTCGCGCAGACCAGCGGGCGGGCACGGACCTGTTCCGGGGTCAGCGCACTGTCCGGTTCGGCCACCAGGCTCCATAGGCCACGACGACCTTCTCGTCGCAGCCAGGCCTCCACTGCCCGGTCTCGGGCCGCCAGGGCGCGCAGGCCGTCACGGATTACCTCGCTCTCGGAGGCGTACTCCCCGGAGGCGACCTTGGCGCGCACCATGTCAGCCATCTCGTGGGGCAGAGTCACGCTCATCTGCTTCGTGGTCCTCATCGGACACCTCCCGGCTCAATAGGACTCAATCCTATCCCGACGAGGACTCGCTGCCAGACGACCCCCGCCGAGGAGCCGCCAAGCGGCAGCGCCCTTCCGCCGCGAGCCGCGCACATGATGGAACCGTGATCAACCGCCCGAGGTGCAGAGCTAAGGCAGCAGGTCGAGGTACTTCTTTGGGCGGGCATCGTGTGGATGACCGTCTCATCTTCGGCGTCAAAGACCACCACCACGGTCTCGAGCACGCGTGCGTGGGTGTCCAACCCGAGGCGAAGCTCCCGACCGGGGGACTCGTCGTCGGGCAGCGGCTCGATCCACACTGCCCACTCTGCGGCCTGCACGGCATCCTGCGCAGACACTCCATGCTTGAGCGCACTCGGGTGACCCCTCACGCCGCGAAATGAGCCACGGCGGCCCGGATGGCCTCGGACCGGCTCATCTCGTGCTTGCGAGCGGCTGCATCCAGGGCCTCGAGCTCCTCGGATGTCAGGCGGACCGCGACCACCTGCATCGGCTCCGCCCCGCGCCCAGGACGGCCACGGCCGCGACGCTTCAACTCCTCGACGTCGTAGCCGGCCTCGGCCTCCGCGGCCCACTTCTGGATCTGCTCCTCGCTCACCATGGCCACATCGTATAACGAAAATCTATGAGTCAGGCCCGCCCGCTTACGCCCTCCGGCACCTCACTTGCCAGCCGCGTAGCCCACTCCACCGCGTGCCGCTCGCTGTAAGCACAACGCACACCGACCTGAGCCGGTGGCACTCGGTTGCGACCGGGTCCTGGATCGAGGCCCCGCGTCACCTTCTCTGCAATGCCAACAGCTCGAGGTCACCGTGAGCAGGCGCGTCGGCGTTGAGGGTCGCAATCGACACGTACTCGGCGAAGACGGACTCTGGCGGGCGCGTCCTTCGTCGGGGGTCATCCCTCAGCCGCAGGCGAAGGCGTAGCGGGTCCAGTAGCGGGCCTCGTCAGGCCCGGAGCCGAGGAGGGCCCAGGCCGAACGTCTACGTCGACGACTTCCGCTCCGTGCCCGAGGGGTCGCCCGGCGCGTCGTGCGAAACTCGAGGAGATGCAGACACGCTCGGGTGACTTCGAGTTGACGATGGACGAGTTGCGGGCGATTGCCGGGTATGCCGTGGCGTGCGCCGAACCTGCACTCGTCCTCTTCCACAAGGCCCGTCCCGACGACCCTCGCCCGGCGGCGGCTCTGCAAGCCGCGCGAGTATTCGCCGAGGGGTCGCCCCGTTCGCGCCTCCAACGCACCGCCGCGGCCGACGCCCACCGCGCAGCCGGGGACGCTCCGACCGAACCCGCCCGGCACGCGGCGAGCGCTGCAGGAGATGCCGCCGCGGCGGCATACCTCCATCCGCTGGCGAGGGCGACGCAGGTGCGCCACATCCTGGGGTCGGCCGCGCATGCCGCCCGGGCGGCCGAGCTCGCACGGGGCGATGACCCGGTGGTCGCGGAGTATGTGATCACCGCCGCCGCCAAGCGAGCCATGCCGGTCGTCCTCGGCGTGCTGACCCGCTATCCGCGGGCGCCGAAGGGGCGCACCCGGGTCGCGGTCCTCATGGAGCGGCTCGACGGCCTGCTTCGGGATCCACCTCCGACGCCGCGTGTGGTCGAGGACCCAGGGCCGTTCTTTCACGGGACCAAGGCCGACCTGCGTCCGGGCGACCTGCTCACACCGGGCTGGCGCTCGAACTACGGTTTGGGGCGTCAGGCCAAACACATCTACCTGACGGCCACGCGCGAGGGCGCGCCACTGGCTGCCGAGCTCGCTCGCGGCGAGGGCCCGGGTCGGGTATTCCGGGTCGAGCCACTCGGCACGATCGAGGACGACCCGAACGTCACCGACAAGCGCTTCCCCGGCAACCCGACCCGGTCCTACCGAACGACCGAGCCACTGCGGGTCATCGAGGAGGTCACGGGCTGGGAGCGTCCTCCGCCGGAGATGATCCAGCACATGCGCGAGCGGATGGCCGAGCTGGCTGAGCTCGGGATCGAAGCGATGGACGACTGACCGCGGCGGCTCCACCACGTTGTCAGCCCGGGGCGATTCTGACCCATCTGACCTACACGGTCGTCAGGCACTGGCCGGATGCGAATGTCCGAAGCCCTGCGGCTGTGAGCATGTCGAAAACCCAGCGCCGGCTCCGTCCCAGAATCGAGTCGGCAACACAACCACTGGAGGAGCAATCCATGTCACACGTACAACGTTTCGACCATGTCGGCATCACCGTAGCTGATCTCGACTCAGTGACGGCGTTCTTCGTCGGACTGGGTCTCGAGGTCGAGGGGCGGACGTTCGTAGAGGGCGAGTTCGTCGACACCGTCACCGGTATCCCGGACTCGCGCAGCGAGATCCTCATGCTGCGGCCGCCCGACGGTGGAACCGGGCTGGAACTCTCCAGCTTCGTCAGGCCCGACCACCAGCCCGGATCGCTCGCCGCGATGGCCAACGAACTCGGCCTACGCAATGTGGCCTTCGAGGTCGCCGACCTCCAGGCGGTCGTCGACATGCTGGCTGCGGACGGTTACGGGCTCGTCGGCGATATCGGCCAGTACGAGAACAGCTGGCGGATGGCCTACGTGCGCGGGCCCGAGGGCATCATCGTGTCCTTGGCCGAGCGCATCGGCTGACGCGCTCGTCGCCCCGCCACCGGGTCTAGTAGCCGCGGCGAGTTCGAGGTCGCCCAACCGATGGTGGGATCGGTGGGACGTGCGTCGAGGGACGGCCCTAGACTCCGACCGCAGCGACGTCCCCCGGCCATCGGTCCCGGACGAGATGTTTCGTGGAAGGAAGGTCGAGTTGTGGTGGAGCACTTTCATCCCCAGGGAAAGATGCCGTCGAGGGCGACGGTGGAGGCTCAGCGAGCGGTGCGTGCGGTGTTGTCGTTGGACGACGAGCGGGACTTCGCGGAGGCCCGGCGGGGGTTCCTCGCGGCCCCCGAGTACCGCTCGATCATGGCCGATGCGGGGCACGTGGCCTGGAACCTGGGCAGCTACGACTTCCTCCTCGAGGGTGAGGACTTCGACAGCATCCACCCGTCGCTGCAGCGTCAGGCGGTGCTGAACATGGAGTACGGCCTGTTCGAGGTCGTGCCGGACCGGGTCTACCAGGTCCGGGGGTTCGATCTGGCCAACATCAGCTTCATCAGGTCCGACACCGGGTGGATCGTCTTCGACCCCCTGACCGCGAGGGAGACCGCCGCGGCCGCGCTGGCACTGGTGACCGAGCACCTGGGAGCCAGGCCGGTGGTCGCCGTCGTGTACTCCCACTCCCACGGGGACCACTTCGGGGGCGCCCACGGGGTCGTCGAGGTGGCCGACGTCGCCAGCGGCAAGGTCCCTGTGATCGCCCCGGTCGGCTTCCTCGAGCACGCGGTCGCGGAGAACGTGTACGCCGGCACCGCGATGAACCGGCGGATGTTCTACCAGTACGGCACGCTGCTGGACCGCAGCCCGTTCGGGCACGTGGACCAGGCGATCGGCAAGGGGGTCGCCGCAGGCGCCACGGGCCTGATCCCGCCGACCGTCGACATCGTCGAGGAGATCGAGGAGTTGACGGTCGACGGCGTGCGGATGGTGTTCCAGAACACCCCCGGCACCGAGGCCCCGGCGGAGATGAACACGTGGTTCCCGGAGTGGAGGGCGTTCTGGGCCGCGGAGAACATCGTCGCCACGATCCACAACATCTACACGCTGCGCGGGGCGTTGGTGCGCGACGCCCTCGAGTGGTCGCGCCAGATCAACAAGGCGCTGTACCTGTTCGGCCGCGAGGCCGAGGTGATGTTCGCCTCCCACTCCTGGCCCCGGTGGGGCAACGAGCGGATCCAGGAGGTGATGCGGACCCAGCGGGACGCCTACGCCCACCTCAACAACGGGGTGATGCACCTGGCGAACCAGGGAGTCACCATCAACGAGATCCACAACGTCTACCGGGTGCCGGAGAGCCTGGCCCGTCAGTGGCCCGCCCGCAGCTACCACGGCTCCGTCGCGCACAACTGCCGGGCGGTGATCAACCGGTACCTGGGCTACTGGGACGGCAACCCCACGACGCTGATCCCGCTCTCGCCCGCGGACTCCGCCCCCTTGTACGTGCAGATGATGGGCGGCGCCGAGCCCATCCTCGAGCGCGGCCGCAGCCTCCTCGACCAGGGGCAGTACCTGCTCGCCACCGAGATCCTCGACAAGCTGGTCCACGCCCAACCCGACAACGAGCCAGCGCGCCAGCTGCTCGCCGACGCGTTCGAGCAGATCGGCTACCAACAGGAGAGCCCGAGCCTGCGGAACAGCTTCCTGGCCGCCGCACTGGAGCTGCGCTCCGGCATCCCGTCCGGGGTCGCGCCGTCCAGCACCGGGCCCGACCTGGTGCGCGCCCTGTCAACGAGCCAGTTCCTCGACGTCCTCGGCATCCGGCTGGACCCGCAGCGCGCCCAAGGGTCCGCCTTCACCGTCAACGTGGCGACCCCGGATACCGGTGAACAATTCGTCGTCGAGCTGAGCAACGGCACCCTCACCAACCTCGCGGGATTCGCGGCCCACGATCCGCACCTCACCCTGACCGTCAACCGCTCCGACCTCGAACGGGCGATGACCGGCGCGGCCCCGTTGCAGCAGCAGATCGCTGACGGCACGGTGCAGTTCGAGGGGGATCTCGGCGTCCTGCAGACGCTCGCCGAGCTGCTCGTCCACTTCGACGTCGGGTTCGAGATCATGCCGGGGACCCGCTCCGCACACCCGGTGACGCCACCCGCGGACCCCTTCGTCCAGGAGCCCCTCGGCGACACCTCCGGAGGCTGAGCGGAGCCGCACCAAGACCAGGTAGCGCTCGGGGCTCCTGCTCCTCGGACGCTCAGGCAGCCGGCCCCGGAACCACGTCGGCGGACCCGGCGAGGCCCGCCTTACTGTGCCGTTGACCAGCTGAGCCCGCACCTGCCATCTGCGCTCGAGGTGATGCTGCTTACCGCCGCCTGTCGACCGCCCTGACGGCGGAGGTGCGGACGAGTCTGAGAGGTCGGACCGCACACGTGCCTGCTCGATGACGAGTGCTCACTCAGGTCCTCGAACAGGTGTCAAAGTGCGCTCGGTCACAGGTGCGCACCGGTGGCCAGGTCAGGCCCGATCACCGAGGTGCACCGCGGCCGACTCACCCGAGGTTCTGCAGCACCACCCCGGCCGCGACGAGGGCGACGGCGCCCCCGATCGCCCAGGTTCGCACCCGCGACCACTGCGGGGTATGTGCCGCGCCCAGCACCGCGCCGGCCGCGGTGAACTGCAGCAGCAGGGTCAGCCACCACAACGCCAGCGCAGTGACGGGCACGGTCGAGAACGACCACAGGCCGAGCACAACGGCGGAGGAGAACACCAGCCCCGCCACCGCGCCAGTGACAAGCCCACCGATGACCCCCGGTCGTCGGCTCGCCGCGAGCAGCCACCGCAGCAGCACGACCTCCAGCAGGAACGACGCATAGCCGGCCGGGATCCGCGCGAACAACTGCTCCGGAGCGAGCACCGCAGGGTGGTCGGCGCCCTCCAGCACACCGGCGAACAGGCCACCGAAGATCACGACGTCGATGGCGATCGTGACCAGCCACGCGAGTGCGATCGCCGCCACCGTACGGCGTGCCATGCACCACGAGGCTACCGGCCTCCGGGAGGGCGGCGGCCCGCAGCTTCCAGGCGTCGACCCCGGTCGACGGGCACGGACACCCCAGCGCGCCGCGCCGTCCGCGGCTGAGGCGGATGGGTGCCACACCGGCCGAGTCCGCCCGCCGCCTTCCCAGGCAGCTGGCCGGTCGTCAGCACCCAGACTGGCTGGCAAGACTGGGTGGTCAGGCTGGTCAACGCTCGGCGCCCAATCGTCGACGCTTGAAGCTGACGCGGTACCGGTGAATCGCGCCTACCGCCTGGTCCTCCCCCGCGTCTTGCTTGCCAGGTGCGTACTGCAGACCGATGGGCACCTGAACGTGCCTACCGACCCTGTTGTCTGGCTGCCCATTGCTCATGCAGCCACATCCATCCGGGCCTGGTCCGCCTCCGTGGGTTGATCGCGACAGGCAGTGATGTCCCCCTCAGCAACCCCCGATGCGCCAAGGCGAGCCATTCCACCCGGCGTCCGTTGACCGTGAGCTGCCCCGCCCGGCCGTACGAGTCGGTTCCGTACAAGTCGGTGATCGTCTCGGCCGGTGGCTGCGGCTTCAGCGCCGAGATCCTCCGCAGGACCTGACGTGACTCCTCGCCCAGGCTGATCACCCGCGGCGCGTTGGCCGCCATAAGATCGTGCAGGATCCGGTCCCGGAGGCGGTCCAGTGCGTCCCTGACGAGCTGTCTAGCCGTGGGACGTGCGGGCAGGGACGACGTCGGGAACCCTAGATCCTCGGCGATGGCGTCGTACTCGTCGCCGGTGGCGCCTCCTTGCTCGCGTCGGCCCTTGCGGCTACGGCTCCCGCTCTTGATCGAACACCGGGTAGACGTCGGCGAAGACCGCCCCTTCAGCGGCGATGTTCAAGGGACCGAGGTAGCGATCCTCCACATTGGCCCCGCAACGCGACACTGAGTTTCGCAGCCGGGGCCGGGTCACCGGGCCGGAAGACCCACCATGATTGGACACGTATCGGACACGCGTCGAAAATTCGAACGGCTCCTGAATCGCGTTTCCGCAGATCAGGAGCCGTTTCGTGATAGTGGGCGATACTGGGTTTGAAACTGTCCACACGAACTCTGGATGAACTGTCCCTCACCTGCGGCATCTCCCACTGACCAGCGAAGATACTTCACAGTATCGCCAGCCATGCTTGGACGCAAGAGGACACGCATGTACCCTGAATCTGGCAAGAATCTGGCATGTGCCAGATGACCGGAAGCGAGACTGAGGTTCTCCCAGTGCCCGACAATCAGCGCTACCGCTCCCCCGGCTCGGGCGGCAACCGCAGGGGCCGCAAGGAGGGGTTCGGGTCGATCCGTACCCTCCCGTCAGGGCGCGTACAGGCTCGCTACACCGGTCCCGACGGACTCACACACAAGGCTCCGACGACGTTCCAGACCAAGGGCGACGCCCGCGGATGGCTCGCCCTGCGCCAGTCAGAGATCATCAACGGCAAGTGGAGGCCTCGCGCCAGCGACAGCACCGTGACGTTCCGCAGGTACGCCACGACGTGGCTCGCCGACCGAGGTCTGAAACCACGCACCCGGTACCACTACACCCGCCTGCTCGAGCAGCGACTCTTCCCCCGGTTCGGCGACATGCGTCCGGGGCAGATCACACCCGACGTCGTGCGGACCTGGCACAGCGAGATGGGAGACGACGCGCCAACCCTGCGCGCCCACTGCTACGGCCTCCTCCGCTCGATCCTCGCCACCGCCGTGCAGGACGAGCTCATCAGCGCCAACCCGTGCCACATCCGCGGAGCGGGCACCGCCAAGCGTGTGCACAAGATCCAGCCACTGACGCTGCAGGAGTTGGCGACACTCGTCGATGAGATGCCGGAACGCTACAAGCTCATGACCCTGCTCGCCGCGTGGTGTGGCCTTCGCTTCGGCGAGCTGACCGAGCTGCGACGCCGGGACATCGACGTCACGAGCGGCGTCATCCGCGTGCGCCGCGCCGTGACTCGTGTCTCCGGGACGTTCGTCGTCGGGACCCCGAAGTCCGACGCCGGCACGCGTGACGTGGCGATACCGCCGCACCTGATGCCGATGGTGAAGGCGCACCTGCGCACGAACATCACCGGCGGCAAGGACGGTCTGCTCTTCCCCGCGGCCGGCGACCCGACGAGGCATCTCGCACCGGCCTCGCTGTACCGGGTGTTCTACAAGGCCAGGGACGCCGCCGGACGGCCCGACCTGACCTGGCACGACCTGCGCCACACCGGGGCCGTGCTGGCGGCCCAGACGGGCGCCACCCTCGCCGAGCTGATGGGCAGACTCGGTCACTCCACGCCCCAGGCCGCGCTGAGATACCAACACACTGCCCAGGGACGCGATGCCCAGATTGCGGCCGCACTGTCCAAGATCGCCCAGGAGCAGTCATGAAAGAGGACGTTCCGATCACCAGCATGCGGTGATGGCGGGTGCGATTCGTGTGCCCGGACCCGGCCATCATGCTTCTCGAGAGATCACCCCCGTTGATCGCGACGAGGAATCCGGAGAACTCTGCGAAGTCGGGCCGGCGCAGGGGAAGGCTTGCGCGCCAAAGCACAGTCCTCCTCGAGAATGTCGCCGGTAGCGCCAAGCCACGGCACTCGCGCATTTTCGGCCGTGCCCGATCAGGGACCGTGAGTATCGCAAGAACCCTCACCTGCGTCACCGATCATGGCGCCCGACGGACAGCCACACGACTTCGCTGGCCACACGCCCTGCCTAGGCCTGGCGTACCGGAGGCATGACCCGTGAAATGACGCTCTACCACCACACCCCTGCAGTCGCGGTCCGCATCATGAGCCAGCGTCGGATGGTCTCTGCGGCACCGGTCGACCTGCGACGCCAGCTTCTTCGGCCACACCACCGCGACCCCGCGCGTAGCGAAGGAGCCGCCGATCAGCGGCAAGTCGGCCTCGACGAAGCAGAGGAACTCGCGAAGGGGTGTGTGATCGCCGTCTCCGAATGCAGGTCGCTCTTCGTGCGATAGCCCACGGGCTCTGCTGGGATGGAGTCATGGCGCCACTCCCAAGGACCGATAACTCGCTCCTGGTGCCGACCGCCTTCGGCGACCCGTCGGCCTGGCTGCGGACTCGCGAGGCAGCCCGTGCCGAGAACGACGACGTGTCGCACCTTGGGAACGGGGTCTTGGCTGAACGTGGTCTTGGCGCTGCATCAGAGCTGGCCACTGCACGACCATCCCGTGGAACACCCACCGGAGCCCCGTGATGGACCTCGTCGTGCCACCTGGCCCCGGCCTGCCCAATGGGCTGCGGGTACCAGGCGAGGCCCTCGTCGAGCGGTTCTCCCGGTCGTCCGGGCCGGGCGGTCAGGGCGTCAACACGACGGACAGCCGGGTGGAGCTCCAACTCGACCTCGCCGCGGTCGTCGTCCTGTCGGAGGCCCAGCGGCAGCGGGTGCTGCGGACGCTTGCCGACCGGCTCGTCGACCGGCGCCTGCTCGTCGTCGTCGCCTCCGAGCACCGGCAGCAGCGCCGGAACCGGGTGGCGGCACGAGAGCGCATGGCCGAGGTCCTCCGCGCGGCCCTCGCCCCTCCCCCGCCACAGCGACGCGCGACCCGTCCGACCCGAGCCTCCGCCGAACGACGCCTCGCGGCGAAGCGGCGACGCGGCAACACCAAGGCATCCAGGAGGCGGCCCCAACCCGAGGGCTGAACCTGCCCGGCGCGCAGGTCTTCCAGGCGCCGACGCTGACGGTCGTCCGGCGCCCGGTCCGGCTGCCGTCTGCCGGTCGCCGTCGGGGCGGACTGGTACCCGAGCCGTTCGGGGATCCGCGCGACGACCCGGTGGTTCCGCTTCTCCGAGGCCGCCATGATCCGCCTCGACGTCGGGTCCGGGGATCTCGACGGCCTTCCCCGTGTGGAGCGTTGACGACAACGAAGGCGCCCATCACGAGGAAGCCTCGATCGTGCAGGTTCACTGCGACGCGTGCTTGCCGAGGACGGTCAGGTGGTCGCCGACGTCGAAGAGCAGCCATCGCAGCGTCACGGGCCAGCACTCTACGCCGGCCACCAGAACCAAGGGATCACTCCACAACGACCACTTGCGCCCAGCTCGCGGCGGAGTGCAGCACCCTTCCGCTGCATGCCTGCCACCGCTGGCTACCATTGCTCGATGGGCGATGAGCACGTGCAGCGGCTGCTGGCGGTGCTCGCAGCCTTCAACACCGGAGACCTCGACGCCGCACGACCGCTCACCCACCCCGACCTCACGTACACCATTCGCGGTCGGGGTCCGTTCGCCGGGACGTACCACGGGATCGACCAGGTCGTGGGCGTGATGTCGGCCATCCGCGCCGCGACGTCCGACACGATGACCGCCGAGCCGGAGGTCGTCGTGCCCGGTGGAGAGCACGTGATGGCCTACCTGCGCGTGCACGGATCCCGCCCGGACGGGCGCACCTACGACAGCCACCAGGCGTACCTGTACCGCTTCGCCGACAACCTCCTCATCGAGGGCCAGTCGATCCCCGTGGACCAGCACGCCTTCGACGAGTTCACCCGCGACTGACCCGACGGGTCACGGGCGGTCGGCCCCTTGTTGAACGTCGCGTTGTTTGACGACGTCGGCGTCGTGGTCGGTGACGACGGGGTGGGTATGAGAGTGCCCCCGGTCGGGGTGTGATCGGGGGCTGTCGTCGTCGTGGTGACGTGGTGGTCGTCATCGGTGACGCGGGCGGGCAGCGTCGTCGGGTTATTCGGTGTTCTCGGTGATTGCTGATTGGGCGGCGGAGAGGTCGACGATGCTCTTGTCGGCGGCGTAGGTCGCGATCAGCGCGGAGACGGCGAGGTTGTTGATCGCGCGGGGGTAGCCGCGGGAGGCCTGGTGGATCGCGGTGGTGGCGTCGTCGGAGAAGAGGGTGTCGGCGCGTCCGGCGAGTTTGAGGTGGTGGCGGATGTAGTCGGTGGTGTCGGCGGCGCTCATCCCGGTGATCGCGTAGCGGGTGGAGACGCGTTGGTCGAGGGCGGCGAGGACGGCGAGTTTGAGGCGGCGGCGCAGGGTGGGCTGGCCGGTCAGGAGGAGGGCGAAGTTGGCGGCGGTGTCCATCTCGGTGTTGGTGAGCATGCGCAGGGATTCCAGGTCGGTGTTGCCGAGCAGGTGGGCTTCGTCGATGACGACGACGGGCAGGCGGGCGCGTTCGTCGAGTTCGCCGGCGAGCAGGTGCGCGGTCTGGGAGGCGAGCACGCCGGAGTAGAACGCGGGTTGCCCGCCGAGGGCGGTGACGATGCTGGTGTGGATCCCGCGCATGGTGATGGTGGGGTCGGGGATGTAGATGATCTGGTGGCGGGAGGGTTCGAGGCCGGCGAGGGCGGCGCGGAGGGCGACGGTCTTGCCGGCGCCGACCTCGCCGGTGATCACGCCGAGCTGGCGTTGCGCGACGCACCATTGGATCCGGGCGACGGCCTCGCGGTGGGCGGGGTGGGGGTGCAGCGCCTGGGGTGGGATGTCCCGGGAGAAGGGCATGCGCGTGAAGCCGTAGTGGGCTTGCAGCCGGTCGATGCTCATCGTGTCGCTCCGGTCTCGTCGGTCTCGTCGGTCTCGTCGGTGGCCTCGGCGTCCACGGTGTCGTCGGTCTCGTCGGTGTCGTCGGCGTCCACGGTGTCGTCGGCGTCCACGGTGTCGTCGGCGTCCACGGTGTCGTCGGCGTCCACGGTGTCGTCGGCGTCCACGGTGTCGTCGGCGTCCACGGTGTCGTCGGCGTCCACGGTGTCGTCGGTCGTCCGTCGGTGTCGTCGGCGTCCACGGTGTCGTCGGCGTCCACGGTGTCGTCGGCGTCCACGGTGTCGTCTGTCGTTGCTGTCGTTGCTGTCGTTGCTGTCGTTGCTGTCGTTGCTGTCGTTGCTGTGGTTGCTGCTGGTTGGGGTGTCGGTGAGGGTGGTGAAGGTGATCGGTCCGGCGGTGATGGAGTCCTTGTGCCGGGCTTCGATCAGGCGCAGGTAGTCGATCCCGGAGGTGGCGCGGGCGGCGCCGGTGTCGGCGTCGGCTGCGGCGCGGGCGGCCTTGGGGTGGACGTGCCGGGAGATCTCCAGGAGGGTGGCCTGCCCGGCGGGGACGCCGCCGGCGGCGGTGACGCTGATCGGGGCGGTCAGGTCGAAGGGGTCGTAGACGAGTTCGACGCGGGCGCCGGCCAGGAGGGGGTCGACCTGGTAGGTGTTGGCGTGCAGCGAGACGGTGCCGGCCTTGGACACCGTGCGGTGCGCCGACCAGTGGAAGGCCTCGGCGATGACGTCGGGGTCCTTGCGGCGGGGGCGGCGGTCGGCCCAGCCCTGGTGCCAGCGTTCGATCGGGGTCTGGCCGGTGCTGGTGTGCCTGGTGTGGTGGTAGGCGATCTCGACCCAGGAGGTGAACAGCGCGTTCATCTCCTCCAGGGACGTCACCGTCGTCCCCGGCGAGGCCCCCGGCGAGGCCCCCGGCGAGGTCCCTGGCGAGGTCCCCGGCGAGGTCCCTGGCGAGGCTCCCCGGCGAGGTCCCCGGCGAGGTCCCGGGCGGGGCTGGTTCGGTGTCACCGGTGGTCTCGTTGGTGGTGGTGATCTCGGTGAGGTACTGGGAGTTCACGGTCGCGAAGAAGCGTTCGATCTTGCCGCGGCCCTGGGGCCGGTAGGGGCGGGAGTGGATCAGCCGGATCCCGAGCCGGGCGCAGACCCGGATCAGCGAGGCGTCCGAGAACGCCGACCCGTTGTCGACGTAGATCGCCTCGGGTAGTCCACGTGCCTGGATCGCCGGGCGGAGCGCGGCGGCCAACCGGACGGTGTCCTCGGCGAACGCCCAGCGGGCGGCGACGACCAGACGGGAGTGGTCGTCCAGGAACGCGAACAGGTAGGTCTTCCGGCCGGCGATCCTGGGCCCGTGCAGCCCGTCGCCGACCCAGATCTCGTTGGGGTGGTTCGCCTCGAACCGGCCGGTGGCCGCCGGCCGGGTGCCGGTGGGGAGGTCCAGGGTGCGGAAGTGGCGCAGCAGGGTCGACTCGGACGGGGCGTCGCCGAGGGTGGCGACCATGATCCGGCGGACCTGCGCCGCGGTCCGGGCCGGGTTCTCCCGTTTCAGGGTGCCGGCCAGGCCGAGCACCCCGGGCGGCGTGGCCGGTCCCTGGGAGCGGCCGGCGGGTTTGAGCGCGTCGAACCCGCCGCGCCGCCACAGCCGGATCCACCGGTCGATGGTGTCCTTGGAGACGTGGACGACCTCGCCGAACGGGCCGGGGTGGTCCCCGGCCAGCGCGCGGACCATCGGCCCACGCTGGCGGGGCGTGATCGCCTCGTCGGCGGCCTCACGGATCAGCTGGTACCGGAACAACGCGATCTTCTCCGCCCGCTCCTTCCGGGCTGAGATCTCACGCTCACGCGGCGTGCGGGACACAGGCTTGGACACAGGCTTGGACACAGGCTTGGGCACGGGGTTGGACACAGGCTTGGGCACGGGGTTGGACACAGGCTTGGGCACGGGGTTGGACACGGGGCAGGCTCCTTCGACGGCAGGGAAGCTGGGCGCAGGGTCGGGTCGCTCCCGACCCCTGTGGCCCGCGGACGCCCGATGTCTTCGCTGCCCTCGAGAGGGTCGACCCCTCCGATGTCTTCGACGACGACTCAGATCAGGACTCAGATCAGGACTCGGGTGCCCGCGGGCCCGGACGCGACCTTGGCGCACCCGCTCGACCCGAGGTAAGGGCCAACTCGTGTTGCCCCCCTGCGGCCCACCACGACGCGCAGAACAACCGGCCGTTGCTGGCCGCGAGCCCGGCCCGCGCCCACGCCACCGCGCCGACGTGCCAGGCGCCATCCAACCCAACGCTCGAGGCGACCCCGGCGACGGCCCCGAAGGTTACAGAGAAGCGCTCCGCCAGCGCCGCGGCGTAGGCAGCCAGAACGGCCACCGCCCGCCCGCCGGGACCACCCTCGGGCGTCGGCCACAACGCCACCGCGTCCGGGGCGTCCCGCAGCACCAGGCCGGCGAAGGCCCCCGCGATCGACGCCGCGGACGAGGTGAACGCCCGCAGCCACCCCCGCACCGTCGAGACCGGCCGGCCCAGGGACGCGGCGACCCGGCGGTGACCCTCACCCCGCACGACGTTGGCCACTATCGCGGCCGCGAGCACCGCCGCCGCGTCGGCCCGCCGCGCCGCCAGCGACACCGCCAGCAGCACGTGCGTGGCCCCGCACCCGGCGCACCGGGCCCGACGCGGCCGATACCGCCTGACGAGCCATCCGGCATCCGGCCCCTCGCGGATCTTTCGCAGCCTGGCCCACCCCCACGGCCGCAACCGCCCGCCACACCCCGGACAGCCGGCCCACAGCGGGCAGTTCGACGTCGCCGCGGACCAGCGCTACGCGGCGCTGTGACGCGCTCGAATCTCTGCGCTCATGGCCAGCTGATTGGTCCTCGCGTCGAAACCGTCCTGCGGACCCAACGTCACACCGCCAACCAGACCCTGGGACGCGCGCGAAGCCCACGTGGAGCGCCTGCGCTGACGCACCGGGCGACTCTCTCCTGCCGGCCTGGACCGACCTCTTGCCAGGCTCCACGCCAACCACGACGATGGGTTACCGGGCGAACCGCACGGGCTCACCGGACGCCCACTGCCCGGACGTCAGGACATTTACCAACGGAGGCGTCGATGGCAACGAGTCCCTCGACGCCGGACCAGGCTTCCTTGGAGGCCCTGCGGCTCCGACGCGCTGAGCTGCGCCAGTCGATGAGCGCGCTGGAGCTCGCGATGGCCGAGCCAGCACCGATTGGCCATGCGCGCTGGACCGGGCGCGTCCATGTGGCGCTGGTTGAGTTGTCGGCTGACCTTCGCGAGCATGTCGAGGTCACGCAAGGGGAGGCGGGGTTGCACTCCGACGTGCTCGCGGCAGCGCCACGTCTCTCCGGTGCGGTCGCCTGCCTCGCCCGGGAACACGTGCAGATCAGCAACCTCGTCGATGATCTGCTCGCCCGGACGTCCGGGCCGGAGCCGAGCGTGGATCAGATCCGACGTCTTGGCACGACGCTTCTGGGTTTGCTGGTCAGCCACAGGCAACGCGGCTCCGACCTGCTCTACGAGGCCTACGAGTTCGACATCGGCGGAGAGACCTGACCACCGGCGCCACGCCAAGGTGCCACGCCACGGGTGCCACCACGAATCCTGACATGCCGACGTGCGCTCGCCGCGCACCTGCGCTACATCCGACGGGATCTCGCTCGTTCGCGCTGGGCCAGAACGAGCCAGCCCGGGCGGCGTTCATGCCGCGATCCAGGCGGTCGAAAGGCGGCGAAGTGGGGCACACCGCCGGGGTGGCGCATACCGGGTTCCACTAAGGCGGCAACTGGGTACAGAGCGGATCCCCGATTGCGGCGTCTCGTCGGCGATAAGGACGCTTTGGCGTTGGGAACTCTCGTCAGGGTGTCAGCTGACGTTCCGGGTTCCTCCACAGGTCGACGATCTCGTCATGCAGTCGGCGATCATCGGAGGCGAGTCCGTCGAGGACTTCTTGGAGGGTCACGGTCGACTGTCGAATCTCGCGTGACCTGACCCGAGTGAGGAACAAGTGTGAGTAGTCCACGGCGCCCTTGTCGACGGTCTGTCTCCAATGACCGTCCTGCTCGTTCGCGAACCACGCAGAGGGTCCGAACTTCAGCTGGAGCCGCGCCTCACCGATGTCCTCGCCCTCGTCGTCACCGGTGAGGTTGATGGTCCACTGATAGATGCCCGCGTAGGTGGCGCTGACGTTGGTGACGAACCGGTCTCCAAGTGTTTGGTTCAGTCGGGTTTGCAGCGCGCTGGCGCAATAGTCCTTCAGCCGGTTCTTCACGCGCTGCAACACTTCGCGACCTTCGGTGAACCGTTCGCGGGCCTGGTCGGCTACTGCCTCGGAGAACGCAAGCGCGGCTTGCTCATGTCGCTGCACCCGGTAGTAGCCAGCAGCGCCGGTGGCACACATCGTCGTCACGAAGTCGAGCAGCTCGTGGTCTTCCATGCGTCCCCTGTCCTTGACGAACCTGCGGTACATCTGGTCGATGAATGAGTACGCCTCACAGTATTTGCGCTGGTAGGTGTCGTCGTTCTCGAGTTCCCGGTGGACCGCCTCCACAATGACGGCGTAGGTGACCACAGCGGCACCTTCCCAGCCTTCGCTCTGCCGGGAGCTGTCCTGGTCGCTGCACAACAGGACCACCACACCGCGGCGTCCACCGGCGTGGGCAAACCTCAGGTATCCGTCGTAGCTGTGACCGTGCCCGTCAGAGGTGTAGAAATTCTCGACGACGATCCGTTCCGTCTCGGTCTCCAGCACCAGGTCGGCGATGTCCAAGCCCGCGCCTTCAAGTGCGGTGTTCACCTCCTGTCGCACCACGTACGGTCCGCTCGTGAATCTCTCGCCCTCAGCGCGGTCACGATTCAGCTCACCAAGGAAGGTCCGCTGGCCGAGGTTTCCCAGCTCGTGCGTGCCCTCGGGGTCGAGCAACCATGCGAAGACGTTGGAGATCTGCTTCTCGTGATCGCCATGTCGCATGACGTCGAAGACGTTGAAGCCGGCCTTCAAGGATCGACCCAGAAGCGGCAGCAGGCAGGTGACCAGATCCCGGGTCACATCCGCGCCCGCAACCCCCTCGGGATCCACGACCGTAGGTCCTCCGTCCGGCTCGCCCTCGGGCCGATCCAGATGCTGCATCACTTGCCTCCTCCGCGTCCATACCGGCCAAGTCAATCAGCAGGGTCCAACCCCAGGCGGCTCGCACATCGGCATCCCACATCAAGGCGCTACTCGATGAGGAGGTACTAGAAGCGCGCGACCCGCGGGACCACACATGCCAAGAGCGCACAGCGTCCCCAGCGACGAACCTCAACTTGAGGTCAGCCACGAGTTGGGGCCCACCGCGGGGAACCGAATCCCTCCCAGTGGGCGGTCAGCTCGCGGCGGTGTGGGGCAGGCGCGGATGTCGGTGGTGGAGTCGACGGCGATCTCACGGTCGGTCTACTGTCGGTCCATGGATCTGCGCTTCCCGGCACCGTTGGTGCGGGGCCATCTTGTGGGCGTGACCAGCCCGTCGTCGGGAGCGTCGGGGTCGATGCAGCCTCGCCTGGACTTTGCGGTGCAGACCGTGCGTGACGCCGGCTTCGAGGTCCTCATCGGCGCCTGCATGGACGGTTCGGGTCACGTCAGCGCCCCGGCAGCCGAGCGGGCCGCCGAGCTTGAGCGGATGCTGCTGGACCCCTCGGTCCGGGCAGTGGTGCCGCCGTGGGGCGGCCTGACCGCGATCGACCTCATCCCACTCCTCGACTGGGACGCCATCGCCGCCGCTGAGCCCACCTGGGTCGTGGGGTTCTCCGATAACTCGACGATCATCACTCCACTGACACTGATAGCTGGATGGGCCACGATCCACGGCCAGAACCTCATGGACACCCCCTACCAGGTGCCCGCAGGGCTGTGCGGCTGGCTCGACATCGTGCAGCTACCCGCGTGCGGTACGTTCACCCAGACCCCGCCTGGTGCGCACCGACGCAAGTTCGTGGACTACGTCGATCATCCTCAGGTGAGTCACTACGAGCTCGACGTCCCCGGCTCGTGGACCAGGATCGACCGTCTGGGGGGGGCCGTCGATGTCGAAGGGCGCCTCATCGGCGGGTGTATCGAGGCGCTCACCAACCTCGCCGGCACCCGCTATCTCGACACCGGCCGGCTCGCCGCGGCGGGGGACCCTCTCATCGTCTATGTCGAGGCCGCGGGCGACGACGCGGCGACCATCTGCCGCAACCTGCACGGGATGCGACTCAACGGCTTCTTCAACAGTGCGGCCGCGGTCCTCGTCGGACGCACGTACGCCCCGCCCATCGCCTCGATGACCCAGCATGACGCGGTGCTTGACGCTCTGAGCCGCTTGCGCATTCCGATCATCGCCGACGTCGAATGCGGCCACTGGGCCCCCTACATGCCTCTGGTGAACGGCGCCCGATGCCGAGTGGAGCATTCTGCGACCGTCTCACGGCTGACACAAACCCTCGCCTGATACACCCTCACCCATGCTTGGCGCATTCACGTCGCGGAACGAGCGGTCGCTACGCGGCGAAGGGGACGCTCCGAGGCGAGCAGTGGCAGCGTGTCCCGCATGGCTGTGAGCAGAGCCGACAGGCGTCGAGAGCGGCAAGTGAGAGCGCGAGCCGAGTTCGGCCCCGACGCGGAGGCAGTTCTGGACGTCCTCGAACTGACGGAGTTCGCCTGGCACGACTGTTATGGCGAGGCCAGCCCTCCCGACCGAATCATCGATGACGTCTTCGTGGTCGCAGCCGGAAGCTTGCCCGGCTTCGTGAGAGCCGCGCGCTTGGCGGTCGAGGACTGCCGGGATCTTAGGTTGCAGGCTGACTCGGCCCAGCGCTGACGCGGCGCCACGCGATGAAGGCAGGTCAACTTGCGGCGGTGAGACGCGCCCTCAAGGAGCCGATCGAGATGACCCGGCTGCCGGGTGCGTCACAGGTTCGTCAGAACTCCAGCCTGCCAGCAGGGATCGTCTCGCCGTACCTTCATGAGTAGGAGTCCACTGTTCGGAGGTAGCCATGAGGGAATCCTGGGAGCTTCTGACGTCGGGACCACCGGATGCGGATCGATCGGTCCTGCTCCTGCCGGGGGGAGCGAACGCGGCCCGGTCGTTCAACCTCGTGATGGCTGACCCGGCGCTCTCCGGTGTTCGCCTGGTCGCCACGACGCTGCCGGGGATGGCAGGCGCGCCGGTGGCCGAAGACGTGTCCATCCCGGCTCTGTCTCGTCGGGCCGGGGAACTGGCCAAGGAACACGGGTGCGACGTGGTCGTGGGCTTCTCCCACGGCGCGACGGTGGCCCTGGACATGGTGCTGTCGGGGCACTTCCAAGGCCCGGTCGTGCTCCTCGGTATCAGCCTGACCGCTGAGGATGAGGCGCGGTTCTTCCGCGTCGTCGTACGGGCGTCGGAGAAGGTGGGCAGCTGGCCGATGGCCGCCCTGCTGCGGCTGATGCCGCTGATGGCCAGGTCGGCGAAGACACCTGATCTGCACAAGAAGGAGCTGATCGCGGACTTCAAGCAGAACAGAGCCGGCGATTCGGTTCGGGTGTGCGGGGAGTACCTCGACTACATCGCCGCGGATCGAGACTTCGCCGCCCAGCTGGCCACCTCTGGCAATCCTGTGTGGGTGGTCCACGCCGAGAAGGGGGACGGAGGCCTGACCGACGCCGAACGCGCCACGCTCGAAGCGGCTCCCAACGTGACCCTGGTGACGATTCCCGGCTCGGTGTTCCTCCTCCCGGACGAGACGCCACAGGAGACCGCCGCAGCGATCGCCAGCGCTCTGTCGCAGGCGTCCTGACCAATCGACACGGTGGGCACGAGCTTGGTCGACAAGCGGCGGAGTGCTGCACCTCTAGACGCGCGATCGTGCTTCTTTGTGTACGCGGGCCACCCTGTTCAGGGCTCGACGAGGTCGGTTCATGCAGTGGCGAGGAGGCCGTTGGGCCCAAGAACCGTCGCGGCTGTGAGTCGTAATTGCGGCGATGCGGGTCCATCGGTCAGGCGTCCTGAATGTCAACGCCGGTTGATTCCTTGAAGCAGGGAGTCGGCTCACCAAGGATCGCCGCGATCGCTGTCCGCCGGCTGGGGGGCGACGAGGGGCGGGTCGTCATCAGTGGTGACGTGGAGGTCTGCAATCGAGGGGGCACCGTCCAAGGCCCAGACTCTATCGTAGGCCGCTGCAACGAGGGGCCAGACCCGTTTCAGGCCGTCCTCGACCGACTCGATCTCATCGGCCAGGTCTCCGAACACGACGAACTCGTGTGGAATGACACGGCCGGCCGCATCTCGTCGTCCTTCCGGATCGGGGAAGCGCAGGGCGGCCTTACCGTCAGCGCGGCGCCATGCCGTTGACTCGCCCCCGAGATGGGCGAAGATGCGCTCGTATTCGACAAGTGGGTCGGTCAGCCCTCCGTTGAGGAGGAACCTGTACCCCCAGGAGCGTCCTCGTGTGGCCCAGATGAGCCCCTCGAGTGGGTCCTGGTCAGGACTCATTTTCGGCTCCTGATGAGCAGCCTGTCCGTGACGCCTTGGTCGAGGTCCAACTTGAACTGCGTCAGTGTCGCTGTCAGGTAGTCGTGGTTCTCCCGGGCTTGGGCGTTGACTTGCCTGAGTTGAGACTCAGCCATCTTGGCGGCGGCAATCAGGGCGGGGATCGCGGCCCTGCTTGCGAGGGGGCCGACTCTGGGCACCTTGGCTATCAGCCTGTCGACACCGAGGAGCTGTCCGCCGACCAGGACCCGCGCCAGGGTCTCGGCGCCGTCCGCCAGGGTGTCCAGTACCCGCCTCGGGATCTCCATCCGCTCGCTCCACTGAACTCGACGCTCCAGGGGAAGCAATGAGGCCACCGGCAGGATGAGGTCAAGGCCGACCCGTTGGGTCACATCGATCTCCACCGGCTCAAGGCCCGCCGGGGAGAGCTCGAACTTGGCCGAGGAGAGCAGCATGAAGTCCTCGCCCACCGACAGCGCGTCAGGGGTGTCGACCAGGTCTTCGAGCGTCGCCCGCAGGTCGTCGATGTGCTCGGCAGCCTTGCCGATGACGAGGTCGCGGAACGAGTAGATGTCCCAGCCGGGGAACAGGTCTGCCTTGGAGAGCGCCATGATCCAGATGCGCGGGAACTCGACCAGGCGGTCTTCGTCGGCCAGCAGGTCTTCCTTCAGTCGCAGCACGCCTTGGCGGAAGTTCGTCATGAGCGACTTGAGGTACCGCTCCTCCTCGCCCTGGTAGTCCAGCAGCTTCTGCCCATCGACCAGCAAGAGCGCAACATCGGAGCGCAGCAGGGACCGGAACGTGTCGACCCGTCGGTAGGCTTCCTCTTCGCTGCTCGTTGACTCTTCGAACCACTCGCCGGGGTAGTCGTGCCACGCGAGCCGCAGCGCGTCGAAGGGCCGCTTCTTCGTTGCGGCGTTGTCTCCACCCCTGAGCTTCACCGAGAAGTAGTAGGTGGTGGACGCGAAGCGAGTGGGCAAGGGTGCCGTCGCGTGGTCCCTCATGCCGAGGTAGTTCTTGTAGAGCCGGTTCCCCTGGCCGGTGTCGTCGGCGACCAGGTCCCACAGGTCGTTCGCGTAGGAACCCTCCTGCGTGGGGCCGAAGAACGAGGAGACCAGCACCGTCTTCCCCGAGCCGCTCTCACCGAAGACGGCGATGTGTTGCTCTCGGATCCTGGGGTACTGAGCCATGGCGCGAACCTACCCGACCCCCCGGACACACGCGCGTACCCGAAGGCATCGCGCCTACTCTGTCCGATCCGCCGGTCGCCACCACCCTGCTCCGACTCGCTTCCTCGCCCGCCAGCCATGGGAACGGGTCACAATCCAGCACCGTCAGAGGGGGTGGCGGTGTGACGCGCAAGTGTTGGACGGCACACGCGGGGCGTGTCGACGTGGACTGCCACCATGACTCCCATGCGCAACGAGCAACGCCTTCCCAACCGCACGTCGGAGTCACGCTCGTTCGCGGAGCGTGTCCAGCTCGTGATGACCCTGACCGCCCGCCTCAACGCGTTGCCGTTCGACGACCTCGAGTCCCGCAGGACGGTGCTGGCGGAGGTCTTCGGTCAGCCGATCCCCGATTCGTTGTCGATTCTGCCGCCGTTCTACTGCGACTACGGGCTTGGCGCCTCGTTCGGCGAGCGCGTCTTCATCAACCAGGGATGCTTCTTCCTCGATCTCGGAGGCATCACGATCGGGGACCGGGTCATGATCGGTCCCCGCGTGACCCTGAGCACCGCGGGCCACCCCGTGAGCTCGAGGAGCGCTGCGACTTCATCACCCATGCCCCGATCGTCATCGAGCACGACGTCTGGATCGGTGCTGCGGCCACGATCGCCCCAGGGTGAGCATCGGTCACGGTTCGGTTGTCGGGGCCGGGGCGGTCGTGGCGAAGGACGTGCCGCCGATGACCGTTGTCACGGCCGGGAGTGCCGTCCAGCGGAGACGCCTGAAGCCGGATGCCCGAACCACGTGACGTCCTCGGCCCGGCGGGGCCACCGCGGTTGACAGTTCAGCAGGCACTCGCAGCTCCTCGCGCCATTGGACTCGACTCGCGGCTAGATTGGCGCGGCCGAACGTCTTCCTACTTCCGACGTGGCGCACACGAGAGAATCGATATGTGACGGCCGACGATCAGCACGTTGACCTGCTAGCCGCCTCGGCCGCGGTACTCGACCTAATGGATCGGCTGCCGCAGCGGATCCGGTCGGGCGACACGCACTACCAGGACATCATGGACATGGCGGATCGGGTTCGAGGCCTTGGGATGCACCTCGACTCGGCGGTAGGGCTTGCCGCACAGTTGCGGTATGAGCCGGCCCTCGCGCTCCTCCGGACCGGTCTCGAGCACTGCGTCGTCGACTGGCTCCTCTTCCTGGGCGAGACGCTTGTGCAGCGTCACACAGGCGTCGACGAGACGACATGGCAAGAGTGGCAGGCGGATCGAGCAGCAGGCGCCGAGTGGACCAAGACGATCCGCGACTGGAGTCGAACAAGGAGGGGCGACGTCCGGATCGTGCGCGAGGGCATGTTCTCCGAGCCCGACGAAGACGGGAACCGCCTCCAGATCAGCATCTACTACTTCCTTCTGGATCAGTACCGCCCGACCCTGGGGCCACCGAGCGCCGCTCATGTCGACGACTGGGCGATCACCAACGACGAGCTGCGACACTGGGCGAGCGAGAACCAAGACATATGGCGGGTGTACCTGACCTGGTCCTCGCTCTTGACCAACCTCCAAGCGAACGATCTGGTTGACGACGTCGATGCTGGTCGGCTCTCGGCCCACTACAGGTTCCTCAGTGGGTTCGCGCACCCCGTTGTCGACCAGCGCGATAGCGCCTACGGCCGTAACGCCGGACTCGGGTGGCCACGGTACGACCACTACGGCAGCGAACTCGTGCTGCTCTATGCGATCAGGCTCGGCGCGCTCGAGGTGCGCAACTTCCTCGCTGGCCTCAGGAGACGACCTGGGCTGACGGTCACCGACGGGGACAGCGTCGATGAGGCGTTGATGCAAGCGGAGGTGACGACGTCGTACTTCTGGTTTCTCGGAACGAAGCCCCACGCCTACGACCTCTGGAAGGCCCACAATGAAGCCTGCTTCCGGGCCGTGCGGGACGACGGTTCGACTGCGCCGCCGCCGGCACAGCCTGCGCCCGAGGACGTGCCGTACCCCGTCGATCCTCTCCGCCGACTGATCGCCATCCACCGGAGCACGCGCGAGATGATGACCGGGCTTGTGTACGTGAGTCCCTGGCCTAGAGACGACGCCCGATACCGCTGAGCTGGCCAATGGTCCGCCGAGTTCTTCGGCCCGGTCACAGAGGTTCCCGTAAGCCCGAGTGAGCCGTCGGCGTGCGCCACCTCGTGAGCGGGTGAAGTGTCAACAGGCGGCTGTGACGCACCGACGTGGTCACGGAATCGGCTGTCACGGCGTCGTTGCTGGCGCCGGCCCGGCACTAGTCTCGCGGTGTGCCCGAGTTCAGCTGGCGACCGGCCAACGACGCGACGAGCCAGGACGTCGAGGCCGTGTTCGACACGGGCGGCGCCCGCAGGTGCCGCTGCCAGGCGCTGAAGGTGCCGGGCTGGATCTGGCGCGACACGACCCAGCAGGAGCGCGACGCCGCGCTCCTGGAGCAGGCCGGCTGCGGCACCAGCGGCCCCACGTCCGGCCTGATCGGGTACGTCGATGGCGAGCCGGCCGGCTGGGTCGCGGTCGAGCCGCGGGAGAACTACCCGAGGATCTGGGCCCGGCAGAAGTCGTGGATGCGGATGGACCCCGACCTCGATGGCGTGTGGTCGGTCACCTGCTTCGTCGTGCGTAAGGGCTTCCGTCGACAGGGTTTGATGTACGAGCTCGCCGCCGCCACGGTCGAGTACGGCAGGCGGGTCGGCGCTCGCGTCCTGGAGGGCTATCCCACCGAGCCGCCGCCGGGCAAGACCGTGATCTGGGATGAGGCGTCGGTCGGGCTGCTCCAGGTCTTCCTCGACGCCGGCTACGAGGTCGAGGCGTCGCCCACTCTTCGCCGGAGGGTGGTGCGACACCGACTCGGTGCGTCGTCCTGACGGTCGGTCGCGCACACCCGGGCGGCTCGTGAACCCCGTCCAATCCCAGGCGTGGTAGCCGAATCTGGGCGGCAACGGGCAGCGGACGCGTGCCGCCCCACCGAAGTGCGTCCGCAGGCGGCGGTGTATCGCACCGTTGCGGCTGGGGACCCCCTCCCGCGGGCTTCACCGGCTGCAAGGGGATCCATGGCCGGTGTGTTGCGCTTTACGGACCGGTCGTGAGCTGTTGTCGTCGGCACGTTTGGAGCATGGTGTCGGCCGCGACCTAGACTTCGGGGGTGCTGGATGCAGCGGCTGACGCCTACGCCGCAGCGTTCGATGCGCGGTGTGCCGCCGCCGAGGGCCCCGGAGGCCACCGCGTCGAGGGTCCCGGCATCCGGGGGCTGGTACCGGCCAGTGGGGACTCGCCCATCCAGCTGTTGGTGGTGGATGACCGAGCCTTCGACGTGCTTGCTGCCGTGCTGCCGCTGGCCTCGGCCGGCACGGTCAGGGTCCACGACGCGGCCCGTCGGTGCGCGCAGCTCCTCCGCCGGGATCCCACGTGGACATCGAAGGCGGCCACGGCGATGGTGTGTCACGACCTCAGGGCCGCCCCGGACGCCCCGCTACCGGCCGGCCTCACGGTGCGCCCGGTGCGCCGCGTCCCCGAGGACCTACCAGACGGTGTGCCACTGGCTGACGCGGTGGCCGTCGCGGGGCGTGCCTCGCCCCTGGGTGAGGTGTCGACAGCGGCACTCGTGACGTACCTGACGTCGCTGCCCGCGGCCACCCGGCTCCTCGCGGCGGTCGACAACAACGGGACGGTGCGCGCAACGAGCGGATCGCGGGCTTTCCGCACGGACGCGTACGTGTTCTTCGTCAACACCGATCCCGGTTGGCGCCGCCGCGGGGTTGGCCTGTCGATGACCGCGGCCGCGCTGCGGTCCGCGGCCGAATCTGGAGCCACACGGGCATGCCTCGATGCCAGCGGGCCGGGAATCCCCCTCTACCTGCGGCTGGGCTTCACTCCAGCCGCCCAGATCACACAGTTCTCCCGTTCCGGCTGAACCGAGCGCCTCCGCTGGCCAGCCCGGCAGGCGGCGGATAGACCCAGTCCCCTGAGCGCAGCTCAGGTGAGTTCTGAGATCTCAAACAGGTGACCCTCGGGATCGCGGAAGAACGCGCGGGTCTCGCCGTCACGAACGTCTGGTGCGGCCAAGAACTCTGCGCCACGGCCCGACAGGAACTCGTAGAGCCCCACGCAGTCGTCAACGCGAAGGATGAGCTGGGCGCTCGGGCGGTCAGGCTCGACGGGCGGGGTCAGGGTTACGTTCGGCTTGCCCGGGTCGGGACCTCCCCCCAGTCACGAGGAGGATCCAACTGTCGAGCAGCTCGAGCACGACCGACGTACCGCCCAACTCGTCGAACACCCGAGCATCGAGCACGCGTACGTACCAGTCACGACTGCGTTCGACATCTGTCACGACCAGCGTGTGAGTGAGCGCCGACGCCTCGAACCGTTCCACGATCGAACGGTAGCGAACGACGGGGGGATCACGATCCTGCCGGATCCTAGGCTCGCGCCGTCGCTCCGCGACGCCAGCCGGCGAACGACGTCGCGGACCGCAGGCACGCCCACCGGCCAGGCGGCGGCAATCGCGCAGAACAAGCCGGAGCGGTCCCCGATCGACTCCCGGGACTGCGACCAGGTCTCCAGCCTCGCCACTGTCCCATCCCAGCACGTCTGACCGCCGCGCTTCGAGGCGCCCGGCAGGCGGCGGTGTGACGCTGGTGCGATCCGCTCGCTCGTGCTTGATGCGGGAGAGGTTGGCCGCTGCCCCACAGCAATCGGTGCGGCGCAGGAGCCGCGCCTACAACGAGGGTCCCGCCGAACCCGGTACGTGGACGACCGGGGCCGTGACCGCCGCTCGCGCCAGTCGACCGGGCAGGTCCATCCGGAGCCAGCGAGACAGCCGCGTCGGCAGCGTGCAGACGAGGACGGCGTCGAACTCGGACTCGCCGAGGAGCTCCTGTACCCGGCCCACTGGGTCGTGGTCGACGATCTCGCCACGCGCCGTCACCCCGAGCCGCTTCAACCTGTCGAGCTCGTGCTCGAGGCGGCCTCCGGCCAGCGCATGGGCGATCTGCTCAGCGCTGGGGATGTAGCGGTCGATGGGTGGATAGTCCCACTGGGACTCCCCCTCACTGACCGAGATCGGTGCTACCACGATCATCTCGGCATCACCCTCGGTGTAGGGCGCGAGGGCCTCCTCGAGCTCGGGGCACCCCAGCGTCTGGTTGGCCACGACCAGGATCCTCGTCATGGCTCCATCATGCTCCCCAAGCGGCGCGAGGAGTAGGCGGCCGTCCGGTCCCAGGAACGGTGCCGAGCTCCGGGCGTCGGCGGCGGGATCCGCATCAGCCTCGGGCCGATTGATCGACAGGCGGCGATGTGCCGGGGGTGCCTACGCGGCCGAGTGGGGCAGGTCGCGGGGTCTGTCAGCGGTTGGGGTGAGCCTTGCCGTTGCTACGCGAGAACCCAACCGGTGTCGCAACTATAGTTGACTCATCCCAGCAATAGTTGGATCATCGTTGGCGTGGACCTCTCGTTCCCCCTCGCGACCGTCGCGCCCACCCTCGACGCTGGGGTGTTGCACGTGCTGGCGGGCACGACCGCCGAATGCACCGCGGCCGAGGTCCACCGTCGCCTCGGCCACGGCAGCGACGAGGGGGTCCGCAAGGTGTTGGCGCGGCTGGTCAGGCAGGGGGTTGTGCTCGTCGAGACCCCCGCCCGATACCCCCTGTATCGCCTGAACCGAGAACATGTGGCCGTCCGCCACATCGAGGCGCTGACCAGGGTCAGGGATGAGATCTTCGAGAGGATCCGCGCGCAGGTCGCCGACTGGCGCGTCAAGCCGCTTCACGCCGGTCTGTTCGGGTCCTTCGCCCGGGGCACGGCCGACTCCGACAGCGATATTGACGTGCTGCTGGTCCGGCCCGAGTCCCTGACAGAGCCCGACGAGGACACGTGGCTGAGCCAGCTCGACGGTCTCGACCGCGGGATCCGAGCGTGGACCGGCAACGCCGCCCAGATCGTCGACCTCGCCCCCGCCACGTTGCGGCAGATGGCCCGCGAGGATGACCCCCTGGTCGACTCATGGCGGGTCGAGGACATCCCCGTCTACGGCGAACGCCTGCTCCAGTTGCTTCGGGCGCTGCGATGACCCCGCGCCGCTCTGGTCGCCTCGTGGCATGCACGCCGGCCGAATGCCGCGCCCGCCGGGACCAGGCACACGCGTTCCTCGAGGTCGCCGAACTCGTCCTCACCGAGGACCGCCGTGAGGCGCACGTCTCGGCCGCCCTCGCCGTTCTGGCCGGCATCGCCGCAGCAGATGCCATCTGCGGGTTCAGCCTCGGCAAGTGGAGCCGGGGCCAGGACCACAATCAGGCGGTGGACCTCCTCGGCGACGTCGCACTGCGGGACACCACCCTGCCCACCAAACTCCGGCGCCTGCTCGCCGACAAGGACGCCGCTCACTACTCATCGGCCCTCATCACGGTCGTGAAGGCCAAGAGCATGGTCCGTCAGGCTGCCGCCCTGCTGGCCGAGGCAGACACGCGCTGAACCCGTTCCGGCCCAAACATCGATCGGGAGGACGCGCGGCAGGTCGGCACGCGGCGAAGTGGGGCAGGTGAGTCTGCCCTCGCGGTGTCCCGTTTCGGGGTCGTCACGCGGGGCGTGACCACAGGATCTCTAACCGGAAGACCCGCCTGCGTCACTCCGTTGTGTTGCTTCGATGCCGGTGCGCCCGGGCCGGCGCGACGGTCAGGGGCGCAGGCCGGGCCTCATAGCCCAGGCGCAGACTGCGGCGCCGCTGAGCGCGACCCACAGCCACACAGCATGAACGGGGTCGGGGAACTCGCCGATCGGGTAGAGGGTGCCCCAGCTGAAGAGTCCCGCGAAGGTCACCGGCGCCACCACGGCGAGGGCCGCGATCGGCGCGAGCAGGGGGCCGGGCGCCGGGACCAGCCGACGCGATGCGAGGGCCGCCACGCCGGTGACGAGAAGGATCGCGGCGCCGCCCACCAGTAACCACCCGGGCCGCGCGAGGGCGACGTCGCCCGGCCGGACCGCCACCACCGCGGCCCAGACGGCCAGGGGCACGAGCGCTACGGCAATGCGGGAGGTGCGCCGCCAACTCGTGCCCCGTGGCGTCACGGCCACCACCTGGAGGGCATCTTCGTCGAAGACAAACGCGGCCGCTGCCGCACAGCAGGCGAGGCTCGCGGGTGCGAGGATGCCTGCCAAGTTGGGCCAGCGGACGAGGAGGAGGGCCGCGGCGACAGCTGCGCCGCACCCCAGGAGCACCGGGTGCCACGCCGCGCCGCGCCGTACATACCAGCGACGTGCCCTCACGTCTGCACCCGGGACGGATTGGGATCGGAGACTCGATTGTCGTGGCTGCCGGTCAGGACGGCGAGGGCGAAGAGCGCGACCGCCGCGGCGACAGTGGCCGCGATGACGGCGCGGAACCGGGGGGTCCGGACGGTGCGGTCGTGCCACATCGCTCCCAGCATCGCGAGGCCGCTGAGGGCCAGCAGGTAGCCGAGGTAGGCGAGAGGGTTGCCGGCGACCAGGGTCTGGGTTCCGTCCGGATTGTCGCCGGTGTGGAAGATCGCCCAAGGAACCCACAGCCGCCACTCCGAACTCCCGGTCTCCAGGATCGGGGCCTGCCCGAGCAGGCTCACCACGATGAGGCCCACTACCACGACAACGGACGCGCCTCGGAACCGAAGCCAGCGGCCCGAGAGCACACCCAGAAGCGCACCGCCGAGGCACGCAACGGGGCATAGGAGCAGGATGCTCCACACCTGCCAGCCGGGCAGGTTACCGAACCACCACTCCTGGGCGGCCACGCCCTCCACCTGCGCAGCAACCACGATGGTCAGGGAGAAGGCCAGCCCGGCGAGAAACGGGGGTACGCCCGTCGCGGCGAGTGCGAGCGTACGCTGCGCCTCTGTACCCGGTGCGGTCCCGACGGCCTCGGCGGAGACCTCGGTGGAGCGGGTGACCTGCGCGGCGGCGATCACGCTGGTGAGGCCGATGTAGAACGCACCCAGCAGCGGAAGCGTCAGCACGACAGGGACCCCGTCCTCGTGGTTGAGGGCCACGAAGAGCCCCAGCACGACGAAGCCGAGCGCGACGCCGAGCAGGAAGATCGGCTGGCGCGACATCCGGCGTGCCTCGATGACGGCCATCGCCGGGAGCCCGGCGGTACCGATTGCGGGTGCGGAGATGCTGCTCATGGTTGCTCCAAGCGTGAGGGAAGGGGAGGCCCGGACGGTTCAGGCGGGTGCGCGCAGGCGCTGCGCGTCGGGCCCTAGCATGAGGAGATAGGCGTCCTCAAGGGTGGGCTCGATGGCGTCTCCTCCCAGTGGCCGGGTGCCCCCGACGACGTGATGACGTCCGGTGCCGGTGCGCCAGGTAACTAGGGCGTCGGGGGCCGGCTCGTCGGCGAGCCAGACACGGCCGACCGCGGTGGCGACCAGGTCGGTGACGGCGCCATCGAAGCGGACGGTCCCGCCTGCGAGCACGACGACCCGTTCGCAGAGGGCAGCGACGTCCTCGGTCTGGTGGGTGGAGAGCAGCACCGCCGAGCGGTGGCCGAGGGAGGAGAGCGTACGCCGCAGGTCGGCGCGCTGCGCCGGGTCGAGGCCCGTGGTGGGTTCGTCGAGCACGACCAACTGCGGGTCCCCCAGCAGCGCCTGCGCCAGCCCTACCCGGCGACGCTGCCCGCCGGAGAGTCGGCTCACCCGTGTCGTGGCCTGTTCGGCGAGGCCGACGACGTCGAGCACCCGCCGGACCTCCTGGGTGCGGCGCTCGCGGTCGTTCCACTCCTTGAGGACCGCCATGTACTCCAAGAACCCGAACGCGGTCATGTCTGAGGGGTAGCCGAGTTCCTGCGGCAGGTAGCCGAGCTCGCGACGTATGGCGGTCACGTGGGCGTGGGAGCCCTGCGGGTCGCGGCCGAGCAGGCGTACCTCGCCGCGGTCGGCAGCGATCGACGTGGCCACGATGCGCAGCAGGGTGGTCTTGCCGGCGCCGTTGGGACCCAAGAGCCCTGTCACCCCGGGACCGAAGGAGAGGTCGACGTCGACCAGGGCATGGGTGCGGCCGTAGCGCTTGCCGATGCCGGACAGCATCACGGTGCTCGAGGGAATGCTCACAACGCCACCCCCCGCTGCCGCGCGGCGCCGGACCTCGCCGCGATGACCGCGCAGGCGGCCACGCCGAGCAGGAGGTAGGCGCCCTGCTGCGTCGCCTCGACGGGCCAGGTCGGGCCGAGGCCGCGCGTCGAGGCGACCACGACGCTGCACCAGCCCAGCGACACCACCGTCGCCGCTGCCCGCGGTCCCACAAAGGCACCCAGCGCCAGCAGCACGGGCACCAGCGTGAGCGCCGGACCGAGCCACGCCGCCGCGAGCCAGGGCGGCCCGGGGACCGCGAGACCGAGAAGGGCCGTGATGGGAAGAACCGACGCCAGGACCGCGATGGTGCGCAGGAGGATGAGACGGGTGCGTCCGTACGGCGCTGTGACGACGAGACCCTCGAGCGGGTCCCGACGCGGCCCGTAGGCGGCGGCGACCCCCAGCACCGGAGCCAGCGGTGCCACGAGCAGGAAGGGTGCTAGCGCCGTCCCGCCGGAGGCATAGGCAGCGAGCGTGGCGAAGGAGAGCGACACGAACGCCCCGACGAGCCAGGCACCCCGCAGCGACGCCGCTCCGGCCAGCAGCACTGCGGTGGGCTCCGAGAGCCCGAGCCGTCGGGCGAGCCTGAGGACGGAGGGGAGCGGCGGGCGCTCCACCGCGTCACGGATGCCAGCCCAGGTGCGCTGGGTCAGATCCGGCTCGAGGAGCTCGGCGACGGCGGTCCGGCAGCTCTGGCAGCGGTCGACGTGCTGTTCGACCGACGCGCCAGTCACGGCGTCGAGGGCGCCGGCGAGGTAGCTCGACAGCAGCGCCGGGTCGGCGTGACAGCCCTGGGCCCTGGTGGTCATCCCAATCCCTCCTGGGGTTCGGTGAGGGAAGCCCTCAGCTGCGCCTTGGCACGGTGGAGCCTGGTCCTCACGGTGTTCTCACGGACGCCGAGCAGGCGCCCGGCCTCCTTTGCCGTCAGGCCGTCGAGCACGACCGCCTGCACCACCGAACGCAACTCCGGAGACAGCCGCCGCAGTGCCGTTGCCAGGTCGCCGTACTCGACCCCGAGCAACACCTGGTCCTCTGCGGAGGGCAGCACCTGCTCCGGCGACGGCGCCATGTCCCACTCCGGGAGGAGAACCACGTCGCGACGCGACCGGAGCCGCGAGACCATCCGACGGAATGCGATACCCCACAGCCACGCGCCGACCTCGCCCTCGTGCCGGAAACTCCGCGCGTCCTTCCAGAGCGCCACGAAGGTGTCCTGCACAACCTCGACGACGACCTCGGGATCGTTGCAGCGGCGCATGAGCCGCGCGTGCAGCCAGGCGCCGTGCCGTACGTAGAGCCCCCGCAGCGCGCCGGAATCACCCTCCGCGATGGCCGCGACCAGCGCCGCGTCCGTTACGTCCGGAAGGGTGCTCATAACCTCATTGTCGCGGCCGGGACCTCGTTTCGTTCCCGCCGGCCACAGGCTGCTCGTCACGCGCAGCGGCACACTCGCACGGGCAGACACGTGGGACGAAGGGGCAGCCACCCGTTCGAGTCGTGGCATGTCCGGGCTTCTGCAAGAAGAACTCAGACCGGTGATGCCGCTCAGCCAGAGGCGCCAAGGGCGACCCGCCGTCCCGTTTGAGCCGTCCGGAGAAGGTCCGGGACGGAGACGCTCCACGGATACGCCACAGAGCTGCCGAACCCATAGCCCTATCTGGGCGCTGTGACGCGGTCTTGAATGGGTGTCGTGGGCACGCTGTGGCGACCCGCTGCCCGCATCTGTCGGTGGGTCCGATCACCGCGCTGTCGAGGCGAGTCGCTGTCCGTCGCGGACGTTGAGCACAGCGTCGCTCATCGTCCTCGCGGCGGCCCGGGTCGGTGCGTCTCGAGCCGGGGAGCTGAGTGATTCTCTGTCGTCCGTCCGGTGCGTCGCGGGGTGGCCGAGGGAGTGTCTGGGATCCGACCGTGGAGGATCGCGGCCGCGCTCACCGCCGCCGCCGTGGCCGCGACAACGCGGTCGTGGTGGACGAGGAGGTGGTCACGGACGATGTCGGGGATGGCGATGGGATCGTTGCGGGCGTGCTGGGCCGGGGAGACGACAGCGGCGTCCGTGCGCGGCGTGGACGGTGTGGGGTGGGCCTGCACGTCGTTCACGACGGCCTGCGCGGCGCGCGCGGCCACGGTCAGGTGCTCGGAGGCTACGAGGCCCCGGGTGGCGTGGGCGAGGTCCGCGGAGGCAGTGATGGCCAGGTGGATGGTCTGGGCGGTGCGCGCCAGGTCGGTCCGAGCTGCGACCACCTCTGGTGTGGCGAGCGTGGCGTGGCCGTGGAGGATCTCGTGGAGTGCCGCGCGGGCCTCATGGGCGGCCTGTTCCAGAGGTGGAGGGAAGCGTCGGGCGCTGGGCGGGACGAGGCCCCGCCACGCGGCCGCTACCTCCAGCCAGTGCTCGTGAGCGGCCTCCAGGGCAGGGGCAAGCCGCTGCTCGAAGTGGCCTCGGTCGATCCGCCCGGTGTGGGCGGCGGCCCGCAGCAGGCCCTGGGCATGGAAGACGATGACCGCTTCGGTGGCGGTGACCTGGGCGAGGGTGGCGGCGGTACCGCCCGTGGCGAGGGCACGGTGGGCATGCACGTCCCACCTCGCCAGGGCCTGGGCGAGCCGGTCGACGTCCGGGTCCTCCCGGTGGATGCCGCTCAAGGCTCGCGGGTGAGTGTGGGCCACGTAGGAGCCGGCGAGCTGCTCGAACGCGGCCACCCGCTCCCGGACCCCACGCGTGCCGGTGAGCGAGTGCCCGGGTGGGATGTGCGACTTCGCGCGGAGCAACCCCTCCACGTGGCGCGCATCGCGTCCGAGGACCACGCTCACGCCGTGCGCGGCGACGTACAGGGTGTGCATCAGGCGGGCCTTGGCCGCGTCCAGGTCGGCGCGCACCTCGGCCCGCATCGGCTGCCGGTCCACGCGGTGACGGGCGAGGAGGTCGGCGGCCCGGGTGAGGTTCTCCGCGATCTGAAGCAGCTGCTCGTCGTGCGGCCCGTCGCCTGGCCAGTGCGTGGCGCGTATGCCGCGGGTCAGGGTCGTGGTCATGCCCTGCAGCCGGTCCATGAGCACGTCGTCCAGGTCGGGCGGCCGCTGCTCGGCGAGCGGGTCGCGTCCCGCGGTGGACGGCAGCGCCCGCCGTGCGTCGCCGGCGGCCTCGACGACCTCTGGCCAGGTGCGCACCATCGCCCGCCCGTCCAGGACGTCGACGTCGTACAGGATCTGCCGTGCCGTCCGGTCCGCGTCGGCGAGCAACTCCCCCACGCTCCTCCGGTCCCGGCTGCCTGACCGGCCGCCTGACCGGGCGCGTGACCGGGTGCCTGCGCGGCTAGCGGGCCGGGTCATCGGGTGTGCTCGGCGAGCAGGTCGCTGATCGCGCCGATGACCTGGGAGGCGCCGGCCGGGAACGCCTCGATCGGCAGGGTGCGGGTGAGGGCGTCGGCTGCTCGGAGCAGCTCGACCGGGTCGGTCTGGGGCGGCACCGGGTCGTCCACGGGCGCGTCCGGCGGCAGCAACGCAAGGGCCTGCGAAGCGGCCAGGTCCGCTCCCAGCCCGAGGCACGGCAGCGCCGGGTCGCGCCGGATGGCGTCCGGGTCGAGCGCCAGGTCGCCGACCCGGCCGAGCAGCCGCACCACGCCGGCCAGGGCATCCTCCCCTTCCCGGCGCATGGCCCGCGTTGCGGATGTCACGGTTGGTCTCCTTCCTCCGGGTGGCGTGGGGCCTGGTCGTCGACCCCCACGAGACCACGCCTCTCGCATCCCTCGTTGACGTCTGTGGATGCCCCTGTGGATAAGTTCTGCGGCGTGTGGCTGGGGTGGACGACACTGGCCTCACCGGACGAACGCCGCCGACACGCGCGTCGGAGGACACCACGAGGTGAGAATCTTCGGGCTCGCGGCCAAGGGAGGGGATCATGGTGCGTCGCTGGCCCTTGCTCGTGAAGCTGCTCGCGTACACCCCGGGTGTCCTCATCAGCACCTGGCTCACCATCACGGTCGGGTCGCTCCTCCCGCCGCCATACGTGGCGGGGTTCATGCTCGGCCCGGTCGTCACCCTGCTGCTCGTGACCGGAGCGTGCGAGTCGGCCGCGGTCCGGGTTCTGTACTTGGGGCGTCGGCCGAGTCTGGAGGAGGCGGCCGTGCTCGCGCCGGCGGTGCCGCTGCTGGCCGGGCGCGGGGTCGGCGCGCGCACGGTCACCGTCCGGGTCCGGGACTGGGTCGCGCCCGTCAGGGCCGAGGGCGTCGGCCGGCGCACCCTGCTGGTCTCCAGCGGGCTCGTCGCGGCCGCGCGGGTCGGGCGAGTGACCCCCGAGCAGGCAGCCGCGGTGATGCTGCACGCCGCCGCGCCGACGGCGGCGGGCCTGACGCGGTGCGACCTGGCGCTGGCGTTCTGGACCATCCCCTACCAGGTGGCCCGCGCGGTCGCCCACCCGGTCATCGCCGCCATCACGGCACTGCCGCTGGCGGGGGTAGCGTGGCGCTTCCGCGTCATTGTCGGCGGCATCGCTGTCTACCAGGCCGTCGACGGCGGATACCCGTACGTGGCCGCGGCCGTGGCGGTCGTGGTCGCGCTGTCCTACAGGATTCCCCGGTGGGAGCGGAACTGGTTCGCCCTGCTGGACGACATCGGGGACACCGCCGTCCGCGAGGCGGGGCTCGGGCCCGCTCTCGCCGACGTGCTCCGTCCCAGCGCCCGCTCCCGGGCCGAGCTCGACCGCGTCCACGCCCTCACCGCGCACGCCCCCACGGGCCCGGACCCGCAACGGTCACCCGGTGGGGGGGCGTCTGGCGCTGACCCGAGACGCCCGTTGACCAGGCCATAGCGCGCAGAGGACGTTGGCCCCGACCCCGCAGCGTGGTCGTTCAGCCGATCTCAGCGGGACGGGTCCGGTCGTCCGCCCCGGCGAGAGGTGCCCTCGCGGTTGCGGGCCCGGGACTGGCTGAGGGGGTGGGTGTCGACGAAGTCGCGCGCATCGGCATACATGCCGGCAATGAACCTCTCGAGGACCGAGCGTTCGACCGCCACGAGGCGCGGCCACCGATCCTGACAGCGGGCAGCTCCCCGGTCCGGACCATGTCGCGGACCATCGGGAGCGAGATCGCGAGCTCCTCGGCGACGTCGCGCAACCTGATGAACCGTCGCGAACCCGTCACGGTGTCATCAGTGTCGTCGCTCATCTCCACGGCACAGTCCTCCTCGAAAGACGTCACCTAGAGCGCACCTAGAGCGCACGGCCGCGGCATCCATGCCTCCGGCACGCGCGCGGACAGGGGTCGTGAGTATCGCGCAGACTCACGACAGCGTCACCGACCATGGCGCGCGAGTCACGGCCACCCGACTTCTCCTGGCCACTCACCGCGCCCCGGCGCGGCGTACCGCAGGCATGACCCGTGAACTAACCCTCTACCACCACACCACCCCCGCCGCCGCGGTCCGCATCATGAGCGAGCGCCGGATGCTATCCGCGGCACCGGTCGAGCTGCCGTACGCGTTCTTCTCCACCCGCCGGCACGGCCACGCCGCCGGCGCCCTACACTACGGCGACGCGGCCGTCGAGGTTCGCGTCCCCGAGGACATCACCGAGGTGGACGAGTCCTTCCGCGACGGGGAGCGCTACGTCAGGGTCCCGCTCGACGAGCTCGAACCCGAGCACTTCATCCGGGCACATCTCCCAGGAGGACGGCAGCCCCTGGCGGGCGGCACGATGGAACGCCGACATGAGCCCCCTGCGTTGGGCGTGTCAAAGGACGCCGGTCGGCGCCGCTGAGGTCCCTTCGCATCGGGAGTATGCCGCGCCGCGCCGCTCGGAGAAACGGACGCTCCGCGTCCACTCCCCTGCGCCTCAGGTCGTGCCCAACCACGGGCGTCCGTCACCTGCGGTGGTCGCCTGGTTGCAGCCACGGCACACAGGCTGGGTGTGCTGGTCACCGTCTGGCGCACCCTGCCGGCCCCCTCGTCGCTGACAACCACACCACGCGCGACCTCGTCCCAGCTCCGGCGGACCCGAGGACCCCCCACGCGATGCCAGACCTCCGCGCCTGACCTCGGCGTGGGACCACCTCACGTGCCGCGCCCGGCCCGACCCTGCTCGGGCCGTATGCCGGTCCCGGCCGTCTCGTCGACCACGGCTCCGTCTGCCGCTGCACGACCGTCCACGGCGCCCTCGGCGCCGGCGGTGTCAGTCGCGCCGGCCTCGTGCAGGGTGTCCTGCACGGAGTCCTGCACAGTGTCGTCGTCACCATGAACCTCACCGGAGCGGAGACCCGTCGAGTTCACAAGCCGGCGCAGCCGTCTGGCCTCGCTCGACGTCACAGCGCATGCGCACCACTCGACCGCGTCGGCCACGCTGAGCCCTTCGACCTCGGTCATCCTCGGCAGGGCCTCCCCGGCCCGCTCCTCGTAGATGGCCGCCAGCCGGTCGCGTTCCGCGAGCGCGGCGATGACCTCGACCGCCAACCCAGCCAGCCGCTTTTCCCGCGCGGCCTGCCGCCGTCGGATCTTTGCCTGCGCATCGGTGGCTGCCCGGCGCGCGGCCAACCGCGCCGACCCCTTCCCTTCTGACGTGCCGGCTCCCTTCCGGTTTCCCGTCCCGCGCATGCTGCTCACTGGTCCCGCTCCTTCCTGGTATGCCTTTCCACCCTCGGTACGCCCACGGATGCGCGCCCACGGGACACCCGTGACCGCCTGACTCACCGGCCGAGACGCATCTCCCCCGATCTCCCCTCTGACCTTCCAGGACGACCAGCACGGCCACGGCCCTCCCGACCTCGTCCCCACATGACGTTCGTACCCCCCTCGAAACCACCGAACTCCATGGCCCATACACATCTTCCCGCCTGAGCAGCACCCCTACCCCACCGACGATGTACGAGACCGATGGCTCGACCTCTTGCACGACCCGTCGGTGTGTGTGGGTGTCTCGGAAGACGCCGACGGGCTGACCTCGTTCGTGGCGTTCGACTCCGACCTGCTACGCCACCTCGCCGTCCGACCTGACCTGTGGGGTACTGGCCTTGCGAAGGACACGATGGACTGGGCTCTGGGTCGTGCGCCGATACAGCGGCTGTGGTGCCTCGAGGAGAACAGCCGCGCGCTTGGCTTCTACGAGCGCCTCGGATGGACTCGGACAGGTCGTCGGCAGGATGCCGAGTTTCCCCCCTACCCCGCAGAGGTGAGCTCGTGCCCTCCCGGGATCACGACTCGTCCTAGGCAGCCCGACCGAACCTGTCACCCGTTCGTGCAGCGGTCCCGAGCGCTT
>CAWDDN010000042.1:0-17713 GCA_963801135.1 uncultured Actinomycetota bacterium | reverse complement strand
TACTTGCATCTGTGCAGGTCAGCGACACGCCGTGCTGCGTCGGTTGCGGGCTGCCTGGTGGTCACTGTTGGTACATCTGTTCTCGTGACTAGTGACCGGGAGCTTCGGCTCGAGGAGCGCGACGGCGCCTGGGTGTTGGCCGGCGAGGGTGCTACGCGGTTCGTCCTGGTCGATGAGTATCTGGCACACCTTCTGGACCGGAACTACTCGCCCAAGACGGTGCGCGCCTACGGCTATGACCTGCTCGCGTTTTGCCGTTGGCTCCTCGTCGAGGAGCAGCCGCTGGAGGAGGTCAGCACCGAGGTCCTGTTGCGGTTCCTGGGGGCCTGTCGGGAAGCCAAGGTTCCCGGGCGTCCGGGGCCGAATGTGGTCAAGATGTCCTCGGGGCGCCGGACGGACCAGTACGCGGTCACGACGATCAATCGTCGGCTGGCCGCGATCTCGGGCCTGTTCGCCTTCGCGGCGATGCGCGACCCGGAGTTGGCGAACCCGGTGCCCAAGGGCCGGGAGGCACGCTGGCGAGTCGCCGGCGAGCGCACCGGGATGCTCGCTCACACCGCCCGACGACCCAAGAATCGGTCTACGCTGCGGCTGCGCGAGCCAAGCCGGCTCCCGGTGGCGCTCTCGCAGACCGACGCCGCGGAACTGCTCGCGAGCTTCCGCACCTGGCGTGACCGGGCGATCGCGGGGTTGATGTTGTACTGCGGACTGCGCTCCTCCGAGGTGCTCGCCCTTGATGTCGCCGACGTCGACATCGGCGGCCGCTGGCTGAAGGTGATCGGCAAGGGCCAGCGCGAACGACGGGTCCCGCTCGACGCCGACGTCGCCTCGGTGATCCAGGTCTACCTGCTGGCCGAGCGCCCCGAATCCGACTCGGACCGGTTGTTCTTGGTGGCCAAGGGCCCCAACCGTGGCCAGCCGCTGAGTCCGGCCGGGCTGCGCACCATCTTCCGCTACCACCGCGACCTGACCGGAATCACCGGTGGGCATCCACACGCACTGCGGCACACGTTCGGGACCGCACTGGCCGAGGCCGGCGTGGATCTGGCGGTGATGCAGGCGCTGCTCGGTCACGCCCATGTCGACACCACCTCCCGCTACATCCACCTGGCTCCGGCCCACGTGAAAGCAGAGTTCGATGCCGCACGCGCTCGCATCCGCTCCCAACCCTGACTCGGACCGCGGCCGCGGTGGTGACCTCGAAGCCGACTACTTGGGCTACCTGCGAGAGACCGGACGCGGCAACGTGGCCTATTCGCGGGCTGCGCGGGTGTTCTTCGCCCGTTGGCCCGACCCGCGAGGGTGGGCGGCCGAGCCGCTGGAGGTCCGGTTGTCGGCGAACAGCGCGACCCGGCCGATCATCACCTGGCTGATGCTGCACCGCGGCCTGGCGCCGGGCTATGACTATCTGCTGGAACGCAAACTCTCCACGTTCTGGCGAGAGATCAAGAACTCCCCACTGGCCGGCGACCTGGATGCGTTCATGACCGCGGCGGCCGAGCTGGGCTTCACCGACCGGGTCCGGTTCGCCACCGGCTCCCAGGTCCCGGCCCGGCTACTCATCCAGACCGGCAGACGCCAGGACCAACTGCGGCTCGAGGATCTCGAAGAGTTCCGGGCCGCCTGCCGGATCAGGCAAGAGCGGACCGGCAAGGGCCACCACCACTACCTGTCCGCGGTGAGCAACACCCAACGGGTGTTATTCCACCTCGGCATCGTCGATGAACTGCCCCGCTCGGGTGGTCCGGTCCCGTTCGCCGAACGACTGACCGAGCTGACCCCGTCGGTCCGGGATGCGATGGTCTCCTACCTGGAACGCAAGACAGCGACGTGTGCGCCCAAGACGGTCACCGGGATGGCGACCCGGCTCAAGCACTTCGGCGAGTTCCTGGCCGACATCGATCCAGACCTGGACTCGATCGCCGAGTTGGATCGGCGCCGGCATATCGAGCCCTACCTGACCAGTCTCGTCGATGCCGTGAACAGCAAGGATGGTGAGCCGATCACCGTCGGCGACCGGTCCCGCCATGTGCTTGCCGTGAAGTGCTTCCTCACCGACGTCACCGAGTGGGGCTGGACCGAGGCACCGGCACGCAAGCTCATCTTTCGCGACGACGTGCCCAAACTGCCGCAGGTCCTGCCCCGCTACCTACCCGTCGACGTCGACCGCCGACTCACCGCAGCATTGACCGAACAGCCCGGCAACGAGCTGGCCGCTGCCGCCCTACGGCTGCAACGCTCCTGCGGGCTGCGGATCGGGGAACTGCTCGACCTCGAACTCGACTGCGTGCACGAGATCCCCGACGGCGGCAGCTGGCTCAAAGTGCCCTTGGGGAAGATGGACACCGAACGGATGATCCCCATCGACGCCGACATCCTCGACCTGGTCGACCGCATCACCGAACTGCGTGACCACGGACGACCGCTGCCGCACCCTCGCCACCGACGCCCGGCCCAATTCCTGTTCACCCACCATGGCCGACGCCTGGGACAAGGCGCCGTCCGCGCCGAACTCGACAGAGCCGCTGATCTTGCCGGGCTGGAGCACATCACTCCGCACCAGCTGCGGCACACCTACGCCACCGCCCTGGTCAACGCCGGAGTCTCGTTGCAGTCACTGATGGCGCTGCTCGGACACGCCTCGGCCGAGATGAGCCTGCGCTACGGGCGGCTCTTCGATAACACCGTCCGCACCGAATACGAACGAGCCCTCGACCTGGCCAAGACCCAGGCCCGCACCCCGGCTCCCGGCCGGACCAGCCTGCCGCTGACCGACATCACCGGCGGCAAGGACTGGAAGGACACCCCACTGCTGAAGTCCCGACTCGCCGGCGGGTTCTGTCTGCGTGCACCAGCCCAAGGCGCCTGCACCTACGCCAACATCTGCGAGCACTGCCCCAGCTTCCACACCGAACCCAGCTCCCTGCCAGTCCTGGCCGCCCAACGCGTCGACGCCGACGCACTGGCCCGTGACGCCGAGCAGCGAGGCTGGATCGCCGAGGCCGAACGACACCAGCGACTCATCGCCCAACTCGACACCCTCATCGACAAGGCCCAAGCAGGATGACCAACGCCAACACCCTCAACCGAGTCGAACGCGCCTGCACCGAACTGCGTCACGACGGCCACGACGTCACCTTCACCGCCGTCGCCACAGCCACCGGCCTGGGCCGCACCACCCTCTACCGCGACCCCGCCATCCGAGCCGTCGTCGAGGAACACCGCCGCCGCACCCTCACCGGCGGCACCCTCGCCGGACTCACCGAAGAGATCGACACCCTCAAAGCCACCATCGACGCCCTCGCTGCGCGAGTACGACGCCACGAGGAACAACTCCGCAAGCTGGAGACCCCGAAGCCCTGAGACCGTTAACCGGCCAACGAGCCATCCCAACCCTGATTAGCCGGATAAGCACTGGACAACGCGCTGTGCGAGTCGACCATCGGGCTGTTCAAGACCGAAGCCATCGACGACGGCGGACCCACCTGGGCCGACCGCGCCGCCGTGGAATGGCAAGTCGCCCGTTGGGTCCACTGGTACAACACCAGCCGCTTGCACTCCTCGATCGGCTACCTACCACCCATTGAGTTCGAGCAGCTGCACCGGCAGGCTACGAAGGCAGCCCCCACCCCGGGAGCCGCCTAAACAACCACCCTCCAGCGGATCCAGGGCGGTTCACGTAGTGCCCTCTGGCGCTCGGCTTCGTCGGGGTTGTGGCAGATCACCCACCGGCGGTCGGGTGCGGCGTCGAGGCGGACCTCCTTGACGCGGAGGTTGTCGCGGACCTGGGCGTAGCGGCCCTGCCTGGATAGGGCCTGTTCGACCAGGGGCGCCCCGGACCGCATCCGTTCCCCGGCGATGAAGTGCCCGCCGGCCCGGCGCAGGTAGTCCAGGTTCGAGGTCGAGGAGAAGCCACGGTCCACGACGGTGACAACCCGGCCCAGACGCCAGTCCCGCATGCCGTCCTTGACCTCGGGCAGCACAGACTGGTCGTTGGTGTTCCCGGGCCAGCACCAGCACCGCACCGGGATGCCTTCCTTGGTGACGGCCAGCCCGATCACGATCTGGGGCAGGTCGGTGCGGTGGTCCTTGGAGTGGCCGTACTTGCGGAACGCATCGTCACCTTCCTCCTCGGTGTCGCGTTCGAAGTAGGTGGAGGTGGTGTCGAACAGCAGCACGTCGACCTCCAGGTTCAAGAGGTCGGCGACGGCGAAGAACACCGCCTCCTGCACCCCGGCTTGGGCGTCGGCCTCGACGAGGAGGTCCATCGCCCGGTACGCCTGGTCCTCATCCATCGTCTCCAGGCCGGGGATCGCGACGTCGTGGGTGACCCACTCCGCCGCAGCGAACTTGGAGATCGGGTCGATCGCCCGGTTCGCGACCAGCGCGAACAGCACACGTTCGACGTCGGTGCTGAACCTCCGCGGCCCCAGCACCTTCCGCAGCGCGGTGTCGACGCCGAGCTGCCGCCAGAGGGCGTCGAGGAGGTGGGCGGTGCCCATCTGCCGGGACTCGGTCACCCTGAGGCCGTCGCCGGCCAGCACCGCGACGTCGGCCGGCACGGCGGTGGGTGCGGGTTCGCCGAGGTACCGGTTGATCGAGGCCACCAGCCTCGCCAGGCCGTCGCGATCCAGGCCGTTCTCGCGGCCGAGGTTGAGCAGCACCTCCGCTTGCGTGACGCCGTCGACGCGACGGTTGTGCGCGAGCTGGACGTAGCGGACCACGCTGCCGTCCTTGTTCCGCCGTTGGGTGGTCCGCAGGTACATGCCCACCACTCGACCGCCCCCGAGCGGCAGGATCAAGCCCGACACGACAAGTCGTGTGCCCACGCATTTCGAGGGTTCCCAGAGGCCCGCAACGCGCTGACCTGGGCAAACGCCGTTCAGGAGGGGCTCATGTGCCCATCAACTGCGGAACCCGGGTCGCCGCGAGCCTCTTCACGTCCCACTCCTGTACGGTCCAGGAAGGGTCTCGTCGAAGTCATTGACGTCGAACATTGCCCGGCGCTCGGGCCTGACTTGGGTCAGGCGAGCCCAGTTTCCGGGGCGGGATCGCGCTGACCTGCGACGATGCATCTGCTTAGTGCGCTGCCAAGGCACTAATTCTCGGTCAGTAGGGTCTGCTGGTGGCCTGGGTTCGCAGAGTTCGCACGGCCTCAGGGGCCACCGCGGTGCAGATCGCTGAGTCGGTGCACGGTCGGCGTCGGATCGTTCGTCACGTCGGCTCAGCGCGTGACGAGGCCGAGCTCGGGCTGCTCGTCGATGAAGCTCATCGGCTGCTGGCCGATGATGAGCAAGGGATGCTCGATCTCGGGATCACCCCCGCAGTCCCGAAGGCCACGATGGTCCCGCCCTCGACGCAGGCGGGGCTGTTCGCCGGCGCCGATGCCTCACCGCCGTCGCGGGTGATGGTGCCGCGGCCACGGGTACTCAAGACCTCCTCCGGGCTGCTCTACGACGCGCTGGCCGGTGTCTACTCCAGTCTCGGGTTCGACGTCGTGGGCGACGAGGGCTTCCGTGACCTGGTGATCGCCCGCGTGATCGAGCCGACCAGCCTGCTCGACGTCGACCGGGTCCTGGCAGAGATGGGCAGAGTTTCGGCGAGCCTCTCGACCCGCAAACGCACCCTGCGGCGCGCGCACGCCGGCACCTATCGCGACCAGATCGCCAAGGCCTGCTTCGACCACGCCCTGACCCATGGCGATGTCAGCCTCGTGCTCTACGACGTGACCACGCTCTACTTCGAGGCTGAGAAGGAAGACCACGGCGCAGGTGGGCTGCGCAAGGTCGGTTACTCCAAGGAGCGACGAGTCGACCCACAGATCGTGGTCGGGCTGCTCGTCGACCGGCGAGGCTTCCCGCTCGAGGTCGGCTGCTACCAGGGCAACAAGGCCGAGACCGCCACGATCATCCCGATCGTCAAGCAGTTCGCGCAGCGCCACGGTCTGGCCGACATGGTCGTCGTCGCCGATGCCGGGATGCTCTCGGCCTCGAACCTGCGTGAGTTCGACGAAGCCCGGTTGCGGTTCATCGTCGGATCGCGGGTGACCAAGGCGCCCATCGACCTGGCCTCGCACTTCTGCTGGCACGGTGACGCGTTCCGTGACGGGCAGGTCATCGACACGATCACCCCGAAGAACAGCCGGGTTGTCGAGAACAACCTCAACCTCAAGGCCGAACCGGTCTGGGACCCCGAACAGCATCCCGGGTCGTGGCGGGCGGTGTGGGCGTACTCGTCGAAGAGAGCGATCCGAGACACCAAGACGCTGACCCTGCAGGAGAACCGCGCCAAGGAAGTCATCGCCGGCGAGAAGAGCGCTCGCACGCCACGGTTCGTCAAGACCAGCAACGGCACCAAGACCCTCGACGAGGCGTCGCTTACCAGGGCACGCCGCCTGGTCGGGCTCAAGGGCTACGTCACCAACATCGCTGCTGACGTGATGCCCGCCGGCGAGGTCATCGCCAGCTACCACGACCTGTGGCACGTCGAGCAGTCCTTCCGAATGTCCAAGACCGACCTACGCGCCCGGCCCATGTTCGCCCGCACCCGCGACGCGATCGAGGCCCACCTAACCATCGTGTTCACCGCGCTCGCCGTCAGCCGCGAGATCCAGAACCGGACCGGACTATCGCTACGCCGAGTCCTGCGGGCCCTGAAGCCACTGCGCTCGGCCACAGTCGAGATCAACGGCGTGATCACCACGATCCCACCCGCACTCGACTCCGACGAGAAGGCCATCCTCGGCGCACTGCAGGGACCGACCCCAAGGCACTAAACCGAATGACCCAACTCGGGTGGGCAAACGCCGTTCAGGAGGGGCTCATGTGCCCATCAACTGCGGAACCCGGGTCGCCGCGAGCCTCTTCACGTCCCACTCCTGTACGGTCCAGGAAGGGTCTCGTCGAAGTCATTGACGTCGAACATTGCCCGGCGCTCGGGTGAGGCGAACGCACCGAAGCTCGACAGATGCGCATCACCGCAGATCTGGGTGGTCAACCCCTGACACGCAGGGGGAGGCGGCCAGGTCTGCCGCCATGATCAGCGCTGCACCGCGGTGGAAGGTGAACGTTGAGACGAGCATCCGCCCATAGCGGATAGGGACCAGCTCGGGCACACGGCTCACGCTCTGTTCCTCGAACAGCGAGAGACGGGGTCCGGCCGGCCTCGGGAGGCTTCCATCCTCCGTGAATGGAAGGAGGGTCGCGTGGCGCGCCGCCTCCCGCTCGCCACTCGCTCCCGGGGCTCAGATGGGAGACACTTCTGGGCTCGCGCAGTTCAGCGCTCAGCTAGCTCTCCCTTCCCTGTGTCATGGTTGCGCCTGGGGTCAGATCCGGCGGCGACGTCGCCCAGGAGTGACTGCGGCACCGACGACGGCCGCTTTGGCCACCGGCGATGGGCCGGGGGTCACAGCTCTGGTGACAACGGCTGCCTTGGCTACCGGAGCGCCCACGACTCCTCGCCGCCCTGCACGTGCTGCCCTGAGTGGCATGTCATTCTCCTTGGGTCTCGAGTGTCTCGTCCGCCTCGATGGCGGCAATGATGGCTTGGATGGGTATGCGCCCGTTGGCGATCAACTGTCCGCCGGCGCGACGTGCTGCCGATGCGAAGGGCGCGGCCCACAGGTTCTCGTAGACGATCACGCCGGCCGTGCTGCTGGGGTCCATCGCAGCGGCAAGGTTAACGACGTCGTCCTCGGCCAGCAGTTCGGCGAGTTCTGTCTCGAGTAGCTGTAGGTCTCCGAGCTCGTCGAGGTCGGAGAGTTCCATTGCGTCGATCGCTCCGTCGGCATCCTTGGCGAGGATGATCAGGTCGATCACACGAATGGTCCCCGCCTTGACCAGGGCCAGCAGTTCATCCGCCATTTCGCCGGTGAATCGGGAGGTGTTTGCTGGAAATTCGACGATTACGTAGTCCACGGGGCCGAGCTCGTCGAGGGATGCTTCTGTCATGAGTGCTTCCTTCCATTGGTTGACGTCATGCCTGAAGACGTGCGTTGACTTTCGAACGTGGCGCTTCTTGTGGTGGCGTGGATGAGTGGTACTCGCGTGATGTCATGGGTTCGATCCGTTCACGCGAAGGTGGATCTCCTCGATCTCGGCGCCTAGTCGAGCCAACAGGTGCACGAGCTCCACGATGGGTACTGGCTCTCGACACGTGATCGTCAGTCGGGTGCTTTGGAGGCGACGCGGCCCATGTGTGCACCGGAGGGTGGAGCGTGCGGCGGGGCCGATCTCATGAGCGATGCGAGCTTCGTACCTCATCTCGCACGCACCCCGGATCCCGGCTCAGCCGAGCCACCAATATTGGCGTCGCTGTCTAGGTCGGTGACGCGTCGTAGCCCGCAGACCTCAAGACCAAGGGCATGCATCAGGTCCAGCATCCCGACCAACGCACTCTGGTCCGCAACAATGCCCCGGATCACCGTGCTGATCGGCTCCGAGGTGACGAGCACGTTTCCGACCTCAGCGTCGATACGAGCGAGAGCCGTCTCACTCAGCGTGCCGAGGACCTGGACCTCATACACCCAATTCGTCATCGCGGTCACCTTCAGCTCTTGGAGCGCTCGTGCCGCCCACGGTGCCGACTTTGCTCGCTGACCGCGTCATCCGCAGCGGGTGGTTGGAGCCGCGGCCGTGCTTGGCGCGCAACTGGGTCACGGACCGTTGGACCGAGGCGGCGGGTAGGCCCTCATCGGAAACCGGCGAGTTCGCTTCCGACCGCGTCAATGGGCCGGCAAGGCTTGGCCATCAACTCGCGGGTGCGCTCCGCGCCCAAGGGGTTATGGTCACGCCGATCCGTCCGTTGTGATGTCGGGGGCTTGCGGATGCGTTGCCGGTGCGCCGGCACGCCGTCCCAGCCCCACGGCCAGAGCCATGGGGAGTACGAAGTCGATGAGGGCGAACGTGATGGCTGGCCCCAGGTAGGTGGGGTCGCCTCCGAGTTGCGAGCCGATAACGATCAGACCGAGGGAGCCGAACCGCTGGGTCGAGACCAGGCCAGTGGTGGTGCTGACCCCGGAGTTTCTGCGACCGAGCGTCAGGCCAGGGAGCACACCCAGCACACCCGCGAAGATCACGATCACGATCGAGGTCAAGATGACCCCAGAACCGAACATCGACTTGATCGTGGTCCAGTTCAAGGCGATTCCGGCGACGATCGCAATGGCGAGAGTGAGGTTGGCCGCCTTGATGAGCCCAGCCCGCCACGCGGGCGCGTAGGTGGAGAATCGGGCGCGAAGTACGAGTCCAACCACCAGCGGCACCAGGACTAGGGCCAGCAGACTCTTGACGATGTCCCAGGCGCTGATTGAGGCACCCGAGACTACCTGCCCTGCCCACAACGGAACGGCAACGATGTTGACCAGCTGAAGAACCACGACGATGGACACGGCTAGGGGCAGGTCGGCTCCCTTCGCCAACTGGGCGGCCTTGAGAGAGGCTGCGCTGCCGGAACCGAGCGTGGCCAGGATGAGACCGGGAACATAGGCGTCGGAAATCGGTGACAGCTTGGCGATACCCCACGCGCCCGCGGGGATCACGACGGCGTTCAGTACCACCATCGTCACGACCAGGCCGACGCGGTTCAGGGGCGCGACTAGCTGTCTCACCGTGAAGCTCATGCCCAGGGACAACACAGTCGCGACGACCGAGGCCACGACCCCGGCATTGAAAAGCACATCCAGCAACTGGTCCACGCGCATTCTTCACTCCCATTGGGCGCGGTCCCCGGGACACCGCCAGACGTGACCCCCAATGGTTCCAGAGAACCGGGTGCGGCAGTCGTGGTCTCGCCAATCCTAGGCAACGGGGAAGAGCCTCCCAACCTTTCTGTTCGGCATCACGGGTGCGCGCACGGTCCCGGTGAAGGCAACCGCCCCTGCCCGTGCCGCTGGCCTTGACCCCTGATGGTGGACACCTCGCAAGAGAGGATCTGCATCATGGGAGGACAGCGTCGGGAGTTCAGTTCGGAGTACAAGGACGAGGCCGTGAAGTTGGTGATCAACACCGGCCGGACGGTTGCTGTGGTCGCCCGCGAGCTCGGGTTGCTGCGGCTGGGCCTGGATAGTGCGTACGACGGATGCGCAGTAAGACGGATGCGCAGTAATGGGCGCCTACACTGCCGCGCTCAGTTGCGACTCGCTGTTCCCCAACGTTGGAGAACGGCTGCCCGGCCTCCTTGGGCTGAGCGCTGCTGGGACGTGTCTCTCAAGTTCGTAGCCACAGCAGGAGGGTCGCGCGGGACGCGCTCCGGTCAGGATGGTCGCGCGGGACGCGACCGGCTGTGCGGCGCCGTGCTTGGCTGCAGGAATCAGCGAGTCAGGACGACATCCTGGGCCTGACCCGTCACCGTCGACCTGGACCTTCTGCTCGTGGTCGCCGGGCGACGGGCGCGTAGGGAGGCACTGACGGCCAGGGCTGACTCGCTGGGCCGAGGGTGCCCTGAGTCAGCCCTCGGCCGGCTGGTTCAGGAACCACCGGTGACCGAACGGATCGACGAAGACCGCCACCCGCCCGGCGGGTGGACTGTCCTTGGGGCCGCGCGTCATCGCCGTACCGGTCGCGACGACACGGGAGGCTGCCACGTCGACGTCGGCGACTGTGAGGTGCAGCGACACCGCCGACCCGCGGGCCGGGTCGGGGGCAGCTACCCCAGCCGAGTCGAATTGGTCGGACATCATCCAATGCGCCTCGCCAATCGCCAGCTCGCAGTGGCCCACCCGGCCGTCGTCCATGACGATCGGCTCGTAGGTGACCTCGGCGCCCAGCGCGGCGACGTACCACTCGATGGCGGCTCGTGCGTCGGCGACGCAGAGGTAGGGAGTCAGCTGGGTCACGGGGTCTCCTGTTCGTCGGTCTCGGCGAGCGGTGTTTGGAACGACCAGAGGTGGCCCTCGGGATCGCGCACGCTGTATTCGCGGACGCCGTAGGGCATGTCGGTCGGCTCGTAGTCGATCGCGGCGCCGTCGCGGCCACGCGGGCGTGGTGGGCGTCCACGTCGTCGACGAGGATGGCGAGCGAGGCGGTGACCGTGCCGGATGGTCGGAGGCGAGACCATCCGGTGCTCGGGGGCCTCCCGGTGCAGCCAGACCACCCCATCGCCGGCGTGTACCTCGCCGGCACCGCCCGCTCGCCGTCGTAGCTCATCGGTCCGGGGGCCAGACCCAGGACATCAACGAGGTAGGCGTGCCCGTCCGCGATGTCGCGGTACACGAGCAACGTGATCCGCCGGGTCAACGCGGGCTCATCGGCCGGCAAGCCCGACAGCAGGTCGAGCAGGGCCTCGTCGCCGGGGCGGTCGCCGTCCAGTAGCCGGTCTTCGACGGACCGGACCCGTTCCCGCACCCGGGCGAGGTCGGCTAGCCGCGCGTCGAGGTCGGCCAGGTGCCGGCGAGTCAGTTCTCGCAGGTGGTCTGCATCGGGGTTGACGTCCGCCACAGGCGTGCCCAGCTCGCGGAGCAGCCGGACCCGTTGAAGCCGGTCGAGAGTGCCACTGTCGTACCGGCGACGGCCACCGGCGTCGCGGGCCGGAGCCAAGAGGCCGAGCCCTTCGTCGTAGCGCAGGGTGCGTTCGGTGACAACGGTACGTCTGGCGACGTCACCGATGCCCCACTGTCTGGGGTCCGTGCCGGTCATGCTCTTCACGCTAGGACCTCACGTCACGTCAGGAGCAACATCTGCGCCGGCGACCTACGACGACGGGGCCCTGAGCGTGCAGCGCCGGCGGAGCGTCGCCCGGTTGCGTTGGGACCGCGATCATCAGCCCGCGGGAGTCAGCACCACACCATCGACGCCGCCCGCAACTGACCAGCGGTCGACCATGAACGGGCTGGACGAACCGCTTGAACTCGTCCCGTAGGCCGAACTCTGGGTTCTCGCGGTGATCGCAACACCTGACTGAGTGGAGGTGTTGATCATCCGGTTCGCTAATCACATGATCACGGAGAACGTGCAGGTGTTCTGGAGCGAGCTGCAGCGCGGTGAGTTCATCAGCGATGCGGCTGTATCGGCAGGCACTTACCGCAAGCAGGGCACTCGATGGGTGATCGCGAACGGTGGTGTGCGTCCTCGTCGCGGGCGTGGTTTGAAGGGCCGGTGTCTGTCGTTCGCCGAGCGAGAACGGATCGCGATGTCACATGCTTCGGGCGCCTCGGTGCGGGCGATCGCCGGGGACCTGGCTCGGAGCCCGTCCACGATCAGTCGGGAGTTGCGAGGGCGCAACCGGAAAAAGAGCCTGGCGGCGGGTACCGGGCCAGCTCGGCGCCACGCGATGGCCTACCACCGGGCCTCACGGCCCAAGCCGGCGAAGTTGGCAGTGAACCTGGCTCTGGGCGCGAGAAGGTCGAGCAGGATCTGGGAGAAGAGTACTCACAGGAGCAGATCACCGGCCGACCTGCGCGTGGGTTCCCCACCGACGACCCCGGAGATCGGAGGTGTCCCCCCAGAGACCATCTACCAGTCGATCTACGTGCAATCGCCGCGGTGCTCACTGCGCCGCGATCTGGCGGTGTGCCTGCGCACCGGGCGGGCGCTGCGGCGCCCCGAGCCGCAAGGTCGGCAGCGCAAGAACCGCATCCCGAACATGATCAACATCGCCGAGCGGCCCGCTGAGGTCGAGGACCGGGCGGTGCCAGGGAACTGGGAGGGAGACCTGATCATCGGCAAGCAGAACCAGACCGCGATCGGCACCCTGGTCGAGCGACAAACCGGCTACGCGATGCTGCTGCACCTGCCCGAGGGCTACAAGCCCGAGCAGGTCCGCGACGCACTGGCCGCGAAGATTCAGACGCTGCCCGACTCGCTGCGCTGTCGCTGAGGGCCTGGGACCAAGGACCCGAATGCGCGACTGGAAACACGTCTCGGTCAACGCCGGCATCGACATCTACTTCTGCGACCCGCATTCGCCCTGGGGCAGCGCGACACGAACGAGAACTTCAACGGCCTGCTACGTCAGTACTTCCCCAAGGGCACCGACCTCAGCGTCCACAGCAACGAGGACCTGGATTGGGTCGCCCAGCAACTCAACGACCGACCCCCACGCAAACGACTAGTGTCCCGTGTCGTAAATTGCTAGACGGTTTGGATCTGAAATCATGAGGTATGGCGAACCGTCCTGCTCCGGCACTTGTTCTGCGTCCTGGTGATCGCGAAGAGCTGAACGATGGGTCCGTGCCTCGAGAGTGCCGGCGTCGGCTGCCAAGCGCGCGCGGATCGTGTTGCTGGCTGCTGAGGGGGTGGCGAACACACGGATCGCTGAGCTGGTCGGTGCGACGGTGACCACGGTGCTGGGTTGGCGGGAGCGATACCAGGCCAAGGGGGTCGCTGGCCTTGCGGACGCTCCGCGGCCGGGTCGTCCGCGGACGCTGGACCATCGAGCGATCGTGGCCGAGACGCTGAAGCCGCCGCCGAAGAAGCTCGGGGTGACGCACTGGTCGAGCAGGTTTGCATCGCCCCAGCGAGCTGAAGATCTTTTCCAACACCTCGGTCGCCCGCAGCGTGGCGGGCCTACGGCGTCCACGGCCTTGGAAGGCGGAGTACATTTAGTTCCGGTTCTCCACCGACCCCGAGCTGGTCGGGACGGTCACCGACATCTGCGGGCTCTATCTGGCCCCACCGGAGAACGCGATCGTGCTGTGCACGGATGGATGAATAAGAAAGTCCCCAGGATCCAGGCCCCTGAAGACCGGACACGTGCGAATCCCTGCCCATGCAGGAAGGACGGATCGAGCGCAGGTCCCACGACTACTACCGCCACGGCACCTCGACCCTGTTCGCCGCCCTCGAAACAATCGCCACCGGCCAGGTCACCGCCAGCGCTCAAGCCGCGACACCGACACCACAGGAGTTCCTCGCGTTCCTCAAGCAGATCGAACCAGCACCTACCGCGACGTCCTCGACGACGACGACAACCCCGGTCGAGCTGCACCTGGTGATGGACAACTACGCCGCCCACAAGCACAAGAACGTCCGCGAGTGGCTCGAGAAGAACCCGCGGTTCGTCGTCCACTTCACCCCGACCCACGCATCCTGGATGAACCTTGGTCGAGAAGTCTGGTTCGGCATCGTCGAACGCCAAGCCATCCGCCGCGGATCTTCAAGTCCGTGCGTGACCTCAACACCAAGATAGTGCGCGCCTTCATCGACGGCTGGAACGACCGCTCCCACCCCTTCGTCTGGACCAAGACCCCCGACGACATCCTCAAGAAGGCCAACCGTCCAACAACTTCAAAATGCCGGCACTAGCGTTCAAGAAGCCGATCGAACTCATCGGCGACCTGCTGTTGCGCTGACCGCCAGAATTCGCCGAACCGCTCTTGGGACTTCGAGGTCCTTGCCCGGATCGAGGCAGTGTTGCTCGCCAGCGTCCCGCGGGAGTCTCGGTTGCGGGACGCTGGCGAGGAATGGGATTGGCGCTTGTGTTGAGGCGTCAGCGAGTCCGGCCCCTTGACCCGGCCGCGCCGAATCGCCCACTGGATTGCGCGGTGGACGGTCGAGCGGCCGACGCCAAACAGTTCGGCGACCCCGAGGGTGCTGTACTCGTCGCTGCGCACCAAGGACACCAGGTGCGCCTCCTGTTGGCGGCTCAGACGCGCTCGACGTGCGCCGCGCTGGCCCCCTGCACGCCCTCGCCACGGCGTCAGGCCGGCTGACCTGCAGGTGCTCGGCTCGCGGGGACGTGGTGGCTTCCTCGGTCTTGCGTGGGCTCAACGACCCCAATCTGCTGCACATGGTGGGGTGCCCCGCGGCCGTCGTCCACGCCCGGACGTAGGCACAGCGAACCGGTGGCCGTGGTCCCACCGATGAGTGGCCTTCGCCTCGCGGCACGTCGGGAGGTCTGACTACGGTCGCAGCATGAAGAAGGACGTCCTCGCCCCCGACCACTCGGCTCACCCCGAGCAAGGGAGCCACAGATGATGGACTACGGACACGGCATGGGTGCCGGCGGCTGGGTCGCCATGACCATTTCTGGGTCGCTCTGATTACCCTGCTCGTCTGGGCGATCTCCGCGTGTTCGGCAGCGGCGGCAAACGGACGCCGACGGTCCCTCCCGGCCGGACCCCCGGGGCGGCGCCGAGGACATCCTGGACCGCGCTTCGCCGCCGGGGAGATCGACGAGGAGACCTACCGGTCGATGCGCGCCACCCTCACTGGGCGAGGCTCCCCCGGGACGAGCCGCGATGACGGGCACCGCGAGCAGCCTGTGGGTGCCGCTGGTTGCGGCGCTCGCGATGCTCGGCTCCGCAGCGTGGTTGGCCACCCAGGAAACGGGCGACGGCCGTGGGTTTGCTCCTTGGGCCGGGCCCATGACGGACGGGGCGACCATGGGCGGCCCAATGATGGGCGGGCCCGCGACGCGCGGTGTCCCCGGGGCAGGGTGGCAGGCCGGTGACGGCACCGGTCGACGACCTGGCCGAGGCGCGCGACCGGGCCGCGGAGTACGCCGACAGTCTCGCGCCCGGCCCGCGCGTGGGCGAGGTGACGCGGTTCGCCAACAACTACTACGCCGAGCTGGAGGAAGCCGACGGCACCTTGGCCACCGAGGTCCTGGTGGACCCTGGGACCGGGGCCGTGCAGCTGGACTTGGGCCCGGCCATGATGTGGAACACGCGCTACGGGATGATGGCCAGCCCGGGCACGCCAAACCCGATCGGCGCCGAGCAGGCCCGGGAGATTGCCCAGGAGTGGGCTGACGACCGGGGCGGGCTCGAGGTCGAGGAACCGGAGGCGTTCCCCGGCTACTACACCCTGCACACGCTCGAGGGCGGCGACATCGACGGCATGCTGTCGGTGAACGCCGCCACTGGAGCCGTCTGGTACGACAGCTGGCACGGTGAACTCGAGGGAGATGTCCGAGGGCGGGTAGCGGGGCGACGAGGTGCTGGCGACGGGAGTGGCGGGAGCATCAGCGACGGGCCCGGTACTGACGAGGTGCCGCGCCGGCGGGGTCGGCGGCGGAATCGGGAAAGCGCGGATGACGCTCGACGAGGCTGGCCGAGCGAGCTCTCGCCCAGTCGTTCGCGACGGCCGTCTAGTACACCCCGCTTTGTCCCACCCGTCGGTGCCGGGTTCGGGCACAGCTGGACCGGGCGCAGCGGCTGGTGGTCGCCGCGCTGGCTGTACCGGGGCTCTGCTGGTGGTCGAGGCTGCGGCCGGGGTGGGGAAGATCACCACGCTGGCCGTGGCGAGCTCGATGCTGGAGATGCGCAAGGAACGCATGGTGGTGGTCACGCCCACGTTGAAGGCCTCCCACGTCACCGAGCTGGAGACCGGCGCCGAGGCGTTCTCCGCCGCCTGGCTGGCCTATCAGTACGGGTGGCGCTGGGACGACGACGGCGCCTGGACCCGCCCCGACCGGCCGCCCAGGGAGGCCCTCTATGCCCGGCCCGAGCCCCGGCCGCCGGCCGAGGCGCGGCTGTTCGCCGGGGACCCGCTGCTCGTTGACGAGGCCGGCACCTGCTGGACGAGGACACCGCCCGCGCCCTGCTGAGCATCGCCGATGAGACCGGCGCCCGGGTCGCGTTCCTCGGCGACCGGCACCAGCTTGCCGCCGTGGGCCGCGGCGGGGTCCTGGACCACGCCGCGAAGGCCGTATCCGAGGACTCGCACCTCGCCCTGGAGACCGCGACCGTTCACCATCCGGAGTATGCCGCCCTCACCGTGGCGATGCGCACCGGCCAGCACCCCGGTCAGGTCTTCGACGCCCTCCACCAGCAAGGTCGTATCGCCATCCACCCCAATGACGTCGAACGACGCGCAGCACTCAGCGACATCGCCACCCAACACGCAGGGACCGGCGACACAGCCGACCCAGCCGATGGGGTGCGGATCATCGCCGACACCCGCGACCAGGTCGCCACCCTCAGCGCCGCGATCCGCGACCACCGCCGCCACACCGGCCAGACCGGCCCGGCGAGCCAGGCCGGCCGGACTGCGGCGGCGGGGTGGCCACCGCCAGCAGCGGGGAGCCGAGGGTCGGGGACCGGGTCACCACCGCCGCAACGACCGGACCCTCGGGGTGGCCAACCGGGACCGCGGACCGTGACCGGCATCGACGACGACGGGCCCCGCGCGTCCGCGGACACAGCCGCTGCGGACACGGAGGCGGTGGCGGTGGCGGGGGCGGGGGCGAGGGCGAGGGGCGGAGCCTGCCCGCCGACTACGTGCAGAAGCGTGTGGAGCTGGACTACGCCACCACCGTGCACGGGGTCCAGGGCGAGACCGTCGACCACGCCGACCTCCTCTGGGCGAGACCACCGGCGCCGCCGCGGCCTACGTCGCGATGACCGGCGGGCGGCACACCAACGCCGCCCTCCTCGTCGCCGAGACCGTCGACGACGCCCGGGCCCCATGGATCGACGCCTTCCACCGGGACCGCGCCGACCTCGGCCCAGGCCACGCCGCCCAGACCGCTGCCGAGGACATGGGCAGCCACGGACCCCAGACCCCACCCGCCCCATCCCGTCTTCGGGAGACCTCACCCGAACCCGGCCCACTTCCCCCCACGGCCAGCGCGACCCTGGACCACCCCTGGCCACGACCGCTCCCCCGGGGCAGGTTTAGGGGGTCGATGCAACACCGGCCTGTGTCAGTGACGATAGCTGCTCTTGGTAGGCCTCCGCGGGAGTGCGCCAGCCGAGGCTCTTGCGGGGGCGGGCGTTCAGGGTGGCCACGACGACGGCGTGGAGTTCCTCGGCACTCCGGCGGGCCAGGTCGGT
>CAWDDN010000041.1:0-191066 GCA_963801135.1 uncultured Actinomycetota bacterium | reverse complement strand
GGTGCGCGAGGGGGGAGTTGAACCCCCACGTCCTTTCGGACACACGGACCTGAACCGTGCGCGTCTGCCTATTCCGCCACTCGCGCGAGAAGCGAGCCAAGGCTATCCCACCGCCTCAGGCCCCCCAAACCGCCGTGGCCCTGGCCACCGTTTCCCGGGCAGGGGCCGGTGCCAACAGGGACGCTGCAGCGGCCGCGCTCACGTTGTGGTGAGAGATCGCGGTCTGCGGGCGTCCCGGAGCTGCCACCTTTCACCAGAATCCCGGGAGACCAAGCGGCTGTGGGCGGGCCGGGCGGGTCGGGGGGCCCGACATGGTGCGACGCGCTGCCGATAGCATCGGGCATGACGGGCACCACACGGCTCGGCAGGTTCGACCGCCCGGTGCCGTGGGAACAACTGCTCCGCCGGGGGTTCCAGTCTTCCCCACACAGCAGGTCACGACGTGGAAGGAGGCCCCGATGGGCATGCTGCAGCGGTTCGAGAGCCGGCTGGAGCACGCTGTCTCCGGAGCCTTCGCCAAGGCCTTCCGCAGTGCTGTCCAGCCGGTCGAGCTTGCTGCGGCGTTGCAGCGCGAAGTCGACAACTCCGCGCAGATCCTGTCGCGCAACCGACGGCTCGTGCCCAACACGTTCCACATCCAGCTCTCGGAGATGGACTACGGCCGGCTGTCGCCGTACCAGAACACCCTGGTCGACGAGCTCATCGAGATGCTCCGGGAGCACGCCGACGAGCAGCACTACGTCTTCGCCGGCGGAGTCACGATCGAACTCGAGCAGGACGACTCGCTCGGCACCGGACGCTTCCGGGTACGCAGCGCCGCCACCGCGAGCGTCAGCGAGTCACGCCCTTCACGGTCGCCCTCCTCCTCGGACCGAGGGTCCCACCGTGGCGAGGTCACCCTCGAGATCAACGGCACGGTGCACCCGGTCGTCGCACCGGGGGTGGTGATCGGACGTGGTGGCGAGGCCGACCTCCGGATCAACGACCCGGGCATCAGTCGTCGGCACGCCGAGATCAAGGTCGCGGGCGGGAAGCGCCCCGAGGTCACCGTGACCGACCTCGGGTCGACCAACGGCACCACCGTCGACGGGTCCCGGGTGCGAGAGACCCGGCTCCGTGACGGGCAGCGCCTGCGCGTGGGCAACACCGACGTCCTGGTCCGGATCGGCGGGGAGAGCTGATGCAGGAGCTCACCTTGATGCTGATCCGGTTCGCCTACCTGGCGATCCTGTGGATCTTCGTCTTCGGAGCCATCTCCGTGATCCGGTCCGACATGTTCGGGGCACGGCTCGACACGCCCCGAGGCCCCTCCCGGCGCGAGGAGCGCGCCCAGCAGAAGGCCCAGCAGAAGGCCCAGCAGAAGGCCCAGAAGACCTCCGGCGGCAAGCCGAAGCGAGGCCGGGGGACCCCCTCGAAGGCCGTCGTGGTCGACGGGTCCAACTCCGGCTTCTCGGCCCCGTTGGACGAGGCTCCGCTGCTCATCGGGCGGGGCCCCGACGCCGCCATCCGTCTCGACGACGACTACGTCTCCACCCGCCACGCGCGCATCGGCCACTCCAACGACACCTGGTACGTCGAGGACCTGGGATCCACCAACGGCACCTACATCGGCTCCCAACGGCTCACCCAGGCGACCGCCATCTCGCTCGGCACCAGAGTCCGAGTCGGCAAGACGACGATCGAGCTGAAGAAGTGAACGCCGTGCCCGACGACCCGACACCGGACGACGCCACCGAGGGGAGGGACCTGCCTCCGCCCCCAGGCCCGTTCCGGCTGCGCTACGCCGCGGTCTCCGACGTGGGACGACACCGCAAGGACAACCAGGACTCCGGCTTCGCCAGCCCTCGGCTGCTCGTCGTCGCCGACGGCGTGGGCGGCCAGGCCTTCGGCGACGTCGCGTCCTCCACGGCGGTCCACCTGCTCCGTCGACTGGGTCGGCCGACCGGTGACACGTCGGCCGAGGGCTCACCGGGCGGCTCCGACGAGTCCCTGTCGGCCCTGGCGGGAGCGGTGCACCGGGTGCACGACCGGCTCGCCGAGCTGGTCGAGGAGGACAGCGACCTCGAGGGCACCAGCACCACGCTCACCGCGGCGCTCTTCGACGGACGCGCCCTGGCGTTCGCCCATGTCGGCGACTCTCGCGCCTACCTGTTGCGCGGCGGCGCGGTACGCCGTCTCACCAACGACCACACGTTCGTCCAGACGCTCATCGACGAGGGCCGGATCACCGAGCAGGAGTCGCGGGTCCATCCCCACCGCAACATCATCCTCAAGGCCGTCGACGGGGTTCACGACTCCGACCCCGACCTGTTCACGACCCAGGTCGAGCCCGGCGACCGGGTGCTGCTGTGCAGCGACGGCTGCTCGGGGGTGCTCGACGACGTCGAGATCGCCCGGATCCTGGGAGACGGCTCGATCGACTTCGCTGCCGTCGAGCTGGTCCATGCCTCGCTGGACGCCGGCTCGACCGACAACGTCACCGTCGTGACCGCCGAGGTGGTCGAGGAGGGCGCCGAGGACGACGCCGAGTCGGCCGCGGCCGGTGTCGGGCCGATGCTGGTGGGCGCGGCGGCGGCGCAACCGAGGCGAGGGGTGCTCTCCCGGATCCCCTTTCGCGGGCGACAGCACGACACCGGTGAGCTCGACCCCGTCACCGACGAGGTCGACCCCGAGGAGCTCCGGTACGCCCCTCAGGCCCCCCGTCGGGGACGGGGCCTGAGGGCGGCGGTCTTCGTGCTGCTGCCGCTCATCCTGCTGCTGGTCGCCGCGGCGTTCGGCTACTCCTGGAGCCAGAACCAGTACTACGTCGCCCCCGACGGGCCGCAGGTCGCGGTCTACCAGGGAGTCCAGATGGACCTCCCCGGCTTCTCGCTGTCGGAGGTCTACGAGACCTCGTCGGTGCCGCTGGCCGAGCTCCCCGAGTACAACCGCGGCCTGGTCGAGGACGGCATCGTGGCCGACTCGCTCGACGACGCCCGCGCGATCGTCGACAACCTCGAGCAGGACGCCCGCGACCGGGCCAAGGAGGAGTGCCCGCCGACCTCCGGCAAGCAGCAGCCCAACGGCCAGAAGGCGCCGGGCTGCCCTGACGGGACCCCCACCAGCGCCCCGACGAGCGGGAGCGGCGGATGAGCGTCCTCGCGCCGATGCAAGGTCTCGTCCACCGCAGCCGGAGAGGCGCCGAGCTGCTGCTGACGCTGCTCGCCCTCGTCGTCGGCATCGGCGCCTACGCCGCAGTGGGGCTGGGGGTCGAGGAGACCCTGCCGGTGGGGATGATCGCCTACTCGCTGTGGCTGGCCGCCCTGGCGATCGGTGCCCACCTCGTGGTGCGCTTCACCGCGCCGTACGCCGACCCCGTGCTGCTGCCGGTCGTGACCGCGCTCAACGGCCTCGGGCTGGCGGTCATCTACCGCATCGACCTTGCCTCGAAGACCGAGTACTCCACCAAGCAGCTGCTGTGGGCGACCCTGGGCGTGGCGCTGTTCGCCGCCGTGCTCATCGGGCTGCGCGACCACCGCCGCCTTCAGGCCTACACCTACGTCTCCGGCCTCAGCGCCGTGGTCCTGCTGCTGCTCCCCCTCGTGCCCGGCCTGGGCAAGGAGATCAACGGGTCACGGATCTGGATCGGCGTCGGCAGCTTCTCCTTCCAGCCCGGCGAAGTCGCGAAGGTGTTGCTGGTGGTGGCGTTCTCCAGCTACCTGGTGCTGCACCGCGACGCGCTCGCACTCGCCGGGCGTCGCGTCCTCGGCGTCGACCTGCCCCGCGGCCGGGACCTCGGCCCGATCCTGGCGATGTGGCTGATCAGCCTCGGCATCCTGGTGCTCCAGCGCGACCTCGGATCCAGCCTGCTGTTCTTCGGGCTGTTCGTGGTGATGCTCTACGTCGCCACCGAACGCGCCGGGTGGCTCTTCGTCGGCGGTGGCATGTTCGCTGCCGGCGCCCTGCTCGCCTACAGCCTGTTCGGCCACGTCCAGCTGCGGGTGCAGGGATGGCTGGACCCGTTCTCCGACGACCGGTTCGGCCAGATCGTCGAGGGGATGTACGGCATGGCCTGGGGTGGCCTCGTGGGTCGAGGCCTGGGCCAGGGCGAACCCTGGCGGATCCCCTACTCCTACTCCGACTTCATCATCGCCGCGATCGGTGAGGAGCTCGGGCTGACCGGCATCATCGCCGTCCTGCTGCTCTTCGGTCTGCTCGTCGAGCGAGCCCTGCGCACCGCGCTGATCGGTCGCGACGCCTTCGGCAAGCTCATGGCGGCCGGACTCGGCATGGTGCTGGCCCTCCAGGTCTTCGTCGTGGTCGGCGGCGTGACCAAGCTGATCCCGCTCACCGGGCTCACCACCCCCTTCATGTCCTACGGCGGGTCGTCCTTGGTGGCGAACTGGGTGGTGGTGGCGCTGCTGCTGCGGATCAGCGACCAGGTGCGGCGTCCGGCTCCGGACCTCTCCTCGCCCGACGACGAGGCCACCCAGGTGGTGTCGCTGCGGTGAACCGTCCCATCCGCACCCTCGCCATCGCCGTCATGGTGATGTTCGTGGCGCTGCTGCTCAACGTCACCTACCTGCAGTACGTCGAGGCGGGCGACCTCAACAACCGCGCCGACAACCGCCGGGTGCGCGACGCCGAGTTCTCCCGCGAACGAGGAGCGATCCTGGTGCGCGGGCGTCCGGTTGCCGAGAGCGTGCCCAGCGACGACCAGTACGAGTTCCAGCGGCGCTACCCCCAGCCGCTCAAGTACTCCCACCTGACCGGCTTCTTCGCCTACATCTACGGCTTCTCGGGGATCGAGGCCAGCCAGAACGACGTGCTGTCGGGAAGCGACCCGCGGCTCTTCGTCAACCGCGTGGTCGACACCCTCAGCAACACCCAGCCCAAGGGTGGCTCGGTGACCCTCACCGTCAACCCCGCGGCCCAGGACGCCGCCTATGCCGGGCTCCAGGCGCTGGGGAGCCGGGCGGAGGCAGCCGTCGTCGCGCTCGAGCCGAGCACCGGCAAGGTGCTCGCGATGGCCTCCAACCCGGGCTACGACCCCAACCGGCTGGCGACCCACGCCCTGACCGACTCCCAGCAGGCCTACAAGGAGCTGAGCAGCGACGAGGCGAAGCCGCTGGTCAACCGCGCGATCCAGGAGATCTACCCGCCCGGGTCCACCTTCAAGCTGGTGACCGCGGCGGCGGCGCTGCAGAACGGCTACACCCCCGACTCCCAGGTGCCGGGCACGCCGCGGCTCGACCTCCCCCAGACCGATCGCGACCTCCCCAACCTCAACGGCGCCAGCTGCGGCGGGGACCAGATCACCTTGACCCGTGCGCTGTTGGTGTCGTGCAACACCGCGTTCGGCCAGCTCGGGCTCGACCTCGGGGAGGACGCGCTGCGCGAGCAGGCGCAGCAGTTCGGCTTCGGTGAGCGGTGGCTCAAGGGCATCGGCCCCCAGGCCGTCAGCGTGTTCCCGGACGACGCGTCCGGGCCGTTCGCGGCGTACTCGGCGATCGGGCAGTACGAGGTCGCGGCCTCGCCGTTGCAGATGGCCCAGGTGGTCTCCACGATCGCGAACGGCGGACAGGGCATGGTCCCGTACGTCGTCGACGAGGTCCGCGCGCCCGACCTCAGCGTGCTCGACAAGACCTCGAGCGAGGAGATGCCGGACCGCGCCATGAGCGCGGCGGCGGCCGGGCAGCTGACCGACATGATGGTCGGCGTCGTCAGCTCGGGCACCGGCACGACCGCCCAGATCAGCGGCGTGGATGTGGCCGGCAAGACCGGCACCGCGCAGAGCGACAAGAACCGGCCGCCGTACGCGTGGTTCGTGTCGTTCGCCCCCGCCGACGACCCCGAGGTCGCGGTTGCCGTGGTGGTCGAGGACGCGGGGGTGGCCCGGGACGCCATCTCCGGCAGCGGGCTCGCCGCCCCGATCGCGCGAGCGGTGATGGAGGCGGTGCTGCAGTCATGAACGGCGCCACCCCGCGCTACGACTTCCGTCGCCTCGTCGCCACCGGCGGCATGGGCAAGGTCTGGGCCGCCCACGACACCGTGCTGGACCGCGAGGTGGCGGTGAAGGTGCTCAAGGACGAGTACGCCGACGACGCGCACTTCCGGGCCCGGTTCGCGGCGGAGGCACGGCATGCCGCCCGCCTGCAGCACCCGAACGTGGCGGCGGTCCTGGACTACGGCGAGCTGACGGTCTCCGACGAGCATCCGCAACCCCGCCCCTACCTGGTGATGGAGCTGGTCAACGGCCAGCCGCTGTCGGCGCTGCTCGCCGAGGGGCGGCCGATGCCGGCCGAGACCGCTGCCGACATCGTGGGGCAGGCCGCGGCCGGTATCGCCGCGGCGCACGCCGCCGGGGTCGTGCACCGCGACGTCAAGCCCGGCAACCTCCTGGTCACCCCGGACAGGACCGTCAAGGTGACCGACTTCGGGATAGCGCGGGCCACCGGCGGGGTCCCGCTGACCGCGACGGGCCACATCATGGGCACCCCGCACTACCTCTCACCCGAGCAGGCCGAAGGCAAGACCGTGACCCCCGCCAGCGACGTCTACGGCCTCGGCATCGTGCTGTTCGAGTGCCTGGCAGGTCGCAAGCCGTTCGCCGGCGAGAGCGCGGTCGCCACGGCGCTCGCCCACGTCAACGACCCTCTCCCGCCGTTGCCTGACGACGTGCCGTCCTGGCTCCGGGGGGTGGTCCGGCGCGCCACCGACAAGGACCCCAGCCAGCGCTACCCCGACGCCGGCGCCCTCGCCCAGGCGATCAAGGACCGGGCTCCCGGCCAGGCCGCTGCAGCCACCTCGGTGCTCGCCTCGTCGACCCGGGTGATGCCCAGCGGGGGCCCCGCCACGGACCCGGCTCCGACCCCCACCGCGACGCATGAACGCGAAGATCGGCGCCGCCGGGTCTCCCCGATGCTGTGGCTCGGCCTGGCGGCGGCCCTCATCGCCGGCCTGCTCGTCTGGGCCTTGGTCAGCGGTCAGGACGAACCCACGGCCGATCAGGTCGACGTCGATCCCGGCGACTACATCGGGCGGCCCTATGCCGAGGCCGCGGCCGACCTGAGCGACCTCGGACTGCAACCGGTCCGCGCCGACCGGGAGAACCCGGGCGGGGAGACGGCCGGGGCGGTGGCCGACGTGAATCCGACCGGCACCGTCGACGAGGGCTCGTCGGTCACCCTGGAGGTGTGGGGCGCCGAGCCGGAACCCACCCCCGAGCCGACACCGACACCGACACCGACACCGACGACGGAGCCCACCCAGACCCCGACCGAGACCACCACCCCCCCATCGGTCGAGCCCAGCCCCACGATCGCCCCCAGCGACGGAGGCCAGGGCGGCGGCCAGGGCGGCGGCAACGGCGCCGGCGGCAACAGTGGCGCCGGCGGGAAGGGGTAGCCGTGGAGCAGGGCGTCCGGCTCGGCGGCCGCTACGAGGTCGGCAGCCTGCTCGGCCGTGGCGGCATGGCAGAGGTCTGCCACGGCACCGACATCCGGCTCGGCCGTGAGGTGGCGATCAAGCGGTTGCGCAGCGACCTCGCCGCCGACTCCACGTTCCAGGCCCGCTTCCGTCGCGAGGCACAGGCCGCAGCCGGCCTGAACCACCCGCACATCGTCGCGGTCTACGACACCGGCGAGGAGATGGCGCCCGACGGCAGCCACGTGCAGCCCTACATCGTCATGGAGTACGTCGAGGGCCGCACCTTGCGCGAGGTGCTCAACGACGGCCGCAAGGTGCTGCCCGAGCGGGCACTGGAGATCATCAGCGGGGTCCTCGACGCGCTGGACTACAGCCACCGTTCCGGCATCGTCCACCGCGACATCAAGCCCGGCAACGTGATGCTCACCCCCGCCGGGCAGATCAAGGTCATGGACTTCGGGATCGCCCGAGCAATGGCCGACGCCTCCACCAGCGTGACCCAGACCTCCGCCGTCGTGGGGACCGCCCAGTACCTCTCCCCCGAGCAGGCCCGCGGCGAGACCGTCGACTCCCGCTCCGACATCTACTCGGCCGGTTGCCTGCTGTACGAGCTGCTGGCCGGACGCCCCCCGTTCGTCGGCGACTCCCCGTTCTCGGTGGCCTACCAGCACGTGCGGGAGCAGGCCGAGCCGCCCTCGACCCACAACCCCGACATCCCTCCGGCTCTCGACGCGATCGTGATGAAGGCGCTCGCCAAGCGGGTGGAGGACCGCTACCAGAGCGCGGCGGAGATGCTCGGCGACGTGCAGCGCCACCTCGAGGGGCAGCCCGTCGACGCCCCGACCACGTTCGTCGCGGCCGCCCCGCTGGCCACCGCCCCCGACCCCGAGCCCACGACCATGTTCCAAGGGCCCCCCGCCGAGGAGGAGCCGGAGCGTCGACGGCGGTGGGCGATCGTCGGACTGATCCTCCTTCTGCTGCTGCTCCTGGGCGGCGCAGCTCTGGCGGGGCTCCAGCTGTTCGGTGGCGGCGTCACGCAGGTGACGGTTCCCAAGGTCACCGCCATGACGCAGGACAACGCCGCTCGCCGACTGCGCCAGGAAGGTCTCAACCTCGGCGAGGTCCAGCGCGAGAAGTCTGAGACGGTGCCCCGGGGGCGGGTCATCTCCCAGGACCCCACCGAGGGCGACGTCGTCGACGAGGGCACCCAGGTCGACCTCGTGGTGTCGGCGGGCAAGGAGGACGTGGTCGTCAAGTTCGTGGTCGGGATGTCGAAGCAGGAGGCGACCCGGATCCTGCGGGGCCTCGGTCTCGAGGTCGACTACGAGACCCGCGCCTCCACCGAGGAGAAGGACACCGTCATCGCCACCGACCCCGAGGCCGGAGAGACCGTGCCGGCCGGGAGCACGGTCACCCTCGTCCTCTCCGAGGGGCAGGTCAGCGTGCCCAGCGTCGTGGGGCGCACCGAGGGCGAGGCGCGCAGCATCCTGCGCGACGCCGGCTTCGCCGTGGAGGTCGGCTACGACGACTCGACGCCGTCGCAGAAGGGCATCGTGCTGCGCCAGGACCCGTCCGGGAGCGCCACCGCCCCGCAGGGCGCGACGGTCACGATCACGGTCTCCCGCTACGAGGAGCCCAAGCCCTCGAAGACACCCTCCCCGACCAGCTCGCCCACCGCGCCGAGCGGCGGCGGCTCACCGACGGCGACACCGAGCGGAGACGCGACGCCCGGAGCCGCACCGACGCCGGAGGCTGACGCCTCGCCGCCCGCCTAGGGCCCGGCTGGTCAGCTCGCAGCAGGCCGGGCGTGGTCCAGCTCGACGGGTGCGGCGTAGGCAGGCGCGACCAGCGCCCGGGACTCGGTGACGTCCCACTCGAGCTGCCAGACGTCGACAGCCTCGCGGTAGCGCTGCACGTAGGGGTTGTCGGCCAGCGCGCGGCGTAGCCGGTCCGGGTCGCCGATCGCCGCGATCCGGTACGGCGGCGAGTAGGGCACGCCGTGGAGGATCACGGTGTTGCCGACGCACTTGATGCCGGTGGTCGAGATGATCCGGACCCCTTGGATGGTCATCGCCTCGGCGCCGCCCTGCCACAGCGCGTTGGCCACCGCCTGGATGTCCTGCTGGTGCACGATCGCGTTGTTGACCGCGTCCCCAGCCGAGGCCAGCACCTCGTCGGGCGCGTCGTCGAGGGTGACGGTGACCCCGGGGCCACGCATCTCCTCGAGCCCGGCGGCGACGCGCAGGTCACCGCCCTGACGCTGGAGCTGGCGCAGCTGCGCGCTCGCCGAACCGGCACGCAGCTCGGCGACGTCCTGGTTGAGGTCCTCGACCTCGGCTCGGAGGTCGGTGAGCCGGGCGCTCTCCTGGCGGACCAGGTCGGCCAGGTCGTCGTACCCACCGGGCCGAAGGTCGGTCCCTGCGGACTGTTGCGCGCTGGTCACCATGAGCATGCCGGCGCCGGCGAAGACCGCCAGGGCGAGGCCCCGCGCGAGGAGGACGCTCCTGGCGCTCCCGGTCCGACCTCGGCCGCGGAGCAGAGGTTGGCGACGTCGCGTCATCTGCGACCTCCTCCTGCCCTGGAACCGGGCGTGCCATGACGGTGACTACGCTAGCCGACGGGTCAGCACCCAGGTCTCGGCCCAGTCTCGGCCGAGCAGCCCGCTCAACCCGATCAGGAGAGTCAACGTGTCCAAGCCGCGCAGTGACGCCAGCGCCAACGCCGCCCCGGCGTCCCCCACCATCTCGGTGGTCTGGACCGGCCTCGCCCTGCTTCTGGTCGGCCTGGGGATCGGCTACATCGTGTACTACCTCGTCGCGGTGCTCGACGACGGCACCCCGCAACGCCTCGCCGATCTCGGCGACTGGAACTGGCTGATCGGCTTCGGCCTGGTCTTCCTCGGCCTGGCCGTCGCCGCCAAGCCCACCACCCCGTTGGGCCGAGGCCGTGGTGTCGTCGTCGGCATGCTCGGCTGCTTCCTGCTCGGCCTGCTGTGGATCGTCGTCTACTACATCACCAGCCAGGACGCCTCGGTCCCGTTGATCCGCGAGCTGGGCAACTACAACCTGCTGGTCGGCATCTCCTTCATGGCCGTCGGGTTTGTCTACGCCACCCACTGGGAATGAACCGGCGACCACAGCTGTGGATCGCGGTGGGGGCAACTTACACCGGTGTAGTTATCCCCAGGGTTTTCCCCGGTTGTGGGTAAGCGACCTCACCCCAGGGTCAGGGTGCGGACGACGACCAGCACCGCGAGCGCCACGGCGAGCACGCTGAGCCACAGCGCCTGCCAGGCGTTGCGGCGCCGGCGCGGCGAGTACACCAGCGCGGCTCCGATCAGCACGCCGCCGACGAAACCGCCGAGGTGGCCCTGCCAGGAGATGAACTGCGCCCCCAGCACGGTGATCACCAGGTTGATGCCCAGGAGCACCAGCAGCGGGGAGGTGTCGGCCCCGACCCGGCGCGCGACCACCAGCAGCGCCCCCATCAGCCCGAAGACGGCCCCCGAGGCTCCGATGGTCATCGAGCCGGGTGCGGCCAGCCAGTAGACCGCGACCGACCCCACCAACCCGGACAACAGGTACAGGGACGCGTAGCGCAGCCGGCCGAGGACGAGCTCGAGCTGGGGTCCGAGGATGTAGAGCGCCAGCATGTTGAAGGTGATGTGCCAGATCTCGAGGTGGGTGAACATCGAGGTGAACAGCTGCCAGGTCGCACCGTCGGCGACGCCGTCGGCGTAGTACGGGACGTCGTCGGGGCCGAGGTACACCCCGCCGGTCGGCATCAGCCCCAGCTCCCCGAGCAGCCGGCTCCGCCGACCGCCGGTCGTGAACAGCATCAGGAACACCAGCAGGTTGAGCCCGATGAGGGTGAGCGTGACCACCGGGGGCCCGCCCCGCGCCCGTCCCCCGTACGGCGTCCGCCCCTGGCGGGTCTGCTTGGAGCCCTCGCGCACGCAGTCGGGGCACTGGAAGCCGACCGCCGCGTCATTCATGCAGTCGGGGCAGATCGGCCGGTCGCAGCGCTGGCAGCGGATGTAGGTCTCCCGACCCGGGTGGCGGTGGCAGACGGGGACACCGGAACCCGGCGAGGCGGGCCCGGGATGCGGGTCGGTGGGGGGTCGGCTCATGGTCGCGTCGGCCCCGGCGACGGGGGCCTGGGGACGGCGGGGCTCAGCGTTCCTCGACGGTCACCGACTCGATGACCACCGGCTCGACCGGGCGGTCCATCGGGCCGGTCGCCGTGGTGGCGATGGAGTCGACGACCCGGCGGCTCTCGTCATCCTCGACCTCGCCGAAGATGGTGTGCCGCCGGTTGAGGTGGGGGGTGGGGCCGAGGGTGACGAAGAACTGCGAGCCGTTGGTGTTGGGCCCGGCGTTGGCCATGGCGAGCAGGTAGGGCCGGTCGAACTGGAGCTCGGGGTGGAACTCGTCCTGGAACTGGTAGCCAGGTCCGCCGCGACCGTCGCCGCGGGGACAGCCGCCCTGGATCATGAAGCCGTCGATCACCCGGTGGAAGGTGAGCCCGTCGTAGAACCGGCCCGTCGTGGGCTGTTGGGTCTGCGGGTCGGCGTACTCCTTCTGCCCGGTGGCCAGCTCCACGAAGTTGCGCACCGTGGCCGGCGCGTGGTTGCCGAAGAGCTTGATGGTGATGTCGCCGTGGTTGGTGGTGAGCGTTGCGTACTGGTCAGCCACGAGGGCCAGCCCCTTCCCGTGTCGTCAGGTTCGGCCCTGATCCTCTCACCGCCGCCAAGAGGGGTGACCGGGGGAGGTTTCCCAGGGCCCGGGGCGGGCAGGTTGGGCGTAGGCACAGGTCGCACCCCTGCGTGCAGACACCCAAGCCCACCCGCAAGCAAGGAGATCGATGTTGATGAGGTCCTCGAAGTCCGCAGCCGCCTCCGCGTCCAAGTCCGCGTCCAAGCTGAACCAGGTCGTCGACCAGGCGAAGGTGCAGGCGCAAGACCTGGGGGATCGCGTGGGACCGGCGATCGACGACGCGCGTGAACGGCTGACTCCCATGGTCGAGGATGCTCGTGACCGGCTGGTCCCGGCCGCCGAGAAGGCCGCCCAGGACGCGCGGGAGGCAGCGCGAGAGGCGACCGAGCGCGCCAAGCCCCACGCGCAGGCCGCCAAGGTCGCCGCAGCGGCCGCGACCGCGAAGGGCGCCCGCAAGGTGGCCACCGCCATGGACGAGCGGTTGCCCGACGACCGCACCCCGGACGTGATCAGCCGGGCCTCGGAGCGAAAGAAGGGCGGCAAGCTCAAGAAGCTGGTCGTCCTGGCCGGGCTGGGAGGCGCGGTCGCGTTCGTGGCCAAGAAGATGACCTCCGAGCCGGCCCCGACGTGGCAGTCCGTCCCGCCACCGCAGCCGACCTCGGCGTCTCAGTCCGCGGCAGGTCCCGCTGCCGGGGCACCCGCACCGGGCGGGACGGGCACGACCGTCACCGCCTCGGCGCCCCAGTCCGGCACCTCCGGGTCCGGACCCGAGGGTCAGGACCCTCGCGACGCCGCCGGCGCCTCACCCGACGAGGCCGCCGCGGACAGCGCCGAAGAACCGCACCAGCCGACCACCCCCGACGACCCGGCCGACGAGGTCGACGTCAAGAAGTGATGCCCGGGTCGTGACCGCACCACCGGCCACGACCCTCGCCTGCTCGGCTCATCACTCCACCGCGCCACCCGCGAGCTGTTTCCGCACTCGCCGGGTGGCGCGGTGCTCTGCCCAGAAGGACGCGACCGGCACCGTCCCGAGCACCAGCGTCACCAGGGTGAATCGGAGCTCCCAGCCGGCCCGGCGGGACAGCAGGAAGGCCAGCACGACGAAGAGCATGTAGAGCCAGCCGTGCGCCACGCCGAGGTACTGCGAGATCGCGTCGCCGACCTGCTCGCCGGTGGAACCCACCGGGAACCACGCGGGGTTCACGGTGTGCGCGTAGTGCAGCGGCAGGCCCACCAGGCACAGCACGACCAGCAGCACGCCCACGATGTTCGCGAGCACGCGGTAGCGGGTCAGCGCCGCGCGCAGGCGAGCCGGCTCCGCCACGCCGAGCTGGTCGAGGCTGTCGGGGGACCTGGTGCTCATGGGCTCGAAACTACCGGCTCGTCGGCCTCCGGCTGACCGGCCTGCTGCTGACGGGCCTGCTGACGGGCCTGGGCGACCGCATCGCGTGACCATCGCCACCAGAGGTAGAGCGCGAACCCGGCGAAGACCCACCACTCCACGCCGTAGAGCAGGTTGCGTAGCGCGGTGGACGCCGGCGGGCGGGGGAGCGACTCGGGGGTGACCGCGACGAGGTCGCCACGCAACCCGCCCGGCTCGTCCAGGATGACGTAGCCGCTGTACACGTCGCGCTCGGTGCGTTCGAGCAGGGCCGTGGTGCGCAGCGTGGCGAGGACGTCGGCGTCAGTCCCTTCGCCCGGGTCGGGAGCAACGTCCGGCTCCCCGGCCGGCTCGGCCGGTTGCAGCCACCCGGTGACGGCGGCCTCGCCCGTGGGCTCGCCGACCCCGGACTCCACCGAGTCGGTCCACCCCAGGACAACGGGGACGACCGGAGCCGATCCGCACTGGCCGTCGGGGCACGAGCCGAGCAGCGCCACCTGCCAGAGACCGTCATCGGGACCCTCGGCGGTGCGGCGTCGGTCCGCGACGTACAGGGTGGAGTCGGGCAACCAGCGACCCGCGACCCGGACCGGTCGACCGACGTCGTCGCCGGGGAAGGGGTCGTCGGGCCCGAGCACGTCGGCCAGCGGCCGGGGCTCCTGGTCGGCGATCTGGAGCGCGCGGTCCTCCCGCTGGGTCTGCCAGGCGCTGATCTGCCACCACCCCAGCCAGCCGGCGGCGCACACCGCCAACACGCCGAGCACGTGGAGGAGGATCATCGGGGGGCTCAGCAGCACCCGGGCCGCGGACATGCCGTCGAGCGTACGGGGCCTGCGTGGGGGGCCTCCCGCCCGGACCCTCCGTCACGGAGAGGGTCTGAGACGCTGTCGTGATGACTCGCATCCATCATCTGAGCTGCGCCACCATGTGCCCCGGCGCCGGACGCGTCGGCCTGGTTCCTCGCGAGCTCGTCGCTCACTGCCTGGTGGTGGAGAGCGGTGACCGCCTCGTGCTCGTCGACACCGGCTTCGGGGTCGACGACCTGCGCCAGGGTGCACGGCGGCTCGGTCCGACCGCACTGATGCTCGGCTTCCGTCGCGACCTCGAGCTGACTGCGGAGCACCAGGTGCGAGCTCTCGGCCACCGACCCGAGGACGTGACCGATGTGGTCCTCACCCACCTCGACCTCGACCATGCCGGGGGGCTGCCCGACTTCCCGGACGCCCGGGTTCACGTGCACGCCCGGGAGCTGGCCGCAGCGCGCCACCCTTCCCTGCGCGAGCGCCCCCGCTACGTCGCGGCGCAGTGGCAGCACGGCCCCCGCTGGCAGGAGCACACCGAGTCCGGGGACCGGTGGTTCGGCTTCGACTCGGTCCACGCGGTCGGCGACGACGTCGTCCTGATCCCGATGCACGGTCACACCCGCGGCCACAGCGCGGTCGCGGTGCGACGCCCCGAAGGCGGCTGGCTGCTGCACGCCGGCGACGCCTACTTCTCCGCCGGCGACAAGGAACAGCCTCGGCACTGCCCACCGGGGCTCCGGGCCTTCCAGGCGGGGATTGCCATCGACAACAAGGCGCGAGTGCACAACCTCGAGCGCCTTCAGCACCTCCACCGCGACCATGCGGACGAGGTCACGGTGTTCTGCGCCCACGACAAGTCCGAGCTCGAGGCGCTGCGACACCGCTGAGCGGGCGGCGCTCGGTCAGGGAGGCTGCCGGCCCCGGGTCTCGAGCCGCGGTGCGCTCGTCAGCAGCCGCACGCAGTGCTCGATGAACTGCTCTCGGGGGACGTCGAGACGGCCGGCCAGGAAGGCGTGGAAGAGGCTCATCAGCGCGCCCACGTATCCGGTCGCGATGAGGCCGCGATCGGCGTCCGAGGCCTCCGGCGACAGCGGTCCGGGAAGCTCTCGTAGAAGTAGCGTTCGGTGAGCTGGGCCTGTCGGCAGACGGCGCGAACCGACAGCGCCGGCTGCTCGGCGCCGAGCAGGTCGAGCCCCGCCTCCAGCAGCTGCGCCCGGCGCGCAGACCGGCGGTCGGCGAGCGTGGTGCCGCCCCACAGCCGTGGTGGCTCGGTCTCGCCCGGGTCTGGAGTCAGGACTCAGCCCCCTGGTCGTTTCCGTGCCTGAGGTGAGGGCTACCGCGGGCGCCACGGTGTGACCACGCGCGCTGTCAGTCGTTGTCTCCCTCGCAGCACGGTCACCGGCCGATCCTCCCAGGTGACCCCGATGAGCGGCAGGATCGACGGCATCGGTGCCGTACTGGCGGGCGGGGCCAACGTTGAGATGCAGCTCGCCTGGCCACCGGTGGCTCGCGGCGTTTCCAGCGGTACTGGGCCGACGGGCTGGCCCGGGCCGACATGGACCAGGAGACGGTCCGGTTCCTGCGCAGCGTGCTGGATGCCTCCCTGCTGGGGCTGAGGTGGAGCGACCGCGAGGAGCGGATGCACGCGCGGTCGCTGCGCGTCCTGGGCTCGGTGCTCGGGATGCTGCCCGACCGGGTCCGCCGTTTCCCGTTCGACCTGTTGCTGGCCGACGTCGACCTGCGCCGGCGACTGGGCAGACCGCTAGTCTGACCGGTCTGATGAGTGCCGAACCGGTGCCGCGTGACGAGCGCGCCCGCACAGCTGGGGTGGACGCCCGCTACGGGCCCGCGCCGGCCCGTCCCGGCGGCGCCGCGGTCCCACCCCCCGACCCGGGCTTCGACCTGCGGCCCTGGCTGGACGTGGTCGCCGCGGCCTTCGGCGGAGGTGCCAACGTCGTGATGCAGCTCTCCTGGCCCGAGGTCGGGTACGGCGTGCAGGAGAGCGTGGTCGAGCGCGGCAAGATCTTCCTGCACCCCTGGAAGCGAGCGCGCACCACCGGCACCTACCTGGCTGTCGCCCTCCTCGGGAGCGACAGTGACCGGGAGGTCTTCGGCCGAGCGGTGGACACCGCCCACCAGCAGGTGCGGTCGGGCCGGGACAGCCCGGTGCGCTACAACGCCTTCTCGGTCGAGCTGCAGAAGTGGGTCGGCGCCTGCCTGGTCAGGGGCCCCTGGGACTACTACTGCCGCGTGTTCGGACCTCCCGACCCCTGGACCGCGGAGCAGTTCTACCGGCACGCCTCCCGCCTGGCGACGTCCCTCCAGGTGCCCGAAGCCGTGTGGCCACCGACCTTCGAGGACTTCTGGCGCTACTGGGAGGAGGGCAAGCGCCGAGTCCACATCGACGACCCCACCAGGGCCTACCTCGAGGACATCCTCTCCGCCCGCTTCCTGCCCTGGCCGTTCGTCCTCGGTGGACCCTTCGTCCGCTGGGTCAACGTCGGGTTCCTTCCCCCGGAGTTCCGCCAGGCGATGCAGATCACCTGGACCGCACGCGACGAGCGCCGGCTGCGGCTGCTGCTGCGCCTCGTCCGCTGGGCGCGCGGGATCACTCCCGGGCTGCTCTGGCGCTTCCCGATGTACCTCAACATCTGGGACGTGCGGCTCCGGCACCGACTCGGGGTCCGCATGGTGTGACTCCTCCCCGCAGGGGTGCGGGGGTTGGAGAGCGTAGGCTGGGGCCATGCCGATCAGACTGGCCATCATCAACGACTACGAGGTCGTGGTGAGAGGGCTGGCCGCGATGGTGGAGGACCACTCCGACCAGTTCACCATCGTCGAACTCGCCTCACGGCTCCAGGTGGATGAGGAGGTCGACATCGCCCTCTACGACACGTTCGCCCAAGCCCAGGGTGACGGCCCCGCCGTGGCCGAGCTGTTGGAGAATCCGAAGGTCGCCAAGGTGGTCGTCTACTCCTGGAACCTGCAGGCGGGGCTGGTCGGGGCGGCCCAAGAGCGCGGGGTGGCGGGCTATCTGTCGAAGTCCATGGGCGCGGAGGATTTCTGCGCCGCCTTGGCCAAGATCCATGCCGGGGAGGTGCTGCTGCCCCCGACCGACTCCGACCCCGACTCGGCAGTCTCCGGTGACTGGCCGGGTCGCGAGGAGGGGCTCACCGCGCGTGAGGCCGAGGTCATCGCGCTGATCACCCAGGGCCTGTCCAACCAGGACATCGCCCAGCAGACCTGCCTGTCGATCAACTCGGTCAAGTCCTACATCCGGAGCGGCTACCGGAAGATGGGCGTCACCAGTCGCACCAATGCGGTGCTGTGGGGTCTTCAGCACGGGTTCTCGCCCGACCGGAAGCGGGTCAAGGATCCGGACGTCTGACCCCTCCTCACCCTGGCCTGTGAGCCAGTCGTCGGTATGCCCGGGAGCGGTCCGGGGCACGCTGCCGTCATGACGCCGCAGGACGTGACGCCACAGCATGTGCTCGTGACCGGAGCCGGAGGCTACGTCGGCACTCGACTGGTCCCGGAGCTGCTGCGCCGCGGCCACCGGGTTCGGGCCACCTTCTCCAGCGGGAAGCCACGCGAGGGTCTGTGGTGGACCCGGCAGCGAGAGTGGTCCGACCGCCTCGAGGTCGTGGGGATGGACGCCGGAGACCCGGCCCAGGTCGAGGCGGCGGTCGCCGGCACCGACGCGGTCTACTACCTCATCCACGCCATGGAAGGCGCCGACTTCGCCGCTCGCGACCGGGAGTGGGCCACCACGATGAGCAAGGCCGCCGCCGCTGCCGGAGTGGGTCGCATCGTCTACCTCTCGGGGCTGGTGCCGCCGGTCGATCCCAGCCGTCTCTCCGAGCACATCACCTCCCGCATGGAGGTCGAGGAGCTGCTCGGGGGGCACGGAGTCCCCGCGATCTCGTTGCGCGCCGCGATCGTGATCGGCAGCGGGTCGACGTCCTTCGAGATGATGCGGCAGCTCTCCGAGCGCCTTCCGGTGCGGGGCGTGCCGATCTGGCTCCGTTCCCAGGTGCAGCCGATCGCGGTCGTGGACGTCGTCGAGGCGCTGGTCAACACCCTGGAGGTGCCGGCTCGGACGCGTTCCTACGACGTGGGCGGTGCCGAGCGGCTGGCCTACCCGCGTCTGATGACCACCTACGCCGAGGTGGCGCGGCTGGTGCGTCCCCACGTGCCGCTGCCGATCGCGCCGAGCGGGTTGGTGGGGTTCCTCGCCGGGCGCATCGCCAGCGTGAACAGCTCCACGGCCGAGGCCCTGGTCGAGAGCCTGCACCTCGACATGGTGTGCGGCGACACCTACGAGGACTTCGTCCGCGACCTGCTGCCCCCCGGACATCGGCTGGTCGGAGTCCGGGAGGCAGTGTGCCGGGCGCTCGAGCGCCCGCGGGCCGGCGTACGCCCCATCGACCGCGACCCGCTGGGCCCGCTGCCGGGAGACCCGGACTTCGCGGGAGGCGGGATCTACCTCTTCGACGGCCAGGCCCGACGCCGGGGGGGCCTGCTGCGCGCGCTGCAGCTGGGACCCCAGCGGCCACGGCTGCTCCGCGACCGCGCGTTTCTCTGAGTCCCCCTGCCGGTGGCGGCCGTCAGCGGGCGCTGGCCACGAAGGGCGCCTCACGCAGGTAGCTGCCCTGCTCCACGACATCGACCAGGAAGGCCGCGAGGTCCGCGCGGGTGATCTTCGTCGACCGGGTCGAGCGGTGCGCGTCGTGCTCGAGGTTGCCCGTTCTCTGACCCTCGACGAGTCGTGGCGGCCGAACCAGCGTCCAGTCGACCGCGCTGCCAGCGAACACCTCGTACTCGGCGGGCTTGTCCTTGACCACGTCGCCGCCCAATCGCTGGATCAGCCACGAGATGGCCTTCGCCGAAGCCGACTTCCGGTCCCCGGGCACGTCGATGCCGGCGCCGCTGACCCCCACGAAGCGTCGAGGTCCGCGGGTGGTCATCAGCTCGACCAGCGCCCTCGCCGTCTCGGTGTGGAGGGACGCCTCCTTCGCGGTCGGGCCCAGCGCCGAGACCACCGCGTCGGTGTCGGCCACCAGCGTGTCGAGCGCCGAGCGGTCACGGCTGTCGCCGGGGACCACGGTGACCTTGTCGGCGATGCCCGAGAGCTTGGCCGGATCGCGGGCCAGGGCGGTGACGTCGTGGCCTCGCCGCAGCAGCTCCTCGACCACGAGCCGGCCCGTGCGGCCGGTGCTCCCGATGACAGCGATCTTCATGGGGTGCTTCCTTTCGGAGGAGGGGACTGCAGGGCATCGGCGTCCCCGCCGAAGCGCTGCAGCAGCTCGATGAAGGTGGCGACGTCCTCGTCCGCCCAGGTCGCCAGGGCCTGGGCAAGCCGTCGGGCGCGGAAGTCGACGGCCTGCTCGTCGAGCTCTCTGCCGACCTCGGTGAGCGTGAGGTGGGTCCGGCGCGGGTCGAGGGTCGCGCGGGCGCGGGCAACCACCTGGACCCGGACGGCTCGGTCGACGAAGCGGCTCGCGGTCGAGTGCGCGACTCTCAAGTGCTGGGCGACGTCGCCGACGCTGCACTCCCCGTGCTCGGCGGTCAGCCGGGCCACGGCGTCGACGACCAGGATGGTCGACAGCTCGGCCGCACCGTCGCTCTGGTGAAGTACCGGCCGCGACGCAGGCGCCTCGATCAGTCGCCGGATCGCCAGCAGCGCGGCGTCGAGCTCTCGCCACTGCGCCTTCTCGCCGGTGGCAGCCACCGCGTCCGCAGACCTCATATTCATGTATCATACACATATGTTGGATCGTGACCCACCCTCGGCGCCCGTGCTGGTCACCGGTGCCACCGGAAACGTCGGCCGGCCCGTGGTGTCGGGCCTTCGCGCAGCGGGCCTTCCGGTGCGCGCCACGGCCCGCTCGATGGCGGAGTTCGGCCCCGACCCCGACGGCGTCGAGACCGTGGCGTTCGACTTCACCGACTCCGCGACCTGGGGGGCGGCCTTCGACTCCGTCACCACGATGTTCCTGGTACGCCCGCCCCAGCTGGGCAAGCCAAAGAGCCAGATCGTCCCCGCCCTCGAGGCAGCCCGAGCCGCCGGCGTCGAGCACATCGTGCTGCTGTCGCTCCAAGGTGCCGAGAAGCTCCGCGTGGTGCCCCACGCCGCACTCGAGGCGTGGCTGCGGGAGTCCGGCCTCGGCTGGACCTTCGTCCGACCGTCCTTCTTCATGCAGAACCTGACCACGACCCACCTCACCGACATCCGCGACCGGGACGAGCTCGTGGTCCCGGCAGGTCGTGGCAGCACCGCGTTCGTCGACACTGCCGACGTCGCGGCCGTCGTGGTCGCGGCGCTGCGGGACCCGGCAGGCCACACGGGCCGGGCCTGGACGCCCACCGGGCCTGAGGCGCTGCGCTACGACGAGGTGGCGGCCATCCTCACCGAGGTCCTGGAGCGGCCGATCCGCTACGACGCCCCGGGGCTCCTCCGCTACCTGCGGCACGCCCGTCGCGAGCTGGCCATGCCGTGGGGCATGGCCGTAGTCACCTCCGCGATCTACACCACCGCCCGCACCGGCAACGCCGCCGCACTCACCGACGACGTCCGCGAGGTCACCGGCCGGGAACCGACGTCGTTCGCCGACTTCGTCCGGCGCGAGCGCGCCACCTGGAGTTGACGAGCATCGTCGAGACCGCTCGGACGAAGCCAAGAGCTGGAGCTCCGGGCGAGAGGACGCTGGGTGGGGCAAGGGGACTCAAACCCCGGCTCCTCGGCTCAGCGAGCGGCCGACATCGTCATCTCGGAGTCGGCGTCAGGCGGGCCCGGGCTCGAGCTGCTCGGTGTGCAGGGCGTACAGGATGCGCACGCAGCTCCGGTAGTTGGTGGCCAGGTACCGGTCGTCGCCCACGCGGCCGTAGAAGTAGTAGGGGAAACCGCCCACCATCTCCTCGATGCCCTTGCAGTTGGCGATCGCCGCTGCTCGCGACGGGAACGCGCCACTCATCAGCGCCTCCGCGCCGATGGACGCGACACTGCTCGCACAGCCGCCGTGGCTGGCCAAGTAGCCGTCGGCGTTGTTCGAGTCGCGACAGAACTGGGCAGGGTTCGGCTTGCTCGGGCCGGCCACCGCACCGGTGGCGCCCATGCCCAGGACACCGGCCGTGAGGGCCAGTACCGTTCCTACACGCAAAGCCTTCATGGACTTCTCTCCGTTCACCAGGGGTTGCCGTGCTTCGTTCGACGTCGGGGCCCCGTGCGGTGCGGCACGCCTACAGCGGCGGGCCGTGCTCGGGTGGGGGCAGGATCGCGAGGAGCTCACGCAGCACATGGCCGCACTGGGTGCGGTTGCGCACCTCGAAGCGTCCGTACAGCAGCGTCGGATACGTGAGCCCGAAGGTCTCCTCCAGATAGGCACACTGCGCCTTGGTCGCCGGCAGGCTGAACGCATCGGAGGCGACCACCCCGTTGCGCAGACCGGCGGCGACGGTGCTGATGCAGCCGGCTCGCGACTCGATCGAGAAACCGATGGTGGTCGCCTCGCTGGTGGCGGTGGACCTCATCGGGACCCAGTAGGCCTCGATCACCCGCCCGTCGAAGGTCGTCCACTCGAAGAAGTGCTCGTCGCAGAACCGAGCGGGGTTCGCCTCCGCCCCACCGGCGTGCGCGGGTGTCGCCGGGACAGCAGCGCGGCGCACGAGCAGAGAACCACAGCCACGATGCGACCGACGACGCCCATCCGCATCTCCCTGTCGGGATCGAGATGCCGAGGCACAGCCTGACCGCGTCACCCCCCGAAAGCCGTCGACCAGATCGTCAATATCCGATCTGGCCCAGAGGCCTGTCAATCGCGGCATGAGCACCGCCGGCCCGGCGCCCCTTCCGCGGGCACAGCCCCGCAGCGCGTCGACCACGGCGGTCCACCGATGCCGGGCGGCCAGCGAGCCCCTCGCGACGGAAAACCGCAGGCCAGCCCCCGATTCGGGAGCACCTGCCCCGTCCGTCCGCGCGGCATCAGGGCCCCCCGGGATTGCGCCCCCGGCGTGCGCGCGGAGGGATGCCCGCACGATCCCCGGTCAGGAGTGGACGCGCGGTGGGAGGTCCCGGTCCAGACACCGGACCCCCGTCAGGGACCCGGGACTGTCCGGGACCACTTGAGGGATCACAAGAGTGGAGCCAAGGGGACTCGAACCCCTACCCCCTGCTTGCAAAGGGCCGGAATGGGCGATGGTGAGCGTCGTTCACGCCTGCGTCAGTGTTGAGTTCGCCGCCGACGGGTGCTGAGTCGCGCTCCCATTGCTGCACTTTGCTGCTGCAGGTGCGATATCGAGACAGGGGCCCGTCTGACTGCGAACCGCCCCCTTGGCGCGGCAAGTTGGACATCAGTGCTTGAGGCCCGGTGAGTGACGTCCCACGGCGCCCTTGCCTCGGTGATCGCCATTCGATCTCTGCAGACGAAACGGCGGCTCGGACCGAAGGGCCCGAGCCGCCTCAACTGTTGCTCAAGGTGCAACGACCCGCCTCACGGCGAACAGGCATCCTTGGCGGCGGCGTTCTTGCCCTGGCCGCCAGCGGCCTTGACCAACTCCCCGACGTTGTTGAAATCGGGGGCGAGGAGGCCCTCTGTGTTGATCTTCTTGTGCACTTGGCCGAAACAGGCAGCGTCAGCAGGTGCAGCACTGGCACTGCCTGCGAAGCCGACCATGGCGAGAGCGACGATGGAACCGGTGGCGAATATGCGCTCCATGTGGAAACCCCTCCTGTGGTGTGGGGTGGTTCACCCCTGTCAGAGATCCTGCTCGCAGGACCAAAGCCCGTACAGACCGGTGCCGGTGCACTCGCGCCGTCCCAGGTGACTTCACGGTCGTCGATGTGCGCGTCCTTCCGCCGCGTGTGCACGAGAAGGACCCAGGCAGAGACTGGGTAACACGGTTGGATCAGCTGGCCATTCGAGCTTGCACCTTGTTGGCGGGAGCCCTCGTCCGGTAGGACTCTAAGCGAGAGGACACCCATCCGTCGGCAAGGAGGATCGCGTGAGCGTTTACCGAGTGACAGACCTCATCGGAACGAGTACTCAATCCTGGGAGGATGCCGCGTCCGCTGCAATCCAGGCGGCCAGCGGGACGATTCGCGATCTACGGGTCGCCGAAGTTGTGTCGCAGGACATCCACCTCGCGGAGGGCGGCGAGATCACGTATCGAACGAAGCTTCGCGTCTCGTTCAAGTACGAATCCGGGGCGTAGCAGGCTCCCTGGCGTTTGTGCGACATCAGCCTCGCCCCAGGGGCGGCCCGGGAGCATGTATTGCAGCCGCCGTCCCCGGAGGGAGATCAGAGGGCGTGGACGCTCTCGGCTTGTGGGACCTTGGGCCCTGGGTAGGAGCACTGCGCGAATCGCGGGCCGCCACCGTCGCGCGCGGCCGTGTCCCTTTCCGCCGCGAGCCGGACGCGTGGAACAGCGCTATGCCGCGCTCTGCGAGGGCGCACGACGGTCCGCCGGATGGGTTCATCGACTGCGACCAAGGGGGCCGGCATTGTGACAGAGGGCGATCCACAAGGTCGCTGGGGGCGAGACGTGACCACCGGGCCTCTGAACTGCTGCACTTTGCTGCTGCACCAACCGCCTGGTGAGAGGAGCGGTGAGGCCGAAAAGCCGGCCTGACCTGCGGTGGAGCCAAGGGGACTCGAACCCCTAACCCCCTGCTTGCAAAGCAGGTGCGCTACCAATTGCGCCATGGCCCCGCGAGGGAGGAGGCGGTCAGGAGCTGCGCTTGACCGCGTCGGTGGCCTCGGCCCAGAGCTCCTGCTCGTGGCGTGCCTCCTGCTGCTTCTTCGCCACGACGGCCACGCCGGCACCGGCGAGCACGAGGAGGAGGAGCTTCTTCATCGGGTGACTCCCATCAGGGGCGGACCGGGTGGGCCTAACAGGACTTGAACCTGTGACCTCTTCCTTATCAGGGAAGCGCTCTAACCGTCTGAGCTATAGGCCCTCATGTCAACGCCGGGCTTGCGGGCCCGGCGACGAGCGCAGATTACCCCACCCTCGGGGAGGGTCCCAAACCGGCGTCACAGGTCCTCGGAGAGGGTCACCTCGACCCCCCCGAGCAGGGCAGCCGCGAGGTTGTAGAGGAAGGCACCCAGGGTGGCGACCACGGTCACCAGCACCACGTCCACCACGGACACGAGCATCGTGAACCCGAGCACCCGACCGGTCCCGAGGTAGTCCTCGATCGCGAACGCGGCGTCACCTTCCTCCGACACCACGTCACCGACGGCGCTGTCGATCGCCTCCCAGATGCCGGCGGCACCCAGCAACGACCAGATCACCGCCACGGCCACCACCGTGACGATGCCCAGGGCCACCGAGAGCAGGAACGACGTCTTCATCACCGACCACGGGTCGACGTGGCTGATCCGCAGCCGCGCCTTGCGCACCTTTCCCCCGCCCTTGCGGGTGGCGCTGACCGTCGGCGTCGACGAAGCGGCGCTCCGGGCGACTGCCATCGCCGCAGCGAAGCGTTCACCGGACGGCTTCTTCTCTTCCACCAGACGGCTTCTTCTTGTCGTCGCCCGGCTTCGCGCTCTTGCTGCCCTTCTCCTGGGTGCCGGGGGGCACCGAGTCGCCGGTACTGCCCTTGGCCATCAGGACTCCATCTCGCCGTCATCAGCATTGGTCACATCATCGGCACTGGTCACATCATCGACGTCGGCGGCCTCGTCGAGGTCCTGGACCTCGTGGTCACTGTCGGCACCCACCTCGTCGGCGGTGACGGCTTCCACCCGTGCGGCCATGGCCGAATCTACCGGCCCCGCGAGCGAGTGCTCGAGGGCGGACTCCACGCTGCGAGCCACCACCGCGACCGAGTCGTTGCCCTTGACCCCGACGAACTTCACACCCTTGGTGTCGCGACTCGTCGCCCGCAGATGGTCGTCGATCGCGCTCCGGGTCACCTGGCCCGACGCCTTGATCGCCAGCACCTCGTCGCCGTCCACCACGATGAAGCCTCCGACCAGGTTGCCCCGGTCGTCGTCCTGCTTCATGGTCTTGATGCCGAGGCCTCCCCGCGACTGGACGCGGTACTCCTCGATCGGGGTCCGCTTGGCGAAGCCGCCGTCGGTGATCGTGAAGACGTACTGCTGCGGAGTATCGGCATCCTCGGCATGCGACCGGATCACCGACATCGACAACAGAGTGTCGTCACCGCGGAAGTCCATCCCCTTGACCCCCGAGGTCGGCCGGCCCATCGGCCGCAGCTGGCTGTCGTCGGCACGGAACCGGATGGACTGCCCCTTGCGGGAGATCAGCAGGATGTCCTCTCCGGGGTCGCACAGGTCGGCCCCGATCAGCTCGTCGCCTTCCTCGTCCCCCTCCGCGTCACGGAAGTTGATCGCGATGACGCCCGACTGCCGCGCCGAGTTGTAGTCCGCCAGCCGGGTCTTCTTCACCAGCCCCTTGCGGGTGGCCAGCACCAGGTACGGCGCCTGCTCGTAGTCACGGATCGCGAGCACCTGAGCGATCCGCTCGTCCGGCTGGAAGCTCAGCAGACCGGCCACATGTCCGCCCTTGGCGTCGCGGGCCGTCTCCGGCAGCGTGTAGGCCTTGGTGCGGTAGACCCGCCCCGCGGTGGTGAAGAACAGCAGCCAGTGGTGGCTGGTGGTGGCCATGAAGTGCTCGACCACGTCGTCCCCGCGCAGCGTCGCCCCCCGGACTCCCTTGCCGCCGCGCTTCTGCAGCCGGTACTGGTCAGCACGGGTGCGCTTGGCGTAGCCGCCCCGAGTGATCGAGACGACCAGGTCCTCGTCCGGGATCAGGTCCTCCATCGAGAGGTCACCGTCAGCGGCCACCACCTGGCTACGCCGGTCGTCGCCATACTTGTCGACGATCGCGGTGAGCTCCTCGGAGACGATCAGCCGCTGCCGTTCCGGCTTGTCGAGGATGTCCTTGAGGTCGGCGATGGTCCGCTCGAGCTCGACGAGCTCGTCGATGATCCGCTGCCGCTCCAGGGCCGCGAGCTGGCGGAGCTGCATGTCGAGGATTGCCCGCGCCTGCACGTCGTCGATGTCGAGCAGCTCCATCAGGCCCGAGCGTGCGGCGTCGGCGCTGGCGCTGGCGCGGATCAGCGCGATCACCTCGTCGAGCATGTCCAGCGCCTTGGCCAGACCGCGCAGGATGTGGGCCCGCTCCTCGGCCTTGCGCAGCCGGTACCGGGTGCGCCGCTGGATGACCTCGAGCTGGTGGGTGATCCAGTGGGTCACGAACTGGTCGAGCGTCAGCGTCCGCGGCACGCCGTCGACCAGCGCCAGCATGTTGGCGGCGAAGTTGGTCTGCAGCTCGGTGTGCTTGTAGAGGTTGTTGAGCACCACCCGTGCGACCGCGTCGCGCTTGAGCACCACGATGAGCTGCTGGCCGGTGCGCGCCGAGGTGTTGTCCTTGACGTCGGCGATGCCCTTGATCTTGCCCCCGTCGACGAGCTCGGCGATCTTCATCGCCAGGTTGTCGGGGTTGACCTGGTAGGGCAGCTCGGTGATCACCAGCTGGGTGCGACCCCGTTTGTCCTCGTCGACGTCGACGACCGCGCGCATCGTCACCGACCCACGACCGGTGCGGTAGGCCTGCTCGATGCCCTGACGCCCGACGATCAGCGCCTTGGTCGGGAAGTCGGGACCCTTGATGCGCTCCAGCAGCGCCTCGAGCAGCTCCTCACGTTCCGCCTCCGGGTGGGACAGCGCCCACTGCACGCCATCGGCGACCTCGCGCAAGTTGTGCGGCGGGATGTTGGTCGCCATGCCGACCGCGATGCCGGCCGACCCGTTGACCAGCAGGTTGGGGAAGCGCGCCGGCAGGATCGACGGCTCCTCGGAGCGACCGTCGTAGTTCGGGACGTGGTCGACGGTGTCCTCGTCGATGCCCCGCACCATCTCCATCGCCAGCGGCGCCATCTTGCACTCGGTGTAGCGCATCGCCGCCGCCGGGTCGTTGCCCGGGGACCCGAAGTTGCCCTGGCTGTCGACCAGCGGCGCCCGCATCACCCAGGGCTGAGCCAGCCGCACCAAGGTGTCGTAGATCGCGGAGTCGCCGTGGGGGTGGTACTGACCCATGACCTCCCCGACCACGCGCGCACACTTGCTGAAGCCACGGTCGGGGCGGTAGCCACCGTCGTACATCGCGTAGAGCACCCGGCGATGCACCGGCTTCAGGCCGTCACGGACGTCGGGCAGCGCGCGCCCCACGATCACCGTCATCGCGTAGTCGATGTAGGAGCGCTGCATCTCGACCTGGAGGTCGATCGGCTCGATCCGCCCGCCGGGCCCGTGATCGATCGGAGTTTCAGTCATGAGTCATCTTTCGTGTCATGAGGGCCGCGAGCAGCATGCATGCGTCGCGTCCCGCATCAGATGTCAAGGAAGCGGACGTCTTTGGCGTTGCGCTGGATGAAGGAACGCCGCTGCTCGACGTCCTCCCCCATGAGGATCGAGAACATCTCGTCTGCCTGCGCCGCATCCTCCAACGTCACCTGCAGCAGCAGCCGGTTGTCAGGGTCGAGCGTGGTGTCCCACAGCTCGTCGGGGTTCATCTCACCCAGGCCCTTGTAGCGCTGCACCGGGTTCTCCTTCGGCAGCTTCTTGCCCTCCTCGAGGCCGGCGCGCATCAGCGCGTCGCGCTCGGAGTCGGAGTAGACGAACTCGTGCTCGGCCGGCTTGTTCCATCGCAGCCGGTACAGCGGTGGCTGCGCCAGGTAGACGAAGCCGTGCTCGATCAGCGGCTTCATGAAGCGGAACAGCAGCGTCAGCAGCAGCGTCCGGATGTGGTGACCGTCCACGTCGGCGTCGGCCATCATCACGATCTTGTGGTAGCGGAGCTTGTCGATGTCGAACTCGTCCTGGATGCCGGTGCCGAGCGCGGAGATGATGGCCTGGACCTCGTTGTTGGCCAGCACCTTGTCGATGCGGGCCTTCTCGACGTTGAGGATCTTGCCGCGGATCGGCAGGATCGCCTGCACCCGCGGGTCGCGGCCGCCCTTGGCGGAGCCACCGGCCGAGTCCCCCTCGACCACGAAGATCTCGCACTCCTCGGGACTGGTCGACTGGCAGTCGGCGAGCTTGCCGGGCAGGCCCCCGCGACCGAGCAGGCCCTTGCGTGACCGGGCGAGCTCTCGGGCGTTACGGGCGGCGAGCCGGGCCTGGGCCGCGGCCATCGACTTGCGGATGACCTCCTTGCCCTCGCTGGGGTTCTCTTCCAGCCAAGCCCCGAGCTGGTCGTTGACCACCCGCTGCACGAAGCCCTTGGCCTCGGTGTTGCCCAGCTTGGTCTTGGTCTGGCCCTCGAACTGGGGATCCGCGAGCTTGATCGAGACGATGGCGGTGAGCCCCTCGCGCACGTCGTCGCCCGAGACCCGGTCCTCCTTCTTCTTGATGAGGTTCCACTGCTCGCCGTAGCTGTTCATCAGCGAGGTCAGCGCAGCACGGAACCCCTCCTCGTGGGTGCCGCCCTCGTGGGTGTTGATGGTGTTGGCGAAGGTGTGCACCGACTCGGTGTAGCCGGAGTTCCACTGCATCGCGATCTCGACGCTCATGCCCGATCCGTTGTCGGACTCCGCCTCGAAGTCGATGACGCTCGGATGCGCGGCCGGCCGTCGCCTGTTGAGGTGCTCGACGTAGTCGACCAGCCCGCGCTGGTAGCAGAAGACGCGCTGCAACCCCCCTTCCGGGGAGGTCTCGCCCTCGGAGTGGTCGCTCTCGTCAACGGTGACGTCCTCGATCGCCTCGGCGATCTCATCCGCCCGCGGCCGGTGGTCACGGACGACGATCTCGAGGCCCTTGTTGAGGAAGGCCATCTCGCGGAAGCGGTTGGCGATGGTCTCGAAGTTGAAGTCGGTGGTCTCGAAGATCTCCGTGCTGGGCCAGAAGCGGGTGGTGGTGCCGGACTCCTCGGTCGCCTCGTGCCGGACCAGCTCACCGTCGGGGACGCCGAAGCGGAACCCCTGGGTCCAGCGGTAGCCGTCGCGGCGTATGTCGACCTCGAGCCGCTCGGACAGCGCGTTGACGACGGAGACGCCGACACCGTGAAGGCCGCCGGAGACCTTGTAGCCACCGCCACCGAACTTGCCGCCCGCGTGCAGCACGGTCAGCACGACGGTGACCGCGGGGATGCCCTCGACGGGGTGGATGTCGACGGGGATCCCACGACCGTCGTCGACCACCTCGACTCCCCCGTCGGGGAGCAGGGTGACCACGATCCGGTCGCAGTGACCTGCGAGCGCCTCGTCGACGGAGTTGTCCACGACCTCCCACACCAGGTGGTGCAGCCCTCGTTCACCGGTCGAGCCGATGTACATGCCTGGCCGCTTGCGCACCGCCTCGAGCCCCTCGAGCACCTGGATAGAGGTCGCGTCGTAGGCAGGCGGGAGAGCGCCGGGTGGCACGGGCGGAGGGGCCTGAGCCTCAACCTGGGTCGGGGTCTGATCCGGGTCCGGGGTCTGATCCTGATCCTGGGGCTGATCCTGGGGCACGAACCGTCCTGATGTCTCGGTGAGGCGCGCGGGGAACGCGCCGGACACAATGAAGGCGTCTGGAGGTGGCGGCGGGCCGTCACCGTCGAAGACACCCGGACCGCCATTCTAGCCCCTCTGAGGCTGCGATCAGGCACTCAGCTGCCCCCAGATGCCGCCCTGATGCGACGAAAGATGCCGATTCTGGCGGCTCCAACGGCATTGAGAGGCCCTGACAGGGGGTGACATGAGTCCCTGTACCGTCCTCGAGCCGGCAGCGGCGCTCCTCGCGAGCCAGGGACGCGCGGCCCCGGGCCGGTCTGCGCGGGTCAGCCGTAGGTGTCCCGCGGCCCCCGGGCACCCCGGATCGAGCGCCTCCCGTGCTTCCAGCTGGGCGCGGCGGGGCTCTCCACGTGGATCACCGCCACGGTGCCGTCACCGAGCTCCTCGTTCAGCCGTCGTACGACGGTCGGCGCCAGCAGCCGCATCTGGGTCGCCCAGGCGGAGGAGTCGGTCCGGACCACCAGTCGACCGCCCGCCTTGGTCGTGTCGGCAGCCCCGTCGTCCTGCCCCTCGGCGCCCTCGAAGGAGACCGGGGTGGTGTGCTGGGCCACCTCCGGTCCGACGATGGTGGCCCATCGTGCGAAGACCCCGTGCATCCGGATGTCCTGGCTCCATCCCTTCTCGGCCACGAGCCTCCCCAACGTGACGTCGAGGGTCTGAGGGTCCCGGTCGTCGGGATGGGCCCCCGATGCCCGGGGGTCGACAGCCCGAGCACGCCGACGAGCGGCAGCTCGGGTCCGGCCGACCCCGGTGGAGAGGGCCCGGGCAGCTCCGGCGAGGGAGCGGGCAGTGGCCCGGGCGAGCTCGAGGCCCTTCTCGTCGTGCCCGGTCTCGTGCTCCCGGCCTCGTGCCCGGCCTCGTCGCGCTGGTCGTCGCGGTCGCGTGGGTCGCGCCGGGGAGCCTCCGGGGCGTCGCTCACGAGCTCACCGTCCTCACGTCCTTCACGTCGATCCGGGATCCAGCCAGCTCCGCCGGCACGTCGTCGGCCACGGCCGCGGTGACCAGCACCTGCTCGGCCCCGCGGGCGATCTCGGCCAGTCGCTCGCGGCGCCCGGTGTCGAGCTCGGCGAAGACGTCGTCGAGGATCAGGATCGGGTCGTCACCCTCGGAACGCAACAGGTCGTAGGACGCCAGTCGAAGCGCGAGGGCGTAGGACCACGACTCCCCGTGCGAGGCGTAGCCCTTGACCGGAAGCTCTCCGACCCCGAGCGCCACCTCGTCGCGGTGTGGCCCCACCAGGGTCACCCCACGCCGCGTCTCGTCGGAGCGCGCCGAGTCCAGGAGCTCGCGGTAGCGCTGCTCGACCTGCTCCCTGCTCGGGACCGGGTCGGACGCCCCTGCCGGCTGGTCGTCGCCGTTGCCCACCGAGGGGATGTAGCGCAGGGTCGCGTCCGTGTGACCGGCGTCCCCCGCCACCGAGGCGTAGGCCGCCGCCAGTCGCGGCCCGAGGTCGACCACCATCTGGTGGCGCGTCCGAGTGATCTCCGCGCCGAGGGCGACCAGCTGCTGGTCCCACACGGCCAGGGTGGACTCGAAGTGCTCGTCGGGAGCGCGTGAGCGCGACCGAGGACCGGAGCGTGACTCCGCGGCATTGCGCAGCAGGGCGTTGCGCTGCCGGAGCACTCGTTCATAGTCGGCCCGGACCCCGGCCAACCGGGGCACGCGCAACACCATCAGGTCGTCGAGGAAGCGACGCCGCTCGGAGGGGTCGCCCTTGACCAGAGCCAGATCCTCCGGCGAGAAGAGCACGGTGCGCACCAGGCCGACCACGTCTCGGGGGCGACCGAGCGGGGACCGGTTCACCCGCGCGCGGTTGGCTCGCCCCGGGGTGATCTCCACCTCGATCACGGCGGTGCGTCCTTCGCGGACGACCGCCGCGCGGACCAGAGCCCGGTCGGCCCCCTGCCTGACCAGCGGCGCGTCGGAGGCCACCCGGTGGGAGGTGAGTCGGGCCAGGTAGTCGACCGCCTCGACGATGTTGGTCTTGCCCTGCCCGTTGCGACCGAGGAAGGCGGTGACCCCCGCTGCCAGGTCGACCTCCAGCAGCTCGTAGGAGCGGAAGTCACGCAGGGTGAGGTGTGAGACGTACATGGAGGTCGTCTCGTCAGCTCAGTCTGAGGCGATCAGGTCGAGGTCTCGCCACGGGTCTCGGGCTCCTGCGCCGCGTCGGTACCGGGCTTGACCGCATGCCCGCCGAACTTGGCCCGCATCGCGGCAACCGCCTTCATCGCCGGGCTGTCGTCCTGACGTGAGGCGAACCGGGCGAAGAGGGCCGCGGAGATCGCCGGGGCCGGGACCGCATGCTCGATGGCGGCCTCGACGGTCCAGCGACCCTCACCGGAGTCCTCGGCGTAGCCACGGATGCTCTCGAGGTCGGCGTCTTCGTCGAGCGCGCTGACAAGGAGGTCCAGCAGCCACGAGCGGATCACGGTGCCTTCGCGCCAGGACCGGAAGACCTCGGTCACGTTGTCCACGACCTCGGCGGCCTGGAGCAGCTCCCATCCCTCCGCGTAGGCCTGCATCACGGCGTACTCGATGCCGTTGTGGACCATCTTGGCGAAGTGGCCGGAGCCGACGCGTCCGGCGTGGACCCACCCGAACTCGCCGGGAGGCTTGAGCGCCTCGAAGATCGGCTGCGCCAGCGCCACGTCGTCGGGGTCACCACCGGCCATGAGCGCGTAGCCCTCGGTCAGGCCCCAGACACCGCCCGAGACCCCACAGTCGACGAATCCGACGCGGCGGGCAGCCAGGGTCTCGGCGTGGGCTTGGTCGTCGGTCCAGCGCGAGTTCCCGCCGTCGATGACGAGGTCTCCCTCGGAGAGGACCTCCGCCAGTGCCTCGATGGTGGCATCGGTCGGCCCGCCGGCAGGCACCATCACCCAGACCACCCTCGGGCTCGGCAGCTGGGCGACCATCTCCTCCAGCGAGCTCGCGTCGCCGAGGTCCGGGTCACGGTCGTAGCCGACCACCTCGTGGCCGGCCAGGCGCAGCCGTTCCCGCATGTTTCCGCCCATGCGGCCCAGCCCCACCAGCCCGATCTTCACGGCTCCTCCTCGGGAGTTCGTCGGTCGTCGCGGAGAGCCTCAGCCGAGCAGGCGTCGCGGCATCAAGAGGTACTGGAAGTCCGCGTCGGTCTCCGCGTCACTGTTCGCGACCCCGGTGATCACCGCGGGCTTGGCGGGCTGGGTGAAAGCCATCTCGACGACGGGCTGCTCGATGACCGCGAGCCCCTCGAGCAGGAAGCTCGGGTTGAAGCCGGTCGTGATCGCCTCGCCCTTGACCTGAGCCTCGATCGACTCGGTGGCCAGGGCCTCCTCGCTGTGGCCGGCATCCAGGGTCAGCCCGTTGTCGTCGAAGCGCATCTGCACGGCGGCGTTGCGCTCGGCCACCAGCGACACCCGCTTGACGGCCTCGACCAAGGTCGCCCGGTCCATCCGCGCGGTCGTCAGGTGCTCGTGGGGGAAGAGCGAGCGCACCCGGGGGAACTCGCCGTCGAGCAGGCGGGTCGTGGTCCGTCGGTAGCCCGAACCCACCTGCCCCTCGAACCCGATGATGCCCTCACCGCTCTCAGGTCCGGACAACGCGATCGTGACCGTGGAGCCCGAGGTGAGTGAGCGTGCGGTGTCAGCCAGCACCCGGGCCGGCACCAGGGCGTTGGCCTCGGCGTCGGTGGCACCCGGGTCCCACTCCAGCTCGCGCAGGGCCAGGCGGAACCTGTCCGTGGCGAGCAACGAGATCCGGCTGCCGTCGATCTCCACCCGGACGCCGGTCAGCACCGGCAGCATGTCGTCGCGCCCGGCCGCCGTCACCGCCTGCGAAACCGCCTTGGCGAAGAGGTCGCTGCCCACCGACCCGGTCGCCGCGGGCATCTGCGGCAGCGACGGGTACTCCTCGACGGGCATGGTCTGCAACGTGAAGCGCGCCGACCCGCACCGCAGCTCGACCTTCACCCCGTCGATGCTCATGTCGATCGGCTTGTCGGGCAGGCTTCGACAGATGTCGGCGAGCAGCCGGCCCGAGACCAGCGCCTTCCCTTCGTCCTGCACCGAGGCCGGGATGTTGGCGCGCGCCGAGGTCTCGTAGTCGAACGTGGACAGGACGAGTCCGTCACCGCTCTCGGTCGTCTCGATGAGCAGGCCGGCGAGCACCGGGACGCTCGGGCGCACCGGGAGGCCGCGTGCCGCCCAGGCGACGGCGTCGGTGAGGACGTCTCTCTCGACACGGAACTTCACGGGGTGGTGCCTCCTGACAGACGGGCCGCTGCCGTCGGATGAGCCGAATGACCAGCGCTGCTCGCAACGCTCGCGGACCTGCATCCTGCCACGAGGCTGCGACGTTGGGGAGCAAGCAGGCTGGCGTACCGGGGGAGGTTCGGATGTTGCCGAAGCCTCGAACCACCTGTTGTCCCCAGGTCGCCGCCGATGTGGAGTTCGATGGATGACAGGGAAATTGGAATTCTCATCGTCGTCATAGCCTCGGTGGACTCTGTGGACAACACGCCAAGCACGAGGTCAGCCCGCGATTTCGTCATCCCCGCGGCCTGTGGACCGGAGCAGGGGGAGGCTGGGACAGATGGGGATGCGCCGTGGCGATCGGACCGTCGACCACCCGCTGTCCACAGCCAGGGCGTCGTCGTCGACCGTTCCTGCACAGTGCAGTGCACAGGCCCGGGCATGGGGACCGGGAGTGGGGACCGAGGCCGCGCCGATCCGCGGGGCGCGGGGATCCCTCACCGCTGGCGGGCTTGCTGCTTGATCCGGTTGGTCAGCTCGGTGACGGTGTTGAACGTGCTGTGACGCTCGGCCATCTCACCGAGGATCCGCTTGTTGGCGTGCATGACGGTGCTGTGGTCCCTTCCGCCGAACTCGCGACCGATCTGGGGCAGGGAGAGGTCGGTGAGCTCACGGCAGAGGTACATCCCGATCTGTCGGGCGGTCACCAGGTTGCGGGTGCGCTTGGTGCCGCAGACCTCGTCGATGCTCAGGCCGAAGTACGACGCGGTCTGCGCGATGATCAGCGGGGCGGTGATCTCGGGCTCCCCACCCTCGGGGATCAGGTCCTTGAGCACGATCTCGGTCAGCGTCAGGTCGACCGGCTGGTGGTTGAGGCTGGCGAAGGCGGTGACTCGGATCAACGCCCCTTCGAGCTCGCGGATGTTGGTCTGGATCTTGGAGGCGATGAACTCCAGCACCTCCGGCGGGGCGGTGAGGCGTTCGATGGCCGCCTTCTTCCGCAGGATCGCGATGCGGGTCTCCAGGTCGGGTGGTTGGACGTCGGTGATGAGACCCCACTCGAAGCGGTTGCGCAGCCGGTCCTCCAGGGCTTCGAGGCGCTTGGGGGGCCGGTCGGAGGTGATGACGATCTGCTTGTCGGCGTTGTGGAGGGCGTTGAAGGTGTGGAAGAACTCCTCCTGGGTCTGGATCTTGCCCTCGAGGAACTGGATGTCGTCGATGAGCAGCACGTCGACGTCGCGGTAGCGTCGCTGGAAGACCGCGGCCTGGTCGTCGCGGATCGCGTTGATGAACTCGTTGGTGAACTCCTCGCTGGAGACGTAGCGCACCTGAGCCTCGTCGTAGAGGCTGCGCACGTAGTGCCCGATCGCGTGCAGGAGGTGGGTCTTGCCCAGGCCGGACTCGCCGTAGATCAGCAGCGGGTTGTAGGCCTTGCCCGGCGCCTCGGCCCCGGCCACCGCGGCGGCGTGGGCGAACCGGTTTGACGAGCCGATGACGAAGTTCTCGAAGAGGTACTTCGGGTTGAGCCGGGTCTCGGTCTTGCCGCGGGAGGACGGGAGCCGGCCGGCGCCAGCCCGATAGCCCTTTGTCGACATGTCGTCGAATCGCTGGGGCGATGTGTCGCCCGAGCGCGGGACCGACGTGGGGCCGGGCCCGACGCTGACCCTCGGGCGCCGGAGCCTCCGACGTCGCGGGGGCGGGGGGAGCAGTCGGCGCCGCCAACCGCTTGCACGTCGCGGCATCGACGTCGAAGAAGAGTCGGACGTGGCGCCCGACGGTCTTGGCCAGCAGGTCCTCGAGCATCACGCGCAGCCGACCCTCGAGCCTGCTGCGGGTGAACTCGTCGGGGACGGCCACCACGCCGGTCTGCTCCTCCAGCGTCACCGGGACGCTGGCCTGCAACCACGCCTTGTACGACGGCGGCATCTCGTCGATGATGCGAACCCAGATCTCACCGAAGGTCTCCGCCGGCGCGGCCCCATCCGTCGGCTCCTCCGTGAAGACCGTCGGTGCTTCGTCGGGGGACTTCGGGGGAGTCAGGGTCTCGTCAGCCGGCATGGTGTCCTTGGTCTTCCTCGAGCGAGTGATTCACGAGTCCACGTCCGGCGCCGCTGGCTCCTCCACAGAGTTGTCCACAACCTGTGCACAAAGAGGGCGGTTGGTCCCGGTCCACCGCGATCGGGGTGAAGCGGCGGGCCCAGACAGGTGGCCTGAGCGAGCTCGAAACGGGTGGCTGGGTGGGTGTTGAGTAGGCGTGACGCTACACACCCCCGCAGGACCGCATCAACATGCTGTCCACAGGCTGTCCCGACCTTCCGCACCTTCCGCGCGTGTCGTCGCAACTCCAACCGATGCGGTCCTGCCGGGGAGCGACCCAGGTGTGAGACACCAGGTGTGGACCCAGGTGCGACACCGCCTGGTCGCCGGGGTGCGCGCGGTCTCTCGTCGAATTGACCCGGTTGCCCGGACGCCGTACCGTTGCCGAGCGACTGGGTCATGAGTGCCGCGTGCCTCCCGGCGGTGACGCCGCTGGCGGATCGACGCCTGAGCACCCCGGTCCACCGACGTATCCAGCAGCCGACCACCGGAGACAGCCGTGAGCAAGCGTACTTTCCAGCCGAACAACCGTCGTCGCGCCAAGACGCACGGTTTCCGTCTGCGCATGCGTACGCGCGCTGGGCGTTCGATCATCTCGGCCCGCCGCTCCAAGGGCCGCAAGCGCCTCGCGGCCTGACCGGTGAGGTGCCGGCCCCAGTCCGGGACCTCTTACTCCCTCCGCCACGAGGTGTCCGGCCGTCCTAGGTCTTTCGCATGCTCAGTCGTCCCCACCGCCTCACGCGTCCACGCGACTTCGAGCTCGCGGTGCGACGAGGTCGTCGTGCCGGGGCCGCGACCCTGGTCGTGCATCTGTGGACCCCGGCGGCCTCGACCACGGCCACGACGGGTCCCGAGGGGGACGCTGCCGGACGAATCGGGTTTATTGTGAATAAGTCGGTCGGTTCAGCGGTGGTCCGAGGACGCGTGAAGCGCCGGCTGCGGCACCTGTGCCGACCGATGACGGAGGAACTCCCCGCCGGCGCGCTGCTCGTCGTGCGGGCGAGCCCACCGGCCGCGACCGCCTCCGCCGGGGCCCTCGAGGCCGATCTGACCCGCTGCGTGCAGCGCGCCCTGCGCCCTCCGGCTCATCGCGATGGTCGGGGCGCCCCCGGTGGCGAGGCTCGGCGATGAAGCATCTGCTGATCCTCCTTCTCAAGGGCTATCGCGCGGTCATCAGTCCGCTCTACGGCCAGGTCTGCCGGTACTACCCGAGCTGTTCGGCCTATGCAGTGGATGCGATCAGCGTCCACGGCAGCCTGCGCGGCAGCTGGCTTGCCGTCCGTCGGGTGCTCGCCTGTCACCCCTGGGCGCCGGGTGGCTACGACCCGGTGCCCCCCAAGGGCACCCTCCGGGTGCATGACCGGGGCGCCACACCTCTTCCACCCCTCAAGGAGCACGAGTGCTAGACGTCCTGGGCTCGATCGGCGGCGCCATCATGGCGCCGCTGTACTTCCTCACCTCCCTGGTGCTCTCGGGGTTCCACCAGGTCTTCGGCGAGGTCTTCGGCTACGACTCCGGCCTGTCCTGGGTGTTGTCGATCATCGGGCTGACCCTCGTGATCCGGGCGGCGCTGATCCCGCTGTTCGTCCGGCAGATCAAGTCCAGCCGCAACATGCAGCTGATCCAGCCCAAGGTGAAGGAGCTGCAGAAGAAGTACGGGCACGACCGTGAACGTCTCGGCCAGGAGACGATGAAGCTCTACCGAGAGTCCGGGACGAACCCGTTCTCGGCGTGCTTGCCCCTGATCGTGCAGCTGCCGATCTTCCTGTCGCTGTTCCGCCTGGTGAACGAGGCGGCCCGCGACAACCCGAAGGGCGTGCTCACCCAGGAGCAGGCGAACTCGCTGAGCGACGCCACCATCTTCGGGGCCAAGATCGCCGACACCTTCATCGGGGCCACGGGCGACACCATGACCCAGGTGCGGATCCTGGCCGCGGTGCTCGTGGTCGCGATGGGAATGACCTCCTTCCTCACCCAGCGCCAGCTGATGACCAAGAACATGCCCCCGGGAGCGATGCAGGGGCAGTACGCCCAGCAACAGAAGATGCTGCTCTACGTGCTCCCGGTCGTCTTCGCCGTGGGTGGCGTCGCCTTCCCGATCGGCGTCCTCATCTACTGGACTACCTCGAACCTGTGGACCATGGGGCAGCAGTTCTACGTGATCCGGCGCAACCCCGCCCCAGGAACCCCGGCGGCCAAGGCCAAGGAAGCCCGGGATGCGGAGAAGCGGCGCAGCAAGGGCCTGCCGGAGCTGCCCGCGGACCCCGAGCAGCCCTCGGAGGAGGAGGAGCCCGAGCAGCGGCCCCAGCCACGACAGCAGCCCAAGCGGGAGAGTCGTGAACAACGCAAGAAGAGCCAGAATCGGCAACCACCACAGCGTCCCAACCCCGCCAACAAACCTGCCAACAAACCTGCCAACAAGCCGGCCAACAAACCGGGCAACAAGCCGGGCAACAAGCCGGGCAACAAGCCGGGCAAGAAGTCGGGGCCCAACCCCGGGCAGGCAGACCAAGGAGACCAGAAGTGAACTCAACGAGCGAGCCGACGACCGGCGACCCTCAGGATGCCCTCGAGCACGAGGGTGACATCGCAGCCGACTACCTGGAGGAGTTCCTGGACATCGCCGACTACGACGGGGACATCGACCTGGACGTGGAGAACGATCGGGCCTCGGTCTCGATCGTGGGCGCTGATCTCCAGCAGCTGGTGGGGAAGGAGGGTGAGGTGCTCGACGCGCTGCAGGAGCTCACCCGGCTGGCCGTCTGGCGGGAGACTGGTGAGCGCTCGCGGCTGATGCTCGACATCAGCGGCCACCGGGCGGCGCGACGCGAAGCCCTGGCCGAGCAGGCGCGCGAGGCGGTGGCCCAGGTCTCGGAGTCCGGCGCCCCGCTCTCGCTCGAGCCGATGACCCCGTTCGAGCGCAAGGTGGTGCACGACGAGGTCGCTGCGGCCGGCCTGGTCTCCGACTCCGAGGGCACCGAACCCCGCCGCTACGTCGTGGTGCGGCCACGCGCAGACGAAGCAGCAGCCCCGACTCCGAGGCGGCGACTCCGGACGCGGCGACCCCGGAGGCAACGCGACCAGGGTGCGGCCGACCGGGAGGCCGAAGGGGCGAGCCCCGACCCGGATGCCTGAGCACGTTTCACGTGAAACACCCCCGGCGCCACCCTCGGCACCGGGGGTGTTCGGTTCTCGCCTGGCGCTGGCCGAGCAGTACGCGGAGTTGCTGGCGACCCTCGGCACCGAACGGGGGTTAATCGGTCCCCGTGAGGTGCCGAGGCTCTGGGACCGCCACCTGTTGAACTGCGCTGTGCTCACCGACCTGATCGTGGCGGGGCAGACCGTCGCCGACGTCGGAGCCGGTGCCGGACTGCCGGGCTTGGCGGTGGCGATCCGTCGACCCGATCTTCGGGTGACGCTGATCGAGCCGCTGTTGCGGCGTACCCGGTTCCTGGACGAGACGGTGGCGGTGCTCGGACTGGACAACGTCGAGGTGGTGCGCGGGCGCGCAGAAGCGCTCACCCCTCGTGGTCCCTTCGATGTCGTGACCTCGCGCGCCGTCGCACCGCTGGAGCGGCTGCTGCGCTGGAGCCTTCCGTTGTCCTCGGAGCAGGGGGAGGTGCTCGCCATCAAAGGGGCGAATGCGGGCACGGAAGTCGACGCGCTCGAGCTCGACGAGGTGGCTCGTCGTCGGGTGTCGGTGGTGGAGCTGGGGACGGCGGCCCGGCCGCCGCAATTAGTTGTCCCCACCACGGTGGTGCGAGTGGAATCCGCCCTCGCCCGAGACCTAGGTTGGTCTCGCCCCGGTGGTGGCGCGTCACGACGTGACCGACGGGGCAGTCACCGACGTCGTCGCTAGGGTGGAGGAGTTCCCGTGTCGGCTCACAAGAACCGCAAGGCCGACAAGGGGAGCCGCTGGAGTGCCCGGTTCGCGTCGCGGCGCCGACCCCGCGGTCGTTCCGACTGGCCGATGTCCTCGATGGCTGAGCGACTCAGAGCGCGGCCAAACCAGCGCCACCGCGGCCGCGGATGCACAGGCTTTTCCACAGACTAGGAAAACTGGCCCGAACGGGTCATGGACAACCTCGGACCGTCCCGGAAATCGACAACACCGGCGCGGATGTTCCACGTGAAACCCTCGCCGCGGATCGTTCGACCGACGCTGACGATGACTCCGATGGCAGTGCCGACGGCAGGGCCGAGGAGCAGGGCCGAGGAGAGGGCCGAGGCCGATCCCGACACCCCCCCGACCCACCATGGCGACTCGGTGAACCTGGCGCTCGCTGCGGAGGAGGAGCCGGACCTGGCGGAGTCACCGGTGACAGGCTCGGCCCCCGCCGCGGAAGACGTCGGTGCTGATCCGGGCAGGTCGGTGGCCCCGACGAGCCAGGGTCCCCCCCGGCTCCCGCGCCCGGAACACCCACGGGTCATGGTGGTGGCGAACCAGAAGGGCGGCGTCGGCAAGACCACGACGACCGTGAACCTGGCGGTGGCGCTGGCTCGGGGCGGCTTGCGGGTGCTGGTCCTCGACCTCGACCCCCAGGGCAACACCTCGACCGGGCTGGCGGTGGAGCACGGTCGCGGCACGCGGTCCATCTACGACGCCATCGTCGACGGCACCCCCCTCGACGAGCTGGCGCAGCCCGCTGCTGAGGCCGAGACCCTGTGGGTCGTGCCCGCCACGGTGGACCTGGCCGGCGCCGAGATCGAGCTGGTGAGCGCGGTGGCGCGCGAGACCCGGTTGCGAACCGCGCTCAGTCGCCTCCCCGAGCTGGCCCCGGACGCTGCCGATCGGCTGGACTACGTGCTCGTGGACTGCCCTCCGTCGCTCGGGTTGCTCACACTGAACGCGCTGGTGGCAGCCCACGAGATGCTGGTGCCGATCCAGTCGGAGTACTACGCCCTGGAGGGGGTCGGGCAGCTCCTCGAGACCGTCGAGCTGGTGCGTGCTCATCTCAACCCGGAGCTACACATCAGCACGGTGCTCATGACCATGTACGACGCCCGCACCCGGCTGTCGGCCGCCGTGGCCGACGAGGTGCGGGCCCATTTCGGCGACCGGGTGCTGCGCACGTCGGTGCCCAGGTCGGTGCGGGTGTCCGAGGCACCGAGCTTCGGGCAGAGCGTGCTCACCTACGATCCGACCTCGCCGGGTGCGCTGAGCTACCTCGAAGTGGCTCGGGAGATCGCGACCCCTCGCACCTCTCACCCGCCCGTCCCCGACCAGGCGGCGCCCGTGGAGCCGGCACCAGAGGCGTCAACGCCTGCCGAGCCGGCACCAGAAGCATCGACACCCGTGGAGCCGGGGCCCGGAGAGCCGGGACCTGTGGAGCCTGAGCCTGACCGGGCTGCGGCCGACCTCTCGGCGGTCACTGCGGCCGTCGTCAACCTCGGAGGAGTCTCATGAGCGAGCACACCCACCCCAGGCGGGGGCTGGGCCGCGGTCTGGGGTCGTTGATTCCCACCGCTCCCGCTACGGCGAAGCAGGAGATGCCGGCAGGCGGCCCGCTCGGTGTCGCGCCCGACTGGATCGGCAGGTTGCCGAGTCCGGCGGCACCGTCGGGGGCCCAGGCCCCGGACGGCACGCCGTCCCAGGACGAGCAGAGGGCCGCCGACTCCGGCGAGGACACCGCCCACCCGAGCGGCGCCTACTTCGCTGAGCTGCCGCTCGATCGGATCGTGCCCAACCCACGCCAACCCAGGGAGGTCTTCGAGGAGGAGGCGCTGGCTGAGCTGGTGCACTCGGTCCGCGAGGTCGGTCTGCTCCAGCCCGTCGTGGTCCGTCCCCGCGGCGAGGACGGCTTCGAGCTGATCATGGGTGAGCGGCGGTGGCGGGCTGCCGCCGAGGCGGGCCTCACCGAGATCCCGGCCATCGTGCGGGAGACCGACGACACCGTCCTGCTGCGCGACGCCCTGCTGGAGAACCTGCACCGGGCGGACCTGAATCCGCTGGAGGAGGCCGCGGCCTACCAGCAGCTGCTGGAGGACTTCGGCTGCACGCACGAGGAGCTTGCCGAACGTATCGGGCGCAGCCGACCGCAGATCAGCAACACCTTGCGGCTGCTGAAGCTGTCCTCCCCGGTGCAGCGGCGGGTGGCCGCCCAGGTCCTCAGCGCGGGACACGCTCGTGCGCTGCTGTCCGTCGCCGACCCCGAGGCGCAGGACCGTCTCGCCCAACGGGTGGTGGCCGAGGGCATCTCCGTCCGTGGCCTGGAGGAGCTGATCGCGCTTGGAGAGCTCGGGGAGGAGCCGGCGACACCGCGGCGGCGCAAGGCGCCCACCTCGCCGGCCCTTCTCGAGCTGGCCGACCGGCTCTCCGACCTCTACGACACCCGGGTGAAGGTCGACCTGGGTCGGAGCAAGGGCAAGATCGTCATCGAGTACGCCAGTATCGAGGACCTCGAGCGCATCGTTCGCTCGATGGACCCCTCCTACGAACGCGGCCTCGGTGGCGCCGACCCGGACGACTGAGCCCGGCGACTGAGCCCGGACGACTGAGCCCGGGGACGCAAGCAGCGCCGGGCCCGCTCCCGCGGCAGTGTGGCCGGGATCGCGGCGTACGGCTGATGCGGCGGGGATTGTCGACAAAGCGATGAGCCTCTTCCTCGATAACTCGACAAATCCCTGCATCGCTTTCGCGCCTTGTCGAGAGACGGACTCAACGATCTAGGCACTTGTCGATTGCTCGATCAACAGACAACGCGGAGCGGTCGCCGGATCCCGTCCCGCTGACCCTGGCCGGTGTGATCCGGATGTCGTTCTGCCTCAGTCGGCTGCGTGGCGAGGGTGCCGCTGGGTATCCTCAGCGCACCCCCGTGCAGGCCTGCGCCTTGCACGATCCGAACCGTCCCGGGGGACGGACCCCGCTGGTGAACCAGGAGTGCTGCGTGGAGGAGATCCGTGGCGTCCTCGACAGCCAGTGGTTCCATTTCTGGACGATCCCGGTCTTCACCGCGGTCGTCGGCTGGCTGATCAACTGGACCGGGTTGATCATGCTGTTCAACCCCGTCCGGCTCCACGGGATCAGGGTGCCCGGCCTCGCCGAGCTGGCGCGGTTGCTCCCCCGCAAGGTGCAGGAGATCCCCGGGCTGCTCCACGGCTGCCTGGGCTGGCAAGGCATCGTCCCGGCGCGGGCAGCCAAGATGGGCTCGATCGCGGTGGACAAGGCGATCGCCAAGATCGGCACCCCGAAGGAGTTCTACGAGCAGCTGGACCCTCCCGCCATCGCCGAGCACATCGTGACGATCATGAAGCCGCAGGTGCCCGAGATCGTCGACGGCGTGATGGAGCGCCAGAACCCCCAGCTGTGGGCGGACCTGCCGCCACGGCTGCGTGAGGCGGTCGCAGCGCGGGTGACCATGCAGCTGCCCGAGATCGTCAGCGACATCACCCAGGAGCTCGGGGAGCACATCGACCTGCTGCTCGACCCCAAGATCATGGTCATCGAGCACTTCCGCAACAACCCGGAGCTGGTGAACCGGATCTTCTACGAGGTCGGACGCCGGGAGCTGAAGCTCATGGTCAACTTCGGCTTCATCTTCGGCTTCCTCCTCGGGATCCCGGTCGCGGTGATCGACCACGCCTTCAGCATCTGGTGGCTGCTGCCGATCATGGGCGTCATCGTCGGTTGGGTCACCAACCTGCTCGGCATGGCGCTGATCTTCTCCCCCGTGGAGGAGCGGCGCGTGCTCGGGATCAAGGTCCACGGTCTCTTCCTCCGTCGACAGCCGCAGATCGCCGACATCTATGCGCGGATCATCGCCGAGGACGTCATCACCCTCGAGAACATCGGCGACTTCCTGCTGCACGGCCCGCGTGGGGACCGCACCCAGCAGATGCTCGAGGACGCCATGGGTCCCGCGATCGACCGAGCAGCCGGGCCCGCCCGCACCGCACTGCGCGTCGCGGTCGGGGCCCGGGAGTTCGACGCGATCCGCGACCAGGTCGCCCAGGACTCCGCTGCCCACACCATCACCCCCTTCCGGGACCCGGGGTTCTCCGCCCAGCAGAGCGACAAGATCCAGCGGCTCTTCGCCCGGCGCACCCGCGAGCTCCCCTCGACCGACTTCGTCGAGATGCTGCGCTCGGCGATCAAGGAGGATGAGTGGATGCTCTACGCCCACGGTGCCGTACTCGGGTTCGGTGGCGGCGTGGCCCACCTCCTGCTGCTCGGGAGCGGTGCCTCATGAGCCAGCTGGAGCGCCGGCCGAACCACGACCCACGGCTCAGTGCGCGTGACGTCCCGGGCCTGGCGCGTGTGGTGGCGTTCTCCTCGTTCCGCATCGGCACCTGGGCCGCGGTGACCGGGGTCCGCGCAGGCCAGCGCATCCTCGACGTCGGCCTCCACCCCAGTCACGCCGGCGAGCTCGCCGAGGACCTCCAGGCGGCGGGCAGAGCGGTCACCCGTGCCCTGGTCGGCACCGAGATGGAGTCGCGGATGCGACACGCCGCCGCGGACAACCCGGTCGTGCGCGTGGTCGCCGACGCCGTGGACTCCCTCCACCCCGTGGCGGCGCCCCACCGACGCCTCCGCGGCGGCCTCGCTGCACGAGGCGGGCCAGCAGCTGCTGCGCAGGTCACGCGACGTCTGGAACGAGGACCAGGGTCACCCGGCGTACGCCCGGATCATCACCGAGCTGGCACCGGACGAGGGCCGCATCCTCATGCTGCTGATCCGCAAGGGGCCCCAGGCCACCGTGGACGTCCGCACCGGCGGCCTGGTCGGGACGGTCTCGTCCTCCCTGGTCAAGGCCAACCTCAGCATGATCGGGGCGTTGGCGGGCTGCCGCTACCTGGACCGGGTGCCGTCCTACCTGCACAACCTGGAGCGGCTGGGGCTGATCTGGTTCTCCAAGGAGACCTTGCGCGATCCGCTGGAGTACCAGGTGCTCGAGGCGCAGCCGGACGTCCTCGAGCAGATGCGCTCGGTGCGGAGGGCCAAGCTGGTGCGACGAAGCATCCATCTGACGCCGTTCGGTGAGGACTTCTGCCGCGACGGGCTCGGGCTGCACTTGTCGACCGACGAGCTGCAGGGCATCCCCCCGCACGCCAAACCGGGCGACAGCTGAGGCCGGCCGCGGGTCAGCGGTCCTCTCGCTTGCCCTCCTCGCGGGCAGCCCGCTTCTCCGCACGCCGGGCCAGCTCCTCGCGGTCGAGCCGGGCAGCGACCTCGGGGGTGGGGGCGCTGCCGCCGTAGGAAGCCGGCAGCCACCAGGACCCGGGCGGCTGCTCCTCGGCCGGGTAGGACCGGATCGCCTCGTCGAGCATGCGGCTCATCGCCTCGCGAAGCTCCTGCGTCTTCTCCACCAGTGTGGCTCCCTCGGGGATCCAACGGTTCACCGACGCTGACGGCGATGGTCTTGTGACGGCTGAGGTCGCGAGGATGGTCCTTGGTCATCAGCCGCTGGGTGCCCCACAGGATCGTCGGCAGCAGCGGCACCTGGGCGTCGGCCGCCATCCTCACCGCCCCGGTCTTGATCTCCTTGATCAGGAAGCTGCGCGAGATCGTGGCCTCGGGAAAGACCCCCACGACCTCGCCGCTGCGCAGGTAGTCGACCGACTGGTCGTAGGCTGCTTGGCCCTCGCCGCGGTCCACACTGATGTGCTTGCAGTTGCGCATGATGGGTCCGGTGACCTTGTGGTCGAACGTCTCGCGCTTGGCCATGAAGCGGGTGAGCCGGCCCGAGGGCAGCGCCCCGTAGCCGGCCATGAGGAAGTCGACGTAGGAGATGTGGTTGATCGCGAGCACCGCACCGCCCTCGTGCGGGATGTGGTGGGTACCGCTGATCTGCCACCGGAAGTCCATGATCTTGAACCAGCTGCGGCCGAGCCCGATGATCGTGTGGTAGGTGAGATCGGCCATCGTGTTCCTGTCAGATCGGGCGCTGGAGCGCGTCGTGGTGGCAAGACTAGAGGGTGGACGGCGAACCACGCCTGGCACTCGCGGACCGGACGGGAGGGCGCGATGACACGGCGGCTGGAGCGGCTGACGCCGGACACGCTGGGCGACCTTCCGGCACCGGTGCGTCGCGACCTCACCTGGGAGAGCGGCCCAGCCGCGCTCGGGACGTCCCCCGACGATGCCGAGGAGCGCAAGCGCGACTGGGTCTCCGCGGTGCTGCTGGAGTGGGGGTCGTGTGGCAGGGTCGCCTACCTCGACGACGAGCCGGTGGGCTTCGTGGTCTACGCGCCCCCGGCCTACCTGGCGGGCACGAGCGCCTTCCCGACCGCTCCGGTCAGCGACGACGCGGTGCAGCTGGCGACGCTCGTCGTCCTGGAGGGCCACCAGGGAACCGGTCTGGGCAGAGCGCTGGTGCAGGTGATGGCTCGCGACCTGGTGCGACGCGGTGGCGTGCGCGCAGTCGAGGCGATCGCGGCCACCGAGCACGTGGAGCCCCAGCGGTCCCTGCCCACCGGTGCCGGCGGAGTTCCTGCAACGGGTGGGATTCACGACGCTGCGCACCCACCCCCGCTACCCGCGGCTCCGGCTGGACCTGCGCTCGCTGGCCTCGTGGCTGGACGAGGTGGGCACCGCCTGGGAACGGCTGCGCGAGGTGGTCCGGCCGCCGGGACGTCCGGTGACCGCGCGCGCGGGACCGGGCCTCAGCCGATGTAGTCGGCCAGCTCCTTGAGGATCACCGACTTGGGGCGGGCGCCCACGATCTGCTTGACGACCTCACCGCCGGCGTAGACGTTGAGCGTGGGGATGCTGTTGATGCGGTACTGCGCCTGGGTCAACGGGTTCTCGTCGACGTTGAGCTTGACCACGCGGACCTTGTCACCGTGCTGCTGGGCGATCTCGGACAGGATCGGCGCCACCTGACGGCACGGTCCGCACCACTCGGCCCAGAAGTCGACGAGCACTGGCTTGTCGGACCTGAGGACCTCGGTCTCGAAGTTGTCGTCGGTCACCTTGGTGAGCTCTGCCACGACTGTGCTCCTTCTACAGGTGCGGGAAAGCCCCGCTGGGTTGATTCTGCTGACTTTGCTGTGCTGGGTGGTTCGTGCTGGGTGGGTTGTGCTGGCTTGATTCCGCCGGGTCGATTCCGCTGGTGCGGCGCGGGTCGTCGGTCAAGTGTGACGCACCGCACCGACGATTCAGACCCCCGCGGTCTGCTCGGCGACGTGCTCGGCGACTCTCGTCGACCGGTGCAGCCTCGGTGTGGGCATCCACGGTGGCGTGCCCGAGGTCGGCGAGGTAGCGCTCGGCGTCGAGTGCCGCGGCACAGCCGGTGCCGGCAGCGGTCACCGCCTGGCGGTAGTGGTGGTCGACCAGGTCCCCGCAGGCGAAGACGCCGTCGAGGTTGGTGCTCGTCGCGGGATGGTCGACCAGGACGTAGCCGTTGTCGTCGAGGTCGACCTGGCCGCCGAGGAGCTCGGAACGGGGATCGTGGCCGATCGCGATGAACAGGCCGCCGACCGCCAGCTCGCGGCTCTCGCCGGTCACGGTGTCGGTGAGTGTGAGCCCGGTCAGCTTGTCGTCGCCGTGCAGGGCGCTGACCGAGGAGTTCCACACCGGCTCGAGCTTGGGGTCTGCGAAGGCGCGGTCCTGCATGATCTTGGACGCGCGGAGCTCGTCGCGGCGGTGGAGGAGGTAGACCTTCGAGGCGAACCGGGTCAGGAAGGTGGCCTCCTCGATCGCGGAGTCGCCGCCGCCGACCACCGCGATCTCCTGGTTGCGGAAGAAGAAGCCGTCGCAGGTCGCGCACCAGGAGACGCCGTGGCCCGACAGCCGGTCCTCGTCGGGGATCCCGAGCTTGCGGTAACCCGACCCGGTGGCCAGGATCACGGCGAACGCGCGGTGCTCGCGGCCCTCGCCGTCGGTCACCACCTTCACCTCGCCGGTCAGGTCGACGGAGGTGACGTCGTCGGTGACCAGCTCGGCGCCGAAGCGCTCGGCCTGGGCGCGCATCTCGTCCATGAGCGCCGGTCCCATGATGCCGTCGCGGAAGCCGGGGAAGTTCTCGACCTCGGTGGTGTTCATCAGCGCGCCACCAGCGGTCACCGACCCCTCGAACATCAGCGGCTGGAGCGCGGCCCGGGCTGCGTAGACCGCTGCGGTGTAGCCGGCCGGTCCGGAGCCGATGATGATCACCTGGCGTACGTCGTCGGTCACGTGCTTCCTCCGGTCTGCTGGGCTTTCGGGCCGAGCGCAGGAACGCCGCCCGGATGGTCACAACCGATCGTAGGTGCCCGACATTCCCGATCGACCTGGCTGGGGCCCCGGGGACGGTCAGGGGACGGGGCTCGGGACCAGCACGGATGCCAGCCGCAGCCGCTGGGCGCACGACCAGACCTGCACCACCGCGGCGCCGTCCGTTTGGGCCCGGATCACGGCCGTCGCAGGCACACCGTCCAACGTCACCGGCGTCCGGACACCGCGGATCCGGTCCGGCGGGGGGGTGCAGCGCCGAACCGGCTGTGCCTCGGCCTGCTGTGCCTCGCCCTGCTGTGCCTTGGCCGCGGAACGCTGCGACGCGTCGTTGCCGACCGACTGGTCGGACTCGGGGCGGGAGCCGTCGCCGTCGCCCAGCGGCGCTGCGGCCACGGGCAGGCGGTCTGCGGCCAACCGCCGGGCGTCCTCCTGCAACGTCTGCGAGGTGAGCTCCTCGACCTGGACGCCCCCGACAGCCTGGTCGCGACCCCCCGGCGCGCCCGGTGCGCCGTCCTCCAGGGCGTCGGCGCTGTCGTCGGTGGCTTCGGCGGTGACAGCGTCCCCGCTGTCCGAACCGCCTGCTACCCCAGTCAGCAGGCCGGTCGCTGCCAGCGAGTAGCCCCCGACGGTGAGGGCGGCGGCGGCCAGGACCGCGCCCGCCCACCTTCGATGGCGACGGGGGGTCATCGGCACCGGCAGGTGGACGGTCTCCTCGGCCGGTTCGCGCTCGGCCGCGAGGTCGGCGAGCACCGCGTCGAGCCGCGCAGAGACGTCGTCCGGCATCGGCTCGGGCGCCTGGCCGGCCTCGGCCAACAGGCGTCGCACCCAGTCGTGCCCGTCCTGCCCTCCGCTCGTGCTCGTCCGGGGCGTCCTCGTCCCCGTCGTGCTCCTGGCTCACGGCACCGCCCTCCCTTCCTCTTCTTCGACGCGCCGGCCGGCGGCTCGGTTCCCCTCCACGGGGGCGCTCGGCGCCGAGGGCGTACCGCGCAGGTCTGCCAGCAGCGGCGCCAGGCGGGCTCGGCCACGCGCGCACCGGCTCTTCACGGTTCCCACCGGCACCCCCAGGATCGCTGCGGCTTCCTCGACCGGGCGCCCCTCCATGTCGACGAGCACGAGCGCCGCCCGCTGCTCGGGGGAGATCTGCCGGAGCGCGGCGAGCACACGTGCGCTGCGCTCGGCGAGCTCGGCTCGACTCTCGGGGCCCGGCCGTGGCTCCTGGAGGGCCAGGCTGCGGTCGGCGACGTCGGTGTCGGGAAGCGCGTCGGTACGGCGGACCGAGCGTCGCCGCAGCCGGTCGAGGCAGGCGTTGACCACGATTCGATGCAGCCACGTGGTCACCGCGGCCTCGGAGCGGTAGCTGTCAGCCCGGCGATAGGCGTTCACGAGCGCATCCTGCAAGGCGTCGGCGGCCTCCTCCGGGTCACCAGTGGTGCGCAGGGCGACCGCCCACAGCCGGTCGCGGTGTCGGCGGACCAGGCAGCCGAACGCCTCGCGGTCTCCGGCGACGTGCGCGGCGACCAGCGCGCGATCGTCCCGCGCATCCTCCTCGTCAGGCCCGACGCCGGATTCCGGGTCCACCTCAGGACCGTACGACGATCTCCGCCACTTGACCGGCATAGCCACCCGAGACCTCCGGCAGCGACCGGAACCAGACCACGAGGTAGCGAGTCGTGACGTCAGTCTCGATGACGACGTCGTCGACGGTGGCCCGCTCCCGGCCGAGCCGCTGGAGCCCGGCGATGTCCGTCGGCGGCTCGTCGACCTCCTGCTCGGGGGCCAGCAGCGTCACGTCGTAGCCCTGACCGCGCAGGGCCAGCTCGACCTCGCGGACCTCACGCGCCTCGCCGAGGTCCACGACGAGGCCGAGGCCCTGCTTGTACGGGGCCAGCTTCGGGCCGTCGAAGTAGGTCTTGGTACGCCAGACGGTCGAAGGATCGCCATCGGCGGCCAGCGGGGCGTCCTCGCCGTTCTCCTTGCCGTTGCCCCCTTGGGAGGGTGGGTCGAGGTCGAGCACCTGGCTGATGGCCACGGGTTCGGTCGATGGCTCGGGCGCGGTCTCCTCCTCCTGGTCAGGGCGAGGGTCCAGCGCGGTGCGGCTGCTGCCGATGTCGAAGGCGAGCAGGACGGCGACGACGACGAACGCCACCAGCGCGACGAAGGCGGCGAGCCGGAGCGCCAGCGCGCCCGGCTTGTCGCTGCCTGGCCGGATGGCGGGCTGGCTGCCGGTCGCGTGAGCCTCGGGTCCCCAGGCGAGCGGCGACTGCGAGGGCGGGACCGCCCCTGCGGTCAGTCCTGTCGCCACCCCGGCGGTGGGGTCGGCGGACGCGCCTGCGGGGGTATCGGCGCGGGCGTTCGAGGGGAGGTCCTCGTCGGGGGAGGCCTGGGGATGGTCGCTTCGCCACCCGAGCGCCTGCCGCGCGACGCGGGCCTTCTCGCGCCGGTTCTCTGTCTCGGTTCCTTCATCCCCGGAGTCCTGGAGCAGTCGCTCCTCGGTGTCCACCTGGGCACGCGCCTCGGCGCTGGAGTCGCTGATCTCGCCGCGCGGAAAGGCCCGACCAGGTGCCGAGTCGTCCAGGGCGAAGCCTGCCCGGGTCGCCTCGGGGTCGGTGTCGTCGGACGAGTCCTGGGCGGGGCGGAGGTCGTCGGGGTCGTCCTCGCCGTCGTAGGAACCCAGGGTGCCGTGCGTGCTGGGTCTGGGAGCCCGCTCCGGGTCGACGAACGCGGTCGGCCCACCGAGCTCGGTGAACGAGCTGTGCACCGGCATCATTCCGCCCCCGTCGCCGAGGTAGCGACTCAGGGCCTCCGCGATGGCGGCCGCGGACTCGTAGCGGGGGCGCCTGGTCTCGCGGCCCTCCCCGCCGCTCCCGAGGATGTCCTCGCACAGGGCGTCGAGCTGCTTGGGAACCCCCGCCTTCACGCGCCGAAGACGGATCGGATGGCCGTGCTCGGTCGGGGCGGGCGCGACCTGCGACTCCGGGAAGCCCGGCCAGCGACCGGTCAGGCTGGCATAGAGCAGGCCGCCGAGGTTGAGCACGTCGGACTCGTGCTCCGACGGCGCCGGCGTTCCGTCGGGGAGGGTGGCCGGCCGGCCGTGGAGCACCCCGTTGACCACGAAGCCGATCAGCTTGACCGCACCGGCCTCGTTGATGAGGACGTTCTCGGGGATCAGGCGGCCGTGCGCCACCCCCATGGCGTGGGCCGCGACGATGCCGTAGGCCACCTCACGGACCAGCCACGCCGCCCGCTTCGCGTCGAGCACGTCGTCGACCAGCAGCTGGTCGAGGGAGATCCCGGTGCCCCACTCGTGGACCAGGAAGACGACGTCCTCGTGCTCCACGGCATCGAGCACCCGCAGGATGTGAGGGTCGGAGACCAGTGCGGAGGTGCGCGCCGCGGTCAGCGCCGCCGAGGCACGGGGGTCGTCGGAGGACAGCACGTGCACCGCGACGTGGCGGGCGAGGGTGAGGTCGGTGGCACGCCAGAACCGCGCGCTGCCGCTCTCCTCGAGCAGGTCTTCGAGACGGAAGCGACCGGCGACGACGCTGCCGGGCCCCACGTCGCGCTCGGACACCTGGCTCCCTTCAGCGCCGCCCGGGACGTCACGCCGGCGGGCGCGTCGCGGGGGGTCTGCGGCTTCCTCCAGGTCCATGATACCGATGCGTACCCAGGTACATATCGGGAGAATCGGATGGCGGGGGGAAGGTCACTGCTCGAACCGCGAGCGGATCGGGCGCGGCAGCCGTCGCGCGACCAGGCCGGCTACCTCGGTGACCTCGCGGATCCGCATCGCTCGGCTGAGCAGCAGGAGCACGGTGACGTCCACCAGAACCGTGGTCAGCAGCAGCGTGATCGCCTGCACCCGGCCGTCGTCGAGGGGCCACAGCTGGGTCAGACCGAGCCGCCACAGCCACGCGGCCGCGGCTCCGGCTCCTCCGGCGATGAGGATGCGCACCGCGAACCGGATCGTCTCTCGGGTCTGCAGTCCGCCCAGCCGGGAGCGGAGCACCGCGTACGACGTGAGCGCCCCGACGGCGTAGGCGCACCCGTAGGCCGCGACCAGCCCGGGGGCGGTGTGCTGGGGGTCGGTCCGTGCCGTGATCGCGACCGCCGCGACGACATTGACCACGGCGATGATGCACTGGACCCAGAACGCGGTTCGGGTCTTCTCGAGGGCGTAGAAGCCGCGCAGCATCAGGTAGTGGACGGTGAAGGCGACCAGCCCGGGGGCGAACCACGCCAGCGAGGCGGCGAAGTCGGTGTAGGTCTGACTGGCGGCCCCGTAGTTCCAGACGATGTTGGCCAGGGGCAGCGCGATCGCCGGCAGCAGCAGCGCGAACGGCACGATCAACGCCAGGCCCGTTCGCAGGGTCTCCGCCACCTGGCTGCCCACGCGTGACCACTGCCGGTCCGAGGCCATGCGCGAGAGCCGAGGCAGCACCGCGGTGGCCAAGGAGACGGTGACGATCGAGTGCGGCACCATCACCAGCAGGAACGCACCCGAGTAGATGGTGTAGCCGGTGCCGGCCTCGCCACCGGGGGAGGCCGCCGCCTCGGCGGTTCCGCTGGAGGCCAGCCGCACCACGACGGTGTAGGCGATCTGGTTGACGATGACGAAGCCCAGGGTCCACACCCCGAGCCGGAAGGTGTGGCCGAGTCCGGTACCGCGGAAGTCGAACCGGGGGCGGTAGCGCACCCCGGCCGCACGCAGGTAGGGCAGCAGCACCGCGAGCTGGGCCACGATCCCCAGGGTCGAGCCGAGGCCGAGCAACCACTCCTGAGCCGTGGAGTAGCCGCCCCGCAGCTCCTCGCCCTCGGCCGGCCCGAAGAAGAGCACGTAGGAGACCAGCACCGCGATCGAGAGCACGTTGTTGGCGATCGGCGCCCACATCATCGGGCCGAAGCGGTCGCGCGCGTTGAGGATCTGTCCGAGCAGCACGAACATGCCGTAGAAGAACACCTGGGGAAGGCACAGCCGCGCGAAGGCGATCACCGACTCCCGCTGCTCGGTGAACTCGGGGGTGAAGTAGGCGTCGTCGAGGTAGACCCGCATCACCCACGGCGCCGCCACCACGAGCAGCACGGTGATGACCGCCAGGCCCAGCGTGGCCAACGTGACGATGCGGTTGAGGTAGGCGTCGCCACCATCGGGGTCGTTCTGCATGGTGCGCACCAGCTGGGGCACCAGGACGGCGTTGAAGATGCCGCCGGCCAGCAGGATGTAGAGCATGTTGGGGATCGTGTTGGCGATCGTGAACACGTCGGCGTGCAGCTGGGTGCCGAGCGCCAGGGCGAGCAGCAGCGAGCGGACGAAGCCGGAGAGGCGGGAGACCACCGTGCCGGCCGCCATCACGAGACTGGATCCCAGGACCGAGGGGCGTCCCTGCTCGGCATCCCCGTCCGGGGTCAGCGCTTCCTCCTCGGCACGCTCCTGCCGGTCCGGCCCGTCGTCACGGTTGGTCTCGTCCATCACGGCACGTCCCGTCGTATCCGGGGCCCGTGGGTGGCCCGGCGCACCCGGACGCGTCGCATGATCCGCAGCACGATCGCCACGAAGAGCACCCCGCCCCCGACGGCCATCGCGACCCAGACCCACTGCGCGACCTGGCTGCTACGCAGCGAGATCGTCGGGCCGACGTAGAGCCGGTCTCCCGACGCGGTCACCAGGTCGAGGCGCGCCGACCGGATCCCGATCGTGCGGGCGCGAACCTGGACGCGGATCGGCCGACGGGAGTCGGGCGGGACGGTCACCGGGTCGGGTACCTCGAGGGTGAGCCCCGGCTCGGTGACCTCGGGCCGAAGCTGTACCCGCACCGGCACGTCCAGCCGGTTGGCCACGGGGACCAGGAAGCTCCCGGTCTCGCTCGACATTCGGATGAACGGGGGTGCCAGCACCTCGACGCCGCGCAGGCGGGCGGTGACCACGTTGTCGGCGGCCCGCAGCCGTCCGGTCATGCCGGGGACGTGACCCCGGGTGAAGAAGGACAGCCCGAGCATGGCCTGACGCTGGACCCGCGGTTCCAGGGCGTCGTTGTCGACCACGAGTCCGCCCAGCACCGCGCCGGTCTCGGCCAGCCGGCGCGCAGCCGTGAAGACGTCCTCGGGGACCTCGAGCCCGAGCTGGCGCTTGGGGTACCTCAGCTCGAACCCGGCCTCGGTGTCGGGTTCGAGGTCGTCGAGACCGACCGGGCGCAGCCACGGGGCGCGCAGGCCGGCGAAGAACGAGCTGCGGGCCCACTGGTCGCCCGGCTGCCACTGCGGCGGCAACGCCACGACGAGAGGCTCCCCCCGCTGGGTCAGCGACCGGACCGCCGCCCTGGCGAGGACGCGCTGGCGCATGTGGAGCGCCGAGGTCCGGGCCGCCGTCCCAGGACTGGTGCGGATCGCACGATAGGTCCAGATCGAGCCGGGGCCGCGTCCGGTGAGGACGGGAGGAACTCCCACGGCCCCGTCGTTCGTCGCCCCGTCGGTCGCGGCCCCGCCCTCGGGGTCAGCGCGGAGCGAGCGGCGGGTCACCAGGGCCGGCACTCCCCGGGGGATGAGCGGAGAGGCCTCGGGCGGGAGCAACCCGTTGCGCGGCGCGACCACTCCCGATGCGGGGAGACCGTACTCGGCGAGCGTCGAGATCCCCGCGGTCAGGCTGCGCCCGATCAGGCCCTGGTCGCCGTGGTGGGCTGCTGCTGCCACGTCGAGGTCGCCGTAGGGCAGTGCAAGCAGGGCGGTCTCCCCCGCGGCGCTCTGGAGCTCCTGCAGCCACGAGACCGCCTCGGTGGCGGTGCTGACCTGGCTGGGAGTGAGGTCCTGCGCCTCACCGTCCTCGGCGGCGGGGTCGCCCGGGCTGGGGGAGGGCGGAGGGTCCTCGGTGATGTCCCCGGTGAGCTCGTCGACACCGTCGATCGTCGACTCGTCGAGCGCGATGCCGGGGTTGCCCTCGGCGAGGGTGCCGACCGCCTCGACGACGGCCGGGTCGATCAGCGTGGTCAGCGGGTAGTCCCCGGCCGACCCGATCAGCCGCACCAGCTGCTGCAGCCGCCCCGAGCGGCCGAGCGCGCGGTCCCAGCCCCCGACGCGGTCCACCTCGCCCGTGGCTGAGCGAACCGTACGTCGGCGCAACTGCACCGCGAGGGCGAGGTCGGTCCGCGGTCCCGAGCGGGGAACCCATGCCACGAGCACGCGGGCTCGTCCGTCAGCACCTGAGGCGCGTCCGCCGTCCTCGGTGCCCAGGACCTGGACCCCGAGCCGGTAGACGCCTGGCCCCGAGGGGAGGCCGATCTGGTCCCGGGGGATCCTGAGGCGGTACCTGGTGGACTCGCCCGGGCCGAGGTCGCCCACCCCCACGAACAGGCCCGGCTCCACGATGCGTTGGTAGTCGCCGGGCTCGATGCCGACCGGGCTCTGCTCGGCCGCGACCAGCTCCTCCTCGGTGGTGATCGCGGTGGGCGAGGAGGCGGCGTAGACGCTCAGGTCGGTCCAGTCCTCCTCGGACAGGTTCGTCACTCGGCCTCGGATCACGACCCGCCCCCCGGGACGCAACGTGCTCGGCGTGAGGCTGGTGATCTGGACCCGCAACGGGTCGTCCAATCCCGGAGTCGGGGGATCGTCTGGCTGCGGTGCCTCCGTGCCGGCTGTCGGGGAGGCCGGTGAAGGGGAGGCCGGTGAAGGGGAGGCCGGGGACGGTGCCGGAGAGCTCGGTGATGCCGAGGCCGGTGGCGGGGAGGCGGGTGAGGCCGAGACCGGAGTCGAGGGGCTCGGTGACGGACGTTCCTCGGGGGCCGGGGCCAGCGGGGCGACCACTCGCCCCCGGGACGTCACCCCCTGGGTCGCCGGGCCGGCGGCGCCGGCACTCGGGGCGAGCATCACCGTGGGTGCGAGACCGGTGCCCAGCAGGAGAAGGGCGATCGCACCGGCACGGGACACCGGGCAAGGTTATCGACGTCGCCCCCTCGGCGCCGTGGGCGACGTGCTGGTCGCGGGCATGGTTCGCCCGTCTCCTACAGTGTCCCGGTGTCCGAGGAGCCGCCTTCGCCGTCCGCGGCTGCCGTTCCCACGCCGGACGCGCAGCTGACGGTGGTGGAGATCCAGCGCCGGGTGGCCGACGCGCTCGGGCGGCTGCGAACCGCGCTCGGCCCGCTCGGTGAGCTCTTCACCGATGCGGGCGAGGAGATCGCCCTGGTGGGCGGACCGGTCCGCGACATCATGCTGGGACGGCTCCAGCAGGACCTCGACCTCACCACGTCGGCGCGGCCGGAGACGACGGAGCGGCTGCTGCGGGCGTGGGCAGGGTCGACGTGGGACGTCGGGCGCGCCTTCGGCACGATCGGGTGCCGCAAGGGCCCGTGGACGGTCGAGGTGACGACGTACCGCAGCGACGAGTACGACGGCTCGTCCCGCAAGCCGCAGGTGCAGTTCGGCGACTCGCTGACCGGCGACCTCCGCAGACGCGACTTCAGCATCAACGCGATGGCCCTCGTCCTTCCCAGCGGGGAGTTCGTCGACCCCTACGGCGGCGTCGTGGACCTGGCTCACCGCTCGCTGCGGACCCCGGGGTCGGCGGAGATGTCCTTCGGCGACGACCCGCTGCGGATGATGCGGGCGGCCCGCTTCAGCTCCCAGCTCGGGTTCGACGTGGCACCCGACGTGGTCGAGGCGATGCGAGCGATGGCCGACCGCATCGAGATCGTCTCTGCTGAGCGGGTGCGCGACGAGCTCGTCAAGCTGGTCTGCGGGGAGCACCCACGCCCGGCGCTCGCGCTCCTGGTGGAGACCGGGCTGGCCGAACGGGTGCTGCCCGAGCTGCCGGCGCTGCAGCTCGAGCGCGACGAGCACCACAGCCACAAGGACGTGTACGAGCACACCTTGACGGTGCTGGAGCAGGCGATCGGCATGGAGCACCGGCTGCCGGGCGGTGGCCCCGACTTCGTCGCCCGCTTCGCCTCGCTGATGCACGACGTGGGCAAGCCGCGCACCCGCAGGTTCCAGCCGGACGGCACCGTGACCTTCCACCACCACGACGTGGTGGGAGCCAAGATGACGCGCAAGCGGATGAAGCAGCTTCGCTTCGCCTCCGACACGATCGAGTCCGTGGGGCGACTGGTGGAGCTGCACCTGCGCTTCCACGGCTACGGGAGTGGCGAGTGGACCGACTCCGCGGTACGCCGGTACGTGCGTGACGCCGGCCCCGAGCTCGAGCGGCTCCACGTCCTGACCCGAGCCGACTGCACCACCCGGAACCGCCGCAAGGCCGAGCGGCTGCGCCGCACCTACGACGACCTCGAGGCGAGGATCGGGCGGCTGGCCGAGCAGGAAGAGCTCCAGGCCGTCCGCCCCGATCTCGACGGCAACCGGATCATGGAGTTGCTCGGAATCGGACCGGGCCGCGAGGTCGGGGAGGCCTACCGGTTCCTCCTGGAACTGCGCATGGAGCACGGACCCCAGGACGCCCGCGAGGCCGAACGCGCCCTCCTCGCGTGGTGGGAGCGCAGGCAGCAGCCCGGGCCGAGGCCGGACTGACCATGCGTGGGTGGACAGGTGCAGGACCGACGAGGCGAGGAGAGCTGCCATGGGTGTCACGGTGACGCGTCGGACGCGGGTGGAGGTGCCCGTCGAGACCGCCTTCGCCTACGTCGACGACTGGCACAACGCCGCTGACTGGCTGGTGGGCGTGGAGACGTTCACCCCCGTCGGCGAGCAGGAGCAGGGGCTCGGCGCTGTCTTCGACGTGGTGGCGCACGCCGGGATCCACGTGAAGACCCGGCTGGAGGTGACCGACCACGTCGAGCGACGCCTGATCGAGTTCGCGTCGGTCCGCGGCTTCAAGGCCCACAACCGCTGGCACTTCGAGCCGCTCGGGGAGCATGCCACGTTGATCACCACCGAGATCGAGCTGCATCCCCCGCTCGGCCCGGCGGGCAAGGTGATGGCCAAGGTGATGGAGCCCGCGGTCGCCAAGGTCGTGGACCGCAGCGCTGCTCGGCTCAAGGAGCAGATCGAGGCCTGGTAGCGCCGGCGAGGCCCGCGGCGGTGAGCAGCAGTCCCGCCGCGCAGGTCAGGAGCACCGGCACCGAGCGGCCGTCCGCGGGCAGCACGAGGACAGCCAGGACCGCGGCGGCGACGAAGGCGACGTTGAACGCGACGTCGTACAGGGCGAAGACCCGACCGCGGACGTCGTCGTCGACGCCTGCCTGCACGATCGCATCGACGCAGATCTTCGAGGCCTGTGCGCCCAGGCCGAGAACGGCCCCGGTGAGCCACCATGCACCGCTCGTCGGGGAGACCGCTGCTGCGATCGGTGACAGTCCCGCGACCAGCAGCGCGAGGCGCAAGGCACGCGGCCGTCCGGTTCGACGGGCGACGAGGGGTGTCACGACGGCGGCCGACAGGAACCCGGCCGCCGTGGCCGCAGTGAACCCGCCCAGGGCCGCGACCGCCTGAGCCTCCTCACCGGTGGCGTTGCGCAGCGAGAGCACCGCGGAGACCGTGACCAGGCCGAACCACAGCCGCATCGAGGTGAGAGCGGCCAGGGCTGATGCCGGCTGCGGCCGCGAGCGGAGGTGATGGAACCCTTCGGCGAAGCCAGCAGCGAGGTGTCGCACCGACGGCCGCGGCCGGAGGTGGGGTGGCTCGTCCGGGCCGAGCAGTGGCCGGGGCAGTCGCAGCGCCAGGGCGCCGGCCAGCAGATAGGTCCCCCCTGCCAGCAGCAGCACTGACGGGGCTCCGGCACCGGCCCACCCGCGAAGCCCCACGGCGAGCCCGAGGCCCGCCACGAAGGAGGCCGTGCCAAGCGTGGGCGTGACCGCGTTGGCCTCGGTCAGGGACGCCTGCGGCACGGTGTGCGGGAGTGCCGCCGAGAGCCCTGCGAGCAGGAACCGGTTGGTGCCCAGCGCCACCAGCGCACCTGCGTAGACCGCTGCCTCGGGCGCGTCACCGAGCACCGCGGCAGCGAGGAGGACCAGCACCACGGCCCGCAGTGCGTTTCCGAGCAGCAGCACCTGACGCCGCGACCACCGGTCGAGCAGCACACCGGCGTAGGGCCCGAGCAGGGAGTAGGGCAGCAGGATGACCGCGGCCGCCACCGCGATCTCGCCCGCTGTCGCCTGGTCGTCGGAGAACAGGGCGTACGAGGCGAGAGCGGCCTGGAACACCCCGTCGCCCGACTGGCCAGCGACGCGTACCGACAGCAGCCGGACGAACCAGCGTCCCCGCCACCAGGGCCGGGTCTGGCGCCGGGGCACCTCAGGCCGAGGCGCGGCGTCGGTTCCGACGCGCCCACATCCGGGCGATTGCGCCCACCCAGTCGGCGTCCTTGACGTGGCGCAGCCGGCGCTCGCGCTTGTCGGTGTAGCCCGGGAAGTCGACGACCAGCACGACGTCGGAGAGGCGGACATCGACGTCACGCACCATCCACCAGGCCAGTTCCAGCGGCTTCGATCCCTCGTTCAGGCGAACCCGGTGGGTGGTGAAGACAGCCCCGGAGCCGCTCCACACCTCTGCCTCCTGATCGGGGACGAAGCTCGCCTGCACGGGAGAGGCGCCGGCGAAACGGCCGGTCTGGACCTGGTCGGTCCATTGCCGGCCATCCCACCAGCGCCTCTCGAAGTCGTCCGTGGGGTCTGGGTACCACCCGGGGTCAGGCATGAAGGGAGCTCAGGCCGCGACCTCTTCGCCCTGCAGCTTGCGGTAGGTGTAGGCCTGCGCGATCAGCACGACCGGGATGGCCGCGAGGAGACCGACGAGGCAGAGCAGGGCGCCCACGAAGTAGGCGAGCAGGCTCGCGAGGAAGAACCCGATCAGGGTGCCGAGGTTCTTGTTCACGAAGCTGATGCTGGACTTGATGCCCTCCAGTGCCGGCATGTCCTTGTCCACGATGAAGTAGAACGAGTAGGCGGTGAAGAACACCACGATGATGCCGGGGATGATGCAGAGGACGAAGCCGACCGTCGCGGCGACGCCGATGATGAGCGCGGCGATGATCACCTGGACGATGTTGTCGGTGGAGAACACCTGGCTGACCGTCACCTCGCGGCCGTAGGTGATGCTCAGCGATGCCCGGATGATGCCGACCTGGATGATGAGAGACACCACCATGGAGATCAGGCCGAACAGCAGGCTGACGAAGAGCGAGGCGCCGAAGAAGGCCCCGTCGGCCCCGCCGGACCACTCCCCGGTGTTCGGGTCGTAGGTGAGGTCGGAGCTGCCGGCGCCGGCGAGGCCGCCGCTGATGAGGGCACCGATGAACTGGATGACCGCCACGAGGACGAAGATCGCCAGCGCCGCGAGGATGATCGGGCCGATGTTGGCCTGGAACTTCGTCCAGCCGTAGTTGAAGGCGTTGCCGATGGAGTAGGGCTCCGAACGGCTGTCACCGGGGCCGCTTCCGCCGGCACCACCGGGGGGTGGCGGCGGCATCGCGCCCCAGTCCCCGCCGGAGCCGGAGTCGCCGCCGGGTGGTGGCGGCGGAGGAGTGGAGCCCCAGCCACCGCCGGGCGGTTCGTTGCCGGGCGGCGGCTGGTCGCTGCCGCCGGGAGGGGGAGAGCTGGGCGGACCGGGAGGGGGAGGTGCACTCATGGGGTCACGCTAAGACAGATCGCCCCTCCGTTGGGGTGGGTTGTGGATCGTGTCGCGCGACCTGGCGCTGCTAATGGGGGCAAAACGACCACGGACCGCGGATCCGGGGGATCCGCGGCCCGTCGACGGGCACCGAGAGAGGGCGACGGGCCCGAGCTGCCCGTCTTGGGGGCGAGCGGCTCAGCGCTCAGCGTCGTCCCGGATGAACGCCTCCACCTGAGCGCGGCCGAGGTCGTCGGGCATCTGCACCGGGGGCGACTTCATCAGGTAGCTGGACGCGGAGAGGATCGGGCCACCCACGCCACGGTCCTTGGCGATCTTGCAGGCCCGGAGGGCGTCGATGATGATGCCGGCGCTGTTGGGGGAGTCCCACACCTCGAGCTTGTACTCCAGGTTCAGCGGAGCGTCCCCGAAGGCGCGGCCCTCGAGGCGGACATAGGCCCACTTGCGGTCGTCGAGCCAGGCCACGTAGTCCGAGGGGCCGATGTGGACGTCGCGGTCGTGGATCTTGCCCGAGAGCGGGCCGGTGAGGTTGGAGGTCACCGCCTGGGTCTTGGAGACCTTCTTGGACTCCAGGCGCTCGCGCTCGAGCATGTTCTTGAAGTCCATGTTGCCGCCGACGTTGAGCTGGTAGGTCCGGTCGAGGATGACGCCGCGTTCCTCGAACAACCGGGCCATCACGCGGTGGGTGATGGTGGCACCCACCTGGGACTTGATGTCGTCCCCGACGATCGGCACACCGGCCTGCTCGAACTTCGCTGCCCACTCCGGGTCGGAGGCGATGAAGACCGGTAGCGCGTTGACGAAACCGACGCCGGCGTCGATCGCGCACTGGGCGTAGAACTTGTCGGCCTTCTCGGACCCGACCGGCAGGTAGGACACCAGGACGTCGACCTCGGCGTCCCTGAGTGCCCGGACGACGTCGACCGGCTCCTCGTCGGACTCGTCGATCGTCTCGCGGTAGTACTTGCCCAGACCGTCGAGGGTGGGACCACGCAGGACGTGCACGCCCGTGGGCGGCACGTCGCAGATCCTGATCGTGTTGTTCTCCGAGCTGGTGATCGCCTCGGAGAGGTCGAACCCGACCTTCTTGGCGTCGACGTCGAACGCGGCGACGAACTCGACGTCTCGAACGTGGTACTGGCCGAACTCGACGTGCATCAGGCCGGGCACGCTGCTCGCCGGATCGGCGTCCTTGTAGTACTCCACGCCCTGGATGAGGGAGCTGGCACAGTTGCCAACGCCCACGATGGCGACTCGTACGGAACCCATGGGTTCTCCTTCGTGTGTCTCTTCTCGGTGCTGTGCTGGTCGTGCAGTTGGTGCAGTTCAGGGGTTGGTGCCGGGGTCCGAGCTAGCTGGCCGGGGGTGAGCCCCGCTCGGCTGCGATCAGGTCGGTCAGCCAACGGACCTCGCGCTCGACGGACTCGATGCCGTGGCGGCGTAGCTCGGCGGTGTAGCTGTCGTGCGTGTGTGACCCGTGCGACGTGCTCAGGTTCTCCTTGACCTTCGCGAGCCGCTCCTCGAGCCTGGCTCGGCGTCCCTCGAGGATCCGCAGCCGGATCTCGCTGTCGGTGCGGCCGAAGAAGGCGAAGCGGACGTCGAAGTTGTCGTCCTCCCACGCCGAGGGGCCGGAGTCGGCCATCAGCTTGGCGAAGCGCTCGTTGCCGGCGGGGGTGAGCTCGTAGACGATGCGCTGGCGGCGTCCGGCCCGCACTGCGCCCGGGGTTGCGGGGACGGTGGGGGCAGGCGGCGTGCGCTCGGCGATCCACCCGGCCCGGCTCATCTTCTTCAGGGCCGGGTAGAGCGAGCCGTAGGACAGCACCCGTCCCCATCCCAGCACCACGTTGAGCTGCTTGCGCAGCTCGTACCCGTGCATCGGGTTGTCGTGCAGCAGCCCGAGCACCGCAAGGTCGAGCGTCTCACCGCGGCGAGTCACGTCGTCTGCACTCCTGTGGTGGGGCTGGTGGGGACCGGTCTACTCGGGGAAAGCGTTTCCCGAGATATCGAACAGTTGTATCGTAGCGATATATCGAGGAACGCCCAAACCGCAGTCGTTCCCCTGGCGCGTCCCCCGCAACCCTGCTGTCCGGTGTGAGTGGTTTCTCCTTTCTCCGAGGCACGGAAAGTGGTCGCCCTGCTCTACTCTCGACGCTGTGAGCAGACCCGAAGACCACGAATCCGCCGACGACGCCGCGACCACGACTGGCGCGCGGCGCTGGGTCAAGCGGGCGTTCCTGCTCCTCGGGGCCGCCTTCGGGCTGGCCCTGGCGCTCTTCGCGGTGGCCTACGCCCGCACCGACCTGCCGGACCCCAACGAGGGCTTCGACTCCGAGGCCACCTACGTCTACTACGCCGGTGGCAAGGAGGAGCTGGGGCGCTTCGCCGAGCAGAACCGCACCAACGTCACGCTGGGCGACGTCCCCGAGCACGTGCAGGACGCCGTCGTCGCCGCCGAGGACCAGACCTTCTGGGACAACAAAGGCATCGACCCCAAGGGGATCGTGCGGGCGGCGTTCAACAACGCCACCGGCGGCAGCACCCAAGGCGCCTCGACGATCACCCAGCAGTACGTGAAGGTCTACTACCTGTCCCAGGAGCAGACCTACTCGCGCAAGCTGCGCGAGGCCATCTTGTCGTTGAAGGTGCACCGCCAGCTCTCGAAGGACGAGATCCTCGAGGGCTACCTCAACACGATCTACTTCGGGCGCAGCGCCTACGGCATCGAGGCCGCCGCCCAGGCCTACTTCGACCGGCCCGTCAGCAAGCTCAACGTCCGCCAGGGCGCGGCCCTCGCAGCGATCATCAACGCACCCAACTCCTACGACCCCGCTGACGGCAAGTCGGCGCGGCAGGCCTTGCGCGACCGCTACACCTACGTGCTCGACAGCATGAACGAGATGGGCACCCTGCCCAGCACCAAGCGGGACCCCTACAAGCTGCCGAAGTTCGCCAAACCCGGCGTGGACAACGTCAACGGTGGCCAGCGCGGGCATGCGTTGAAGCTGGTCCGTGACCAGCTCTCCGAGCTCGGGTACAGCGACCAGGAGATCACCAGCGGCGGTCTCCGCGTCACCACGACCTTCACCAAGAAGGCGATGCGGGCTGCGGCGCAGGGCGTGCGTGAGGTGCGGCCCGACCTCAAGGGCCTGCACGCCGCCGCTGCCACCGTGGACGTCGAGACCGGCGCCCTCCGGGGGATGTACGCCGGCCAGGACTACCTCCAGAGCCAGCTCAACTGGGCCAAGGAGGGTGGCGCACCCGGGTCGACCTTCAAGCCGTTCACCCTCGCGACCGCGCTCTCCTACGGCTACGCGCTGGACAGCACCTTCAACGGCAACTCGCCGATCGACATCAACGGCACCACGTTCAGCAACCAGGGCGAGGGAGCCGGCGAGAGCTACGGCTCGAACATCAGTCTGCTCACCGCGACCGAGAACTCGGTGAACACCGCCTACGTCGACCTGGCCAACTCGATGGACAACGGCATCCAGCAGATCCTCGACACCGCCGTCGACATGGGCATCCCGCGCAAGGCCCCGGGGCTCGACGAGAACTTCTCGATGGTGCTGGGGTCGGCCACGATCAGCGTCATCGACATGGCCAACTCGTACGGCACCATCGCCGCGGAGGGGAAGGCCAAGGACTGGTTCGTGATCCAGAGCATCGCGGGCCCCGGCGGCGGCAACGAGTACAAGCACAAGGTGAAGACCAAGGACGTCATCTCCTCCGACGTCGCCGCCGACACCTCGTACGCACTGCAGCAGGTGACCAGCCAAGGCACCGGCACCAACGCCAACGTGATCGGCCGTCCGATCGCGGGCAAGACCGGGACCGCCACCAACGACGACGGCGACGTGCGGTCGTCCTGGTTCGTCGGGTACACCCCCCAGCTGTCCACCGCGGTCATGTACACCCGGGGCAACGGCAACCAGCCGCTGAACGGCTTCATGCCGAGCTTCTACGGCGGCGAGTACCCGGCGCGCACCTGGGCGGCGATCATGTCGGAGGTCATGGACGGGATGGAGGTCGAGTCCTTCCCCCCGCCGGCGATGCTGGACCAGACCGCCGAGGGTCACTCGCCGGTTCCCACGTTCACTCCTTCACCGACCCAGGAGAGCTCGCCGACCGAGGAGCCTTCGAAGTCACCTGACAACGGCAAGAACAAGAAGAAGCAGAACAACGGCAACAAGGGGAACGGCAACGGCGACAAGGGGAACAGCAACCAGGGGTCCGACCCGAGCCCCACGTCCTCGCCCACCACCCAGAACGCCGGCGCCGAGGAGCCGCTGCCCAGCGGTGACAGCTCCCCCAAGGACGGCAAGAAGACGAAGGGCGCGGCACGCAGCGGTTCCGGCGCCAGCCCCCCGGCCTCGTCCGGCTAGTCTGCCGGGGTGTCGACGACGCCCCCGCGTGCCCAGTCGAGCACGCCCGGACGTCCGGCCGCTTCCCTCGCCGTCGTTGCGCCCACCACGGAGGACCCGGTGGTGGCCTCCGCCAGCGAGGTCATCGGGGGGCCCCTAGGTCGCCGCACCGACGGTGCCCGGTGGTGGCGGCCGGTGCGCGTGGTCCTAGCGGTCGCCTGCGTCTTCTGGGCACTGGCCATGGTGCAGAAGGCACCGTGCTCGGCGACCGACTGGGACGACGAGGGGCTGCGGGCACGGGTGATGTGCTACTCCGACGTCCCCTACTTGTACACAGGTCGGGGCTTCGCGGAGCTGAGCATTCCGTTCAGTCGCAGCAGCGCCGAGCGGCACATGTACCTGGAGTACCCCGTCGGAACCGGGTACTTCATGTTCGCCGCCGCCGTGGTCACCCACGCCGTCAACGGCTTCCCGGACACCGAGCGTCGGAGCCGGGCATCGGTCGAGTCCCTCGAGAACCAGCCCGAGGTCCAGGCCGAGCGCAACGACTACTTCGTCGTCACCGCGGTGCTGCTGGCACCGTTCGCCCTGCTGACGGCGTACTTCCTCGCCGGAGCGCATCGACGCCGGCCGTGGGACGCCATGGGGTACGCCGCCGCCCCCGTCCTCGTCGCCGCCGGCCTCATCAACTGGGACCTCCTGGCGGTGACCTGCGTGGCGGGCGCCTTCTGGGCCTGGTCGCGCGGACGCTCCGGGCTGGCCGGAGTCATGATCGGCCTGGGTACCGCCGTCAAGCTGTACCCGTTGTTCCTGCTCGGTGCGTTGCTGGTGGTGGCCATCCGGCGGCGCCAGATCCGCGACTTCGTCCGAGCCCTGCTCGGCGCGGCGGCGGCGTGGCTGGCCCTGAACCTGCCGGTGATGGTGCTGAACCTCGAGGGGTGGAAGGCGTTCTGGTCGTTCAACTCCGAGCGTGGCGCCGACCTCGGGTCGCTGTGGCTGATCGCCTCCCAGCACGGCTACCAGGTCAGTACCGACACGATCAACCTGGTCTCGTGGCTCCTCTTCGCAGGCTCGTGCCTGCTCGTGCTGGTCCTGGGACTGAGATCCCAGCACCCGCCGCGGGTCGCCCAGCTCGCACTGCTCATCGTCCTGGGCTTCCTGCTCGTGAACAAGGTGTACTCACCCCAGTACGTCTTGTGGCTGCTGCCGATCGCCGCCCTGGCCGTTCCTCGATGGCGGCACCTGCTGGTCTGGCAAGCCGCCGAGCTGCTCTACTTCGCGGGGGTCTGGTGGTACATCGCGGGCTTCACCGCCTCGGCCACCGACGGAGCGCCGGACCCCGTCTACACCGCGGTCGTCGGGATCAGGGTGCTCGGACAGCTCTATCTCGGCGGCGTCGTGCTGCGTGACATCCTGCGGCCCGCCCACGACCCAGTGCGCCAGTTCCCCGGCGACGACCCGATGTGCCCACCGCGGATGCTCGCCACCTCGGGGCGCTGAACGGCCCTCGCGCCTCAGACGTAGCTGATCTGGTCGACGGTCGTCGTGGTGAAGCGAACGCGCACGTCGACCTCGTCGCCGACCGCCGGCGCCGGTGCCCCTGCGGGCAGAAACAGCATCGAGGCCTGCATGTGCGGCGGCTCGGCGAAGAGCCGCTGCTTACCGCCGATGCTGAAGGGAGAGCGCACGAACCCGGCGGCGTCGAGGCCACCTTTGGCGAGGCTGACCGCGCGCTCGCGGATCGTGGAGCCGGCGGTCGGGGCCTCCAGCCCGACGCCGTGCGCGGTCCCGCCGGTGACGATGACGAGGTGACCGTGCTTGGGGGCGCTCCGGCCCCGGTAGCCGAACACGTCGCCGCGCTGCACCTCGTGCACGTCGAGCACTGTGGCCCGCACCCGGAGGGCGGCGCGGTCCCCGAGCCAGAGCCGCGTGCCCACGCGGGGGCGGATCTCGAAGTCGGCGTAGCCGCTGCGCAGGGCCTCCAGCTCGGTGTCGGCCAGGTGGGAGATGTAGACGCGGCGAGACTCGATGCCGGAGGCGACGATCTCGGTCAGCAGGCGCTCGACCTCGGGCAGGTGCGAGCCGGGCGACATCGGCAGGTGCAGGGCGAACCCGTCGACCTGGAGGCCGTCGAGCTGGGCCGCGACCGCGCGGAGCTCTCTGCCGGTGAAGCCGTGCCGCCGCATCGACGTGAGCAGCTCCAGCACCACCCGCGGTCGCGCGGCTGCGCCGGCTGCCTCCCGCAACCCGTCGAGGTCCTCGGGCCGCCCGAGGGTGTGCACCAGCCGGTCGGAGTACGTCGCACGCGCCTCGAAAGGGCGCCACGGGGACAGCACCAGCACCGACCCGTCGACCCTGTCGAGGACCGGCTCAACCTCCGCGTAGGTGCCGACCGCGAGGGTGTCGACCCCCAGGGACCGCGCGACCTCGGCGAGCCGGACGTTGCCGAAGCCGTACCCGTTGCCCTTGGCGACCGGCACCAGGCCGGGAAGTGCGTCGACGACGGACTCGAGGTGGCTGTGCCAGCGGTCCTGGTCCACGTAGAGCGTGAGCATCGCGATCCTCCCGCCCTCAGCGCCGCGCCATATAGATGCTGAACGCCCGGTACAGCGCTCGGTTGACCGGCAGGTCCCACTCTCCCGCGTACTCGACCGCCTCCCCGCCGGTGCCGGCCTTGAAGCGGATCAGTCCCACGTGACTGTCCTCGGAGTCCAACGTGTCGGTGATGCCGCGCAGGTCGTAGACGTCGGCCCCTCCGGCCAGCGCGTGCCGGATCATCTCCCACTGCACCGCGTTGGAACCTCGGACCTCACGCTTCTCGGTGGAGGAGGCGCCGTAGGAGTACCAGACGTGGGCGCCCACCTGGATCAGCACCGTGGCGCCCACCAGGTCGTCCTCGTGCTCGGCGACGAAGAGTGCGACCCGGTCCTCGTCCTCGGCCAGCAACGCCTCGAACATGGCGTCGAAGTAGCGCTTCGGGCGGGGGGTGAAGCCGTCGCGCTCGGCCGTGAGGAGATACAGGTCGTGGAAGTCCTGTAACCGGCGTTCCAGCTCTGCGGCGGGGACCCGGGAGGTCACCACACCTTCCTTCGCCGCCTTCTTGATGTTGCGGCGCCACTGCTGGTTCATGCCCTTGAGCACGTCCTCCTCGGTGCGTGGCTCACCATCCTCGTCGCGCAGCCGCAGGTGGAAGTTGTACTGCGGCTGACCCGCTGCGAAGCCGCCCTCGGAGGACTGGTGGAGCCAGCCCAGCTCACGCAGCGCGGAGACGGTGCGGGCGCCGACGGCTTCCCGGGTCGTCGGCGGCACCTGGTCGAGCCGGTCGACGGACTCGTCCTTGATGCCCCCCTTGACTGCATCGGCGTCCCACCGTCGGCAGATCACCGGAGGACCCATCCGGATACCGAAGGCGCGGCGACCACGCAGGTGCGCCACCATCGGGTCGAGCCAGGAGCCGAGGTCGTCGTCACTCCAGTCGATCACCGGGCCCTCGGGAAGGTAGGCGAGGTAGCGGCGCAGCGTCGGCAGCCGGCGGTAGAGCACCAGCCCCGCCCCCACCAGCTCGTCGCCGCGGTACCAGCCGATGGACTCCGGCTCCCACTCGCCCTTGACCTCACCCCAGGCCGGCACCTGCAGGAAGCTCGCGCTGCGGCGGGACGCGATGAAGTGGCGGTGGTCCTGAGGGGAGATGGTCTTGACGGCGAGGTCGCGGGAGGTCACGGTGCTCGAGCCTATCGGGACCTGGGCCGGGGCTGATTCGGACGCGGGTGGTCCCGAGCATGGTTGAATCGGCCGATCGGTTGGACGAACGAGATGGGGACCCCATGAGGACGTGGCAGAAGGCGGTAGGCGGGATCGGCATGGCGGCGGTGCTCGCCGGCTGCGGCAGCGGGTTCGCGGATGAATCGGCCAAGACCATCCTCGACGAGACCGAGAAGGACATGAAGGCGCTGTCGTCGCTGCGCATGAAGGGCGAGATGAGCAACGGCGGGGAGAATCTCGCCATCGACATGGTGCTGAGCACCTCCGGGGACTGCAAGGGCAGCATGGGGATGTCGAACGGCGAGGCCGAGATCCTCAGCGTCGACGGCACCAGCTACATGAAGCCGGATGCCGCGTTCTGGGACACCTTCGCCGGCGCCCAGTCCCAGATGATCCAGCGTCTCGTCGGCGACAAGTGGGTCGTCATGCCGAGCGGGCAGGACGTGAGCCAGCTCTGCGACCTCGACGAGATCCTCAAGGACATGGGCGGCGAGGAGAAGGACGACGAGAAGGCCGAGGTCAAGGGCACCGAGGAGGTCGACGGCACCGAGACCGTGCAGGTCTCCACCGTGACCGACAAGGGCGACCCGCTGACGATGTGGGTCGCTACGGACGCCCCCCACCACGTCCTCAAGATGGAGGTCACCGAGGGTGAGGAGCCGGGGGTGATCACCTTCTCCGACTTCGACGAGGAGGTCGACGTCGAGAAGCCCGCCGACGACGAGGTCGTCGACCTCAACCAGGCGGGTGGCGGCGCCGGCTGAGGGGCCGGCTGAGGGGCCGGCTCAGGGGCCGGTCCGGGCTCAGGCGGCCTGCTCGGCAGCCTGCGAGGGGTCGCCGGCCTCGTCGCCGACGTACCGTCGCTGCGCCCACTCCGCGGTCTTGGTCACGATGATGTTGAGCAGGATGTAGATCGTCGCCATCACGATGACGCTTTGAACCTGGTTGCGGCCCTCGCCCCAGATCTGCTTGAAGACCACGGTGATTCCGATGGCACCGATCGCGTAGCCCAGCGAGGTGTCCTTCAGGCACACCACGAACTGGCTGATCATCGCCGGCAGCATGACCTTGATCGCTTGCGGCAGCAAGATGATGCGCGTGACCTGGTTCTTGGACATCCCGATCGCGTAGGCCGCCTCCGACTGTCCCGGGGGGATCGACAGGATGCCGGCGCGCACGATCTCAGCCAGCACCGCGCCGTTGTAGAGCGCCAGACCGATCACGAGTGACCACACGGGCCCGATGCCGTCGCCGGTGCCGAAGGCGTAGTAGATGTAGATGATGAGCAGCAGCAGCGGCACTGCCCGGAAGAACTCCACCCACAGGAACGACGGCCACCGGATCGCAACGCTGTCGGCAAGCTTGCCGACCCCGAAGGCCAGGCCCAGCGCCAGCGCGGCCAGGATCGCAATCACTGCCGCGCGCACCGTCTGCCACACGCCGTCGACGAGGATGACCTTGATGTACTTGGGAGTGACGAAGTACTCCCACTTCGACCACGCGAACTGGCCGGTGCGCTGCATCTGCCAGAGGAAGAGCCCGACCAGGACCGCGAACAGCGCCAGGGAGAGGATCGAGTAGGTCCGGTAGCGCTTCAGCGTGCGCGGGCCGGGGGCCTCGTACAGGACCGTGCCGCTGGGGGCAGTGTGCTGGGGTGGCCGCCGTTCCTCGACCGGCCCCGGGGCGTTCGCGCTCATCGGGCCACGCTCCATCGCCGCTCCAGTCTGTTGGAGGCGAACGAGACCGCCTCGACGATGATGATGTAGCCGATCGCGAAGGTGAGGAAGATCCAGGTTCGGTCCGCGACGTTGTTGTTGACGAAGAACCGCATCCGTGCAGTGGCCTCGAAGATCCCGAAGACCGCCGCCACCGAGGTGTTCTTCACCAGGGCGATCTGCACGCTGGCCAGGGGCGGCAGCGATGCCCGGAAGGCCTGCGGCAGCACGATGCTGCGCATCACCTGGGTGAAGTCCATCCCTACCGACCGGGCAGCCTCAGCCTGTCCCAGCGGCACCGAGTTGATGCCCGAGCGCAGCGCCTCGCAGACGAACGCTGAGGTGTAGAACGTCAGGGCCACCACCCCGCGCAGGAAGTAGCCACTGACGTTCCACGGGCCGATCGTGATGCCCGGGATCCCGAGATCCATGTTGGGCAGGGCGATGGTCACGATGATGAACATCACCAGCAGCGGGGTGTTCCGGACGAGGGTGACGTAGAGCGACCCCACCTTCGACAGGACCGGCACCGGCCCGACCCGCATCGCGGCCAGGACCGTGCCGAGCACCATGCTCAACAGGCCCGAGACCACGAACAGCTCGATCGTGACCAGGAACGCGTCCAGAACCAGGTCGAAGTTCGACCAGACGTTGTCCATCGTCCGGAACCCCTCAGCTGTCGTTCGGCGTCATCGCCGGGTCGTCCCCGGCGTCACTGGCACTCGTCCATCTCCGGCGGCTCCGGGGTGTCGACTCCGGACTGGCCGAGCGTGGCCTCGAACGCCTCGGCCCATTTGCCGTCGTCCTCGGCCGCCGTCAGCGTGTCGGTGATCCATCCGCACATCTCCGGGGCGTCCTTCGGGTAACCGACGCCGTAGCGCTCCTCGCTGAACGTGTCACCCACCACCTCGAGCTCGTCGGGGTTCTCCGCCGCGTAGCCGAGCAGGATGGCGCCGTCGGTGGTCATCGCGTCGACCGAACCGTTGAGCACCTGGTCGCGGCACTCGGAGTAGGTGTCGAAGCCGCGTGGCTTGGCGCCCTCCGCCTCGACGTTGTCCAACGAGGTGGAGCCGGTCACCGAACAGACGGCCTCACCCTTGATGTCCTCCAAGCCCTGGATGTCGCTGCCCTTGGCAACGAGCAGCTGCTGGCCGGTGACGTAGTAGGGGCCGGCCTGACCCACCACCTCGCGGCGGTCGTCGGTGATCGAGTAGGAGGCGATCACGAGGTCGACCTCACCACTCTGGAGGAACGGCTCGCGGTTGTCGGAGATGGTCTCCTTCCAGGTGATGTCCTCGGGCGCGATACCGAGGTCGGCGGCCAGGATCTTGCCGATCTCGGGGTCGATGCCGCGCGGCATGTCGTCGGTGGCGCCCTTGAAGCCGATGCCGGGCTGGTCGTACTTGACGCCGATCGTGATGCTGCCGCTCTCGGCGAGCTCCTTCATCATGGTGCCGTCGTCGAACTGCGAGGCAGCGTCCTCCTGGACGTCGACGTCGATCCCCTCGGCGTCGTCGCCCCCGCCGGCATCCCCGCAAGCCGCCAGGGACAGCGCCATCGCGGTGCCGGCGACGGCTGTGAAGGTCCGGGTGAGTCTCATCTGGTTCTCCTTGTGGTTGGGGCGGTTCTTGCGATGCGGGCTGGGGTGGTCGGCCGGTGGCTCAGTGCTTGAGGATCTTGCCGAGGAAGTCCTTGGCGCGCTCGGACTGCGGGTTGGTGAAGAACTCCTCGGGCGTGTTCTCCTCCACCACAGCACCGTCGGACATGAAGATCACGCGGTGGGCCGCGGTGCGCGCGAAGCCCATCTCGTGGGTGACCACGACCATCGTCATGCCCTGCTCGGCCAGCTCGACCATGACGTCGAGCACCTCCTTGATCATCTCGGGGTCGAGGGCCGAGGTGGGCTCGTCGAAGAGCATCACCTTCGGGTTCATCGCCAGCGCCCGGGCGATCGCCACCCGCTGCTGCTGGCCGCCCGAGAGCTGGGCGGGGTACTTGTTCGCCTGCTCGTCGATGCCGACTCGCTGGAGAAGCTCCTTGGCGTTGGCCTCGGCGTCGGACTTGCTCCGCTTGCGGACCTTGATCGGGCCGAGCGTGACGTTCTCGAGGATCGTCTTGTGGGCGAAGAGGTTGAAGGACTGGAAGACCATGCCCACCTCGGCGCGCAGCGTGGCGAGGTGCTTGCCCTCCTCAGGAAGCGGGTCGCTGTCGAGGGAGATCGAGCCCTCGTCGATCGTCTCGAGCCGGTTGATGGCGCGGCACAGCGTGGACTTGCCCGAGCCGGAGGGGCCGATCACCACCACGACCTCGCCACGATGGATCGTCAGGTCGATGTCACGCAGCACGTGCAGGTCGCCGAACCACTTGTTCACTCCGTCAAGGACCACGAGCGGTTCGCCGCGCTGGGCCCTGATGGTGTCGTCGCCGTCGCTGTTGCTTCCCGACCGGTTCTCGGCGCTCGTCATATCCGCAACCTAAGTGTTCTTCGCCACTTTGCCTACCGTTGGGGCGGGGCGAGGCGGTGGTTTCCCGCGTATTGACGCCAACCTGTTACTTCCCCCGCCAGGCATCTCGAGGGGAGTGATGGCTTGGCCGCCCATGGGAACCCACGGCCCGGCGGCTACAGGCGGGAGCGGAGCCAGGCGAAGTCGGCCAGATGCTGCTCGGGGCCGCCGGGGGTCTCGGCGATCACGGGGGCCCCAGCGGCCCTGATCAGGTTGACGAAGGCCTCGTGGTCGACCTGGCCGTCGCCGAAGCTGGTGTGCCGGTCCGCCCCGGAGCCGAAGGCGTCGCGGGAGTCGTTGGCGTGCACGAGGTCGATCCGTCCGGTCACGGCGCGGATCTCCTGGACCGCGGTGTCGAGCGCGATGCCGCCGGCGTGGGCGTGGCAGGTGTCGAGGCAGAGGCCCACCATCTCCGCTCCGTTCGAGGCGCGGTGCACCGCCTCGAAGACCCGGCCGATGCGCTCGACGACCCGTGCCATCGCGTTGTCGCCGCCGGCCGTGTTCTCGATGAGCAGCGGCACCTTGATGTCGGTCGCCTCGACCGCCTTGCGCCAGTTGTCGAAGCCCTTCTCGGGGTCGTCGGTCTTGTTGACGTGCCCGCCGTGGACGATCAGCCCCTTCGCCCCGACGTCGGCAGCGGCGTCCATGTGCTGCTGGAGCAGCTTGCGGCTCGGGATCCGGATCCGGTTGTTCGTGGTCGCCACATTGATGATGTACGGGGCGTGCACGTAGAGATCCACGCCCGCGGCCTCGGCCGTCGGCGCGCAGTGCCGCCGCGCCCCCCGGGTACCGGACCTCGGGCCCGCGGTAGCTCTGCGGGTCACCGAGGAAGAACTGCACCAGGTCGGTCTCGCGCGCCACGGCCTCGGCGACGGGATCGCCCTGGTCGACGTGGGCTCCGATGCGCAGGGGGGCGGTGCTCGGTTCGGTCGGCATGAGGGCCAGGGTAGGTCGCGACCCGACCCTGCCCCACCCTGCCCGCCGCTGCCCGCCGCTGCCCGCCGCTGCCCGCCGCTGCCCGCACCTGCCCGACCACGCCTGGCTGGGAGCCGTCGGGCGCAGCCGCCGATTTCCGGTCCTGCCTGCTCGGTTGGTAGGGTGCCGTGTCCGCATCAGGGCCGACGTCGCCGAGAGGCGCGGTCCGCGGGCAGACGCATCAGCCCTCCTGCCACGGAACGCCCGTGGCCGCCTGAGTCCGAAGGAGGTGGAGACTGCCTTGCGTGCCTACGAAGTGATGGTCATCCTCGACCCCAGCCTTGACGAGCGCACCGTTGCGCCGTCCCTCGACACCTACTTGAACCTCGTCCGCACCGACGGTGGTCAGGTCGACAACGTCGACGTGTGGGGACGCCGCCGGCTCGCCTACGAGATCGACAAGCACACCGAGGGCATCTACGCCGTCGTCGACCTCAAGGCCGAGCCCGCCACGATCAAGGAGCTCGACCGGCAGCTCACGCTGAACGAGTCGGTGCTGCGCACCAAGGTCGTCCGGCCCGACAGCCGCTGAGCCCGCGCCGGCGTCCACAGGGCGGAACCACCACGTTCCCCGCTGTCGGCACCCGGGGTTAGGTTCACAGCACACCGAGCGACCAGACGCGTACCAGCGAGACCGAGGAGCATCCATGGCAGGCGAAACCCCGATCACCGTGATGGGCAACCTCACCGGCGACCCCGAGCTGCGGTTCACTCCGTCCGGTGCCGCGGTGGCCAACTTCACCGTGGCCTCCACTCCCCGCACCTTCGACAAGCAGACCAACGACTGGCGCGACGGCGAGACGATGTTCCTCAACTGCTCGGTCTGGCGGCAGGCGGCGGAGAATGCCGCGGAGTCGCTGGTCAAGGGCAGCCGAGTCATCGTCTCCGGGCGACTCAAGGCACGCAGCTTCGAGACCCGCGAGGGGGAGAAGCGCACGGTCTTCGAGATCGACGTCGACGAGGTCGGGCCGAGCCTGAAGTACGCCACTGCCAAGGTCAACAAGACCACGCGCTCCGGAGGGGGCGGGGGCTACGGCCAGCAGGGGGGCCAGCAGGGGGGCCAGCAGGGCGGTCAGCAGGGTGGCTTCGGCGGCGGCCAGCAGGGAGGCGGCCAAGGGGGCGGCCAGCCGGCCGACGACCCGTGGGCCACGCCCGGCGTCTCCGGCGGTCAGCAGGGGGGTCAGCAAGGCGGCTGGGGCGGCCAGCAGTCCGCGCTCCCAGTCCGGACCCCAGGGCGACCCGTGGGCGGCGTCCGGCGGCGGCTCCAACGACGAACCCCCGTTCTGAGCCGGACCGATCCCGCTCAGACCTCGTTCTGAGATCCAGCACGTTCCAATCCATCACCATTCCGGGCCGGCATCATCCGGCGAGGCCCGGGCTCGACTGAAGGAGCACCACAATGGCCAAGCCGGTCGTGCGCAAGCCGAAGAAGAAGGTTTGCCAGTTCTGCAAGGACAAGGTCGACTACGTCGACTACAAGGACACCGTGCTGCTGCGGAAGTTCATCTCCGACCGTGGCAAGATCCGGGCGCGTCGGGTGACGGGCAACTGCGTCCAGCACCAGCGTGACGTGGCGATCGCGGTCAAGAACGCCCGCGAGGTGGCCCTGCTGCCGTACACGTCCACGGCTCGCTGAGAAGGGAAGAGATCACGATGAAGCTCATCCTGACCCACGAGGTGACCGGCCTCGGCGCCCCGGGCGACGTGGTCGAGGTCAAGGACGGCTACGGGCGCAACTACCTGATCCCCCGCGGGTTCGCGATCCGCTGGACTCGCGGCGGCGAGAAGCAGATCGAGTCGATCAAGGCCGCTCGGAGCTCGCGACAGGTGCGCGACCTCGACCAGGCCCAGGCGATCAAGACCCGCCTCGAGTCTGCCCCGGTCGACGTCACGGTCCGGGCCGGCGCCGAGGGTCGGCTGTTCGGCGCCGTCACCGTCAGTGACATCGCCGCGGCGATCAACGAGGCGTCCTCGGAGTCGGTGGTCGACAAGCGCAAGATCATGGTCGGCAACCCGATCAAGTCCCTGGGCTCCCACCAGGTGACCGTGCGGGTGCACGACGAGGTCGAGGCAACCGTCGCCCTGAACGTCGTCCCAGCCTGACGACCCAGACTGACCGACCCGGCCTGAACTTCGAACCAGCCTGACCCACGAACCAGCCTGACGACGCTGACGGCTGCGCAGGCTCCGGGAGCCCGCCCGGCTGTCAGCGGCTTCGGTACGGGGCGGTCAGGGTGGCGTCGACGGCCGGTCCCAGCATGGTGACCAGCTCCTCGACCGACATCGACGCCACCGGTTCCATCTTGCTGACGTAGCGCAGCACGGCGGTCCCGCCCAGCTGTGCGCAGGCCAGCTCGATGCGCGCGGTGGCGTGGTCCAGCCGGCGCGAGCGCAGCACCGGTCTGAAGGCCATCCGGCTGAGGAAGGCGACCAGGAGCCGCCCGCCGACCGCGCTGTCGGCGCTGCTGCGCAGCAACCGCATGGTGCGACTGCGGGTCCGGGGGTTCTCGCACAGGGAGAAGAACCGGCGTGTCACCCGGTGACCCACCGGCTCCCGCCCGCCGAGGTCGCCGTCCTGCCGGCGCTCGAGCTCGGCCTCGTCGGCTGGCGCGGGGACGCGAGCGGCGTCCAGCCCGGTCGGCAGCCACGCCACGTCGTCGTGGGTCAGCAGGTCGGCCACGCCGGCGTACGGCGGGGGCGAGAACTGGGGCGGTCCGCTCACCCGCGCCATTGTGGTGAGCCGGCCAGGAACGACGTGACAGGCGCGCCGCTTCAGGCTCGGTGCTTGCCGCCCTCGTCGGAGGGGGTCGCGCTGGATTCCGGCGGGGCCGAGCTCGCGACCGGGTCCTTGCCCGAGCCCTTGCACTGAGCCTTGGTTCGAGCCCTTCGCCGAGCCCTTGCCCACACTCTTGGTGGAGCTCTTGGTGGAGCCTTGGCCGGAGCTCTTGCTCGCACCTCTTGGTGGAGCTCTTGGTGGAGCCTTGGCCGGAGCTCTTGCTCGCACTCTTGGTGGGTGCCTTGGTGGTGGTCTTCGCCGAACTCCTGGCGGGCCCTGCGGCGGCGTCCTTGCCCGTGCTCGTGGCGGCGCCCTTGTCGGGGGCGTCGTGATCGTGCTTCTCGCCCGCCGGCGACAGGACCGAGTCCTCGTCGGTGGCGTTGAACAGCGAGAGCACCAGGATCACGTTGACGGCGATCGCGATGACCGTTGCCGGCAGGTCGAGCCAGGTCCAGTCGAGCAAGAGGGAGCCGAGCGGAAGCACGATGACCAGCGCGTAGGCCCACCTCAGCGCCCGGAACCGTTGTGAGAGCCCCCGCTCGGTGACGTCGCTGAGGCTGTCGGCGAGCAGGAAGCAGAACGCCAGGGACGGCACGCTGAACAGCCAGCCGAAGGTGTCGCCGAGGTAGGGCAACGAGTCCGGCGGCCAGGTGATGACGGACAGCGCGAGGCAGACCCAGGCCGTCAGCGCCAGGTAGCCGTAGTCGGGAAGGCGCTGCTTGACCGAGGCGAGCCCGATCAGGACCAGCCCCCAGCCGATCGGGTCGGGGACCCAGTCCGGGTTGCCGATGTCGAGGAACACCACGATCAGGCCGAGGGCGATGGTCTGGAGCTCCTTCACGGGTCCTGACCCTACTGAAGAGGCCCTCGGGGCGACACCGGTAGGGCGGGCTCCTCCGCCGCCGCCCTCGCGGGCGGCTCACCGGTGGGCGCCGGTGACCATCCACCGATCGCCGCGCGCCCGCAGCAGCAGCGCCGCGGCGCGGGTGCCGATGAAGGCCATGCCGAACGCCAGCCAGACCCAGGCCGCCGCTGCCGGCAGGTCTGCTGCGACGTCGGCCGCTACCACCACGGCCGGAGCTGCGACCAGGAGCACCAGGGCGCCGGCCCATGCCAGGTACCGCCCGTCCCCGGCCCCGATGAGGACTCCGTCGAGGACGAAGACCACCCCGGCGATCGGCTGGAAGACAGCGGCCACCAGCAGCACCGGCGTGAGCAGGTCGACCACCCGCGGGTCCGAGGTGAACAGGGGGCCGAGCAGGGTGGCGCTCAGCGCGAGCAGCACCCCGGTCACCACGCCCGAGACGAGGCCGATCCTGACCAGCCGGTCGGTGAGGGCACGGGTCCCCTCGAGGTCGCCGCCGCCGAGTGCCTCACCGGTGATGGTCTGCGCCGCGATCGCGACCCCGTCCAACGCGTAGGCCAGGAAGGTCCACACCGCCATGGCGACCTGGTGGGTCGCGGTGGCCACGGCGCCCAGCCCGGCGATCGCCCAGGTCGTGGTCAGCAGCACAGCCTGGAGGGTGACGGTGCGCACCACGAGCGCGGTGCCTGACCGCGCCGCCCGTCGTACGCCGGGCAGGTGCGGCCGCAGCCCCACCCCCTCCGGGCTCGCCCGTCGGAGCACGACCAGGCCGAGGTAGAGGGCCATCCCGGTCTGGGCGATGACCGTGCCGAGGGCAGAACCGGCGATGCCGAGCCCGACCGGGTACACCAGCACCAGGTTGAGCACGATGTTGGCCAGGTTGGCGGCGACGGCGCCGATCAGCGGGGTGCGGGCGTCGGAGAAGCCGCGCAGGACGCCCGTTGCCGCCAGCGCCACCAGCATCGGCGCCAGCCCCAGCCAGGAGATGAGGAGGTAGTCGCTGGCCGCTTGCGCCACCGCAGCGTCCGGACCGAAGGCGCCGATCAGCCAGGGAGTCGCCAGCACCCCGACCGCCGTCCCCAGCAGCCCGAGCGCGACGGCCAGCCAGATCCCGTCGACGCCCTGCTGGATCGCTCCCTGCCGGTCGCCCGCGCCCAGCAGTCGCGCGACCGCCGCCGTGGTGCCGTAGGCCAGGAAGATGCAGACGCCGACCGCCGCCCGCAGCACGACCGAGGCGATCCCCATGGCGGCGAGCTCGGTGGTGCCGAGGTGCCCCACGATGCTGGAGTCGGCCAGCAGGAACAGCGGCTCGACCACCAGCGCCAGGAAGGCCGGGACCGCCAGCCCGAGGACGCGCCGGTCGAGCGGGGTGCCCGGACCGGAGTCGCCCAGCCGGCTCCGGAGGGTCTGCCGGGGTCGTGGTCGCCGCGGTCGTGGTCGTCGGGGGCGCGGCACGGCGGTGAGGTTACCGGGCTGCCATCGCGTGGGGCTGTGGTCAGTGGCGGAGGTCACCGGTGTCCGGGACCAGGGTCCGCCGGCGCTGGCACCCGGCTAGAGAACGCAGAAGATTCTTTTCGTCCGCAGGGGTGTGACGGCATCGACGCAGGTCAGCCCGGGGGAGCGCGCGAATACCACGACGTTGTCCACAGGCGGATTCACACCCTGTGCACAACCGGCTGGGTGTCGTCCACAGCTGTCCCCAGGCTGTCCACAGGGGCCTGGGGACGAGGCTCTGGCAGCGGCGGTCGCTCGCGGCGTAGGTTGCGTCGGGCATGCCGGGCAACGGGGGACCCGTTGCGCTCCAGCACTCCTCGGCATGCCTCCTCGACTGTCGGTGCCCACCGGCACCCTGGTTGCAGGGCGCGCAGGGCGAAGGGAGCACGACATGAGCCTCACCGATCCGTCGGCCTACCGCTCCGGCGAGCACGCCTACGACGGTGACTGGGAGCCGAGTGGCGGGGGCTCGGGGGGCAGTGCGGGGCTGGACCGGATGCCGCCGCAGGACGACGCAGCCGAGCAGTCGGTGCTCGGGGCCATGCTGCTCTCCAAGGACGCCATCGCCGACGTGGTCGAGGTGGTGCGGGGCACCGACTTCTACAAGCCCGCCCACGAGACCATCTTCGACGCGGTCATCGACCTCTACGGCCGGGGCGAGCCGGCCGACCCGGTCACCGTCTCGGCCGAGCTGGGCCGCCGGGGGGAGATCAACCGGGTGGGCGGGGCGCCGTACCTCCACACGCTGGTGTCCTCGGTGCCGATCGCGGTCAACGCCGGCTACTACGCCGAGATCGTGCGGGAGAAGGCGATCCTGCGCCGACTGGTCACCGCCGGCACCCGCATCGCCCAGATGGGGTACGCGGGGGAGGGGGTCGTCGACGACGTCGTGGACGCCGCCCAACAGGAGGTCTACGAGGTCACCGAGAAGCGCAGCTCGGAGGACTACGCCCCGCTGAGCGAGATCATCCACTCCACGCTCGACGAGATCGAGGCGATCTCCAACCGGGGTGGGGAGATGACCGGGGTCCCCACGGGATTTGCCGACCTCGACGAGCTCACCAACGGTCTCCATGGCGGCCAGATGGTGATCGTCGCGGCGCGTCCCGCCGTCGGCAAGGCGCTGGCGCTCGACACGGCCCTCCCGACGCCGGACGGCTGGACCACGATGGGAGACGTCGCGGTCGGTGACCGGGTCCTGGGCGCCGACGGCTCCCCCACCTCGGTCGTGGCGGCGACGGGGGTGATGCGGGGACGCCCGTGCTACGAGCTGACGTTCTCCGACGGCGCCACGATCGTGGCCGACTACCAGCACAACTGGGTGACCCGATGTGGCAACGGGCCGGCCGAGACGGTCACGACCGGCCAGATCGCCCGCACGCTCGGCCAGGGGCACACGCTCGCCTTGCCGGGCGGAGGTGCGGTCAAGGTGGAGCAGGCGTCTTCGGTTCGCTCGGTGCCGGTGCGCTGCATCCAGGTCGATGCCGAGGACCACCTCTACCTCGCCGGGCCGACGTGCATCCCCACCCACAACTCGACGCTGGCCCTCGACCTGTGCCGGGCCGCGAGCATCCACCACAACTATGCGTCGGTGATCTTCAGCCTCGAGATGACGCGCACCGAGATCACCATGCGCCTGCTGTCGGCGGAGGCCAAGATCCCGCTCAACCACATGCGCAACGGTCACATGAGCGAGGACGACTGGAACAAGCTCGCGCGCAAGATGAGCGAGGTCAACGCGGCTCCGCTGTTCATCGACGACTCGCCCAACATGACGATGATGGAGATCCGGGCCAAGGCCCGCCGGCTCAAGCAGCGCCACGACCTGCGGCTGGTGGTCATCGACTACCTCCAGCTGATGACCTCGGGCAAGAAGGTCGAGTCCCGACAGCTCGAGGTCTCGGAGTTCTCCCGCCAGATCAAGCTGCTGGCCAAGGAGCTCGAGGTGCCCGTCATCGCGCTGTCGCAGCTCAACCGTGGCCCCGAGCAGCGCTCCGACAAGCGCCCGATGCTGTCCGACCTGCGTGAGTCCGGCTGCCTGACCGCTGACACCCGGGTGATGCGCGCCGACACCAACGCCGAGATCACCATCGGCGAGCTCATGGGCAGCGGGGCTCGCGACACCCCGGTGTGGGCGCTGGACGACCGGCTCAAGCTGGTGCCCCGCACGATGACCCACGCCTTCCCCAGCGGCACCAAGGACGTCTACGAGCTCACCCTGGCGTCGGGGCGCACCGTCAAGGCGACCGCCAACCACCCCTTCCTCACCCATGACGGCTGGCGACCGCTCGGAGAGCTCGTCCCGGGTTCCCGCATCGGCGTGGTGCGTCACGTGCCGCCACCGTTGCAGGTCACGGGGAGGGACGACCGCGAGGTTGCTTTGCTCGCCCACCTGATCGGAGGGGGGTCCTGGGGGGAGCGGCAGTCCATCCGCTACGCCAGCCAGGACGAGGCGTGCCTGGCCACGGTCGCCTCCGCGGCGTGGGATCTGTTCGGCATCACCGCGACCCGCGACGCGCACGACGCCGCGGGTGTCGTCTCACTGCGGCTGTCCTCGCCCCACCACCTCACCCACGGCACGGGCAACCCCATGGCCGAGTGGCTCGACGGGATGGGGCTGCTCGGCCTTCGCGGCCACGAGAAGCTCGTGCCCGAGTGGGTGTTCTCGCTGCCGAAGGAGCAGGTCGCGCTCTTCCTGCGCAACCTGTGGGCCACCGACGGCTGCGTCCACGTCGACGGCGAGGGACGAGGCCGGGTCTGCTACGCCTCCACCAGCAGACGGCTCGCCGAGGACGTCGCCCGTCTGCTGTCCCGGTTCAATGTGTTCACCGAGCTTCGCACCACGCGGAGGCACGGCTACCGAGACTGCTACCAGCTGCACGTCGACGGCGCCGAGAACCAGCAGCGTTTCCTGGAGGATGTCGGCGTCCACGGAGCGCGTTCGGTCCCCGCTGCGGCTCTCGGTGAGCACCTCGCCCTGGTAGCCCCTCCTGCTCGCCTGGACACCATTCCTCGCGAGGTCTGGGAGCGGGTTCGTGGGGTGTTGCGCGAGGAGCCCGCACGGGCCGGCGAGCTGACCGCAGCGATGGGCCAGCCCCCGGGCTCCATGGCGCGGAGCGAGCCCAAGCGGCAACAGATGCAGCAGGTGGCGGCCGTCCTGGGCGATGCCGACCTCGACGTCATGGCGACCAACGACGTGCTGTGGGACGCGGTGACGTCCGTCGTCTTCGTCGGGGAGCAGGAGGTGTACGACGCGACGGTGATGGGCCTGCACAACTTCGTCGCCAACGGCATCGCCAGTCACAACTCGATCGAGCAGGACGCCGACATGGTGGTCCTGCTGCACCGTGACGACGTCTACGAGAAGGAGTCGACCCGCCCCGGCGAGGCCGACCTGATCGTGGCCAAGCACCGCAACGGCCCCACCCGCGACATCGTGGTTGCCTTCCAGGGCCACTACTCCCGCTTCGTCGACATGGCCCACGGCTGACCCTTCCCAGGGATGCCACGCATGGAAGTGTCCGGTCACCGCCTCCTGACGCGGCCGTGTCGGGTGTCAGGCACGACCTCACCGCAAGGGCGCTTCGACGGTGCCGTCGTTCACGCGGTAGTCCCCCACCGAGCGCAGCGCATGCCACCGAGCTCGGCGCGGAGCCGCGTGCCTACTCGTCGCGGATAGCTCGCCAACTGTCTTGGCGGTCCCCTTCAGGTCTGGGCCCCGGCTCGTAGCGCTGACCCTCCTTGAGCTCGTGCTCGGCCTGGGCGATCTTGTCTTGGTTCAGCCGGCCGACGCAGGCGAGGAAGAGCCCAAAGCCGCAAAGAAGAGCCCCAGCCCGGCCATGAAGATGGCGAGACCGACCGGGCCCCCACCCCCGGGCCAAGCCACGTCCCTGCGTCCATCTCGCCTCCTGCCTTCACCCTCGACGACGACGCGACGCCGAGGCGCGGCACCCAGCCACCCAGCCATGTGAGCCACGGCCGAGACGGCATGGTCGAAGGGATTGCGTCCGCCCGGCTCCGTGGAGGCCGACGTCGAGTGACATCCCACGGGCCGGCGGCGGCAGACCCCGAAGGTGCTGCAATCTGGGCGCCATGGGGCGCGTTCGACGGTCCGAGGGTCTGACCGACCCAGGTGATCACGGTGATCAGCAGGCAGGCGAGTTGCCCTGCCAGGAGGAGGTTCGCCTCTGTCCCGGGCCGTCCCGCAACCTCTGTTCGCAAGCCCGTCCAGGGACGGCGCGCCGCCGTTCGGGTCGGTCTGGAGCTACCCGGACTCGGGTGTCCGGCTGAGCACGCGCTCCCGGCGCTGGACGACGGTGGGGCAGAGGTGGGGCACACTTCGCGGCATGAGCACCCGCCCGGAGCCCACGTCCAGCACCTGCACGTTCACCAGCGAGCGTGGCCACGAGCTGTCCGCGCGGTTGGAGCGGCCGGCGGGGGAGATGCGCGGGGCCGCCGTCTTCGCCCACTGCTTCACCTGCTCCAAGGACCTGCGCGTGGAGCGCCAGCTGACCCGCGCGCTGACCGAGCAGGGGCTCGCCGTGCTGTCGTTCGACTTCACCGGCCTCGGTGACAGCGACGGCGAGTTCGCCGAGTCCACGTTCTCCGCCGACGTGGCGGACCTGCGGGCCGCGGTGCGCTACCTCGCGGACACCGCGGTGTCTCCGTCGCTGCTGATCGGGCACTCCCTGGGTGGTGCTGCGGTCCTGAGCGCCGCCCGGGACCTCCCCGACGTGCGGGCCGTGGCCACCATCGCCGCTCCGTCGGACCCCAGCCACGTGCTGCACCTGCTCGAGGGCGAGGTCGACGCGATCCGCCGCGACGGGTCCGCCCTCGTCACGATCGGGGGACGACAGTTCACCGTGGGGCGCTCGTTCGTCGAGGACCTGGAGACCGCGAGCCCCGAGCAGCGCATCGGCGGCTTCACCGGGGCCACGATGATCATGCACTCCCCGCGCGACGAGGTGGTCGAGCTGGACAACGCCGAACGGCTCTACCTCGCCGCGCGCCACCCCAAGAGCTTCGTCTCCCTCGACGACGCCGACCACCTGCTCACCGACGCCGCCGACGCGACGTATGCCGCGACCGTCATCGCCGCCTGGGCGGGCCGCTACCTGCCCGGCCGACCTGCCCCCGTCGAGGCGCCCGGGCCGGTCGACGGCTCCCGCCATGCCTACGACGCGGCCGGGGTCACCGCCCGCAACGAGGGCGGCTTCGCGACCCGGCTGCGGTCCCGGGGGTTCGTGCTCTCCGCGGACGAGCCCCTCGGCTCCGGCGGCACCGAGACCGGTCCGACGCCGTACGACTTCCTCGGCATGGCGCTGGCCTCCTGCACGGTCATGACGATGCGGATGTACGCCGACCGCAAGGGCTGGACGGTCGACGGCCTCGACGCCGAGGTGCACCACAGCCGCGTCCACGCCGACGACTGCCGCGACTGCGAGCACACCAGCGGGCGCATCGACCGGCTCGACCGCACCCTCCGGTTCCCCGAGGGCCTGAGCGAGGAGCAGCGGCAGCGGATGCTGCGCATCGCCGACCGCTGCCCGGTGCACCGCACCCTCGAGGGGCAGATCGAGGTGCACACCCAGGTCGACGCGCCCTGAGCCCGGGCCGGACGCGGTCGGCGCAGCAGGGTTCCGCCACCGGCGGTGGGGTAAGAAGGCTCCATGATCGGATTCCTCGTCGCTGGCCTCATCATCGGAGCGCTCGCCCGCCTCATCAAGCCCGGCAAGCAGAACCTCGGCCTGCTCGGCACGCTGGTGCTCGGCGTGCTGGGTTCGCTCGATCGGCGGCCTGATCGCGCAGTTCTTCCGGACCGGCAGCATCTGGGAGCTCAACGTCCTGGGCTTCGTCCTGGCGGTGGTCGCGGCCGTCCTGCTCATCGGCGTCGTCGAGGGCTTCATGGGCAAGGACAAGTCCCGCACCTGACCCGGTCCCGTACTTCTGCGCCGCTGCGCCGTGACCGCACCCGAGGCGCAGGCCGGCCTGCCACCGGGCAGGGTGTGGGGATGCGCTCCCCGATCCCGGACTACCTCCATGAGGTGGTCGCCGCGTGCGCCGCTGACACCCGGGGGCAGGTTGCCGACTACATCCCCGAGCTCGCGCGGGTCGACCCGCGGCTCTTCGGGGTGGCCGTGTCCACCGTCGACGGGGCGGTGTACGCCGAGGGCGACGCGGGAGCCGACTTCACCATCCAGTCGATCTCGAAGCCCTTTCTGTACGCCTTGGCGCTCCAGGAGCGGGGGCTGGAGGCGGTGCTCCGCCACGTCGACGTCGAGCCCTCCGGCGAGGCGTTCAACGAGCTGTCGCTGGAAGGGGGCTCGGGCCGACCCCTGAACCCGATGATCAACGCCGGGGCGCTGGTCGTGCACACCTTGGTCGGGGACGCCCACGACCGCCACGACCTGATCCTCGCCGGCCTGTCGGCGTTCGCCGGCCGCCCCCTCGAGGTGGACGAGGCGGCGTACCGCTCGGAGGTGGACACCGCCTTTCGCAACTATGCGATCGCCAACATGCTGCGCAGCCACGGCACCATCGACGAGGATCCGGACGACGTGGTGGCGGGCTACACCCGGCAGTGTGCGATCCGGGTGACCACCCGCGACCTCGCCCTGATGGCGGCCACTCTCGCCAATGGCGGCGTGCAGCCGGTGACTGGCGAGCAGGTGGTCGAGGAGGGCGTGGTGCGTCAGGTGCTGAGCATCATGCTCACCTCCGGGATGTACGACGCCGCCGGCGACTGGATCTCGACCGTGGGCTACCCCGCCAAGAGCGGGGTCTCCGGTGGCATCCTCGGGGTGCTGCCCGGACAGCTGGGCATCGCGGCGTTCTCGCCCCGGCTCGACGAGCACGGGCACAGCGTGCGGGCTGTCGATCTCTGTCGGCGGCTCTCCAGCGACATGGGGCTGCACATGATGGAGGCGCCCCAGCCCGCGCGCGCTACGATCCGCCGCACCCACACCGTGCGCCACGCAGACGGCGGCCACGCCATCGTCTACGCGTTGCACGGCTCGTTGCAGTTCGCCGGAGCGGAGCGGCTCGTGCGCGACCTGGCCTCCTCCGCCGACCTCCCGGCCGAGGTCCTGCTCGACCTCAGCCGCGTGCACACGGTCAACGACGTGGCCCGCCGCATGCTGCTCGAGGTGGTTCGGCGGCTCGTGCTGGACGGTCACCGGGTCGTGCTGGTCGACCCGGACGAGACCCTGCCCGAACCCGACTGCGGCGACGGGGTGAGGCCCGAGGTCGTGGGCTCGGTGCGCCAGGCCACGGACCTGACCTCTGTCGAGGACGGCACCGGGCCGGCAGGGCGTCAACGGCCGTCGTAGGTGATCCTGCCCGCCAGCGTGGTCAGGCCGACCCGGGTCTCGCGCAGGGTGGTCGCGGCCTGCTCCGTGCTCCGCGACGGTGCGAGCGGATCGGCCTCGAGCAGCACCAGGTCGCCGCGGGAGCCGACCCCGACCGTCGTCTGGCCGTCGGTGCTGGCGGCCAGCGCCTCGGCCGGGGTGAGTGACTCCGCGGGGTTCCAGGGCTCGCGGTCGTCGCCACTTCGGTGCACCGCAGCCGCCATCGCGAGCCAGGGGTCGAGCGGAGCGACCGGGGCGTCGGAGCCGAGCGCCAGCTCCACCCCGGCATCGAGCAGGGAACGTAGTGGGAAGCACCGGTCGGCGCGGTCGGGCCAGGACTGGTGGGTGACGTCCCGGTCGTCGAGCAGGTGGGCGGGCTGGACGCTGGCGACGAGGCCGAGTCGTGCCATGCGGGGCAGGTCTTCGCGACCGACGAGCTGGGCGTGCTCGATCGCGCCGCGTGCCCCGCTCGCGGTGAAGGCGTCCAGCACCGTGGACGACCGCGGCGTCCCCGATGGCGTGGATCGCCGCGCGCAGCCCGTGGTCGTGGGCCCGCCGGAGCAGGTCGGTCAGCTCGGCTGGGGGGACGTTGAGCGAACCCCTGACACGCGGGTCGTCGGCGTAGGGGGCGCAGCAGTAGGCGGTGCGGGTGTTGAGGGAGCCGTCGGCGATCACCTTCAGTGGCCCCATGGTGAGCAGGCCGTGGCCGTGCTCGAGCGGGTCACCGGTGCGCAGCCCGAGCCCGATCACCTCGTCCAGGTCGTCGGCGTACGTCGCTGCGCGGACCTGGAGCGAGCGCAGCCCCTCGGCGAACGCCGTCGGCCAGTCGGCCCAGCAGCGGCCGAACTCCATGTCGGTGATCCCGACCACCCCTCGTCCGCTCGCGCGGGCGATGGCCGTCCCGAGGGCAGCGCTGTCGCCGACCTCGTCGCGCGGCAGCTGGTCCAGGCGCGCCAGGACGGGGAACCAGTCGTACTCGGTGAGCGGACCGTCGACCTCGGGAGCGCCGAGCAGGCGAAGCGCCGCCGAGCTCAGCCAGCCGTTGTGGGCGTCACCGCTGACCAGGACGACCGGGTGCTCCCCGACGACCGCATCGAGCATGGCCACGGTCGGGGCTTCGCTCCAGCTCGCCGAGCGGTAGCCGAACCCCACCAGGACGCCCTGGGTGCGGGTGAGCGCCTCCGCCACGCGGTGGACGACCTCGTCGGGGGAGCGGGTGCCGCGACAGGTCGAGGCGACCGAGGGTGTGGGCCCACTGGGTCATGTGGACGTGGTGGTCCCACAGGCCGGGGATGAGCCACCGACCCTCGGCGTCGACCGGCGTCTCACCGTCGTCGCCGAGCGCCGGCCCGACCTCGGTGACCAGCCCGTCCCGCACCCGGACGTCGACGACGCCCGGGGGAGCGGGCATCCCACCGACGGGCACGATGCGGGTGTGACGGAGCAGGAGGGCGCTCACCTCAGAAGTCCACCCGGACCACGGCGCGTCTGCGGCTCGGGCGGATGACCTCGCCGAAGCCAGCGTCCAGGTACATGCCGAGCAAGCCAGGATGCAGCTCGTCGGCCACAGCTGACGGCATCGTCATGGGGTAGGCCTCGAGCGCCTTCGCTCCGCACTGCTGGGCATGGACCATGGCGGCGCGGACCAAGGCGCTCCCCACGCCCTTCCGGCGGTGCCCGGCGCGAACGAGCACGCAGGTGACCGCCCACACCGACGTGTCCGTCCGGTCCTCGTCGCGTCCTTCCCACGGCACGCGGGCATTGCGCAGCAACCCCGCGTACGCCGGGCGTGGCTCGACGGCGCACCAGCCCGCCGGTTTCCCGTGGAACCGGGCCACCAGGCCACTCGTCACCGCACCGCCGCGCCCCTCGGTCCCCAGCCGGTCTGCTCGCGCAGCCGCGCCCTGCGTTCCTCGACGGGGAACTTGGCGAACGCCTCGCCGGGGTGCAGCTTGTAGCGCTGGCATTGGCACCGCCACGCGGGGCCTCGTGCACCGAAGACCTGCTCCAGGTCGGAGCAGTCGACCTGGCCGGCCGGGAGGATCTCGAGAGACCCTGAGTCCACGTGCATGGCACCAGTGTGGCCATCGGGGAACCGATGGTCGAGCGGAGAGCCCGACCGGTGGAGGACTACGGTTTCCCTCATGCCTGCCCGCCGACGCCGACGAGTGCTCACCGTCCTGCTGGTTCTGCTGGTCCTGATCGCTGCGGCCCTGGTCGCCGGCTACTGGTGGCAGCGCCCGCTCCTGCTGACCGCCACCGGGTACGCCGCCCACAACGAGTGCGCCGTCCGGCACGTCGCGGACCGGACCGATGCGCGGGACGACCTCCCCCCCAACCCGCTGGTCCCCCACCTGCGCACCAGCGAGGCACGCGACGTCGACGGCGCGCGTGTCGACGCCACGGTGCGCGGCCTGCTCGCCGAGCAGACCGCGTGGTACACCGACGGCTTCGGCTGCACCCTTGCCGAGAGCCGTCCCGAGCTGCCGGCCGCTACGGAGGTGAGCCAGGGCCATCGCTGGACCGACCTGCCGCTCGCCGACCCGGCGGCGGCAGGACCCGAGGTCGAGGCGGCGATCGGACAGGCCTTCGGCGACGACCTCGACGAGACCGACCGCGAGGAGCTCGGCACGCGCGCGGTCGTGGTGCTGCACGACGGTCGGCTGGTCGCCGAACGCTACGCCGACGGTTTCGGTCCGGAGACCCCCCAGCTGGGCTGGTCGATGGCCAAGAGCGTGACCGACCTCATGGTCGGCGCCCTGGTGGCGCGTGGTGACGTGTCGCTCGACGACGACGGACTCCGGGCTGAGTGGACCGACGAACGAGCCGACATCACCGTCGAGGACCTCATGCGGATGACGTCCGGTCTCGAGTGGGACGAGACCTACGAGCTGGGCACGCCGATCACCCGGATGCTCTACCTGGAGCCCGACATGGCCTCCTACGTCGCGAGGCAGCCAGCTGAGCACGAGCCCGGCACCTACCAGGAGTACTCCAGCGGCAGCACCAACCTGTTGTGCGACGTCGTGGCCGGCAAGGCCGACGTCACCGGCGAGGAACGCGCCGACCTGCCTCGCGAGCTCCTGTTCGAGCCCCTCGGCCTGACCTCGGCGGTCTGGGAGCCGGACGCCTCCGGCAACCCGGTGTGCAGCTCCTACCTCTGGGCGACTCCCCGAGACTGGGCCGCCATCGGCCAGTTCGCGCTCCAGGGCGGGGAGTGGGACGGCGAGCAGATCCTGCCCGACGGCTGGATGGCGGACTCGACGGCCCACCGCGCGGTCGCCGACAGCGAGGAGGAGGGGTACGCCGCCGGGTGGTGGACCAGCCGCGAGGAGGACGGCGCCGTCGTGGACGACCTGCTGCCCGCTGACGCCTACGAGGCCCGGGGCCACGACGGGCAGCGCGTGACCGTGGTCCCCTCCGCCGACCTCGTCGTGGTCAGGCTCGGATTCACCCCGGAGCTGGACGACATCGGCACCAGCCGGCTGGCCGCGGATCTCGTCCAGGCCTTCGCCACCGCCCCGGCTGCCGCGCGGACACCATGACACGGTCGCGGTCGGCGCGCTGGCAGGTCTGCGCGCCATCCCTGGACGGGTCGGGTCGACCACTCGGGTCGCTGAGAAGCGGTTGCCGGTTGGGGCCCCACTCGCACTGGTTCGGGCCTCCCGAGCAGGAGTCGATGTCCCCGGATCCGCTGTCCCGCTGGGCCAGGCAGCAGGTCGACCGTGCGCCCAGGAAGGCCGGTCCTGGTGGATACACTCCCCCCTATGCGGCCCGGACGCGTGAGCCCTGCGTTTCGGCGGTTCCTGGGAAGCGCGCCACTGGTCACCACCGTCCTGGCCGCCATGGGATTCGCCGTGTTCGCGCTGCGCGCCCGCACGGCAAGTCTGAATCCGCTCTCCCCGCTGTCCCATGCCGAGATCAATGGGTGGGCCGTCATGGTCGCCATCCTCGTATCAGCGGCATGGCTGTTCGTCAGTCCCCGGCACCCGCGACTGGTGGCCCACGCCACCGTGGCCGCGGTGGCGGCCTTTGCCGCGGGGAGCATCCTGCTCATCCTGCGCGGCACTCCGTGGGGACTCGAAGGACTGATCGGGGACATGGTCCTGCGCACGGAAGCCGCCACACGCTTTACCGAGTCGGTGGCGAGCGCGGACTTCGCATATCGGGACCTCCCCGCCTTCTATCCGCCTCTCCTCCCCTGGGTGGAGGGCCGCACCGCCGCGTTGTTCGGTGTGCCGGGCTGGCAGATGGTCAAGGGGGGGCAGATCGCGCTCACCCTTCTCACCCCTGTGGTGGCCTATCTGCTGTGGTCTCGCGTCGTCAAGCACCCGCAGGCGGCGCTCGTCGTGGCGACCACGACGTTGTTCGCGGCGGATGTCCACAAGGTCGACCAGTGGCTCGTCCTCGCAGTTCTCCTCCCGTGGTGGTTGGACGCCTTCCGCGACGTCCGCCGCAGAGGCGCACGCCCGTGGCCCGCCTGGGTGCACGGCATCATCGCGGGACTGGCCCTGACGACCTACACCTTCTACTTCGTCCCGCTGGCACTGGCAACTCTCCTGGGGATCACCGTCGACGTGGTGCGAGGAGCCCCCTGGGTGGGCCACCTGCGACGGTATGTCGCCATCGTCGCGGTCGGACTCGTGGTCTCCGCCTGGTACTGGCTGCCGCTGATGCTGCAACGGCTGGACGGCGCGGCGGTCGACGACGTGCAACGGCGGTATCTCGGACCAAGCTGGACGACGACAATTCCCGTCCCGTTCAGTACCGAGCCGGCAATGCCGCATCTCTCCGCCGACCACCTGCTGGTCGCCCTCTTGAGCGGGTTGGGTGTCGTCTTCATGTTTGCGATGGCACGTCTGAGTCGCGAGGTCGAGGGGCTCCTACTCGTTGCCACTGGCGCACTCGTGACCCTGGCCGGCGGCCTGCTGGCAGCCGCGTTGAACCGTCCGTTCCTGGCCTTCAAGGCGCAGGAACTGCTGACGCACACCATGCTTGCCGCCGGAGTGATCGGTCTTCTCTGGGGGGTGGAGCGGGCGCGTCGGAGGGGCGTGGCCGTGAACGGGCCCTGGACGGGTTTGCGCGCGGGGGCCGTGGCCGTGATCGCGATCGGAGGGTCCCTCCAATACGCGAGTACCTGGACAACGGGAGACCCCGTCACCTACGCCTATCAGCAGCCGCTGCCCGACGGATCCATGCCTGGGGCGAGCGACACGCGGCCGATGTCCGACCCCTCCGTGGTCGAGGTGCGTGAAGCGCTGGGCCAGGCCGCTCAGCCCTCGGCGGTCGTCCTGACCAGCGAGTTCGGCCTGGTGGGCACCACCCCGCTGCATCTGTTCGTGGCCTGGTCCAGCATCAACTCGCACCCCTACGGCCAGTTCGAGGAACGGGTGGCCTTTCTCCAAGGGCTCGCAGCCGAAGAAGACCCGTCCCGCTTCACCAGCATGGCTCGGGGAAACTCCTTCGACCGTATCGACGCCTTCGTGTTGAAACGTCGGGGCAGCGGGTTCGTGTACCGGGTCCGTGTCGACAACTACCCGGACCTGCCCCGCGCCCTTCTCCTCCGGTTCCAGCCCGCACAGTTCGCCTCCTCCGACTGGAAGATCGAAGAAATGGGCGACCTGGCCGTCGTCACCCATCGATAGGGCGCTCCGGGGCCTCCGCCGGAGCAGCTCGACCCCCTGCCTACGCCCCGGTCCCTTCGGCGTCCTGGGGCGGACACGGCTCCCCGGCAGCCGCCTCGACCAGGGCGTCGAACAGCCGCTGGTCGCGGTTGACCTCGGGGTGCCACTGCACCGCGAGCACGAAGCGGTCGCGCTCGCTGGTGGGCTCCAGGGCCTCGGTGCAGCCGTCCTCGGCCATGGCGGTCGCGACGAAGCCGGGGTGGTGGTGCACCGCCTGATGGTGGTGGCAGTGCACCAGGACCTCCTCGCCCTCGATCCGGCGGATCAGCGAGTCGGGCCGGGTGGCGACCACGTGGTCGCCGAACTCGTCGCCTCCGGGACTGTGCTGGCCGTGGCCGACGACGTCCGGGAGGTGCTGGTGCAGTGATCCTCCGGCCGCCACCACCATGAGCTGCATCCCGCGGCAGACCGCGAGCGTGGGCAGCGCCGCCTCGTCCGCGGCGCGCAGCAGCGCGAGCTCCCAGGCGTCGCGGTCCTCCCGCGGCGGGGCGGTGCTGGGATGGGCCTGCGAGCGGTACAGCCGGGGGTCCACGTCGGCACCGCCGCTGACCACCAGCGCGTCGATCCGGCGTACGACCTGGGCTGCTGCCGCGACCACGTCGGGGTGGTCGGCGTCCCTGCTCTCCTCGGCCGCTGCCGGCGGCAGCAGCACCGGCAGACCGCCGGCTCGCACCACGGCGTCGGCGTACTCGACGTGCAGCACGTCGGCCGGCTGGGACCAGACACCCCACTGCGCGTGCTCGCGGTAGGTGGTCAGGCCGATCAGCGGTTGGGTCACCGGGCCCGTCACAGGGGGGTCACATACGCGCCGGAGACGCCCCCGTCGACCAGGAAGGTCGTGGCGGTCATGAACGACGACTCGTCGGAGGCCAGGAACAGCACCGCGTTGGCCATCTCCTCCGGCTCGCCGAAGCGTCCCATCGGGACGTGCACCAGCCGGCGAGCAGCGCGCTTGGGATCGGCGGCGAACAGGTTCTCCAGCAGCGGGGAGTTGACCGGTCCGGGACACAGCGCGTTCACGCGGATCCCCGACCGGGCGAACTGGACCCCGAGCTCCCGGGTCATCGAGAGCACGCCTCCCTTGGACGCCGAGTAGGAGATCTGCGACGTGGCCGCCCCCATCACCGCCACGAACGAGGCGGTGTTGATGATCGAGCCGGACTGCTGCTCGAGCATGGAGGGGAGAGCGGCCTTGCAGCACAGGTAGACGCTGGTCAGGTTGACCTCCTGCACCTTGCGCCAGGCGTCGAGGTCGGTGTCGAGGATCGAGTCGTCCTCGGGGGGGAGATGCCGGCGTTGTTGAAGGCGATGTCGACCGAGCCGTAGGTCTGCTTCGCGGTGGCGAACAGTGCGTCGACCTCGTCCTTGGAGGTGACGTCGACGTGCTGGTAGGTCGCGATCTCCGGCCCTCCGAGCTCTGCGGCCAGCACGCGTCCGCGCTCGTCGTCGATGTCGCCGATGACGACCTTGGCGCCCTCCTCGACGAAGCGTGTCACCGTCGCCCGCCCGATGCCCGAGCAGCCGCCGGTGACCACCGCGACCTTGCCCGCGATCCGTCCCGCCATCCCTGATCCCCTTTCCTGGGGGTTCTACCCCGCCGGTCTGCTGCCCGTGTCGCTCAGTCGCCGGCGGACCACAGGTCGTGGGCGACGAAGACGTTCTTCTCCTCCATGAACGCGTACGGCGCGTCCGGTCCGAGCTCGCGGCCCAGCCCCGACTGCTTGTAGCCGCCGAAGGGCGTCCAGTAGCGCACCGAGGCGTGGGAGTTCACCGAGAGGTTGCCGGCCTCGACCAGCCGGGAGACCCGAAGCGCCCGCCCGACGTCGCCGCTGTAGATCGAGCCCGACAGCCCGTACTCGGTGTCGTTGGCCAGGGCCACCGCTTCGTCCTCGTCGTCGAAGGGCATCACCGCGACCACCGGGCCGAACACCTCTTCACGCCAGACATCCTCCTGCGTGGACCGAGACTCCACGACGGTGGGGGGCAGCCAGAATCCGTCTCCGGCGGGGCAGCTGCCGGTGAAGGCCACCGAGGCGCCGTCGACGTAGCGCTGCACCGACTCGCGGTGAGCCGCAGAGATCAGCGGCCCCATCTCGCTGTCCTCCTCAGCCGGGTCGGCCACGCGGAGCCCCTTGACCCCGGTTTCCAGCCGTCCGAGGAACTCCTCGTAGACCGAGCGCTGCACCAGGATCCGGGAGCGGGCGCAGCAGTCCTGGCCGGCGTTGTCGAAGACCGCATACGGCGCGGTGGCCGCTGCCCGTGCCACGTCGGCGTCGGCGAAGACGATGTTGGCGCTCTTGCCACCGAGCTCCAGGGTGACCGGCTTGACCTCGTCGGCGCAGCCACGCATCACGCCCTTGCCGACCTCGGTCGAGCCGGTGAAGACCACCTTGCGGACCAACGGGTGGGTGACGAAGCGGTCACCGACCACCGAGCCCTTGCCGGGCACGATGCTGAGCACGCCCTCGGGGAGGCCGGCCTCGACCGCCAGCTCGCCGATCCGGAGCGCGGTCAGCGGGGTCAGCTCGGCGGGCTTGAGCACCACCGTGCAGCCCGCCGCCAGCGCCGGCGCGAAGCCCCAGCCCGCGATCGGCATCGGGAAGTTCCAGGGCACGATGACGCCGACCACTCCGAGCGGTTCGTGGAACGTCAGGTCGGTGCCACCGGGCACCGGGATCTGCCGCCCGGAGAGCCGCTCGGGTGCCCCCGCGTAGTAGTTCAGGCAGTCGCGCACGTTGCCCGCCTCACCCCGGGCGTTGCCGATGGTGTGGCCGGCGTTGCGGACCTCCAGCTCGGCGAGCTCCTCCACGTGGTCGTCGACCACGGCGGCGAAGGCGCGCAACAGGCGCGCCCGCTCGCCCGGGGCTACTTGTCGCCAAGACAAGAAAGCCTCGTGCGAGCGTTCGATCGCGGCGTCAGTGCCCTCCGCCGAGGTCTGGTCGACCTCGGTGAGCGGCTGTCCGCTCACGGGGCTGATCACGGTGTGCATGCCGGGCCTCACATCCGCTCGAAGCCGCGACGCAGCTCCCAGTCCGTGACGTAGGCGTTGAACGCCTGGAGCTCGACGTCGGCCATGTTGACGTAGTGGTCGACCACCTCGTCCCCGAAGGCCGAGCGTGCCACCTCCGACCCGGCGAACCGGTCGCGGGCCTGCTGCAGCGTCACCGGCACGTGCGGGGCGTCGGACTCGTAGGCGCTGCCGACCATCTCGTCGCCCAGCGGCAGCTCCTGGTCGATGCCGTGGAGGCCACCGGCCAGCATCGCCGCGATGGCGAGGTAGGGGTTGACGTCGCCGCCGGGCAGCCGGTTCTCCATGCGGGCGCCCTTGCCCGAGCCGACCAGCCGTACTGCGCAGGTGCGGTTGTCCAGCCCCCAGGCCACCGCCGTCGGGGCGAAGGATCCGGGGGCGAACCGCTTGTAGGAGTTGATGTTGGGGGCGTACATCAGGGTCAGCTCCTCCATCGTGGCCAGGATGCCGGCGACGAAGTGGTCGTACATCGGGCTGCGGGTGTCGCTGTCGGCGTCCCAGAAGACGAGGCCGCCGTCCTCCGCCCGCAGCGACAGGTGGATGTGGCAGCTGCTGCCCTCGCGCTCGTCGACCTTGGCCATGAACGTGATCGACTTGCCGTGCTGGGCGGAGATCTCCTTGGCCGCGGTCTTGTAGACGCTGTGGTTGTCGCAGGTGAGCAGCGCGTCGGCGTAGAGGAAGCCGATCTCGTGCTGACCGAGGTTGCACTCGCCCTTCGCGCTCTCGACCTCCATGCCGGCGGCGTACATGTGGTTGCGGATGTCACGCAGCAGCGGCTCCACCCGTGTGGTGCCGAGGATGGAGTAGTCGATGTTGTAGAGGTTGGACGGCGTGAGGTCACGGTAGGCCGCCTGCCAGGCCGCCTCGTAGCTGTCCTCGTACATCACGAACTCCAGCTCGGTGCCGGCCATCGCGACCAGCCCGCGCTCGGAAAGCCGGTCGAGCTGGCGGCTCAGCATGGTGCGCGGCGACTGCAGCACCGGGGCGTGGTCCATCCAGATCAGGTCGCACTGGACCATCGCGGTGGCGGGCAGATAGGTCAGCCGCCGGATGGTGCGCCAGTCGGGCACGAACTCCATGTCGCCATAGCCGCGCTTCCACGAGGAGATGGCGTAGCCGTCGACGGTGTTCATGTCGATGTCGACGGCGAGCAGGTAGTTGCAGCCCTCGGTGCCCGCCTTGATCGCGACGTCGCGGAAGTACGCCGCGTGCAGCCGCTTGCCCTGGAGCCGCCCCTGCATGTCGGTGAAGGCGAGGACCACGGTGTCGATCTCGCCGGAGTTGATGAGCTCCTCCAGCTGGGCGAGGCTGAGCATGCGGTCGTTGGGCGGCTCGATGCCGATCGCAGCGGAGCGTTCGGTGCTGGGTTCGGTCATGGTGGTGGTCCCCTTCTGTCGGCCCCCGAGGGCTCCTCGCCGGGCACGCCGGGCGTGGTGGTCGCCGTGGCGCTGCGCTCACGGTACGGGGACGGGCAGACTGTCGGCCATGGTCAGCGGCAACGTTTCGCGTCGGCGGGTCGAGCAGTTCGAGCGTGACGGGCTGGTCTTCGACGTGATCGACCGGGGACCGGTGGGCGGCGAGGTCGTGGTGCTGCTGCACGGCTTCCCGCAGCGGGCGACGTGCTGGGATGACGTGGCCGCCCGGCTGCACGAGCGGGGGTTCCGCACGCTCGCGCCCGACCAGCGGGGGTACTCCCCTCGGGCCCGCCCACGGCGCCGCCGCGACTACCACCTCGACGAGCTGGTCGCCGATGTCGGCGCGCTCCTCGACACCGTGCAGGGGGGCGGCCCCCCGAGCGACGTGCACCTCGTGGGTCACGACTGGGGTTCGGCCGTCGCCTGGCTGGCGGCTGCGCGTCACCGGGCGGTGCGCTCGCTGACGTCGGTGTCGGTGCCCCACCCCGCGGCGTACCTGAGGAGCACGCTGAACCTCGACCAGCTCCGCAGGTCCTGGTACGTCGGCTACTTCCAGCTACCGCGGCTGGCGGAGCGGGCAGCCCGACGCGGACGCTTCGAGGCGATGATGGGCCACGTCGGCATGACCGAGCGCCAGATCGAGGCCTTTCGGCGCGGCATGCTCGACGACGGCGCGCTGCGCGGCGGCCTGGGCTGGTACCGGGCGATCCCGTTCGCGCTGCCGGGCGCGCGGCGGATGTGGCAGGAACGGGTGCACGTGCCGGTCACCCACGTGTGGAGCGACGGCGACACCGCGCTCGGGCGCCGTACAGCGGAGCTCGCAGCAGGCTGGGCGGCCGGGGAGTACGAGCTGCGTGTGCTCGAAGGGTTGAGCCACTGGCTCCCCGAGCAGGCACCCGACCAGCTGGCGGAGATCATCCTCGACCGGGTGGGACGTGCCAGGAAGGCCGGCTGAGGGACACCCGACGGTTGTGGTGAGAGATTGCGGGTTCGGGGCCCACTGGAGCGCGACATCTCACCAGAACGTGGTGGCGCCTCCGCCTCTGCCTCCGCCCGCCCCGGCCGACGCCGGCGTCACCGCTCCTGCTGGGTGCACAGGCAGACCTTGTTGCCCTCCGGGTCCTCCAGCACCCAGAAGCTCGGCGCGTACTCGTCGGTGACCAGCCGCCCACCGGCCTGCTGGGCGGCCTCGATCAGATCGTCGACCCGCTCCGGGTCGACCCAGGCATCGAGGTGCCAGTGCTGCCGCGGCTCCTCGCTGCCCGACTCCTGGAACCAGACCAGCGGCATCGAGCCCGAGGGATCGCTCAGGTCCTCGGGGGACGACTGCTCCAGGCCCAGGACGGCCTGCCAGAAGGGCATGATCCGATTGCGTGCCGGGGTGTCGAGCGCCAGCTCGAGCCAGGAGAGGTCGGCGCACGAGGGCGTGACGCCGGACGCGGTGGCCAGCTCGTTCACCAACCGCGCGAGCCGCAGGTCGCGCTCGGTGACTCCGCCGACGTCGTGGCTGGTGAGTCGTACGTCGACCTCGGCGTAGCGCAGCGCGAGGTCGGGATGGTGGTTCATCTCCTCCGCTGCCTGGGCGATCGCGTTCACCAGCCGCAGGCCGGCCGCGAAGTCACCGGTGCGGATGCGGGTGGTCAGGGCGCCCGGCACGTGCAGCCAGCCCTCGAGCTGGGCGGCGGCGACCTGCTGGGCCGTGAGGGGCTGGCTACTCATGACGACATGCTTCCTCGTGCCGTGACCCGGATGTCAACCCTCGGGCACCTCAGCCTCGGCCACCGGGGGTGCGTAGAGCGAGACCTCGTCGGACTTGCCACGCAGCCTCACCCCGGCTCGCTGCCGGAGCTCGGGCGGGTCCTGCAGCAGCTCGCGGGTGCGCTCGGAGAGCAGGACGGTGTCGCCGGTGTCTCGAGTGGCGGCCTCGATGCGGGCGGCGACGTTGACCACGTCCCCGATGACGGTGAACTCCAGCCTGCCGCCCCCACCCACGTTGCCGGCCACGACGGTGCCGGAGTTGAGCCCGATCCCGATCTCGAGGTCAGCGCAGTCTGAGGCCACCTCCTCGGCCACCGCGACTGCGCAGGCCAGAGCCAGCTCCGCGTGACGCTCGGCGCGGGTCGGCGCTCCGAACACCGCGAGCACGCCGTCCCCGACGAACTTGTCGACGTGACCCTCGTGCTCCCGGATGACCGGCACGACGCACTCGAAGAGCTGGTTGAGCCGGGCGACCACCTCGGCGGCGGGGGTGTCGGAGGCGAACGCGGTGAAGCCGCGGATGTCGAGGAACATCACGGTCACCTCGACCTCCTCGCCGGCCAGGTCGGTGCCCTGCTCGAGGATGTGGCGGGCGACCTTGGGGTCGAGGTAGGTGCCGAACGCCTCGCGCAGCCGCTCCCGTTCCCGCAGGCCGGCCACCATCGCGTTGAAGCCGACCTGGAGCCGCCCGACCTCGGTGGCGTCGTACACCGGCAGCGAGGCGTCGAGGTCGCCGGACTCGACCTTGCTCATCGCCCGCGAGACCTTCCGGATCGGCCCGGCGGTGGCGCCGGCGGCGGCTCCCACCGTCCAGAGGCCGACGGTGAGCGCGACCGCTGAGAGCACGATCGTGGAGACCAGGATGTCGTGGCGCGAGCCGCGGTCGGTCACCAAGGACACCACTCCGACGGCCAGCAGGCCCCCCACCGGCACCGCGGTCCCGGCGAGCCAGGCGAACAGCGCGCGGCGGCGTACGCCGCTGACCCGGAAGTCCCCCTGGGCGCCGTCCCCCAGGGCGCGGGTGGCGACGGGTCGGAGGATGCGCTCGGCGAGCAGGTACGTCGAGGCCGCCGTGGTGAGACCGACGAGCGTGACGAGGACAGCGACCCAGAACGCCCCGAGCAGGCCACGGCCGAGGGAGAGGACGGCGAAGAGGGGGGCCGCCCCGAGCCAGAAGAACCACTGCACCAGGAAGAGCCGGATCGGCGTGCGCAGCACCGTGCGCTGCTCCCGGAGGGTGGCGGCGCGCTCCTCCACCAGCCAGCGCCGGACGCGTCGCTGCCACCGGGACCCCAGCACCGTCCCGACCGGCAGGGCGACCGCGAGGTAGCAGGCAGTGGCGACGAGGAGGAAGGCCGGGTCGCGGTACTCACCCGGCTGGTACGCCGGCAGCGGGATCACCAGCATGCCGAGGGCGAGCGCGGCGGCGGCGCCGATGAGGTTCGAGCCGATGAGGACGGTGGCCACCGCGACGTTGGTCAGGCGCCAGAGCCCTCGTCCCGAAGTCGCCACGCCCGTAGTGTCCCAGTCGTAGGCTGTCGCGGGTGGTGGACTGGCTGAACGACCTCTCCGGCTCCGAGCTCACCCTGCTCCTGGTCGGGGGCTTCGCGGCCATCAGCATCGTCTCGGCGATCGTGACCGCCCTGCTGGTCCGCATCGGTGTCCACACCCCTGTCGGGATACGGATGATCAACCGGCTGCGCGAGAAGGTCATCGGGGTGGTCAAGCGGCCGATCACGGTCATGGTGCTGGACGAGGTCGCCGACGTCATCCAGACCGGCCACTACACCCGCAACATCTCCGACGCGCTCATCGAGAACCACGACGACCTGAAGTCACTGGTCGCGGAGAAGGTGCGCCACGACCCCAACGTGCGGTACGTCTCCCGGGTGCCGGGCTACGACACCATCGTCTCCCAGGTCACCGAGACCACGCTGCGCGTGCTCATCGACATGCTCGACGACCCCAGGACCGACGAGCTGGTCTCGGATCTGCTGCGCAACAACCTGCAGCAGATCAGGCGTTCGGTGCGCGACCGTGACCACGAGCGGGTCGACCGGACCGACGAGCCCGACATCTCCCCCGAGGAACTGGAACGGCGCCGTCCGCGCTGACGGACCGGGCCGGGCGACCAAGGCGGCGGATTGGTCATGGGGGGCCCGGGACTCCGGTGCCAGGCCAATTGGAACGGCGCCGCCCCCCGAGAGGAGCGGCGCCGGACTGTGGCCCGCGGGCTGGCGCGCGTCAGCTCAGAGCGCGACGCCCTTGCCCGCGAGGACGCCGGCGGGGTCGGTCGGGCGGTCGCCGTGCCGCACCTCGAGGTGGAGGTGGGGGCCGGTGACGTTGCCGGTGGAGCCGACCCAGCCGAGGACCTGACCGGGCTCGAGCCGCTGGCCCTTGCTGACACCGAGCCGGCTCTGGTGGCAGTACCACGCCTCGCCACCACCCGGGAGGGCGACGACCGTCTTGTAGCCGTAGGAACCGTCGTAGGAGGCGCTCTTGACGACGCCACCGGCGATCGACCGGATCGGGCTGCCGCTCGGCGCAGCGAAGTCCAGGCCGGTGTGCATCCCGCTGGACCACATGTAGCTGCGGTCGCCGAAGCGGCCGGTCAGGCGGTAGCCCGACACCGGACGGGTCCAGGTGACCTTCTTGATCACCACCCGCTTCGCGACCTTCGCCGGCTTGGCGCTCCGCCGGGAGGCGGTGCGGCTGATGCGCTTGGCCCGATCGGCGAACGCGGTCTCGACCGCGGCGTCGGGAAGGGCGGCCGGGGTCGGGGTCGCGGCCGCGAGCGTCATGCGTTGCGCGGCGCTGGCGTCCCCGTCGACCTGGGTGACGGTGAACAGGGCAACGATCAGTGCCGTGGCGACGGCGCCGACGTGCAGTGCGGAACGGAACTGGTGCATGGTGTCTGGGCCCCCTTGACCCGGGCCCCATGGAAGTCTCGTGGTCGTCGTGCCGATCGCGACCTGGGGCGAGGTCGCGGCCGTGCCGCCCGAGATCCGCCAGCACGTCCTTGCTAACACTTCGCTTGCTTTTGCTAGCGGAGGTTCTAGTACGCCATACCGACGAGTAACATGCAAGCCAGGAGCGCCGATCGTGACGCACTCCACGAACCCGGCGTGACCGGGGTCTCAGGCCTCCCTGTCCGCGCCCTCAGTCGCCGCCGGAACCGCGTCGTTCCGAGCCTCCGGGCGGTCTCTGGTCGCGCGCAGGCTGGCGACCACGGAGACCGTGATCGCCCCTCCGATGAGGGACAGCGAGAGCCAGATCGGCACCTTCCACACCTCGAGCAGCAGCATCTTGACCCCCACGAAGCCGAGCACTACCGCGAGGCCGGTCTTGAGGTAGACGAAGCGGTCGATCAGGTCGGCGAGCAGGAAGTAGAGCGCCCGCAGCCCGAGGATGGCGAAGGCGTTGCTGGTAAAGACCAGGAACGGTTCCTGGGTGACCGCGAAGATCGCCGGGATGGAGTCCACGGCGAAGACCACGTCGGTGATCTCGACCAGCACGAGCACCAGGAAGAGCGGCGTGGCCACCCAGCGGCCGTCGATGCGGACCCAGAACCTCTGGCCGTGGTAGGCGTCGGTGGACGGGATTGCGCGACGCACCAGACGGTAGGCCACGCCCTGGCGGGGGTCGGACTGGTTGCCGGAGAGGGTGTCCCGGTGGCGGTACATCCGCCATGCCGTGAAGACCAGGAAGGCGCCGAACACGTACAGGATCCAGGCGTAGCGCTCGATCGCCACGGCGCCCCCGGCGATCAGCACGGCACGGAAGACCAGGGCCCCGAGGACGCCGTAGAAGAGCACGCGGTGCTGGTACTCGCGTGGCACGGCCAGCGCGGTGAAGATCAGCGCGAAGACGAACACGTTGTCGACGGCCAGCGACTTCTCGATCAGGTAGCCGGCGAGGTACTCACCTCCCGCCTGGGCGCCGTAGGCGTACCAGACCACGGCCCCGAACCCGAGCCCGAGCGTCACCCAGACCCCGGACCAGACGGCCGCCTCCCGGACCCCGATGACGTGGGCCTTGCGGTGGGCGACGAGGTCGATCGCGAGCATGACGAGGATGAGAGCCAGGACCGCGGTCCAGGCCCAGAGCGGGACGTCCATGGGGAGCTCCTCCAGTCGTCCGGCTCTCGCCGGATCGCTGCAGGTCTCGCCTCCGACCCTGAGGCCGGCCGCGCACCGGGGCGGACAGGGCCGCGCCGTACTGACGATGCGCGGGGAGGGCTACTCCCCTGATGGCATCAGTCTGCCAGCGGCATTCAAGGGCGGGGAGGTGACTGCGGCCGCAGGGTGACAGGCAGGCGCTCGTAGCCACGCAGCACCTGGGTTCCCCGACGGGTCGGCGGGCCGCTGACCCGCAGGTCAGGGAACCGGGCGTAGAGCTCGCGCAGCGCGATCCTGGTCTCGAGGCGGGCGAGCTGGGCACCGAGGCAGAAGTGCGCGCCGAGGGAGAACGACAGGTGCTCGCCGGCGTCCGGGCGGGTGACGTCGAAGGTGTGCGGGTCGGTGAAGACCTCGGGGTCGCGGTTGGCCGCGCCCAGGACGATGAGCACGGTCGTGCCGGGCTCGAGCCCGATCCCCGCGACCTGTGTCGGTCGCACGGCGGTACGGCCGGTGAACTGCACCGGGGCGTCGTACCGAAGCACCTCTTCGACCGCGTTGCCCCACAGCTCGGGGTCGTCGAGACACTGCTGCCTCTGCTCAGGGTGACGTTCCAGGAGCGCCACTGCGTTGCCGATCAGGTTGACCGTGGTCTCGAAGCCGGCGCCCAGCACCAACAGCCCGATCATCCGCAGCTCTGCGGTCGTGGGCCGCTCCGCGGGTGGCATCCGGTCGATGTTGCCCAGCAGCGCGCTGAGCAGGTCGTCTCCGGGGTGCTCCCGGAGCCGGTCGAGATGCGCCTGCACCCAGTGGTGCATCTCGGTGACCGCGCGCGCCGTACGCCGGAACTCGCGGTAGCCCAGCCCTCCGTCGAGCTGCTTGGCCGCCTCGTTTCCCCACTCCAGCAGCTGGCCGCGGTCGTCGGCGGGCACGCCCAGCAGGTCGGCGATGACGGTCACCGGCAACCTGGCGGCGAACCCCTCGACCAGGTCGACCTGGCCTCCGGACCGTTCAACCTCAGCTTCCAGATCGTCGAGCAGGCGACGCGTCGTGGTGACGATCTCCTGCTCCATCCGGGAGACCCGGCGGGCGGTGAAGTCCCGCGCGACCAGGCGTCGCAGCCGGGTGTGGTCGGGAGCGTCGAGCGCGAGCAGCGACGGCGCATTGACCGGGCCGACGTCGTCATCGCGCATCGTGGAGAGGTAGACCGAGTGCAGCGGCTCGGGGAAGCGCACGTTGGCCTCGGGTACGCCGAAGTCGTCGCTGCGCAGGATCGCCGCGGCGACGCCGTGGGAGCAGGTGACCCGGAAGGCGCCCTCGCCCGCGATCACCCCACCGGCCCGGATGCGCTCGTACGTCGGGTAGGGGTCGTCCCGCAGGTCGGGCTGGGTCATGAGCCTGGAGACCAGGTTTCCCCGGCGCGCCTGCATCCGGCTGGCAGCGCGGATGATGCCGTGCGCCAGGACCCAGCGCACCGACTCCCGCGCCGGGGTCAGGGCGGCGTGCGGACGTGGGGCCACGCGGTCATCGTGGCACGCTCCTCCCGATGGTCAATGGCCGGTCAGAAGACCGAACAGCGACGCCGTGCGGCGAGTTTCGGGTGCATGTCGGCGCAGAAGACCGGTCTTTCATCGGAGCAGGCGGCGTCAGCCCGAGGTGGGCAGCTGCTCCTCGAGCGGGACGTCGGGGGCCAGGCGCACGCCTCGGGCGGCGGCCATGCCCGAGACCTGCAGCCAGATCGCCTCGGTCAGCAGATCGGCGAAAGCATCCTGGTCCGGTGCGCGCTCGCGTCGGGTCAGCCACCGGTGGACCGCGGCCATGGCCATGCCGAGGAAGCCGAACACCAAGGGGTCGAGACCGTGCCGCATGTCCTCGTCGAAGTCCGCGCCCAGCGCGTCACCGGCGCTGGCGATGAGGTCGCGTACCTGGCGCGCGAGACGTGACAACGCCTGCTCGCCCTCGGTGCCGGGGACGCCCAGCGGCTGCTGGTCGGCGAACCGGTGCAACGCCGGGTGGGCGGCGGCCCAGCCGACGTAGGCGCCGACGATGCGACGCACGATCTGCAGGGGCGTGCCCTCCAGCGTGATCACCGGCAGCACGGCAGCTTGGAGCTGGCCGAAGATGTAGCCCTGGATCGCTCGGTCGAGGTCGGCGCGGTCGGCGAAGTGGCGATAGAGGACGGTGCGGTTGAGTCCGGCCTGCGCCGCGATCCTGGCCACCGGCACCTCGGCCCCGGGTCCGGCGGTCTCGATCGCCTCGAGCGCGGCGTCGAGGACGTCGATGCGGCGTTGCTCGTTGTGCTCCTGCCAGCGGGACTGGCGACCGTCGGACTTCGACCGTTCGCTGCCCGCCATGACTCAGACTCCGATCGTGCTCCGTGACCGGCCTGAACCATACCGAGGTAGGCGCCCCAGCCTGGCGGTCAGACCTCGCCGGGGGCTCGCCTGCCGCTCGGTGGCGGCGATGCGCCGAAGCTCGTCGGCGTCGGTGACCTTGACCCGGGGCCGGCCCTCGGCCCGACCACGTCGCCGCTCCTCGGCGTCGACCGTGCGCCACTCCCGCAGTCCCAGGACGCCGTTGTTCTCGTGCTCCGTCGCGGGGAGCCGCGGGCTCGGCAGAAGACCGGCCTCGGCGTCGGCGAGCAGGCTCGCGACGGTCTCACGGGCGTCGCTGCGGTTGGTCCCGATGAACCCTCGCGGGCCCCGCTTGATCCAGCCGACGACGTACGAGCGGGGAGCGACCCGGCCGCGGTCGTGAGGCACGGTGCCGCTCGCGGCGTCGAACGGAAGACCCAGTACGGGCACCCCGCGGAACCCGATCGAACGCACGACGAGCCCGGCCTCGATCACCGCGTCGGCACCGTCGCGGCGCACCTCGACGCCGGTCACCCGTTCCTCGCCCAGGATCCGCGTCGCTGTGGTGTGGAACCGCAGCACCAACCGCGGCGCCGTTCGCCGGTCGAGCTGGCCAGGTCCGCCGGTCTCGGCCAGTTCGGCGATCAATGTGGACGTGGGGTCATCGGCGGGCAGCGGCACCCCGCCGGTGTCGACCACCACCTCGAGCGCACCTCGAGCGACCAGGCCGCGCAGCCCGATGAGCTCAGGCGTCGTGAAGGCCGCCTCCGCCGGCCCCCGCCGGCCCAGCAGCACCACCTCGCGCACCTGTCCCTGCGTCAGGGCCGCCTCGGCGTATGACGCGACGTCGGTCGAGGCGAGCAGCTCGGGGTCGGAGGTGAGCACCCGGGCGACGTCGAGGGCGACGTTGCCGTTGCCCACGACCACGACCCGCTCGTGGTCCAGCGGCACCGCGAGGTCGGCCTGGTCGGGATGGCCGTTGTACCAACCGGTGAGCTCGGTCGCGGAGACCGACCCGGTGAGCTGCTCACCGTCGATGCCGAGCCGGCGGGAGCCGGAGGCGCCCACCGCGTAGACCACGGCGTGGTAGCACTCGGCCAGCTGGACATGGCTCACGTCGGTGCCGACGTCGACGCCGAGGCGGTAGCCGAAGCCCGGTTCGGACTCGATCCGCGCGAAGAGGTCGGTGACCGCCTTGGTGTGCTGGTGGTCGGGGGCGACGCCGTGGCGGACCAAGCCGTACGGCACCGGAAGTCGGTCATAGACGTCGACGCGCACCCCGGGGTGCTGGAGCAGCTCGTCGGCGGTGAACATCCCGGCCGGCCCTGAACCGACGACCGCAACCCGCAGCGGCTCGACGAGCGACACCCGACGAGGCGGGGCCAGGCGCGCCACCGGCGTCCGGTCGCGGTGCGGGTAGGCCGCGAAGTAGTCGGCATTCACCTGCCGAAAGGGCGTTTGGTCCGGCGTGAGATCGGTGTCGGGCACGATCGCCCCCACCGGACAGGCCGTGGTGCAGGCACCGCACCCGACACAGCCGTCGGGATCGATGTACAGCATCTCGGCGTCGGCGAAGCCCGGCTCGCCCGGGGCCGGGTGGATGCAGTTGACCGGGCAGGCGACGACGCAGGAGGCGTCGGCGCAGCACGCCTGGGTGACGACGTAGGTCATGGCGAGACCTCGGGTCGGCGAACCGGTTCAGGCAGCCGCGGAGGCGGGCTCGCTGCGGTAGCGGGCCGGGCGGCCCCAGATGCCCAGGGCCTTCCAGACCCGGATGCTGGCCGGGTTCAGCAGCCCGATGTCCTCGGCGAGCGCACGCACGTCGGCGAACAGGTCGCGCAGCAGCTTGCGTGAGGAGGGGCTGTCCCACCACAGCTCGTGGAAGACGTCGTCGGGCATGCCCATGTCGTCGCGCATGCGCTGGTGCGGCACCAGGATCACGTCGCACAACCAGCGCATCAGCACCGGGAACGCCAACGACAGCAGGAACCGCTGGTGGCGATGCATCCGCGGGACGGTGCGTTGCAGGTACAGGTGGGCGAACCCGATGTGTCGGGCTTCCTCGGCCACGTGGATCTGCATGATGCGCCGGATCAGCGGGTGCTGCGGCGAGCTGCCGCGCAGCACCGCCTTCTGCAGATGGTCGATCGGTTCCTCGCCGGCGAGGACACCGGTGAAGAAGGCCGCGGTGAGGGGGCCTGCGGCGAGCGGGAGCACGGGTGCCAGCAGGCGGAACATGCGCGGTCCGCCGGGGACGTCGAGCCCCGAGCGGTTCACGAACTCCTGGAACATCTGGGTGTGGTGGCACTCCTCGGTGGCCTCGTGGGTGGAGTAGCGGAACTCCGGGGCACCGTTGGGCAGGGCGAACGCGTGGTGCATCAGGCCGCTGATGAGGACCTGCTCGAACTGCAGGCCGACCTTGCAGATGTTGGCCTGCCGGTAGAGGCCGACCTCGACCTGACGATGCCGCGGCAGCGACTGGTACCAGGGGTGGGCGCCGAGGGCGTCCTCGCGGGGGAGGATCCAACGCCCGTCATCGAGGTGGATCGCGTAGTCGGGGTCGTCCCAGTCGATGTCGAGGAAGGCGTCGAAGTGCTGGCGCACCGAGGCCTCGGACAGGGTGCGCAGGTTGTCCTCGTAGCTGCGGGTGGTGCTGACGGGCGCGGTCACGGCTCACCTCACGGAGGGTCGGCAACGATTCCGGCGAGGTTACTGCGACAGCATGTTTCAGTAAAGGGGTCATCGCGACAGCGTGTCGCGGGAGAACCTCCCACGCTGGCCCGACGGCGTCCCGGTGGACTGCTTCAGACGACGTCGACGACGTCGTAGTCGCTGAGCCGATGGGCCAGGGAGCTCAGGTGGTGGCGGGCGTCGCCGAAGGTGTGCTCGATGGCGACCAGGCGGTTGAGCAGGTGGCCCACGGCGTACTCCTCGGTGACGGCGATGCCGCCGTGCAGCTGCACGGCCTCCTCGCCGACCAACCGTCCGGCCTTGCCGACGACCACGGCGACACGCGCCAACGTCGGTCCGGGGTCCTCACCCTCCTGCGGCTCCGCCAGCACCAGGGCGGCGTACTGCACCGCGGAGCGCGCGACCTCGACCTCGGTGTACATCACCGCTGCCCGCTGGGTGAGCGACTGGAACGTCATCAGCGGGACACCGAACTGCTTGCGGGTCTTGAGGTAGTCGACGGTCATCGCCAGCGCCGACTCCATCGCACCGACTGCCTCGGCACACAGCGCGAGCGTCCCGTGAGCCATCGCCTCCGACAGCTGGCCGGGGTCGTCGGTCAGCAGTCGTGCCGAGGCGCCGTCCAACCGCAGCGTCGAGTCCGTCACCTCGGGCGACTCCACGAGGAAGACACCGGCGTCGGTGTTGACCACCGCGTGCGTCGCGCCGTCGGCGTACGGAACGGGCCCCTTGGCCCCGTCGAGCGTCCAGCTGTCACCGGACGACTGCGCCGTTGCCGTGGGAGCCGACCCCCAGGCGCGTCCGGGCTCGGTCAGCACCGGGACCACGACCGCTTCACCGGCGCCGAGCTGCTCCAGCAGCGGGTCGTCCGCGAGCAGATGCCCGGCGACGAGCATCTCGGCGTAGGGCGCCACGGCACGCGAGCGACCGAGCTCCTGGGCGACGACCATCACCTCCACCGGGCCCGCACCGTCGTCGGAGTCGTCGTCCCACGGGAGCGCGAGCAGGCCCATCTCGGCCAGCGAGCCCCACAGGTCGGCGTCGAAGCTCGGCGCGCCCACCCGGTCTGCGGGCTCGCGGCTGCCGAGCATGTCGCGCAGCGCGTCGCGCAGCGCCTTCTGCTCGGTGGTGAGGGTGAAGTCCATGTCGCGCTCCTGGGAGTCCGAAGGCCGTGGCCGGGGCGGGTCAGCCGCGCAGGCCCAGGATGTTGGTGGCGATGATCTGGCGCTGTACCTCGTTGCTGCCGCCGTAGATCGAGGCCTTGCGGTAGTTGAGGTAGCGAGGCACCGCGTGGGTGGTCCACTCGGGCAGCAGCGAGTCCTCGGCCGGAGGTTCGAAGTCGTCGACCGGGGTCCAGGCCTGCGCCATCGGGCCGGCCACCTCCACCGCAAGCGAGGAGACCGCCTGCTCCAGCTCGGAGCCACGCAGCTTGAGGATCGACGACGCCGGGTCGGGCTTGCCGTCCTTGGATCCGCCGGCCACCCGCAGCACGGTCAGCTCCAACGCCATGATGTCGGCCTCCAGCTCCGCGAAACGCGCCGCGACCAGGGGCTCGTCGAGCAGGACGCCGGTCGAGGTGCGCACCTCGGCGGCGTGCCGCTTCAGGTCACCGAGCCGACGCTTGACCGACCACACCGGGGCGACGCCCACACGCTCGTTGCCGAGCAGGAACTTGGCGTAGGACCAGCCGGCGTTCTCCTCACCGACGAGCTGGCCGGCGGGCACGCGGACGTCGGTGAAGAAGACCTCGTTGACCTCGTGGTGGCCGTCGACCAGCGTGATGGGACGCAGCTCGACACCAGGGGCGTCCATCTCGATCAGCAACATCGAGATCCCGGCCTGCTTCTTGGCGTCGGGATCGGTGCGGGCGAGCACGAAGATCCAGTCGGCGTACTGGCCGAGCGTGGTCCAGGTCTTCTGGCCGTTGACGACCCAGTCGTCGCCGTCACGGACGGCGGTGGTGCGCAGCCCGGCGAGGTCGGAACCGGCGTCGGGCTCGGAGAAGCCCTGGCCCCACCAGATGTCCAGCGAGGCGGTCGGGGGGAGGAACCGGTCCTTCATCTCCTGGGAGCCGAACGCGGCGATGACCGGGCCGATCATGCCGGCGTTGAACGCCAGCGGCGGCGGCACGTAGGCCTTCTGCATCTCGTCGTTCCAGATCGCCTTCTGCAGCGGCGTCCAGTCGCAGCCGCCGTACTCGACCGGCCATGACGGAACCGCGATGCCCTCGGCGTGCAGCGCCTTGTGGGCGCCGGCGATGTCGTCCTTGCTCAACGTGCGACCGAGTCGCACCTTGTCGCGGATCTCGGGCGGGACCTTGGTGGTGAAGATCTCGCGCATCCGCTGCTGGAACGCGCGGTCATCCTCGCTGAGGCGTCGCTGCATGCCGCGAGCCTAGTGGTGCCGGCAACCCACGAGTCAGGCTGCGGCGTGGTCAGGGTTGTCCGCTGCGTTGCCGTCTGGCCAGGGGTCCTGGCCGTTGGTCCACCGTGATCTCCACCGGTGCCGGAACCGCACGCGGCCGTCCTCGAGCCAGCGGTGCTCGTACTTCGCGTCGTGGATCCTGCGGTGGTGCCAGCCACAGAGGGGGGCTGCGTTGGCGAGGTCGGTGGGGCCGTCGTGGCCCCAGGGCTGTCGATGGTGGAGCTCGCACCAGGCGAAGGGACGCTCGCAGCCCTCGGCCGCACAGGACTCGTGCAGCGCTGAGAGCGCGATGGCCTGCCCCTTGGTGAACAGCCGGGTGCTGGCGCCGAGGTCCAGGGGCAGCGAGCGCCCACCCATGACCAGCGGCATGATGCCGGCCTCGCACGCCAGGCGGCGGACTTCGCCGATGCTGATCCGGCCGCCGGTCTCCAGGGTGGCGGCCCCAACGCCGGCGCGCAGCTGCTCCTCCTCGACGTGGACGACCAAGGTGACCCCCGAGCGGGTGTGCCCGGTCTGGGGCAGGTGCTCCAGCAGCTCCACGAAGGCCTGACCCCTGGCCTCGGGGCCACTCAAGCCCCGGGTGGTCGGCTCCTCGCGTGTGGTTCCCTGCGGCGTGCGCAGGTAGCGACGCGGACCCGACAGCGTGTCCAAGGCGTTGAGCAGCAGGTGTGCATGCAGATCCGGAAGCTCGAACCCGCCCTTCCAGGACCCGTCACCCTGGTCCACGAGCCACAGCGAGGCGAACAGGTTGGCCGTGTGCTCCTCCTGGGAGAGCAGCTCTCCCTCGTGCTCGTCGGCCAGTCGCTTGCTGACCGGCTCCAGCAGACGCCGGGCAGCGCGTCGTAGGTTGCGCGGCGACATGCGCTCGGCCTTGGCCACGAGCAGCTCCTCGCACCGCGACAGCTCGGCCGGGTCGATTCCCGTCGGTGCCTGCTCGCCCGCGCGCACGATCACCATCGCGTGGTCGTGGGACAACCGGCCCTGGGCCAGGGCCGCCCGCACGTGGTGGTAGCGCTCCTCGACCCGTTCAGCCAGCCAGACGCTGCCCCAGACGCGGTCCCGGTTGCGGCCGGCCCCTGCCGCCCACGCCGCGGTGTCCGCAGCGCCGGTCTCCACCCGGGCCTGCGCCGCCTCAGCGGCGGCCACCGCATGCAGCCGCAGACCACTGACCTGGCCCTCCAGCTCCGCGACCAACCGGACCACTGCCCGGAGCTCGTCGCTCGCGGCATCCCCCAGACCGGCCCAGCCCGCGACCTGCCCCGACGCGTCGCGCACCAGCACCGGCTCCATGGCCGCACGCGCCTGCCGCAACGCCGCCAGCACCGGGTGATCCACCATGGATCAACCCAACCTCCTGCCACCGACATTTCTCGGGCCGGTCCCGGCGCCCGGGACGCTCGGGCACAGACCTTCAGCGGGGGCCGTGGGTCTGGATCCAGAGCACCGGCCCCGCGAGTGAGTCGCCCAGGTCGCGCATGGCGGCGACGGCCTTCCCGGTGTAGACGGGCTCGAGCGTCAGACCCTGCTCGGCCGCGTCGGACACCGCCCGCACCGACGCTGGGGTCGGGTCGCCGTAGCAGGCTCCCAGCCAGTCGGTGCGAGTCTCGAGGTGCGACGACGTCACCACCGGGACGTCGGAGGCGCCGCGCTTGCGCAGCAGTCCCCCGGTGCGGTTGGCGAGCCTGGTCATGGTCTGGGTGTCGAGGGGGAGCGAGTCGTTGACGACGACTCCGAGCAGGGAGCTGTCGAGCCCGGCCAGACGGAGACCGAGGGCGAGTCCGGCGATGGTGCCGCCCGACCCGACCGGCACCACGATGGTGCCCGGCGCCGGCAGGTCGCCCGCCTGCACCTGCCCCGCGATCTCCAACGCCGTCTCGACGTAGCCCAGGGCTCCGTACGGGTTGGAGCCCCCCGCAGGGACGTACCACGGCGCCCGTCCGCCGCTGATGCCGCGGACGAAGAGGTACGGCGCCCACAGCTTGAGGCGCGTGGCGTCGCGGAAGCGGTGGAGGTGCGCTCCGGACTCCTGCAACCGGCGCAGCTGGTCGCGGACGTGGTCGTCGACCGGCTGGTCCACCAGGCCGAGCGTGGTGCTGAGTCCGTGCTCCGCGCCGTACGTCGCCAGGGCGAGCCCCCAGTGGGTGCCGATCCCGCCGACGCTGAGGACGCTGCTCACGCCGCGTCGCCGAGCCTCGGGGATGATCCACTCCAGCTTGCGCACCTTGTTGCCACCCCACGGCCCGTCCCCGAAGGCGCCGTCGTCCTTGACCCAGGTCTCGACCGAGAGACCCCATGCCTCGGAGTCCAGCTGAGTCACCGGCGTCGGTCCCGTCCCGAGAGCGACGTGCGGGAGGTCCACCGCGGGCAACCGCCGGTGCAGGTGCGTCGTCATGCCCCAACCCTGCCAAATCTCCGCGGGCAGGCTCCCCGGCGGAGGGGCAGCCGGTGACCCGCGGGGGTCGGCTAGCGTGCGCCTGGAGCTTCGGTCGTCCGTCGATGCCGAGGGCGACACCCGCCCTTCGGCGGTGATGGCAACGGCTCGACCAGGGCTCGACCAGGGCTCGACCAGGGCTAAGCGAGAACGACGAGGAGGAGGAACGAAACGTGAGCGACAGCTCGTGGGGCCCCCCTGACGCCGGGAGTGCCTGGCAGCAGGGCCCGACCGGGCAGCAGCAGTACTACGCCGCGCCCGCACGCCCCACGGGCGGTGCCGGCTACGCGTCGTGGATCCAGCGGGTGCTGGCCTACCTGGTGGACGCCGTGGTGCCGTTGCCGGCGCTGATCCTGGTGTTCGCGGGTCTGGGCCTGGGGATCTCGGGGATGGAGACGACGACCGACCCGACGACGGGGGTGACCACCACCGAGGGCGGCAACGTCGTCGGGTTCGTGGTGATGGCGCTCGGCTACCTCATCGCGATCGCGGTCAGTCTGTGGAACGTCGTCTTCCGGCAGGGACGCACCGGATGGAGCATCGGCAAGCAGGTGATGGGCATCCGGCTGCTGAAGGAGCAGACCGGACAGCCGATGGGGGCCGGGCTCTGCTTCGTGCGCGGGATCGCCCACATCCTCGACGCCCTGCCCTGCTACCTCGGGTACCTGTGGCCGTTGTGGGACGCCAAGCGCCAGACGTTCGCGGACAAGGTCATGACCACCGTCGTGGTGGAACAGCGCAAGCCCTGACCCGGGCCTTACCTGTCAGCCCCGGCGTTCGTGCCGGGCCCGTTGTTGCAGCCCCGCGCTGGTGTCAGGCCGTGGGGGAGGCGAGTGCGTCGAAGGCCTCCTCGAGGCGCCGCAGCACGTCGCCGCGGAACCCCTCCGCGGAGTGCTGCCACAACGCCGCCGCGACGGCCCCGACGACGGCGTGGACGCGGACGACGGTCGCGAGGCCGGTGCGCGCATCCTGACCCTCGCGCTCGAGAGCGGCGTCGACCAGGGCGCGGATCACGGTCTGCTTGACCTCGATCGAGGCCAGCGCCAGCTGCGGATGGGCACGGGCCAGCTGACGACGCAACCGCCACTCGGCGGAGTCCTGGGCGAGCTCGCGCAGCCGGGTGGTGAGGACCTCGCGCACCGCCACGTCGATGGGCTCGTGCGCGGGGCGGGCGAGCAGCATGCCGGCCAGCCGGGCGGAGATGTCGGGGTCGGCCACGCTCATCGCGGCCTCGCGTGAGGGGAAGTAGTTGAAGAAGGTGCGGGGGGAGACTCCGGCGCGGTCGGCGATCGCGTCGACCGTGACCTGGTCGGGCCCGAGCTCGAGGGCAAGCTCGAGCGCCGAGCGGTGCAGGGACTGGCGTGTTCTGGCCTTCTTGCTCTCGCGCAGACCGCCGCGCGTCTCGACCGCCATCACACTCCTCGTCACCTCGACCTCGTGCTTAACTTACACTAACTGCAAGTTTGCACAGTGTGCAATTACTCCGTATGCTCGCGCCCGTGTCAGCATCGTCGGTCGAGCAGCCCCAGTTCGCTCTGGGAGTAGCGGAGAAGCGCGTCTTCATCGGACTGCTCGTCGGCATGCTCGTCGCAGCCACGAGTCAGACCATGGTCGGTCCCGGCATGCCGCGCATCGTCGCCGACCTCGGCGGCATGGACCACTACTCGTGGGTGGCGACCGCTGCGATGCTGGTCTCGGCGGTGGCGGTGCCGATCGTCGGCAAGATGTCCGACCTCTACGGCCGCCGAGCCTTCTACATCGGCGGGCTCCTGGTCTTCATGGCCGGCGCGGCGATCTCGATGCTCGCGGTGAGCTTCTGGATGCTGGTGGCCGGCCGCGCGGTCACCGGGCTCGGCATGGGCACGATCATGCCGCTGTCCATGACGATCGTGGGCGACATCATTCCGCCCCGGTTCCGGGGCCGCTACCAAGGCGTGATGGGGGCGATGTTCGGGGTCGCGTCCGTCGTCGGACCGCTGGCGGGCGGCGTCATCACCGACCACCTCGGATGGCGGTGGATGTTCGCGGCCACGCTGCCCTTCGGGCTCGCCGCTCTCCTGACCATCGTTCGGTTCCTGCACATCCCCCACACGCGTCGCGAGGCCGTCATCGACCGGCTGGGCATCGTGACCCTGAGCGCCGGGCTGGTCATCACCTTGCTGGCCACCAGCTGGGGCGGCACCCAGTACGCCTGGAGCTCGCCGACCATCCTCGGGATGTACGCCGCCGGCGCGCTGCTGCTCGGCGCCTTCGTGGCGGTCGAGCTGCGGGCCGTGGAACCCATCGTCCCGCTCCGGCTGTTCCGCTCCTCGGTCTTCACCTTCGCCAACGGGGCGAACTTCCTCGTCGCCATGGTGATGTTCGGGTCGATCTTCTACATCCCCGTCTTCGCCCAGGGCGTCATCGGTGTCGGTGCCACCGAGTCCAGCCTGGTCCTCATGCCGCTGATGCTGGGCATGGTGGTGCTCGGGATCATCGCCGGCCAGGTCGTGACCCGGACCGGTCGCTACAAGGCGATCATCGTGCTCGGGATCGCGCTCGTCGGGGCGGGTGAGTGGCTGCTCACCCGGCTCGACCATACCGCCACCCAGACCCAGCTGACCCTGGCCATGGTGGTCGTCGGCGCGGGCATCGGACTGGCCTTGCAGCAGCTGCTGCTCGTGGTGCAGAACGACGCCCGTCAGGCCGACCTCGGCGTCGCCACCGCCTCGAGCCAGTTCTTCCGCAACGTCGGCGCCACCGTCGGCGTCGCGATCCTCGGCACGGTGATGAACAGCGGACTGCGGGAGGCGATCGGCTCCCGGATGCCGCCCGGGGCCCCGACCGGTGGGGGCGGTGTCGACTCCGGCAGCGTGCTCGACCCCTCGACGTTGGCCGACCTTCCCCCCGCAGTCGTCGACGCCGTGCGCCAGGGGCTGGCCTCGCAGCTGCACGAGGTCTTCTGGTGGGGCGTGCCGATCAGCGCGCTCGCGCTGGTGGCGGCGCTGCTGATCCCGGTGGTGCCGCTGCGTTCCCACGTCCATGACGAGGCCACCGAGAGCGGGTCGCCCGAGGCGGTCGCCGAGCGTCCCGCCTGATCTGGTCCTGAGCCGGCGCGCCGCTGCGAACCAACGCCGGCGTCCCCGGACCGCCGGCTGGACTCGGAGGCCGCCGATGGCGCACCCGGCCCCCTGGGTCCCCCTGGATAATGGCGGCAGCGCTTGATTCTCGAAGGAGCCCGTCGTGCGTCGTCTCGTCTCGGTCCTGGTCGTGCTCGTCGCCGGCGTGCTCGTCTCCTGCGGTGACGACGCCGGCTCCTCGTCGGCGACGTCCCACAACGCCGCCGACGTCGAGTTCGCGACGATGATGATCCCCCACCACGCGCAGGCGCTGCGGATGGTGGAGATGGCGGACGGCCGCGGCGCCGACGCCGGCTTCGGTCGGCTCCTCGACGACATCGAGGCCGCCCAGGAGCCGGAGATGGAGCAGCTGGCCGAGTGGCTGGAGGAGTGGGGCGAGGAGGCCCCGCCCACCGACTCCGCCATGGGTCCGGGCTCCGGCATGGCGGGGAGTGACGGGACGGGGCAGATGGCACCCGGCGCCGGAGGCTCGGTCGGCATGGGCATGGTCAGCCGCCGGTCCCTGGAACGGCTCGACGCCACCCGCGATGTGGCCTTCGAGCGGATGTGGCTGCGCCTGATGATCGACCACCACGAGGGCGCGGTCGCGATGGCCAGGACGGAGGTGGCCGATGGCGAGCACGCGGGGGCGGTGCGGCTCGCGGAGGACATCGTGGCCGCCCAGCGCAAGGAGATCGAGCTGATGGAGGATCTGCTCCGGCGCTGAGGATCAGCGCTGTTGCCGGGGCCGCTGGCCCACCCTCTACTCGGCCGCGACCACGCGCTCGATCCGCTCCAGCGTGCGCTCCATGTTGCGCCGGGTCTGCTCGCCCAGCCGCTTGCGGATCAGGGCGCGGGTGAGGGGACGCTCGGTGGAGGTGTCCCAGGTCTCGCGGACCCGGGTGCCGCCCTCGACCGGCTCGAGCTCGTAGCGCCAGGTGCGACCGGTGAACAGCAGGCTCAGCGGTCCCGGGGCGAGGGTGCGCCAGGCGATCCGGCGTCCCGGCTCGAGCTCGACCACCTCGTTGCGCGTCGCGTACGGCACCCCCCACTTCATCCGCATGCCGAAGGAGTCGCCCAGGTTCACCCGGCCGGTGCCGCTGCCTTGCAGCGTGCCGGAGCCATCGATCTCGGAGTGGCGGCTGGGCGTGGCGACGAGGTCGAAGATCGCCCCAGGGGCGGCCGGGATCACGCGCTCGACCGTGACGGAGTCAGACATGGCGCGAACCTAGCAAGCGCACCGTGGGCCACATCCGGGTGTGACCAAAATGGGCCGGATCGACATGTTTCTGGGCGATGAGGACGACACCTGGTCGGGGTGTGCCTACCGTGGCTTTGGGAGGCTGACCGTGATCTTGCTCACTTCGTACTCGTATGCCCCGCGGCGCATTGGGGTGGATGACCATGCCCACGCCTGAGCGCGCCCAGTGGGCGGTGGACCGGCTCCAGCTCAGCCCCGGCACGCGCGTGCTCGAGGTGGGGTGCGGCCAGGGGCACGCGGCGGCCCTGGTGTGCGAGGTCGTCGGCGACACGGGTTCGCTGACCGCCGTCGACCGCTCGACGCTGATGATGGACGTCGCCGGCGGCCGGCTCGGTCCGTGGGCAGAGGCGGGCCGGCTCACCATGCTCTGCGGCGCACTCGAGGAGGTGGAGGTCGCCGAAGGCGGGTTCGACGTCGTCTTCGGGTTCTCGGTGGCGCCGATGTGGCGACACCCCGAGGTGACCGCCGCGGCCTGGCGGGCGTTGCGCCCCGGCGGCACGCTCCACCTCTTCGACCAGCCCCCGGCGTGGAAGCACGCCGCCGACGTCGACGCGTGGGCGTCCCCCGTCATCGCCGTCCTCCAGGGCTACGGCTTCGAGACCTACCCCGCGGAGGCGTCGCAGCTCAGCACCGGCTGGGCGGTGCACGTCCGGGCGTCGCGCCCGGTCGACGAGCAGATGCCGGCAGCCGGCTGAGACTTCTCCGACCGGGCCGACCGGGCCGACCGGGCCGACCGGACCGGCGACCGGGGCTAGGGCGCAGCGGCGCCGACCGTCGTTGAGCTGGCGGCGGAGCTGTCCGCACCCGGGGCCGGGGGGAAGCGTCGTGGCCACCAGAACCGGTCTCCGAGCCACTCGGCCAGTGCCGGCACCAGGATCGTGCGGACCAGCAGCGTGTCGAGCAGGACGCCGATGAAGATCACGATGCCGAGCTGGGCGAGCACCACCAGGGGCAGGACGCCGAGCGAGGCGAAGACCGCCGCCAGCAGCACGCCTGCGCTGGTGATCACGCCACCGGTGCTGGCCAGGGCTCGCAGCATCCCGACGCGGGTGCCGTGCTCCGGGGTCTCCTCCGCGGCTCGGGTGACGAGGAAGATGTTGTAGTCGACCCCGAGCGCCACCAGGAACAGGAAGGCGAACAGCGGCACCGTGCTGTCCATGGCGCCGAACCCGAAGATCTGGGTATAGGCGAACCAGGCGATGCCCAGCGCCGCGCCGTAGGTGAGCACCACGCTGGCCACCAGCAGCAGGGGCGCCAGGACGGACCGCAGCAGCAGCACGAGACCGATCAGCACCAGGACGAGGATCATCGGGATGATGAGCCACTGGTCGCGTTGGGCCGCCTGCTCGCTGTCCAGTGCCGTCGCGACGGTGCCGGTCACGTGGGTGTCGTCGTACGACGCCAGCGCGTAGCGCAGCGCCTCGACCGCCTGCTCGCTGTCGGCGCGCTCGGTCGTGGTGAGCACGACGTCGACCTGGCTGACCCCGTTGCCCGACGCCGACGGGCGTGCCGAGGCGACGTCGTCGACCTCGGCGGCGGTCCGGGCGACCCGCTCCGGGTCGGCCCTGGTGACGACCCGCACCGGGTCGACGGTGCCTGCGGGGAAGGACTCCGCGATCCGGTCCGACGCCGTGATCGACTCGGGGGTCTCCAGGAACTGGTCCGACTGGTCCAGGCCGGTGTCGATGCGGAGGACGCCCAGGCTGGCGGCCAGGAGGACAGCCACGAGGCCGCTGGCGAACACCAGGGGGCGACCGGCGACCCGGCGGCCGATGCGCGCCCAGATCGAACGGCTGCGGTCGACGGGGCCCAGGGAGGTACGGGGCACCTGCGGCCAGAAGATCCATCGGCCGAAGAGCACGAGGGTGCCGGGCAGCACCAGGAGGACGAAGCTGGCGCCGATGAGGATGCCGATGGCGCACGCCAGTCCGAGTCCGCGCGTGGTCGGGATGACCGAGAGCACCAGGCTGATCAGGCCCAGGAAGACCGTGAACGCGCTGGGGATCACCGCGCCGGCCGTGGGGCCGAGCGCTGTCGCCATGGCCTCGTGACGGTCCTCGTGGACCCGCAGCTCGTCGCGGTAGCGCGAGATCAGCAGCAGTGCGTAGTCCGTGCCGGCACCGAAGACGAGCACCGACAGGATTCCCGTGGTCGAGCCGTCCCACGGCACGTCGAAGAGCCTGAGCACCTGGGGGGCCAGGGTGGCGGCGAGCTGGTCGGCCAGGCCGATGACCACCACCGGCACGAGCCACAGCACCGGGCTGCGGTAGGTGATGATGAGCAGCACCGCGACCACACTGGCGGTCACCACGAGCAGGCGAAGGCTGGCGCCGTCGAAGACCGAGGAGAGGTCAGCCAATACCGCGGCCGGACCGGTCACCTGGACCTCGACCCCCTCGGGGGCGGCCTGGGTGAGGTCGCCGCGCAGCTCCTCGATGAAGTCGCCGTTGGCCTCGTTGCCGAGCTGTGGCACCGCCACAGGGGTGATCGTCGCGGTGCCGTCCTCGCTCCGGACGACCGGTGGGCCGAGCGGCGTCACCTCCTGCGACCCCAGCCGCTGGATGGCCTGGACCACCCCGCCGACCTGCGCCTTGCTGAGCTGACCGCCGTCCTCGGTGGTGGCCAGCACCACGGCGACGCTGTCCTCCCCGTCGGGAATCTCGGCCTGCAGTCGGGTGCCCTCGGTGCTGTCGGCGCCGACGGGTGCGGCGTCGAGCCGTCCGCTCGGGGTCTCGGCCTGACCGACGGCGCCGATGAGCGCTACCGCGAGCAGGAGACCCGCCAGCACGACCCAGGCCGAGGCCCGTCCCGTGAGCAGGGTGACGACCTTGGACACCAGACGTCCCTCCCGACGTACGTCTCCCCACCAGGACCAGCGAGGTCTGGCCCCAGGCTAGGGGGCCTCGTCCGGCAGTTCGCTCCGGCCTCGCACCCGGATGGGCTCGCCGGAGGGGATGGTTCCCATGGTCCCCTGGGACCCGGCGCTTCCCGCACGAGGCATGGCGGGGAGAAGGGCTTCACGGGGGGAGTGCGACGGACTCGCGGCCGGCGCTCGCGGACGTCAGTCCTCGCGGGCGGGCCCCTGGTCGGCCAGCTTGGCCACGCCGCGGTGCGCGGTGCCCGTCATCTTGCCGATCTCGCCCGCGAACCGACCCTCGGTCCGGGTGTCGAGGGAGTCAGCGACCTTGTCGATGAGGGCGTTGATGTCCTCCTCGCGGGAGGAGACGTAGCCACCGACGGACTCCAGTGTCTGGGTGTAGACGCGGGCGCCCTCTTGGCTGAGCGTCTCCACGCGCTCGTCGATGCGCAGGTCGTCGATGGCCTTCTTCAGTTGCTCGGTGATGCTCATCAGTCCTCCATCCTCGCCGGCTCCGGGTACGGGCGCCGGGGTGGGCTGCTCGCCCACCAGGTGCAACCATCCCCCGTCAGCCATGCTTCCTCCCCGGGTGTGAGGCAGGGCACCCTGGAGCAGCCAGCGCCCCCCTTGGTCAGGTGGTCGGTGTAGTCAACCAGATGGTTGACAACCATCCGCTCGCAGGGTTCACTACTCCTCAACCGATCGGTTGAGGAGCCTCGCATGGATGACCTGTCCGTGGCGTTCGCGGCCCTGGCCGACCCCACCCGACGCGACCTGGTGGCGCGCCTGGCGGCACAGGACGCCACGGTCGGCGAGCTCGCCGCGCCGTACGACATCAGCGCCCAGGCGGTCTCGAAACACCTCAACGTCTTGGAGCGGGCCGGCCTGGTCACCAAGACCAAGCAGGCGCAGCGGCGCGCGGTCCGCCTCGAACCCCCGGTCCTGCACCTGATGGCGGCATGGCTCGAGAGGTACCAACGCCAGGTCGAGCAGCGCTACCAGCGTCTGGACGACGTGGTGGCCGGTCTCGACGCAGACGGACACCCGACCACGGCCGAGAGCCGGCGAGAGGAAGCATCGTGACGACCCATTCCACGGCAGGCCCCCGACAGGTGACCGCGACGGTCGTCGCCGACCCAGCGCTGCCGATCATCCGCATCACCCGGGACTTCCGCGCGACCGTGGCCCAGCTCCGGCGTGCCCACGTCGACCCCGACCTGTTCGCGCGATGGATCGGACCGACGGACGTCGAGACCGACATCGACTACTGGGACGCCCGGACCGGTGGGTCGTGGCGGTTCGTGAACCGCCGGGATCGGGAGGGGTACGGCTTCCACGGCTGCTTCCACGAGGTCGGCGAGACCCGCATCGTCCAGACCTTCACCTGGGAGGGGATGCCGGACGGGGTGTCACTGGAGACGCTGCGCTTCGAGGATCTCGGCGACGGCTGGACCCGGCTTCAGGCGCAGTCGCTGGTGGACTCCTTCGAGGGTCGCGACGCCTGGCTCGCCAGCGGCATGGAGGGCGGCGTGAACGACGGCTACGACAAGCTGGAGCAGCTCCTGACCGACGGGGTCCTGTGATGTGGCCACAGACCGCTGAGGAGCGGCACCGAACCGCCGCCGACACCTTCGCCCGGCGGGTCCGCGGAGTGGCCGACTGGGATGCGTCCACACCTGTGGAGCAGTGGCGTGCGCGCGACGTGGTCCGGCACCTGCTGGAGTGGTTCCCCGGGTTCGTCGAGTCGGGTGCGGGGGTCCACCTGGCTGCCGTCCCGCTCGACGACGACGAGCTCGCCTCCTCGTGGCAGCAGCGTTCCGAGGAGGTGCAGCGGCTGTTCGAGGGCTCGCCGCCGGCCACGTACAGCAGCCCGATGTTGGGCGAGATGCCGCTCGGCGAGGCGCTCGACCGCTTCTACACCGCCGACGTGGTGATGCACACCTGGGACCTGGCGCGCGCCACCGGCCAGGACGACCGGCTCGACCCGGACTTCTGCGCGGAGGCGTTCGCCGGCATGGAGCCGATGGCCGACGTGCTGGCGGCATCGGGCCAGTTCGGTCCCCGGGTGCCCGTCCCCGCCGACGCCGACCCGCAGAGCAAGCTGCTGGGACTCATCGGCCGCGACCCGGAGTGGCGTCCGCCCCGCTGAGAGGCCCCGGCCCGGCCCCGTTCCCGTGCCGCTCAGCGGTCGGGCAGGCGACTGCCGGGTCGCTCACCGCCCGGCCGCACCACGGTGAGCGCCGTGACGCGGGCGACGGCCAGAGCGAGGTACATCATCCCGCACATCTGCTCGAGCATCAGCGCCGCCCGCGCCGCCGGCTCGATCGGCACGATGTCCGAGAGGCCGGTGCTGGTCAGCGTCGTGAGGGAGAGGTAGAGCAGCTCCATCCAGGTCCGGGTGCTGCCGGGGGTCTCCGCGATGTAGGAACCGGGCCAGATGATCTGCACCGCGGCGTAGGCGTAGGCGAACGCCCAGGCGACCACGGTGAACGTCGCGGCGGTGGCGAGGATCTCGTCGAGGGTGACCCGGTCGTCGTGGAACATGTAGCGCAGCAGCGCCGAGGCGGTGTAGCCGTAGAAGGCTGCGTGGAGGACCGCCGAGACCAGCGCGATCGCGTCGTTGTCGGGGTAGAAGCCCTGCACCACGGTGAGCACGGCGACCGGGACGCCGATGGTGGCCGCCACCCACGTCAGCGCGGGCGTCGCGCGCACCACGCGGAGGGCGAGGACCAGCACGACCAGTCCGAACACGCCGAAGATCGCCCGGCTCAGCGGCCGTTCGCTGAGGAAGGGGTAGACCACGATGCCGAGCAGCTGCACCTGCAGCAGCACGCCGGACGGTGCGGTGAGGATCCGACGGGTGAGGCTCACCCCCGGAACGCTAGCCGCGCGAGGGTCCGGAATCGCTCATCCGCGTCCCGACGGGCGGGTTCGGTCCCTCGCACGTCCAGCCCCGCACGTCCAGCCCGCGCGAGTTCGGGCCCGCGAGTTTGGGCGGAGCGGTGAGCAGGCAAGGTTCAGGCATGAGCGACAACAAGATCACCGTCGAGCGCACCATCAACGCACCCACCGACGCCCTCTTCGACGTCCTGACCAACCCCGACCGGCACAAGGAGCTGGACGGCTCCGGGTTCATCCAGGCCGTCTCCCGGGGCGACCGGATCACCGGCGTCGGCGACGTCTTCACCATGGACATGGTCGGCGACCACATGGGCGGGGAGTACCAGACCGACAACCACGTCGTCGGCTACGACGAGAACCGGCTGGTGGCGTGGCAGACCGCTCCGGCCGGCACCGAGCCGAAGGGCTGGCAGTGGGTGTGGGAGCTGGAGTCCCAGGGCTCCGACCAGACGCTCGTGCGCCACACCTACGACTGGAGCAACGTCACCGACGAGGCCCTGCTCGCCAAGGAGCTCTTCCCGCTCGTCGGTCAGGAGCAGCTCGAGGACTCGGTGCAGCGGCTCGACCAGGCCGTCACCGGCTCCTGAGACGCGCTCGGCGTGACGGACCACGCGTTCGCCACCGCCCTGGTCTGGCGGGGCAGCACGGGGTCGGGGTACGACGCCTATCCGCGTGAGCACGAGGTGCGGGCCGAGCCGGCGACAGCGCGGCTGCGTCTCACCGCCGCGCCGGCCTTCCACGGTGACGCGCAGCTGCTCAACCCTGAGCAGCTGTTGCTCGCCTCCGCCTCCAGCTGTCTGCTGCTGTCGTTCCTGGCGGTCGCCGCCCGGGCCCGCATCGACGTGGTCGCCTACGACGACCGGGCGCGCGCGTTCATGCCCGAGGCACGCCGGATGCGCATCACGCGCATCGAGCACCGCCCCACGGTGACCGTGTCCGGCGAGATCGCGACCGACCGGGTGCGGCGACTGCTCGACGTCGCGCACCGCGAGTGCTTCATCGCCAACACGCTGGAGGTGGAGACCAGCATCGAGCCGACCGTCGTCCTGGCGTGACCGCCGCCGGGAATGCCGCAGGACCTCGCTGCGGTTGAACGCCCCGTGACCGATATGACCGCTCCGCACGACCGCCCCCACCCGGACCGGCCGGTGCTCTCCGTCCTGGACCTGGTGCCCGTCCGGCAGGGCCGGACCTCCGCGGACGCGGTCGCCGCCGCCCGCGCCCTGGCCCGAGTCGCCGACAGTGTCGGCTACCGGCGCTACTGGGTGGCCGAGCACCACAACATGCCGGCCGTGGCTGCCACCAGTCCGGCCGTCCTGGTGGCGATGCTGGCTGCCGCCACCGAGCGCATCCGGGTCGGCAGCGGAGGGGTGATGCTGCCCAACCACGCCCCGCTCGTGGTTGCCGAGCAGTTCGCCCTTCTCGAGGCCGCTCACCCCGGTCGCATCGACCTGGGCATCGGCCGGGCGCCCGGGTCCGACCCCGTCACCAGCTGGGCGCTGCGGATGGGCAGTGCCCTGGGCAGCGGTCAGGACCTCGTGCAGCGGTTCCCCGACCACCTCGCCAACGTGGTGGCGATGATGTCGACGGGCGGGGTCGGCCTCGAGCTCCAGGGGCGTGACTACGAGCTGCGGGCCACTCCCGCTGCCACCTCGCGGCCCCCGGTGTGGCTCCTGGGGTCGTCGGACTACTCCGCGCACCTGGCCGCCCGGATGGGCCTCCCCTACGTCTTCGCCCACCACTTCTCCGGCCGTGGCACGGCCGAGGCGCTGACGATCTACCGCGACGAGTTCCAGCCGGGCGAGCACGCAGCAGAGCCCACGACCTTCCTCACCGTCAACGCCTGCGTCGCCGAGACCTCCGAGGAGGCCGAGCGACTGGCTCGCCCGCACCTGCTCGCCATGGTGAGCCTGCGCACCGGCGGTCCCCTGGGCCCTCAGCTCAGCGTCGAGGAGGCCGAGGCCGTGGGGCTCCCGCCCGAGCACGACGGACTGCTCCAGGCGATGCGCCGGCGCTGGGTGGTGGGCGACGCCGGGTCTGCTCGGCAGCAGGTGTCCGAGCTCGCGCGTACCTACGGTGTGGACGAGGTGATGGTGCACCCGGTTGCCGGGGCCTACGAGGGCGACCCTGGCGACCGCAACCCGCACCGCGAGGGAACGCTGTCGCTGCTCGCGGACTGACCACTGGGGGCGACCGGGAGAGCGCTGCCGGTTTGTCCGTTCGTTCGGCCGGCATGGTCCACCCGGACCGGAGTGTTCCGAACCGGAGATTTCGGACCCGGGTGGCGCTACCGTGGGGGCCATCCGACGCCCCGGGGGTGAGCCAGCGTGGAACAGCTTGTCGGTCCGTTGCGCCCCGGGCTCCACGAAGCCGGTGCGCTGCTCAGCCTGCACGGCCTGATCACCAAGGTCCACGCGGTGCAGGACCTCGGCGAGGTGCTGAGCGCCATCGCCGAGGGGGTGGTGGGGACGCTCGGCTTCCAGGTGGCGGTCATCGACCGGATCGACCCCTTCGGCTTCATGGAGGCGGTGGCGGTCGCGGGCCCGGAGGAGGCCCGTGTCCAGCTGCTCAAGCGGCGTACGCCGGCCAAGGCCTTCCTCGACGAGATGGAGGCGGCCGAGCGCTGGGGGCTGCTGCGCTTCATGCCGCACGACCAGCTTCCCCCCGACGCGACGTACAGCTACGTCCCGGACTTCGAGCCGTCCGACGACCCGGACGCGTGGCACCCCATGGACGCGCTCTACGTGCCCTTGCCAGGACCGACCGGGGACCTCATCGGCATCCTCAGCGTCGACGAGCCGGCGGACGGTCGACGGCCCGACGTGCAGCGCCAGCAGATGCTGGAGCTGTTCGCGGTGCAGGCCGGGTTGGCGCTGCACCACGCCCAGGAGCGTGAGCGGCTCCGCGAAGGGGTCCGTCTCGCCGAGGTGCGCCGGACCGTCATGTACGCCACCGCCCACGAGGTGGAGGTCGACCGCATTCTCGACTCGGTGCACGAGCCGCTGCGTCTCGGCCTGCGCACCGATGTGGTCCAGGCCCGCATGATCGACCCCGCGCTGCCGCAGTCGACGACGGTGCCGAGGCCCACCGATGCGCTGCCGCTGACCAGGGCGGACCGCGACGCGAAGGTGCGGGAGTGCTGGGACAACCGTGAGGTCTGGCTGATCAGCCCGCACGCCGCGGTGCCGGATGACCCGGCGGAGACCGAGCTCCACGACCGTGCCCTGCTGTCGCTGAAGATGCTGGGGGCGGGCAGCGCGCTGATCGCGCCGGTCGGCGCCGGTGGGGACACCCTCGCGGCGATCACCTTGTTGCGGACGGACCCGTGGTCGGCCTGGACCAGCGCCGAGATCGACACCATGAGCGAGATCGGTGCCGAGGTGGGGCGGAGCATGCTGCGAGCCCGGCTGCACCAGCAGGAGCAGCGACTGGTCACCCAGCTCCAGGAGCTCGACGCCTACAAGGGCGAGATGATCTCCACCCTCACCCATGAGCTGAAGAACGCGCTGATGGCCATCCAGGGGCACGTCCAGCTCCTTCGGGTCGCCGGCGCTCCGGCCCGCAGTGTGGACGCGATCAGCCGCAACGCGGGCCGGCTGGAGAAGCTCACCTCCGACCTGCTGCTGCTGGCCCGGGTGCGGGACCCGCAACGGCGCTTCACGCCGGAGCCGGTCGACTTCTCCGAGCTGGTCCGCAGAGCCGCCGAGCTGCACCACGACGAGGGACAGCTGACGCTGGACCTCTCGGGCATCGACGAGGGCATCGTGCTGGACGGGGAGGTCAACGACCTCGAGGTGCTGGTGCACAACCTGGTGAGCAACGCGATCAAGTACACGACCTCCGGTCGGGTCTCGGTGCGCCTCGAAGGCGACGCCGAGGATGTCGTGCTCGCTGTGTCGGACACCGGCATGGGGATCGCCCCGGGCGACCTCGACTCGCTGTTCAACGAGTTCGACCGGTCCTCCAACCCGGAGGCACAGGCGGTCCCAGGCAGCGGCCTGGGCCTGGCGATCGTGCGCCGCATCGTCGAACGTCACGCCGGAGGGGTCGCGGTGGAATCGGAGCTGGGGAGGGGCAGCACCTTCGAGGTCCGGCTGCCACGGGTGGCGGCGCTGAGGGCGTGCCTGGGCGGGGACGGCCCGCCGCGGCTCGGGTAGCGTCGGCTCGTCCCACCACGACGAGGAGACCGACAAGGAGCCCTGTGCACGCCTGGCCCGGCAACCCCTACCCCCTGGGTGCCACGTTCGACGGCTCCGGCACGAACTTCGCCCTCTTCAGCGAGGTCGCCGAGCGCGTCGAGCTGTGCCTCTTCGACGAGGAGCGCCACGAGACCCGGATCGAGCTCACCGAGGTCGACGCTCACGTGTGGCACTGCTACCTGCCCCAGGTGCAGCCGGGGCAGCGGTACGGCTACCGGGTCCACGGGCCGTACGACCCGGAGCGTGGGCTGCGCTGCAACCCCAACAAGCTGCTGCTCGATCCCTACGCCAAGGCCACCGACGGCGAGATCGACTGGGACGAGTCGCTGTTCGGCTACCGCTTCGGGAAGGAGGGCAACGCGCTGACCGTCGAGGGCCGCAACGACGCCGACTCCGCCGCGCACATGATGCTCGGCGTGGTCATCAACCCGTTCTTCGACTGGGAGGGCGACCGCCGGCCCAACATCCCGTACAACGAGTCCCTCATCTACGAGGCCCACGTCAAGGGCATGACGCAGCTCCACCCCGAGGTGCCGCCGGAGGCACGCGGCACCTACGCCGGGCTGGCGCACCCGGCGGTCGTCGACCACCTGACCAAGCTCGGGGTGACCGCGATCGAGCTGATGCCGGTGCACCAGTTCGTCCAGGACAGCACGCTGCAGGAGAAGGGCCTGCGCAACTACTGGGGCTACAACACCCTCGGCTTCCTCGCGCCGCACGCCGACTACGCCTCGGTGCGTGAGGCCGGCCAGCAGGTGCAGGAGTTCAAGGCGATGGTGAAGGCGATGCACGCGGCCGGCATCGAGGTGATCCTGGACGTGGTCTACAACCACACCGCCGAGGGCAACCACCTGGGGCCGACGCTCAGCTTCAAGGGCATCGACAACGCCGCGTACTACCGGCTGGTCGACGACGAGCCGGGCTACTACATGGACTACACCGGCACCGGGAACTCGCTCAACGTCGGGCCACCCGCACTCGCTGCAGCTGATCATGGACTCGCTGCGCTACTGGGTCACCGAGATGCACGTCGACGGCTTCCGCTTCGACCTCGCCTCGGCGCTGGCGCGGGAGTTCTACGACGTCGACCGGTTGGCGACGTTCTTCGAGCTGGTGCAGCAGGACCCGGTGGTCAGCCAGGTCAAGCTGATCGCCGAGCCGTGGGACGTCGGTCCCGGCGGCTACCAGGTCGGCAACTTCCCGCCGCAGTGGTCGGAGTGGAACGGCAAGTACCGCGACACCGTGCGCGACTTCTGGCGCGGGGAGCCGGTGGTGGGCGAGTTCGCCAGCCGGCTGGCCGGGCTCCTCCGACCTCTACGAGCAGTCGGGGCGGCGTCCCTTCGCGAGCATCAACTTCGTCACGGCGCACGACGGGTTCACGCTGCGTGACCTGGTGTCGTACAACGAGAAGCACAACGACGCCAACGGCGAGGGACAACCGAGACGGCGAGAGCCACAACCGCTCGTGGAACCACGGGGTCGAGGGGCCGACGGACGACCTGGAGGTGCTGGCGTTGCGGGCGCGGGCGCAGCGCAACTTCCTCACCACGCTGCTGCTGAGCCAGGGTGTGCCGATGCTGCTGCACGGGGACGAGATGGGCCGCACCCAGCACGGCAACAACAACACGTACGCCCAGGACTCCGAGATCAGCTGGATGCACTGGGAGAAGGTCGACCGACCGCTGGTGGAGTTCACCGCGGCCGTCTCGCGGCTCCGCGCCGAGCACCCGACCTTCCGGCGCAAGCGGTTCTTCACGGGCACCACAGTGCGCACCGGGGACGGCGAGCGGCTCAACGACATCGTGTGGCTGCACCCCGAGGGCCGTCCGATGGAGCACGACGACTGGTGGTCCGCAGGGGGCCGCGCGCTGGGGATGTACCTCAACGGCCACGGCATCGCCGGGCTCGACGCCACCGGCAACGCGATCACCGACGACCACTTCCTGCTCTACTTCAACGGCGGCCACGAGGACGTCCGCGTGGTGATCCCGCCGGACGAGTACGCTGCCGCGTGGGACGAGGCGATCGACACCGCCGGGGCGGCGCTGGCCGACGAGCCGCACCTGCCTGGCGCCAAGGTGCTGCTCTACGCCCGCAGCGTCCTGGTGCTGCGCGAGCACCAGGAGGCCCACGACGAGTCCGACTTCTCGGTCGCCGCATCGCTGGCCTTCAACGACGCCTCCTGATCCGACCCTCTCGCCCTTGCCGATCGTTGAGGTGCGAGCGCAGCGAGCCACGAAACGCCGGGCAGTTTGCGCCTCGGCCACCTCAACCACCGTTGGCTCTCCTCGGTCGTTGAGGTGCGAGCGGAGCGAGCCACGAAACGCCGGGCAGCTTGCGGGCAACCTCGCCTGGTTTCGTGGCCCTCGGCTTGCGCCTCGGGCACCTCAACCACCGTCGGCTCTCCTCGGTCGTTGAGGTGCGAGCGCAGCGAGCCACGAAACGCCCGGCGATGCGGGCGCGGGCGGTTCGCCAGGACGGTCGGGGTGCGGTCGGCGGAAGATCTAGGGCGAGACGGGGGTGGCGAGAGCGCTCTCGATGTCGACGGCGATTCCGTCCGGCTTCACGATGGGGGCGTAGCGTCCGACGACCTCACCGTCGCGGCCGAGGAGGAACTTGGTGAAGTTCCACTTGACCTTCGCCCGAACATCCCGCTGCGCTGCTCGCGCAGCCACCGGAAAAGCGGGTGGGCGTCGTCGCCGTTGACGTCGACCTTGGCGAACATCGGGAAGGTGACGCCGTAGTTCTTCTGGCAGAAGGCAGCGATCCGGTCCTCGTCGCCGGGCTCTTGGCCGCCGAACTGGTTGCACGGGAAGCCGAGCACGACGAGGCCTTGGTCGCGGTAGTGCTGGTAGAGCCGCTCCAACCCTTCGTACTGCGGAGTGAAGCCGCACTGCGAGGCGGTGTTCACGACCACGACGACCTGCCCGGCGTACGTCGCGAGGGCCTCCTCAGTGCCGTCCAGCCGGATGGCGGTGAAGTCGTGCAGGGTGGTCATCGTGCTCCTCAGGATCCGTGGTGGCTCTCTGCTTCAGGTTCGCACGTGCAGGGCCGCGAGGTGGGCCGGACGTGGCGGACGCCACGTCGGCGAGCCGGTCGGACCGGTCTCAGCTGGCGCGGTCGGCCTGCTGCATGATGTGCCACCCGGACCGGTAGGCGCGGCCACGGCCTCGAGTTGGGAGCCGACGTCGAGCTTGAGCAGGATCGCTCGCACCTGGGTCCGCACGGTGGCGACCGAGACGTAGGACTCGGCCGCGATCCGCTGCACACTCTCGCCCTCGCACAGTCGGTGCAGCACCTCCTCCTCGCGCTGGGTGAGGCGCGTGAATGGCTCGAGGAGCGACGCCTGGCGTCCGCGGAGGTCCCACAGCTCGGTGAGGTAGTTCAACCGTTCCCGCTCGGTGAGGACGGGGCCTCCCCGGAGCGCCACGGTGGTGGCCTTCACGAGCTCTTCGAACGGCTGGTTCTTGGTGACCACGCCGTGGGCGCCGGCCTCCAGACAAGCGACCGATCTCCGCAGCGTTCGCCGAGCCGGTGAGCATCATGACGCGGGCCCCGTGCTCGCTGAGGGGACGCACCAGCGGGAGCGCGGTGCCGGCGGCCCCGAGGTGCAGGTCCAGCAGCACCAGATCTGGCGCCCACGCGGTGCTGCAGTCGAGCACCTCCCCGGGGGAGCACGGGACAAGTGACTTCACGTCGAGACCGCGGTCGCGGAGCACTTGGCACAGGCTCTGGCTCAGCAGCGCGTGATCGTCCACCACGAGCACCCGAGAAGTCTCAGTCTCCGGTCCGGCGGGAGCGGTGCCCCCCGTTGGTGCGCTGTCGGCGTACATCTCAACCCCCTGGTGGCACTTCACCACGTAGGTTAAGAGTGACCGGTAGGGGGCCTACGAAACCCCCCTGGTGCCCTCATGTGGGGGACAGCACACCTTAGGGGGTGGAGTCGTCGGCGGGTGCCGAGGTGCCCCCGCTGCCGGGCTCAGCCGCCGGGGACGAAGGCGCGGGGGGTGTGGTCAGCGGCGCTGGAGCCGGGGCGGGTGCCTGCTTCTGCTGCTCGTCGGGTTGTGGTGCGGGTGCTGATCGCGGGGCAGGCGGGGTGGAGCTGCCGCCAGACTTGGTCTGCTCGTCCTGCTGCTTGCCCGAGGCGCCGGTCTCGGGGCTGGGCGCTTGCTCCGCCGAGTCCGAGTCCGAGCCCGAGTCCGAAAGGGCCTGAGCGGGCGGGGCTGGGGCGTCGTCGCTCTCGCAGTTGACGACCTTGTCGTTGCCGTTGCCGCCGATGCAGACGTCGGCAGCGCCGTCGCCGCCGGCGAGCCAGTCCTTGGCATTGCCGCCGTCGAGGTAGTCGTCGCCGGGGCCGCCGAGCAGGGTGTCCTTGGCGTTGCCGCCGTAGAGTCTGTCGTTGCCGGCGCCACCGACCAGGCAGTCCTTGGCGTTGCCGGCGTGGAGCTCGTCGTCGCCGGCGAGGCCCATGAGGATCTGGGCCTGGTTGCCCCCATAGAGGACGTCGTCGCCGACGGTTCCGTAGACGACACCGCCCGGGTAGTCGGCGACGGGCCCGCAGGCCGCGGGCGGGTCCGGAGCCCAGACCCCGGCTCCCGCTTGATCTTGATGTTGGGTCACCTGCCGATCGGAGAACGCCGCGTAGGTGCCGGGGCCGCCGACCTGAGCCACGAGGGCACCCGCCGAGAAGGCAAGCACCGCGATCGCGGCACGGCGGCACGTCTTAGGTGCGGGCATCGCTGTCCTCCCGACTCGTCCTCAATGACGGCTGCTCGGTGTCGTGGGTGATGATCGCCGCCGCCCCGTCAAGCTCCGGCAAGGAGAGATCACCCGAGGGCTCGGTCACCGCCAAAGACGAAGGGCTGTGATCCCTCACCTCGGCCAGCACGGCGTCGAAGTCGTCTCGCGTTCGGCGCCAGCACAAGGGTGAAGGTCGCGCTGTCCTCGTGGACGAGCAGGGCAGGCCACCGTGCGAGCAACTCGGCTCGGTCCGATGTGGCGGCGCGTGGGAATCGTGCCGCGATGAGGCGCCGGTCCACGGGGAGCTCACGAGACTGGCCGGTGTCCAGGCGCCGTTGCTTGAGCCCGGCGCTGATCTGGGAGATCGCGTAGCCGGCCAGCAGGAGCATCGCCAGCAGTGTCACCCCGCCCTTGCCCTTGAGACCGTCCCGGATCGCTCCGAGATAGGGCACGTGGAACCACACCTCGCCACGGATGTTGTCCGCTGAGACAGAGTCGACGTCAGGCGTTCGGTTCGCGTCACCCTGGAAGATGTAACTCGTGGGCTTGGTCTTTCGGTTGATCCGGTGTACCCGATGAGTGACGAAGACGTCGTCCTTCTCGACGTAGGTAGCGACATCGCCGACTTCCAGGGTCGCCGGGTCGACGGGCCTCACGAGCACGACCGACCCGACAGGGATTTCTGGCGTCATGCTTCCGGTCAAGACCGTCATCGCTGACCCCTGAGTGGCTCGCGGCAGCAAGATCAGGATGGAGGCGGCAGCAAGCACAGCGAGCAGGAGGAGCGCCGCCACCACTCGGCCAAGCCAACGACCAACGATGGAGGCTTTCCGCTGCCACCTCTGGCTGATGCGCATGAGTGTTGCCCCCAAAATCGATGGTTGACCGGGAAGGGGGTGGACAGGACGTCCCGGCCCACCCCAATTCCCGGGATGTCACCTGCAGCGCAGGATCGTCACTGTTGCACGAGGTCGAACTGCCAGTCCCAGTTGGCCGAGTCGCCCTGGGTGTCGTTGCCCGAGCTGTAGGGCAGCGTGACGGTGCTCCTCATGCAGATGCCCTCACCATTGTCCACGGCACCGAGGTCCACCTGGTTGTTGTGCAGCTGGTTGAGGTTGCCGTTGTACACGGTGGAGTAGGAGACGTTGCCGCAGTTGGAGGTGGTGGGGCCGGATGCCTCGACCTTGATCTGAGCGTCCTTCCCGAACTCGCCGCCCGACGTGGTCTCGCCGGTGCAGGCGCCGCTCTCAGCCGTGTCTTCGGAGTCGCTGGAGCACCCGTTGTCGGCGTTCTGGAGGCCCCTCATGGTGACGAAGAGGTCAGCGAGAGGAACGGCATCGCCCTGCTTGCTCATCAGGAACCGAGTCACGTCCTTGCCCTCACCGGGGGCGAAGTTGCCGTAGTCAGCGTGCTGGACCGCTTCGATGCCGTTGGGGCCCTTCAGCTCGAGCACCAACTTGCCAGCCCCGGCGTTCTGGTCTTCGGCTGTCTGGCTGTCGCTCCACTGAGCGAAGGTGCTGCCGCCGACGGCGAGCGCCAGCACTGCGATGCCGGCGAGTCCGCCGCGCACGATGTTCTTGTTCATGATTGAGGTCCTTCCCCCAGTCCATGTGCGCCATCCGATTGGCGCAACTGATTGACGTAGACGATCCTGCTCGTCGGACGGGGGCCGATCATCATCAATGTTGATGATTCGCTGAGAGCGACCTGAGGCCACCATGGAGGGGTGTTGTTCCATCGGTTCTCATCGCGCCCGCGGCGGGCGATCGCGGTCGCCGCGGCGCTGGCTGTTTCGGGTTCCTTGGTGGCCGCTGCCTCGCCCACCCGCGCAAAGGATGGGAACCCCGCCGGCGAATTGCTCATCGACGTGGCGGGCGACGGTGTCGGGTTCGGACACACGACCGAGGAGCCGTGGTTGGACGTCCACCAGCTGGCTCCGGGTTCGGTGGAACAGCGCGACCTGGTGCTGTGGAACACCACCTCACAGCCGGCGGCGCTGCACCTCCAGGCCGTCGACGTGGTCGACCACGAGAACGACTGCATCCGTCCGGAGCAACAGGTGCCCACCGAGAGATGCGAAGCCGACGGCGGCGAGCTGTCGTCGTGGGTGGTGCTCGAGATCGCGCCCCACGATGGCTTCGGCGCCACCGCTGCGACCGAGGTGCCCACGCTGGCTGACCTCGCAACCTCGCCCGCCGCGCTGCCCACGACGATCGGTCCGGGGGAGAAGCTCCCGCTGACCCTGAAGATGACGTTCCTGCCCGGCGCGGGCAACGACACGATGACCGACTCGGTGGAGTTCGACACCAGGATCACGGCTTCTCACGAAGGCACCGAGCCCGAGGTGCTCGGCATCGAGGAGACCCGCGACGGCGACAGCTCCCTGACGGTCGTGGGCGCCACGGTGGCGACGACCTCTCCGAAGGGGCTGAGCGTCCTCGGCAGGGCGGTCGCACTTCCCGCTCACCGGAGCCACCCTGCCGCTGTGGGTGATCCTGCTCGACCTTCTCGTGATCGCCTTCGGCGCAGCCCTGGTGGCCGTGGGACGGCGCGTACGCCGAGCCGCACCCGCGCCGCTGCGGGTCTGATCTCCTGGGACGACGAGCTCCCAGCAGGCCTCGTCGTCGGCTGAGCGCATGATGTGCCAGCCGCTGCGGTAGGCGTGCGCCACCGCCTCCAGCTGGGTGGTCGCATCGAGCTTGGTGAGGATCCCGCGTACCTGGCTGCGCACCGTTGGCAGGGCGACGTACGACGACTGGGCGATCGCCGGCACGGTGTGCCCCTCGCACAGCAGGTGCAGCACCTCCTCCTCGCGGGGGGTGAGCTCACGGAACTGCCGGACCAGCTCGCTCTGCCTGCCGCGGTGCTCCCACAGCGCGGTGAGGTAGTCGAGCCGCTCGCGCTCGGTCAGCACCTCCTCCTCTCGCAGGGCTTGCTGGATGGCGCTGAGCAGAGCGTCGAAGGGCCGCGTCTTGGCCACGAACCCACACGCCCCCGCCTCCAGGCAGGCGCCGACCTCCGCGGCGTCGGTCGACCCCGACAACATCAGTGCCCTGATCCCGCACTCGGTCAGCGGCCGGATCACGGGAAGCGCGCGGCCCACTGCCCCCAGGTCGATGTCCAGCAGCGCCAGCTCGGGCGCCGGCGAGCGGTTGGCCAACGAAGCCGGGAGCTCGTCCATGGCTCGTGGCACGCAGGCCTCGGCGCTCACACCCCGAGAGGAGAGCATCGTCGCGATGCTCGATGCCAGCAGTGGATGGTCGTCGACCACCACGACGCGAGCGCTCTCACTCATGGCCGGGTTGTCGGGGGATGTCCTCGACCGCTGAGATGATCGGGGCGGACAGCTCCTCGCTCAGAGCCCGAGCCCTGCCGGCCTCCTGCTGCAGAGACCGAGTCAGCTGGCGTCGGTCGCCCTCGTCGTCGGTGGCGGCAAGGCTGGCCAGCCCCACCTCGATGGCGAAGAGCGAGTTACGCAGCTCGTGCCTGGTGTCGCGCGCGGCCCGAAGGTCGCGCTGGAACCCGGCCGACCCCCATGGCGCGCGATCAGACTGTGGTGGTGATCCCCCGTACATGGCTTCTATGGCACCATGCCGCACCGACAGCCGCCAAGTCGCAGCCACGCATATGCTCCAAAACCTGGCACAAGGTCCCCTCCTTGTGACGCGTCAGACTTCCTCCGAGAGCATGGGACGACCACCCCCGGGACTGACTCGGCTCAGAACCGCACGTTCGAAGGAACCGCGTTGCGCACTCCCGCCAGCACCTACCGGCTGCAGATCACCGAGGACTTCGACCTGCTCGGAGCGGCCAAGACCGCTCGGCTACCTGCACGAGCTCGGCGTGGACTGGGTCTACCTCTCGCCGCTGCTCGCCTCGGAGTCGGGCAGCAGCCACGGGTACGACGTCGCCGACCACTCCGCGGTCGACCCCTCGCGGGGTCGGGCCTCCGGGCTCTCCGCGCTGTCCAGCGAGGCCCGCCGGCTCGGCATGGGCGTGCTCGTCGACATCGTGCCCAACCACGTCGGCGTCGCCACGCCGTGGGAGAACGCAGTGGTGGTGGCACGTGCTCACCCACGGCCAGGACTCGCCGTACGCCTCGGCCTTCGACATCGACTGGGAGGTCGGCGGCGGCAAGCTGCGGATCCCCGTCGTCGGCGACGACGACCTGCTGCCCGACGGTCGGATCGCCAACCTGCGGTGCTGGCCGGACGAGCTGCACTACCACGACCACCGCTTCCCGCTCGCGCCCGGCAGCGCCGACGCGTGGCGCCGAGGAGGACCCCGACGCGGTCCACGCCCGGCAGCACTACGAGCTGGTCTGCTGGCGCCGCGCCGACGCCGACCTGAACTACCGCCGGTTCTTCGCGGTCAACACCCTCGCCGGCGGTCCGCGTCGAGGACCCGGAGTGGTTCGCGAGGCTCGCACGAGGAGATCCGCCGCTGGTTCGACGAGGGCCTGGTCGACGGGCTGCGGGTCGACCACCCCGACGGCCTGCGCGACCCGGAGCGGCTACCTCGCCGACCTGGCCGAGCCTCACCGGCGGCGCCTACGTGCTGGTCGAGAAGATCCTCGAGCCCGGCGAGGAGCTGCCGACGGTCGTGGGCCACCGCCGGCACCACCGGCTACGACGCGCTGGCGCTGGTCGACCGGGTGCTCGTCGACCCGCCGGCGAGCAGCCGCTCGAGCGCCTCGAGGCCCGGCTGCGCGGCGAGCGGCTCGACTGGGCGCGAGATGGTGCACGACACCAAGCGCGCCGTCGCCGACGGCATCCTGCGCTCCGAGGTCCGCCGGATCGGTCCGCGAGCTCGGCGCCGACGTCGCTCGGCAGCCGACGCGCCGCGACCGACGCGTCGAGGACGCCGTCGCCGAGCTGCTGGCCTGCTTCCCGGTCTACCGCTCCTACCTGCCCGAGGGCCGCGAGCACCTCGACGGCCGCTTCGCCGTCGGCGCCGCGAGCACCGGCCCGACCTGGCGGCGACGCTCGACGCGCTCGACCCGGTCCTCGGCGACGGCGCCTCGGCCGCGCCCAGCGGTTCCAGCAGACCAGCGGCATGGTGATGGCCAAGGGCGTCGAGGACTGCGCGTTCTACCGCTGGTCCCGGCTCACCTCGCTCAACGAGGTCGGCGGCGACCCGGCGTCTTCTCGTGTCGCCGCGGCGAGTTCCACGACGCGATGCGGCACCGCAGCGCGATGGCCGCACGCGATGACCGCCGGCTCCACCCACGACACCAAGCGCGGCGAGGACGTCCGCGCCCGGATCGCGGTGCTCGCCGAGGTGCCCGAGCTGTGGGCGGCGTCGCTCGACCGGCTGCTCGAGCTCGTGCCGCTGCCCGACCCCGGCTTCGGCAACCTGCTCTGGCAGGCGGTCGTCGGCGCCTGGCCGGCGCTCGCCGCGACCGCGACCTGCACGCCTACGCCGAGAAGGCGATGCGCGAGGCGGGCGACCGCACCACGTGGACCGCCCCCGACGCGGACTACGAGGCCGCCGTGCACGCGCGCGGTCGACGCCGCCTTCGACGACCCCGCAGGTGCGCGCCGTGCTCGAGCGGCGTCGCCGCCGAGCTCGCCGGCCCCCGGGCTGGAGCAACGCGCTGGCGGCCAAGCTGCTCACGCTCACCATGCCCGGCGTGCCCGACGTCTACCAGGGCAGCGAGCTGTGGGAGCAGAGCCTGGTCGACCCCGACAACCGCCGTCCGGTCGACTTCGACCGCCGCCGCGACGCTGCTGCGCGATGTGCGGCTCGGTCGACCGCCCGCCGCTCCCCGGCGGGCTCGACGACGACGGCGCGGCCAAGCTGCTGCGTCACCCACGCTCGCGCTGCGGCTGCGCCGCGACCGCCCCGAGCTGTTCACCGACTACGCGCCCGCTGGCGGCCGAGGGCGCCGCCGCCGACCACGTGCTGGCCTTCGACCGCGGCGGCGCGATCACGGTCGCCACCCGGCTGCCGGTCGGCTCGCGGCGCGCGGCGGCTGGGGCGACACCGACGCTCGGCTGCCCGCCGGGCCGCTGGGTCGACCTGCTCACCGGGCGCGGCGTGGGACTCGGCGAGGTCGCGCGCTCGCCGACCTGCTCGCCGGCTACCCGGTCGCGCTGCTGGTCGAGCGACCGACGGTCCGACCGCGCGGCCGCTTCGACGTCTGGGCGCCCCGCGGCCGGTCGAGCTGGCGCTCGCGCGTCGGCGACCGCGCGTCGTGCCGATGACCCGGGGCGACGGACGGCTGGTGGACCCCGGCCGGGCCCGAGCCGCTCGGCGAGGTCGACTACGGCTACCTGCTCGACGACGACGAGACCGCGTGCCCGACCCGCGCTCGCGCCGGCAGCCCGCACGGCGTGCACGGTCCGTCGCGCACCTTCGACCCGGCGTCCTACGCCTGGAGCGACGCCGCCTGGACCGGGCGGCAGCTCGCCGGGTCGGTGGTCTACGAGCTGCACGTCGGCACGTTCACCCCCGAGGGCACCCTCGACGCCGCCATCGAGCGGCTCGACCACCTCGTCGACCTCGGCGTCGACCTCGTCGAGCTGATGCCGGTCAACGCCTTCAACGGCGACCACGGCTGGGGCTACGACGGCGTCGCTGTGGTTCGCCGTGCACGAGCCGTACGGCGGCCCGGCGGCCTACCAGCGCTTCGTCGACGCCTGCCACGCCGCGCGGCCTCGGCGTGATCCAGGACGTCGTCTACAACCACCTCGGCCCGTCGGGCAACTACCTGCCGCTGTTCGGGCCCTACCTGCACGCCGGAGGCCGAGAACCCGTGGGGCGACCGCGTCAACCTCGACGGCGAGGGCACCGCCGAGGTGCGCCGCTACATCCTCGACAACGTGCTGATGTGGCTGCGAGGACTACCACGTCGACGGGCTGCGGCTCGACGCCGTGCACGCGCTGGCCGACGCCTCCGAGCCGCACCTGCTCGAGGAGATCGGCGGTCGAGGTCGGCCGCGCTGTCGGCGCACCTGCGCCGGCCGCTGACGCTGATCGCGGAGTCGCGACCTCAACGACCCCACGCTGGTCACGCCCGCGCGAGGCCGGCGGCTACGGGCCTCGACGCGCAGTGGAGCGACGACTTCCACCACGCCGTGCACGTCGCGCTGACCGGGGAGACCAGCGGCTACTACGCCGACTTCGAGCCGCTCTCGGCGCTGGCGAAGGTGTGCGAGCGGGGCTTCTTCCACGACGGCACGTGGTCCTCCTTCCGCGGCGCGCGAGCACGGCCGGCCGGTCGACACCGAGCACATGCCCGCCTGGCGGCTGGTGGTCTGCAACCAGAACCACGACCAGGTCGGCAACCGCGCCCGTGGCGACCGGCTCACCGAGACGCCTCGACGACGACCAGCTCGCGGCGGCGGCGCTGCTGACGCTGGCCGGGCCGTTCACGCCGATGCTGTTCCAGGGCGAGGAGTGGGCGGCCTCGACGCCGTTCCAGTTCTTCACCTCCCACCCCGAGCCGGAGCTCGGCCGGGCGGTCGCCGAGGGCCGGATCCGCGAGTTCGCCCGGATGGGCTGGGACCCCGACGTCGTCCCCGACCCGCAGGACCCGGCGACCTTCGAGGCGCTCGAAGCTCGACTGGTCCGAGCTCGACCAGGGCCGGCACGCCGTGCTGCTGGAGGCCTACCGGCAGCTGGCCGCGCTGCGGCGCTCGCTGCCCGACCTGACCGACCCCGACTGCTGCGCACCCGTGCGAGGTCGACGAGGAGCGCGCTGGTTCCTGATGCGGCGCGGCCGGAGGGCGGCTCGCCGTGGCGGTCAACCTCGGCGACCAGGAGGTCGTCGACCTCGGTGGTGAGGACTACCCCTGGCAGGCGCTGTGGCAGTCGCCCGCCGGGGTCACTCTGCGCGACGGTCAGGTCGTCCTGCCCCGGCACGCCAGCTGTCTCCTGCGCTGACGCAGGACCGGGCCGAACGACGGCTGGATCACATACACATGCTAATGATGTGTAATGTCTGTCATGGAGCGCCGCCTGCAACTGCTGCTGGACCAGGCCCGCTACGACAAGGTGGCCGACGAGGCCGAGAAGTCCGGACGCAGTGTCGCCGCAGTCATCCGCGAGGCCATCGATCGGCGCTTTCCCGACGGCGACGCTGACCGGCAGCGTGCGTTGCGGCAGCTGCTCGACTACCCACCCGACGAGGGCCCGGCCGAGACGTGGGCGGAGATCAAAGAATCGTTGGAGGGCGAGCTTGAGCGCCCAGGAGCGTGAGGTTGACCAGCCCGCTGTCTACGTCGACTCCTCGGTCTTCCTGATCGCGCTGGGCGCGGTCGGCTGAGCGCGAAGCCTGCCGGCGCTTCCTGGGTCGCGGGCCGCCAGGTCGCTCCACGTGTCGGTGGAGGTGGTGCAGGAGGTTCTGTTCCACCGGCTGCGGCGCACCGGCCAGGCGAGCGCGATCGCTCAGGCTCGCGACCTCCGCACGGCCTGCACGGTGCATTCCTTCGATACCGACGTGCTTGACGAGGCGATTGCGTTGCAGGAGGTCACCCGGCTGCGGGGACGCGACGCCGTGCACGCGGCCACTGCTCGACGCGCCGGCCTGCGGACGTTCGTCACCCTGGACGCCGACTTCGACGCCGTCCCCGGGCTCGCGCGGCTGGACCCGACGGCACGGGCCTGAACCGGCGCCGGGCACGGGAACGCGCCGATCAACGGGGTGGATCGCACGGCCGAGGGCGCTCCTCCCGGTGCTGGCTGGAAGACTGTCCCGGTGATCGACATGATCCCCCCGGCCGTCGACCTGCCCGACCCCTGGACCGTGCGTACGCCGACGGGCGACGACGTGGCGGGGCTGGTGGAGCTCGTCACCGACTACAAGACCATGGTCTTCGGGTCCGCCGAGGCCGACGAAGGGGCCATCAAGGGTCTCGTCACCGGTATCGGCTCCTGGACCCGACGACAGGTGGTCGTCGAGAACGCGGACGGCGGGCTGGTGGCGTGGGCGTCTGTGCACGACCGCGCGGCGGGGCGCGCGATGATCGACCTCACCGTCTCCCCGGACCTCGAGGACGCCGACGGGGTCGCGCAGGCACTGCTCGGCTGGATTCACGACTCCGCGCGCCAGATCGCCGCGCTCCGTGACGTGGACGTCACCCAGCTCGACGCCACGGTGTACGCCGGCGACACGCAGCTGCGCCGCTGGCTCGACCAGGAGGGGTATCGGCACACTCGCACCTGGCTGCAGATGAGCCGGCCGGTGCTCGACGCCGACGCGCTACCCCGCCCACGGGAAGGAACCCGGGTACGCCGGGTCGCCAAGCACGAGGATGGATCCCCCATCGCCGCCGACCTCCAGGTGGTGCACCACATGCTCGAGAAGTCCTTCGCCGACCACTTCAACTCCTACCGCGAGAGCTTCCCCGAGTTCGTGCAACGGCTGCGCGAGTCCCCCGGTCACCGCTGGGACCACTGGTGGATCGCCGAGGTCGAGGTCGCCGGCGACTACCGGCCGGGAGGGGCGCTGGTGAGCTCGGTGCTCAAGGCCGACAACACCGGCGTCGAGGGCAGCTACGTCGACTACATCGGAGTGCACCGCGACGCGCGCGGCCGAGGCGTCGCCAAGGCGCTGCTGCACACCGTCATCCGCGACGCAGCCGACCGTGGACGCAACCGGGTCGATCTCGAGGTCGACGCGGACTCCCCGACCAACGCGGACCAGCTGTACCTGGCCATGGGCTGGGAGACGAAGTACTGCACGGAGTCCTGGCACGCCGACTGCCGGGTCTGACGGGGGTCCCGCGCTCCCCGCACCTCTTCGCCGAGGTCAGGAACGACGCGGCTCCATCGGGGCAGCGTCCTTCCGTGCGCAGTCCGGGGGCATGCCGACCGGTGCGCCCGTCGGACGTAGTCTCGGCCGCACCGATGGAGGTGATGCATGGCAACCGACGATCGAAGGGCGGGACAGTCGCCCATCAGCTTCACCGCGGCGTTGTCCACCATCGACGACGCGACCCTGGTGAGGCTGCCGCAGGACGCCAGCGGCCAGCTCCCGTCACGTGGGCAGGTCGCCGTGCACGCGAGCGTCAACGGGCACGCCTTCGAGACCGTGGTGGAGCCCGATGGCCGCCGTGGTCACTGGATCCGCGTCGACGACTCCCTCCAGGAGATCGTCAGGGTCGGCCCCGGCGACACCGTCGAGCTGAGTCTCGAGCCGGTTGCCGAGTGGCCCGAACCGGAGGTGCCCGACGACCTCGGCGTCGCCCTGGCAGCCGCGCCCGTCCACATCCGCGACGTGTGGCAGGACATCACGCCGATGGCCCGCTGGGAGTGGGTCCGTTGGGTGCAGGCGACGCGCAACCCTCAGACGAGGCAACGCCGGGTCGAGGTGAGCATCTCGAAGCTGGACAACGGAAAGCGGAGACCCTGCTGCTTCGACCTGGCCTCCTGCACCGACCCGGAGCTCGCCCGGAGCGGCAGGCTGCGCGAGCCCTCCTGACGCGCGCCTCGGCGCTTCCCGTCCTCCCGGTCGGCGCGAAGGGGACACTGGGGGCATGCCCGGTGATCTCGTCGTCCGCTCCGGCGTCGTGGTGCCCGAGCGCGAGCTGCGGTGGCGGTTCTCCCGCTCAGGCGGCCCCGGCGGCCAGTCCGTGAACACGACCGACAGCAGGGTCGAGCTCAGCCTGGACCTGGCACGCACCACGTCGCTGTGCGACGACCTCCGGAGCCGTGCCGAGACCCGCCTCGCCTCCCGACTGGTCGACGGCATCGTGACGGTGACGGCGTCGGAGTACCGGTCCCAGCTGCGGAACCGCGAGGCCGCCGAACGGCGTCTCGCCCAGCTGCTGCGCGAAGCCATCGCCCCCGCACCCCGAGCCCGTCGACCCACCAAGCCCAGCCGGGCCTCGCAGCGACGACGCCTCGACACCAAGTCCCGTCGCGGCCAGGTCAAGCGGCTGCGGCGCCGGCCTGCGGACCAGTGATCGCCGCGACGGTCACGGCCGGGCGGCCACCTGGCGCGCCGGTTCCAGCAGCCCCCGTACCGTGCTGAGCATGGTCGAAGTCGCTCAGCCCCTGCCGCGGCTTGTCACTGGGCGGCTGACGGCCGCGACCCGCGCGGTCGGACTGCGCTCGCGCAGCCGGGAGCACGGCGCTGCCGAGGTGCCGGGGTGGGAACCCCCCACGGCGCCCCCGTCCCGCCGGGCCCTGCGAGCCGAACCACTGGGCGCGCTCGAAGCGGCCCGGCTCCTGGCAGCGGCGCCCCGACTGCTCCGTGTCCCGCGCGGCGACGGCCACGTCGTCCTCGACCTGCCGGGCTGGAAGGCCCCCGAGGTGTCCCTGGCGCCCCTGCGCGGATACCTCAGGCACCTCGGGTACGACGCCCGCGCCTGGGGATTCGGCACCAACGACGGCGACCCCGAAGGTGACACCGAGCGGTTCCTCCGCATCGTGGAGCGGGCGGCCGCGGAGTCCGGCGGCCCGGTGTCGCTGGTGGGCTGGAGCCTGGGCGGGGTCATCGCCCGCGAGACCGCCCGCGCGCGCCCCGACCTGGTACGCCGCGTCGTCACCTTCGGCACCCCCGCTCTGGGCGGGCCGTCGTACACCGTGGGCGCGCGCTCCTGGGGCGAGGAGGTCTGCGCCGAGGCAGCCCGCGTCGTGGCTCAGCGCGACACCGACGACCCCCTGCGGGTGCCGATCACCGCGATCTTCTCCCGCCGCGACGGCGTGGTCTCCTGGCGGGCGTGCCTGGACCGCAGCGCAGCCGCCGCGGAGAACGTCGAGGTCCGCTCGACCCACCTGGGGCTGGGTCTCGACCCCGACGTCTGGGAGACCGTGGCCCGGCGACTCGCCATCGCCAGCCGCCACCGCGTGCGTCGTCGTCGCGCCCGGCAGGGGCCGTTCCGACCGGCAGCCCTCAGACCCGGGCGGCGTGGTTGAGCGTGACCGGGAGCCGCGAGGCGCCTTGGCTGCACGTCGAAAGGGCCCCTCGGTCGGGCTCCCGACGCCGCCACGCCCCGGGCTGCCCCCGCCCTGCCGCGTGGTACCGCACAATGCCTCCATGAGCGAACTCAACCGCCTCGCGGTCCTGATCGACGCCGACAACACCTCGGCGAAGCTGGTCAAGGAGCTGTTCGACGAGCTCGCCAGCTACGGGACCATCACCGTCAAGCGCGCCTACGGAGACTGGACCAGCCCGCAGCTGAGCGGCTGGCGGGAGGCGCTGCTCGGCAACGCGATCTCGCCCAAGCAGCAGTTCGCCTACACGGTGGGCAAGAACGCGACCGACTCGGCACTCATCATCGACGCCATGGACCTGCTCTACTCCGGCAACGTGGAGGGGTTCGCCATCGTCTCCAGCGACAGCGACTTCACTCCCCTGGCCACGCGGGTGCGCGAGTCGGGCAAGCGGGTGATCGGGGTCGGCCAGCGCAAGACCCCCAAGGCCTTCGTCGAGGCCTGCGAGAAGTTCGTCTACGTCGAGGTGCTCGGGGACAGCTCGGAGCGTGAGCGGAACTCCACCCCCGAGCCCGGCGAGACGCCCGGCTCCCTGCACTCCATGCTGAGCAAGGCCCTCAACCGGGTCCCCACCGACGACGAGGACTGGGCCTCGCTCTCGGCCCTGGGTGCTCACCTCAACCGGACCGACCCCTCGTTCGACCCGCGCACCTACGAGTTCACCCGGTTGAGCGACCTCGTGAAGGCCCAGCACTACCTCGAGACCAAGACCGTCACCTCCGCCGGCGGCCAGGGGCAGCTGTGGGTGCGGCTCAAGGGCCGCCGAGGGAGCGGGCAGGGGACGAAGGCGACGGCCCAGAAGTCGGCGAGCACGAAGAAGTCCGCCGCCACGAAGGCGGCGAAGAAGCCGGCGACCTAGGCACGAGCGGTCTCCAGGCCCTCCCTCCCGAGTCAGTCGAGGAGGTGGGCAGCCAGCTGCTCGAAGGAGCTGACGGTCAGGTCGGGCGCGGTGAAGAACTCCGGGTACGTCGCCGCGCGTCGGCTCACCCAGATCGTGCGCATCCCTGCCGCCGCGGCGCCGTGCAGGTCCCAGGGGTGCACCGCCACCATGGCGGCCTCCTGAGCCGGCACGCCGGTTGCCTCCAGCGCCACCTCGTAGGCCGCGCGCGCTGGCTTCCACACCCCGGCTGCCTGCACAGACAGCACCTGCCCGACGAGGTCGCGGATCCCGGCTTGGTCGAGCAGCGACTCCGCCACCGAGGCCGACCCGTTGCTGAGGGTCACCACCGGTACCCCGTGTGCCACCAGCGAACGCAGCCCGGGCACCACGTCGGGGTGCAACGGCAGCCTGCCCACGCTGGCGACGAAGCTGTCGACGACCTCGTCGGCCAGGTCGGGGGCCAGGTGGCGCATCGTGTGTCGCGCGATGTCGGCGAAGCCGGCAGATTCGCCCAGCGTGGCCAGGGCGAAGCCGTCGCGCAGCACTTGGGCGAACCAGAGATCCACCAGGGTCCAATGGATCCCGGCGGCCTCCACGCCCTTGCGCAGGTGGCTGAGGTCGGAGAGTGTCTCGTTGACGTCGAGGACGAGCACGCGCGGGCGGGGTTCCAGGGTGGCCATGCCCCGATTGTGCGCGATCGCCGAGGGTCGGGCGACCCGTCGGCGCCTCACACCACCTGGCTGTCGCGCCCTTCCCAGTACGGCGCCCGCAGGTCCTTCTTGAGGATCTTGCCGGTGGGGTTGCGAGGCAGTGCCTCGACGATCTCCACGCTGCGCGGGCACTTGAACTTCGCCAGGTGCTTCTCGCAGAAGCCGATGATCTCCTCCTCGGTGGCCTCCGAGCCGGGTTTGAGTCCCACGACCGCCTTCACCGACTCGCCCCAGGTGTCGTCGGGGACGCCGATGATCGCGGCTTCCGCGACCGCTGGGTGCTCCGAGAGCACCCGCTCGACCTCGGGGGAGTAGACGTTCTCGCCGCCGGTGATGATCATGTCCTTGAGCCGGTCGGAGACGTAGACGTAGCCGCCGTCGTCGACGTGCCCGATGTCCCCGGTGCGGAACCACCCGTCCTCGGTGATGACCTTCGAGGTCTCCTCCGGCTTGTTGAGGTAGCCCCTCATCAGCTGCGGCGTGCGGAACCACAGCTCGCCCGGGTCCCCGACCGGCTGGTCCTTCCCCGTCGCCGGGTCGACGACCCGCACCTCGGCCTCGGGGAGGCAGGTGCCCGCTGACACCAGCCGCTCGGGGTGCGCGTCGTCGTGGTGGGCCTCGGGCAGCAGGTGGGTGATGACCCCGCACACCTCGGTCAGACCGTAGACCTGCATGAACTTCGTGTCCGGCCAGGCCTCCATCGCCGCGCGCAGCAGCGCGCTCGGCATCGGAGCGGCGCCGTAGGTGTAGATCTTGAGGCTGCCGAAGAGCTTGATCGCGTCCTCGCCGCTCTGCAGCACCTGCGCCAGCACCGCAGGCACCAGGAAGGCGCAGTTGGCGCCGTTCATGATCGCCCACGCCAGCGAAGCACCGTCGGGGTCACGGGTCATGATGCTGGGCACGCCGTCGAAGATGCTGAAGAGGATGTACGACGACCCGCCCACGTGGAACAGCGGCATCGCGACCAGCGACTTGTCGCCGTCCTCGAAGCCCCAGCCCTCGTGGGCGTTGTAGGTGTGGGCGATCATGCTGGCGTTGCTGAGCATGACGCCCTTGGGGCGGCCGGTGGTGCCTGAGGAGTACATCACCAGGCAGGTGTCCTCGGCCTGCGCCCCGGAGGCGCCCGCCTCGACCCGCTCGGAGGAGGTGAGCAGCGCCTCGTACTCGTCGTCCTCCGCCCCGTCGGGTGTCACGCGGACGATGTGCTCGACGCCGCTCAGCCGGTCGCGGATGCCGTCGATGACCTCGACCAGCTCGTCGCCGACGAAGAGCACCTTCGCGCCGGAGTCGTTGACGGCGTAGTCGACCTCGTCGCCGGCCGAGCGCCAGTTGATGATCGCGTGGGCAGCGCCCAGCGAGGCGGCCGCCAGGGTGACCTCGACGCACGCCGGGTGGTTCTTGTCGAGGAAGGCGACCACGTCGCCCTTCCCAACGCCCAGGGCGCGCAGCCCACCGGCGCAGCGGCGTACCCGGTCGTCCCACTCCGCCCAGGAGAAGGAGCGCGGTCCGTACATCACGGCGCTCTCGTCGCCCTTCTCCTTCGCCCAGTGGGCGAGCGGCTCGTCGAGCGTGGTGGGTCGGAAGGGCAGCTGGACGTCATGGGTGGGGTCGTTGGCCATGCGCGGGACTGTGACACACGCCTCGCCCGCGGACAAGGCCGCCGACAAGGCCGCCGACAAGGCCGCTGCAGGGGTCTCGACGAGCTCGATCGACAGCGGGTGCGCGGCGGCCGTGGTGAGTGCGCCGCCTACGCTGCGGTCCATGACGTACCTGGAGCAGCGCGCCCGAGCGGTGGCGGCTCCGGCGCCGGTGCTGTGGCGGGTGATCGCGGAGCTCGGCGGTGACAGTGGCTGGGGCTCCTTCACGTCGCTGTGGAACCTGCGGGCGCGAGCCGACCGGCTCATCGGTGGTCCGGGGCTGCGTGGGCGGCCGGAGGGCCAGCCGCGCCCAGGAGACCCGTTGCACTTCTGGCGGGTCGAGAGGGTTTCTCCTGGGGAGTCGATGACGCTGCGTGCGGAGATGCGTCAGCTCCCGGGCACGGCGCGGCTCACGCTGGCGGCGCTGCCGCTGTCGCAGGAGCGCAGCCTGCTCACCCAGGAGGTGACCTTCGAGCCGAGCGGCCTGCTCGGCCGGGCGTTCTGGTACGCCGAGTGGGCGCCCCACGTGATCGTGTTCCGCCGGATGCTGGCCGGCCTGGCGGGCAGGGCCGAGCGGCTTCACTCCGGCTGAGACCCTTCGGGGGTGTGGTTGTCCTCCCAGCTCCGCGCAACCAGCTCGCGCAGCACGTCTCGGTCGAGGTCCTCGAGTCGCTTGACGTAGACGCAGCCCTTGCCGGTGGTGTGCCTGCCGAGGCGGTCGAGCAGGTCCTGGTGGGAGCCGTAGAACGTCAACCCGTAGAGCGTGAGGCTGGCCTTGCGCGGCGCCAGCCCGACCGCGAACCACTCGCGCTGCACGCCGTCGGCGGTGGTGTAGGGCTGCCGCCCCAGCCCGATGATCGAGCTGCCCCACATCTGCGGCTCGGCGCCGGTGACCTCCCTCATGAGCGCGAGCACGGTCTGGGCGTCCTCGCGTCGCCGGGGGTTCTCCACCGCTGCGAGGTAGGCCTCGACGTCGCCGTCGGTCGGGCGCGTGGTGCGTTGTTCTGCCATCGGGTCAGGGTAGCGGCGGCGTCCCCAAGAACTCGGTGCAGAGGACTTGTGCATAAAGAGTGTGCACAGATAGTATGGACGCATGGCATCCGACGAGCAGAGCATCCGTCTCGACACCGAGGCCTTGGTCGTGCTGGCCCATCCGCTCCGGTCCCGGCTCCTGAGCACGCTGCGGCTGCACGGGCCCGCGACCGCCACCGAGCTGGCAGCAGACCTGGGCACCAACACCGGCGCCACCAGCTACCACCTCCGCAAGCTCGAAGGAGTGGGGCTGGTCGAGGACACCGGTGAGGGGCAGGGCAAGCGGCGCATCTGGTCGCCGACCACCCGCTCGCACTCCTACGTGCCGAGCGACTTCCGTGAGGATCCCGACGCCGGCGCGGCACTCGACTGGCTGAGCCGCCACTACCTCCAGCTGATGTTCGAGCGCATGAACACCTGGTTCGACGCCCAGCCCGTCTGGCCACCCGAGTGGCGCGATGCCTGCGGCCTGAGCGACGACGGCGTCCTCGTCACCGCGGAGCAGGCCGCCCGCATGGTCGAGGACATCGGAGAGGTCGTGCGTCGCTACCGGGAGGCCGGCGTCGGCGAGGAGTCCGCGCGCCGCGTCATGGTCTGGAGCGCGCTCGCCCCCCTGAACCTCGAGGAGCCCCCGACATGAACGACGTTCTCACCCCCACTCAGGCCCGCCGGGTCTTCCTGCTGCTGAGCGCCACGCGGTGGCTGCCGGTCGGCATGGTCATCGGCATCGTCACGCTGCTCGCGCTCGAGCGTGGCCTGACCCTGCCGCAGGTGATGACCTACGTCGCCGCCCAAGGGGTCGCGGTCGCGCTTCTCGAGCTGCCGACCAGCGGTTTCGCCGACGCCTTCGGTCGACGTCCCGTGCTGGTCGCCGCCGGCGTCGTCAACGTGGTCGCCGCCGTCGCCCTTGCGCTCGCCCACAGCTTCTGGGCCTTCGCGGTCGCCGCCTTCCTCATGGGTGTCTACCGGGCGCTGGACTCCGGCCCGCTCGAGGCGTGGTACGTCGACACGGTCCACCACCACGATCCCGACGCCGACGTCGACCGGGAGCTGGCGCAGCAGGGTGCGGTGCTGGGAGGTTCGATCGCCGCCACCGCCGTGCTCTCCGGAGTCCTCATCGCCGTGGACCCCATCGACGGCTGGCACCCGTTCACGCTGCCGCTGGTGCTCTTCGTCCTCCTCTGTGTGGTGCACCTGGTCGCCGTCCTCGTCCTGCTGCAGGAGCCGTCGAGGGGCGAGGGACCCGGACGGGCGTGGGCCTCTGTCCGCAGCACCCCCGTGGTGGTCCGCGACGGGGTGCGGCTGGTCACCCGCAACCGCGTCCTGGGTGCCCTCGTCGCGGTGGAGCTGTTCTGGGCCACCGGCATGGTCGTCTTCGAGCAGTTCCAGCCGCTCCGGCTGGCTGAGCTGCTCGGCAGCGAGACCGAGGCGGGAGCCTGGAGCGGCCCGGTCGGCGCGGTCGGGTGGCTGGTCTTCGCGCTCGGCTCCGCGCTCGCCGGCAGGCTGACTCCGCGCATCGGGGTGACGCGGACCGCGATCCTCGCGCGCGTGCTCAACGGTCTCGGGGCCGTGGTCATGGGACTCGTGGCCGGACCGGTGGCCCTGGTGGCAGCGTTCTTCGTGACCTACAGCCTGCACGGGTTGGCCGGTGCGCCCCACATGGCGCTGCTGCACCGCGAGGCGACGTCCGCCAACCGTGCGACGGTGCTTTCGCTGAACTCCCTGGTCGGCTTCGCCGGGTTCGCGATCGCCAGCCCGCTCCTGGGCCACCTGGCCGGGGCGACCACGATGCAGACCGCGATGGTGGCCGCCGGTGCGTTCAGTGTCCTGGGTGCGCTGCTCTACCTCCCGGCCGGCCGTCAGGAGCGGGCGCGCGCCGAGATGGCCGCGTCTGATCAGACCGCTGACGCCTCACCGAGCCCGGCGGAGGCGCCGTACGTCTGACCAGACGTGCGGCCGGAGGGCCGGTGGGGGGTCAGCGGACCCGACGCAGGAAGTCCGCGAGCACCGGCCCGGCAGTCCCCGAGCCCGAGTCCCCCTTCTCGACGAAGACGGCCACGGCGACGTCCTGGCGGGTCGCGAGCATCCAGGCATGGGTCGGGAGCCTCCCACCCGGTCCGGGCTCGCCGTACTCCGCGGTGCCGGTCTTCCCGCCGACCTTGCCCAGCCCCGACAGGATTGAAGCCGTGCCGTTGGTGACCACGCCGCGCATCATCGCCTTCAGCCGACCGGCCTCCTGCCGCTTCAACGGGACGGCCGGGTCGGGCTCGGGCTCGGAGCCGTCGACCAGCGACGGCACGACCGTGCGACCGGCAGCAACCGAGGCCGCCACCGCCGCCATCGCCATCGGGGAGGCCTGCACCCGGCCCTGGCCGATCATGTCGGCGGCCGCCTCGGTCCGGCTCTTCGGCGGCGGCACCTGACCGAAGAACGCCGGGAACCCTACGTCGAAGTCGGTCCCCACACCGAGGGCGGCTGCGGCCTCCGACAGGTCCCCTCGCCCCAACCGGGTGCGGGCACCAACGAAGGCGGTGTTGCACGACTCGGCCAGCGCTCGGGCCAGCGGGATGCGCCCGTAGGCGCCAGCGGGATAGCCGTCGTAGTTCTCGAAACGCTTGCCGTCGACGACCGTGCTCTCCGAGCAGGTCAGCGGCGACTGCGGCGACAGCCCCGCCCGCAGCAGCGCGAGCGCCGACACCACCTTGAAGGTCGACCCGGGCGCATAGCGGCCGTACGTCGCGGCGTTGAGCCCCCCGTTGGCCTCGCCGTTCGCGGCGGCCAGGATGGCCCCGTCCCGAGGCCGGATCGCGACCAGGGCGGAGTCTCCCGCCGACTCGGGCAGAGTGGCCAGCGCGCTCTCGGCGACACGTTGGGTCCGCTGGTCCAGGGTGAGCCGAAGCGGCTCTCCTTCGGTGGGCTCGACCTCCTGCAGCGCCCGCTCCGGACCGCCGCCCGGCTGCACGGCCAGGACCGCCTCGCCCGGCTCCCCCGCCAGTCGCTCGTCGTAGCGGGCCTGCAGCCCCGAGAGCCCGGCCTCGTCGCCGGCGCGGTAACGACCCTCGGACTCCTCCACGATCTCCGCGGTCACCGGGCCGACCCGACCCAGGATCGGTGCTGCGAACCCCCGCGTCGGGGCCAGGGACAATTCGTCCTCGACCGCCCCGGCCCCCGGGATGTCGGAGAACGAGCCGGGCACCTGGCCGGCGTCGGCTCGACGCAGCACCAGCCCTTCGACGAAGGCACGCGGGCCCGCGGTGCGCGCGAGCTTCACGTACGGCTTCACCTCGATGTCGAGAGTGCGGGCGACGGCCCGGGCGCTCGCGGTGACCTGCCCGGGTCGGACCCGTGCCTTGTCCAGGCCGTAGCGGGTGACGGGGCGAGGCCTGACCAACGGCTTCCCGTCGCCGCCGAGGATCGGCGCACGCTCGGGCAGGAGCGTCCGGGCAACCAGCACCTCGTCGTCGCCGAGGTCCGGCGCGATGGCGGTGACGTCCCACTCGGGCCGCCACTGCTCGCCGTCGCGCACCAGGGTCACCTCGGCGTCGTACTCCCAGGACTGGCGCTCCAGCGGCCACGACCAGCGCAGCACCGCGGTCGCGGCGTCGTCCTCGCGGTCGACGTCACCGACCTCGACGGTTGGCTCGAGGTCGCCGAGGCCCTCGACCGTCCCGGCGTAGACCTCCTGGGCCTGCGGGTCCACGACGTCGGTGATGTCGCCCGACTCCAACGCGGCGGCGAGCTCCTGGGCCGACTCCTCGGCGGCGGCCTGCTGGTCGCTGCACCCGGCCAGCGGCAGCAGCACGAGCACGACCGGGGTGACGTGACGCAGGCGCATGCCCCGAGGCTGCCACAGCATCGCGCGCGTGGGGCTCGCTCCCCGTGTCCCTCATCGAGCGGACTGACCGAGCGGACCGGACGAGCTCGTCGAGACGAGGTCGGCGACCGCAGGGTGGGTAGGTTCGCCAGGTGAGCACCGAGGGCGCCGACGACATCCCCCACTACGTCACGTCGGGACAGAGCTTCGAGCGCGACACCGACTACATCCCGGACCGGATCACCCGCGAGAAGGGCATCAGCCAGGACCCGCGTCACGGGGAGCTCGAGGTGCCCACGTGGCCGGCGGAGCCCGGACGCTACCGGCTGGCCGCCGCGCGTGCCTGCCCATGGGCCAACCGGTCCATCATCGTGCGTGAGCTGCTGGGCCTCCACGACGTGGTCACGATGGGGTTGGCCGGCCCCACCCACGACGCGCGGAGCTGGGTCTTCGACCTCGACGAGGGCGAGCGCGACCCGGTGCTCGGCATCCACCGGCTCCAGGAGGCCTACCTCAACCGCTTCCCCGACTACGGCAAGGGCATCACGGTGCCCACGATGGTGGAGGTCGAGTCCGGGCAGGCGGTGACCAACGACTTCCCCCAGATCACCCATGACTTCTTCTTCGAGTGGCGTGACCACCACCGTCCTGACGCGCCCGACCTCTGGCCCGATGACGTCCGCGAGGAGATGGAGGAGGTGATGCAGCGGGTCTACACCGAGGTCAACAACGGCGTGTACCGCTGCGGGTTCGCCGGCTCCCAGGAGTCCTACGACGACGCCTACGACCGGCTGTGGTCAGCCATGGACTGGCTGGAGGAGCGGCTCGCCGACCGCCGCTACCTCATGGGCGACCGGATCACCGAGGCCGACGTCCGGCTGTTCACCACGCTGGCCCGCTTCGACGCGGTCTACCACGGCCACTTCAAGTGCAACCGCAACAAGCTCGTCGAGATGCCGGCGCTGTGGGGCTACGCCCGCGACCTCTTCCAGACCCCCGGCTTCGGCGAGACCATCGACTTCGACCAGGTCAAGGCCCACTACTACGTCGTCCAGACCGACATCAACCCCTCGGCCATCGTGCCTGGGGGACCTGACCTCTCCGGCTGGCACACGCCCCACCAGCGCGACCGCGTCTGAGCCCCGCCCGGGTCTCCCACCGGACGCACGCAGGCAGCCCCCCACACTCCACGCCCGGCATGCCGGGGCAAGCGAGTCGTGGTCAGGTGGAGTACGGCGGGAGCGGGTCAGCTCTCGGGTCAGCTCTCGGGGTCCGCGGGCTTCGCCGCCTTACCTGCCGGCTCGCTGGTGCGGCACGCGCGCCGTCCAGAAGTCGTCCTCGGCGCGCTGGTCCAACGGCCGGATCCAGAGCTCGGTCAGCTGGTCGTCCTCGTAGCGGAGCCGGTTGATGACGTGGCGGGCGAAGCTGCCGTGCATCGCGACGCCCTCGAGGAGCATCTGGGTGCCGGTGTCGTCCGTCATCACGTTGGTGGGGGTGAACGACGCCTGGCCACCCAGCTCCCCCATCCGGCGCACCACGTCGACGATCTGGGTGATGCCGTGGTAGTCGCCGCTGAGCGGGTGGGACCCGCCGACGTGGCAGACGAGGTCCTGGGAGCAGGAACGACGTGCGACCTCGACGTCGCCGTCCATGAGGGCCGAGTAGGAGCAGACGATCTGGTCGGGCAGTTGGATCATGAGGCACTTCCCGGGTGGAGGAAGGGTGGGTGCGCAGCGACGACGGGGCAGGCCGAGGCTGGTGAGTGACTCCATTCCACCATCGGCGCCCGGAAGCCCGATATTGGACTTAAGTCCCGAAACGGAGGGCAACCTGACTATTTGTTCCTGGTCAGGTCCGCCTCTCGGCGTCCGCCTTGATCCCGACCAGTGTCTGGCGCATGCCTGCCTGCAGCTCCTCGGTGAAGGCCGGCACGCCGCCGAAGACGAGCTTGGTCATCCGCACCGAGACCTCCGAGATGCCCTGGGGGGCCGCGCGCCGCGAGGTCAGCCGGGTGCGGCCCTCGCCGAGGTCCTCCAGGTGGTAGGACCAGACGGTGTAGTTCTCCTTGACGCGGAAGGCGATCTCCTGCTCGGGGGTCAGCCGGACCACCTTGGACTGGGTCGGCCACACCAGCAGGCCACGCTTGTTGAGGTTCAGGGCCTTCGCCCCCACCGCGATGTCCCCCCGGACGAAGGTCTTCCACGCCTGGGGGCTCCAGCGCGTCAGGTTGCGCAGGTCGCAGACCAACGACCAGACCTTGGCGGGCGGGGCCTCGATCTCGATGCTCGCCTGGATGGGCGCGACGTCCTGGAGTGTCATGCTGGCTCCTGTTCGGGGGTGCGGGGGACTCATCCTGGCCGATCGGGGCCGCCTGCCACCCATGGGGGCGGGCACGACCCCCAACCCCAGCACATGGCTCACTCGGGCCATGCCGAGTGTCATCAGTCCTGACTTGGAAAAATCACGACATTGGGGCTAGTCAAGGACGCGTCCTGGTGCTTTCCTGGCAGGTAACCGGAGTGGGGTCCGGAGCATGGGGGGTTGGTAGGGGTGGGTCGACACGTGGAGTGCGCGATGTCATCGGACGGATCGGGCGAAGCGGGGGCAGAGCAGATCGTGCGGCGCGAGTCGCGGGCGGGCGTCGTCCGCCAGCGCCGGGGCCCGGCGGCCACCGGGGAGGTCCTCAACCGCCGTGGCGACTTCGCGGTGTGCCTGGGCCGCTCCTTCAGCGTGCCGCCGGTGGTGGTGTGGGCGTGGCTCACCGACCCCGACAAGCTGCGGATCTGGCTGGGCCACGTCACGCCCATGTCGCATGGTCCCGGCCACTTCCACCTCGCCGGCACCATGAAGGACGCCCCTGAGTTCGGCTACGCGGTCGAGCAGGTGGTGCCCCAGGAGCAGCTGACCGTCCGGTTGTTCGACTCCGAGCCCCGGGCCACGTCGAGGGGCTGGCGGTTCGACGTCAAGCTGACCGCCACCGCCCCCGGCAGCCACCTGATGCTGGAGCAGAGCATCGCCGACCGGGTGATGGCTCCCTCGGTCGCGGCGGGCTGCGAGTTCTACCTCGACCGCCTGGTGCGCGTCTGTCACGGCCAGCCGTTCGGTGACCTTGACCACGACGACTACTTCTTGTCCCAGGGCCCGGCCTACCGCCGGATGTTCCCGCTGCCGCGGTCGGACGAGCGCTGAGGACCGGTCAGCGACCCAGCAGCTTGGCCATGAAGCTCCCTGAGCCGGCCGACCGCCGTTCCTCGGCGCTGTGTCCGGAGCAGCGTCCCTGACGGGGTACGCCGGCCATCACCTGGTCGACGTGCATCCCGCATCCGCTCCAGGTGGTCTTACCGCAGATCTTGCAGCCAACCGGTCGGCACATGTGCATTCCTCTTCTTTCTCGGGGGGAAGGTGCGCGGAGCGGCGGCTCCGAGCGGTTCACTTACAGGCCGGTCTCGTAGGGGTGGCCGGCCTTGATCCAGTCGACCGTGCCGCCGACGACGTTGAGGCTCTCGAAGCCGTGGGCGTCGAGCAGGGACCCCATCGCGCCGCTGCGGTTGCCGGTGCGGCAGATGACGTAGACGGGGCGGTCCTTCGGCAGGTCGGCCAGCCGCGAGGGCAGCTGGCCCATGGGGATGAGCTGCGCCCCCGGCACGTGGGCCTCGGCAAACTCCCGCGGTTCGCGCACGTCGATGAGGGTCGCCTCGGCGTCCTCGTCGAGCTTCTGCTTGAGCCCGTGGATGTCGATCTCGAGCACAGTTCCTCCGATCACTCCATCACTATACCCCCATGGGTATAGAGATGCATCTTGGTGCGCGGCCGAACGGCCGCGCCCAATTGTCTACCCCGATCGGCGCTGTTCGGCGCACGCGTCCCATCCCGAGGACAGATTCCGGTTGGTAAAGACGAACTGGTTTGGCCGGCGGGACCGAGGAAACCCTCGTGGACATGAGCGACAGCCCACGCGCCACCTACGAACCCCCGTCGAGACCCGACCCCGCCGACGAGTCGCTGGGGCAGCTGGTCTCGCAGCTCAGCCAGCAGATCCCCGAGCTGGTTCGCTCGGAGATCCGGTTGGCCCAGGCCGAGATGACCGAGAAGGGCAAGCGGGCCGGCATCGGGGTCGGCATGTTCGGCGCCGCCGGCCTCCTGGCGCTGTACGGCCTCGGTGCCCTGTTCGCCACCCTGATCCTCCTCCTGGCGCTGCTCCTTCCGGCGTGGGCTGCCGCCGGCATCGTGACCCTGGTGATCTTCGCCGCGGCCGGCATCGCCGCCGTCGTGGGCAAGGGCAAGGTCGACCAGGCCACCCCGGCCAAGCCCGAGCGCGCCATGGAGGGCGTCAAACAGGACGTCGCGACCGTGAAGGGAGAGCGCCGATGACCGGCGACGACAGCACCCGGGCGGACAACGCCGGCAAGCGCAAGTCCGACGAGGTCCCCGTGGACGGCACCCAGGAGAGCCAGCCGACCTCCCCGGAGGAGATCGAGTCCGACATCGAGCAGCAGCGCGAGGACCTGGCCGAGACCATCGACGCACTCAGTGCCAAGCTCGATGTGAAGTCCCAGGCCCAGCACAAGGTCGCCGAGGCAAAGGACCGCGCGACGACGGACACGGGCAAGCCCCGGCCCGAGATGGTCGGTGCCGCCGTGCTGGTCGTGGCCGGCGTCGTAGCGTTCGTGTGGTGGCGGCGCACCCGATGACCTCAGGCGCCGGTGGCGCGTCGTCCCAGTCTGAGGCTCGAGGTCATGGCCGCGCGCCAGGAGACGTCCCTGCCGTCGACGCCGACATCAAGCCCGACAACCCGGCCGACCTCGACAAGCGCTCGCGCAAGTACGTCGCCCGCAAGACGGTGCGCGAGTTCATGGAGGACCAGTGCACCGACTCGGCTGCGGCGCTCACCTACTACTCGGTGCTCGCGATCTTCCCCGCAGCGCTCGCGCTGACCTCGATCCTGGGGGTCGTGGGTCAGGCGGACCAAGCCGTGGAGACCGTGATCGAGGTGCTGCAGCCCCTGGTGGCCACCAGCACCATCGAGGCGGTGGAGCCGGTGCTCACCGGCATGGCCGCGTCGCAGGCGGCCGGCCTCACGCTGATCGTCGGACTGCTGGGTGCGTTGTGGTCTGCGAGCGCCTACGTCGGTGCCTTCAGCCGGGCGATGAACCGCATCTACGAGATCGACGAGGGTCGGCCGTTCTGGAAGCTGCGTCCTCTGCAGATACTCATCACCCTCGTCGCGGTCCTGCTGTCGGCGACCGTCCTGTTGATGCTCGTGGTCTCCGGCCCGCTGGCCGAGTCCATCGGCAACACGCTCGGCCTCGGCTCGGAGGCCGTAGCGATGTGGAACGTCGCCAAGTGGCCCGTCCTGGGCCTGGTGGTGATGCTCGTGGTCGCGATGCTCTACTACTTCACACCCAACGTGAAGCAGCCCAAGTTCCGATGGATCTCGGTGGGGGCTGCGATCGCGATCCTGATCTGGGTGCTGGCCTCGGTCGGCTTCGGGTTCTACGTGGCCAACTTCTCCAGCTACGACAAGACCTACGGTTCCATCGCCGGGGTGATCGTCGCACTGCTGTGGTTGTGGATCACCAACCTGGCGCTGCTCTTCGGCGCCGAGGTGGACTCCGAGCTCGAACGCGGGCGCCAGCTCCAGGCCGGCATTCCCGCCGAGGCCGAGCTCCAGCTGCCGATGCGCGACCATCACAAGATCGAGAAGTCCCACGAGAAGGAGCAGGAGGACATCGAGCTGGGTCGACAGATCCGCGAGCAGGCCGACCCTGACGGACTGATCGCTGCGAAGTACGAGAACCACAACTCCTAGACCGAAGCACTGGACCGAAGAAGGAGCACGACATGAAGAAGCTGATCCTGCTGTTCGGGTTCGCCCTCGGGTACGTCGCCGGAGCGGCCGCCGGCCGCGAACGCTACGAGCAGATCCGCGACCTGACCATGAAGGCCAAGAACGACCCGCGGGTGCAGGAGGGTGCCTCGAAGGCTGCCGAGAGCGCCAGGGAAGCCGCCCCCGTGGTCAAGGACAAGGTGAGCGGCGCCGCCGACACGGTGCAGCAGAAGGCCAAGGGCGACGCCAAGCGCGAGGACAGCGCCTACCCCAAGGGCTGAGCCCGTCACGCCCCACGAGGTCCCGTCGGCAGGTCCGGCGGGACCTCGTTCTCGTCGGGTCCTCCTGGCGCGCGTCCTCGTCGACGTGGCCGGTAGTACCTTTCCAACCGGAACTGGTGACGACGAGACGTGAGGGAGCAGCCATGACGGCGACGGAGCCGGCCGGTCGGAGGTTCTCCTTCCTCGGGCCCCTCGGCACCTTCACCGAGCAGGCGCTGCGCAGCATGCCCGAGGCCGCCGACGCCGAGTCGGTCCCGTGCGCGACCGTGACGGTGGCCCTCGACGACGTGCGCGAGGGCCGCTCCGACGGGGCGGTGGTCCCGATCGAGAACTCGGTCGAGGGGTCGGTGCCGGTGACGCTCGACGAGCTCGCCACCGGGGCCCCCCTGATGATCACCGCGGAGCTGACGGTGCCGGTGGCGTTCTCCCTGCTGGTGCGACCGGGCATGCAGCTCGACCAGGTCGCCACCATCGGGACGCACCCCCACGCCGAGGCCCAGACGCGTCACTGGGTCGCAGCCCGTCTGCCGAACGCCCGCGTGGTCCACACCGCCTCGACGGCGGCGGCCGCGGCGGCACTGGTGGAGCCGAGTCAGCCGACGACCTGGGACGCCGCGATCGCCGCCCCTCTTGCCGCCGAGCACTACCGGCTGGAGACGCTGGCGACCGGAATCGGCGACAACCCCGACGCGGTCACCCGCTTCGTGCTTGTCACCCGTCCCGGTCGTCCCAGGCCGCCCACCGGACGCGACAAGACGAGCCTGGTCGCCTTCATGCGTCAGGACCACCCGGGCGCGCTGCTGGAGATCTTGGAGCAGCTCACCACGCGCGGGGTGAACCTCACCCGGATCGAGTCCCGTCCCACGGGTGCGGCCCTGGGCGACTACTGCTTCTCCATCGACGCCGAGGGCCACGTCGAGGACCGGCGGGTCGGCGAGGGTCTGATGGGGCTGCGCCGGGTGTGCGCCGACGTGCGCTACCTGGGGTCGTACGAGCGCCACGACGGCAAGGCGCCCCAGATCCGGCCCGGCACCACCGACGAGGAGTTCAACAACGCGATGGAGTGGTTGGCGCGCCTGCGCGAGGGGCGCTGACCCGCGCCCTACCCTGATCGCGATGTCCGGAGCCGTCGTCCTCGCCCTGATCGCGCTGCTGGTCGCGCTCGCTGCTCTCGGGGTCGTCTTGCTCGTCATGAAGGCCGGGCGTGGGCGCGGTCATGACGCGGACTCGCCCTTGCCGACCGACGTGGCCGGCCTGCGCGCCGAGGTGGAACGGCTGCGCCGCAGCGCCGCCCGAGCGCTGCGGCGTCCGGTGATCGTGCGCTACGACGCCTTCGGCGACATGGGTGGGCGGATGTCGTGGTCGATGGCGCTGGTCGACGAGTCCGGCACCGGGGTGGTGCTCACCTCGATCCACGGCCGGTCGGACGCCCGCTCCTACGCCAAGGCCCTCGACGGCTGGGCTTGCGAGCAGCCGCTGTCGCCCGAGGAGGACAAGGCCCTCGAGGCCGCCCGAGAGCGTTAGGTCACCAACGAAGCCCTAGCATGACCGCCCATGGGTCTGCTCACTCCGCTCGCCGTCCGTGTCGGCAAGCTGTCGTTCCTGCCGAGGTTCCTCCCTCAGATCGTCTGGACCGACCAGCAGGTCGAACGGCTCACCCGGGGTCGCTACACGCTGCTCGACATCGCAGGCCTGCCCAACCTGAGGTTGAGCGTGCGCGGGCGCAAGTCCGGGGTCTGGCGCACGATCCCGCTGCTGGCGGTGCCCCGTGGGGGCGACTGGCTCATCGCAGGATCCAACTGGGGGGCTGAGAAGCAGCCGGTCTGGGTGCTCAACCTCGAGGCGAACCCCGACTGCCGGATCGAGGTCAAGGGCAGCGCCCGCGACATGCAGGCCCGTCGGCTCCAGGGCCAGGACCGGGAGAAGGCCTGGTCGCACATGGTCGAGACCTGGCCCAACTACGCCACGTACGCCGAGCGGACCGATCGCGAGATCAAGGTCTTCGAGCTGAGGCGCCGGCAGTAGGACGCGCTCACCGAGGGGCGCGCACCAGCAACCTGCCGTGCAGCACCTCGCACCGGATCTCCTGCCCGGGTTCGATGGCATCGCCGTCGATCTGGCGTGGGGTCTCACCATGGGTCCGGATCGTGACGCTGCGGCCCGTCATCCGGTTGACCGTGTCGTCGAGCTTCTTCCCCCGTGACAGCACCCGGAAGACGACGCGCAGCCAGTGCAGGAAGCGAGCCGGGTTGATCAGCACGACGTCGAGCCGGCCGTCGTCGATGGTGGCGTCGGGCAGCAGCGGCAGGCCGGCCTGGAGGAAGCCCACGTTGCCCACCACCACGGTCCTCGCCCAGTGCTTGGTGGCAGGAGCGTCGTCGACCGAGATCTCCAGACGTACCGCGGGGAACATGATGTTGCGGATGCCGGAGACGAAGTAGGCCAGCCAGCCGACCTTGGCCTTGATCTGCTCGTTGACCCCGCCCATGATCGCGGCGTCGAAGCCCAGGCCCGCCATGACCAGGAAGTGCTCACGCTCGCCGATCCCGTCGCCCTCGATGTGCACGAGGTCGATTGCTCGGTCCTGTCCGTTCAGCGCCACCTCGATCGCGGCGTTGAGGTAGAGCGGCAGGTCGAGGTTGCGCGCCAGCAGGTTCCCGGTGCCCGCCGGGACGACTCCGACCGGGATGCCGCTCCCGGCGAGCTCGCCGCACACGGTGCGGACGGTGCCGTCGCCGCCGCACACGACCACCAGGTCGACGCCGAGCTCGATCGCCTTGCGAGCCATCGAGTGCCCGGGATCCGCGATCGTGGTCTCCGTCCAGATGGGCCGGTTGAAGCCCAGCTCACGGGCCCGCGCGTCGAGCAGCCGGCGAAACGCCTCGTTGTTCTCGAGCTTGACCGGGTTGAGGATGACCAGCAGCTCGTTGGTCCCGGGCAGCGCCGTAGGCAGGGGGTCGACCGGCTTGGCCCGCGGGGTGGGGTCGACGGCGAGCGCCGCGCCCAGCACCACCGTGGCAGCCAACGCGTAGCCGGCGATGACGTCGGTGATGCCGTGCACCCCGAGCAGCAGCCGGTCGAGGCCGATGAGCAGCGCGAGCGCCACAGCCGCCGCCACCACGAAGCGGCGGTGGTTGCGGCGGCGCAGGAACAGGAAGGCCAGCACGATCCCGCACCCGGCCAGCGCCGCGCTGCCGGAGGAGTGCCCGGAGGGGAACGCCCCGTCCGCGAGCTGCATGTGGGCGTAGTCGGGCCGCGGCCGGGCCAGCACGGCCTTCAACGTGACCGTCGAGACCAGCGTGAGCAGCATGACGCCGAGAACCCACAGGGCCGGACGGGGGAAACGCCTCAGGGCCAGGATGCCGACCAACACGAGCGTGTAGATCAGCAGCGGCAGGTAGCGGAAGGCTTCGGCGACGAAGCGTGCGGCGTCCTCCACACCGGCGTGGCGGTCGCTGTACGCCGCGAAGGGCTCGCCGACCCACACGTCGAGGTCGTCCACGAGGGCAGGGTGAGCGGCCACGGTGTACGTCGCTGCCAGCAGGACCAGCAACGCCGCCACCAGCCCCGCCAGCTGGCGCCGGCGGGCGTGCAGGCTGAACGTCATGGCACCCTCGTGGTCGGGACGGGAGCACCCGTCGTGGCCGGAACCGGACAAGTATCCCAAGTGGGTCCGGCCGAGCGTGGCGCGGCACCGCCAGAGCCTGTCCCGGGGCCGTCGCTAGCATGACCAGGTGATCGACCCCCGGCTGCTGCGCGACGACCCCGACCTCATCCGTGAGGCCCAGGAGCGACGTCGCCTGCCGACGGCCGTCGTCGACGAGGCGGTGACCGCAGACGAACGACGACGCCGGGCGATCGCGGACTTCGAGCTGTTGCGGGCCGAGCAGAAGACCCTCGGCAAGCAGATCCCGCGAGCCGAGCCCGACGAGAAGCAGGAGCTGCTCGCGCGCACGAAAGCCCTGGCATCCGCCGTCAAGGAGGCAGAGGCCGCGCAGGGCGAAGCCGAGCGGGTCTATGCCGACCTGGTGCGTTCGATTCCCAACCCGGCGGCGCCCGAGGCTCCGGCGGGCGGGGAGGACGACTTCGTGGTCCTCGACCACGTCGGCACCCCACGTGACTTCGCGGCCGAGGGGTTCGAGCCCCGCGACCACGTCGAGCTCGGGCGGATGCTGGGAGCGATCGACATCGAGCGGGGCGCGAAGGTCTCCGGCGCTCGCTTCTACTACCTCACCGGAGTCGGCGCCGAGCTCGAGCTCGCGCTGCTCAACCTCGCCATGGAGCAGGCTCGCGCCGCCGGGTTCACCCCCGTCATCCCCCCGGCGCTGGTACGGCCGCGCGCGATGGAGGGCACCGGCTTCCTCGGACAGGCCGCGGACGACGTCTACCGCATCGAGGGGGAGGAGCTCTACCTCGTCGGCACCTCGGAGGTGCCGATGGCGGCGTACCACAGCGACGAGATCCTCGACCTCGACGTGCTGCCACGGCGCTACGTCGCCTACAGCCCCTGCTACCGCAAGGAGGCAGGCTCCTACGGCAAGGACACCAGCGGCATCATCCGGGTGCACTGGTTCGACAAGGTCGAGATGTTCACCTACACCACGGTCGAGGAGTCCTTCGCCGAGCACCAGCGACTGCTGGCGTGGGAGCGGGAGTTCCTCGGCAAGCTGGAGCTGGCGTTCCGAGTCATCGACGTGGCCGCCGGTGACCTCGGCCTGTCCGCGCAGCGCAAGTTCGACTGCGAGGCGTGGATCCCCACCCAGGGGAGGTACCGCGAGCTCACCTCGACCTCCAACTGCACCGACTTCCAGGCGCGGCGACTCGACATCCGGACCCGCACCGCCGAGGGCACCCGCCACGTGGCGACCCTCAACGGAACCCTGTGCGCGATGACCCGCACGATCGTGGCGCTGTTGGAGACTCACCAGCAGGCCGACGGCTCGGTCCGCGTCCCGGCCGCGCTGCGCCCCCACGTCGGCGGGCGCGAGGTCCTGGAACCGGTGACCGCGTGAGAGACCTCGGGACCGGGGACGGGTGGCTTCCGAAGGCGGTGGCTCTCGACATCGACGGGACGCTGTTCCAGTCCCCGCACGGGTCGAGCGTGGTGGAGGAGACCATCTCCGACCGGGTCCGGTCCGCGGTCGACCGCGTCGTCGCCGCAGGAGTGCCGGTGGTGCTGGCCACGGGCCGGTCCACCTTCGGCATCACCGGGGTGCTGGAGATGCTCGACCTCGAGCGGGACGCCGGCCAGGTGCTCGCCGTCGCCTCCAACGGGTCGGTGACCTTCTGCTACCCGCCGGTGGAAGTGCTCGACACGGTCACCTTCGACGCCTCACAGGTGGTGCGCGAGCTGCTGGACCACATGCCGCAGGCGCTGGTGGCGGTGGAGGAGATCGGCGTGGGCTACCGCGTCAACCGGCACTTCCCCGACGGTGAGATCACCGGCGAGATGACCCTGCAGTCGGTCGAGGAGCTGGTGCGCCACCCGGTGACCCGTGTCATCATCCGCGACCCGAACTCCTCGGAGCAGGACTTCGTCGAGCTCGCCGACAAGGTCGGCCTGCACAGCATCAACTACTTCATCGGATGGACGGCCTGGCTCGACCTCGCCCCCGACGGTGTCTCGAAGGCCTCGGGGCTCGAGTCGGTCTGTCGCCGGCTCGGCGTCGCGGGCCAGGACGTGCTGGCCATCGGCGACGGGCGCAACGACATCGAGATGCTGCGGTGGGCCGGCCGCGGGGTCGCGATGGGCCAGGCACCCGACGAGGTGAAGCAGGCAGCCGACGATGTCACCGCCCGGGTCGAGGCGGACGGCGCGGCGCTGGAGCTGGAGCGCTGGTTCGGGACGTGAGCCGCCGAGGTGTCGATCCGAGCGAGGTGCGGCTGGTGGCCACCGACCTCGACGGCACCCTGCTGCACACCGACGGGACGGTCACCGACCGCACCCGCGCCGTCATCGACGAGCTCGAACGACGGGGCCTTCTCGTGGTCTTCGTGACGGGGCGGCCGGTGCGGTGGATGGACGCGCTGTGGCGCCACGTGGGGGACCACGGGTTGGCGGTCTGCAGCAACGGGGGGATCGTCTACGACGTCGCCCGGCACCGGATCGCCCGGGTGCGCCCGATCCCCCGTGCCGTGGGCCTGTTGGCTGCGGAGACCTTGCGGGAGACGGTCCCCGGCACCACCTTCGCCGTCGAACGCACCGATGGTTTCGGCAAGGAGCCGACGTTCCGGCCCCGGCCCGACGACGACCGCGTCCCCGAGCTCCGCGTCGCCGAGCTTGAGGAGATCTTCGACGAGGACCGTGTGGTCAAGCTGTTGGCACTGCACGACCGGATGGCCCCGGCGGACTACTGGTCGAGGGTCGAGGCGGCCGTGGGGAGCGACCTCACCACCACCTGGTCCTCGTTGGGGGCGTTGGTCGAGATGAGCGCCCCCGGAGTCACCAAGGCGACGACCCTGGAGCTGCTCTGCGCCGAGCGAGGGATCGCGCCGGAGCAGGTGATCGCCTTCGGTGACATGCCCAACGACGTCGCGCTGCTGCGCTGGGCGGGCACGTCGTACGCCATGGACAACGCGCACCCCACCGTGCTCGAGGCGGCCGACCGGGTGGCCCCGCGCAACGACGAGGACGGCGTCGCGCAGGTCCTCGAGGACCTGTTCCTCCGATGAGGGAACCGACGCTGCGCGGCATGCGTCCGACCGGCATGAGGACACCACGCGCGTACCTGGGGGCCCTGCTTGCCGCCCTGGTCGTCGCCGGCGGGCTCGTGCTGGTCGCGCCGGGCCCGGCCTACGCCTGCTCGTGCGTGGCGGGGGGACCCCGGCAGTATGTCGAGTGGGCCGATGTCGTGGTGTGGGCGCGAGTCGACCACGCCCAGGTACCGCCCAGCGCGATCGGTGGGGCGCACTATCTGCTCGACGTGGAGCGCGTCTACAAGGGCGCGGCGACCCAGCACGTCCAGGTCGACAGCAGTGCCTCGAGCGCGGCGTGCGGCCTCGAAGGAATCGAGGAAGGCGAGGCGTACGTCTTCTTCCTCCAGGGCGAACGGCCACCGCACTCGGCCAGCCTGTGCGGCGGGACCGGCATGGTGAAGCGGGCCCAGCTGGAGCGGGTGCTGGACACCGACGGCGACCCGGTCGTGACCGACGGTGCCGCCGGTGATTCGGGTGGCGAGGGGCAGCCGGCCGCCGCCCCGGAGGGACAGGATCCCGCGCCCGGAGGTCCGGCGGACCTGCCGGTCTCGGCCTGGTCCTACCTCGGGATGGGCGCCGGCGTCGTCGTCGCCCTGGCCGCCGCTGCGTTCTGGCTCGTCCGCCGTCCCGCGCGTCGGACGGCGTGACCCTCGGACGCGATCGGCGCGGGCCGGGGCACCCGCGGGTGGTGTGGAGTCGGTCAGGACTGTCGCGAGGTGAGGTCGAGGGAGGCGTAGCCGGCGACCGGCCCCGCCACGACGTGCGTGGAGAGCGAGACCAGCAGCGGCACCAGCTCGCTGGAGGGCACGTGCAGGTCGGTGTCCACCCGGGAGTGCTGGGTCATGGCGGCTGTGACGATCAGCTCGAGGCCGAGCACGATGCGCAGCCGCTCGCCCGGGGTGCTCATGGGACGGTCGAGGCTGTCGACCAGCCGGTACGCCGATGCCTGGACCTCCTCCAGGCCCGGATCCTGAGCGGCGGGCTCGAAGGCCCGCAGCATCATCCGCACCATGCCCGGACGGTCCAGCGCCCGTCGGGTGACGCGCTCCATCACGCGGGCCAGCTGGTCGTCGGCGCCGGTGTGCTTCTCGGCCAGCGTGACGACGTCGTGCACGGTCTCGGAGACCTCCGCGAGCACCGCCCCGTAGAGCGCGTCCTTGCTGCCGAAGCGGTGGAGCAGACCGGGCTTGGAGTAGCCCACCGCGTCCGCGATCTGCTGCACCGAGCTGTGGGCGTAGCCATGCGTGGCGAAGATGCCAGCTGCGATGTCGAGGATGGCGTGGTCGATCTCGGCCGACGTCTGTCGCATGCTGCGCTCCTGTGCTCTCGCCCCCGCGGGCTGACCGCTGCTGGCCTGGTCCAGATCAGACCAATATGGTTCACAGCCTGGGGCATCGGGGTGCCCGGACGCAAGCACCCCGGCCCTGGCTGAGCTCCGGCTGAGCTCCCGGGCTCGGGCTGCGTCAGAGGTACATGCCGCCCCGGCGGGGCTCGTGGCCGTCCTCCTCGCCGCCCTGGGCGCTCGGGTGCCCGCCCTGGCCGCCCTGCTGGGCCAACGCCTGCTGCACACCGGGGGGGAGGGCTCGACGCATCTGCTCCAGCTGGGCCCGGGCTGCCATCTGCTGGGCGTAGATCGCGGTCTGGATGCCGTGGAACAGCCCCTCCAGCCAACCGACGAGCTGCGCCTGGGCGATCCGCAGCTCGGGCTCGGAGGGCGTCTCGGAGGTGAAGGGCAGGGAGAGCCGCTCGAGCTCCTCGATCAGCTCGGGGGCCAGGCCCTGCTCGAGCTCCTTGATCGAGGACTCGTAGATGCTGGCCAGTCGGGTGCGGGCTGCCTCGTCGAGCGGGGAGGCCTTCACCTCCTCGAGCAGCTGCCGGATCATGCCGCCGATGCGCATCACCTTGGCCGGCTGCTCCACGAGGTCGGTCAAGTGGCGTTCCTCGCCGTCCTCGCCGTCGCCCTGGTCGCCGGACGGCCCGCTGACGGCCATGCCGTCGGGGCCGATGACCACCGTCCGGGGCGCCACGGGGGTCTCGGCCCCGTCCTGCTGGGTCTCGGTGCTCTCGGCCCCGCTGGTCGGCTGCTGCTGCTCCATACGCCCAACCCTACTGAGCGGGCGTGGCCAGCGCCGGGCAGGGCTGATGCCGGAGGCTCCGAGCAGCAGCAGGGGCAGCAGGTCTCCCCGCCGGTCGGCGCCCTACGGCACCAGGAGCACCTTGCCGATGCTGTCCCCGTCCTCGAGCAGGCGGTGTGCCGTGGCCGCCTCGGCGAAGGGAACCGTCTCGTGGACGATGGGCCGCACCCGGGCCTCGGCCACCAGGGGCCAGACGTGCTCGACCACGCCGGCGCAGATCGCGGCCTTCTCCTCCGGCGGCCGGGAGCGCAGCGCGGTGGCGATGACGGCTGCGCGCTTGCGCAGCAGTGTGGCGATGTCGAGCTCACCCTTGGTGCCGCCCTGCATCCCGATGATGACGAGCCGGCCGTTGGTCGCCAGCGCAGCCAGGTTGCGGCCGAGGTACTTGGCGCCCATGTTGTCGAGGATGACGTCGGCGCCGTGCCCGTCAGTGGCCTGCTCGAGCTCCTCGACGAAGTCGTGCTCGCGGTAGTTCATCGCGATGTCGGCCCCGAGGCTGCGGCAGACCTCGAGCTTCGGCTCGCTCCCGGCCGTGCACGCGACGCGGGCGCCGAGTGCGGAGGCGAGCTGGATCGCGAACGTGCCGATACCGCCCGCGCCGCCATGCACCAGGAACGTCTCACCGGGCTGCAGGCCGGCGACCATGAAGACGTTGGACCAGACCGTGCACGCGACCTCCGGCAGCGCCGCCGCGGTGACCACGTCGACGGTGCCGGGAAGCGGCATCACCTGCCCGACGGGCACGACCACCTTCTCGGCGTAGCCGCCGCCGGACAGCAGGGCGCAGACCTCGTCCCCCGGGGTGAGGTGGTCGACACCCTCGCCGACCTCCGACACCCGGCCGCTGCACTCGAGACCGAGGACGTCCGAGGCGCCCGGCGGTGGTGGGTACAGGCCCTGCCGCTGGAGCAGGTCGGCGCGGTTCACCGCGGTCGCGGCGACCTCGAGCACGACCTCACCGGCGCCCGCGGACGGGTCCGGCCTTTCCTGGACCTCGAGCACCTCGGGTCCCCCGTCAGCGGTGGCGATCACAGCATGCATGGACCCCACAGTAGGACGCGTCCCGGTCGGGTGGAGGGGGGACTCACTCCTCCTCGTCGCCGAAGTCCACGCCGTCGAGCTCACTGTCGTCGACCGGCACGTCGGCATCGATCGACTCGCCGCCCTCCCACTTCGCCGCGAGCTCGAGCGCGCTGCCGGCGAGCTCCTCCGTCCGTGCCGCGGATCCGCCCGCCAACGCGGAGGCGTAGCCCAGCAGGAACGTGCTCACCGGAGCAGCGGGGCGCTCGACGCGGTGGGCGGCTTCCCGTGCGACATCGAGGATCAGGCCCTCGTCGACCTCGACCTCGAGATCGAGGGCGTCGCACAGCTCGTCGATCCAGTCGTGGAGGTTCACGGGCCACAGCCTTGCCCCCCGGGGGGCGACTCGGCAACTCTCCGCGGCATTTTCCCTCCATCCGCGCCATCCACGGGCGATGCCACCCCCTTCATCCACGGGCGCTGCCCGTCCAGTCGCTCAGCCCTGCCGTGCTTCCCGGATCGCGCGAAGGTCGCTCCACGTGTCGACGTCGCGGGGCTCGGCGCCGCGAGCCGCCACCTCGACCACCCGCAACGGCTGGACCAGCCGGTGGACCGGCAACCCGTGCCACTCCTCCGCAGCCGTTGGCGCCGCGGCCAGCAGGGGGTCGCGCCGGTAGACCCCGCACAGCGGCTGTCTCCGCCCCGAGTCATCGACCAGCAGTGCCGCGTCGTAGGCCGCGGTGGACGCCAGGCCGTCCAGGGGGTCACTCGCTGGGCCGCCGAGAGCCTCGGCCAGCCGGGCGAACGTGCCCGGAGAGACCTGCGGCATGTCCACCGCGAGCACCTGCACCAGCTCCGGTGACCGCAGGAAGCAGCCGAGCCCGGTCAGGAGTCCGGCCGCGGGACCTCCCCCCGGTGGGTCCTCCATCGTCCACGTCACGGGCCGGCTGGTCGGCACCTGCTCGCCGACGACCACCACCTCGAAGGCCGTCATCGTCGCAGCCAGCGCGCGTTCGAGCAGCGTGACGCCGTCGAGCTCGATCCCGGCCTTGTCGATCCCTCCCATGCGCGCCGCGGAGCCACCGGCGAGCACGACCGCACCGACCCGCCCAGGCACCGAGGGGCGCCCTCCCGGGCCGCGCGACAGGTCGAGGTGGGTCACCCCGACAGTCTGCCGGTCGGGACTGCTCCCGCACAGGCGTGGCACCCTGGGTGGCATGCCTGAGCACCAGCCCGACCAGGCCCGCGACGACGCGCACGGTGTCCGTGGTCCCGGGGTGAGCTCCGGGTGGCCGTCGTGCAGGCCGCGGCATCGACGGACCCCGCGGTCAACCGGAACCGGCTGCGGGAGGTCGAGGTGCCCGAGGCGGACCTCGTGGTGTGGCCCGAGGTGATGCAGCGCGACCTGGGCCGTCCCGACGAGGAGCTGGCTCCTGACGCCGAACCCCTCGACGGGCCGTTCGTCCGCGAGCTGGTCGCGCGCGCTGCCGAGCACGGCGGAACGTGGGTCGCCGGCATGCTCGAGCGGGCGGAGGACGCTGGACGACCGCCCTACAACACCCTGGTGGTGGTCGATGGCCAGGGACTGCGGGCGTCGTACCGCAAGATCCACCTCTACGACTCCTTCGGCTACCGGGAGTCGGACCGCATCCAGGCCGGTCCTCCGGTCCCGGTGGCCGTGGAGGTCGGCGGGTTCCAGGTCGCGCTGATGACCTGTTACGACCTGCGGTTCCCCGAGCTCGCGCGCGCCTACAGCAGGGCCGGCGCCGACCTCCTGGTGTGTCCGGCAGCCTGGGTGGCGGGAGAGCGCAAGGTCGTCCACTGGCGCACGCTGCTGCTGGCTCGAGCCGTCGAGAACCTCGCCTACGTCGCCGCCGCAGCGCAGCCGGCCCCGCGCTACTGCGGCCACTCGATGGTCGTCGACGCGCGGGGCGACGTGCTCGCCGAGGCCGGCGAGGACGAGGAGGTCGCGGTCGCCGAGGTGCGCCGGGACGTCATCGAGGCCGCTCGTCGCGAGAACCCGTCCCTGCGCAACCGCCTGACCGGCATCGCCGAGCCCCGCCTCGTAGGATCCTGAGGGGCGCGGCCGTTGCCGTGGCGCTGGAAAGGCTCAGCGCGGGTGCGCCTCGGAGGGGTGCCGGAGTGGCCTATCGGAACCGCCTTGAAAGCGGTCGCTGGCAGTGATGTCAGCCGCGGGTTCGAATCCCGCCCCCTCTGCCAGGTGGTTGAGTGACGTCATGCGCGTGCTGGTCCTCTTCCTCGGCGGCACCATCTCGATGACCGGGTCGACGACCGGTCGGAGGGGCGGCCGTGGTCAGCTGGCGCCCGACCTCACCGGCGCAGACCTGCTCGACCGACTGCCGTCGCTCGACCACATCGAGGTGGACGCCGTCGACGTGGCCCACGTGGACAGCTCCGCGCTCACGTTCGAGACCTGCCTGGAGACGCTGGGACGCGCCGACGAAGCAGTACGTCGCGGCGAAGCGGACGGAGTGGTCGTGGTGCAGGGCACCGACACCCTCGAGGAGACGGCGTACCTGTGGGACCTGTTGTGGCGTCATCCCCACGCCTTCGTGGTCACCGGCGCGATGCGCTCCCCGGACATGCCGGGTGCCGACGGGCCGGCCAACCTGCTGGCCGCGGTCGAGGTCGCCGGGTCCACGGCCGGACGTGACCTGGGCGTGCTGGTGACGGTCGGGGACGAGATCCACGCCGCCCGGTACGTCGCCAAACGGCACACCTCGTCCCCGCGGGCGTTCGTGTCGCCGGACCTCGGTCCGGTCGGCCGGATGGAGGAGGGGGTCCCGGTCCTGGGTGCGCGGCTACCGCGCCGCGAGGTGCTCGCCACCCCCGTCAGGCTCCCGGAGATCGCCCTGGTGCGGGCTTCGCTCGACGACTCCCCCCGGCTCTACCGAGCGGCGGCCGACCTGTCGGAAGGCCTGGTGGTCGAGGGGTTCGGCGCCGGGCAGGTGCGGCCTGCGGTGGCCGAGGTGCTGGGGAAGGCTGCGGCGCGCATCCCGGTGGCTCTGGCGTCGCGCACCGGAGCAGGGGCAGTCGCGGTGCGCACCTACGGGGGGCCGGGCTCGGGCTCGGACCTGCGGTCGCGGGGGGTGCTCCCGACCGGCCGGCTCGGTGCCCTGAAGTCGCGAGTGCTGCTGCGGGTGCTCCTCGGGGCGAGCCGGTCGCCTTCCCGGGAGGCGCTGGTGGCCGCGCTGGAGCACCACGGCGCGTGACGCGCCGGACGGCCCGGCATGCGCCCGGCATGCGGCCCGGGGCCGAGGCTGCCACCATGGCGACATGGACAGGCGGGACGGCGTCCCCTTGGTGATCGCGCACCGGGGTGCCAGCGCGACGAATGCCGAGCACACGCTGGATGCCTACGTGGCAGCGCTCGACGAGGGTGCCCAGGGGGTGGAATGCGACGTCCGGCTCACCGCCGACGGTCACCTGGTCTGCGTGCACGACCGACGGGTCGATCGCACCACGAACTCTCGCGGCGTCGTGTCGACGATGACGCTCGAGCAGCTCGGTGAGCTGGATGCCGAGACCTGGAAGCACCCGTGGGCCGACCTCGACGACGAGGCCGAGGAGCCGCAGCGGGACGCGCAAGGCGTCCTGACCCTCGCCAAGCTGCTCGAGGTGGTGCGTGACTACGACCGCAGGGTCGAGGTCGCCATCGAGACCAAGCACCCCACCCGCTTTGCCGGTCTGGTCGAGCGTTCCCTGGTCCGGCTGCTGGACGAGTTCGACTGGCTCGGGAGGAAGTCGCCGGTGCAGGTGATGAGCTTCTCGGGGGTGGCGCTGACGCGGGTACGGCGACTGGCGCCCGAGACCGAGGTGGTCCTCCTCATCGAGGGGCAGTCGTGGCGGATGACCAAGCCCATGCTCGGCACCGACTGGATCGCGGGACCCGGCATCAAGGAGCTGCAGCGTCGTCGCGGGCTCGGGCAGCGTCTTGTCGACGACCGCCGTCGCATCCGGGTCTGGGTGGTCAACACCACCGAGGAGCTCGAGCTCTGTCTCAGCCTGGGGGTCGAGGCGGTGATCACCGACCGCCCCGCCCACCTGCTTTCCTTGCTGGCAGCGTTTGACCCGAAAGGGTGAAGGGAAAACCAGGAGCGTGGACCCGAACCGTTTTCGTGGGCGGGAAGGATGGTGATGTCGGTGGAGAGGCGGGACGGCGTGAACTTCAAAGTCCCGTTCCAGGCTCCCTCCGCATCACTGGTGAGACACGAGCTCCGGGACTGGTTGCAGCAACGCGGGTTCGCCGGCGAGACCCTCGACGACGCCCGGGTGGTGATCTCCGAGCTGGTCGGCAACAGCGTGCGGCACGCTCATCCGCTCCCCGTCAACCACCTCAGCGTCTCCTGGTTCCTCGACGACGACGACCTGGTCATCTCGGTGAGTGACGGCGGGTCAGGCACCTCTCCCGAGCTTGTGGACGCCGCCGACGGTGCGGTCTCTGGGCGTGGTCTCTCGATCGTCGACGCCCTGGTCGAACGGTGGTGGGTCGAGGACCAGCGGGGCCGGACGACCGTCAGCGTGCGGATCCCCCTCGACGACCCCGCCTCCTGACGACCAGCCCGGCAGTCCCGGCACGGCAGGCACCCCAGGCCCAGCAGCCGCGGGTCGGCCGCCGGGTAGCCTCCGCGTCATGGGCAAGCGATCACGCGACCGTTCTCGGGCCGCGCAGACGACTGACGGTTCGACGGGGGCGGTGGGGCCTCGCCAGCCGTGCCCCTGCGGGTCGGGGCGGCGCTACAAGCACTGCCACGGAGGGGAGCAGGGGGCGACGCCGGTCGCCGTCCGGCGTCCCTTCGGTGGGCTGCGCGCCGAGTGCGACCTGGTGGCGTTGCGCGAGCTGGTGCCGGCGGCCACCGCGGATCTGACTCTGGTGGCTGACGCCGTGCCCGACAGCACACGGCCGGTGAGGCTGTGCACGTTGCTGCCGATGGCGGCGCCGGCCCTGGTGCGTCAGGACGGCTCGGTCTGGTTGGGGCTGCAGGTCCAGCACGCCTTCGGGGATCCCAGTCGCGACCTCGCGGCGGTGCTGCTCAAGTCCTACGAGGCAGAGCCAGGCGCCTTCGTAGGGCTCACCGAGCCTCCGGGCGAGGGGCCCCGGCTCCAGGACGTGCTCGCCGACGAACCCCTGCGGGTTCAGGTGCACCAGACCTTCGACTTCTGGATCTCCGACCTGGACGACGCCGACGGCCAGCTGGCGGCCGGACTGCAGCAGGCCAACGAGGCCGCGTCCCCGACCGAACGGCTGACCACGGTCGAGGCCGCCTACTGGACCGAGGCCGGCTCCAAGGAACACCTGCGGTGGGTGATGCCGCACGAGGAGGACGAGCTGCTGGACGCCTTTGCCCGGCTGCACGCGGCGGGGGAGGACCGGCTCGTCGACGACTCCCGGCTGGTCGGGATGTTCCGCGCCCACGGGCTGCTGGTCCCGGTGTGGGACCTGGCGCCCGGCACGGGCGCCGAGGCTCTGGAGGACCCCGCTTCGGCGCTGGGGGAGCGGCTCGAGCAGGCGTTGGCCAGCACCGGTGAGCTCACGCCTCAGGAGCGGGCGGCACGCTCGGGGCTGGCCAACCGCCAGGTCACGATCCGCTAGCCGCCGGCTGCCACGGCGAAACCGACTTGGTCAAGAGACCAAGTTCGCATGACGGTTTTGCCTCGGCCGCGCACGGAAATGTTGTGTCCGCGCTCACCGTCCGCCTACACTGAGGGAGCCCGGTCGTTGTTGTATCCCCCGTCAGCAACGGCCGGGCCTTTGTGCTTTTCGGCCGATGTCCCGCTGCGCCGCAAGATCTTCACCACTGCCGAGGGCCCGCCCTCACCCGGCGCAGCATTTCCGGCCCCGGGGGTCACCTGGTGAGACGGCAATGCGTCCGCTGTCACACCCCGTGTGAGAGGGTCGGGCGGTGATCCGCTTCGAGGGCGTGACCAAGAGTTTCCCCGACGGCACGGTCGCCGTCGGTGGACTGGACTTGGTCGCCCCCAGCGGCAAGATCTCGGTCCTGGTGGGTCCCTCCGGGTGTGGGAAGACCACGTCGTTGCGCATGGTCAACCGCATGATCGAGCCCACCTCGGGCACGATCTCCATCGACACGGCCGACACGGCGGCCATGGACGCCGCTGAGCTGCGGCGCGGGATCGGGTACGTGATCCAGCACGCCGGCCTCTTCCCGCACCGCACCGTCGCCGACAACATCTCCACGGTTCCGAGACTCCTCGGCTGGGACCGCAAGAAGTCACGGTCGCGCAGCATGGAGCTGCTCGACCGGGTCGGGTTGCCGGGCGGCTTCGCCGACCGCTACCCGCACCAGCTCTCCGGCGGCCAACAGCAGCGCGTGGGCGTGGCTCGCGCGCTCGCCGCCGACCCACCGGTGATGCTGATGGACGAGCCCTTCAGCGCGGTGGACCCCGTGGTGCGTGAGCAGCTGCAGGACGAGTTCCTCCGGCTGCAGTCCGAGCTCGGCAAGACCATCCTCTTCGTCACCCACGACATCGACGAGGCGGTCAAGCTCGGTGACCAGGTCGCCGTGCTCCGGGTGGGCGGCACGGTGGCCCAGGTGGGGGACCCCGGCGTCCTCCTGGCGGACCCCCACGACGACTTCGTCGCCGACTTCGTCGGTCGCGACCGGGGCTACCGGGGGCTGACGTTCCGCCAGGCTCCGCGGCTGATCCCGGAGGAGGAGCGCACCGTCGAGCTCGGCCAGGAGCCCAGCGCAGGAAGCGGCCAGGAGTGGCTCCTCGTGGTCGACGTCGAGCATCGGCCGTTGGGATGGGTGGAGCCCCACCGTCTCGGCGGCGCTGCGGTCTCGGAGGACAGCCTGCACCGCGGGGGCACCGTGGCCCGGCTCGACGGCTCCGCTCGTGCGGTGCTCGACGCGGCGCTGTCCTCGCCGAGCGGTCGTGGCGTCGTCGTCGACGGCGACGGCACCCTGCTGGGGACCGTCACCGCCGGCGACGTGGTAGCGGCGATCACTGCCCATCCGGGCAGCTCGGCAACTGCGAATGCAACCGCCGAGCCGGGGCCGGAGAGCGGAGCCGGCTGATGGAGTGGATTCTCGGGCACCTCGACGAGGTATGGGGCTACACCTGGCAGCATGCCTGGCTCTCGGCGGTGCCCACGGTGCTCGGCCTCGCAGTCGCGCTCCCGGTGGGATGGTCCGCCCGGCGCTGGGCGTGGCTGTACACGCCTGTCGTGGTGGGGACCGGCCTGCTCTACACCATCCCGTCTCTGGCGCTGTTCATCTTGATGCCACTGGTGCTGGGCACCGGGATCCTGGACCCGCTCAACGTGGTGGTCGCGATGAGCATCTACACCGTCGCGCTGCTGACGCGCTCGGTCGCCGACGCGCTGGACGCGGTACCCGACGCCACCATCGCTGCCGCGACCGCGATGGGGCTGGGGCCGGTGCGCCGTTTCCTCACCGTCGAGCTCCCCCTGGCCGTCCCGGTGATCGGGGCGGGCCTGCGGGTCGCCGCGGTCAGCAACGTCAGCATCGTCAGCGTGGCCGCGCTCATCGGCGTGCCCCAGCTGGGCTCGCTGTTCACCGACGGCTTCCAGCGTGACTTCCTCGACCCCATCGTGGCGGGGGTGGTCGGCTGCGTGCTGCTCGCGCTGGTCTTCGACGTGCTCATCGTGCTGCTGGTCCGGTCGCTCACCCCGTGGAAGCGCGGGGCACCGGCCGGGGACGTCGATGACCAGCTCGAGGTGGACGGGACGGGCGAACCGGGGCTCGACGCCAGTGGCGAGAGCCCGAGCGGCGACGCCCGGGAGGTCCCGGCATGATCGGCACGGTCTGGGGCTGGCTCACCGACCCCGCGAACTGGTCCGGCCAGGACGGCGTCTGGGCCCGCGACCTGGGAGCACCTGCTCTACTCCGGCGCAGCGTTGCTCGTGGCCGCCGCGATCGCCATCCCGATGGGTCTGGTGATCGGGCACACCGGCCGCGGGAGGCTGCTGGGGGTGGGTGTCACCGGCGCCATGCGGGCGATCCCCAGCCTGGGGCTGCTCTTCGTGGCCATCATGCTCTTCGGGGACGCGCTCCCCGGCAACGCGGCGCTGCTGGTTCCGACGGTCGTCGTGCTGGCGATCCTCGCCGTACCCCCGATCCTGGCCGGCACCTACGCCGGCGTCGAGGAGGTCGAGCCCTCCGCCCGCGACGCCGCGGAGGGGATGGGCATGCGGGGGGCCCAGGTGCTGTGGCAGGTCGAGGTTCCCTGTGCGCTGCCGTTGATCGCCTCCGGCCTGCGCTCGGCCGCACTCCAGGTGGTCGCGACCGCGACCTTGGCGGCCACGGTGAGCCTGGGGGGTCTGGGCCGCTTCCTCATCGACGGCATCCAGCAGCGCGACTACGCCCAGATGGCTGGCGGCGCGGTCCTGGTCGCCGTCCTGGCCCTGCTGGTGGACTTCGTCTTCGCCGGCGTCCAACGACTCGTCGTGTCACCGGGACTCACCGGCCGCACGGCGCGCAAGCTCGGGCGGCGTGGCGCCGTCCGGGAGGATCGGGCTGACGAGCCCACGACAGAAGAGGCAATGACATGAGACGACGCATGACCGCTGTGACCGGCCTGGCCGCCTCGCTGGCACTCGGCCTCTCCGCCTGTGGGGGTGGCTCCGACGACCCGCTCGACGACGGCTCCGGCGGCGACGGCGACGCCCAGTCGGTCGTCGTCGGCTCGGCCAACTTCTCCGAGTCCGCGCTGCTGGCCGAGATCTATGCAGGAGCACTCGACGCCGAGGGCCTGGACGTCAGCACCACGCTCAACATCGGCAGCCGCGAGGTCTACATCAAGGCGATCGAGGACGGCTCGATCGACATCGTCCCCGAGTACACCGGCGTGCTGCGCGACTACTTCCTCGCGGGCGAAGGTGAGTCTGCGGGCGGCTCGGCGTCCGACCCGGAGGGGGTCTACGACGAGCTGGAGGCCGCCGTCCCCGAGGGACTGGTGGTCGGCGACTACTCCCAGGCCGAGGACAAGGACGGGGTGGTGGTGACCCAGGAGACCGCAGAGGAGTACGAGCTCGCCACGATCGGCGACCTCGCGCCGGTTGCCGGCGACCTGACGCTGGGAGGGCCCCCGGAGTGGAAGACCCGGCAGACCGGCATCCCGGGCCTCAAGGAGGTCTACGACGTCGAGTTCGGCAGCTTCACCGAGACCGACGCCGGTGGCCCGCTGACGCTCAAGGCGCTGACCCAGGATCGGATCGACGCGGGCAACCTGTTCACGACCAACCCGCAGATCCCCGAGAACGATCTGGTCGTCCTGGAGGACCCGGAGTCGCTGTTCGGGTCGCAGAACATCGTGCCGCTGATGCGCGAGGAGGTCGCCACCGATGAGGTCACCTCGGCGCTGAACGCGGTCGGCGAGAAGCTCACCACCGATGCGCTCACCGACCTGGTCGCCCAGGTCGACATCGAGAAGGAGGACCCCTCCGACGTGGCCGAGCAGTGGCTCTCCGACAACGGGCTGTCCTGACCTCACCGTGACCCGGCGGTCGAGCCGCGAGGCGGCTCGACCACCGCGCGGGTGCACGCCCAGATCCACCCGGATTCCGACCGGAATGGTCCGGGATTCCTGCGCTCGGCCGGCAATGTCCGCAACGATGGGGGCACTCGACCCGAGGGAGCCATGGACTCACTGTTCATCAACGGCCGGTGGCGCAGCGCCGCGAGTGGCCAGACCCGGAGCATCACCTGTCCCGCCGATGGGCGCGACGTCGTGACGGTGGCAGAGGCCGGGGAGGACGACGCGCACGAGGCGGTGCGGGCTGCCCGCCGGGCCTTCGACCAGGGGTCGTGGCCCAGCACGCCGACCCCGGAGCGGGCCGCGCTGCTGCGGCGGATGGCCGACCGGCTCGCCACCGACAAGGACGAGGTCGCCCGGCTGGAGTCGCTGGACACCGGCAAGCGGTTCGTGGAGTCGCAGATCGACGTCGACGACATCATCACCGTGTTCCGTCACTTCGCCGACCTGGTCACCGTCGACGCCGGCCGCGTCGTGGACACCGGCATGCCCGGGGTGGCGAGCCGCGTGGTGCACGAGCCGATCGGGGTCTGCGCCCTCATCACCCCCTGGAACTACCCGCTGCTGCAGACCTCCTGGAAGGTCGCGCCGGCGCTGGCGGCGGGCAACACCTTCGTGCTCAAGCCGAGCGAGCTCACGCCGTCCACGGCGATGTGGTTGATGCGGGCCCTCCAGGAGGTCGGCCTCCCCGACGGCGTCGCCAACCTCGTCACCGGCTCCGGTGCCGCGGTGGGCCAGGCGATGGTGGAGAGCCCCGACGTCGACCTCGTCTCGTTCACCGGCGGTCTGCAGACCGGCAAGTCGATCATGGCCGCCGCGGCCGCGACGGTGAAGCGGGTGGCCCTGGAGCTGGGGGGCAAGAACCCCAACGTCGTCTTCGCCGACGCGGACCTGCCGGCAGCCATCGACAACGCGCTGACCGCGATCTTCCTCGACTCTGGGCAGGTGTGCTCGGCCGGCGCGCGGCTGATCGTCGAGGAGAGCATCCACGACGAGGTGGTCGACGCCCTCGTGGCCCGGGCCGCGGACATCCGTCTCGGTGGGCCCTTCGACGACGATGCCGAGACCGGGCCGCTGATCAGTCAAGGCGCACCGCGAGAAGGTCGAGCGCTACGTCGCCGAGGCGCTCGAGGACGGCGCCACGGTACGGGTCGGCGGCTCCCGGCCCGAGGGGGAGCAGTACGACGCCGGCTACTTCTACCTCCCGACGATCCTCGACGACTGCACCAGCGACATGCGGTGCGTCCAGGAGGAGTCCTTCGGCCCGGTCCTCACCGTCGAGTCGTTCGGGGGCGAGGACCGTGACGCCGCCGAGGACGCCGCGGTGAGCATCGCCAACGACACCATCTACGGGCTGACAGGCGCGGTGTGGACCGAGAACGCCGGTCGTGCCGAACGCGTGGCCTCCCGGCTGCGCCACGGCACGATCTGGATCAACGACTACCACCCCTACGTCGCCGGCGCGGAGTGGGGCGGCTACAAGCAGTCCGGCTTCGGTCGCGAGCTCGGCGTGGCCGGGCTCGAGGAGTACCGCGAGACCAAGCACATCTGGCACAACACCAGGCCGGCGCCCGCCGGATGGTTCGCCGACCGGACGAGCAAGGAGGCGAACGACAGGTGAGTGCTCCCGGCTGGGACTACGTGATCGTCGGCGGGGGATCCGCGGGCTGTGCGCTGGCCAACCGGCTCAGCGCCGACCCGTCCACGCGCGTGCTGGTGCTCGAGGCCGGCCGCAGCGACTTCAAGGTCGACGCCTTCATCCACATGCCGGCGGCGCTGCCGTACCCGATCGGCAACCCGCTCTACGACTGGCAGTACGAGTCCGAGCCGGAGCCCCACATGGGCGGGCGCCGGGTCTACCACGCCCGCGGCAAGGTGCTCGGTGGCTCCAGCTCGATCAACGGGATGATCTTCCAGCGCGGCAACCCGATGGACTACGAGCGGTGGGCGGGCGAAGCCGGCATGCAGATGTGGGACTACGCCCACTGCCTGCCGTACTTCAAGCGGATGGAGACCTGCACCGCCGGCGCGGACGCCTGGCGTGGCGGGTCCGGCCCGCTGGTGCTGGAGCGCGGCCCGGCGACGTCACCGCTCTTCGGAGCGTTCCTCGAGGCGGCCCAGCAGGCGGGCTTCCCGCTGACCGACGACGTCAACGGCTACCGGCAGGAGGGGTTCGCGAAGTTCGACCGCAACGTGCACCGCGGCAGACGGCTCTCGGCCGCGCGGGCGTACCTCCACCCCGTGAAGGGGCGCAAGAACCTCAAGGTCGAGACCCTGGCGATGGTGACCGGGCCTCAAGATGGACGGCACCCGGTGCGTGGGCGTCGACTACGTCCGTGGTGGCCGGATGAAGCGCAGCGCCACCGCCGGCGAGGTGATCCTCTGCGGCGGCGCCTTCAACAGCCCCCAGCTGCTCCAGCTCGCCGGGATCGGCGACCCGGAGCACCTCGAGTCCGTCGGGGTGCGCACGGTCAACGCGCTGCCGGGCGTGGGCGCCAACATGCAGGACCACCTCGAGGTCTACATCCAGTACGAGAGCACCCAGCCGGTCTCGATCGCACCGTGGCTGGCGCACCACCACAAGCCCCGGATCGGCGCCGAGTGGCTGTTCGGGCGGCGCGGCGTCGGGGCCTCGAACCACTTCGAGGCGGGCGGCTTCATCCGCAGCAACGACGGCGTCGAGTGGCCCAACCTGATGTTCCACTTCCTGCCGATCGCGATCCGGTACGACGGCAGCAAGCCTGCCGCCGAGCACGGATACCAGGTCCACATCGGCCCGATGTACGCCGACACGCGTGGCACCTGCCTGATCCGGTCCACCGATCCGAGCCAGCACCCGGCGATCCAGTTCAACTACCTGTCGACAGAGAACGACCGGCGCGAGTGGGTGGAGATGGTGCGGGCGGCCCGGCTCATCATGGACCAGCCGGCCTTCGCCTCCTTCAACGGCGGCGAGCTCTCGCCCGGGTCGAGCGTGGAGACCGACGAGGAGATCCTCGACTGGGTCGCGCAGGACGGCGAGACCGCGCTGCACCCCTCGTGCACGGCGAAGATGGGCACCGATGACACCAGCGTCGTCGACCCGGCGACGATGCGGGTGCACGGCACCGAAGGTCTGCGCGTGGTCGACGCCTCGGTGTTCCCCTTCGTCAGCAACGGCAACATCTACGCCCCGGTGATGATGGTGGCCGAGAAGGCCGCGGACCTCATCGCCGGCAACACTCCGCTTCCCCCGCTCGAGGTGCCCTGGTACCGCACCGGTCGCGGCGACCCGATCTACCCGCCCGGCGACCCGCGCAACGAGGCGTGGGACGCCGTCAACGACCCCCCCAGCGCTGCCGCCGCGGCTGCGCGTCGTCCGAACACGACAGGAGCATCAACATGAGCACCGACGTCAGCTCGTCACCGCCCCCGCAGGCGGACTCGGACGACGGCAATGTGCTGACCGAGGGCCCACAACCCCGGTGGCCGGTCTTCATCGTCTCCGTGGTCGGTGTCGTGCTGATGGCGCTCTGGGCACTGCTGGCCCCGGACAACGCCGAGTCGGCGATCGGCACGGCCGTCGGCAAGGTGACCGCCTGGTTCGGCTGGTTCTACATCCTGCTCGCCACGGCGATCCTCGTCTTCGTGATCGGGCTGGCGATCTCCCGTTTCGGCAGCATCCGGCTCGGCCCCGACCACTCCCGGCCCGAGTTCTCCACGTTCGCGTGGGCCTCGATGCTGTTCGCGGCGGGGATCGGCACCGACGTGATGTTCTACTCGGTCGTCGAGCCCGCGACGCAGTACCTCACTCCGCCCACCGGTGAGGGAGGCACGACCGGGGCCGCGCGTGAGTCAACCGTGTGGGCGCTGTTCCACTACGGCATCTCCGGGTGGGGCATGTACGCGCTCATGGGCATGGCGCTGGCCTACTTCGCCTACCGGATGGACCTGCCATTGGCGGTGCGCTCGTCGCTCTACCCGATCTTCGGCAAGCGGATCGACGGCCCGCTCGGCCACGCGGTCGACGTGGCCGCGGTGCTGGGCACGATCTTCGGTGTCGCGACCAGCCTGGGCATCGGCGTGGTCTTCCTCAACGTCGGCCTCAACGTCCTCTTCGACGTCGCAGTCGGCACCGGCGCCCAGATCGGCCTCGTCGTGCTCGCCGTCACGGTCGCTGCCGTCTCGGCCACCACCGGCATCGACAGGGGCATCCGCTTCCTCTCCCAGCTCAACGTGATCCTGGCGCTGGCGCTGGCCGGCTGGGTGCTGGTCACCGGCAAGACCGCCTTCATCCTCAACGCCGTGGTGATGAACGTCGGCGACTTCGTGCGCTCGTTCCCGGCCAAGACGATGGAGACCTTCGCCTACGAGGACGCCTCGGAGTGGATGTCCTTCTGGACGTTGTTCTTCTGGGCGTGGTGGGTCGCGTGGGCGGCCTTCGTGGGCATGTTCCTCGCCCGCATCTCCCGGGGACGCACCATCCGGCAGTTCGTCGCCGGGTGCCTGATCATCCCGTTCGCCTACATCGTGATGTGGATCTCGATCTTCGGCAACGCCGCGGTCGCCCGGATCCGGGGTGGGGACGAGGCGTTCGGCGAGGTGGCGGTCGACTTCGAGGGCCGTGGCTTCTACGAGCTGCTCTCGGAGTACCCGGCCGGCGGCTTCCTGATCGCGCTCTCGGTCTTCGTCGGTCTTCTGTTCTACGTCACCTCCGCTGACTCCGGTGCGCTGGTGATGGCCAACCTGTCGTCCAGGCTGCGCGGCGTCCAGGACGACGGCGCGGCGTGGATGCGCATCGTCTGGGCCTCGGTGACCGGTCTGCTCACCATCGCGGTGCTGGCGGTCGGCGGGCTCTACGCGTTGCAGTACGCCACCATCATCATGGGCCTGCCCTTCGCGTTCGTGCTCGTGCTGGTGATGGTGGGGCTCTGGAAGGCGCTGCGGGTCGAGGGCCGGCGCGCCGACTCGGGGGTCCACCAGCTGCCGGTGATGCTGTCGGCGCGCGCCGAGGACGGGCACGACACCTGGCGCGCACGGCTGGCTCGGGCCACCAACTTCGTCGACGTCGACCGCGCCATCGACTATCTGCACCGGGTGGTCGAGCCGGCCCTTCGCGAGGTCGCGGACGAGCTGACCTCGCAAGGTGTCCAGGCCGCGGTCCGCGGCCGTGACCTCGGCGGGGACGCGGTCGACGGTGAGCCGCCGAACGACCCGAGCCAGGAGGACTCGTCGTACGTGGAGCTGCGCACGGAGGCCGACGAGCACCCGTTCGTCTACCGGGTGGAGGTCGCGGAGTCGCCGGTGCCGACGTACGGCGGCCGGATGATGGGTGACCGGGACAAGTACGCCCGGCTCGAGGTCCACCTCAGCGAGGGCGGGCAGGACTACGACGTCATGGGCTACAGCTCTGGCCAGGTGATCCACGACTGCCTCGACCAGTACGAGCGGCACCTGGAGTTCCTGCGCATGGGGTAGCCGCCGGGCTCGCTCGGTGACCGCGGAGGGCCGCACTCGTCGCCGAGTGCTGCCCTCCGCGCCGTAGGCTTCCCGACACACCGGCCGCGGTGGTGTGAACTGGGCGCCACGATCGCCACTCTGTCGGTATGACTGGGCTGCTGCGATGACGGGGACCGAGCCACCACCCGGGGGTTCCCGGACCGCTCAGGTGTTGTCCGGAACGCTCGGGTGGCTGCGGCCGGGTGACGTCGCCCGGATCGTGACGCGGCTCTTCCTGAGCCAGGGTGACCGCCTGCGCAACTACTCCGCGTTCTGGGTGCTGCTGGTGCTGGCCGGTGTCATCGCGTCCGCCGGCGTGGTGGCCGACTCCACTGCCACGGTCATCGGCGCCATGATCGTCGCGCCCTTGATGACCCCCATCCTGGGCACGGCCCTGGCCATCGTGCTCGCCGATCGACGCGAGATGGTGCGCAGCATCGTCCTGGTGCTGGCGGGGTCGGCGTCCGTCGTGGTGATCGCCTTCTTGCTCGGCCTGGCGCTCCAGGGCGATGTCGTGGCCGCCAACAACTCTCAGGTCGCGGGCCGGGTCAGCCCCCGGCTGATCGACCTCGTGGGCGCCCTGGCCACCGGTCTCGTGGGTGCCTTCGCGCTGCTGCGGTCCGACGTCTCGGACACCCTGCCCGGCGTGGCGATCGCGATCTCGCTGGTGCCGCCGCTCGCGGTGGTCGGCCTCACCGCCGAGTCCGGCGCCTACAGCGAGTCCTTCGGCGCCCTGCTGCTGTTCGGCACCAACGTCGCGGCGATCATCGCCACCGGCACCGCGCTCCTGCTGGTGGCCGGAATCCGGGAGGCCGCACGCCACTCGGGCAGGGGCGTGGGGGTGCTGGGCGCGCGCACGATGACGGCCGTCGCCGGCTCCCTGCTGCTGCTGGCCGTACCGCTGGGCTACGGCAGCTGGCAGGTGCTCCAGCAGCAGCTGCTGATCTCACAGGCGCAGCCGGTGGCCAAACGGTGGGCGGATGGGGAGGGCTGGAAGGTCACCGACGTCTCGGTGCGGGGCGGCGACCTGTTCGTGGTCGCGTTGGGGCTTCCTCCCGAGGCCGATGACGTCGCCCTGCGAGCCGCCCTGGACGACGCCGGGCTGGACGACGTCGATGTCGAGGTCACCTTGGTGATCGGCGGCACGAAGAACCTGCCTGCCGACTGACTCCCGGGAGCGGGCGACGGGGCGGTCACGCGCCTACAGTCGGTCCATGACGCCGGTGCAAGCACCCGAGACAGCCGCTGGGCCCGAGACCGGATCGTCCGCTGCGTTTCGCGCGGCGCTCGTGACGGCGCTGTTCTCGGTGGGGGCCGTGGTCCTGGCGGTACGTCTGGGGTGGCTCGGCGCCGACGTGGGGCGCGCGGAGGAGTTCTGCGAGGCCGACTCGGGTGGGTGGGTCAAGCAGCCGATGAACACCTGGGCGAACCTGGGCTTCGTCGTTGCCGGGATCGCGGTCGGGTGGCGGGCGCGGGTCCCGGGGGCGGTGGGCGCCCGGCTGCGCAGCTTCCCGGGCCTGGTGGCCACCTACGCCGTGGTGGTGGTGCTGCTCGGCCCGGGAAGCGCGGCCATGCACGCGACCGGATCAACCGCCGGGGGCGTGCTGGACCTGCTGTCGATGTACCTGATCGCCGGCTTCGCCGCTGCCTACGCGGTCACCCGGTGGTGGGGCCGCGACGTGCGGTTCTTCTGGGCGCTCTTCGCGTCGCTGCTGGTCGGGTGCGAGCTGGTCGAGCAGCTGGGGGGTGAGGTGCCGGTGGTGCACCACGCCGGCAACGCGGTCTTCGCAGCGCTTCTCGTGGTGGCGATTGTCCTCGAGGTGCGGATCTGGAGGAGGGACCCGCGGGCAATCGACATCCGTCTGGGAGCGGCGTCGGTGGGGACCCTGCTGGTGGCCTTCGTGATCTGGAACCTGGAGCAGCACGTGTGGTGCGACCCCGAGTCGTGGCTGCAGGGCCACGCCGTGTGGCACCTGCTGTGTGCGGTGGCGGCCTACCTGATGTTCCGCTACTACGCCAGCGAGACGGACCGTCACCTCACGCTTCCTCAGAAGATGCGGTAGGCGGCGCGAGCCACCGTGAAGCCGTGGCTGGTGCCACCGTTGCGGCAGGTCAGACCGGCCGGGTCCGAGGAGCAGGTGATCGGGCCGTTGACGGCGGCGGTGCCGTACTCCAGCACGGTGCCGTCCGGTGATCCGGTGACGTCGCCCCTGCAGGTGCCGAACGTGGCTCGCTCCTGGAGCGTGAACTGCGGGACCCAGTCGCCCTGGCAGTCGGCAGGGCGAGGCGGGTCGGGGTAGTCCCTGGTGGTGGCGGTGCACTCGACGGAGCGCGTGCCGTAGCTCACCAGGAAGCAGCTGATGTTGCCCGAAGGTGTGGCGAAGTAGCCCACGCCCCTGCCGGTCATGCGGAGCGCCACGGGCAGCTGGCCGGGCGCGGAGGAGGTGCCCGTCGGGGCGCTGGACGGGGCGCTGGACGGGGCACCGCTCGAACTGTCGGGCGTGCCCGTGACGGTGGCGGTGACCGTCTCGGTCGCCACGGCGGACGACGTCTCCTCGGCCGAGCCGCACCCGGTGAGCAATGCCGGCACCAGCAGGGAGACGACAGCAGCGCTTCTCGTGATCGACCCCGTCATGGGATCAACCTATGCACGACGGGTGCGCAGGTGCACCCGCGCACCCGGTGGAGGGAACCGGCGCCTCATTGGCGGAGGATGCGGGATTCGAACCCGCGAGGGCGTTAACCCAACCCGCTTTCCAAGCGAGCGCCATAGGCCACTAGGCGAATCCTCCGCGGGAGAGGTTACCGGTCCCGCTCCACCCCGTCGAAACGCGGGGCGGTCGTGACCTAGACTCGGGCCAACCCCCCGTGCGGCAGCATCTTGCTGAACTCCCCCAGGGCCGGAAGGCAGCAAGGGCAGGCGAGCTCTGTTGGGTGCGCGGGGGGCCTCTCCTTCTCCGGGGGTGGCCCCGTCCGGTCCGGCATGGGCGGTGTCGGATCCAACGGCTGTGGACACCAATCGAGCGGGGGTGCCGGGTGTCAGTGGTGGCGGTTAGTGTCAGTGCCGTGGAAGCCCCCCTCGCGCTCTACCGCCGCTACCGGCCGGACACCTTCTCCGCCGTCATCGGCCAGGACCACGTGACCGGTCCGCTGCGGGCGGCGCTGCGCAACAACCGGGTCAACCACGCCTACCTCTTCTCCGGTCCGCGCGGCTGCGGCAAGACCACGAGCGCGCGCATCCTGGCCCGCGCGTTGAACTGCGCCAACGGCCCGGTCGAGGAGCCGTGTGGTGAGTGCGCCTCGTGCCGCGAGCTCGCCACCGGGGGGCAGGGCTCGGTCGATGTCATCGAGATCGACGCCGCGTCGCACGGCGGGGTGGACGACGCCCGCGAGCTGCGGGAGCAGGCCACCTTCCGTCCGATGCGCGACCGCTACAAGATCTACATCATCGATGAGGCCCACATGGTCTCCCGCCAGGGCTTCAACGCCCTGCTCAAGATCGTCGAGGAGCCGCCGGAGCACGTGCGGTTCATCTTCGCCACCACCGAGCCCGACAAGGTCATCGGCACGGTCCGCTCCCGCACCCACCACTACCCCTTCCGGCTGATCCCGCCGAAGGTGCTGTCGGCCTACCTGGGTGAGATCTGCCAGCGGGAGGGCGTGCGGGTCGACCCGGCGGCGCTGCCGCTGGTGATCCGGGCCGGCGCCGGCTCGGCGCGAGACACCCTCTCGGTGCTCGACCAGCTCATCGGCGGGTCCGGAGAGCACGGTGTCACCCACGAGCTCGCGGCCGGGCTGCTCGGCTTCACCCCCGACAACCTGCTCGACGAGGTGGTCGACGGACTCGCCGCCCACGACGGCGCTGCGGTGTTCGAGGGGGTCGACCGCGTGGTGGAGACCGGGCAGGACCCGGCGCGCTTCCTCGACGACCTGCTGCGACGGCTGCGCGACCTCGTCATCGTCGCCGCGGTTCCCGATGCCTCGCTCTCCGGCCTCGTGGACGTGCCCGAGGACGCCGCCGAGCGGCTGGTCTCGCAGGCTGCCCGGTTCGGGCGCCACGACCTGACCCGCGCTGCGGGCCTCGTGGCCGACGGCCTCAACGATCTCAAGGGCACCACGGCGCCGCGGATCCTGCTCGAGCTGATCTGTGCCCGGTTGCTCCTCCCTGGGGCCGACGACTCCACCGGCGGCCTCGCGGCGCGCATCGACCGGCTGGAGAAGCGCCTGGCGATGGGCGCCACCGAGGCCGCGCCTCCGCGGCCGTCCCAGCAAGCACCCCAGTCCGCGACCCAGCCGACCCAGCCGACCCAGCCGCCGACCCAGCCGACCACCCAGCCGGCACCGCAGCCGGTCGCCGACCAGGCACCGCAACAGCCGCCGTCGGCTCAGGTGTCGCCAGGTTCCGACACCGCCCAACCCTCGGCACCATCGCAGCCGACGCACGAAGGCCAGCCCGTCTCGCAGACGCCGCCTGACTCACCGACCCCAGCAGCCCCGACCCCGGCTGCCCCGCCCCCGGATCCGGAGCAGCCCACCCAGCCGCCACGGCTGTCACTGGTCGATATCCGTCGGCTGTGGCCGGACATCCTGACCAAGATCGGGCAACGCCGCCGGATGGCGTGGATCCTGCTCAGCCAGCACGCGCAGGCCATCAGCCTCGATGGGCGACGCCTCACGCTGGGCTTCAACAACCCGGGCGCTCACGCCTCGTTCGTGGGCGGCGGCAACGACGAGATCCTGCGGCAGTGCCTGATCGACCTCATCGGCGATGACCTGGTGATCGAGGCGGTCATCGACCAGTCGGCGCGGCCGGGAGCAGCCACCCCCCCACCGCCACGGCAGGAGCCGATGCCGACCGGGGATGGCGGGCCAGGCCCGACGGCGTCCACGCAGCGCTCCACTCCCGGGGCGCCGGGCTCAGCCGGGGGCCCGGCTCCCAGCGCACCGTCAGCACCCTCATCGGCGCCGGCAAGCCCGCCGACCCGGCCGGACTCGGCGACCGAAGCGGCACCGGGGCCGGCTGCGGACGACGTGAGCCCCGACGACCGGGATGCCGACCACCTCGACACCGAGCAGCTGCTGGCCCATCGGCTGGGCGCCGAGCTGATCGAGGAGATCCCGCGCGACTGACATCGCGACTCACATCCACCGCTCCGCACCGTGGGCGACAACCAGAGGAGAGCACGATGAGCCAACAGCCTTTCGGCGGCGACGCGGGTGACGCGGGCGGCTTCGACATGGGGGCCCTGCTGGAGCAGGCCCAACAGATGCAGCAGCAGATGATGGCCGCCCAGCAGGAGCTGGCCGAGGCCGAGGTCGAGGGCACCATCGGCGACGGACTGGTCACGGTCACGGTCAACGGCACCGGGGAGTTGCGTGGCGTGAAGATCCGCCGTGGCTCGTTCGACCCCGACGACACCGACGACCTCGAGGACATGATCGTCGCCGCCTACCGCGACGCCCGCTCCCGGGCGGACGCGTTGGCGGAGGAGACGTTCGGTCCGTTGGCCAGCGGCCTGGGCCCCTTGGGGGGTGACCTGGGCGGCGAGCCGGGCGGTGGCCCCGGCGGTGGCGGTCTCCCCCCGGGCTTCTGATGGACGCGGGCCACTGATGTACGAAGGCGTCGTCCAGGACCTGATCGACGAGCTCGGTCGGCTGCCGGGAGTCGGCCCCAAGGGCGCCCAGCGGATCGCGTTCCACCTGCTCGCGGCCGATCCCGCCGACGTGCGTCGACTGGCCGAGATCCTGGTCAAGGTCAAGGACACCGTGCGGTTCTGCGAGGTGTGCGGCAACGTGTCCGAGGACGAGGTCTGCCGCATCTGCCGGGATCCGCGGCGCGAAGCGTCGGTGATCTGCGTGGTGGAGGAGCCCAAGGACGTCGTGGCGATCGAGCGCACCAAGGAGTTCCGCGGGCGCTACCACGTGCTGGGCGGCGCGATCTCGCCGATCGACAACATCGGGCCCGACCAGCTGCGCATCCGTGAGCTGATGAGCCGGCTGGCCGACGGAGAGGTCCAGGAGGTCATCCTGGCGATGGACCCCAATCTCGAGGGCGAGGCGACCGCGACGTACCTCACGCGCTTTCTCCAGCCCTTGGGCTTGCGCGTCTCGCGCCTGGCGAGTGGACTGCCGGTAGGCGGTGACCTGGAGTACGCCGACGAGGTGACGCTCGGGCGCGCCTTCGAAGGGAGGAGGATCGTCCATGGATGAGGGGCCGAGGAACCAGCCCGACGCCAGCCCGGCGCCCGAGGGCGCGACGCCACGCGTCGAGCCACTGCTCGACGAAGCCACCGTCGACTTCGCCCACGGCGTCGCCGACCAGGTGGCGTCCTTCCTGATCGCGCTGCGCGAGATCTCGCGGGGCGAGGTCAGCGGCGGCCACGCCGTCTCGCTGCTCCTGCTCGAGGTGAGCCAGCTGCTGCTCGCCGGTGGCCGGCTGGGCGTCCAGGTGGACTTCCCCCGCCCCCAGGTCTACGAGCCCGACGCCGGGCCCGACCCCGACCTCGACGCGATGCGGCACCGCCTCGGCGTCCTGCTGGAGGGTGTCGACGCCTACACGATCAACTTCGATCCCTACGCAGACCCGCCCGAGCTGGTCTCCTCGTTGCTCTCCGACGAGCTCACGTCGGTCGCGTCCACGGTCGCCCACGGCCTGCGCCACTTCAAGCGCGGCCACGTCGCCGAGGCGCTGTGGTGGTGGCAGTTCTCCTACGTCTCCTCCTGGGGCAACGAGGCCAGCGGCGCCCTGCGGGCGCTGCAGTCGGTGGTCACCCACGACAGGTTGGACACCGAGGACACGAGCGAGGCCGACGTGCTGGCCACCGCCGAGCAGGTGCTGGGCGACTGACTGGGCGACTGACTGGGCGACGACGACTGGGCGACCACATGGGCGACCAACTGGTGACGAAGCCGCCGGGCACCGGAATCGGGTTTCGGGGCCAGGACGCACCGCCGGTACGATCGGGGGGTTGCCGAGACCCCGGCGCATCCGTCGGCAGGGAAGGATCAGGCGTGAGCATTGTCGTGCAGAAGTACGGCGGCTCCTCGGTCGCCGACGCGGACGGAGTCAAGCGCGTCGCGCAGCGGATCGTCGACGCCAAACGCGCCGGCCACCACGTCGTCGTGGTGGTCTCGGCGATGGGTGACTCGACCGACGAGCTCATCGACCTTGCCCAGCAGGTGTCGCCGGTACCCCCGCCGCGTGAGCTCGACATGCTGCTCACCGCCGGTGAGCGGATCTCGATGGCGCTGCTGGCGATGGCGGTCGGCAACCTCGGTCACGAAGCCCGGTCCTTCACCGGCAGCCAGGCGGGGGTGATCACCGACGGCACGCACGGCCGGGCCAAGATCATCGACGTCACCCCGGGCCGGATCCAGGCAGCCCTCGACGAGGATGCGATCGCGATCGTCGCTGGCTTCCAAGGGGTGAGCCAGGGCACCAAGGACATCACCACGCTGGGCCGAGGTGGCTCCGACACCACGGCGGTCGCCCTGGCTGCCGCGATGGACGCCGAGGTGTGCGAGATCTACACCGACGTCGACGGCGTCTTCACCGCCGACCCGCGCATCGTGCCCACCGCCCAGCGCCTGGAGCGGGTCTCCTACGAGGAGATGCTCGAGCTGGCGGCCTGTGGCGCCAAGATCCTGCACCTGCGGTGCGTGGAGTACGCGCGTCGCTACCTCATGCCCATCCACGTGAGGTCCTCGTTCAGCAAGCTCGACGGTACCTGGGTCTCCGACACCAACGCAGCAGAGAGTGAACCCATGGAACAGGCCATCATCGCCGGCGTCGCCCATGACCGTTCCGAGGCCAAGATCACCGTGGTCGGCGTCCCCGACAAGATCGGGGAGGCAGCCGCGATCTTCGACACGTCGCGACCGCGGGCATCAACCTCGACATGATCGTGCAGAACGTCTCGGCCGCGGCCACCAACCTCACCGACATCTCCTTCACGCTGCCTCGCAGCGACGGGCAGACCGCGATGGCCGCGCTGGCGCGGATCAAGGACTCGGTCGGCTACGACTCGCTGCTCTACGACGACCAGATCGGCAAGGTCTCGCTGATCGGCGCCGGAATGCGCAGCCACCCCGGCGTGACCGCGAAGTTCTTCTCCGCGCTCGCCTCGGCCGGAGTCAACATCGAGATGATCTCCACCTCGGAGATCCGCATCTCCGTCGTCGTCGACGAGATCCAGGTCGACGACGCGGTGCGCTCTGCTCACGCCGCGTTCGACCTCGACTCCGACCAGGTCGAGGCCGTCGTCTACGGCGGGACCGGCCGGTGACTGCCCTCGCCGGTCGAGCCCGGCCCGCTCAACATCGGCATCGTCGGCGCCACTGGGCAGGTGGGGTCGCGATGCGCGACATCCTGCTCGAGCGCGGGTTCGCCGTCGACGAGCTGCGGTTCTTCGCCTCTTCCCGCTCCGCCGGTCGCACCCTGACCTGG
>CAWDDN010000040.1:0-43324 GCA_963801135.1 uncultured Actinomycetota bacterium | reverse complement strand
TGAGTCGGGGTCTCGCTCGCCCGCGACTAGGTGCCTGAAGCGGTGCCTGACCTGCGAAAACGTCTTTCAACGTCTTCCAGCGTCAGGCACCGTCTTTCGTTGTTGTGCGTACCCAGTGCACCCCACGTCGGGCGGGCGTCACGGCAGAGGTGTCGGGCTAAGCGGACGGGTGTGGGCATTAGACGTGATGCGTCATCGGGAACACGTACATGGCACTGAGCGTGCGTGCGATCGTTTGCGACTGGCTGCCCACATCCGCCGACGGTCGCAAACGACAGCAGGTTCAGATCTCGCCGCGAGCGCGGGCCTCGAGGTATCGGTCCATCACCGCCGCAGGGATTCGGCCGCGGTCTGAGACGACGATGTCGTTCGCCGTCGCCCAGCGACGTACGACCGCCGGTGTAGGCGGCGCGGGCGAGAGCGGCGGCGCCGCTTCGAGGCCGCGCACGGCGAGGTCGCCGACCAACTCCTCCGACAGCCCGACCCGGGCGGCAGCGAGGAAGCGATAGGTCCACTCCTGGGCGAGCTTGCGGGTCTCGCAGAAGACGATCGGAACGGTCGGGAACCGGATCTGGCACTCGGCGATCCCGTCGGCCACGACGCTGGGCCGGACGCGGTCGAGCTTGAAGACCCGCGAGTAGCGCTCCTCCACGACCACCGCGGCGCGCGGGATCGCAGCCAGTTCGGTGAGCTGGAACTTCAGCCTGCCCGTCGTCAGCGACAAGACGAGGTCTGCCAGCGACTTCCGCTCGACCGACGCCTGCAGCAGCCCATCGACAATGAGTCCGTAGTCGCCGGCGCTGAGCGGCCCGCGTCGAGTCGTCGCCTGCCGGTCGACGAACGTGAACGGGTAACGCTCGCGGATGTCGACCACGATCTCCAGGTCGGCGACTCCGCTGGCGCGGGCGCCCGGAGGAGAAACCGCGGGGCGCGCTTGTTTGGACGTGCGCGCGGTCTGCCAGAAGATCATCTGCCGCCCGCGGGCATTGGTGATGATGATCTGGGAGCGGTTCTCCCTCCCTCGATCGAGCACGAGGTCGATCGCCGCGCCCCGTCGTACGCAGGACCGCACCGCCACCCGCTCGACGATCTCGGCGTCGACCGGCCACTCCTCGACCCGGTGGCAGTAGACCTTGCCGGTGCGCGGCCAGGTGTCCTTCGCTTTGAGGATGATCCCGTCCCCGAGGGGAACCCTGAGCAGGTACGGGAGCGTCGATCCGGGTTCGGTGTTGCGCGCGATGACGAAGTCCTCCGGCATGGCTACAACTCCCCTGCCGTAGCGAGACGATCGAGCGAGTTCTCCGCATCGGGCACCTCGAGCAGCAGCGCTCGGTCCTTCTTGGCCGCGGCGACCATCGCGCGCAACCGTTGCCGGTCCTTCTTCGTGAGCTCTTCGTTCCGGAAGTCGCGGGCTGTGAGCAGTCCAGCGAGGACGACGAAGTCGCGCCGGTGCCGACCGAGGCCAGGGTCGCCCGCGTTGCTGAGCGCTGCCGCCTTTCCGACCAGCGCGCCGACAAGGTTGGGCCGGCGTACGGATCCTTCGCGACCCGCGACCGACACCCGGACGGTCTCGCTGCGCTGCAGCGCTTGAGTCCCACCTGCCGTCGGCAGTGTCGGGCTGCCGGTGACTCCCGGACGCCGGCTCGCGGGCTCGCCGATCCCGTCCGGCAGGAGAACGTCGATCGAGGCGTCGCCACGAACCCAGCGATGTTGGAGACCCTCCGCCGAGATGCCTGCTGATCTGAACCCGAGGTCGGTCAGGGTCTCGGTAAAGGTGGCGAGCATCGTTGGGTCGGCCCGTACGTCGATAACTGTGTCGGCGTCGTTCGTCGGTCGCACCTCGAACTGGCCCCGCTCAGCGCAGTGCAAGTGGACGAGCTGGCCGCCGATCAGCGTCCAGCCCGCGGCGAGCCGCTCGTGGAGGTCGAGGAGCCCGATCCACGATGCGGTCTGCTCGGGCGGCATGGGCGGCAGGAAGATCATCGCTCGCCTGCCTTCCACTCCAGTGCGAGCTCGTGCAGCATTTCCGCGGCCCGGGCCTCTTCGCGCGGCCCGCGGTGCTCGGCGAGATCGGCGGCGAGCCGGAGCCGTGAGTCCGGGTAGGGGTACTGCCCGTCGGAGACGACGTGGAGCACGACGTTCGCAGCACGATCGACCTCGACCAAGAGGTAGTCCTTGAGGACTCCCTCCACGAGCGACTCGGCGAGATAGCCCTCCACGTCGGGCGAGGCGATGCCACTCGAACCCAGGTCCACGATCATTGCCCAACGCTCGTCGGCCCTGAGGTCGGCGAGGTCGGCTGGCGCCGCCCGCAGCAGGCGCCGTCCGGCCCTGTTGCGCAACACCGACCGGAGCGACACCACAAGTTGCCGGACGACTTCCTCATCGGCGACGGGCTCCGCGGCCGGCTCGAGCAAACGCTTCAACTGCATCCGCGCCCGCGCCGACACCGCAGGCCGGCTGACGCCCTCCCGGACGCGGTCGTCCTCGGACGCCGCGATGACCGCCCAGGCAGAGCGGGTCGAATACGGACGGCCTGCCTTGCTGCGTTCCTGGATACGCAGGAGTGAGCGCTCATCGACCACCCACTGGGAGCCGATCCGCTCAGCAGACAACGAACCGTCCGCGATGCGCTGGTGGATCCGGGGCACGCTGACGCCCAGCCGCTCCGCGGCCTGTGCGACGCTGACTGCTCCCATGCGCACAATCCTAGAAGTGTTTCAAGGATTGTGGAAGGCCGCCCCGGATGCAAAGCGAGCCCAAAGTGAGCCGGGCTCCGAGCAGTACCGTCGCGACGACGACACCCGGCGCACGCCGCTGTACGTCGTGAAGCATGCCGACTCGTAACCAGAGGCCTTCACCGCGGAGAGCGACCGCCAGATCGAGCGCGACATGCTCGGGCGATGACGTCGGCTGGCCCGCCCGACCACTGTCAGATATAGTCGACACATGATCGAGGTCGTCCGCACAGACGAGTTCGAGATGTGGCTGGCAAAACTCAAGGACTTACGCAGGCAGGGCCCGCGTCATACGGCGGATCGACCGACTCGCCACAGGCAACCCTGGCGACGTGAGGCCGATCGGCAACGTGACTGTCGGAACTTCGTCTCGATGTAGGGCCGGGATACCGGGTCTACTACCTGCAGACACAGGCACGCTGGTCCTCCTCCTGTGCGGCGGTGACAAGTCGACGCAGCAGAAGGACATCGAGAAGGCACACGATCTCGCCGAGGAATGGCGAGCCGACAGGCAGAAGGAAGGAGAGGGCAAACCATGACCATGAGTGAGAAGTACAAGCGCTTCGACGCCGCCGACTACCTGAAGGACCTCGACGACGTCGCGCTGTTCTTGGAGGTCGCTCTCGAAGACTCCGCCGAGGAGCCGAGTGCGGTTCCGCATGCCCTAGGCATCATCGCCCGGTCGCAGAACATGAGCGAGCTCGCCCGACGGGTCGGGATGAGCCGCGACGGTCTCTACAAGGCACTCTCCGAAGACGGCAACCCCACCTGGTCGACGATCCTCAGGGTGACCAATGCACTCGGCCTGAGGTTCGAGCTCCACACCGTCGCGTGACCCCTCGAAATTCCGCAGGAGCAGTTCTCGACGGCTCTTGACTATCTGCCCGATCCCCGAACCATGAGACCTGCAGTCGATGCCTCTGGCCTGCGGTTATGCGAAGCTTCAGATTCACTTCACCCAAAACATGAGTCTCACCCTGTGGAGCAGATCCCGGATCCCACGGGCTGGTCGCCTGTGGCGGCGCTCCGGGCGGTTGCCTGCGTATTACCGACGTAATACACTCTGCCTGTGAACATCGTGTGGTCACCCGAAGCGCAAAGCCACATGTGGAAGGCGCACGAGGTCACACCCGCAGAAGCAACCGAGGCGATCGAGGACATCGGCGCGGTCTGGTACGAGCCGGACCCGGCGAGCAAGTCCGGATTCCCAGCAGAGTGGTCGGCTACAGCCACTCCCGAGTCCGGGTCCTGTGCGTGATCGTTCTCCCCATCGACGACGGCTACGAGGGCATCAACGCCTGGCCGGCCAACTCCACCTACCGGCGCATCTACCGAGAGGCTCAGGACGATGACTGATCACACCCAGCTCATCCGCGAGGAGATCGAGCAGTCCGAGCGGACCCGCGACGCTATCCCCTCTGGACGCGGAGTCCGGAAGAACCGCGAGGCAGCTTCGGTCTACTCGCTGCGTCTTCCCGAGGCGATCATCGCCCAGCTCAACGAGGTCGCTGACGAGCTCGACGTCCCAGTGTCGGCTCTGATCCGCGGGTTCATCCTCGACGGACTCTCCGCTCGCGAAGGCGGGGACCTCCGCAGCGCCCTCGACAAGCTCGAACGGGACCTCATCGAGGTCCGGCGAAAGGCCCTCACAGCCTGATGGAACGGCCTCCGAAGTTCCGCAGGGATTCCGCAGGAGAGCCGTTCGAGGCCAGAATCAGCCAACTCCGTCCAACCGCGAAAATCGACGTTTGCGCAGGTCAGACCGTGTTTTTCCGAGTTGATCAGGACCTGCCAACACCGCTTGGGGTGTTCGAGCTCTCCTTCGACATCTGACCGACGTCGTAACCCCGCAAGGGCCCCTGACCTGCGGGTTGCAGGATTAGGGGCCCTTCCTCCTTGCCCAGAAACCGGCTGGCTTCCGCGGGGATTCGGCAGGTGCGGCTGGCGTGGCAGCGCGATTCGTCGACGTGCCAGGTGTCGGCGACAATGACGGGGTGCCAGACCGGACCGCTCAGCCGCCAGCGAGCACGTGACCTGCTCAGCCCCTGGGGCTGTGAGTGCCCTAGCCGCGACGTCCGACGCGTTCGGCGAAGGCGTCGAGCGCGTCAATGACGTCTTGGGCGATCCACGCCCGGTTGCGCTGCCCGCCGCCCGCGCGTTTGAGGATGCCTGCTTCCTCAAGCTGCTCGACGGCACGTTGGGCCGCAGACAAAGCGACTCCCGTAGCGGTTTCGACGTAGGCGATGTTGACGGCGGGCTGGTTGAGCAGGTGCGGGAGCAGGCGTCGTGCCGCGGACCCACGCCTGGAGGCAAGGCCCTCGCTCCACCCTTCGTAGACCTGCTCCAGGTCGTCGACGAGAATCCGACCGTTGCCGATCGCACGGAACGAAGCGTTGATGAACTGTCGGATGATCGCCTCGACGTACCCCTGGCGATAGTCCGTCAGCGCGTCGAAGTAGGCCGTCGTGTCGGTCAACAGGCCGGCAGAGACGGGAACCGTCAGCGTGCGGGTGACGCCTGACTGGCGCAGCATCGCGTGCACGAGGGTTCGCCCGATGCGGCCGTTGCCGTCGCTGAAGGGGTGGATCGTCTCGAACTGCGCGTGCGCGATGGCGACCTGCATCAACACGGGCAGGTCGACGCGGTGGACATAGACGATGAGGTCATCGAGGGCGGACGGAACCCGTGATTGATGCGGCGGCACGAACGAGGCCGTGTGCGGACTCAGCGCGTTGCTGCCGATCCAGACCTGCTGGTCACGAAGTCGACCAGGAGCGGCATAGGCATGCCGGTCGAGCAGCGCCTGGTGGGCACCAAGGATCGTGTCGATGCTGATGTTGTCGGCCAACGCGACAGCGCGCTGCATGGCGGTGACGTTCGCCGTCACCAGCTGAGCGTTCGGCCCAGCCTTCGCATCGATGGCAGCCATCGCCAGCGCGCGAGCACCAGCCGTCACGCCCTCGATCTCTGACGACGATGCTGACTCCGTGCGCAGGAGCACTGACGCCAGCGGCGCGAGTTCGGTGGCCGCGTCGTCGCCTTCGCGGGCAGCACGACGTTCGGCGATCGCAGTGACCTCGGCATCGAAGCGGGTGATCTCGCGAACGGCATCCTCGGCCTCAGCTTGGAGTGCAGCATCGACCTGTAGCTTTGATTCAGCGACAGCAACCGGCATAGCCGCTTGGTACGGGCCACGAGCCGAGAGCTGCTGGCGGCGCGAGACAGGGTGGTCCGGTTCACGGTCCCAAGGATGGGTTTCCCAGCCGACCACGAACTCGGGGTGCAACTCGCCGCGTTCTTGGTTCACGACTCCACGTTACACCACTTTATTGAACAACGTGGTGTAACAGTGCGGCGCATGAGGACCGGGTCAAGCGCCCGCCACGTCCCGCGGAGCCTTGACCGCGCCTGACGCGTGACGTCGGATGGACCGCGGCGACATCGCATGGGCCTCCCCGACCAGCTGCGCAACCGACGGAGTCACCAATCCCCCGCGGTCGCGACGTCCTGGCGCGTCCAGATGCTCGGCAGCGTGCGCCAGGTCGAGCAGGAGGTCGCGCTCGCACTCCGTCAGTGTGCCGGGGTCGATCGCGCGCTGGAGGCTCTGCGGCCCCCGGGTACGGCGCACGGTGCCGGAGGGACGTGATCGCGCTGCCACCGCGCTGCGAACCAACCCCGGGGCAGTCCACCTCGACATGTCAGCCCCAGTTCGGAGACGTGGTCCTTCTGAGCGGTGCGGCAGCAGTCACCGGAAGAGGTCACCGCTCAGGTACTTCAACCCCGAGTCAGGCTGAAGTGTCACGACGGTGTGCCCGACGCCGAGCTCGCGTGCCATCCGACACGCGGCGAGAATGCTCGCACCACCGCTGGGGCCAGTCCAGACCCCCTCGGTCCGCGCCAGGTCGCGTGCTGCCTGGAAGGCGTCGTCGGTGCTGACGGAGTCGAGACGGTCGTAGCTGCCCGGCGTGATGAGCGGTGGGACGAATCCAGCGCCGCCCCCTTCGATGTGATGGCTGCCGGCGGGGCCGCCGGCGATCACCGCCGACTCTGCCGGTTCGACGACGGTGCCCACCACCTCTGGCCAGCGCTGGCGGATCGGCCGGTAGGTACCCGTGTAGGCGCCGCCGACGCCGACGTAGAGGGCCACCCCATGGATCTCACCCTCGATCTGCTCCACCAGCTCTCGTCCGATCTCGAGATAGCCGTCGAGCGTGTCGAGGTTGTTGAACTGATCGGTCCGGAACGCACCCTCGTGCGCGGCGATCTCGGCGACGCGCTCCTGCATCGCCGGGATCAGGCCGGGGTGGATGCCGTCGTCGCTGTGGACGATCTCGAGGTCGGCGCCGAATGCGCGCATCGTCTGCAGCTTCTCCTCGGAGAAGACGTTCGAGGTGACGATCTTGAGCGGGTAGCCCTTGACGCTGCAGACCATGGCCAGCGAGCTCCCGGTGGACCCGCCGGTGTACTCCACGACGGTCTGGCCGGGCTGCAGGTCACCCCTGCGCTCGGCTCCCTCAATCATCGCCAGCGCCATCCGGTCCTTGTACGAACCGGTCGGGTTCGCGGCCTCCAGCTTGACCCAGACCTCGGCGGCACCCGCACCGGGAAAGGTCGAGAGCCGCACGACAGGCGTACGGCCGATCCCGGCCAGTGCCCCTGCCCGACGTACCACGGTTCGGACCCTACCGTGGCCCGCGCGACGAGCTCGGCCCCTGATCGACCCCCTCGGCGCACCACGCACCACCTCCTCGAGGATCAACCACCTCACCGGCGCTGAGGGCGTACAGTGGCAGGGTCGAGGAAACCCGCTGATGACAAGCACGCGCAGCGCTTTCGCGGCGCGACACACATCAGGCTGTGACACACCGCCAGCAGATCGGCTTCCGTGGCTCCTTCCCATCCCCACCCCGGTGGCGTGATCGCCCCTGCGGCGACCCACCCGGACGGGGGCACCCATCGGCCAACCTTGCTCACGGTGGTCAGGCGGGTCTCCCTCAGTCTGCTGATCGCGGTCGTGGTGCCCGCCGTGCTGTTCTACGGCGTCTTCGTGCTGGCCGGCGTCTGGTCGGCGATCGTGGCCGCACTGGCCTGGTCGTACGGCGCGATCCTGTGGCGAGCCGTGACCGGACGGCGGACATCAGGCTTGCTGCTCCTGACCGCCCTGCTCCTCACCGGACGCACCGTGCTGTCGTTGCTGGCAGGCAGCACCTGGTTGTACTTCCTGCAACCCATCATCAGCGACGGGGTGGTCGCACTGCTGTTCCTGATGTCGCTGGCCAGCGCGCGGCCAATGGTGGCGCGGCTTGCCGGAGACTTCTACCCGATGGACCACGATCTGGCGATGCGGCCGCGCATCCGACGGCTCTTCCGCAACCTCACGATCCTGTGGGCGGTGCTGGGGCTGGCCAAGGCGACAGCAACCCTGTGGCTGCTGCAGTCCCAGTCGCTCGAGACCTTCATCCTGGTCAAGAGCATCCTGATGCTGGGAGTCAACGTGTTGGCTGCGTTCGCGACGATCGCGCTGGCCGCCCTCGTGGCCCGGCAGGAAGGTCTACTCGGTCCGCAGCTGGTCCCGGTGCCCGTCCGCGCGTGATCTGCTGTGCTCGTCCTCGACGGGTTCCTCCTGCTCACGGCCGGTGGTCGGCCAGGCCTTCTCGATCTCGGCGTTGAGCTCGGCGCCGAGGAGGAGCGACACCGAGGAGACGTAGAGCCAGAGCACGACGGCGATCGGTGTCCCCAGCTGGCGGTAGACGGCGTTGGCAGGGTCTTCGCCCGTCAAGTCGCTGAGGGCCAGGTACGCGCGCAGAGCCGCCGCTGCGAGGAACCACAGCAGCATGGCCAGGACCGCACCTGGCAGGTCGCGCAGCCAGGGCGTCTGCCACGGGACGCCGAGGTGGTAGAAGGTCGTGAGCCCGACGAGGACCAGCAGCCCGAGGGCCGGCCAGTAGAACCAGCTCACGAGACTCAGCGTCGCCGACGCCACGCCCTCGGGCGCGACGTACTCGACCAGACGCGGTCCGAGCACCAGCAGAGGCAGCACGGTCACCGCGCCCAGCATGGCCCCCAGCGTCAGTGCGAGGGCCAGCAGCCGCCGTTTCCAGCTCGGCCGCGACGACTCGACGTCGTAGGCGATGGCGAGCGTCTCGAGCGCCCGGTGGGTGGCGCGCGACCCGGTCCACAGCGCGAGCAGGATGCCGATGCCGATCACGTCGGCGCGACCGGTGCTCAACGTCTGCTGGGCCAAAGGCTCGTAGGACTGGTAGGTCGAGCTCGACATGAAGGTGCGGGGCACGTCGAACACCAGCCGGTCGAGCTGGTCGGCACCCTCCTGGCCGAGCCGGGTCGCCACGTACCCCAGCGACCCGAGCACGACGAGCAGCAGCGCGGGCAGGGAGATCAAGGCGAACATCGTGGCCTCGGCGGCGAGCCCGGGCACACGGTCCTCGACGGAGTCGTGAACGGTGCGCTGGGTCAGCCGGATGCCAGTCCTGACCGGTGTCGGCAACCGGTCGACGAAGGCGTTCGCCTGCTCGATCCCCCGCTCCTTGCGCGAGCGCACCTCGTCCTGCAACCGGGAGGCGCGACCGGCCGCTCGCGCACGCAGCCCCCTGGCCGGCTCCTCCGAGGTCATGGCCCCAGTGTCGCGCGAGCGGACGGTCGTCGGGGCATCGCCTCATTCCACGACGAAGTCGCTGCAGTCCTCCGGGTCGGCGTCACGGATCTCGACGTCCTCGACCTCGGCGCGAGGCGGGCCGCTGCGCGCCCAGTCGACCATCGCCGCCACAGCGTCCCCGTCCCCCTCGAAGTGTGCCGTGACCGAGCCGCGCTCGTCGTTGCGGACCCAGCCCGAAACGCCGCGTGACTTCGCCTCCCGCCGGCAGCTGTCGCGGAAGAACACCCCTTGCACGCGACCCTGGACCACGACCCTGCGCGCCATGTCGGCCATCACTGACTCACTCCCCTGTCTGCTGATCGGTGCCCCGGTCGCGGTCATCGTTTCCCGGCCGCGACGCGGACGAACCTGAGGGCGGGTGCCCGACCGCGCGGAGCCGACGCTGCCTCCCGGGTGACCGCCGACAAGCCTCGGCCCACCTCTCGCCGCGTACCCTCGAAGGGATGAGCATCGCACCAGCCCCGAGCGTCGTTCTCGACGACCGTTTTGCTCGCGACCTGCCCGAGCTCGCGCTTCCCTGGCGTGCCCAGGAGTTTCCCGAGGCACGGCTGCTCCTCCTCAACGACGCGCTCGCGAGTGACCTGGGGCTCGACCCCGCGACGTTGCGCCAGCCCGACGCCGTGCAGCTGCTCACCGGGAACCGGCCTCCCGAGGGCGCGACCCCTGTGGCCCAGGCGTACGCCGGGCACCAGTTCGGCGGGTACTCACCCCGCTTGGGAGACGGCCGCGCGCTCCTGCTCGGCGAGATCGAAACGCCCGACGGCCGGTTGCGCGACCTCCACCTCAAAGGGTCCGGCCGCACGCCGTTCGCCCGGGGCGGTGACGGCCTCGCGGCGGTCGGCCCGATGCTGCGCGAGTACGTCGTGAGCGAGGCGATGCACGCCCTCGGCATCGCGACCACACGTTCCCTGGCGGTGGTCGCGACCGGACAGCCGGTACGACGCGAGCGCCTGCTGCCCGGAGCCGTGCTCGCCAGGACCGCCGCCAGCCACGTGCGCGTCGGCACCTTCCAGTACGCCGCTGCTCTGGCCAGCTCGGACAGGGGCGACCCGGCCCTGACCCGGCGACTGGCAGACCACGTGATCGCGCGGCACCATCCCGCGGCACGGGAGGCGCCCAACCCCTACCTTGCGCTCTTCGAGGAGGTCGTGGCAGTCCAGGCCTCGCTGGTCGCGAGGTGGATGCTCGTCGGCTTCGTGCACGGCGTGATGAACACCGACAACATGACGATCTCCGGCGAGACCATCGACTACGGCCCCTGTGCCTTCATGGACGCCTTCGACGTCAACACCGTCTACAGCTCCATCGACGAGGGTGGTCGCTACGCCTACGGACGGCAGCCCGCCCTCGCCGAGTGGAACCTCGCCCGGCTCGCCGAGACCCTGCTGCCCCTCATCGACGACGACGCCGAGAAGGCAGCCGAGACCGCGACGGAGGCACTGGCGCGCTTCCGCGACCACTACGCGCAGCACTGGTACGCCGGGATGGCACGCAAGCTGGGCCTGCCCTCCGGGCTCGACGACGACGCGGTCACGGCACTCGTGGACGAGCTGCTCACCCTGCTCCAGGCGAGTCACCCGGACTTCACCTTGTTCTTCCGGGCACTCGGCCGTGCGGCCCGTGGTGACGTCGACCCGGCACGGAACCAGGTGCTGGACCTCAACGCCTTCGACCGCTGGGCCGAACGCTGGCAGGCGCTCGAGCCCGATGCGGACGCGATGGATCGCACCAACCCGCTGTACCTCCCCCGCAACCACCTGGTCGAGGAGGCGTTGGACGCCGCCACCGGGGGGGATCTCGAGCCCACCGAGCGTCTCCTCGACGCCGTCACCCGGCCGTACGACGAGCGCCCGGGTCTGGAGCGCTACGCCGAGCCCGCCCCGGACGGCTTCGGGCCCTTCGTGACGTACTGCGGCACCTGAGCCAACCGCGACGGCGGCCTCAGACCAGACCGTCGCGGAGCGCCTGCTCGCTCAAGCCCAGCTCATGCAGTCGCAGCGCGTCGCGCTCGGTGTCGACCCAGCGAGACAGGGAGCAGCCTGCGGCGGCGGCACGGTCGTGCTCACCCAGACGCCGCAGCACCTCGATCACGCTGTCACGGCTGGTGACCATGTGCCATCACTTCCTCCGGAGGCGCGGCTCCCGTGCGCAGCCTCAGACCCCATTGAACTCCTCCAGAGGGCAAGTCAAGGGACGACACGCCCAAACTTGGTCTATCCGCCCGTGCAAGTCATCACATCGGGCGGCGCCGACCCCCGAGAGGTGGCCCGAACGGGCTACTCCCAGAAGACCTTCTCCACGATCCCGTGCGCGCGGCGGGTGATGCGCAGGTAGTCGTTGGCCAGCCGGTCGGCCTCCCCCGGCGCGTAGCCGAGGAGCAACGACAGCGCCGCGAGCTCGTGATGGTCCCGGGCGAGCTGGTCGCTGGACTTGCCGCGCACCAGCATCGCGACGTTGCGCATCCGGCTCACCGTCAGCCAGGCCTCCTCGAGGACCTGCCCGTCCGACTCCTCGACCAGGCCCGCGTCGACCGCGGCACGCAGCGCTGTCAGCGTGCGGGACGTCCGGAGGGCCGGCACCTCGCCGACGTGGCGCATCTGCAGCAGCTGCACCGTCCACTCGACGTCGCCCAGACCGCCGCGCCCGAGCTTGAAGTGGGTCGCCGGATCCGCCCCCCGGGGCAGCCGCTCGTTGTCGACACGTGCCTTGATCCGGCGTACCTCTCGTACGTCCTGGTCGCTCAGTCCGTGCTCGGGGAACCGGAGGGGGTCGATCATCTCCACGAAGCGCCGGCACAGCTCCTGGTCGCCCACCACCGCCTCGGCCCGCAGCAACGCTTGTGCCTCCCAGACCTTCGACCACTTCGCGTAGTACGAGGCGTAGGAGTCCAGCGTGCGCACCAGCGGGCCCTGCTTGCCCTCGGGCCGGAGGCCGGCGTCGACATCGAGGGCAGGGTCGCTGCCGGCCATCGCAAGCAGTCGACGCAGCTCGTTGGCCACCGCGTGCGCGGCCCTGGCCGCCTCCTCCGCGGAGCGTTCGTCCACCGGCTGGTAGACGAACATGACGTCGGCGTCACTTCCGTAGCCGACCTCGTGTCCCCCCAGCCGTCCCATCGACACGATTGCCATGCGCGCGGGAAGCGCGGCCCCGATCTCGGCTTCCACCGCTCGGGTCGCCACCGCCAAACCCGCCTCCAACGTGGCCAGCGTCAGTGCCGTCAGCGCGGTCCCCACCATCTCGACGTTGTTCTGGTCGTCGGAGAGATCGGTGGCCGCGATCCGGAGCAGCTCGCGGCGCCGGATGGAGCGGAGCACGCCGCTGGCGGCGACGGGGTCGCGTTGTCGTTGACTGGCGGCGAGCATCTCGGACTGCACGGTCTCGCGGTCGCGGGGAACCAGCTCCGAGCTGGCCAGCAGCTTCACCCCCTCGGGCTCGCGCTCGAGCAGGTCGGTCGCGTAGCGGCTCGCTCCCAGGATCCGCGCCATCCGCTCGGCGACCTCGCCCTCGTCGCGCAGCATCGAGAGGTACCACGGGGTCCGTCCCAGCGCCTCGCTGATCTTGCGGAAGCCGAGCAGTCCGGCGTCGGGGTCGGGGGCATCCGCGAACCACTCGAGCATCACCGGCAGCAGGGTGCGCTGGATCGCAGCGGTGCGGGAGACACCGTCGGTGAGCGCGCGGAGGTGCCGGATCGCGGCCTCGGCATCGGCGTACCCGAGCGCGGTCAGCCGCGCCTTCGCCGCGTCGGTGCTGAGACTCACCCCGGGCGTCGAGGTCTTCGTGACGGCGGCGAGCAGGGGACGGTAGAAGATCTTCTCGTGCAGCCGTCGCACCTCGCGCTGGCTGGACCGCAGAGCCTCGTCGAACTCCTCGACCGGGCGCTTCAAAAAGCCGAGTGAGCGTCCCAGCCGGCGCAGGGACGCCTCGTCATCGGGGACGAGCGCGGTGCGGCGCAGCTGGTAGAGCTGGAGCCGGTGCTCGACCGTGCGGAGGAACCTGTAGGCGTCGAAGAGCTGCTGGCCGTCCTTGCGGCCGATGTAGCCCCGCCGGGTCAGCTCGGAGAGCGCCGACAGCGTCGTCGGCATCCGGATGCCGTCGTCCAGCCGACCGTGGACCATCTGGAGCAGCTGCACCGCGAACTCGACGTCACGCAGTCCGCCGTGCCCCAGCTTGAGCTGCCTGTCGGTCTGCGCGGCAGGGATGTGTTCGATGACGCGACGCCGCATGGCCTGGACGTCGGTGACGAAGCCCTCCCGGGTGCTCGCCTGCCACACCATCGGACTCAGCATCTCCACGTACCGACGACCGAGCTCGGGGTCGCCCGCCACCGGCCGTGCCTTGAGCAGTGCCTGGAACTCCCAGGTCTTGGCCCACTTCTCGTAGTAGCCGTGGTGACTGGCCAACGTCCGCACGAGCGGCCCCGCCTTACCCTCGGGACGCAGTGCCGCGTCGACCGGCCAGATGGTGCCCTCGGCAGTGTGGTCCGAGCACGCCCGCATCACGTGCGTCGCGAGATGGGTCGCCAGCCGCAGCGACTCCTGGGCGTCAGCGCCCTCGGCGGGCTCGGAGACGAAGATGACGTCGACGTCACTGACGTAGTTGAGCTCGTGTCCCCCGCACTTGCCCATCGCGATGATGGCGAGCCGGGTCTGCGCGGCATCCGCGCCCACGGTGTGGCGAGCGATCGCCAGCGCCGCGTCGAGCACCCCGGCGGCCAGGTCGGACAGCTCGGCCGCCACGTCGTCCATCGCAGAGCCGTGCGCCAGGTCCCGGGCAGCCAGGCCCAGGAGGTGACGTCGGTAGGTGACGCGGAGCCCGGTGAGCAGATCGTCGTGGGCGCCGACTGCGACCGGGCTGGACGAGGTCGGGTCGGCGCCGACCGCCTCCAGCAGCTTCGCGCGGAGCGCGGCCGTCGTGGGTCGTGCGGTCTCCAACGACTCGTCGGCCAGGTCGGCCCAGTGGGAGCAGTGGCGCAGCAGGTGGTCGCCGAGGGCCGTACTGGCACCGAGCACGTGCAGCAGCCGTCGCGCGGTGGCCCGCTGTCGGGCGACGGTGGACAGCATCGCCTGCCCCTCCCCCTCCCGTTGCTCCTCGAGCCGGTCGGCGATCTCCACCAGACGTTCCAGCGCAAGATCTGGGTCGGCGGTCTCGCGCAGGACCGGCAGGATGTCGTCCACGTGCGGTCCCAGCCGCTTCAGGCACTCGCCGCTACGGTCGAGATCGGTGAAGCCGGCTCGCAGGAGCGTGGTGCGGGCCGACGGCGTGCGGTTCACTGCGCATCCTCGGACGACGACCCCACGACCATGGCCGCGAACGCCTCCGCGAGCGGAAGCCATGCCTGCTCCAGCTCGCCCTGCTGGTGGCGGACCTCCTCGATCAGCGAGACGAGGCCTTCTTGCTCGTGGGTCTCCATCGTGTGCTTCTCATCGGCGAGCCAGTCCTCGAGGATCGGGGCGTCGACCTCCGGGTGGGACTGGACGCCCCAGACCCAGCGACCCAGTCGGGCGGCCTGCACCGCTCCGTCGTCGCTGCGCGCCAGCAGCCTCGCTCCCGCGGGGAGCCCCAGGACGACGTCCTGGTTCCAGTGCACCGCCCGAGCGGACCGCGTACACCCGCCGAACATCGGGTCGTCCGTCGCCTCAGACAGCCAGCCGACCCGGGCCATGCACCGGCAACGGCCGGACGGGTTGCGGCCGGCCGTGCCCCCGAGGGCGTCGGCCGCCACCTGGTGTCCCAGGCAGATGCCGAGCGTCGGCACGCCGTCGCGCTCGGCCCGTCGTACCAGGTCGCGGACGGCCGGCAACCACGGCGCCGCGTCGTCGTCCCAGGAGTCGACCCAGCCTCCCAGCACCAGGAGTCCGGCGAAGCCGTCGAGCGCCGGCAGGGCGTCGCCGTCGTACGGAGTGGCCACGGTCAGCGCACATCCGGCTGCCTCGAGCGCCTCGCCGAACCAGCCTGCCGGCGCGCCCGGCTCGTGCTGCACGACGAGGACGGCGCCAGGTGGTCGGGCGGGCACCATGTCGATCTCCTCGGACGAGCTCGCTCAGATCACCGGCAACATGTTGTCGCGCTCCCAGCGCGAGACCTCACCGCGATAGGCGAGCCACTCGGCGCGTTTGTTGCGCAGGAAGAAGTCGTAGACCCGCTCACCGAGCGTCTCGGCAAGCAGCTCGCTCTCCTCCATGACCGCAATGGCTTCGTAGAGCGTCTTCGGAAGCGGCTGGATCCCCATCGCCTTGCGCTCCCGGTCGGTGAGTGCCCAGACGTCGTCCTCGGCCTCGGGAGGCAGTTCGTAGCCCTTCTCGATCCCCTTCATGCCGGCAGCGAGGATCACCGCGAACGCGAGGTACGGGTTGCAGGCCGCGTCGATGGTGCGCAGCTCGATGCGAGTCGACTGTCCCTTGTTCGGCTTGTACATCGGAACCCGCACCATCGCCGACCGGTTGTTGTGGCCCCAACAAATATAGGAAGGCGCCTCACCGCCACCCATCAGCCGCTTGTAGGAGTTGACCCACTGGTTGGTCACACAGGTGATCTCTGCGGCGTGATGCAGGATTCCCGCGATGAACTGGCGGCCGAGCGTGGACAGCTGGTACTCCGCGCCGGCTTCGAAGAAGGCGTTGCGGTCGCCCTCGAAGAGCGACACATGCGTGTGCATCCCGGAGCCCGGGTGCTCGGTGAAGGGCTTGGGCATGAAGGTCGCCCACATGCCCTGGCTCAGCGCCACCTCACGCACCACGGTGCGGAAGGTCATGATGTTGTCCGCGGTCGAGAGCGCGTCGGCGTAGCGCAGGTCGATCTCCTGCTGCCCGGGCCCGCCCTCGTGGTGGGAGAACTCGACCGAGATGCCCATGGACTCCAGCATCGTGATCGCCTCGCGACGGAAGTTCGAGCCACGGCTGGTGGCGGTGTGGTCGAAGAAGCCGCTGCGATCGACCGGGACCGGCTCCACGCCTGGCTCGGGCTGGTCCCTGAACAGGTAGAACTCGACCTCGGGGTGGGTGTAGAAGGTGTAGCCCTGCTGGGAGGCGGTGGAGAGCGTGCGCTTGAGCACGTGGCGCGGATCGACGTACGACGGCGAGCCGTCGGGCATGAGGATGTCGCAGAACATCCTGCCGGTGGTCGGTCCGTCTCCTCGCCACGGGAGGATCTGGAACGACGCCGGGTCGGGCTTGGCCAGCATGTCCGCCTCGTAGATGCGGGCGAACCCCTCGACCGCGGAGCCGTCGAAGCCGATGCCCTCGGCGAAGGCACCCTCGAGCTCGGCCGGCGCGATCGCCACCGACTTGAGGAATCCCAGCACGTCGCTGAACCACAGCCGCACGAACCGCACGTCGCGCTCCTCGAGCGCCCGGAGCACGAAGTCTTCCTGCTTGCCCATGGCACCACTATCCCGTATGCGGGCACCCGGCGTCGGAGTGGGGAATCAATCTTCGCGCGGGACCCGTTCGAGGTCGGCGAGCCAGGCTCGAGCGTTGCCGTCGGAGGGGGCGCGCCAGTCACCACGGGGGGACAGTGAGCCGCCTTCGGACACCTTCGGACCGTTGGGCAGCGCGCTGCGCTTGAACTGCGCGAAGGCGAAGAACCTGGTGATGAAGACCTCGAGCCACGTCCGGATCTCGGCCAGGTCGTACGCGACCCGCTTGTCCTCGGGGAACCCAGGTGGCCACTCCCCTCGCTCGCAGTCGGACCACGCATGGTGGGCCAGGAAGGCGATCTTGCTGGGACGGAAGCCGTAGCGCAGTGTCCAGAACAGGTTGAAGTCCTGGAGCGAGTAGGGCCCGATCGACTTCTCGGTGTCCTGCTCGATCTCGCCGCCGCCCCCCGGGATCAGCTCCGGGGTGATCTTCTGGTCGAGGATCTCCTGCAGGACCTCGTTGACCTCCGGCTCGAACTCGTCGCGGGACATCACCCACCGGACGAGGTGCTGGATCAGCGTCTTGGCGACACCGGTGTTGACCGCGTAGTGCGACATCTGGTCGCCGACGCCATAGGTGCACCAGCCCAGCGCAAGCTCGGAGAGGTCTCCGGTGCCCAGGACGATGCCTCCCCGCTGGTTGGCGAGGCGGAAGAGGTAGTCGGTGCGCAGTCCGGCCTGGACGTTCTCGAAGGTCACGTCGTAGACCGGCTCGCCCTCCGCGTAGGGATGTCCCATGTCGCCCAGCATCTGCTCGGCAGCCGGTTGGATGTCGATCTCCTCCATGGTCACCTTCAGGGAGTCGGCGAGCCGCCACGCGTTGGTCCGCGTCGCGTCCCCGGTGGCGAACCCCGGCAGCGTGAAACCCAGGATTTCGCTGCGCGGTCGCCCCAGACGGTCCATCGCCCGAGCGGCCACGATCAGGGCGTGCGTGGAGTCCAGACCGCCGGAGATCCCGATGACGACCTTCGGGTTGCCGATCGCGCGGAGCCGCTGCTCGAGGCCGCAGACCTGGATGTTGTAGGCCTCGTAGCAGTCCAGCGCCAGCCGCTCGGGGTCGTCGGGCACGAACGGGAACCGGTCGACCTTGCGACGGAGGCCGATGTCAGTCCTGGGCGGAGACAGCTCGAAGTCCACGGTCCGGAACGACCCGACGCGCTCTTCGTGCGTGCGTCGGTTGTCGTCGAAGCTGCCGTTGCGGCGGCGTTCCTGCACCAGCTTGTCGAGGTCGACGTCCGCGAGCGATCGACGCGGTCCCTCGGGGAACCGCTCGGACTCGGCCAGGCACGCACCGAGCTCGTAGATCATCGTCTGCCCGTCCCACGAGAGGTCGGTGCTCGACTCGCCCTCGCCGCCGGCCGCATAGAGGTACGCGGCCAGGCATCGCTGGCTCGCCCCTCGCACCAGCAGCCGCCTGTCCTCGGCCCGAGTCACGGTGATCGGGCTGCCGGAGAGGTTGAGCAGCACGGTTGCGCCGGCCAGGGCCGCCTCCGAGCTCGGCGGCACCGGGATCCACATGTCCTCGCAGATCTCGGCGTGGACCACCAGCCCTGGTACGTCGGTGGCGCGGAAGAGCAGGTCGGGGCCAAAGGGGACGTGGCGCCCGTTGATCTCGATGGTGCGACCTCGTCGGTCGTCACCCGGGGCGTACCAGCGACGCTCGTAGAACTCGCGGTACGTCGGGAGGTACGACTTGGGCGCCACCCCGAGCACCTGGCCGCGGTGGACCACCACCGCGCAGTTGTAGAGGCGGTTGCCCTCGGCCAGGGGCGCTCCCACCACCAGCACGGGAGTCAGGTCGGCACTGGCGCGGACGATCTCGGTGACCGCCTCGCGGACCCGGTCCAGGAGGGCGTCCTGCAGCACCAGGTCGTCGATGGCGTAGCCGCTCAGGCACAGCTCGGGGAAGACCGCCACCGCGACGCCTTCCTCGTGCAACGACCGGGCCTCGGCGAGCACCGCCGCGACGTTGTTCTCCGGGTCAGCGACGCGGATCGGGACGGTGGCAGCGGCCACCCGGGCGAAACCATGGGCGTAGGCGGAGAAGAAGTCGCTCATCGTGCTCCTCGGTGACGCATCTCAGATCCGACTGGGGTCAGGCTCCCCGCTTCCCTTTCCTTCCCGAACCGAGCAGCAAACCAGCAGCGAGTGCGGACTCGACGCCGATCGAGAGCTGGGTCTTGGGGTCTGTCGGCTCCGCCTCCTGCGACACCCCGTAGGCACGTGCCGCGGCCATGCACCCGCTCAGCAGCGCAGCGGAACGAGCGGACGGCCCCCCACGGAGCGCCAGCAGGGCGATGCCGAGGGGCAGGCCGCCGTAGGCCGCGCGGATCTCGTTGCGTGCGGCGGCGGTGGGGACGCTTCCCCCGAACAGCCCCAGCAGCCGGTCGGGAGCCTGCAGACCGACGACGCCGATCCCGCCGTAGCTCAGGGCGCTCACGAGTCGAAGTGCGTTCATGCAGCCTCACGCTAGCCGACCGGGGCGGCCGCCGGAGTCGCGAGTAGTTTGGGGCCATGACCGAGCAGCCCGCGCCGTACGCCGGCCCGCCCGCGAACACCTCTCCCGAGGCAGCGGAGAAGCCGCGTCGACGCGTCCGCGCCGCACACCTGCGCGAGATGAAGGAGCGCGGCGAACGCTTCGCGATGCTCACCTCGTACGAGATGTACACCGCGGCCACCTTCGACGAGGCGGGCATCCACGTGCTCCTCGTGGGCGACTCCGCCTCCAACAACGTCTTCGGCAACCAGACCTCCCTGCCGGTCACCGTCGACGAGCTGATCCCGCTGGTGCGCGCCGTCACGCGGTCGACCCGTCACGCGCTCGTGGTCGCCGACCTGCCGTTCGGCTCCTACCAGGCCTCGCCCGAGCAGGCGTTCCACACCGCGGTGCGCTTCATGAAGGAGGGAGAGGCGCACTGCGTGAAGCTCGAGGGTGGAGCGGAGATGGCCCCCCAGGTCGAGCTGCTGGTCAGGGGCGGGATCCCGGTCATGGCGCACGTCGGGTTCACCCCGCAGTCCGAGCACCACCTCGGGGGCTACCGGGTGCAGGGCCGAGGTGACGCTGCGGCCAAGGTGCTGGCCGACGCGCAGGCGATGCAGGAGGCAGGTGCCTTCGCGGTGGTGATGGAGATGGTGCCGGGAGACGTCGCGGCCGAGATCACCGCGAAGCTCGAGATCCCCACGATCGGCATCGGCGCGGGCAACCGGTGCGACGGCCAGGTCCTCGTCTGGCAGGACATGATGGGGCTGCGCACCGGGCGGATGCCGACGTTCGTCAAGCAGTACGCCGACCTCCACGCCACCATGCTGGAGGCCGCCCAGCGGTACGCCGCCGAGGTGGCGTCGGGCGACTTCCCGGGGCCCGACCACACCTTCTGAGGACCCGACGGCTCCGTCCATCGGTGCCGGGTGTCCATCGGTGCCGGGTGTCCATCGGTGCCGGGTGTCCATCGGTGCCGGGTCGGCTCAGCTGCCCCACCCGACGAGGCTGACGCCGAGCATCAGCGTGGTCAACCACAGCACGAGCATGCCGAGCGGCAGCAGCAGCACCTTGACCGGAGCCGACACGAACCACCGAGTGCCCTGAAGCAGCGCTGCGACCCAGACCACGGTGAGCCCCGCGATGGCGTACCAGGGGAGGACTGCGCCAGAGGCAAGGATGATGAAGAGCATCATCGCCATCCCGGCCATGCCGATGAACGAACCGCGGTAGGGCCGCGCGTCGGGTGACGGCGCTGCCCACCGGTCGATCTTGCGAGGCTCCCGGGGCTCGGGGGCGATCGGCGGTGCGGCGGGCAGGGGCTGGGTCTCGGGCTCGTCCCCTGCGCCGCCCCGGCTGTGGCCGGGCTCGCGGGGTTCGGCGGGGGGCTGCATCGTTCTCCTTCCCGGTCACGGGCTGGGGTGCTCGTCACCAGAAGGATGCCACCCGCGGGTCAGCCCTGGGTCAGTCGTCCTTGTCCTCGCCCGTGACGCTCACGTCGTCGTTCCAGTCAGGGTCGTTGTCCCACTCCTCGTTGCGCTCCTGGACCTTGTCCAGGGCGTGCTCCGCCTCCTGCTCGCTGTCGTAGGGACCCAGCCGGTCCTGGTTGCGACAGCCGTCCTCGCCCTCGACGGCGTGGTGCTTGAGGCAGTACCAGTACTCCGTCGTCGACTCCGCCATCTCGCTCTCCCTTGCTCCTGGACGCCTGCTCCCCGGCGGTTGCTCGGGAGCCGTGGCACAGAACCTAGACTTCCGGGGTGACTGCGCTCGCTCCTGCCTCCATCTCTCCCCGGCGGCCGGTGCCCACACACATCCCACGACCGGAGTACGTCGACCGGGACGCGCCGGCGCCGGACGAGGGGCCGGAGGTGAAGGACCCCGACACCGTCGAGCGGATGCGCCGTGCCGGGCGGCTCGCCGCGCAGGCGCTGCGGGAGGTGGGCTCGAGGGTCACCCCCGGCGTCACCACGGACGAGCTGGACCGAGTCGGCCACGAGTTCCTGTGCGACCACGGCGCCTACCCCTCCACGTTGGGCTACCGGCACTTCCCGAAGTCGCTGTGCACGAGTGTCAACGAGGTGATCTGCCACGGCATCCCCGACAGCCGGCCGGTCGAGGACGGCGACATCGTCAACGTCGACATCACCGCCTACCTCGACGGCGTGCACGGCGACACCAACGCCACCTTCCTCACCCCCGCTGTGAGCGAGGAGACCCGGCTGCTGGTCGAGCGGACCCAGGAGGCCCTGCGCCGAGCGATCAGGGCAGTCAAGCCTGGCCGTCGGATCAACGTGGTCGGACGCGTCATCGAGTCCTACGCCGCTCGCTTCGGCTACGGGGTCGTGCGCGAGTTCACCGGCCACGGCATCGGGACCTCCTTCCACTCCGGCCTGGTGGTGCCGCACTACGACGACCCGGTCTACAACGACCTCATCCTGCCGGGGATGACGTTCACCATCGAGCCGATGCTGTGCCTGGGGACGCCTGCGTGGGACATGTGGGACGACCAGTGGACCGTCACCACGAAGGACAAGCGCGCGAGCGCCCAGTTCGAGCACACCCTGCTGGTGACCGAGGGCGGCGCCGAGGTCCTGACCCTTCCCTGAGTCGACCAGGGGGTGGGCCGCTGCGGGCGTCATGCGAGGCGGAGGAACCGGAGGCTGAGAGCGGGGAGCGTCGCTGAGCCGCACGCGTCGGTGCTCACAGCCACGTCATGGGGTCCACGGTGGCGCCGTTCCGGAACACCATGAAGTGCAGGTGGCAGCCCGTCGAGTAGCCGGTGGATCCCACGTAGCCGATGACCTCGCCTCGTCGCACCCGTTGCCCGACGCGGACCGGATACGAGCTGAGGTGGTTGTACGTGGTGCCCAAGCCGCCACCGGCCACCCACCCGTGGTCGATGATCACGCGGTTGCCGTAGGCACCGTTGTAGTAGGCCCCCACCACGGTGCCTGTGGCCGCGGCGCGGACAGGCGTGCCACAGGCTGCCCCGAAGTCCGTACCGTCGTGCAGCCGCCACTGCTTGTAGACCGGATGCAGCCGCATCCCGTACGGAGAGGTGATGTAGCCGCTCACCGGGTAGGCCAACGCGGTCGTGGTGGCGGGCTTTCGCGGGGCAGCCGCCGGCGCTTGGGGGGCAGCGCTCGAGGTGTCGGCTGCCGGCTTCTGGGCGGCCTGGGCGGCCTGGGCGGCCTGGGCGGCAGAGCGCGCCCGGGCTCGAGCGGCCGCGGCTCGCGCGCGAGCGGCCGCCGCTCGTGCACGGGCCTCCTCGGCGCGTCGTGTCAGGAGTGCGGAGATCTCGTCACGCTCGACCTCGAACCGGCGGAGCCTCTTGCGATCGTCGGCCTTGGCCTTCTCGGCGTCGCCCAGGGCACTCTCCCGCTGTGCCACGAGTCGCTTGATCCGCGCGCGCTCCCGCTCGGCCTGACGCTCCAGCGCCGCCTTGCGTGCGAGGTTCTCAGCGGCGGCCGCGCGCTGTCGCGCGACGGCGCGCCGTGCCTTCCGCAGCGAGGACTCCTGGACGGTGAGCAGGACGTGAGCCGCCTCGAACTCCGCCAGGGTTGCCGCCTGCTTCTCCAGCACGCTGCCGCGGGAGCTCAGCTGAGCCGTGAGCTCGGAGGGATCCTGGGAGTTGAGGACGGTCGACAGGGCCAGGAGGTCGGCTCCAGCGCTGGCTTGCTGCTGCGTGGCGAGCGCGCGCAGCGCCTGCTCACTTCTCGCGAGCCCGGCCCGGCCGCCGGCCAGCGCGGCCCGGGCCTCGGAGAGCTTCGCCAGGGCCTCACGGAGCGCGGTCTGCATGGTCCTGTCGAGCGCCTGGGCGGCAGCAAGCTCACCGCGGGTCTGCGCGAGGGTGGCGCGCGCGGCCCCCAGCGCCGAAACCGCCCCCTGCAGACGTCGGGCGGACTCTGCCAGCTGGTGGCTGGAGTGCTCGAGCGCGACCTCGCTCCGCTCGATCTGGCCCTCGACGCTGTTCTTGCGATCGTCCAGGTCGTCTGCCCACCCGGGAGCGACAGGCGCCGACGCCGCCGTCAGCGCCAGGATGACGGCAGCCACGACGAGGCGTGCACGGACCGCGGACCGGCGATCGGGGCCGGTGCCGTGGGTCCTGCTGCTGGCTCGCATGGCGCGCCTCCCGGCAACTCTGGTCACATCGGCACCAACTGTCACACCCGTGACGGGAGACCGGAAGGGAAAGCCGAGAACTACAGCGGTGGTATTCGCGCGGGCCACTCACGCCCGCCGTCGTCAGCCGCGCGTCGAGAGGCCCAGACCACCTTGTTGCGGCGGTTCGAGCCACGTGGTCTAGCGCTCACACGCGCTGCCGTCGCCGTCCGCGTCCAAGCCGTGAGGGTCGCGACCGGTGACCGTGATCGGCCCGGCCACGTCCGCACAGTCGACGTCGGGCGGATAGGGCGGGACGCACGGGGAGTAGCCCGCGACGCACTCCCCGGAGGGGCGTTGCTTGGGTTGCGACGTCGGGGGCGAGCCGACCAGGCCCCGCGGCCCACCGCAGCCACGGTCGGGGCTGGCCGCGTCGGCCTTGACGTACGCGTCCTCACGCGGATGACGACCGTAGCCGTCGCGGGAGTCGTAGCGCGCGATCGCCAGGCCTCGGCGAATGAGCACCAGGCCGGCGTCCACCGTCTGGTCACCGCGCTGCACGTCGAGGTAGCGCAATAGCCGTCCGTAGCGGTCCCGGTCCTCGTCGGACCGTCCCAGGCTGGCCCGACGCCCCTGGGACAGACCGATGAGCGCCGCCTTGGCCCGCTCGAAGCCGCACTCCCCCACCTCCGGGGTGTCGATCCCGGCCAGGCGCACGGTCTCACCGTTGCCGAGGTCGACGGTGTCGCCGTCCACGACGCGTTCGACTCGGTAGGTGCGGGCCGGGGGCCGCGGCGCCCGTGAGGGGTCGGGCTGGGGCAGGGAGGTCGGCTCGCGATCGGTCCTGGTCGGCTCGGAGCGGCGGCTCGCCGCATCCTGGTCGGCCCCGTCGTCTTCGAAGATGCCGAGGACCACGAGGACGAGGCCGGCGAGGCACGCCACCACCAGCACGGCCGACAGCGCAACGACCGCGCGGCTTGCCCCCGGACGCATGGCCCCTCCTCGGTGCTCAGCCTACGGTCAGGCTAGCTCCCTGGGCGCTCCTCGGCGGCGACCGCTTGCACGGCCGACGTGAGCAGGTAGGGCACCGACGTGATCACCACGCCCGGCTGGAGGATGAGCGCCGCCTTGATCCTGAACACGCTCTGGTTGTGCAGCAGCCGCTCCCACCCGTGCCCGACGACGTACTCGGGGACGTAGACCGCGACCACGGTGCGAGGGTTGTCGCGCCGCACCGATCGGACGTAGTCGACGACTGGTCGCACCACCTGCCGGTAGGGGGAGTCGAGCATCCGCAGCGGCGTCTCGATGCCGGCGTCGTCCCACTCCTCCTGCAACCGCCCTGCCTTGGTGTGGTCGGTGTCGACGACGACCGCCTCGAGGGTGTTGGGGCTCAGCGCCCTGGCGTAGGCGAGCGCGCGCAGCGTCGGCCGGTGCAGCTGGCTCACCAGCACGATGGCGTGCACCCGCGTCGGCATGACCTGGTCGCGCTCGTCGATGGCGAGCTCGCGCGCCACGTCGTCGTAGTGACGGTGGATGCCCCGCATCACGATGAAGACGACGATCATGGCGAGGATGGCGATCCAGGCACCGTGGGTGAACTTGGTGATGAGCACCACCACCAGCACCGTGCCGGTCACGCTGAGTCCGACCGCGTTGATGGCCCGGCTGCTCCGCATCCGTCGGCGTAGTCCGGGATCGTCCTCGGTGCGCAGCCGCCGGTTCCAGTGCAGCACCATGCCGGTCTGGCTGGCGGTGAAGGAGACGAAGACCCCGACGATGTAGAGCTGGATGAGTCGGGTCACCTCGGCGTCGAAGGCCACGATCAGCACGATGGAGAACCCCGCCAGCATGAGCACCCCGTTGCTGTAGGCCAGCCGGTCCCCCCTCGTCGTGAGCTGCCGAGGCAGGTACCCGTCCTTGGCCAGCACCGAGGCGAGCACCGGGAAGCCGTTGAACGCGGTGTTGGCGGCCAGCAGCAGGATGAGGCCGGTGGCGACCGTCACCAGGAAGAACCCCGGGGCGAAGTCGTCGAAGATGGTGTGCGCGAGCTGCCCCACCACCGGGTCCTGGTGGTACGCCGCCCCCACCGGCGCGCCGTCCTCGCCGAGCAGCTGCCGGGCGGGGTCCTCAGCGACCTTCACCCCGGTGAGCCTGGCGAGCACCACGATGGACATCGCCATCGTGGTCGCCACCAGGCCCAGCAGCAGCAGCGTGGACGCGGCGTTCCGCCCCTTGGGCTTGCGAAAGGCCGGCACGCCGTTGGCGATCGCCTCGACCCCGGTCAGGGTCGCGCACCCGGAGGCGAACGCCCGCAGCAGCAGGAACGCGGCTCCCGCGCCGGTGAAGCCTTCGACGAAGCGCTCCTCGGGCAACACCCGCAGCTCGGCGCTGGCGGCCTCCCCCAGGTTGCCGGTCGCCAGCTGGACGAAGCCCCAGGCGGCCATGCCCAGCACGGCCACCATGAACACGTACGTCGGGACCGCGAAGGCGGTGCCGGACTCCCGAACGCCCCGCAGGTTCATCGTGGTCAGGAACACCACGCCCACCACGGCGACCGCCACCTTGTGCTCCTCGAGCGGGCTGAGCGTCGTGGCGGCGTACTGCGAGGCCGACGAGATCGACACGGCCACGGTGAGCACGTAGTCGACGAGCAGGGCGCTGGCCACGGTGAGGCCGGCGACCCGACCGAGGTTGGTGGTGGCGACCTCGTAGTCACCACCCCCGCTCTGGTAGGCGCGCACGTTCTGCCGGTAGGACAGCACCACCACCACCATCACGAAGGCGATGACCAGCCCGACCTTCCAGGAGTAGGCGTAGGCGCCGAGGCCCCCCAGCGAGAGGGTCAGGAAGATCTCGTCCGGGGAGTAGGCGACGCTCGACAGCGGGTCGCTGGCGAAGACCGGCAGGGCGATCCGCTTGGGCAGCAGCGTCTCGCCCATCTGTGCGCTGCGCAGCTTCCGACCCACGACGACCCGCTTGACCGCGTCCCCACGCCCCGGCTCACCCAGCAGGCCCTCGCGGGCCGCCATCTCGGGATGAGTCATCGATCGACCTCGGCGCAGGCGGTCTCGCCGGGGAGGGGCAGGGGCCGGACCTCGGCGAGACCGAGGGTCCGGGCGTTCATCGACGTGCGGACGACGGCCATGGCAACTCCATGGTGGGAGGCCACGTTGCACTGCGGAAGGGAAGCGGCGTCAAGTCTGCATCAAGATCGCCCAGTCTGTCCCTTTGCAGCCGGCCGATGCGGACGCGGTCACAATGGAGGCATGACGCCCGAGGCTCGCGCGCTGCGCTCGCCTGCCCCCGCGCGGCCCGACGCAGCGGGCAGTCTCCTCGGCGCCCGGAGGCGAGCCGCCGGATGGGTGCTGGCGGCGGCCGGGCCCTGCGCGCTGGCCGCAGCGATCGTCCCCACGACGGACGCGACCACCCTTGCTGCGGAGTCGATGGGGTTCCTCGCCCTGACCGTGCTCAGCGCCCTGGTCGGTGGGCTGTGGCCTGCGGTGACCTCCGCGGTGCTGAGCACCGGCTTGCTCACCTGGTTCTTCACGCCACCGGTACGGACGCTCGCCATCGACCGCGGTGCCGACGTGGCGGTGCTGGCGTTGTTCCTGCTCGTGGCCATCGCGGTCTCGTCGGTCGTGGGACAGGCCGCCCGCCGAACCGTTCAGGCAGCCGAGGCCCGACGCGAGGCGGACGCCCTGATCAGCCTCAACCGCACGGTGCTGCGCAGCGAGCAGGACCTCACCACCCTGCTCGACCTCGTACGCCGGACGTTCGGCGCCGAGGCGGTGTCGTTGCTGCGGCCCGCCGAGGAGGGCTCCGGCCTGCTCGGTGCCGTCGGCGAGGATCCGGCGAGGCACCCGGACGATGCCGACGAGGCCGCCACCGTCTCACCTCCGACGCCACCGCTGGTGCTGGCGCTTCGGGGTGTCCGGCTCTCCAGTCCGGAGCGACGTGTCCTGACCTCGTTCGCCGGGCACCTGGCCGTGGTGCTGGAGCGCCGCGAGCTCGCCTCCCGGGCTGCCCGGGCGCACCGGCTGGAGGAGGGCAACCGGGTGCGCAACGCGCTGCTGGCTGCGGTGTCCCACGACCTACGCACCCCCATCGCGCGCACCAAGGCCGCCGTCTCGAGCCTGCGGAGCCCCGATGTCGAGTGGAGCCCCGAGGACCAGCAGGAGCTGCTCGCGACCATCGAGGACTCCACCGACCGGCTCCACGCGATCGTGACCAACCTGCTGGACCTCAGCCGGATCCAGTCCGACGCGGTCACCCCTGCCCACCAGGACGTCGGCCTCGAGGACGTCGTGGCGCGCGCGCTCGACCACACCTCGTCCGGGCAGCGCGTGGAGGTCGACGTGGCCGGCGACCTCCCCCAGGTCCGCACCGATGCGGGACTGCTCGAACGTGTCATCGCCAACCTGCTCGACAACGCCTGCCGGTACTCCCCCGACGACGCTCCGGTCACGGTCGTCCTCTCGCACGAGGGCGGCCGGGCACACGTACGGGTCGTGGACCACGGGACCGGGGTCGTGGACGCCGACAAGCCGCAGATGTTCGTCGCCTTCCGTCGGCTCGGCGACAGCGAAGCGCGTGAGGGCCTCGGGCTCGGGCTTGCGGTGGCGCGGGGCCTCACCGAGGCCCTGGGCGGCACGTTGACCCCCGCGGACACCCCGGGCGGCGGCCTGACCATGACACTCGACCTCCCCGTCGCGTCGGGGTCAGTCACCCTGCAGCCGGTGGTGGCGAGGCCCTCGTGAGCCGGATCCTCCTGGTGGACGACGACCAGGCGCTGCTGCGCACGCTGACGATGAACCTCAGTGCCCGCGGACACACGGTGCTCTCGGCCGAGACCGGTTCCGCGGCGCTGGAGTCGGCCCGCAACGAGACTCCCGACGTGGTCATCCTCGACCTCGGGCTGCCTGACGTCTCGGGCGTCGAGGTGCTGCGCGAGCTGCGCTCCTGGAGCGCGGTCCCGGTGGTGGTGCTCTCGGCCCGGCACGGATCGGACGACAAGGTGGCCGCGCTCGACAACGGTGCCGACGACTACGTCACCAAGCCGTTCGGCGTCGACGAGCTGCTCGCCCGGCTGCGGGCCGCGGTCCGCCGTGGACAGCCACGAGGGCCGTCCGTGGTCGAGACCCCTCACCTGAGCATCGACCTGCCGGCACGGCGGGTGCTGCGCGACGGGGCCGAGGTCCGGCTCACCCCCACCGAGTGGGGCCTGCTGGCCGCGCTGGTGACCCGGCCGGGACGGCTGGTGCCGCAACGCCAGCTGCTGCAGGAGGTGTGGGGTCCGGCGTACGGCACCGAGACCAACTACCTGCGGGTCCACATGGCCAACCTGCGACGCAAGCTGGAGAGCGACCCCTCGCGGCCCCGGCACCTCGTCACCGAGCCCGGCATGGGCTACCGCTTCGTCAGCTGACCGGCCGCTCAGGGCAATCGTGGTCAGGGCCTTGTGGTCAGGGCATGGCGTGGCGCAGCACGAACTCGGTCTCGGTGTCCTTGCCGCCGGTGGGGTCGGGGACGGGCTCGACGTCGTGGGTGGCGACGGTCTCCTCCAGCCGGATCGGCGGGGGCAGGTGCGTCCAATCTCGGGTAGCGGGGTGTTGCCCTGCACCCGAGACCATCGCGGCACCTCCTCCAACCCCAGCGTAGTACCGGCGCAGACAGTGTCGGGCGTCTGCTGATCGGAGTCAGCGTGCCGCGTGCCGCGTGTCGCTGAGCCGGCACCCCGATCGACGTGTGATCGGATCGCGACATGAGATCCGTTCGCGAGTCGATCAACGTCGGGCTAAGGCGCACCACTGGCTACCACCTGCAGCGGCCCGTCGCCGCGGCCCCCGACCATCGAGCGGACCTCGAGCGATCCCGTCGCCGGGTCCGAAGGCTCGGGCGTCGAGTCCGGCGCCTGGAGAAGGAGCGCGCCCGGATCCGCCGCCACGGCTACGCCATGCCGCCACGGCTCGCTGAGCGCACCCTGCGCGAGCTCGACGGGCTGGACGGTGACCAGCTCAGCCTGACCGACATCGCCAACCTCGAGGCCACCGACAAGGGAACTGTCGGCCCGAGCCCCAGCTGGCCCGCGCACAACTACACCGACGTCTACGAGGCCTACCTCGGGCCGCTGCGAGAGAGACCGCTTCGGGTGCTCGAGGTCGGCCTCGGGGTGCCGGGTGACTCCTGGGACGCCCGCATCGCCCACGGGCGCAACGAAGGCGGCGGAGGCTCGTTGCGCACCTGGTACCGCTACTTCCCGAACGCCACCATCTTCGGCGCCGACATCAACCCGGCGACACACCTGGACAACGACCGCATCCAAACCTTCTTGGTCGACCAGGGCGATGCGGGAAGCCTGCGGAGACTGCTGGACGAGATCGGCGAGGACGAGCTGGACCTCATCGTCGACGACGGCAGCCACCGCCCGGACCACCAGCAACTGACGCTGGGCTGTCTGTTTCCGCGGCTGCGCTCGGGCGGGCTCTACATCATCGAGGACCTGCTCGCGAACGGAAAGGGCGACGGTCGCAGCCACCGCATGGCCACCGACGAGGTGCTCAACACCCGCAACGTGCTCAAGCACTTCCGGCGCCACGGCTCCTTCGCCGAGCCGAACAGCATCATCGACGCCGATCAGGTTGCCGCTCACGTGGGGAGCGTGCACTTCCACGTCCCCGGCAACCGCTGGGCACCCAGCACCGAGGCAGTCTGCGTCATCCGCAAGGCTTGAGCAGCCTGATCCAACCCCTCCCGCCCGGCCCCGCCCCGGTCCCGCCGGACCGCTCCGAGACCGAGACGCGCCCTGTCCGCCGGCTCCGAAGCAGGGCGGATGAGCGGCGGACGAGGGCGGATGAGCCGACCTGTAGGCCGGGTTCTGTCTTCGCCTGCCTTGCGGCGTCCGGCGATGGGCGACCATCCATCTGGGACCACTGTTGCCAGCAGCCTCGTGCGATCCACCCGCGAGCTCGGGCGGGCCGCCCTCGAACGCTCGCGCAGGTCCGGCGCACCGGACCCTCTTGATCTTGCTCCAGGCGGGGTTTACCGAGCCACGCCGGTCACCCGGCGTGCTGGTGGTCTCTTACACCACCGTTTCACCCTTACCGCGCCGGAGCGCGGCGGTCTGTTCTCTGTGGCACTGTCCCGCGGGTCACCCCGGGTGGGTGTTGCCCACCACCTTGCCCTGTGGAGCCCGGACCTTCCTCGACGGCTTGGGGCCGCCGCGGTCGCCCGGTCGACTCATCCGCGGGCTCAGTGTACGCCGTTCCTCGGCGTACAGGTCCCGGAGCCGACCGTTCCCTCGACTCTGAGCAAAACGCCCGTTTCAGGACGTTCGTCACCGTAGCGTGGGCGGTGACCCCGTTCCTGGGAGGACACCATGGTCCGTCGCTCCGTTCGACGCCCCGCCGTCCTGCTCGCTGCCGCCGCGCTGGCGGCGAGCATGCTGAGCACGCCCACCGGCGCCGCGGCCGGGGGCTACGAGGACGCCACCCTCTCCCTCCCGCGCGAGACCTCTGGCACCGCCGGACTCGGGCCCTTCCGGCCCTACGTGCAGCAGATCATGATCGGCGGCGTGGTCCCGCTCAAGGACCAGGCGATCGTCAACCGCACCAAGCACGGCTACCTGTTCCGCGCCGGGCAGCAGGACACCGACCTGCTCATGACGATCCGGTTCGGCAAGCTGCGGTTCATCGACCGGGGAACGCAGTCATGGAAGTGGCTGCCCCGAGGATGCCGCAGGCTGAACCGCTCGGTCGGAGTCGCGGCGGCGTGCCACATCCCGAAGCGGATGACGAACCGGCGGCCGATGCTGGTCGAAGTATGGCCACGGCTCGGCGACGACGTCGTCGACGCGTCCAGGCTGCCCAGGCGGATCGACGTGTCCATCCTCGGCGACATGGGCGACGACGTGGCCTACCTCGGCCCCGGCAACGACTTCTTCAACGGCGCCCAGGACAACGACCGGGTCTACGGCGGTGACGGCAACGACTGGCTCCGGACCGGCATCGGGGACGACTACATCGACGGCGGGAACGGCGACGACAACCTGGTGGGCGTGGACGACAACGACGAGGTCCACGGCGGGAACGGCGACGACCGGCTGGTCGGCGGCAACGGCAACGACCGGCTGTTCGCAGGCCCGGGCCGGAACTTCGCGATCTGCGGCAACGGAGTCGACGACGCGACCGTCGACCAGGACGACCGCACCCTCGCCTGCGAGCGGCTCTTCGGCTTCTGACAAGTCCCCGCTCACGCGAGCGTGAAACGGACCCGGCGCTCCGCAGGGTCCGCCTCGGAGAGCCGGACGGTGACGTCGCGGCCCAGCGGCAAGGCGGTGCCCTCCGCTGAAACCACCGGCGCCTCGATGGCGGGGTCCTTGATCATCACCCGCCCGTGGTGCCCAGCCTTGCGCCCCCGCTGGACGACCATGCCCGGGAAGGACTCCCCCACGCGGTCCTGGAGCAGCACCGCCTCCACCAGGTCGAGCACGCCGCGCTCGTAGGCGTTGGCCCGGCGCGCCGAGGCTTGCATCAGCGCGGGCAGCTCCGGCAGCGCGGCCGCCGCCCAGGCGGGGACCTCCTCTCCTGCCGAGAGGGCGAGGCAGACCTCGCCGGCGAACCTGTCCACCAGCCGCCGCAACGGTGCCGTCACGTGCGAGTACGTCGAGGCCAGTGCCGAGTGCTCGAGCGGTTCTGGAAGCGCTCCGTCGAAGTCAACGTACCCGGCGCCGCGGAGCAGGGACGTGCTTGCGGTGAGCAGTGCCGCGTCGGCTGCCCGGCCCGGGTCCAGGCTGCGGATGAGGTCGGGGTAGGCAACCTCCCGCGGCCAGCGCACCCCGAGGGCCCTGGCCACCCGTCGCAGCCGTCGGACGTCGTCGGGGTCGGCAGGAGCGACCGTCCGCAGGATGCCGTGGCGGCTCTCGACCATGAGGTGGGCCGCCGCCATCCCGGTCAGCAGCGAGATCTGCGCGTTCCATCCCTCCACGGGCAGGGAGCGGCGGTACTCCAGGCGCCACCGCCCGTCCCGACACACGACCTCCTGGTCGGGAAGCGGCAGACTCACGCCCCCACGGGCGCGTTCACGCTCCTCACGGAGCAAGCCGACCTCGCGGAGGAGACCCAGCATGGGATCCGCGCCGCCTGCGTCCAGGTCGGCCTGCACCTCCTCGTAGGTCAGCTGGGCGCGGCTGCGCACCAGAGCACGCTCCACCCGCACCGACGTCCCCTCCCCGGAGGAGTCGAGCCCGATCGTCCAGAGCAGGGCCGGCCGCGGCCCGCCCGGCAGCAGGGAGCACGCCCGCTCCCCGATGGGCGCGGGGTGGAGCGGAACCCGGTCGTCCACGCCATAGAGGGTCTCCCCGCGCCGACGCACCTCCGCGTCCAGCGGGCCATCGGGACGAACGAAGGCCGCGACGTCGGCGATCGCGTAGTGGACGACGTACCCCTCCCCCGCCCGCTCCAGGTGCAGCGCCTGGTCCAGGTCACGCGAACCCGGTGGGTCGATGGTCACGAAGGGGATCTCGGTGCGGTCGCGCCCGGGCAGCCTGGGTGACTCCGCGCACCGCCGGGCTTCGGCCAGCACCCCGTCGGGGAAGCCGCGACTGATCTCAAGCTCGCGGTGCAACGCCGTCGTACCGTTCCGGATCTGCTCGGCTGCGGCGTCGGCGTCGAGACGCCAGGATCTCCTCGGCATGGGTGCTTCCTACCCCAGCAGTGGCAGGCCTACCTCAGTCGTGGCTTCGCATAGGGTTCCCTGGTGCTGATCCTGCTGCCTCCGTCTGAGGGCAAGCACGTCCCCGCGCGCGGCGCGGCGCTCGACCTGGCCACGCTGACGTTCCCCGAGCTGGCCGAACCCCGCCGCCGGGTGCTCCACGAGCTGGTGACGCTGTGCTCGGAGGCGCCCGAGCGAGCACGCGACGTGCTGGGGCTGAGCCCCGGTCAGGCCCCGGAAGTCGCGCGGGACGCCGACCTGCTGGACGCCCCGACGGCGAGGGCGGACCTGATCTACACCGGTGTGCTGTACGACGCGCTGGGCCTGCCCAGCCTGACGTCGGCCGCTCGACGCCGCGCCTCGCGCTGGCTCTTGGTCACCTCCGGACTGTTCGGAGTGGTGCGTCCCACCGACCGGATCCCCGCCTACCGGCTGTCCGCTGGGGTGACGCTGCCGAACGTCGGACCGGTGGCACGCCACTGGTCCCGCGAGCTCGCTGACCCCCTTGCGACCGCAGCCCGGAGCGGACTGGTGGTCGACCTCCGCTCCTCGGCGTACTTCCCGTTCTGGCGTCCACCCCAGCCGTACGCCGAGCGGGTCGCCACCGTACGGGTCCTGCACGAGCGGGACGGGCAGCGCAGCGTGGTGTCTCACTTCAACAAGGCGACCAAGGGACGCATCGCGCGTGACGTGGTGCAGGACGGTGGGTGCCCGGGCACGCCGGCAGAGCTCGCCGAGCACCTCTCGGGGCTCGGGTGGCACGTCGAGCCTCAGCCGAGCCGGGCCGGCAGGCCCACCCAGCTCGACGTGGTCGTCGGCTCGGTGGGCTGAACCACTCAGACCAGGCCGTACTCGGCTGCCTTCTCCCACAGCTCGCCGCGAACGTCCGGATGGGCAGCGTCACGGATGATGTGGCGGCACTGGGCCTTCTCGCTGTAGCCGAAGACCTCGGCCACGCCGTTCTCGGTCACGATCGCGGACTGCTGGAAGGAGGTCACCGGCTCGTCGACCATGGGCACGATCGTCGACACGTCGGCCCTGGGGTGCCAGGAGCGCAACGCGATGAACGCCTGCCCGCCCGGGCAGTGCAGCGCCCCGACGATGAAGTCGGTCTGCCCGCCGAAACCGGAGTAGATCCCGCGGTTGATCCTGGAGGCGTTGGCCTGGCCGAACAGGTCGACCTCCAAAGCGGTGTTGACCGATGTCATCATCCGCTGTTGGGCGATGGTGCCCGGATCGTTGGTGTGCTCGGTGCGCATCATCCGGACCCGGTGGTTGCCGTCGACCCACCGGTAGAGCTCCTCGCTGCCGAACATGAAGGACGTCGTGAGCGGATGGTCCGCGTCGAGCACCCCGGCCCGCTCGAGGGCGAGCACTCCGTCGGAGAACATCTCGGTCCAGACCCGGAGCTGCCTGCGGCCGAACAGCGCAGCCAGGGTGGCATCCGGCACCCCACCGATGCCGAGCTGGAGCGTGGCGCCGTCAGGCACACGCGCTGCCACCAGGTCCCCGATCGCGGCACTGTTGTCGTCGGGTGCAGCGGGGTCCACCGCAGGGATGGGCTCCGAGACCTCAATCGCCAGGTCCACCTGGGCCACGGGCACCTGGGCGTCGCCGAACGTGTAGGGCATCTGGTCGTTGATCACGGCGACAACCGTCCCCGAGCGCGAACGGCATCCCGTGATCGCGGCCGGCAGCACGTTGACCTCCAGGCCCAGGCTGAGCTGGCCGTCGCGAGGGGGTGCGCAGTGCAGCACCACGATGTCGGGAGGAATCACCCGACGCAGGAGGACCGGCAGCAACGAGAGCCGGCTCGGCACGTAGGAGAGGTCGGGGTGGCGCCGCATCCCGGGACCGACGAACGCGGTCTCCGCGGTCACCCCGGGCCGGTCCGGGATCCCCGGAGGCGCGTTGAGGACGTGCAGGGTGTACTCCTCCAGCGCCTCGTCGACGGCTCTCAGTCCGGGCCACGGGATGGAGGCGTTGCCGCTCATCACCACGCGGGGCTTGCCCGACGTGTGGGAGAGCTTGGCGGTGAGCTCCTCGAGCGTCACGATGCGCATGACCCCATGCTCTCGCACCTGGCAACGACCGGGCCGACGGGGGTTCGACGGCCCCGGTGTCACCGTGCCTCGATGGTTCAGCGAACCTGACCTGGACCCACGTACGCCGCGGGGGCGGGCAGGCCGTTGAGCAGCCGGACCACGCCTCGCCCGTCCGGGTACCAGGTCAGCACCGTCACCGAAGCCGGCATGATCTCGGTCTTGAAGGCGGCCTCGAAGGGCAGGTCCAGCACGTCCTGGACCAACGCCTTGATCGGGGTCAGGTGCGTCACCACCACGACGGTTCGGCTGGCGTGACCGAGCAGCATCAGGTCGCGCGCCTTCCGCACCCGCTCCGAGACTGCCAGCATCGAGTCGCCGTGCTCGCCGGCCGGCTGGCTGGGGTCGGAGAGCCACCGTGTGAAGCCGTGCGGGTCCCGATGCAGCACCTCCCCGTAGGTCAGCCCCTCCCACGTGCCGAAACCGGCCTCGACCAGCTCCTCTGCGGTGTCGTAGGCGGACCCGAGGCGCCCGGCGACGATGTCGGCACTCTCACGGGTGCGCCGCATCGGCGAGCTCACCACCACCAGGTCCGGCTCATGTGCCAGCGGCGCGAGCCAGTCCGCCGTGGCGGTCACCTGGGCCCTGCCCTGCTCGTTGAGGCCTGGGTCGCTGCCGGTACGCCCGCTGAACGTGCGGGCTGCGGTGTGGTCGGTGTCGCCGTGGCGGATCAGGACGAAGGTGGTCGGGCGGCCCTGCTCCCACGGTGGGGTCGGCCGAGTCGTGTCCCCAGGGGTGTTGCCCGTGATGTCACCAATGGAGTCACCGGCCGGCTGTCGCTGGCCCCTGCCGCCCTCCTGCTCCGCCACGACCATGGCACCCTGAGCCGCCGGGTCGCCCGCCAGCGGCTCGCCCCAGGTGGACCCGACCACGACCCCTTCGGGACCGTCGAGGGCCTCGTTGGCCAGCCGGTCGGCGTGGGCGTTCTGCGCCCGGGGCACCCACACGTAGCGGACCTCGGGGGGCGCAAGCCGGTTGGCCCGCAGCGCCAGCACCTTCATGTCGGGGTGCTTGATCTTCCACCGGCCGCTCATCTGCTCCACGACGAGCTTGGAGTCCAGCCGGACCTCGAGACGGGCGCCGGGGGTGTGCTCGGCGTACATCTCCAGGCCGGCGATCAGGCCGTGGTACTCCGCGACGTTGTTGGTGGCCACCCCGATCCGCTCACCGCGCTCGGCGATGACCTTGCCGGTGGCGGCATCCTTGAGCACCGCGCCGTACGCCGCGTTGCCGGGGTTGCCCCGCGACCCCCCGTCCGCCTCGATGACGACCGACGAGGGCACCTCCGGTTGGTTCACAGACCGGACTCCGAGGTCCGCACCAGGATGCGACCGCACTCCTCGCAGCGCAGGACCTGGTCCGACGGTGTGGTCGCGATCTCCCCCAGCACATGGTTGTCCAGCTGCAGGCTGCATCCCTGGCACCGGCTCGCGCGCAGCGCCGCCGCGCCGACTCCGCTCTTCTGCTCGCGCAGTCGCTCGTAGAGACCGAGCAGGTCGGCAGGGATGTCGACGACCAGCGGCTCCCGTCTGGCCCGCAGCTCGCCGGCCTCCTGCTTGAGCTCGTCGCGTCTTGCGTCCCGGCTGCGGGTCAGGTCGGCGATCCTGGTGCGAAGCTCCTCCAGCTCATGACGGGTCGCCTCGAGCTCCTCCTGCACCTGCTCGAGCCGCTCCATCACATCGAGCTCGACGTCCTCGAGGTTCTCGATGCGCTTGTCAAGTGAGACCAGCTCGTGCTGAAGCCGCTCGAGGTCCTTGGGGTTGCCGACCTGCCCGGCGTCGAGCCGCTGCTGGTCGCGAACCTTCCGGGCCTTGACCTGCTCGACGTCCTGGTCCGCCTTGCGCTGCTCGCGGGTGAGGTCGTCGAGCTTGACCTGGAGGTCGCGGAGACGACCTTCGAGCTCGTCGCGGAGCCTGCCCTTCTCGGCCAGCTCCGGGCCCTCGACGGGGTTGCGCGCCTGGTGGCGCAGCAGGTCGTAGCGGCTGTCCAGCTCCTGGACGTCGAGCAGCTTGAGCTGTGCGAACGGGTCGGCCTTCATGCTCACTTCCCGGGGAGGTCGGCGTCGATGCTCGGTAGGGGGTCGACCCGGAAGGTCCACGGGTCGGTGACCAGGCTGCTGACGCGGGTGTCCACCGTATAGCCCAGCGCCGCCGCGTCCTCGCGCACCCGCTCGGCCGCCTGGGGCAGCCACGTCCACTCCGCGGCCCAGTGGGCGATGTCGACCAGGGCCGGCGTCGGTCCGCCCTCGAGGAACTCGCTGGCACGGTGGTGCTTGAGGTCGGAGGTCACGTAGGCGTCAGCACCGGCACGACGGGCGTGCTCGAGGAAGGACTCCCCGCTGCCGGCCCCGACCGCCACCCGGCGCACCTGTCGGCCCGGGTCACCGGCGACCCGGACCCCGTGGGCGGTGGCGGGGAACCGTTCGGCCACCATCTCGGCGAAGTCGCGCAGCGACATGGGCTCGGGCAGGTCGCCGATGCGGCCGTGACCACGCCGCGCAGGCAGGTCACCGGTCGCGAAGCCACCCGGGGGCAACGCCACCTCGATGATGTCGAACGCGGGCTCCTCGTAGGGATGGGCCTCGCGCAGCGCCGCGACCACGTCCGCGCGGGCGGAGCGCGGCATCACCGACTCGATCCGCAGCTCCTCGACGGCCTCGGGCTGACCGACCGACCCGATCGTCGGGTCGGCTCCCTCCAGCGGGCGGAACCGTCCTTCTCCCCGCACGCTGAAGGTGCAGGAGTCATAGGCGCCGATGTGCCCGGCGCCGGCCTGTCCGATCGCGCGGCGCACCTCGTCCGCGGCGTCCACCGGCACGAAGACCACGAGCTTGTCCAGGGCTCCCCCGGCTGTGGGCGCCAGCACGCCGGCGTCCTGGAGGCCCAGGGTCTTCGCCATGGCGTCGTTCACGCCGCCGTCGGGAACGTCGGCGCTGGTGTGGGCGGTGTACAGGGCGACGCCGTGGCGGACCAGCCGGTGCAGCACCCGTCCCTTCGGTGTCGACGCCGCGACCGAGCTCACGGGGCTCAGCAGCAGCGGGTGGTGGACCACCACCGCCTGCACCTCGTGCTCGATCGCCTCGTCCACCACCGCCGCCACGGGGTCGACTGCGAAGAGCACCCGGTCGACCTGCTCCTCCGGGTCGCCGCACACCAGGCCGACGGCGTCCCAGGCCTCGGCCCAGGCAGGGTCGTAGCGCGCTTCGAGGACCGAGACCAGCTCACGCAACCGCATGGTGCCGAGACTAGGGCCGCGGTCACTGGCGGGCGAGGCCGGTCAGCTCCCCGCGTACCGCTGCGCGACTTCCTTGGCTCGCCGGTAGTCGACCTTGCGGACCGCGGTGCGTGGCACCTCGGGCACCACGATCACCTCTTTGGGGACCTTGTAGTCGGCGATCCGCTGCCGGCAGTGGGTCCGGATGTCGTCCGGCTCCGCATGGTCGCCCTCGCGCAGCGCCACCAGTGCGGTCACCGCTTCGCCCCACCGCGGGTGCGGGGCTCCCACGACCGCGGCGTCGTAGACGGCCGGGTGGGCGAGCAGCACGGACTCCACCTCCTCGGGGTGGACCTTCTCGCCGCCGGTGTTGATCACCTGCGAGCCTCGGCCGAGCACGGTGATGCTGCCGTCCTCCTCGATGCGTGCCTGGTCTCCCGGCAGCGCCCACCGCACTCCGTCGATCACCTTGAACGTGGCTTCGGTCCTGGCTTCGTCGTCGAGGTAGCCGACCGGAATGCGGCCGCTGCGGGCCAGCATGCCGACCTCGCCGACCGCTCCCTGGGTCAGGTCGGGACGCAGCACCGTGGTCTCCGGGCCGACGTTGAACACCGGCGCGGCCCGCTCCTCGCCGTCGTCGAGCCTGGTTCCGGTGGTGCCGGACTCGGAGGCACCGTAGGAGTCGTTGATCATCACCCCGGGCAGCACCGCGCGGATCTGCTCGCGGACGGCTGGCGACAGCGGCGCCGCGCCGTTGGAGACGACGAAGACCTGGGACATGTCCCACCGGTCGGGCTCGCCCTCCAACGCCTCGACCACGGGTCGCGCCATCGCATCGCCGAGGGTCACCAGCGAGTTGGCGCGTGACGCCACCACCAGGTCGAGGAAGGCGGCCGGGTCGAAGTGTGGCCGGGTGTACAGCACGCAGGTGCCGCCACCGACGACGGCGTTGCCGAGGATCCACTGGCTCCCGCCGTGCATCAGCGGCCCGGCGGTGCACATCACCACCGGGTTCTCGTTCGCTGCCGCCTCGGGGCCCAGCTGCTCGACGTCGTCGATCGGCGCCCCCAGCCGCATCGCGTTGAGCGCCGCGAGCACGATGTCCTCCTGTCGCCAGACCACGCCCTTGGGCAGGCCTGTGGTTCCACCGGTGAAGAGGACGTAGTGGTCGTCCGCGGAGCGGTCGGTCACCCGACGCTCTCGCGAGGCGCCGGCGAGCGCCTGTTCGTACTCCTCGCCGAAGGTCAGGGTCCGGTCCACCCGCGGTACGTCGGCACGGACGCGCGCGACCGCCTCGGCGTACTCGGGGGCGATGATCGCCCTCACCGAGCCTGACGCCGCGTAGACGTGGACCAGCTCGTCGTGGAGGTACCGGTAGTTGATGTTGATCGGCACGGCCCGCGCCTTCATCACACCCAGGAAGCTCTCCGCCCACTCCAGGCGGTTCATCGCGTGCACCGCGACGTGGTCGCCCGGCTCGATACCGGTCGAGACCAGGTGGTTCGCGAGCCGGGTGGTGCGCTCGTCGAGCTCGGCGTACGTCGACGTGGCGTGCTCGGTGACCACGGCGGGCCGGTCCGGGACGGCGTCGGCGACGACCTCCAGGATGTCACCGAGGTTGATGCTTCGCGTGCCGGCCGCCCTGTGGGTCATGCGTGCGAAGTATGCCTCGCACCAGCACTCCCGTCAGCCCCGGAGGCCGGCTCCGGGTGCCCCGAAGGTGGGGCCCGAGGGTGGGGCCAGAGGGCGGGTGCAGCGAGGGTGGGCGCAGCAGGGATCGAACCTGCGACCGCTGGTTTGTAAGACCAGAGCTCTACCGCTGAGCTATACGCCCCGACGACGGTGAGGAGGCTATCGCGCCCACCCCGTGCGGGCGGTGGCGTCCGCCCACCGACCCCGCTTCGAACCGAAAAATGATGCAGCCGCTGGCGTCTCGGGTCACCAGCGGCTGCGGCCACCATTGAACCACGGGCACCCGGCTCGGTCCACCCCTAAGGGTGAAGCCTTGCGAGGGCTCGCTCGTACCCCGCGAGCGGCCTCCCGTCACCGCGAGCGTTGTGCACCGACCACGCCACCTGGCCGTCCCTCCCGACGAGGTAGGAGGACCGCTCCGCGGTCCCGGAGCGCTCGTCGAACACGCCGTAGTCGCGGCACACCGCGCCGTGCGGCCAGAAGTCGCTGAGCAAGGGGAAGTCGATGCCTTCGGAGTCGCTGTAGCCGCGCAGGGAGAACATCGGGTCGCAGGAGATCCCGATCAGATCGGTGTCGTCCCGGCCGTGCTCGGGCCACCAGTCGCGCAGCTCACGCAGCTCGGCGTCGCACACGCTGGTGAACGCCGCGGGGAAGAAGACCACCAACGCGTGTCGTTCGCCCGCCAGCCGGGATAGGGCGATGGTCCGGCCGTGCTGGTCACGCAGGGAGAAGCCCGGCGCGTGAGTCCCGACCTCGAGCACCTCAGCCGTCGGCCCCTTCGTCGTCCCTGTCGTCGTCCCCCCGCCCTCCTCCAGGTCGCGCTTGAGGATCTTGCCGGTGGCGTTGCGCGGAAGCTCGTCGAGGAACTCGATCTCACGCGGCACCTTGTATCCGGCCAGGTTGGACTTCACGTGCTGCTTGAGGTCGCCCTCGGAGACGTCTCCCCCGTTCTCGAGCACCACGAAGGCCTTGAGTCGCTGGCCGTAGTCCTCGTCGTCGACGCCGATGCAGGCACACTCGTGGACGGCATCGTGCTTGGCCAGGCAGTCCTCGACCTCGGCAGGGAACACGTTCTCACCCCCCGAGACGATCATCTCGTCGTCGCGGCCCTCGATGAACAGGTGACCGGCCTCGTCGAACCGGCCGACGTCGCCCGAGCTCATCAGGCCGTCGATCATGTCCTTGTTGCCGCCGCCGGTGTAGCCCTCGAACAGGATGCCGTTCCCGACGAAGATCCGGCCGGTCTCGCCGGCGGAAGCTGGTTGCCCTCGTCGTCGAAGATCCGTACCTCGGTCGCATGGGGCGGCTTGCCGGACGTCCCGGGTGCCTCGCGCAGGTCCTGCGGGGTGGCGATGGTCGCGTAGGCGACCTCGGTCGACCCGTAGGTGTTGTAGAGGTTGTCGCCGAAGGTGTCCATCCACTTCTCCGCCAGGTTCCCGGGCAGGGCGGAACCGGAGGCCGCGACGACCTTGAGCTTCGCGAAGTCGTAGCGGTCGAGCACCTCCTGGTCGAGCTTGAGCATGCGTTGCATCATCACCGGGATGACCACCAGGGAGTCGACGTCGTTCTCCTTCATCGCCTCGAGGCAGTCCTCGGGCTTGAAGCGCCGTCGCAGCACGATCTTCGACTCCAGCAGCATCGCGAGTGCGAGGTGCGCGAACCCCCAGGTGTGGAAGAGCGGCGCGGCGATGTGGCACGTCCAGCCCCGTCGCAGCGGGATGCGCGACAGCAGCGACACCGCGGCGTCCACGCCGGCATCCTGTCGGGGGGCACCCTTGGGAGTCCCGGTGGTGCCCGAGGTCAGGATGATGATCTTGCTCTCCCGGTCCGGCGCCCCGAAGGAGGCGTCCGGGTTCCCCTTCTCGATGAGGGACTGGACCGTGGCGACGTCGCCCTGCGGCGTCTCGCCCTCCTCGACCCAGCCGACGACGCGCTGGATGCTGTCGTCGACATCCTCGACCAGCTCGGCGAACTCCTCGTCGTACACCAGGACCCTGGGGCCCTCGCGGTCCATCACCTCCACCAGCTGCGGGCTGGAGAAGGCGGTGTTGAGGAAGAGGATGTCGCCCCCGAGCAGCCCGGTGGCGATCGTGGTGTCGATGAAGAACCGATGGTTGCGAGCCATCACCGCGACGCCGTGGTCGGCGTCGACGCCCATGTCGCGCAGGGCATCGGCGAGGGCGGTGGCGCGGTCCATCACCTGCTTCCACGTCAGCTCGCCCAGCTCGTCCACGATGCCGACCGCATCCGGGTTACGGACCGCGAGCGTGGCGAACCCCCCAGCAGGGCCCACCCCCCAGGTGCGCACGGTCTTGAGGAGACGTGTCAGTGTCCTCGGTCCGTACGGCTTGATGATGCCGCTGGACAGCAGCACCTTGGCCTTCGTGACCGTGTCCTCGACGACCGCGGTCGCCTGCTTGCCCTTGTTCACATGGCCCCCTTGATGAGATGTGGTCGTCAACGTGGGGCGGACTTGGGAGCCGCCAGCCGCGTGGCGGTCCAGTCCTTCCCGGCAGCGAACGTGGTGGTCACCGCGAGGCCGGCCACCGGAGCTGCTTCGGTGATGTCCGCGGCCTCGACCGCGGACGGCCGACCCACCTTCGGGGTGATGAGCCAGATGACGCCGCCGTCGGCGAGGTCGGTCAGGGCATCCACGAGTGCGTCGACCAGGTCGCCGTCACCATCGCGCCACCACAGCAGGACGCTGTCGACCACGTTGCCGTGGTCACCGTCGACCATGTCGCCGTCGATCGTGTCCTCGATCTCGATGCGGATGGCGTCGTCGACGTCCTCGTCCCACCCGAGTCTTGGACAACTACGCCCGACGCGTACCCGAGCCGTGCACCCAGGCTCTTGGTGTCGGCGCCCCCGGGGGTCGCGCTCACGTGTGCTCCTCCATCTCTGTTTGGCTCATGTGACCCGACCAGTCCACTAGATGCGCGGCTCCCGCGCAACCTTCCCCAGCCTTACCCCTCGGGCTCCGGTCTACTCGCGAGTACTTCGGGCGGCTGACAAGATGGCGGCGTGAGTGACGATGCGCAAGGCAAGGGCACCGACCAGAGCGGGGCCGAGACCGAGCAGCGCACGGGAGCCGGCTCGCGGCCGGACCGACGCGCTGCGGTGATCCACGAGGGGCTGCCCACCCAGCTGCCCGACATCGACCCCGAGGAGACCCGGGAGTGGATCGACTCCTTCGACTCG
>CAWDDN010000039.1:0-23888 GCA_963801135.1 uncultured Actinomycetota bacterium | reverse complement strand
CGATCGCCTCGCGGTTTCCCAGGACTTTGGTCCCGACATGCCCTAGCGTGGGGGTCATTCACACCCTGTCGATCTGGGAGGACGACCCATGACTGTGCGCCACCCCCGTGCGCTCGTGATCAGCCTGTTCACCACCGCCGCGCTGGCGCTCTCGCCCGCGGCCTTCGCCGAGGTGGTGCCCCCCTCGCCAGGGGTGGACTGCGTCGACACCGTCGGCGTCGAGCTCATGGCGGCGGCCGAGGCGGCACAGACCGCCAAGCAGGAGTTCGTCAGCCTCCGAGGCCCGATGCGCCGTGAGGTCCGCGAGCAGCGCGCCGAGGCCCGCGCCGCGACGAAGCAGGCCCGCCATGACCTCCGCGCCAGCCTCAAGGAGGCACGCGGCGCCGACCGCACCGCGGCCCTGGCAGAGGCAAGGCAGGCCCGCGCCGATCTGCGCGAGGCCCGCCGGACCCTCCGGGCGTCGTTCAAGGCACTCGTCCAGCAGGTGCGCACCGAGCGCAGGGCCGCCAAGGCCGAGTGGGACGCGGCCAAGCACGCCTACCACGCCCTCCGCGCCGAAGCCGAGGCCTGCGAGTCAGATGACGACGCTGCTGGGGAGACCGACGGCGGCGCGGGCGAGCCCGAGGTCACGGAGACCGAGACCCCGGCCTGACGGCCTCGAGAGCCGACCCGCGCGACCCGGCACCGAGTCCTTCCTCGAGGCCCTTGGGCCGCGGAGGAGACTGGCAGCAACACCGCTACGGATCTTCGAGGAGGTCGCCGATGCGCATGGTCCCCCTGGCCCTGACCCTCATGGTGGCCGTCGGCATCGCCTTCCTGGTCTTCGGGGCGTGGGGAGGCGGGAGCTCGGTGGCCACGACTTCCCGGCCCGAGCTCGAACCCGAGCAGCGCGAGGCCGATGCGGAGGTGCTGAAGCGGGTGAAGCAGATCGCCTGGGACCATCGCGAGATCGACGCACCCCTGGCGGACCAGCTCATCGGCTACCTCAATGCGCGGGAGAACGACCTCGACCTGCATGCGGTCCGTAACGAGGTCGCGGAGATCGCCTGGCGGGCGCGTGACCAGTGCCCCGACCTCTCGGTGATCGTCCGCGACCTGGCCCGGCCCTGAGCGCCGCAGATCAGGCAGCCGACCAGCCGGCCGTGACCTGACTCCTGCACCCTCGTTGGACGGAGCATGAAGCGCACGCTCCGCACGCTCGCAGCAGTCGCCCCTGCCGTCGCCCTGCTGGCCTGGTTGCCGGCCCCTGCTCGAGCAGAGACCGACGACCTCATCACCCGGCAGGCCTCGCTCGCTGCGAACGGGACCGCAGCGCCGCTGCAGAGCGCGAGACTCACGTCGGTGGTGTCCAGGCCGGGCCAGCTCGGCATCTCGGGCTGCTTCATGCCGACGGCACCCGTGTTCGTCACCAGCGGGCTCGAGTCGTTGCAGGTCTGGAACGTCAGCAAGCCGGCCGCCCCACGTCTGGTGGGGACCTTGCCCAACGCCTTGTTCGAGAACGAGGCGATGAACTGCGGAGAGCGGCGTACCCGATCCGGCACCGAGCGGTTCGCCCTGATCGGCGTGGACCTCCACCAGGCCTCCCCCGACGACCCGGAGCACGTCAACGTCGGCGGTGGCGAGCTCATCGTGGTCGACGTGACCGACCCCAGCACACCCACGATCCGCTCCCGGACCCCGGGCAGCACCAGCACCCACACCGTCGCGTGCGCGACGCCGCGCAACTGCAGGTTCGCCTACAGCGCGGGTGACAGCAGCTCGCAGAGCTTCAGCATCTTCGACCTCCGCAGGCTCGACCGGCCGCGCGAGCTCGACGCACGGCCACGCAAGGCGGGGCTGCAAGCCTTCTCCAGCCCCACCGCCGGGCACAAGTGGAACTTCGACCGCGCCGGCTACGGCACCCACACCGGCTTCGACGGTTCGGCGATGTTCGACGTGCGCAAGCCCGCGCGGCCGCGTCTGGTGACGACGACCGGGCTCGCCGGCCGTGGCGACGACCCCGACTACCCGGGCTACAACGACTTCATCCACCACAACTCCTTCCGCCCCAACGCCAAGGCCTTCAAGCCGGGCCGCCGGCCGTCGCTGAAGAACGGCAACGTCCTGCTGGTCACCGAAGAGGACTACGAGCAGACCGACTGCTCGAAGGCGGGCTCCTTCCAGACCTGGTGGGTCAAGCGGCTCGACGGTCGCAAGAACGCGATCGTCCCCTTGGACAAGGTGGAGCTCGCCGACCTGGGCAGCTTCCCGTCACCGCAGGGAGCGTTCTGCTCCTCCCACTGGTTCGACTACCGCCCCGGGGGCCTGGTCGCAGCCGGCTTCTACGGCGGAGGCACCCAGATCCTCGACGTCCGCAACCCTCGTGACATCAAGCCCTACGCCCACTCCGTCTGGGGAGCCTCCGAGGTCTGGGACGCCATGTGGGTGCCGACGTACAAGCGGGGCAAGCAGACCGGGCACAAGACTCCGCTGGTCTACTCGATCGACCTCGTGCGTGGGCTGGACGTGTACCGGGTGACGCTGCCGGGCCAGGAGCCTCCTGCCGGCCCGGCCACGCCAAGTCCCCCGATCGGAGCCGCGGTCCTTCCCGGTGGGCTGTTCGGCGGCGCGCTCATGATCTCGGTCGCGCTGTCCCGAGCCGGCAGCAGGCGACGGTCCGCCTGAGGGGGTCAGGGCCAGGGTGGGCGACCCGACCCGCAAACCGGACGCCGTCGCCCCACCCCCACTACGATCTGCTCGTACCGCGGGGCCAGCGCCGTGGACGTCGAGAGGGGTGAGGGCGGGCGTGACGGACGACTACCACCCCGGACTGCTCAGCCCGCTGTGGCGGGTGCCCGCAGCGGTGGCCCGGACCAACGTGCGCCTGGCCGAGAACGCTGCGGACGCCGGGGTCCGTGGCCTTCGGTCAGCGGTCGCACCGTGGCGCGGATCGGAGGAGTCGAGCGAGCTGCCCGAACCCGCGGACCTGACGAGAGAGCTCCGGGAGCGCGTGACCGAGCTCCTGACCCGCGCACTGCAGGACACCCCGGAGACCGCCAAGGCCGAGCTCTTCCACCGCCTGGTCGACCAGCTCACGCCCGACGAGGCCCGCATCCTGGGGGCCCTCGCCGACGGGCAGTCGGTTCCCCTGGTCCACGTCTACGCCTGGACACGGGCCGGCATCACCGGCAACGCCACGTTGGAGAACGCATCCCTCGTCGGCAAGCTCGCCAACGTCAACCTCCCCCACCTCACGCCGCTGTACGTGACCAGGCTCCGGGCCTTGGGACTGGTCGAGGTCGGTCCCGAGCTCGCCCGGCTCAAGGACGACTACCAGATCCTCATGGCGGACGCGGGGGTCATGGCGGCGATCAAGAAGGCGTCGCGCACCCCCCTGACCGCGCGCACCGAGCGGCACTCGCTGCGGCTCTCCGGTCTCGGGCGCGAGCTGTGGTCCACCTGCTTCGACGATGACCCCGCGGACGACGAGGACTCGTGACGCTGCCCGTCGTGGTTCGTGATCTGCTGGGCGGGAAGATGCAGCAGATGACCAACGAGCAGTTCGAGTCCGTGATGCGGCCCGTGTTCAAGGACGACGAGTGGCTGCTCATCACCGTGGGTGCCGTCCTGGGCGGCCTCGTCGGTGAGGTCCAGGTCCAGCCGTTCGTCTGACATGCGAGGGAGACCACGTACGCGATGACCACCGAGGAAGTGCTGCGGATGCTCCAGCAGGTCGCGGCTGACGTGGTGGAGCCGCGTTTTCGGGACCTGTCCGCCGAGGAGATCGCCGAGAAGAACCCGGGTGACTACGTCACCGCCGCCGACCACGAGGCGGAGGAGCGCATCACCGCCGCCCTGCTCGAGGCCTACCCCGGGGCGGTGGTGCTCGGCGAGGAAGCCCACGCGGAGGACGCCGCGCTGATGCAACGCTACGAAGCGGCGGATCACGCGTTCACCGTGGACCCGGTGGACGGCACCAAGAACTTCGTCCACGGATCACCCGACCACGCCGTGATGCTCGCCGAGGTCAGGGGTGGGCGCACGCAACGCGCCTGGGTGTGGCAGCCGCAGCACGGCACCTCCTACGTCGCCGAGCGGGGCCGGGGCACGTGGCGCAACGGCGCCCGACTCGCCCGTCCACCAGCCGGGTCTCCGCTGCGCGGCGCCACCTCCCGGCGCGGCTGGATCGGGCGGCGACTGGGCGACCTGCCGCCGCTGGAGCTGACCTGGGTCTGCTGCGGGGTCGACTACCCCCACCTCGTGGAGGGCGACTGCGACTTCCTGGTCTACAGCAAGCCCAAGCCCTGGGACCACGCCCCCACCTCGCTGCTGCTCACCGAGGCCGGTGGTTTCGTCGGCACCCTCGAGGGCGAGGAGTACACGCCATACGTGGGTGCGAGGTTCATCGTGGCGGCTGCCGACCGAGAGACCTTCGAGCGGGTACGGCCGCTCGTGGCCCACCACGTGTGATCAACCTGGTCGCGGACCCCACTCGGCCTTCGGCAGCAAGCCGCGTTCGCGGAGCACCTCAGCCAGCTCGTCCCCGTCGTGGCCGGTGACGACCTCGACGTCGAGCGGACCGTCGGCAGCCAGCGGTGAACCCGTGGTCACCATGTGCTCCCCCATGCTGAGCTGCCGGATGACGATGCCCGCGACCTTGTCCGGGTGCTCGCGAGCGGCCTCCGCGTAGATCGTGGGGTCGTGCTGACCGTCGTCGCCGATGAGCAGCCAGCGGACCTCGGGCAGGTCGGCGAACAGCTGCCGCAGCTGAGTGCGCTTGTGCTCGGGTCCGGAGCGGAAGAACGTCTGCTCGGTCGGACCCCAGTCGGTGAGCAGTAGCGGTCCAGATGGGTAGCCGTGGCGCTGGAGGAACCGTGTGAGAGGGGGCGCCACGTTCCAGGCGCCCGTGGAGAGGTAGACGAACGGCGTGCCCGGGTGGGCACGGGCAAGCTGCCGGTACAGCCGGGACATGCCGTGGACCGGACGACGGTCGTCCTCGTGGAGCAGGAACGCGTTGCGGAAGGCGAGCAGCGGGCGCGGCAGCATCGTCACGATGACGGTGTCGTCCAGGTCGCTGACGACGCCCAGCCGGGGACCAGGCGGGACGATCCGGACCGTGCCCTCCACCGCCGCGCGGTCACCCGCCGTCCACCGTGCGGTCTCCCAGCCCGTCGCTCCCGAGCCCGACCCGAACTGGCCGCGGACCGTCTCGTCGACGTAGCCGTCGCGGTCGCTCCGGACCCGGTGCACGACGTCGCCGACCTCGACACAGACCTCGACGTAGGACGCAGGCGCGCTGACGAACCGACGCCAGCCACGGCGGCCGGCCGATCGCGTGACGTGTCCGGGAGGTGTCAGCAGCACGCGCGCGAGCAGCCGAGCGCGGTCGCGGCGCCCGTAGCCGGTGAAGGGAACCACCCTCGGGGTCCAGCCGCGCTCGAGCAGCTGTGGACCGACGAGGTTGCGGATGTGTCGCTCCACCCGCGAGGCGGGGTGTCGACGCGACGGTTCGGGGTCGGACATGCCTCCATCCTGCCTGGCAGCGAGGTGCGGCTGGGCACTGCGCACAGAACCACCCCTTGTGGTGGATTGTGAGGCACGTCTCACGGACACCGTGCAAGGACAGGACCACCTCGCACCACCCCGGGGCTCCGCGCCCCGGGGTCCCCAGAAGGGAGACACCACCTCGACCACGAGACCGGCACCCCCAGCTGGGTCACCGTCAACACCGGGCTCTTCGGCACTGCTACGAGAAAGGACACGAGTCCGACAGCTCCCCGCAACGACGCGCCGGTCACCAGGGAGAAGCTCGTCGTCGAGCGCGAGCCCCCCAGCGGGACCGCGAGCCCAGCCGGGATCGCCGAGGAGGACGAGCAGGTCTCGGAGCAGGTGCGCAAGGAGCAGGGCGAGGTCGAGGGCGACCAGCGCCTGCACCAGAACCGCTGAGCACCTGCCCACACGAGCCGGCGCCCCGCCCCTTCGCACTCGGGTCGGGGCGCCGCCCATGTCGCGACAGTGGCGCTCGGGTCCTTTTCGACCGCCGCGTGGAGTGCGATAGTGCCGAGACAACGCCGCGGAAGGGACGCCGCCATGGCCACTGAAATTTCACCCGAACACACCGACGAGCACCGCGGGGCGTTCTCGTCGCGGACCGTCTTCATCCTGGCTGCCATCGGTTCAGCCGTGGGGCTGGGCAACATCTGGCGCTTCCCCTACGTCGCCTACGAGAACGGCGGCGGCGCCTTCCTCATCCCCTACCTCGTGGCGCTCCTGACCGCGGGAGTCCCCTTCCTGCTCATCGAGTACGCGCTGGGCCACAAGCAGCGGGGCTCAGCTCCGCTGTCCTTCGCTCGCACCCTGCGAGGCAGCGAGGGGCTCGGGTGGTGGCAGGTCGGGATCTGCTTCGTGATCGCCATCTACTACGCCGCCATCGTGGCCTGGGCCGTGCGGTACACGATCTTCTCGGTCGACAAGGCCTGGGGCGACGATCCAGAGGGGTTCTTCTTCGGCTCCTTCCTCGAGGTGGGCGACCCGGGAGTGACCACCGACTTCGTCCCCGGTGTCGTGGTGCCGCTGGTGCTGGTGTGGATCGGCGTAGGGGTGATCATGGCGCTCGGGGTGCAACGCGGCCTGGGTACGACCTCGCTGATCGCGATGCCCGTGCTGCTGCTGACCTTCACCGCCCTGGTCGTGCAGGCGCTCTTCCTCGACGGCGCCGCGCTGGGCCTCGACGCCCTGTTCAAACCCGACTGGGGGGCACTGCTGGACGCCGGAGTGTGGACGGCGGCCTTCGGCCAGATCTTCTTCTCGCTGTCGATCGGCTTCGGGATCATGATCACCTACTCCTCCTACGTCGGGCGCCGCAACGACATGACCGGCTCCGGGCTGGTCGTCGGGTTCGCCAACTCCAGCTTCGAGATCCTCGCCGGCATCGGCGTGTTCGCGGCGCTCGGCTTCATGGCGCAGGCCAACGGCGTCGCGGTCGACGAAGTGGCCAGCGACGGCATCGGGCTGGCGTTCATCGCCTTCCCCGCGATCATCAACGAGGCTCCGGCCGGCGCCCTCCTGGGACTGCTGTTCTTCGGGTCGCTCGTGATCGCCGGCATCACCTCCTTGATCAGCATCCTCGAAGTCGTCATCTCCGCGTTCCGGGACAAGTTCGAGATGACCCGGACGGCCGCCACGTCCGCGGTCATGGCGCCGGTCGCGCTGCTCTCCCTGGCGATGTTCAGCACCACCAGCGGCATCTACGTGCTCGACATCCTCGACCACTTCATCAACCGCTACGGCATCCTGCTGGTCGCGGTGATCAGCATGGTGGTCCTGGCCTGGGTGGCCCGAGCGCTGCCGGCGTTCTCCGACCACATGAACGTCAACGGCTACCCACACCTCGGTCCGATCTGGCGGGCGCTGATCTCGGTGGTGACGCCGGTGGTGCTGGCGGCGGTGCTGGTGCAGGAGCTGTGGAGCGACATCACCACCGCCTATGAGGGCTACCCGACGTGGATGCTGGCGGTGTTCGGCTGGGTGATGGTCGTGGCGGTCCTGGTCCTCGGATTCGTCCTGGCCCAGATCGCTTGGCGCCCCGAGACCCGACTGGATTCTGAGGAGTTCGCTTTGGGCACAAGCTCAGACTCGATCAGCCAGCCATCCGGCACGAACCCAGCACTGGGCTGGTGGTGGGTCGCCGTCGTGCTCCTGGGGTGGGTAGGAGGCGTAATCGGCTACCTCATGTTGCAGCACGACGACCTCGCCCGCGCCAAGAGGGTCCTGAAATGGGGCTTGATCGTGACGTTGATTCAGATCGCGATTACCGTTCTCTTCTACGTCATCTTGTTCGTTTGGTTAAGTAGCGCGGCAACCTAGGCTCAGTAGTACTGCGAACATCAGGGACGAGCCGAAGGAGGTCGGTCATGAGCACGTCCGCGATCGTGATGATGGTGGTGGCCATCCTGTTGGTCTGGGGCGGACTCGCCGCGGCGATCTGGAGTCTGCGCAACCGACGCACTCCGTCGGCCGACGAGGTCCACCGCGACCTCTGAGCCCTGAGCCCTGAGCCCGACCTCTGAGGGGCGTCAGGCCGGCTTCCGGGCCACGATGCGCCAGTTGAGATCGGCGATCTTGGCGCGCTCGGCCTCGGTCCACGCCTGACCACCCCGCTGCAGCAGGTCCAGCGACTCCTCCACCCAGGCAGGTGCCAGTCGCGCCTTCTCCAGGGCGCGGACGAGCCGGCGACCCCAGAGGATCAGGTCGCGCTTCTGCTCGGCCAGCGGCCAGGCCTCGCTCTTCGACGGCGCGGAGAGCAGGACCTCGAACCCGGCACGCTCGAGCGCGGCGCATACCTCGTCGGGATACCTCGAGTGGGTCGCGGCAAGAGTCGGCAAGAACAGCCTGTGGAGGGCGACGTGCTCCTCGTCCCCCCAGTCGAAGAAGGGGGTCAGCAGGTACTCCGAGCATGCGTACCGCGCACCCGGCTTGAGCACGCGGAACATCTCGGCAGCGTGGGCGTCGAGCTCGTCTTGCTTGAAGAAGGGCCACACCGCCTGGAACGAGAAGCAGCCGTCGAAGGTCTCGGCCGGGTAGTCCAGCGGCTCATGATGGTCCCCGACCTGGAAGTGCAGCCGGTCCGACATCCCACACCGCGCGGCCCAGGCGACGGCGTTCTCGAGCTGGTCGGGGTCGATGTTGTAGCCGGAGACCGTGCCCCCGGTCATGGTGGCGAAGTGATGCGCGATCCTGCCCCGCCCGCACCCCATGTCCAACAGGTGGGAGGACGCGGGGTGCTCCAGCTTCAACGACTCCAGCACCTCCCGCTCCACGAGGATCTGGTTCTCGTAGAGGCCCACCGTCTCGTCCAGCATCGGTGGCAGGTAGAGCTTCTCCAGGTCGAAGACCGAGAGCATGTTGTTGAGCACCTTGTAGTAGGCCGCCACAGCCCGGGTCTCGTCCGCGGTCTCGGTCGGCTCGCCGTCCTGCATGCGCTGGAAGAAGTGGTAGGCGTCGATGCAGGCCTGCTTGTCGGCGGTGGGCAGGGTCGCCAGTCGCTTGAGCCCGATCACCGAGGTCTTGACCCGATAGGTGTCCAGCATCGTTTCCCCCTCGATTCGGCGGAGCCGGCGTGGTTCAGGGGTTCATCGCGTAAGCCCCGGACAGGTCTTCAACCTGCTGCCAGAGCCGGACGAACCGGTCCTCGTCCACGACGGGGGCGCGCAGCGCGCCACGCGCCCATTCCCGCTGTGCCGGGGAGGCACCACGCTTCCCCAGCAGCTCGACCGCGTGGGAGGAGAAGTCGCGGACCATCAGGTCGAACACGGCATCGACCAGGTCCTCGCCGGCGTCGACGAGGTCGGCCTGCTCCAGGATCAGCTGTCCGTAGACGATGAGCGTGAAGAGCTCGCCGAAGCTGAGCATCAGGTCCATGTCGCTCATCTGCTGCTCGTCGGGGGCCGCGGTCAGCAGCAGCTCGACGAAGGCCTCGGCCTGCTCGGTGAAGCGAGCGACGTTGGGGACGTGGGCTGCTGCGGCGTACGCCTGCCGCCAGTCGTGGAACCTCACCTTGCCCAGGCCCCGAGCAGGGCCCTGCCGGAAGAGGAACTCGTCGTCGGCGGCGTCACGACGCACCGGGATCTCGGGCAGCTCCTGGGGGTCGAAGAGGTAGGCGGGCATGAACTTGCCGATCAGCGCGAGGTTGACCGCCACCGTGCCTTCGAGCTTCGGAAGACCGGTCACGTCGGTCCGGGCCAGCGGGAGGTAGCCCTCGGCCTCGAAGCCCTTGGCGGCCACCACGTCGCTGAGCAGCGCCATCACCTTCTCGGCCTCGGTGGTGGCCTTCATCTTGGTGACCGGGTTGTAGAGCAGGTAGCGACGGTCCTCGGGGTTGGCGCACCGGAAGTAGTCGACCGCGCGGTCGCAGAACAGCCGCATCCCGACGAGCCGGGCGTGCGCGTCGACGAGCTGGCGGCGGATGTGCGGCATGGCGGTGACGCGCTTGCCGTAGAGGACCCGGTTGTGCGCATGCGTGACCGCCTCGTAGAAGGCGTGGGTGCTCAGCCCCAGGCCCCCGAAGCACAGGTTGAACTTGCCGATGTTGACGGTGTTGAGGGCTGCGCTGAACGCAGCCTCGCCGGTGTGGAGGATGTCGGCCTCGGTGACCGGGTAGTCCTCGAGCCGGAACTCCGCGACGTACATCTGGGTGGGAACGACGTTCTTGACCACGTGGTATGCCGGGTGCGAGGAGTCGGCGTAGAAGAAGACGTACTGCTCGGCTCCCTCGACCTCGTCCAGGCGCCCGAAGACCGCCACCGTCCCGGCGCAATTGCCGTTGCCGATGTAGTACTTCGACCCGTTCGCCCGGTAGCCCCCCTCACCGTCGGGGCTGAGCACCATGTCGCTGGCGTAGATGTCGGCGCCGTGCTCCTTCTCCGAGAGCCCGAACGCGGCGACACCGCCCGACTCCAGGGCCATCGCGGCGCGACGCCGGGCCTCGGCGTTGTCGCTCTGCCAGACCGGGCCCAGCCCCAGGATGGTGACCTGCCAGGGATACCAGTAGTTCAGGCCGTAGAAGCCAAGCACCTCACTGAGGGCGGCGATGCGTGCGGTGTCCCAGCGCTTGTCGGGGTCCCCGTCCGACTGCTCTGCCGGGGTGAGGAAGGTCGAGAAGAGCCCCTCCTTCGCCGCGAACTCCAAGAAGTCGGAGTAGAAGACGTGGGCGTGGTAGTCGGAGACCAGCCGCTGCAGACCCCGGTCCTCGAACCAGTCGATCGTGGCACGCAGCAGTCGACGAGTCTCCTCGTCGAAGTGGCTGGGGTCGTAGCTGGACGGGTTCAACAGCAGCGAGGAGGTCACGCCGCGACGCTAGCACCGGCGGGCGCGCCCATCGGGGGCGTGTGTCCTGCTGCGCGAGGCTGCCCCAGGTGAACCCAGCGCGGCTGGGCCGACGCGTGAGGACGAGTGAGCCGAGGCCCGGTCACCGGGAACGTCGGTCCTACGGCGATGGGTCCCCGATCCTGCGCATGACCGGTTCGGCGCTTGCCCCGTGCAGCAGCACCGAGACCGCGATGGTGAACCCGGCCGTCGCCCACAGCTGGTCGATCTCGGCGAAGGAGGCCTCCGCCGCTGCGTAGGACAGGTAGAACAGGGTGCTGACGCCGCGGACGCCGAACCAGGCCGTGGCGAGCTGCTGCCCAGGGGTGAGGCCGGTGCCGCCCAGCAGCGAGCCGGCTCGCAACCTCATCGCGAGCAGCCCGAACGCCGGCCGCAGCACGAGGACCAGCGTCAGACCGGTGGCAACCCCGCCCCAGGTCAGGTGCTCCCACAATCGCTCGGTCAGCGCCATCCCGAGCAGCAACAACACCGCAAGGGTGAACAGGCGCTCCAGCCGCTCCATGCTCTCGTGCAGGTGCACGTGGTATCGGTGGCCGCGCTCGGCCTGCCGAAGCGTCATCGCGCACGCGAAGACAGCGAGGAAGCCGTAGCCCTGAGCCAGCTCGGCGAGCCCGTAGGAGAGCAGGACTGCCGCCAGGGCCAGCAGCGGTTCCCCGATCTCAGCCAGACGCAATGACGGCGCGGGAACCCGGAAGGCGAGCTTGGCCAGCACCACGCCGACCAGGGTGCCGACCAAGGACCCGATGAGGACCTTCCCGGTCAGCTCCCACGCAACCCACCGCAGTCCCCACTCCATGACCGTGCCGCCGAGCAGCAGGATCGCGGCATACACGAACGGGAACGCGAGGCCGTCGTTGAGCCCCGCCTCGGAGGTGAGGGCGAAACGCACCTCGTCGTGCTCGTCGACGAGCTCGTCCTCCTCCGCCTGGTCGAACGGGGTGGGGCCGGCGACCTGGACGTCGGAGGCAAGCACCGGGTCCGTGGGCGCCAGGGCGGCTCCGAGGAGCAGGGCGCTCGCCGGCGCCAGCCCCATGAGCCCCCAGCCCAGGAGGGCCACGGACGCGATGCACAGCGGCATCGTGACCACGAGCAGGCGCCACGCGACCCCCCACCTGCGCCAGGTCCGCAGCGACAGCCACATCAGGGGACGGTCGATGGCCAGACCGACACCCATGAGGGCCACGATCACCGTCAGCTCGGTGAGGATGCGGAAGAAGGCCAGCTCACCCAAGGGCCCGTCCAGCAGGTCCTCCGCGAGCGGAGTGAGTCCGACGAGCATGCCGACCAGCAGGAGCACCATCGGCGCCGACACGGCGTAGCGGCGCAGCGCCAGGGGCAGCAGGACCGCCAGCAGAAGCGAGGCTCCGACGACCACGTAGGTGAGGTCCGTGGTCATCGCAGCACTACCCCGTCAACGGTGAGCGGTGGCTGGGGCGACACCCGCCCTTTCTACCCAACCCGTGGATGCCGGTGGTGCGGATCAGGTCACCTGCCCCCCGAGCGCCACACCGGTGCGACCTCTCGTTGATAGCGACGACCCAGCACCTTGCTGAACACCATGACGACCGGCGGCGGGATCGTGCTCCTCAGGTAGGTCTGTGCCTCGGGATCCATCCCGTCGGTCAGCCAGGCGAGGAAGCAGCCGGTGGTGGTCGGGGACCCTTTCCGCAGCTGCTTCTCGACCCGCTTCCACTCGTCGGTCTCCGCGTGCGAGGAGATCAGGGGGTCGAGCGCCTGCTCCTCGTGCGCCAGGTGCGCTTCGACCACCTCGCGGGCGTGCTCCACAGCAGCGCGCGCCGCTCCGGCATCTGCGGACGCCGCGGTCTCGGAATAGCGGCGCATCAGGCCGGTCGTGCGTTCGAGGGCCTCAGCCATGGCGTGGTGCTCGGCGTCCATGTCCCGCAGAAGGGAGGTGTCGACTCCCAGATCATGCAGCGCCGGGAACACCAGGCGGTCCTCCTGCTCGTGGTGATGGATGAGCTCACGGTGGAGGTTCTCGTAGGCACGCTCCAGGTCGCGTGCCCGAGCCCGATCGCCCTCGGCAGCGGCGCCGAGTGCCTCGGAGAGCCGTTTCAGGTCGCGACGTACGGCCGCGTGGATCACCTGGTTCATCGTCATGGTCTCTGCCATGGACCGACGCTACCGACAACCCCGCTCAAGCGCCATGCCGCAGCAGCGCTGGGACCGGGCGGCGATATCGTGATCGAGGGACTCGGGCCAGCAGGTTCCTCGAAGGAGGGGGCATGGCGTTCAGACATCGTCCCGACGGCACGGAAGTTCGCGACCTCCACGCGCTGCGACGCGTCGTCCCCTACCTGATGCGCAGCCGTGTCGAGGGCACCGTCTACTTCCCGCAGCGCATCGACGTGGAGGAGACCCTCACCTGGCTGGACCGGGTCAACGCCGGGCGCGGCCCCGAGGATCGACTCCATCTCTTCCATGTCTTCCTGACCGCGATCGGTCGCACCATCAGGCTGCGTCCAGAGATGAACCGTTTCGTCGCCGGTCGACGCACGTACCAGCACGACGACATCAGCATCACCTTCGTGGTGAAGAAGGCGATGAGCGACGCCGGCGGTGAGACCGAGGTCCGGTTGGTGCTCACGGGTGAGGAGACCGTCGACGACGTGCGCGAGATCGTCCACGGGCTCGTGCAACGAGGGCGAGGCGGCGCCCGGGACGACGACGACAGGCTCGTCGACCTCGTCGCGTCGTGGCCCCGTCCGGTCCTCAGCGGGCTTGCCGGTGCCATCCGCTTCCTCGACTACCGCAACCTGCTGCCCCGTCAGCTCGTCGACGCCGTCCCGCTCTACACGAGCGCGTACGTCGTGAACACCGGCTCCATCGGCATCGACGCGCCCTACCACCACCTCTACGAGAACGGCAGCGCCAGCGTGTTCGTCGCGATCGGGCGGGCGGAGAAGGAGCCGGTGGTCGTCGGGGACGAGGTGGTGGCACGCACCTGTGTCCACCTCGTGTTCACCCTCGACGAGCGCGCCTCGGACGGCTACTACTTCGCCAAGACCGCCGAGGTCTTCCGTCAGCTGGTCACCCGGCCCGAGCTGCTGCTGCGGCCCGACGTCTCCGTCGAGGAGGTCGTGCCGGTGTGGCCACCACAGAGCTGACTGCCCCACGTTCGGTGAAGCCTGGGGCAGTGCTTCTCGAGCTCGGGTTCGTCGCGATCGCCGTCGTCCTCAACGTGCTGGTCCGGTGGTACACCCGCGACGACTACGCCCTCGCGGTGACCAACGCCGCCGAGGTGGTGGGGTTGGAGCAGCGGTGGGGTCTGGACTGGGAGCACGCCCTGCAGGACCTCACCCTCACCGTCCCCGGGCTCAGTGGGCTCGCGTCGTGGTACTACGTCGCCGGCTACTTCCCGGTCGTGATCGGTGCGATGCTGTGGCTCTTCGTGCGACATCCGGAGCGCTACCGTGTCCTGCGCAACGCGCTGCTGGCCTCCGGCGCGCTCGGGCTCCTCGGCTACGCGTTCTACCCGACCGCTCCCCCGCGCCTGACCGACTTCGGGTTCGCCGACCCGGTCGCCGCGGCGGCGCTCGGCGACGCCGCTCGTCCGGCCGGGCTGGCCAACGAGATCGCTGCCATCCCCAGCTTCCATGTCGGCTGGCTCCTGCTCGCCGTGGTGGTCACGTCCGGGGTGGTCCGGCGCCGATGGGTGCGAGCGGTGCTTCTCACCCAGCCGTTCGTGATGGCGTTCGTCATCGTGGGGACCGGCAACCACTGGGTCCTCGACATCCCGCCGGGCGTGCTCGTGGCGGGCATCGGGCTCGCCGTCGCGGTGCAGCTGGAGCGGCTCAGGCGGAGGCGCGCCGCTCGTCGGCGAGGCGCTGCTTGCTGCGCACCAGACGCAACAGCGTGACCAGCCCCAGTCCGCCCAGCATGTTGCCGGCGACGGTGTAGCCGAAGAACTGCAGCCAGTCGCCGTAGCCGATCGCCGCCTGGCCGGTGTGCAGCGCCCCGAAGATCAGCAGCGAGTCGAGAACGGAGTGGAACATCTCGAGCCCCGCCAGCAGGAAGGCGGCCGCGACCGCCGCGGTGATCTTGGCCGGCATGTCGTCGGTGCCGTGCTGCATCCGGGTCATCAAGGTCACGACCATGCCGGCCAGGATCGCCAAGCAGAACGACTCGGCAGTGAGCCCCGCGGTCGCGAAGTGCTCTCCGGCCCGCACCAGCTCCGCGCGCAGGTCCGGGAAGGCCTGCACGACGAGCCACATCACCAGCCAGCCTCCCGCCAGGTTGGCGAGCAGGGTGCCGGTCCAGAACTTGACGAGCTGGGGGACTCGTGCTCGCTTGGAGACGACAGTGACCACCGGGACGAGGAAGCCCTCGGTGAACAGCTCGCTGCGCCCGAGCAGCAGGGCCAGGAAGCCGACCGAGAACGCGAGGCCACCGAGCAGCTGACTGCCGGTCTCGTGGACGACGGCGACCAGCGCCAGCACCCCGATCGCCACTTCGCTCCCGCCGAAGAAGCCGGTGGCCAGGGTCTCCCTCCAGGTCCGCCCGAGGCGCTGGGTCCCTTCGTTGAGCTGGCGGTCCAAGGACTCCTCGAGGGCGTCCTCCATCGGCCCGTCACGACGGCCCCGCGCCCGGGGATCCTTCTCGGCGTGTTCCGCGGACTCTCGCATGGCGCCACCTCCCGATGAGCAGCCAACCATGCCCTACTCCGCAGCGCTCGCTCCCACCACCTCGGTCTCGGGATGGAAGCTCGACCACGCGAACCAGAAGGTGTCCAGGTGCCGGTACGCGGTCAGCTCGCTGCCTCTCAGCGGGCCTCCCGTGGCTTGCCCCAGCACGTTCCACCGGCTCCCCGTCTCCCGGTCCACGAAGCCATCGCCGGTTGCCTCGAAGTGCAGGCGCCGGCCGTCGACCGTGGGCTCGAAGACCCCGACAGAACCGATCTCGGCACCCCGGGCGAGGGTCTCGGCGTCCAGGGCCGACGTCTGGCCCGGACGGTGCCACACGACCAGGCGGCGTCCCCCGACGTCCACCTCCAGCGGAGCCGCGCCGACCAGTGCGCTGCGCGCGACGGCCACGTCCTCCCCGGCATGACTGACGCCGATCACCCGCGTCTTGACCGGGAGCCTGGTGTCCAGCTCGCCGGGGAGCCCGAAGAGCAGACCACCGTCGGGGTCGTCGTAGCCGACGTAGGGGTTCTCGCCGTAGCGGCGCTCGAAGCCGGTCTCGCGTGACAGCACCCGCGAGTCCGGATGCGCGCCACGGAAGTCGAGCCAGCCCACCGTTCCCATCGGAATGGCCGTGAGCTCGGTGCCGGTGAGCGCGCCGACCGATGCGACTCCGGTGAGCTGGGGCCACAGGGACTGGGTGGTGCGGTCGTACATCACCAGGTTGTCGGCGTAGAGCATGCCCGAGGTCCCGAACGTGACGGGTCCGAGCCCCTCGACCGTCCGCTCGAAGGCCACTCCGGAGTTGCACAAGGGGCAGTAGGTCACTGCCACCGGCACCCCCGCGACGCGGTCGTTCACGATCTCGTGCCAGGTCATGACGCGCAGCGGGTAGGCGCGCGTCTCGTCACCCACGGTGAGGACCAGGACCGGCTCGTCGTCCTCGAGCCAGTCGACCTCGCCTGCGGGCTCGAACCTCGGTCTGTCGATCGGCGGGATGCCGTCCGGAGGTGGGCCCCCGGCCTGCAGGTCGTCCAGGTCGATCAGCGGCTCCGGGAACGCCGCGTTGTCCGGGTCCTCCAGCGCCGACGGCACGTCACCGTCGAGGGCCACCCCCGGAGGGCTGCGGGACTCAAGTTGGTCGGACACTGCCGCCGGCGAGGCCGACCCGTCGGGCGGGCCGCTGGAGGAGCAGCCGGCCAGGGCGACCACGAGGAGGGCCACTGCGCCTGGCGCGCGTCGCGAGCGCATCGGAGCCTCCTGCCGGTCGAGGGGCCGAGAACTCGGGCGAGCCCTCCCGTCCGAGGGTGCGCTCCAGGTCTGCCCTGCTTCTGTGAGCGCCGACACCGAACGCGCTTGCTCGGTCCGACAGACTGACCGTGTCGACGACGAGGAGGGCGCTGTGCGCTTGACGACGATGCTCGCACCGCTGCTGGCTGCCGGCCTGGCCCTGAGCGCGTGCGGGAGCGAGACCGCGGACACCTCGGCCTCGACGTCCGCTGCGGAGTCCAGCCCGGATGGAGGGGAGTCGCCGGTCGCATCGGAGGACTCGACGGCACCGAAGTCCCCGACGTGGGACTTCACCGCCACGACGCTGTCCGGGGGCTCCTTCGACGGCGCCCAGCTGGCGGGCAAGCCGGCGGTGCTCTGGTTCTGGGCGCCGTGGTGCCCGACCTGTCGAGCCCAGGCCAGTGCCGTCGAGAGCGTCTCCGCTAAGTACGGCGACCGCGTGCGCGTCGTGGGCGTAGGTGGGCTGAGCGACGCCGACGACATCCGGGACTTCGCGAGGGAGACGGAGGGCCCCACGCACCTCGTCGACGTGGAGGGCGCGGTGTGGCGCCACTTCGGCATCACGGCGCAGAGCACCTACGTGCTCCTGGACGCCGACGGCGAGGTGGTCGTGGAGGGCTACCTCGACAACGACGAGCTGCCCACCAAGGTCTCCGAGCTCCTGGGCTGACATGCTCGACGGCGCAGCGGCCCTGGCGCTGGGCGCTGGCATGCTCGCCGCACTCAACCCGTGCGGCTTCGCGCTGCTTCCTGCCTACCTGACACTGCTGGTCACCGCAGACCAGCCGACTCGAGCCGTCGCCGTTGCGCGTGCGCTGACGATGACGGCCGCGATGACCGCCGGGTTCACCTTCGTCTTCGCCGTGTTCGGCCTGCTCGTGGCCCCCGCCGCCGGCTCGGTGCAGCAGTACCTCCCCTGGTTCAGCCTGGTGATCGGCCTCGTCATCGCTGCCATGGGCATCTGGCTGCTTCTGGGTCGAAGCATTCGACTCCCGAGGATCCGCGGGGGTGGCGCCCCGGCAACGCGCTCGCTGCCCTCGATGTTCGGCTACGGCGTCTCCTATGCACTGGCGAGCCTCACCTGCACCGTCGCCCCGTTCCTGGCGGTCGTGGTCTCCGCGTTCCGTGCCGACTCGGTGGTGGCGGGCTCCGTGCTCTTCCTGCTCTACGCAGCGGGGATGGGGCTCGTGGTCGGGACAGCCGCGCTCGCCGTGGCGCTGGCTCAGCAGTCCCTGGTCCGGCGCGCCCGGAGCCTGGGCCGCGGCGTTCCCATCGCGGGCGGGCTCCTCCTGCTGGTCGTGGGTTCCTACGTCGCCTACTACGGCTGGTGGGAGATCCGGGTGCTGCGCGGCGCCCCGGCCGAGGACCCGGTGATCGAGGCCGCCGCCTCGGTCCAGCAGTGGCTGGCCGGCACCACGTCGGCGATCGGTGCGACGGGCTTCGCGCTCACCTTCGCCGTGATGGTCCTCGCCGTCGTCGCAGCCACCCTGGTGCGTCGCCGCCGAGGCGCTGACGCCTCTGGCGACGCGCCCGACGGCTCTCCCGCCCGCCAGGCTTGACGGGTCATGGGAGCGTGGGAGCCGGACCGGCTGTCGGCGTACTGTCTGGTGGGGCGGCTGGCCGAGCGCGACCCGGCCGGCCTGCCACCGTGGGCCCGACCACCCGGTGCACCATCACCCGGTGCCCTGGGACGACCCGAGGAGCTGGCTGACGTGGAGCGTCGAGGAGGGAACGGCGACGACCTGTGGTGCATGGCCGAGGTCGACATCTTCGCCGACCTGGCCGAGTCCGAGATGGCGGCGATCGCGGCAGCGGCTCCGATGCGGCAGTTCGCGGCCGGTGAGCTGCTGTACTCCCCTCCGGAGCCGACCGAGACCCTCTTCATCCTCAAGCAGGGCCGGGTGCGGATCTTCCGGGTCTCCGCCGACGGGCGAGCCCTGACCACCGCGATCATCACCCCCGGCACGATCTTCGGGGAGATGCTGCTGCTCGGCCAGCAGATGCACGACAACTTCGCCGAGGCGCTCGACACCGTGACCGTCTGCGTCATGAGCCGGGCCGACGTGCAGCGCTTCCTCCTCTCCGACGCCCGGATCGCGGCGCGGATCTCGGAGATCCTCGGCACCCGGGTCTCTCAGCTCGAGCGCCGGCTCTCCGACACCGTCTTCAAGAGCGTCCCGCAACGCGTCGCGACGACGTTGTGCCTGATCGCGGAGCAGGAACCTCGACGACGGCTCGGGCGTGGCGCCCAGGTCCAGCTGACCCACGAGCAGCTCGCGGCTCTCGCGGGCACGTCGCGCGAGACCACCACGAAGATCCTCAACGAGTACGCCGCCCAGGGGCTGCTGCACCTCGGCCGCGGCAAGATCACCATCACCGACCTCCCCCGGCTGACGGCCGAAGCCGGCGAGTAGCCCGGCCGGGGCGTTCAGAGGATGCTGGCCCGAGCGGGAAGGGTGGTGTCATCGGACCACGGGTGCCGGAAGACGCCGTCCTCGACGGGAAGGCCATCGTCACAGGCGTCGAGGTAGCCGATCAGGTCGATCAGGTCGGCGCGCCGGTCCTGGGTGACCAGGCAGCCCATCAAGCGCTGCTGCACCGGCAGACCGGTGTCCTCGAAGGGCACGGTGTGGGGTCCCCAGAACTCGCGGACCGCCTCTCGCAGCAGTGACCAGTAGGCGTCGGAGCAGCCCGGCACGGCTCGGAAGTGGCTCCACATGTCGATCGGCAGGACCTCGGCGAACAGCACTCGGCTGAGCTCCTGGTCACCATGGGCGTGCACGAGCTCGACCGTCATCCGCTTGGTGTCCACCCGCTGCTGCAGGTTGCGCAACCTGCCCCGCTGCTGGGTCGCCGAGGTCATGTCGGGGCGCACGACCCACTCGTAGACCACGTCGGTGAGCACGTCGAAGCTCGAGGCTGACAGGAAGGCTTGGGTCAGGGTCGGCTGGTCCTGGTAGGAGGTGCGCTCGGGGAAGCGCAGACCAGCGGAGTCCCAGAACGACCGCCGGAAGATCTTGTTCCACACGAAGACGTCGGCCAGCATCAACGGCTGGTCCTCGATGCGGATCCCGAGCCTCTCCACCTGATGGTTGCGCTCCATGAGCGGGGTCATGAACCGACGTTGGCCGCGGACTCGTTCGGCGGCACCGACCACCATGTCGGACCCGGTTCGCTGCAGGGTCTGGAGCATCGTCGCCCACGCGCCCGGCGGCAGCCTGTCGTCGGAGTCGACGAAGGCCAGGTACTCGCCGGTGCATCGCTCGATTGCAGCCTGGCGGGCCAGGGAGACCCCCGCGTTCGCCTGGCGAACGAGCTCGATGTGCGGGTAGCGCTCGGCGTAGTCGGCGGCGATCTCGTCGGTGCCGTCGGTCGACCCGTCGTCGACGACGACGATCTGCACGTCGCGGACCCGCTGACTCAGCATGGTCTCGAAGCAGGCCTGGAGCCACGGGGCCACGTCGTGCGCGATCACCGCGACACTGAGCTGCGGGTGCCGTCCCGACCGTGGTGATGGTCCTGATGACCCCCGGCGCCGTTCCACGGGGCTCGAGTCTAGATCAGGCGCGTCCTCACTCCTCCACAACGGCTCACAGCTCCCGTTCGAGCACGTAGACCTGACGGCCACCGTCGTGGAGAGAGGTGAACACGGTCACCTCGCCGTCCGGTGTGGGCACGGGGTGGAGGTCGCAGCGGAACGGCCCGTGAGGCGGGACGTGGCGGTCCAGCTCGGCCAGCAGCCGGTCGCTGCCCGCCGGCTCGTCGTAGAGCCGGAGCTGCACCGTCTTGGCGTAGGGGACGTCGTAGAGGAAGCCCCCGGCGTGGTCGGGCAACGGGTGCATGTGCACGTTCTGCCCGAAGATCTCGGCCGGCAGGTCCCGCAGCAGCTCGCCGCGGGGGAGATCCCGCAGGAGCGCGAGCCGCTCGCGTCCTTCGTCCCAGCAGATCAGCTCATCAGCACTGCGCCACATCACATGGGACGCCGCCCGGCACAGCAGGTGCAGGTCCGAGCCGTCGACGTTCGCGGTGAGGCTGACGCTCTGCAGCCCGTGCCACGGCGCCTCCAGGGAGGCCACCCGCCAGCGCAGCTTGACGGTGAACCGTCGGCCGTCCGGAGAGAACTTGGCATGGTTGAACCAGTACAGGTGGGGGGTCGAGGTCAGCTCGGCGCGTGCGCCCTGAGGAAGGGCGCAGTGGAGGAAGGCCACCGCGTCGGCGAGCGGGAGCACCAGCCGGGTGGCACCGTCGGCCAGACCGGTCCGCCACACCCCGTCGTCGGCCGGCGCCAGGACGCGGGCTGCGCGGGGGCTGCCGCCGAAGTACCCGTACCCGGGCCGCGCCCTCGACAGCCTGGCCATGTCAAGGCCCAGGGCGGTGGTGCCGTCCGGGGAGAGCGCGTAGACGCTGCGCGGCAACGTCCGCGTCTTACCGGTGTCCAGGTCGTGCTGGCGGGCCACGAAGCTCTCGCCCTCGCGGTGGTTCCACACCAGTTGCCTCGTGCCGGGGACCCATTGAGCCAGTGGCCCCTGCTGCCAGCTCCAGGCAGCCGTCTCGGCGACCGGGACGAAGCCGCCCTCGTGCCGGTCCACGACGCCCACCGTCACCATGTCCCTCGGCGTCATCCAGCGGTCCTCGATGCCCATCCGGTGGGCGGCAATGAGACTCCGGCTGTGGTCGAGGACCGGGATGTCGTAGTAGCTGTGAGCATGGAACTGACACTCCGCCGTGCCCTCGGTCAGCCGTCGTGCGCGCCATCCGTCCGCCACACGGGGTGGCTGGTCGCTGAGCCGTCGTCTGCGGGGAGTGTCACGCAGCGGCGGCAGCGGTGCCTCCCGCAGCGTTCTCAGTCGGCTCTGCCAGTCGGCCACCCGTGCCGAGCCGTCAGGTCCTGCGGCCGAGGACGGGGTGCGGTCGGGACGGGACGGCATGAGTCGACGGAGAAGGCGACGTGACCGCACGGGGCCCGCGTGCGCCACCTCGACGTCCTCGAGGCGGATCCGTCCTTGGTTGCGCTCCAGGTAGTCGATCAAGGCCTCGCCGTAGGCGGACCCGCGTGCGCTTGCTCCCGGGGCCGCACGGCGTCGCCGGGCATCCTCCACCAGGCCGGCGGTCCACTTGTAGTGGTGCACGGCGGCCGGCTGGCCGAGCCGCCACCGCGCCTCGGCGACCTCGGGGAAGTCGGCCAGCGGACGTCCGGCGGCGTACCGGACCCCTTCGCGCTGCCAGGGGCCGTGCCAGGCCTTCCACGGTGCGTGCCCGCCGATGCCGGGCAGGACGTCGGCTCGGAAGAGCATCATCTTGACCGTGCCGCCGGCGGCCTGGGCGGACGTGATCCCCCCCAGCGGGCACATCACGTCGGCGACCACGGGAAACTGCTGGGCAAGGGGTCGGTCCCGTTCGACGCGTGCCAGCACCCCCCCGGGCGCGACGCGGTCGATCATCGGTCCCTGGAGCAGGTTCAGCTCCTCGGCCTCGAGGTGGTCGATCACCGCGGCCAACGGGGCGGGGTAGGCGTGGAACTCGTCGATGTCCGCGCTCAGCACCCACGCCTCGGGGGGAACGACGCTGCGCTGCAGCGCGCGCCGTCGCTGCCACAGCTCACCGCTGGTGTAGACCCCCCGCCAGGTGTCCGCGGGCTCGATCCCGTGGTCGCGGAGGTGAGCGACCAGCTCGGCCAGCTCTTGCGACTCGTCGGCCCCGGCGTGGACGATCACGTGGAATCTCTCCCGGGCGATCCCCAGGTCTCGGTAGTGCCGGACGAAGTGCCCCACCAGGTCCAGGTCGCGACCCGCGCCGACGCACGAGAGCAGTCGGACCGGCAGCTCGCGGGTCACCGGGTCACCCGCCATCGAAGTCGTACCCCTGGAGGAAGGAATGCTCCGACACCAGCTGCTCCACCCGACCACGTGCGTCTGGTGACCACCGGGTCTGGTGGCGAGTCCGGTTGACCTGGCTGCTGACCGACGCTGTAGCGCCGCGCAGGAAGCCGGGTGTCACCGGAAGCCCCACGAAGGTGAAGAGCCGGCCGAACCAGAGCTCCGGGTCGGCCACCAGGTCCTCGTGCCTGAGCTCGAACCAGTCGCCGGCCGGGACCCGCGCCTTCATCTGAGCCACGCCGACGCACAAGGTGGCGTAGTCCTCCACCATCTCGGGAAGCACCTCGGCGGGCACCCGATGGCCCTGTGCTCGGTTGAGCTTGCGGCGGAACGCCTGCGGGGTGCTCGCTCCGATCCGGATCCGGTCGTAGTGACGACCCGTCCGCAGCGACATGGTGGCGACGTTGTCGAACGGGTTCCGGACGACCATGACCCACGCCGCCCGCGCCCCGGGGAGCAGTGACGCCAGTCGCGAGAGCAGGCCGGGATCCCGGTGGACCCGCCGGACCGCCCAGTCCGCCTTCTTGTCACCCAGCACGAGGGGCCGCTCGGACCTGCCACCCGCACCCGCCGGCACCTGGTAGCCGAAACCGTTCCAGGAGCGGCCGTTGCGCTCGAACTCTGCGGAGTTGGCACAGACCAGCGACGCGATCTCCTCACGACTGAAGCCGTTGCCCACCAGGCCCATCAGATCGAGCTCGTGGGCCACCACGGCGTCCGGATGCGCATCGATGACGGAGCCGACCAGGGAGTGGCCCGAGCGGGGGAAGCCGGCGAACTGCACCCACGTCCGGACCTCAGCGAGGTCCGGCACTGCACCGGACGCGGCGTAGGCCGCCGCCTCCGCCCGCAGGTCCTGGTAGCTCGTGTCGCGGTGCCGTCGGGAGGCGCTGCCCTCGAAGACCGGTACCGAATGCATCGCCTGGTCAGTCATGGACGGGTGACACGCGGTGATCCCCGTCCTCGGACTTGGCGCGGTAGAGCTCGTTGGCGGAACGAGTGGCATCGAGCAACGGCATGGTCACACCGAGCTGCTCGGCCGCGGCCAGGATGGCGTCGACGTCCTTGGGCAGGCAGCGTCCGCCGTACCCCCGCGCGCGTGGCATCACCGCGGTGTGGTCCCGCCCCACCCTCGGGTCGGCCAACCAGCCCTCGCGAACCGCGAACCAGTCCGCTCCCAGCTCCTGGCAGAGCTCGTAGAACTCGTTGACGAAGGTGA
>CAWDDN010000038.1:0-18799 GCA_963801135.1 uncultured Actinomycetota bacterium | reverse complement strand
TAGGCGCGCCCGTCGAGCGCCCAGGCGATTCCTGCTAGGCAGCCGCCGCAAAGCAAGCCGGCGAAGGTCGCTTTGAGGTATTCGCCTGCGCTCACGTACTCGAACGCGAGACCCCCGCCCGTGAAGGCTCCCAATGCAAGGAAGAGCCAAACGCGGAGATTCAGCGATGGACCTCGCCTGTCGTCGGCCACAGCTGCAAGTCCTTACGTAGGCGCCTCGCTCCGGCGCTCCATCATGCCCTGCGGGTAGCCCACACCGCCGCGAGTTCGTGCAAGGTCAAGTTCGATGACGAGGTGAATTGGACTGGATGGTGCTGAGGGCCAGACAGGGCGGGCTGAGTCTTCCTACGCTCAATGCGTGTCCCGCTACGAGTACGACGAGGAAGCAAGCGCTGCCCTGCACATGGACGTCGTCCATGAAGTGCCCGACGACAGGCCTGTGCCCGTCACCCGGTGGGTGGAAGCGATGCGACGGCTGAATGGCGTCAAGGATCCACTCGCCCGGCAGCTGCTCCAGCTCCATCAGGACTGCGGCTCGGGCCAAGGAGTGTGCGACAGCGTCGAGGATGATTTCGTGGACATCGCTCAGCGGTCAGGCTGGGGATGCGAGACAACTGACATCATCGCGACTCATTTCGGCATCGAGTACCCGAAGCCGCCGAAGCGCTGACGGCACGATCGCGAGCTCGATCTGCGTCTCATCGCCGCTTGGGGGCACGGTCGATGTTGGACGTCCTGCGACGTTCAAGGACGACCGCTGCCGTGCAGCCTCCTCCGAGTTGCAGAGGTGCCTCGAACGCCACCTGGCCGGGCCGATCCATGTTCCCGGCCGGGCGCACCGCGGCTGCTCCGGGCTTTCAACTCGTGACGTACTCCAGCTGGAGGTGATCGTGCCGGGTTCCCCATGTCAAGTCGAAGGACCAGCAGCCGGGTGACGGTAGGTCGATGATCGAGGGCCCCGGCCCGCCCGAAACCGAGCGAGTCACGGTCTTGCGCGAGGACTCCAGGGTGGCTCGGATGTTCAGGTCGCCGGATCCCACCCGGGAGACCCACAGGATCTTGTTGTTGCGGTCGGCCGCCGGCGGGACCTGCAGCGGGTCGTGCTCGGCCCACAGGATCGCGACGATGTCGCCCCCGTCACCCAGGACGTACGGCACGGGTCGGGTCGGCGGTGTGAACCCGGCCCGCGCCCAGTCCGGCAGGGGGGTGGGGGTGTAGTCCGACCGACACCCGGCTCTGGCCGTGGATGTCGAGGACGAACTGGGCGCTGGTGAGGCACTCGACCCGGCCCGCGGGCTTTCAGGCGGTGCCGACGCCGACTGATTCGTCGTGCACCCCGCCAGGGTCAGGAGGCCGAGCACGGCCACGTGAGAAGCCCTCATCATCCGAGGGTACGTCCGGCCCCGGAGGCACCGACAGTCACCGCCCGCCCACCACTGCCCTACGGCGCTTCTGCCCCCGCTGGTCGAAGAAGCCCTCGCCGCCTTGTTGGTTCGGCATTCACTCACGCGAGCGCCTCCGGGCCTGCCCGCGTCCTATCCCCGCCTTGCGCCGCGCACGCTTGGCGCTCTTGCGCCCTGCCGTTCTGATGCCGACGATGAGGGATGCGTTTCGTGGAGCTCCGACGGCATACCGACAACGAGGGCGACGACCTGACCGCGCAGGGTGTGGCTGATGCGGAGGCCATCGGCCAGAAACAGCTGCGGCCGCCCTATGCCGCGTTCATCTCCTCAGGCGCGGCTCGGGCCACGCAGATGGTCGCGATCCTGCGTCACGCCGCCGGGCAGGACGACGTCGCGATATCCGAGGTGTCGGGGCTGCGCTCCACGGTCGAGGATCGATGGCGGGCCGCGGCGAAGGCTGCGGGCAAGGGCGCCTCCGTTGAGCAGATCCGAGGGGTCGACCCGGACCTTGTCGAGCACGAGGAACAGCTCCTGGGGGCAGCGCTGCGCCGGGTCGTTGCGTCACTTCCCGACGGCGGTCGGGCGCTGGTGGTCGGCCATAGCCCGACGAACGAGGCCGCGGTGGCGGCCCTGACAGGGCAGACCGTCGAGCCACTCGGCAAGGGCGCCGGTGTGCTGCTCGTAGAAGACGGCGGCAGGTTCTCCTTCGAGCCGCTGTAGCGAAGTCCCGACCTGCGCTGGCTGCGCGAAAGCGAGCTGGAGGTGCGGTGTCTCGCACGGCGACGTGCGTCATAGCGCCGCGAGCCGTCCTATGCGACGGGCGACGGCGCTAGGCCCGGTGCCCTTGTTGGCGCCGGGCCCGAGGTACCGCCGGGCGCCTACTTGCGGTGCTCAGTCCACGAAGTTCCGTCCCACCAGCGGGTCAGTTCACCGTCAGGATCCTGGTACCAACCGGGGGGAGGGCCACTCGGAGCTGACGCGGGTCGCTGGGACTGGTGCGCTGCTTCAATACGACGGGCTTCGGCCTGAGCGTTGAGCTGGGACATTCCTTCGGCTTGCTCGCGCTGAACTTGCAGATCGACCGCCTGTTGGGCGACGAGGGCGCGCGCGGCATTGCGCGTTTGCTTGGCATACTTCGCCGCCCGTTCCTCCTTGTTGCGGTACGGAACCAGCCCCGCAGAGCTGACGCTCATCGTCTTTCGGAGCAGACCCATCATCTTCCTCTCGTTGACTGGCGAAGCGGCGATGCTAGGTCGATGGACCCGTCATCGCGGGGAGCGACACGAAAGATTCATGTGCCCGTGCCGAATAGGTGCGCTCTGCGCTGTCCCGCGGCTCGTAGGACCCAACGTGCTCCTGGAAGCTAGCCACTGCACGGCATGAATTCCCCACTGAAGGCGCGAGGGGCAGCGGTTGGTCAGACTCGAGATCACTAGTGCGCGTGAGCGCAGGCCTGGTCCCACGCTGCGCTGCTGCGTCCTCCCGCCGCGACGTGGCGACTGCTCAGGCGTCTCCGGTCAGCTTGCTTGACCTCCGGGAAGGGGACGGAACGTCGCTGGATCAAGACGCAGCGCGAGCGCCGGCTCACGGTTGCAGTACCGGCCCGTCAAGTTCGGTGAGGACTCGTTCGGTGGCAGCAACCAGGCTGCCGTCCGCGACGGCTTGCGCGATGCTCCCGTCGCTGAAGTGTTCGCCGCGGACGATGGCGGTGATCAGTCGCATGGCGTCTGCGACCGGGGCAGCGGCCAACCCTGCGCCGCGTGGGTATCGCTGAGACCCGTCCCAGCTCATCCAGTCGAACACGGGTTGAGCGTTGACGGCGAGCAGCGCAGCGAGGAGCTCCTCAACCATGTCGCCATATAGCGGATATGACAGCACGAGCGGATCGGCGGAAGACCCTGCCCCAGTCATGGCTGACCAGGTGACAGCGCGGGGGCCCTCCGCGATGGAGTTCTTCACGGCCTCGAGGGCGGCTCGAAGCCGTTCGCGCGCCGCCGGTGTTGCCTGCAGCAGGACCGCCCGAAGGCTGGCGTTCTCAGGGTCGGGCTCTGTGCGTGCCGTCAGCCACGGCACCAGAGGGGCGTCCTTTGCGACGTAGAGCGGGTGTCGAGGCTCGCCGCGCTTCGTGGTGCCCAGGCACATGGGTGAGTCCAGCAGGCGCGCGACCTGTCCAGAGCGCCCCCGGAGTCGGCCGTGGGCCCCCCACGCGGCGATGGTCTGCGCGCCGGCCGTCGTCAGTACGCGAAGCGCCTCGTCGTTGGCGGGACCGACAGCGTCGGGCGCGGTCCGAAGGTTGCGTGGGTTGGTGTCGCGGAGGGCGAAGAGATTGACGATCACCACACCTGTGTACCCAGCGTCCCGCGACCGGGAGATGCACCGCTCGAGGGTGGGACGACGACGCTGCTCGGTGTCGCCGGTCGCGGGGTTGAGCAGCACCCACACCGCCGTCGTCGCGATGTCGGCGGCTCCCCACCAGCGTCCGAACCCGTACCGAAACAACATGTCCCGCGAGTACAGGTACCGCTCGGCCAGGCCTTCTGGCGACAAACCCAGCCGGTCCTCCAAATCGTGGTCCAACGCCAGCGTCGCGAACGTGTCAGTCACCACCCGATCCTCTCAGCCCCGCCGACCCGCGTCACAGCACCGCGTAGGGCACCGTGGTCGTCGGTCCTACGTACGAGGTCAGTCCCTAGCAGGGAAGGTCGGGTCGTTCCCGTGGGCGGCGCCTTCCTCTCGCGAGTACCCTGACCGCGTCGAAGGGGGCAGCACATGACGAGCAAGCCAGCACCGGGGTGGCACCCAGACCCGATGGGCCGCTTCGAGCACAGGTATTGGGACGGCAGTGGGTGGACCGAGCACGTCAGCACGGCTGGCTCGCAGTCCAGTGACCCACTATCGGCACCCCCAGAAGAGCACGCGGAGAAGCGCACACCTGCCGTGCCCGCCGAGGCGCCTGAAGATGAAGCTGGCGACCGACCTCCGACAGCCCAGAGCGCCCCTCCGGCGCAGGCGGAGGGGGCGGCACCCGTGGGCAGCCCCGCCCCGGAGAAGATCACGACGTTCAACGCCAAGCGTGTGGCGGCGCAGCTCCAGGTTGAGAACCAGCACCTCCAAGATGAGGTCGCCACCTGCCAGCGTCTGCTCACTGAGATGGGCGCGCTCGACATGGCCGCCCGCGAGCAGCGCATCGCCGCTCAGCGCGAAGCCGAGGAGGCGATGCGCCACCGAATCGCAGACCTGCAGCGGCAGGCCAGCGAGCTCGACCGCCAGGTCATCGTGAACCGGGACAGGCTCGCTCTCGAGGAAGTCGGGCTCTTCGACTTCGAGCACCCTGCCGAGTCCGCCGCGGCGTTGGCAACCGACCTCGAATCGCTCCGATCGGAGATCCGAGAGGCGAACAAGCTCGGGTCGGCGATCACGGCAACGTCAACCTTCACATTCAACAACTCCGCGTCGAAGGGCCAGACCTTCGTCAACCAGATGAGCCGGATCATGCTCCGTGCCTACAACGCCGAGGCCGAGAACGCCGTCAAGACCGTCAAGGCCGGCAACCTGGCCTCGGCGCAGAAGCGACTGTCCACGGCTCGTGAGCAGATCGCCAAACAGGGCCGGATGATCGACCTCTCGGTGACCGATCGGTACCACTGGCTTCGCCTCAAGGAACTGGAGATCGCGGCCCGCCACCAGCAGGCCAAGGCCGCTGACCGGGAGAAGGACCGCCAGCGGCGGGCCGAACTCCGCGAGCAGAAGGCCCTCGAAGCTGAGATCAAGCGCGAGAAGGAACGCCTGGAGAAGGAACGGGCTCACTACCTGAACTCGATTCAGAGGATGCGCGAGTCTGGAGACGCCGGCGGGGCCGAGGCGTTGCAGGGCGAGCTGGACCGGATCGATGCCGAGATCGCAGCGGCTGACTATCGGGCCGCCAACATCCGCGCTGGGTACGTCTATGTCATCTCGAACATCGGCGCATTCGGTGAGGGTGTCGCGAAGATCGGCATGACCCGCCGCCTAGGGCGTGTCTGTTAATGGTCGGCTCGGTGGGTCAGGATCACCATTCCGAGGAGGAAGCCGCCGAGGTAGGTGACGGCGTACTTGTCGTAGCGGGTAGCGATCCCGCGCCACTGCTTCGAGCGGCTGAATGAGCGTTCGATGGTGTTGCGCTGCTTGTAGATGTCGCTGTCGAACCCGGGCGGCCTGCCGCCTTTGGAGCCCTTGGCTTTGCGGCGAGCGATCTGGTCGCTCTTCTCGGGGATGGTGTGCTTGATCTTCCTGCCCCGCAGGAACGTTCGGGTGCTCGGGTGCGAGTACGCCTTGTCGGCCAGGAGCCGGAAGTCCTGGTCGTGCCCGCTTTCGCCGAGAGCTACCAGCAGGGTGGACAGCATCGGGTTGTCCCCGGCCTGGCCGCCAGTCAGAGCCGCGAGCACCGGCGTGCAGGTCTGGTCCGCCAGGGCGTGGATCTTCGTGCTCAACCCACCGCGGGAACGACCCAGCGCGTGGTCAGGCGGCTCCCCGGGCACGACCCGAGAATTCGTGTAATTCGACCCTGCCCCCTGTGTCGCCCGCAAGCTCCGCGACAACGGAGTCGCGGCATGCGCCGGCCGCGTGCTGGTGGGCCCGCACGACCGTGGAGTCGATCGACAAGATTGCCTCCACCCCATCACCGTCCAGCGTGCCCTGATCGCGCACCGCCGCGAGCATCCGCACGTACGTGCCGTCGGTCGACCACAGCCGATGCCGCTGCCACACAGACTGATACGGCCCGAACGTCTCCGGCAGATCCCGCCACGGCGACCCCGTGCGGAACCGCCAGATGATCCCCTCCAACGTCGTGCGATGGTCATTCCAAGGACGCCCCCGACGACCCGCATCCTGCGGCATCACCGACCCCAGGACATCCCACAACTCGTCACTGACCACGCCATCACGAAGCATGACGGCCACGATGCCGGGCCCGGCCTCAGATCTTTAGCAGACACGCCCTAAACCCGAAGACCGCATCCGCGAACTCAGCGACGCGTCCGTCCCCTTCAACTTCGATGTGCACGCACTATTCTTCAGCGAAGACGCTGTCACCATCGAGGCGATGCTGCACCGAGAATTCGCGGCCGAGAGGCTGAACAAGGTCAACTCGCGACGCGAGTTCTTTAGGGTGCGCCCGCAGCAAGTTCTCGATGCGCTCACTGAACACAAGGTCTCGGTGCTGGAGTTCACCACCCACGCGGCCGCGGATGACTACCGAATGAGCTGGCCCGAAGGATACCCACTGGAAGACACCGCCAACAGAGCGTTCAGCGAGGGCGAGTTCACCCCCGAACCGGGCCAACCATGAGGAGCCGCGCACCACGGGCGGTCTGTCCATTGCTCAGCCACTGCGGTAGTTGACTCGTTGCGTCCTTCCCCCGGCGAGCCGGATGCGAGTCTTGCGGTCGTGCGCCCCGGCTAAGGGGCTCTTCGAACTTGACCGGGCACGCGGTCCCTGCGTGGTGACGCTGTAGGGCCCGTGACCTCGGTGATCATGGCTGTTGTCAAGGCAGTTCATGGTCACGAAGGTGAGGTCACGGGCTTGGTTCAGCGTACGCAATTTCAGGCGGTCCAGGACGACACGGCAGGGCAGGACGACAGGTCGGGGCAGGACGCGACACTGCTCCTCGGGCTCGAGGGGTTGGCCGTGGCGCAGGTCGAGCTCGACGACGAGGGCGGCCGGGTGGTGCACGTGGTCACCGACGACGAGAGCGCGGCGGGCTGCCCGTCGTGTGGGGTGCTGTCGACCTCGGTCAAGGGACACGCCGTCACCAGGCCCAGGGACGTGCCCTACGGGCAAGCGCCGTTGCATCTGGTGTGGCACAAGCGGCGGTGGCGCTGCCGTGAGGTCGCGTGCGCTCGCGGGTCGTTCACCGAGTCGCTGCCCGCGGTCCCGCCCAGGGCCAGGGTGACGAGCAGGCTGCGGACGGAGTGCGGTGCCGGGATCGCTGGCCGGTTCGCTTGCGTGAAGGCCGGCGCGGAGCACTACGCGGTGTCCTGGCCCGTGGCATACCGCGCGTTCATCGCGCACGTCGACCCCGTCCTGGCAGGCCCGCTTCCGTCTGTGACCGTGCTCGGGATCGATGAGACCCGCCGCGGCAAGGTCAAGTGGGGCCAGGACCCCGACACCGGGCGGTGGTTCGTGCTCGCGGACCGGTGGCACACCGGGATCGTCGACGCCGGCGGCACCGGCGGCCTGTTGGCTCACATCGACGGTCGGACCGCCGCCAAGGTCGCCGAATGGATTGCGGAGCAGCCCGATTCGTGGCGGGCCGGGATCACCCACGTCACGATCGACCTGTCCGCGTCCTACCTGCGGGCGGTCACCGACGCCCTGCCCCACGCGGTCGTCGTCGCCGATCGTTTCCACCTGGTGCGGCTCGCGAACGACATGCTCACCGAGGTCCGTCAGCACGCCACTCGTGACGTGCGCGGACGCCGCGGCCGCAAGCGCGACCCCGAGTGGGCCGGACGCCGCAAGCTCCTCATCGGCCACGAACGCATGGACCGCGCCGCCTTCGCGAAGCTGTGGAACGCCCTCATCGACGCCGGCGACCCCGGCATCGAAATCCTGCACGCGTACACCGTCAAAGAGAACCTGCGCCACCTCCTGGCGCTGTCAGGGACCAACCCCGAACGCTCCCTCATCCGGGACCGGCTCTGGGCGTTCTACGAGCAGGCCGCCACCTCGACCTCGCCCGAGGTGCACCGCTTCGCCGCGACCATCGAGCAGTGGTGGCCGGCCATCGAGGCCGCGATCGTGACCGACTACTCCAACGCCCGATCCGAGGGGTACAACCGGCTCGCGAAACACCAAGGCCGCAACGCGTTCGGCTACCGCAACGTGCACAACCACCGACGCGCCATACGCTGGGCCTGCACTCGTCAACACCGGCGAGCCTCAGCTACGAATAGCGAGATGCCCGGTCAAGTTCGATGAGCCGGCTAAGGTCCCCGTCATGGAGGCCATCCCGCTGAGCAGCCTGCTGCCCGCCGACTTCGATCCGACGCAGTACAAGGTCCACTTCGCCGTCTGGAATCAGATCAAGCATCCGATTGACGTTCTAGCGAGCAATCCGGAGGAATGGCGGGGGTGGAACTCGTGGAGAAGCGCGAACAACGACTTCAATCGCCCGTTCATCTTCTCGGTGGCTCAGGACAAGCACGACGCGACCCACTGGCTCTTCGGCGGCATCTGGGAAGTCCTGGAGCGCAGGCCCGAACCGCATGCGCACTCGTACACGGTGACGCTACGTGAGGACCTGACGGGTCCGTTCAGCCGTCGTCTCTGGATCCGGCACCAGAGATCCGGTAGGAACATTCGCCAGAAGATGGAGTTGGTCTTGCCCGCGATGACGGTCTCGTCGATCCTCGAAGAGCCATTCGCCGGTGACCCTTTCCCGGGGCACGATCGAATCAACCACAGCCTCGCCGACCTCCAGGCTGTCGTCAGCCAAGCTCGGGCCGACTGGCGGGGCGCCCTGGAGAGCATTAAGGGCGTCTACGTCATCCACGACAAGGAGACCGGGCAGCGGTATGTCGGTTCCGCATATGGCGACACAGGCATCTGGCAACGGTGGGCGACGTACGCGGCCACGCTCCACGGCGGCAACGTCGGGTTGAAGGCGCTATTAGAGGAAGTGGGCGACGAGTACTACCGCAACAACATGCGATTCGCCCTCCTCGAGTACTGGTCGATGCGGACCGATGACGCCCATGTACTAGAGCGCGAGTCCTACTGGAAGGACGTCCTCGGTGCTCGGTCGCTGGGATACAACAAGAACTGACTGACAGGTCAGCACCGACTTCGCGGGAGCTGAGTCGGATCCCTTGGCCCGCGCAATCCCGACGCATTGCCACATGCGTCACTTCGCCGCCTGTCGACCTATGAGCCGCGGCAGTACCGAGTGTTCTCGGGCAGGATGCCGCCATGTCTCTCACGACCCCGGAGTTCGTCGTTTCACTGACGGCTCGCATGCCCGAGACCACGGTCACGATCAACGAGCACCTCGCGGACCAAGACGGAGAGCTACTCCTACACCTGTTGATGGGAGACCTGCGGCTGCTTGCGATCGACTGGTTCCGCACCGGTCAAACCGACGCCCTGGTGCGCCTTCTCTCCGTCTTGGAGCAGGGACTCGAGCGGGGCGACACGTACGTCGCAAACGCCGTGGCGGTCTCCTTCGTTGAAGACCTGGGCTGGTGGGAGCCGGAGACGCAACCTTTCGTGGATGCCCTGCCAGCGGGGTTCCTCGCCGAGGTCGAGAGCCAGCGAAAGCACGGGCGGTAGGCACACGCTCATCGACGTCTGCGGACGACGCAGAGTCGCGGCACTTCGCCGCGTTGCGGGCTGGCCCGTCAGAACTTTCCGACGTGACTGCGCGCCTGCTTCACGGCTGCCACCACGTCAAGCCCGTAGGCGCCGCGGCCGGTCGCAGCGAACGTGGCCAATCGCTGCGCGGCGCGGTCGAAGAGCCGATCAGCTCCAACCTGATTTCCGCGGGCCGCATGCGTCATGGCAACGCAGATCTGCGCAAGCCCCTGCCACAGGTCTCGTTCCTCGACCGGTCCCGCCTTCCAACGGGCCTCCAGCACCTCGTGGGCGGAGAACGGACGGCCTGCCTCCACGAGCTCTCGGGCGGCTTCAAGGGTCTCCTTGGGAGGGAGGGGCTCCTCCGACACCGGCTCGACCCCCGCAGCGCCGTACGGCAGGGGCCGGCCCAAAGCGTCGCGAGGCCGAGCCTGGCGAGCACGGCCCTCGCCGTCCCGGTCACGATCACGCTCGGTCATAGAACCAGTCTCTCAAGACAAGCCGCACGGACCTCGCCGGAGGAGCGGCATTCCGCCGCTTGTCCGCGCGGGGTGGAGCCGCGCTTCGGGGGTCGCTTACGGGATCAGGTTGAGGTGGAGGTCGCCGCCGATGAGGTCGGTCAGTCGGGCGGCTTCCTGCTTGAGGGCAGTGTCTGGTCGCGGTCGTTCGTCGAGCCAGGTCACTGTGAGCTTGTCGGCTTTCCGTGCCCATGTTCCGCACACGACCCCGCCGAGGATCACCGGGTTGGCCTTGCGGGTGATGAGGTCACGTCGCGAGGGTGGTGTGACGTGGTCGTCCTTGGTGCCCGGACCGATCACCCATTGGTCGTGCCCGGGAAGGAACCGCACTGCCTCTGAGGGACACGAGGCCTCGAGGGCGTCGACGTCCTGACCCAGGAGATAGGCCGTGGCACCTTCGACGTCCACTGCAACCAACCGTTCGCCGAGTTCGTCGAACCAGGCGTCGACCCGTCGGCGGCCCGCGCTCAGGCCGTCGACGAGCCAGTACTGCAGGTGATCCAGCGTCGCTGGCCCGTAGGTCCGCAGGTACGCGGTGATGGCTGCCGGGCCGGCGTCGTCAAGGTCGGGGATGCCCTTCCATCGGGGGTTGCCCTCGAGGAGTTGAAACGTGTGCTGACCCCCTCGGGGCGGGCCGATGCTCATGTCCCCCTGCCAGGTCAGCGGCTTGATCAGGGTTGCGGCGCCTTCGTCGAAGACCGGTTTCAGGTGCCTGTACGCGCGGTGCCTGCTCAACGCCTCGCCGAGCTCGCTCACGGTCAGCGGTCCGCCGCTGAGCGCCGTTCGCACCGCGGCCCTGAAGTCGGGCCAGTCCGACGGCGCGAGCCGGTAGTGCTCCACCCAGCTCGCCCGCTCCCACTGCCGGCCGGCACACCGCAGCGCGAGGTAGATCCCGCCGTCCTCGGGGGAGAGGTAGTGCATCGACCCACGGAACGCGAACGCCTTGACCACCTCGCCACGAGCCAGGGCCGCCGCGAGCTCGCCCGGGCGCGAGGTCACACGGCGGGTCCGGACAGCGAGCTCCGCCAGGGACTCATCCATCGAGAGCACCGCGCTGAGCCGTCGGACAACACCAGCGGCCGACTCAGACCCAACAGGATCCAGCAGCTGACGTCCCATCCGCCACGACAGCGCCTGCGCCCACGTCACAGACAACTCCGTCGTCGTTCTCACCTGCACAACGGTGCACCACTTCCACCCGAAAGTCCTCCCATGCAAACGGCAGGCCACGTTGCTACTACTGAATCGGCGGACCAGAGCGACCCCGCATGACACCGCCGCCTGTCGACCCTTTCCCACACCGCCGCAGCGAGACGCCGTCGGCAAAGTTGGCTGTTCGCCTGAACGCTGCGGGGCGGCACGTGTGCTCGTGATCCCGCTCAGCGAGGCAACCGGTAGAAGGAGGTCGACGGCATCGGGGCGCCCCAACCGCTCCAACACGAGGTTCGTCGCGATGTTCATGCTGCTCTACATCTGGTCGAGCATCCCGCTGCGCGGGCACCTCGAGGACGAGGCCTTCGAGACCGAGCAGCAGTGGGCGTCGGTGCTCCAGCAGGTGGTCGCAAAGGGCAACCCCGACGAGATCTTCGAGACGCTCAGGACGGTGCGGCCGGAGGTGCTCGAGGGCATCCACGCCGACGCGCTCCGCACCCCGCCGATGCTGCGCGAGCTGGCGGCTCGTGAGCAGGCGCGCCGCTCCGGCGGCCCCGGCCCCGAGGTGTCGTCGACGAACGACGCCTGAGGCAGGCGGGGACGCTCCTGCCCCGCGCCTATCACCGTGCTCGCCGCCGTCACCGCTGCAGGGCCGGCATCCCTTCCCGCCGTGGGCGTTACCGCGGTGCGGTGGACCGCATACGGAGGGTGGACCTTTCGTAGGTCCACTGGGAGGCTGGGGTGATGGTCGTCCCACAGGCGGCGGAGGTCGCGGACGCGCTCGAAGGGCAGTCGAGCGCCGCCGGCGGTGACCACGACGGCCAGGAGGATGCCGGGGGCACGCCATGAGCGGCCACCCGACCCACACCGGCCCGCGCGTGTTCATCTCCTACCGCACCGCCGACACCGGAGACGTTGCCGAGGCGACCGCAGGGCTGCTGCGCGACGACCTCGGCGGTCGGCACGTCTTCCGTGACAAGGACGATCTCGTGGCCGGGCAACCATGGCGTCCAGCGCTGGTCGAGGCCGTCGATGCGGCGGATGCCGTCGTCGTGCTCGTCGGGTCCGGCTGGTTGGGGGAGGGAGCGGACGGGCGCCGTATGGACGCCGAAGACGACCCGGTGCGCCAAGAGGTGGAGCGCGCGCTGTCGGGGCCGCAAGGACGGGCTGTCATTCCCGTCCTCGTCGATGGTGCACCGCGTCCTGGCCCGCCGCCCGAGTGCCTTGCGCGGCTGGCGGCGATGCACGCCGTTGCAGCCCGCCGAACCGAGCTGGTGGACCGGGAGAGCTCGGCGTACCAGCAGGTGCTCGTGGGCATCTGGTCTGGGCTGCGCGCCCGGGTCGCGGAAAGCGTGCTCGTCCTCGCAGACGACACCCCGCTCGCCCAGGCCCGGCTCGACGAGCTTCTGGCACGGATGGCCGGGAGCGACGTCGGCGAGGTCGTCGAGATCAGCAGGTTCGTGTCCGGGGCCGCCCTCGTCACGGTGCGATCGGCCCGCCGGGCGGCCAGGCGCTGGCCCGACGTCGTCGTGCTGGCCGAGGGCGTCGACCGGTCCGCCACCCTGCGGGCCCGCCTCGACGCGGCGGTCCGGCATCCGAACCTGGCCGCGGTGGCGATCGTGGGCGGGGTGGGGGCTGCGTTAGGGGCGGTCGGCGCGACCGCCGGGGCCCACGCGTTCGCCGGAATCGGGGACTTCCTCGTGTCGGGCACGGTCAGCACCTCAACCTCGACCGCGACGAGTGGCGCGGCGGCGCCGTGGACTCACAGAGTGGTCGACGCCTACCAGGCGCGCCCTCGCGCGTGGTGGGCGGTCGCCGCGGGTGCCGGAGCAGCCGGCGTGTCGGTGGCCGTCCTCGCCGGCGGCGCCGAGATCGGGGTGTCCGTCGAGCACGCGGGCTTCGTCCACAGCGTCTCGGCTGCGACCCTTCGTGCCAACCCACCGGGGGAGGCGGACTCCGACGTGGATCCTGACCCCGATCTCGACCACTACGTCCTCGACTACGAAGTGAGAAACCTCGGTGTCGACACCGAGGCGGCCCGGTTCCTTGGGATCAAGGTCGCCGAGACATGGACCCTGCTCCTCGAGGACGGACGAGAGGTCCCCGCAGAGGGACTGGAGGAGTCCGACTACGGGTGGCTCGAGACAACCTGGTCCCCAGGGTCGGGTGATGAGCGTTTCGGGTTGTCGTTCCCCGTCCCGCCCGGTGAGGACGTCGACGGTGCTCGGCTGCGGATCCAACAGTTCGCCTACGAACCCAGCATCGTCGAGCTCACCCAGGGCGAGGTTCTCACGCTCGAGGTGCCGGTCGATGTCGCGGACTCCACGTATCGAGGAGCGCTGGGTTGGTGGGAGGACCTCAACACCTATGACGTGGTGCTGAGTGACGTCCGCGCCTCGTTGGAGGCCTCGGTCGACGAGTCGGGAGAGCCATTGCCGGCGCTTGACTACGGCCTTCGCACCCGCGCGAGCGAGGGCCAGGTCTTCGTGCACTTCACCGTGTCGATCACACCGGTGGACAAGGAGGACTGGCCGATCTCCTTCAACAGTGTCTACCCGTTCCGCCTGAGGTTCCCGGTGCCCTACGTTGAGGGGCGCGCCCTGCCCGGTGGATCGGACGTGGGCAGGTATGAGCCCCCCGCCGGTTCGGTGACGGAGCCGATCACCGTGCGCGGCCTCGTGGAGATGCCGATCGACGCCACGGCCGTCGGGCTCGGTCTGGCGAAGCCCGACGAGGTTGGTGTCGTGTTCGAGCTCGATCCCGAGTTCCTCGAGGAGTTCCGTTGAGCAGCAGGGGGACCGTAGACATGGCGGCCGTGGCTCGGGCATGGACCGAGCAGCAGGTCTGGTCGCGCACCGCGAGCCGGTTGAAGGCTGTCGTCGACCGTGGGCGGCTTGCTGGACTCCTCCTCGCCGGGGCCACTGCGGTCCTGGCCACCGCTGCCACGCAGGTGCCGGGCATCCCCGCGCGCATCCTCACGGCGACAGCGGCGGTTACCGCGGGAGTGGCGGCGATCATCAACCGGCGCGTGGGCAGCGACCGAATCCGAGAGTGGACGAGGGCGAGGGCGGCGTCGGAAGGGCTCAAGCGCGAGGTCTACTCCGCGCTGGCCGGCGGGAGTGACTACGCGGTCGAGGACCCGACGGCGGTCCTCGCCCGACGCACCGCCGAGATCGGCGACAACGTGACGGACCTGCGTCGACATGCCCTCGGGATCGAGCCGGTCGACCGTCCGCTGCCCTCGGTCACGGGCGCGGACGACTACGTGGTCGTGCGCGTGGATGACCAGGTCGAGCGGTTCTACCGACCGAGGGCCACCGCCTACGACCGCCGGGTTCGGCGCCTGCGCCTCCTCGGAGACGCGCTGGGGGTGCTGGCCGTGGGCTTCTCGGCTGTCGCGGCAGCCTTCCTCGTCGCGGAGCTGTCGCTGTGGGTTCCCGTGGTCACGACGCTGGGGGTGTCGCTCACCGCGCACCTGGCCGCTGCTCGCTACGACCCTCTCGTCGTGACCTACCTCGCCGCGGCGCAGCGGCTGAGCCGCCTGGGCAACGACTACCTTGACGGGTGGCTGACGGGCCCGGAGCTCGTGGACGAGTGCGAGGACGTGATCTCTGCGGAGAACCAGTCGTGGGTCGCCCGGTGGAACCGTGCCGGCGTCGTCGACGAGCCCGGGCCGCAGGCGGCACCGTAAACGCAGACGTGTTTGACCGATATCGCTCGTCCGTGAGTCGAGGCCGTCCAGGGCCAGGTCGGTGCGCATCGAGGTGGACACCTGCCGGCCCACGATCATCCGGCTGAAGACGTCCAGGACGAACGCGACGTAGGTCCAGCCGGCGTGGGTGCGCACGTAGGTCAGGTCGGCCATCCACAGCTGGTTCGGGCCGGTCGCGACGAACTTGCGCTTGACCAGGTCCTCGGGACGCTCGCTCTCAGCGCCGTCACCGATGGTGGTCTTGCGGGTCTTCTCCCGGGCGATGCCGCGCAGGCCCTGGGCGCGCATCAGCGGTTCCATGGTGCAGCGGGCGACCTTCACGTCCTGGCGGTTGAGCTGGGCGTGGACCTTCCTGGCACCGTAGACCCCCAGGTTCGCCGCGTGGGCGGCCCTGATGTCGACGACCAGTGCGGCGTCGCGGATGGTCCGCGCCGACGGTGGGCGGGTCTTGGACGCGTGGTAGCCGCTCGGGGCGATCTGAACGCCGGCCTTGTTCAGCACGGCGCAGATCGGCTTGACCCCGACCCTCGCGGTCATAGACCACGTCGTGGCGATGGGCGTCGATGTAGGCCACTACCTGCTGGTGGCATTGACGCGAGGAAGGCCCGGCCGCGCTGCCCTGCCGAGTGTCGTCCGAGCTGGTTGTCCACAGGGTGTTCCGCTTCAGGATGCGTAGCTCTCCGAGTTGGGGTTCGCTGTTCCGGTGGGTCGGCAGGGGGCCGGCCGGGGAGGAGGACCGTGGACGCGGTGCACACGCTCGAGACAGAGGTGCGGGAGCTCATCCGGCGCTCCGGACTCGACCCTGCCCACGACGAGGCCCAGGTGCGTCGCCTCGTGCGCGACGCGGTCAGTGACTATGACGAGCGGTCGGTCCACGGCGGGATGCCGGTGCTCGCCGACATCGAGGCGGCCTCGCGGGCGGTGTGGGACACCGTGGCCGGCTTCGGGGCACTGCAGCGGTACTTCGACGATCCGAGTGTCGAGGAGATCTGGGTCAACGAGCCATCGCGGGTGTTCGTGGCGCGCGACGGCGTCGCCGAACTGACGACGACGCTGCTGTCCCATGACGAGGTCCGTGACCTCGTCGAGCGGATGCTGAAGTCCTCGGGCCGGCGCGTCGACCTGTCCTCTCCCTTCGTCGACGCTGTGCTTCCCGACGGCAGCCGCCTCCACGTCGTCATCCCCGACATCACCCGAGAGCACTGGTTCGTCAACATCCGGAAGTTCGTCGTCAAGGCCGACTCGATGGACGACCTCGTCCGGCTCGGCACGCTGACACGACAGGCGGGACACTTCCTGGAGGCGGCTGTCGCATCCGGGCTCAACATCCTGGTGGCAGGTGGAACCCAGGCAGGCAAGACAACGATGCTCAATTGCCTCGCCTCGGCAATACCGGTGCGGGAGAGGGTCGTCACGTGCGAAGAGGTCTTCGAGTTGAGGATCCCACACCGCGATGTCGCCGCGATGCAGTGTCGCCAGCCGTCACTCGAGGGCACCGGTGAGATCCCGTTGCGGCGCCTCGTCAAGGAGGCGCTGCGGATGCGCCCCTCACGCATCATCGTCGGCGAGGTGCGTCAGGCGGAGAGCCTCGACCTGCTCATCGCCCTGAACTCAGGCCTGCCGGGGATGTGCACCATTCACGCCAACAGTGCCCGTGAGGCGGTCACCAAGATGTGCACGCTGCCGTTGCTGGCCGGGGAGAACGTCTCGGCGAAGTTCGTGGTGCCCACGGTGGCCTCGTCGATCGACGTCGTCGTGCACGCCGCCCTGGAACGCGATGGACGGCGAACCGTACGCGAGATCGCGGCGGTGCCCGGACGGGTCGAGGGCGATGTCGTCGAGATCGCGGACCTGTTCGTCCGCCGGGGCGGGGTCCTCGAGCGCTCCGATGGATTCCCGCCACACCTCGACCGTTTCGAGAGAGCCGGATTCGACGTGGCAGCGCTGCTGACCCAGGGCGCCGCGTGACTGGCCTGCTGCTCGGGCTCGTCCTTGGAACGGGTCTCCTCCTGGTGTGGACGAGCTGCTGGGTCCCTGAGGCCTGGACCGATCGGGCCGCCCCCAAGGTCACAGCCAGGGACCGACTGGAGGACGAGATCGTCCAGGCCGGGTTCACCGGACTCTCGGTGCGAATGCTGTGCGCGTCCTGCCTGCTCGCCCTGCTGCTCGTGGCCTCGCTGGTCCTCGCCACGCTGGGCGTGGCGCCGATCGCCGCATGCTTCGGCCTTATGGCGGGATACCTCCCCATCGGTGTGGTCAGACGACGTGCCCGCAGACGGCGCGCTCGCCTGCGCGACGTGTGGCCGGATGCGGTGGACAACATCACCTCGGGGGTCCGGGCGGGGATGGCCCTTCCCGAGGCGCTGGGCCAGCTGGGGGTACGGGGCCCGATGGATCTTCGCCAGCCGTTCACCGAGTTCGCGGACGACTACCGGCTGACCGGGAGATTCAACGAGTCGCTGGACCGACTCAAGGACCGTCTGAGCGACCCCGTGGGTGATCGTCTGGTCGAGAGTCTGCGCATCGCTCGCGAGGTCGGGGGCAGTGACCTCGGCCGTCTGCTGCGCACCCTCTCCGGGTTCCTGCGCGAGGACGCCCGCACCCGAGCCGAGCTCGAGACGCGCCAGTCCTGGACCGTCAATGCCGCACGACTGGCAGCCGCTGCGCCATGGCTCGTCCTCGCGATGCTCTCGGCCAATCCGGAGTCGGTGGCCGCCTACTCCTCGCCACTCGGCGCCGGAGTGCTCGCATCAGGCGCCGCGCTCACCGGGTTCGCCTACTGGTCGATGGTGCGCATCGGTCGGCTGCCCGAGGACGAGCGGGTGCTGAGATGAGTGACCTTGCGCGCAACGGTGCCGTTCTCGGCTTCGGGCTGGGCCTCGGGCTGGTGCTCATCTGGGGGGGCCTTCCCCGCCGCCGCAGGCCCGGGCTCGCAGGACGGGTGCTGCCCTATCTTCAGGACACCCCCCGCCCCTCCCGGCTGCTCGACGACCGCGCGGCCGGTCATCGCGGGATGGCCGCGGTGGCGGCGCCTCTCCTACGGGACCTCGGGCGAGGTGTGGAGAGGGTCATGGGCGGCGCGGACTCGGTCCGCCGCCGGCAGCTCCGGTCGGGACGTGCCGCCGACGTCGACCGGTTTCGCGCCGAACAGGTCATCTGGGGCATCGTCGGCACGGTGCTCGGTGCGGCCTTCGGGGTGTTGTTCCAGATCGCACGGGACGCCGGTGCGTTCGCGGTCGTCATGATGACCCTCATCGGTCTCGGACTCGGGCTCACGGGGGCCGACTTCGCCCTCACCCGTCGGGCTGAGCAGCGAGAGGCCCGGATGCTGGCCGAGTTTCCAACTGTCGCTGAGCTTCTCGCCCTGGCAGTTGGTGCCGGTGAAGGTGCCGTTGGTGCCTTGGAACGAGTCTGTCGGCTCTCCCGGGGCGAGCTGGCAGGGGAGCTCCGGGCCTGCCTCGCCGACGCCCGTGCCGGAGCGAACCTCCCCACCGCACTCCAGGGGCTCGCCGACCGAACGGGCCTGCACAGCCTCACCCGTTTCGTCGACGGGGTCGTCATCGCCGTGCAACGTGGCACGCCGCTCGCCGACGTACTCCGGGCCCAGGCCCAGGACGTTCGCGAAGAGGGTCGCCGCGCACTGATGGAGGCCGGTGGCAAGAAGGAAATCACCATGATGGTCC
>CAWDDN010000037.1:0-44681 GCA_963801135.1 uncultured Actinomycetota bacterium | reverse complement strand
GGTGGCCGAGAACGTCGAGGACGCCCGCAGACAGTGGACCGCTGCCTTCCGCCGCGACCGCGCCGACCTCGGGCCCGCACACGCACGACGCCAAGCCATCGACGCGATCGATGCGTACGGCACACGACACCGCGGACCGTTGCCGGGGCATCGACCACCATCACCTGCCAGCGGCGTTGCCCTTGGCCTTTGAGCGGGGCCGGGGCTTTGTTGGCACTGGCCAGTCCATGCCCACCTCGACTGCCAAACGCTCAGAGTAGCCGCCCGGATCCAGCGGTCGGCTGCGCTTCGAGCCGGCGCCCATGGCCGCGTCGATTAGCGGTTGCCATGCAGCCCGGATGACCTCAGGAAGCTCCATGCTCGGCCAGGCTTCCACCAACAGCGCCCCATCCACGGCATTAAGCAAGACCTCCTCGACGCCGTGGCGAAGCGCCAGCTCGTAGAACTCGATGCGGTCGCCGAGCACGGAGAGATCCCATACGTCGTAGCCCGCGATCGCGCGGAAGTAGAACACGGTTGGACAAGCACTTCATGCCGGTCGCCTTCGAGCCGCTGTGGGAGGCTGTGGACGGCGGGCGGGTGAGCAGTGTTCGCATACTGTCCCTGCGCCTGAAAGACCACGAGGGCAAGCGCACCATCAAGCAGTACCGGGACCTGCGTGCTGAACTAGCGGGCCGCTCCGTGGACTTCTCGTGGCGGGTGATCGACTCCACGAAGATCCGCGACACCCACGACCGGTGGGTGATCGGCGCTGACACGGCGCGGAACGTGCCGAACGTCAACGCGATATACACCGGACAGCACTCGGAGATGCACGTGAGCCCGCAGCGCGCGGACTTGAGCGACCTGTTCGACGCCTACTGGGCGGAAGCCGTGCCTTTCGACCCGGCCGAGGTTGCGGCCGCCGCGGGGCTCACTGGCTGAGCGCGGCGAGGCCCGAGCCAGCTGATCGTCCACTTCCTCGAGCGGGCGAGGCTGATCGGCTTCGCCGTGCGTTTCTTGCGGACTCTGTGCGGACTGGGAGGTGTCTCACCCCCTCTGACGCGAAGATTCATCCAGGGTGGGTGGGTCTTCGCTGAGCGGCGCTTCAGGACGCGTTGAGGGTGACTCGGTAGCCCATGGCCTCCAGTTGGTGGATGGCACGCTTCTTCGCGCGGTCGGGATGGAGGCGGGTGAAGAAGTCGGCGCCCGGGTCGTCGTAGAGGGTGCCGGTGGTGCCCAGGTGCCAGATCGCGGTCAGCATGGAGCGTTGGATCGCGACGTTGGCCTTCTTGGTCCACGTCGCGATGCGATGCGCCGGTACCGGGCGCCGAGGTAGGTGCTCGGGTTCTGCGAGCAGGCCATGGCTGCTGCCCCCAAGGCGCCTTGTAGGTAGGGGTTGCCGGGTCTGGTCTTGCTGGACTTCACCTTTCCGGCCGACTCGTTGCTGCCTGGTGTCGTCCCGGCCCAGGACGCGAGGTGCTTCGCGGTGGCGAACCGGGACATGTCCGCGCCGGTCTCGGCGACGATCACGTCCGCGGTGAGTGTGCTGATGCCAGGGATCGTGCAGATCAGGTCGTGGAAGCCCTGAAACGGCTCGATCACCACCTCGATCCGCTGCGTGAGCTGTTTGATGGCGGCGGTGTGCTGGTCGATGAGGTCCAGGTGCACCCGGGCAAGGAACGCGTGGTGTTCGGTGAACCGGCCGGTCAGCGCCTCGGTCAGCTCGGGGATCTTCGACCGGAGTCGGCGCTTGGCCAGGTCAGCCAGTCCTGCGGGATCCCGGTCGCCGTTGATGAGCGCTTCGAGCATTGCCCGCCCGGACACGCCCATGATGTCGGAGGCGACCGAGGACAGTTTGAGCCCGGCGTCCTCGAGCAGCTTCTCCAGCCGCTGGACCTCACGCCCGCGCTCGCGGGTGATCGCGGTCCGTGAGCGGGTCAGATCCCGCAGCTGCCGGATCGGTTCGGGTGGCACGAACGACCCGCGGACCAGGCCATGGGCGCCGAGCTGGGCCAGCCACGTCGCGTCCGCGACGTCGCTCTTGCGGCCCGGCAGGGTCTTGACGTGGCGGGCGTTGACCAGCATCACCTCCACGCCGGGCAGGTCTTCGAGGAGGTAGTAGAACGGCTTCCAGTAGTCGCCGGTCGCCTCCATCACCACACACGTCACCTGCTCGGCGGCCAGGTGGTCGCGCAGAGCGAGGATCTGGTTGGCCATCGACGACCAGGTCGTGACGGTCTCGACGGTCTTGCGCCGACCCGCACCAGCATGTCGGACGCACACCTTGGCGTCCTTCTTCGAGATGTCCATCCCGGCACACCGGGCGTGGATCACTTCCATCGCCTACCTCCTCACGACTCGAACGAGGACGTCCGTCGCGGGGAGGGCAGGGAGATTCAAAAGTCTGACGCTCGGGCTCGCTGGCACCAATCCACGGTTCCCGTGGAAGCCCTCCACCACCATGCTGACCTACAGGCTCACAGGCACCACAGAGGATCCGGGGTCGACCACGACGAACCCGCTCAGCATCACCCCGGACCACCGCGTGCCGCAACCAGCAAACGACGCCGAATCTTCGCCCCACCATGGTGCGCCTCGAAGACGACGCAGGGTTGCTGACCTGGGCAAACCCGCCCAACTAGACGTTGAAGCGGAACGAAAACTGGGGGTTTCGGTGGTTGTTGGTCATCGCCGACTGACACCGGAAAACTCGGTCTGACCTGCGGAAACGCGTACGCAGGAACGTTGGACGTCGTTGGCGAGAATCGGTCTCCGCCGGACTTCTTGCGGACTATTTGCGGACCGCTCACCGATCACAACTTCTCCGGGAGCAGCGTGAAGTGACCGCCGTCCTTCGGCGTGATCGACGCGAAATGACGACGGTCGAATGTTGCGATCTCACGTACGTCGAGGCGCTCAGCGATGGCGACAACTGAGGCATCGGTGCCGCCCAGTGGGAACGACGAGAACTGGCGGACCAGCGCTGCCATCCGTTCGACGTCCTCGCTGGTCAGGTCGACAAGGTTGAACGCGCCATCCACAACCGCGTCGAGGAAGGCCGCTTCGACGTCGGGGCCGCCGTGCTGGTTCAGCCAGTAGCAGGTCTCGGCGAGGACCGTGCTAGGAAGCAGAAGGGTCTCCCCTGCCATGTGGAGGTCGCGGAAGAGGTTGTTCGCGGTGACGTAGTGCTCGTCCCGTTCGTTCGACAGCGCGACGAGCGGGCCGGTGTCACAGACGATCAACGCTCGCTACCGAAACCCCGCGACAGAACCGCGTCGATGTGCTCAGGCGACGAGCCGTTCGTCGGACCGTCCTTGATCATCCCAACGAACTCCGGCGGCCAGGTGCCCTTTGGCTTCTCGCCGGCGAGCCGGCGTGCGTCCGAGAGCAGCACGTCAACCTGATCGTCGGGCAAGCCCTCGATCAGGTGAATGAGCTCATCACGGTTCGCGGTCATGCCCCCAGTCTAGAGCTCGGAGCAGACAGACCTGGGAGCTCGGCGACCAGGGTCTGCTGGGGCGTACGGCATGGGAGGCGATAGCCGGTGCGAATGCCCCGGCGCAGGTCCGACTGTCAGGCTCGGACCGGTCTACTTCGGCGGGCCGCCGAGGTGGTCGAGCTCTTCGCCGCTGAGACCGGTCATGAGCGACACAGCAGCGGCGTCGGTGCCGTTGAGCTGGCGGAGCGCAGTCTTAATCCCGGCGTTGATCTCATCGCGGTGCGCGTCGATGTACTCCCGCACGGCAGCGTCAACGATGTCCTTCTTCGAACGGGACATGAAGTGAGCTGCGTGCGACACGAGGTCGTCGGTCGCAGCGTCGACCTTGATGGGCGCGGTAGCGGTAGCCATGGCAGGGAAGCTCCTTGACGTGAGGTGCTGATTGAACCTCAGGTACCAAAGTACCAAGCGACACAAGTTCCAGTCTACTTCGATACGTCATGGCACTACTGAGGCCCGAGCGCGTGGCGCCTGTGTTCGCCCCGGGCACACAGGTACCGACGATCATCACCTCGCAGACCTGTGACGTGGGCGGAACGCCGCCCGGGTCGTTGCACTCGTTCGTTCAGATGGCCCCGCTGGTGCGCGGAGACCAGCTCTCAAAGGGGGTCAGGAATCTGGCCCGGGAGGGAAAGCTCGGGTACCTGGTCGCGGTGTCGTCACCGTATCCGGTGCCGGTGACGGTGAACGAGGACGGATCGGTGCGGCGGCCGCCGCCGGAGCAGGAGTGGTTCGCCGATCTCAGGTTGCAGTTTCCGATGTCGAAGGCGCTGCTGCTCGAGCGAGAGCCCCTTGAGGGGTTCACGGACGAGGACGGTTACCTGCGGTTCGCCGAGGTGTTGTCGTACAAGGCCTGGCGGCCGGCCCTCCATAGCGCACTGAGCGAGGACCTGCCCGCCCTGATGGAGAAGTTCGTGAAGGAGAACAACGCCAAGCAACAGTGCTTCGTGAAGGTCGACGAGGTTCGGGTGCTGTTCCTGGAAGGCGACAGGTTGAGGCCGAAGCGGGCAGCGTTCTATGTCTTGACCGACGGCGTCGACCTGAGTGCTGAAGAGCAGGAAGTGTGGGCGCGATTCCTGTCGCAGGCCTCCCAGCTGCTCAAGGAGCACGGCATCACGGCCGGCCCTCCCATCCACACTGACGTAAACAGCCTGTCCGCGGCGAAGTACCGGGCGTCGGTGCACGTGCCGTGCCCGGTGCTGGGTCCGGGCCGCTACCTCTGACACCTTCTGACCCCGGCGCAGGGCGGCGATGACGGAGCGCCCGCAAGATCTCCGCACGACGGGAGTCGTTCGTTGTTCCGCAAGTGGGCGCCATTCAGACCGAACTGACGGCCGCTCGGAGCCTCGTTCCGCACGCCCAGGAACCCGCCGATCGACCTCATCTGACCAACTTTGTTGCGGACTCTGTGCGGACTGGAAGCACCTACACCCCCTCTGAACTGCGGTTTTGCGTCGATTCACACGTTGAAGCGGAACTCGACGACGTCGCCGTCCTGCATCACGTAGTCCTTGCCCTCCATGCGGACCTTGCCGGCCTCCTTGGCCTTGAGCATGGAGCCGGCGGCGACGAGGTCGTCGTAGGAGACGACCTCGGCCTTGATGAAGCCCTTCTGGAAGTCGGTGTGGATGACGCCGGCAGCCTCGGGGGCGGTCGCGCCCTTGCGGATGGTCCAGGCCCGCGTCTCCTTCGGGCCCGCCGTCAGGTAGGTCTGCAGGCCCAGGGTGTCGAAGCCGACGCGGGCGAGCACGTCCAGGCCCGGCTCATCGATGCCCATCTCGTGCAGCATCTCCCGCGCCTCGGCCTCGTCGTCGAGCTCGACCAGCTCGGCCTCGAACTTGGCGTCGAGGAAGATCGCCTCGGACGGCGCGACGAGGTCACGCATGCGCTGCTTGAGGTCCTCGTCGCCGAGCTCGTCGGAGTCGCAGTTGAAGACGTAGAGGTAGGGCTTCGCGGTCAGCAACGAGAGCTCTCGCACCTGCGTCAGGTCGACGTCCGTGGCGATGACGGGAGTGCCAGCCTCCAGCGACTCCTTGACCTGCTGGGTCGCCACCAGCCTGGGCTGGAGCTCCTTCTTGATCCGGGCCTCCTTCTCCAGACGGGGGATCGCCTTCTCCACCGTCTGCAGGTCGGCCAGGATCATCTCGGTCTGGATGGTGGTGATGTCGGAGGCCGGATCGACCTTGCCGTCCACGTGCGTGACGTCCTCGTCCCGGAAGACACGCGTCACCTGGCAGATCGCGGCGGCCTCGCGGATGTGGGAGAGGAACTTGTTGCCCAGCCCCTCCCCCTCCGAGGCGCCGCGGACGATGCCTGCGATGTCGACGAACTCGACGGTGGCGGGCAGGATGCGGGCCGAGCCGAAGATCTCGGACAGCACCGGCAGGCGGGAGTCCGGGACGCCGACGACACCGACGTTCGGCTCGATGGTGGCGAAGGGGTAGTTCGCGGCCAGGACGTCGTTGCGCGTCAGAGCGTTGAACAGGGTCGACTTGCCGGCGTTGGGGAGACCGACGATCCCGATGGTGAGTGCCACGGGCGCGGAGTCTACGGCTGAGACTCGCTGCCCTCCGAATCGAGAGCCGCCGCCGGAGCACGGTGCCCGGCGTACTTTGGGCGATGTACGGAGGATTCCTATGGCAAAGACACTCTGACGCAGGCTCGCCGATGCGATCGCGGACCACGACGGAAGCGGTCTTGGCGACCTGCTCAGTGACGACGTCGACTCCGAGGCAGTGACGCTGGGCAGCAGCTGGGAGGCGAGTACGTCGGGCGATGTGGTCGACATCGTCCTCGGCGAGTGAGTCGGGGAGTCCGACCAGGTCGACGCCGTGTCCGCGTTCGAGGGATGGGGAATCGTCGTCGACACCCACCGATGCAGGTATCGGCTCGCGATCACCAACGACACGGCCCCTGCCTGGTGGAGCAGCAGGCCTACGACCGGCAGCAGGACGGCAGGATCACCCACGTGCCGCACCGCCCGCTCAGGGTTTTGAACGCCAGCCGCAATGACGTCGACACGGTGGCGAACCCGAAGGAGACATGGACTTCCTCGCGGTTGATCACCACCCAGACCAGCAACGACGAGGCGACCACCAGCGTGTGTCCACGACGAAGGAGAGCGCCTGAGCAACTCGGCGTCACCTTGTCGCGTCAGCGCGGTCCCCAGATCGGCGTACCGACCACCTGCCCGGCAACCCCGGTCAGCTCCTGCGGCTCCGCCTCAGGGGCGAGATCGATCACCAGCAGGTCGGTGGGCACGAACATGTCCGCAGGCGCTGGTTGTGAGTCGGCCCTGCGGAACGCAAGCTGGGTCGCGTCAGGAGACCAGGTGGCGTCCATGTCCCACTCGGGTCCTTCGGTGACCTGGCACAAGGCGAAGTCGGTGCCAGGGTCCGGCTCGGTCTCGCCAGGGCAGTCCACGTCTGCCGGCTCCTCGGCCGCCATCACCAGGTAGATGTCCCCGTCGCGCTCGAAGGCGACTCGGTCGCCCTGCGGTGAACCCATCGGATCCTGACCGCTCGAGGCCAGCGCGACGAGCTCGGAGGACCCCGGCGGAAGGTAGTAGATGCCTGGCTCCTCGCCGCCGAGGTACTTCATCACCAGACCACCACTGCCGACATAGCTGATGTTGCTGATCGACGGGTCGTCGAGTCCGTCGATCAGCTCCAGGCTCTCGGTCTCGACCTGTCCCGACTCGGTGACCACACCCTCATAGACGCGCTTCCCAGTGCCGAGATCATCGGCCACATCGCTGCACACCACCGCCACCCGGTTGCTCTGGTCGGGATGCCAGGCGGGACGCCCGGTGCAGTTGGCGTCGTCAGATCGCGGGGCGGTGAACATGTCCCGGGTCTCGCCCGAACCCACGTCGTACAGTTGCGCCTCGAACTGGTCCGGAGTGGGACGGTCGGTCGTCGGAGCGCTGCGGAAGTACACCCACTCGCGCCCGGCGGACAGGGTCGGCAGCCACTGAGCCCCGTCGAGCTCGAGCAGCGGCTCCGGCGCGGAACCGTCTCGTGGTGCCTCGAAGAGGTCGATGGTCCCTGCCTCGGGCGCCAAGGGCACCACCAGACTGCTCGGCGGGATGCGGGCGGAAGGGGACGGAGAGCTGCTCCGGGTCGACGGGTCCGAGGTGGGAGGACCCGCGGAGGTCGGTGGCTCGTCATCACTTCCCAGCAGCAGCCACAGACCACCCCCGGCGACCAGCAGCACCGCCAGGGCCGCCGCGGCGACCACCGCCCAGCGCGCACGTAGCGGCTCGGCACCCTCCTCATGGGGCGCACCCAGGTGATCCCCGACGATGAGCCCCCTACTGCCGCCCGCAGCTCCCTCGCCTGGAGCGGCGGCGACAGGTTCAGGATCCCGGTCCCCGGCCGGCTCGTCGTCCGCGAACGGCTGGTGCGGCTGGGTGTCCGAAAACGGTGACCCGGCTTCCGCTCCGTCGCGCGACGGCCATCTGACCGGGGCCGCGCCGGGAGGGGGCCGCGGGCCTGCTTCGGGCTCGGGTTCCGCTGCCGGGACAACGGCAGTGGTCGGTTGGTACTGGACCGCACCCAGCGCGATGTCGTGCTTGGGGTGGGTGTCCATCGCGGTGCGTACGCCGAGCTCGGCTTGCAGGAGCTCGCTGACCAGTGGGATCCGCGAGCTACCGCCGACGAGGACGACCGCGGCAAGGTCGGCGGGCTCGGTCGCGGCTGACCTCAGCGCGCGACGGGTCGCGGCAAGCGTCTCGCGCAGTGCCGGGGTGATCAGCTCGCTCCAGCTCCTCCCTGGTCAGCCGCACCGAGGAGGCGCCCCCGGGCAAGGTTCACCGGGATCACCGCCTCGACGTCGTTGGAGAGCGCTTCCTTGGCCTCGATGCAGTCTCGGCGCAACCTCGCCAGGCTCGCCGTCACCAGCGCGTCATCGGCATCCATCTCCTCCACGATGTCGCCGAGCTGCCCGAACACGTGGCGGAAGACCGCTTCGTCGAAGTCGATGCCCCCGAGGTGCTCGACGCCGTCCGGCGAGCCGAGAATCGTGAACCCGCCCTCCCGCTTCTCCAGCACGCAGACGTCGAACGTCCCACCCCCGAGGTCGTAGACGACCACCCGCTCGCCCGAGTCCAGCCGCGCACGGTCGGCGTACTGCGTGGCGGCAGCCTCGGGCTCGGTGCACGTCACGCACCCGGCCCAGGTCGGCCAGGTCCGCCACCTGGTCGAACAGCTCCTGCTTGAAGCTGCCCCAGTTCGCCGGGAACGTGAGGACCACTTCGTCGGGCGCGCGAGCCCTGTCGCTCCGCTGGTGCTGGCCACCACCCACCCCAGCAGTCTGGCGGTCAGCGCCTGGGGGGAGAACGGGCGACCGAGCACCAGAACGGGCACCGTGTCACCGAGGCGACGCTTGAACTCACGCACCGCGCGGTCGGGCTCGACTGCTCGCCCGTCGCTCGGCGGCCTCCCCGCACAGCAAAGCGCCGTCCGCTGCCGGAACAACGACCGAGGGCACCTGAAGCGCCCGATTCCCGAGTCCGACCATCGTCGGGCCCGCCCCGTCATCGGTCGCCGCGGCGGTGAACGTCGTCCCCAGATCCACACCGAGCCGGTATCCCATGCTCGGACACTACCGGGGATGTCTTTACCGACCTAGACTGAGTCCCGGTCCCATGGCCGCAGGCCGCGCTGGCCTGAGAAAGGTGTCCTATCGAGCTCCGGTGACGCACCCGATGAAGCTCGGCATCGAGGAGATCTACCAAGCGGCACTGCCGCGCGGGTTCACCCCTGACCAGGCAACGACCTGGACGGCGATCGCGCTGGCCGAGTCGGGTGGCGAGACCGGGTGCCCTCAACGACGAGGGCGAGCACTCCGTCGGGCTGTGGCAGATCAATGCCGGCGTGCACACCAACGTCTGGGGCAGACCTCAAGACCCCTACGTGAATGCCCGCGCCGCCTACGAGATCTCCCAGCAGGGCACGGACATGCGGCCCTGGACGACGACCCACGACTCACACGAGGGAACCTCCACCGACTACCGGACCTACCTTCCCGAGGTCTCCGCGCTCACCGGCGTACGCCGGCGACGACCACGCGGGGTCGAGGGCTACGGGTCGGCTCTGCCCCATCCCTCCGCCCTCGGCCCGACGTCCTCGGGCGCCCTGATGCCTTCGGCGGCGTCGATGGCCCCGTCGTACGACGCCATCGACCTGGGGCTGGTCCCTCGGTGCCGACCTGGACACCGACTCCGACGGGCTCACCGACGCCTTCGAGCAGATGGCCGGCAGCAGCCCGGACGTGGCCGACACGGACCAGGACGGCCTGTCCGACGCCTACGAGGCCGCGGTCACCGGCACCGACCCGCTGCTCGCGGACACCGACCACGACACACTCTCCGACTCGACGGAGTCACGCTCGGCACCGACGGCGCCGCCTGGGACAGCGACTCCGACGGCGCCTCGGACGGGGTCGAGGTGGCGTACGGGCACGACCCCCTGCACGCCGAGAACGGCACCCTTCCACAGCCGCCCGCCCCGGCGACGCCCGCTCGCTCGGTGCGAGCGCGCCGGCGCGCGGCAGGAGCCACCGGAGGCTCGACCGCCGCAGACGCGTTCGCGGCGTGGCCGAGAGCCAGCGCGGTGACCGCTACGTGTTCGGCGCCGAGGCCTCCCTCGACGACCCCGACCCCGACGCGTTCGACTGCTCGGAGCTGACCCAGTGGGCGGCCGACCAGGTCGGAGTGACGATCCCCGACGGTGCGATGTACCAGTACCTCGACCTCAAGGATGCCGGGCAGCTGATGCCCGTCGACGAGGCACTGCACACCAAGGGCGCCCTGCTGTTCTACTTCTCCACCGAGCCGACCGCTGGCGGAGGTCGGCCCAGCCAGGCTCACGTCGCGATCAGTCTCGGCGACGGCCGCACCATCGAGGCCCGGGGCAGCAGCTACGGGGTGAACGAGTTCCCCGCCGCCGGCCGCTTCAACTACGCGGGGGTGATCCCGGAGATGGCCGGACCGGCTCCGGTGGGGGCACTGTCCCTCGCCGGAGGGGGCTACGACCAGATCGACGCCGGCCTGCCGGTCGACCAGTCGACGGACTCCGACTCCGACGGCCTCTCCGACGTCTTCGAGCGGATGTCCGGCCTGGACCCCCACAACGCCGACACCGATGGCGACGGCATGAACGACGCCCTCGAACAGCTCGGTGCCACCAGCGAGACCGCCGGGACCGCGCCCGCCCGGCTCAGCGACGCCGCGGTGGCTGCGGCCCTCGCCGACCAGGGTCTCGATGCCCTCGGCGACGAGGACCAGGACGGGCTGAGCAACCGCTACGAGATCCGGCACGGCTTCGACCCCACCAGCGCGGACACCGATGCCGACGGCCTCACTGACAGCCAGGAAGTGGCGCTCGGCACGGGTGCGACCACGGTTGACAGTGACGCCGACGGCCTCACCGACGGCGCCGAGGTCCGCTTCGGGACCGATCCCCTGGAAGCGGGGACGCCGCGCGACGAGTGGGGGTCGCTCGGCGGTGACGACCTCGCCGGCGGACCCGACGGGGCCGATGGACTCGCGGACGTGCTGGACCCGGGCGTCGGCACGGAGTAGCCCGCGATGCCGCCGGAGGACACCGACCCGCTCGACACCCGGGCCGGGAGTGCGCCGACGGGGGCCGTCATCGCGGCGAAGCTGCACCCTCCGCGGCTCGTCGGACTGGCCCGGCCCCGGCTGCTCGAGCCGTTTCTGGGCGGACAGGTTCCCGGGGTGGTCGTGGTGACCGCGCCTGCGGGCGCGGGGAAGACCACCGTGCTCGCCCGGGCCGCCGCCACGACCGGTCGAAGGTCGGCCTGGTGCTCGGTCGGTCCCGAGGACCGGCAGGGGGCAGCTTCCTCGCCCACGTCGGTGCTGCACTGTCGTCGGCCGCCGGGGCCGATCTGGGACGTCCCGCCTCAGCCCTCGCCCTGGTCGACGGCCTCGTGCGATCCACTACCGGACCGGTCACGTTGTTCCTGGACGACGTACATGAGCTGTCCGGCGGTCCTGCCGAGACCCAGCTCTGCGAGCTGGTCCGCTGGCGCCCGGACCTGCTGCGGATCGCTTTGGCCACCCGACGACCACTGGCGGTGAACATCCCCCGGCTGATGGTCTCCGGAGAGCTCGCGGTGCTGGACGGGGAGTCGCTGAGGTTCCGATCCTGGGAGGTCGAGGAGCTCTTCTCCCGGGTGTACGGCGAGCCGCTGGCCCCCGAGGCCGCGGCCGCGCTGACCCGACGCACCGGCGGGTGGGCGGCGGGGCTGACGCTGTTCCACCTGGCCACCCGGGGCAAGCCGGCCGCGGACCGCGAACGGTCCGTGACCGAGCTCAGTGGCCGCTCGCGGCTGCTGCGGTCCTACCTCACCCGGACGGTCCTGGACGAGCTCGACCCCGTATCGCCGCCGGTTCCTGCTCGTCACCAGCACCCTGGGCACCCTGACCGGTCCGCTGTGCGACGCCCTGCTGGACCGGACCGGGAGTGCGGCGGTCCTCGAGGAGCTGGCCGCCGGCCAGTTCTTCCTCGAACCCGACGAGGACGGGACGTTCCGCTTCCACCAGGTCATGCAGACGCTGCTCGAGGGGACTGCTCGTCGACGAGCTCGGGGTGCACGGCGCCACCGAGGTGTACCAGCGGGGCGCGAGCCTCCTGGAAAGGGCCGGGCTGCTGGCCGACGCGGTGCGGGCCTACGCCCTGGCCGAGGACTTCGCCTCGGTAGCCCGACTGGTGCAGCATCGCGACGCCGGTCCCTTCGGCGACCGCATCGACACCCTCGACCTGCCCGCCGACGACGCGTGGCTCACGCTCGCGCGGGCCCGACGGCTCCACTGCGAGGGCTCGCTGGCGGAGGCGGTCGCCGCTTTCCGACATGCCGAGACGCTGCTGAACGATGCTGACTTCCAGCAACGGTGTCGCAGCGGACGGGCCGCAGCGGCACTGTGGCAGCCGGACGGCAGCCGCTTCGCCCAACGGCGCCGCGGCGCCGACCCGGCCGCCGCGTTCTCGACCGACGCAGAGGTGCTGCGTGCGGCAACCCGGCACGTCGAGGCGGTCGACGACGAGAGCATCTCATCGCTGGTCCGAGGCCTCGCCCTGCTGCTGGCCGGAGAGGTCGAGGCCGCGACGGAGACCTTGGCGCGCGTGCCGACCGAGAGCGCAGGAGACCGACTCGCGGCCGACCTCGCGTTGACGGTGACCGAGCTCCCCGTCCGAGGTGCGGACGGCCTGCTGGGACGTCTGGAAGAGATCGTCCTGCGCGCCGACCTTGCCGACCACCCCTGGCTGGCGCGGCTGGCGCGCGGCTGCGAGTGCGTCGTCCTGGTCACGACCGAGGCAGACGCTTGGCGCACGGACTCCTGCTCCGGGCTCATCGCGGAGTGTCGTCGGAAGGGTGACGAATGGGGTGCCACGCTGCTCAGCGGCGCTCTGGGAATGGCGTTGAGCCGTCGCCGGCCGCCGGAGGCCGAAGCCTGGTTCGCACGGGCCGCCAAGGGCGCAGAGCAGTTGGACGCGCCAGTGCTGCAGGCCTGGGCCACGGCCATGCAGGCGGTCCTCACGCGGCATCGCAGCCAGGAAGACGATGCGGATCTCCAGGCCCGCGCTCGTCGGCTCGGGCGCCAGTGCGGCGTGGCCTCGATCCTCGATCGGGCGCAGCACCTGCTCATGCCGCGTCCAGCCGTGTCGGGGACCTCCGCCCGGCCCGACCGTAGTCGCGACGAAGACCCAGGCAGTGACCCCGGCGTGAGTGCGGGGGTTGGTCCAGGCTGGAAGGCGCCCGGTGGTCCGCTGGTCCGCCTGCGATGCCTCGGCACCTTCCAGATCGAGCACGGCGGCGTCCCCGTCGACCTCACCGCGCTTCGGCCCCTGCCGCACACGCTGCTGATGCTGCTCGCCCTCCACCACGGCAGAGACCTACACCGGGAAGTGCTCATCGACCTGCTCTGGCCGGGAACCTCGGTCGAGGCAGCGGCACATCGCCTGCACGCGGCCGCCTCCAGCGTGCGCCGCTGCCTACTCGAGGCCGGGCTGGGAACGCAGGACCCGACCGAGTCTGTGCTCCGGCGCCGCGGCAACGCCTACCACCTCGAGGTGCCCGATGCCTCGCACGACGTCGTGGACTTCGACAGGCTGCACCGGCGCGGCATCCAGGCGGTGGCCCGTGGGGTGGACGAGGCTGCACTGGCTGCCCTGGTCTCGGCCCTCGACCTCTACCGTGGCGACCTGCTGCCTGGGGCCGGGCCCGCCGAGTGGGTCGTCCAGGAGCGGGAGCGGCTCCGAGTCGCGGCCGCCACCGCGGCGTACGCCGCCGGCCGGCTCGCGCTGCGGATCCGCGTCGTCGAAGAGGCCCTGCAGTGGGCGCAGCGAGCGACGACGCTCGACCCGCTTCGTGACTCGGCATGGGCGCTGCTCGCCGAGGTGCAGACCCGGATGGGCGACGTCACCGCCGCTGCAGCGACACGCGCCCAGCACGCCGCGGTGAGCGCCGAGGTCGGGCTCCAGCTGAGCTGATGGCGCGGCCGCGCCTGGCACTGCCCGTGCCGGTCGCGGGATGCCTCACTCGGCCTGATGGAGCTCGACACGATGGACGACGTGCGCGGGCTTCACCGACGTGACCAGAGCGTCGAGCCGCGTCTCGTCGACCGGCTCGTCCGGTGAGACGAAGACCTGCACCACCATCGCCGGACGAGCGACTCCGGGGAGCGGCGCATCGGGGTCGAGAGACCAGCCGGCGGCTCCGGTCTCCTGCACGACGGTGCGACGCCGAAGACCGACTCCACAGCCAGCTCGACGCCTCGGCGGGTCCCCTGCCATCCGTGCAGTCGGCTGGCAGCATGCAGGACCTCGCGCCGACGACCGGAGCTGAGCCCCGCGTCTCCAGGCATCCCGATCCAGTAGGACAGCCAGGACAGCAGGTCCTCCGGCGTGGTGGTGACGTCCAGATAGGCCGGGAGGTTGTCCAGCGTGCTGATCACCGGGGCCAGCACCTCGTCGAGGGCTCCGCAGAGCCTCTCGGTGAAGGACTCACCTCGGTAGAGCGCCGGCAACGTGGCTGCCAGCGGGTGCGGTGTGGGCAGGTCCGCGACGCGGGCTCGACTCATCGCACCCGTACCTGGTGCTCGTAGGAGAAGACCAGCCCGTTGCCCGGCAGGTCCAGCCGCTGCACCGGCTCCCCCGTCGACCGGTGTCCGCGTCCGCGGGAAACAAGGTGACCGTGATCTCCTGCGCCATGTCCACCCCGGAGATCCGGGACAGCGCCGCATGCACCTCGTGGGACTGCACCGACCGACCGAAGGGCCAGCCCGTGCCGTCCGGCCCGCCGGTGAGCGGGTCGAGCAGCCCGTAGACCGCCCGCAGCACGTCGTCGCGCACCTCGTCGGCGTCGAACCGCTCCCGGGGTGCACGTCCACCACCACGGTCAGACCCGACGTACACCGGCGGCGCCACGAGCAAGCGGGTCCCGACCAGCCGTCGCTCGTCGAGCGCGTCGCTGATCCGGTCGCAGCATCGCTCTCGTCCGGCTCGAGGTCCGCACGGCGCACCCGACCCACCTCGTCGCCCGACCACGTGGGGAACCACCAGCACGAGCATGCCCTCGCCACCGTCGCCCTGCTGCGTGGGCGAGCAGTGCACCCGGGCCGCCTCCGGCGCGACGTCGTGGGTCAGCTGCACGAAGTCCTCGGCGGTCACCGCTCGGCCTCGCGAGCGCAGCAGCAGCGGACCGCGCACCTTGGCCTCCTCCAAGGTCTCGGCGTCGCTGCCCGCCCACGGCCGGCGCCCGGTTCTCGACCCGGGCGACGTAGGGGACGCTCGTCTTGAGCACCCGCACCTGCCCGGTCGCCACGTTGCCGCGCCGGCCGCCGCCGACTGCGGTACGACGTCAGCGTCAGGCGACGCCGCGCGGCTGGCACCGCGCCGAAGTGCTGCAGCGCGCCGTCGGCGCGCGCGGACCGCCGGGCCCGAACTGCACCTCGCCGGCGACCGGGTCGATCCGGATAGTGCCGGTCGTCGGGGCCGGACTCGGCGAAGTGCGCGACCTCCTGCCATGTCTGGTCCTCCTCCCCGGTCCTGGACCTCGCAGCGTGCCGGGCTGGTCCGTGCCGAGCACCGGTCGACGCTGCAGGGCGAACCGTTGGCCCGGGGTGCCGTCGGAGCGTCCGATCACCTCGCTGGTGCATGCACCTCGGCGTGGATCATCGGCGCGGTGCCGCCGATGGTGAACGCCGAGATCGCGGTGATCCGCGGCGGCGCGGTGTACGTCGGCTGCCCCGGAAGCGTCGCCACCAGACGACACCGCAGCCAACCCGCGCGCTCCCGGGCGATGATCGAGGTCTGGTGGTCCTCCGGCACGTGCAGCACGACGTCGCCGTCCTTGTTCAGCCCGCCGGTCTCGTCGCGGTCGACCTCGCAGGCGTCCACCCGGCGCCGGTCCACGCCTCCCACACCAGGGGCGGTCGCCGCGGGTCGACGCCGACCCCGGAGACCGTGCAGCCCATCCGGAGCAGTCACCGCGCACGACGGGACGGCCTCGGTGAGCCCGACCAGCATGGCGTCGCCGGGCGCCGGCGCCGGCGGAGAACGCCGGGAAGCCCTGACCACTCGCCAGGGCCGGCGTGTGGTCGACCGCATCGCCCGTCGCTGAGGGCCGAGCCGGCTCGGGCGAACGAGCACGGCACGATGCGGCAGGTCCTCCAGGGTGGTGAAGACGACCGGCTCGTGGATGTCGGTGCGCGGGGTGGCGACCTGGGTCTCGGCCCGGACCAGCACTGGCTGCGGCTGGGGGGCGGACAGCCAGAACGTCACCTGCCCCGCGCGCCGGTGACGGGAGGCCGCAGCTCGCACGCCGATCAGCTCGAGGAACTTGACGTAGTTCAGGTCCGGCACCCGGTTCAGCCGGTAGATCAGCTGGTCCACCATCTGCGCGAAGGCCTCGATCAGCGTGACGCCGGGGTCGCTGACGTTGTGGTCGGTCCACTCCGGGCAGCGGTCCTGCACCAGCCGCTTGGCCTCGTCGACGAGCCCCTGGAAGGTGCGGTCGTCCAGGTTCGGGGCCGGCAGCATCTCAGCCCACCTTCCGTCGAGCGCCTGCCGGCGCGCGGCACGCAGCGCCGGATCTCGGCCTCGGCGTCGTGGTCGGGGATGACGTAGAAGGGGAAGACCAGGTTGCGCGGGTCGTTGTAGCCGGCGATCACGTAGCCGATGTCGACGTAGAGCCGCCCGCGCTCGATGGCGTCGAAGGAGACCGCGACGTCGCGGACGTCGATCCGTGGCTCCCACCGCTCCAGCGCCTCCCGGACGTCGTAGGCGATCTGGCCGGCCGTGGCGCCGTTCGCCGGGCCGAACACGTGGTCGTGGATCCGGCAGCCGAACTCCGGGCGCATCGGCCGCTCCCCGCGAGCGGTGCCGAGGATGATGCGGATGGACTGCTCGATCTCCCGCTCCCGGACGACCAGGGCGATCGCCGCCGGTGGCGTCGGTGGTGGGTGGGAACGCCCAGCCGGCACCGATGAAGTCCTGGGCCATCGTCATCTCAGCCTCCGATCAGCACGGTGGGAGCGCCGGCCACGATCGGGGCACCGCAGCCGGCGAGGTCGCCGATCCGGGCGGCCGGCAGGCCGCCGATGAGCACGGTCGGGCAGCCCGGCGGCACGATCGCGGTCGGCGGGTGCACCGCGGGCGGCGGGAAGGAGCAGATGTGCGGCGTGCCGACGGTGGCCGCGGGCTGGCCGGCGATCAGCACGGTCGGGCACTCCCGGAGGCCCGATCACCCCTGGGTGGCCGGTCGGGTCGCCGACCCGTGCTGCTGCTGGCATGTCGTCTCCTCTGCTCCTTGGTCGTCCTAGTTGATCTTGACCATGGCCGCCGAGAGCGAGGCCATCGCTCCACCCTTGAGCTCCAGCTGTGAGCCGGTGGAGACCTTGACCGGCCCGCCCCCGCCGTCGACCGTCACGCCCCGGCGTGGCCTGTGATCGAGACCTCGCCGCCGCTTGAGCTCGAGGGAGGCTGACCTGGAGTCGACGACGATCCCCTGGGTTCCCTCGATCGACACGCGTGCCGTCGGAGTGCACGGTGACGGTGGTGCCGGTCGCGTCCAGCGTGAGGCTGACCTTGCCGTCCCCGCTCGACATGGTGACCCCCTCGGTCTTGCCGTCCTGGTCGAGCAGGTCCAACCGGTGCCCACGGCGGGAGACCAACGAGCGTCGGTTGACGGCACCCGACCTCGTCGTCCACCCAGGCGACGCCCGCGTCGTCGGGGTTGGTCGACGCCGTTCCACAGGCCGCCGAGGACGTAGGGACGCCGTACGTCGCCCTGCTCGAAGACCACCAGGACCTCGTCACCGACCTCGGGCAGCACCATCCCCCCGCGCTCGTCGCCGGCCCCGGCCTGCACGGTGCGCGCCCACCCGCTGACGTAGTCGTCGGACAGCCACGGAAAGGTCAGCCGCACCCGGCCCGAGCTGCTCGGGGTCGGCGACGTCGCTGACGATCACCGACGACCACGCCGGGCGGGGCGCTCATCGCCGGGCTCGCCCCCGCTGGCCAGCCCCAGCATGCTGCGGTCGTGCACGCCGGAGACGGTGAACGCCGTGGTGTAGCCGGTGGTCGGGTCCAGCACGGTGGCGCGAGGTGGTCACGGTGTACTTCCCGTCGAACGGCGCGCCGAGCGCCGTCCACGGTGATCGGCTGTGCCCGGCACGCACCTCGGGGTTGCCCCGGCACACGCCCTCGAGCTCGGCGAAGCGAGCGGCCACCTCCTCGGTGAGCGCCCGCACGGCGGTGTCCACCTCGGCCTGCGTGCGGTGCGGGACCCCGGTGGCGACGTAGCGCGCGTCGCCGAAGGCCTCCGCGAGCTTCGCCGGGGTCACCTCGGGCAGCTCGACGGTCGTCGGTCCGGCCGCGGGCTGCGTGGCGGTCAGCGCCTGCTTCGTCGCGGTGTCCCAGCCGCGGACCTCGACCTCCTTGACCTGCTCGGCGGAGGTCACGACCGCGCGGAAGCGCAGCAGGTCGGCGCCCTGCTTGAGCACGAGCGGGTCCTTGTTCTCCGGCTCCGCCGGCGGCCGGCGCGCCCGCGGCCTCGTCCGGGGGGCCGAACCCGAACTTCGCCGTCGCGGACGGTGATGTCGAAGCCGGCGTCCGCGGCCAGCCACCGCAGCAGGTACCAGTCGCTGGTGCCGACCTGGGAGACGTGCTCGTAGACCGTCGAGGTACTGGTGACCTCGCCCAGCGGGATGCCGGCACGCTGGGCGAGCTGCTGGGCGATGTCGGAGGCCGTCATCTGGGTGTAGGCCTCGCTGCGGCGGCCCCGCAGCAGCCGGTGCGCTGCGTCGTACCCCCGCAGGACGGTGAAGGTGCCGGCGCCGTCGAACTCCGCCTGCAGGGCGGTGACCTCACCGGTCATCAGCGGCAGCGGGGCGCCGCTCGTGCTCGTGGTGACCGAGATGCGGACCGTCCGAGCCCACCTGCGCACCCGTCTTGGTGAGGACCACGTGGCCGGGGTCGCGAAACCGGAGCTCGAACAGGTCCGGGTACTGCTGGCTGTCGTCGACGTAGCCGGACGTGAGCAGCGCGGCGACGTCGGCGGGCAGGGCGGAGCCGTCGATCTCGACCAGGAAGGTGTTCGTGGTCGGACACGTCACAGCTCCTCGGGGGAGGGCATCAGCAGCCGTGCTGCCGGCGGCGCAGCGCAGCGGGTCGTCGATCCCGTTGAACCGTGCGACGGCTCGCCACGCCGCCGGGTCGCCGTACTCGGCGTAGGCGACGGAGGCCAGGAGTCCCCTTCGATGAAGGTGTGCGCACGGCGCACGCGCGTCGCTGCCGGAGGTGGGGTTCTGCTTCGGCTGCTCCGGCGGCATCTCCTCCAGCGAGAGGCTGCACACGGCGCGGATCGGCAGCCCCGCGGAGGAGAACAGGGTGTACTTGGCGCTCACCGACTTCACGTAGGCGGGAAAGCTCGTGATCGGCGCCCCAGTGCAGCACCACCAGCGGAGGGCTCGGCTTCTTCTGCTCGAGGCTCTCCGGGGTCGGGCACCGTGCACGCGAACAGCTTCTCGACGGCCTCGACCACGCTGCCGTCCTGCTTGGCGGAGGCGTCGAAGAACATCTCCAGGGTGAGCTTGCAGGGCTCCGAGCCCGCTGAACTCCGGGCGGCCCGGCCTTCTTCGCGCCCTTGGTGGTCTTGCGCTCCCACTTGGCGCTCTTGGCGATCGTCACCTCCTTGGGGTTGAACTGGAACGTGCACCGAGTCACGCTCGGACCCGGGTGCGCCGCCGTCGGGCGCCGGGTCGTAGAGCTTGAGGCGGCGGCCTCGCGCTGCGGCGGCTTGTCCGCCGCATCCGGAGTCGCGCCGGCTTGGCGGAGCTCGTCAGCGCCGCTCACGCGGCCGTCTCGTCATGGCCGTCTGCCTCGCCGGGCATCGAAGCCGTGGTGGGCCAGCTCGAGGGTCTCGATCGCCACCTTGCGGCGAGTCGAGGCTCAGGCTCGGACCGGTCCACTTGCACCGGGACCGACCCCCATGAGGCCCCAGGTCGCGACGACCGTGCCTCGCCGGTGCTTCGGCCCGATGCTCGCCGTCGTTCGCGGTGACACCGCGTGGTGACGCTGTGCAGCCACTCCATCACCGCATTCGTGTCAGCGCACAGCGGCCGAGAGAGCTTGACGTTCGAGTACTTCACCCGGGTCGGAAGCTGCCAGACGAACCCGTTGTTGCCGCCCTCCTCGCGCTGCTCCAGCACCACCTCGACACCCAGCCCCTCACAGCGAGTTGAACCGTCCCAGGTCGTGCGTGTCGTCGATGGTCACGTCGAAGCACACGGTGACCGCGGGCTCGGCGCGGGGCGTCGCTCATCGCGTCATGCTCCTTCCAGCGCGTTCACGATCCAGCCACAGCTCGGCGCGCAGGCTGGCGGCGAGCGGCTCGTAGAGCCGGCGCGCGAGCTCGTCCACCTGGGTGCTCGACGCACCAGCGGTGGCTGGGCCACCGGTGCCAGCGGCGGTCTCGATGCCGCCCCCAACAGCCATGTCGTTCGCCTCCGCACTGCCGTCCGTCGCAGCCTCCCCGCCCATGGTGGCGCTGGCGTCGGTCGACTGCCGCTGCACGACCGATGCCGCCGATGTCGTCAGTGGGGTCTCGGTGAACCCGGTGGGTGCCGAATCAGCATCTGGTGGCGCGAACTGGTGGGAGGACGCGCCTGCCGACGACGCGGGGCCGGGAGCAGGGCGGGGCGGATCACCCGAGACCACGCGCTGCACGTCGAAGGGCGTGCTCGGGCGGGGCGCGGCCCTCGCAGCGTTTTGCGGCGGCGTCACCATCACCGTCGAGGGTGCACCCGGATACGGCGTGTGCTGTGCGCTCGCATCCGCGGTCCTCACTCGCTGAACGCTGGACGCAGACATGGCCTGCAGATCGACCAGGGAGCTCGGCTGTCCCTGGAAGACCTGCGGAGCGCGCGATGGGCCGAGGTCGACGTCGACTCGGGCCGGTCCGGTCTCGCGTCCGAGAGGTGCGCCGGACTCCGCCTGCGTCGTCGGCATCGAGGTGGTGCCCCGCGGGCGTCGCGACGTTGGTGGCGCGGGTGCGGAGGGGAACGTCACCGGTTGGACCTGGGGGCCCGGGCTGCGTTGCAGCAGCGGCGCCTCATCGGCCCAGCCGGTGAGCGGCCGAGCATCTGTCGACAGCGACACCTCGGGCTGCCTCGGGGTCTCCACCGGCCACAGCAACCTGGCCGTTGACGTGATGCCTCCGACGGGAGACACAGAAGCGACGGCGCGCGAGGCCTCCGCAGCAACAGGCACAGGCTGAGCTTCGTCCGGGCCGACAGCTCGTCGTTGGACGTCAGCCTGGGCCGGGGTTTCCGGACTGGTGGATTGCTCAGCGGTCTCATGCGTTTCCAGCGCACCGCTCGGGTCAAAGACGGGCAGGCTGTGGCTGCCCACCAGTGCGGTAAGTGCTTCGCTGGTGTGCTCGTGAGCAGGATCCGGTGCGGCTGAGGCCGGGTCGGGCAGGACGTCACGATCCGCGACGACGGGAACGGCTCGCGCAGGGATCTCTGGCAGTGCGCCCTCGGTAGGAGCCACTGCATGGATGGTCGGGGCGGCCGTTCGCAGCGCCGGGCTGGGCGTCTCTGCAACAGCGCGCTGCACCGCGGTGCGATCGACGGGTGGCGGGCTCGTGGACGCGCTGCTGTGGGCAACGGCAGGACGGGGGCGGTGGTCGGGCACGCGGGGGCCGACCGACGGGTCGTCGTGCTGGGCGGGTGCGCGCTGGACGCTCCTCAGAACCGGGGTGGCGGGCACGTCCGATGCACTTCTGTCCGTCCCTACCAAGGGCGCGTGGCCGGCGGGCTCGGATTCCGGTGAGGAGCCGGACGCTTCGCCGGGGGCGGGTTGGTTGTCGGTCGGTGGCTCGAGCCCGGCGCTCGCGATCGCGGCGGCAGGTTCGTCGCCGGTGGGCACCTCGCCTCGCCGCGAGCTCGCCTGCGCCCGCCTCGGTGGGGGCTGGGGGTGGCTCCTCGATGGGCGCTGCAGCGACCGTCGGGGCCCGCACCGCCGAGGCCGAGGACGACCCGACTGGTTCGTCGACGTCAGCGAGGCCCGTGGGCTCGGTGATGTCCGCGGCCCCCGGATGTGAGGGCGTGGCAGGTGCTTCGGGTGGCAGACCGCTGCCGGCGTAGGTGGGCGAGAGTGGCAGCCGTTGCACGCGCGGCATCCGAGGGAAGGATCGCTGCGGCACCGGTGTTGCCAACCCCTCGGCTTGCCCCGCGGGTGCCTCGGGCACGACGTAGTGGCTCAGCCGTTGCAGGAAGCGCGGGTCCTGATGGGCGGTGAGCCCCCGCGGGAACGATCTGAGGTGGGCGATCTGTGGCATCGGGGCAATCACACGCTGCAGCGGGGGCACGGTGCGCCATGCCTCATCACCGGGGCCGGCAGATCGAAGTGCGGACGGCGCATCAGCCGCGGGCGAGGCCATCGCTGCGGCGCGCCGCCTCTTGCCCGGCCACCACATGGTCAGACCCCGGGACGGCGGCCGCCGACGAGCCGGTCGATCTGGGCGACGTAGCGGATGCGCTCGGCGTGCTCGAGGTCGAGGATCTCCGCACGCGACCAGCCGAAGTGGAAGGCGACGTACGCGACCTCGTCGTAGAGCGTGTCGGCCGCGTACGTCACGATTCCCCCAGGCGGCCACCCGCGAGGTCGACGGCGAAGCGTGTGCTGGCACTCGGGGCAGGTGACGCCGGCGCGCGTGTGGCCCTCCTGGTTGACCCGCCGGTAGAGGTCCTGCAGGAACGCCAGGTCCGCGGCGAAGAGCTGCTCGATGACACCCGGCGTGGATGTCGGTGACGCGTGCCGAGCCGGGTGACCACCCGGCCGAGCAGCACCACGGTGAGGTACGCCGGGTTCTCCCGCACCCGGTCGTCGCGCAGCGGCACGAGCTCGTCGCGGGCGGTGGCCAGCCGCATGACCCCGTCGCGGTGCACCGTCCCCGACCCGTCGACGTAGCCCCGCGGCAGCACGAACGGGAACTCGGTGACCAGCCTCCGGTCGGGCCCGGTCTGCGCCGTGACGCCGTCCGGAGCCGCCTGCTGCTCGACGAGCGCCTCGGCGAGCTGCGGAGCGGCGCATCACTCCACCTCGAGCCGCTCGCAGGTGACGACGAGCTTCTCGGTCAGGACGGAGGTGTCACCGGCCTTGAGGGCGCCGATCTCCAGGCTCTTCGGCCAGGCGTTGGTCAGCTTGTAGCGCTTGACCGGGGCGCCCTCGTAGTCGTAGACGATGATCGCGCCGCCCTTGCGGACGTCGGCCATCTTCCCGAACTGCGAGTCCTTGATCCACTTGTCGAAGCTGCTGTCGTCCGACAAGCCCACGCGTGAGCGTGATCTCCGGCGCCTTCCAGCGGCCGGGCAGCTTGCGGATCACGTACTTGCCGTCGGGGCCGTTCTCCTTCAGCTCGATGACGTCCTGCTCCATCTTCAGCCCGCTGACCTCCGTGATGCTCTTGATCTGCACGCCGTCGACCTCGAGGCCGAAGGAGTGCCCGACGCCCTTGTCGCCGTCTGGCCCAGTGCCATGGCCGTTCCTCTCAGATCGCTGCGTACTCGCTGACCAGGCTGGTGCCGCCGGAGAACTGCGCCAGGCGGAACACCACGAACTCCGCCGGCTTGACGGGCGCGACGCCGACCTCGCAGACCAGCTGTCCGGCGTCGATGCCCTCGCTCGGGTTGGTCTCGCCGTCGCACTTGACGTAGAACGCCTCGTCGGGTGTCCGCCCGAACAGCGCGCCGCTGCGCCACTCGTTGACCAGGAACGCCGTGATCGTCCGGCGCACCCTGGCCCAGAGCGCCTCGTCGTTGGGCTCGAACACCACCCATGCGGTGCCGACCAGGATCGACTCCTCGAGGTAGTTGAACAGCCGCCGCACGTTGAGGTAGCGCCACGCCGGGTCCGAGGACAGGGTCCGCGCGCCCCAGACCCGGTTGCCCCGCCCGGGGAACGACGCGGAGCACGTTGATGCCGACCGGGTTGAGCAGGTCGTGCTCGTTCTTGGTCACCTGCATCTCCAGGCTCACGACCGCGCTCGCGGATCACCTCGTTGGCCGGCGCCTTGTGCACGCCGCGGGTGTCGTCGTTGCGGCCCCAGATGCCGGCGACGTGGCCGCTGGGCGGCATGAACGTGATGTCGCCGGTGCCCGGGTCGGCGCTCTTGATCCACGGCGCGTACATCGCCGCGAACGCGGAGTCGTAGCCGGCGGCTCGTCGACCCGCCACTCCTTGACCTGCTGGGCGTTGAGTCCCGGCGGGGTGTCCAGGATCGCCATCCGGTCCCCCATCAGCTCGCAGTGCGCGATCATCCCCAGCTGCACCGCCTGCACGGCCTCGAGGTCGATGACGCCCTGCTGGTAGGCGCTCATCAGGTCCGGCACGCACAGCATGGTGACCTCGTCGACGGTCTCCAAGCCGCCGAAGCCGCTGCGTTCTGCCACGTCGCCGACGTAGTCGTCGGCTGCTGATCCGCGGCGCCGGGGCCGGCGGTGCGGGGACTCGCCAGCGCGACCTCGCCGGTCGTCCGGCTTGGCCAGCGTCAGCGCCGCTGATCTCCTCGATCCGGATCGACGCTTGGACGCGGCGTTGACCACGGTGGCGACGTTGGTCTTGCCGCTTGCCCATCGTGACCCGGTCGTGCTCCTCGACCGGCTCGCCGGCGCGCTTGACGACGAGCTTGAACATCTCCTCCGCCGGAGACTCCCCACCGGCGTCGGCGATCTCGACGCTGTACTCCGCCGGGCGGCGAGGCGTCGATCAGCGCGGGCACCTTGAGCCGCCCCAGCTGCGCGTAGGGGCCGCCGGCGATCTCCTTGGGTCGCTCCCCCGGTGCCGCCGGCGCCGCCGTCGTCGCCCGATCCGGACGACGTAGCAGTTGCCGCCGCCGTTCATGAAGTAGCCGTAGACGGCGCGGGCCAGGTAGGAGCCCGGCAGGAAGCCGCCGAACGTGTCGGAGTAGGCCGTCCAGCTGCTGACCAGGGTCGGCTGGTTGAAGGGCCCGTCCTCGGCGAGCCCGACGAACGCGGCCACCGCCGTTCCCACGCCTTCGAGGGGCCGGGCGCCCGACTCGACCTCTTCCACGTACACACCGGGTGACAAGTACGTCGGCATGCCTGGCCTCCTCGACTCGATCTGAGACCGTCAGCGTCCTCCCACGTGATCCGCCAGGGGACGGTCGTGCGGACGAAGGGGCGGGCAGCCTCGGTTGCCCCTACGGGCAGCGCCGGCGGCCGGCCGTCCCGTCCGAGGCTGCAGGTGTAGCCGCTGGCACGACATCTGCCTAAAGTGCGGAGCGTGGCTGGCGCACGGTGTCACTCGCCGCGGCACCACGACGTCCTGGCTCGCCTGGCTCTCGTGCTCGGGTTCCTGCTGGCGTCTGGTGTCTCGCCGGCACGAGCCACCGAAAGCCCTCCGGACGCGGACCCGGCGTCGAGCGAGGTCACCTGGCAGGTCCGGCTTGACGGCCGAGACCTCGGCGACCTCGATGACCGCGACCCGCTGACCTTGGGGTCCGACGAGCCGCTTGTTGTCGACGTGACCATGAACAACGAAGGTGAGTCCGCGGCGCTGATCAGGAGCATGCGCTTACAGGGCCGCGTGCTCGGACTGGTCTTCTTCCGCTACACCATCAGGCTCGACATCCCGCTCGAGCCGGGGCAAGAGTCCCAGCGGACGCTCGAAGTCCCACTCGACGACTTGGCGGGCCAGGCCGTGGGTGTCCTGCCTGGCGACCTGATGCTGCTCGGCGAGGAGGGCGAGGTCCTGGTCGAGGACTCGCTGACCGTCGAGGTAGACGGCTCGCTGTGGTCGGCGTACGGGATCTTCGGACTCGCGGTCGCGGGGATGACCCTCGTTCTGCTCGCGGCTTTGTTGCTGGCGCTGTGGCGCTCGACGCTCCCGAACAACCGTTGGAAGCGCGCGACGCACTTCGCTGGCCCCGGGCTGGGACTGGGGTTGACCCTGACGTTCACGCTGTCCGCGACCGGGAACCTGGCTCCGGATGCTGGGGCTTGGCTGCCGATCGTGGCCCTCTTCGGGATCGGCGCGTTCCTCCTTGGCTACTTCCTGCCGCTCGGGAAGCGCGGCGCCGCGTCCGGCCCCCTGCCGCAGCAACGCACAGAAGAGCCCGCGTCCGAGCCGACCAGCGGACGCGTGTCGTCGCCATGAGCCTCGCCGCGTGGGTTGCCGGATCGCTCGCCGCCGTCCTGTTCTCCGGCCTGGCCCCCGCGGCTGGGCAAACCGTCAGAGGCGACGCTCCGAACGTTGCCCCGTTTCCTGTGCAGAGCTTCGTCGTCACTGCGAATCCCCGCTCGCCAACAGTCGAAGAGGCCGTGGTGGTGACAGCCAAGCTGAGCTGCGACGGGCAGCCCGAGCCTGACCGCGAGGGCTGGCCAGTCACCTTCGACGTCATCTCTGGGCCCCACGAGGGTCTCTCGGGCAGCGATGTGCTTGACGCTGCAGGAGTCGCGCAGTTCAGGTATGGAGGGACCGGGGCGGGCCTCGACGTGGTGACCGCAACGATCGGTGGCGAGTTCGGAGGCTGCCCAGGCCGCTCCTCCCCTCGCGCGACGGTGCGCATCCCGTGGGCACTGCCACCACCGGAACCGCCCGAACTGACTGTGACCGCAACCCCGGACGGATCGACAGGACGCATCGGCACACCGTTCGCGATCCACGTCTCCGTACTGCTCGACGGGAAGCCAGCCCCACGTCCGGACGTGACGATGACCGCCAGCATGGTGGGCCAGCCCGACATCGTGCCGGCGCCGACCAGGACGGCCAGCGGTGATTTCGCGTTCGAGTACACACGAACCACCCCCGGCAGCGACAGGATCGTCGTAAGCGCAACGGTTGACATCGTCGGTGTCCCGCACCCGCTGCCACTCGTGGAGACGGACACCCTGACGCGGACCTGGATCGCTCGGGAGCCGCCGAACGGCGAGAACGACGGCGACGACGCGTCGGAGGAGCCCAGCGAGTCGGACGAGTCGAACGAGCCCGGCGTGAACGGCGACGACGACACCGGGAACCAAGGCCCGCCCGACCCTGCAACCGATCCTGACCTCGATCTGACGCCAGATGGAGTCACCAGCCTGGTGGGCACCCAGTTCGGGCTGACCATGCGCGTCACCGACGAGGAAAGGGGCCCGGTGCAGGGAGTACGCATTGCGCTGCAGATCCTCGCCGCGGACGGGAGCTCGGAGGAGGTTGCTGTCACCACCGACAACCAAGGGCTTGCCCGGCACCGCTACTCCCGGTCCGAGGCCGGTGAGGAGCAGGTTGTCGCGATCGTGGAGACCGCACGCGGACCGTGGGCGAATCGATCACCCACACCTGGGTGCTGCCCCCCGGCGAACGCCTCTCGTGTCAAGGGGACCTCGGAACCAGTGTGGTTACCGGCGGAACGCTCACTCTCGCCTGCACCCCTTGCGATTCCGAGGCCGTGGTCTCCGTCGACGGCCCGCCTGGGGAAGTCGACCCAGCGCCGTTGTCGGGGCGGCCGACGTCCGAGACTGCGGTGACGGTCGGCCTGACCGACGTCGACCCCGGGACCCACGAGATCACCGTTGCATGCGGTGATCGCAGCTTCACCGACACGGTCGACGTCGTCGGGCAGACCGTGCAGAGTGCTGCAGCGAGCGGTGGCAGCTCGGCCGCGGCGGCTGTCCTGCTCTTCTTTCTGCTGTCCGGATATCTGGTGCTCCGACGCGTGTGAACGTTCAGGTCGCGTCCTGTGTGGCAGCGGAGGACCGCGCAGCCACCGCGAAGGGAACCAATCCTGAGCCGGCAGCCACGCACAGCGCCGTCAGACCGAGAGCGCCGCCGTCGGGCACTCGTCCCGCAGCCCAGAACAGCACGGCGACCGCGCAGCCGAGGACAGCGCCGACTCCTGTCATCCCGAGGACTTCTGACGGGGCGACTTGTCCAGGGTGGCTGCGGGCAGAGCGCAGGAGGCTCTCGCCGTACGCGAGCGAGAACAGCACCGCCAGGACCGCCGCTCCCCCGGGGATGGTGGCCAACGGTCTCCACCACGCACCGTCGTCTGACGTGAGCCAGAGAAGCTCCTCCGTGCCCTCGATGGATCCTGGCTGGATGGCGTCACCGCCGCTGCTCGACAGCAACGCCCGCACCGGTCCGGCCATGAACAGGGTCTGCGCGTTGGACAGCTCAAAGGCATCGTTGGCCCCGTCCCTCTCGACGGGCGTGCGAGGCAGGGACACGCCGAGGACCTCGACGTCGAGGCGGCGGGCACCGGCCGGCACCTGGGGGGCGCCGACTTCGGCCTGCTCCCGCGTCCATGCGATCTCGTTGTCGGGCTCCGGTGGGATCAGCCACGCGAGCAGCACTCCCGCGACGAGCAGCGCGGCGGCTGCCGCCGCGTAGACGACAGCGCGCCCGTTGCGGTGGTCCACTCGCAGAGGCACGTTGGGAGGTCTCGTCGCTTGCTCGAGGGGCGGCTCGACGACCGTGACGGGTGCGGTAAGGCTGTCGCCCTCCGCTGGCGGCGGGCTGGGCTCGGCATCGGTGACGGCCTGCCCCGGATGGGTGTCGATGCCTTGCACCAGTGCCGCGCCCATCGCCACGCACAGCTTGGGCTGCGGGCTGGGCGGGAGCGGACGGTCGAGACGTTCGGTGAGGCGTTCGCTGATCAACGGGATCCGTGAGGAGCCGCCGACCAGCAGCACGCCGGCGAGCTCGTCGGGCCCGATCTCGGCACGGCGCAAGGTTCGCTCGAGGCAGCTGACGGTTTCGTCGACCAGCGGCGAGATGAGCTCCTCAAACTCGGTCCGCGTCACCCTCACGAGCGTGGCGGCGCCAGGGATGTTGATCGGGATGGAGGCGCTGACGTCATAGCTCAACCGCTCCTTGGCGCGCACGCACGCCTCGCGAAGCTGGATCATGCCGCGCAGCATCAGCGGGTCGTCGTCCGCGTTGTCGATGCCCTCGAGGCCGAGCTGGCTCCAGACATGCCCCATCACCGCGGCGTCGAAGTTCAGCCCGCCAAGACTCTCAAGGCCTTCCGGACGCCCGAGGAAGTGCAGGCCATCGTCGCGACGCTGCAGCACCGCGGCATCGAAGGTACCGCCGCCCAAGTCGTAGACCGCGACGCACTCGCCTTCCTCCAGCCGGTCCGCGGCTGCGAAGTGCAGCGCCGCCGCTTCCGGCTCGGTCGCGAGCTCACCGTGCTCCATGCACGCGATCTCCAGGGACTGCTGCAGCATCTCCCGCCTGTGCGGACCCCAGTTGGCAGGGCAGGTGACCACGACCCGGTCCGGAGCACTGCCCTGCCGCGCCGTCGCCGTAGCCATCACCGAACCCACCAGCTTGCCCGTCAGCAGGTGCGCAGAGACCGGTACACCGCCAAGGAAGATGCTCGTCGAGTCACCGATACGCCGCTTGAATTCGCGAGCGACGCGATCGGTCTCCTCCACCTCTCGGGCAACCGCGGCATCACCGACCAGGTAGCGCCCGTCCGCGCCGAGGTAGACCACCGACGGCATCTCGGAGGAATGGTCGCCGAGCTGTAGTGCTTCGACCTGGCCGTTGCGGGAGGTCGCAGCGGAGGTGAACGTGGTGCCGAGATCAACGCCGAGTTGGTAGCTCATTCGCAACCCCCTAAGGTGACGTTGCTTCCCTCAGATTCATGACCGGTGGCCGCACACATCGTCGCTCAAGCGGCTCACTCAGCTGCCACCTACCGGCCTGAACTCTAGGTCCCGTAGCGCCGGGGAGCCCTTGTCGTATAGCTGGTGCATAACGATGAACTGCTCGATGGCGTCGTTCGTAAACATGTGAGCCCCCGTCACGTTGCGTAACGCTTCGTTGTAGTAGCGGTTCAGATCACCAAGCATCGGCGTGAGGTTCCGCTGCTTACCGCCCTCGTCCGAGTGTCGTTTGAAGGGTTGATCAGTCACACGCGTCAGGTGCTCGAAATCCACGGAACGGTATGTGGGCGGCAGCCTTGTGCCATCGGGGCGAGTGACACGTACCTGGATCCTCAGAGCGGACTTTCGACTCTTGCCCCATTTGGCCCCACTTCCTTCAGCCGACACGGCCTCTGCGAGCTGCGGGTCTTCGCGCAGGTTCTTCCACGCATAGTCACGGAAGTTCTCGTAGTATTTTCGGCTGGTCTTGCGGGCCCTACCAAGGATTCCTAGGCCGGCCTTGCGCTCCGAGGTGGTGAGTTGTCTTTCGCCACGACCCTCCATGAAGGTGAGAAACTGGCTCTGAAGGACGTCCAGCGTTTGACGGCGTGCATTGGGCAACTTCGCGAAGTCGGCGAGCAGCTGCGGCATCCTCTGTTCGATGATCGTCAGCAGCTCGGCGGCTGCAGCGGGCTGCGTGGGTTGCGACTGCTTCGCACCCCGCGCTCAGCGGCTCCTGGCACAGAGTTGGCCGTGTGCACCGCAACGGATGTGCGCTGAACGAGCGGGAGACCTGCAACCTCGATCGACCCCTTCCCAGCGAGGTGCCGCTGACCGGCGGCGCTGGCAGCAGACCGCACGCGGGCCGCGGCGTCGGCACTTCCGATAGATGCCACAGCTTGGCCTGCGACCTCACGTGCCGCCGCACGGCCACCCCCTGTTAGCCGGTCCCGCACGGCACGAACCTTGCCCCTGCACCCAGGCCTTCCCCGCAGCGACCTTCGCCTTGACCCGCTTCCCGATGCCCTTGAGCCCACGGATGAGCGGACCGGCGAGCCTCAAGCCCTTCTTGATCACGAAGTCGAGGGCCTTATTGACCGGGCGCTTGAGCGCCGTGACGATCTTGCGGACCTTCTGTCCGATGCCGCCGAGCCCGATGACACTGGCCAGGAAGCCGATGATGATCGGCACCATCTGGCTGAGAACGTTCTCGATCTTGCCGACGACACCGCCGACGTTGCCGCGCACGATGTCGGAGACCGAGTCGAGGATCGTGTCGACGAACCTCTTGATGCGCGCGGCATTGTTCACGAAGAAGATCACGACGTCGTAGATCAGCTTGCAGGCCTTGATGAAGGCCGCCGCCGGGTTCAGCAACCCGATCAGCCAGGTGATGCCCGCGGTGATGATCTTCGTGACTACGAAGTCCTTGACCTGCTCGAGGATCATCTCCTTGACGTCCCCGAGCTTCTCCAAAAGCATCTCCCACAGCCCACCGACGCCTTCGGTGGCGATGGTCTGGAAGAGCCCGACGCCCTTCTCCACCGCACCCATGGCCTTCTCGCCAATCTGCTTGACCAGACGGCTGCGGATGTTGCGCCAGGTGAGCCCGAAGATCGACGCCAGCAGCTTGATGATCCCCTTGAGGTCAAAGCTCTCGGGGAGCTCGACCCCACCCTCGGCGAGCGCTCCGAAGAGCCAGCCCATCAGGCCCTTGCGGAGGTGCTCGAGAATGTTGTCCTTGAACCGCAGGATTCCGCCCTTGACGCCGGCGATCAGGTTGCCGAGGAACTTCACCGGCGCCTTGATGATCTTGCCGACCACCCCTGCTGCGCGAGCCAGGACGTTCTTGAGCATCGCGGCGAGCTCTTTGATCGTGTTGATGATCGCCTTGATGGCACCGATTGCCTTGTCGACGAGACCCTTGTTGGCTGCCTGCAGCTCCTCGATGCGGGCATCCAGCTGCTTGCGAGACTCGACGTACTTGGTGGCCAGGGTGTCGACGACCGAGTCCTGCTTGTTCTGGACGTCCTCCTCGAGCTGGTTGAAGCTCTCGTTGATCTCCTCCGAGGCCTGCGCCCCCACCTTCTTCAGGTCTGCAGGCAGGCTCTTCACGTAGGTGGTTATGTCAGCGCGGCCCTTGGCGATCCGCTTCTTCGCCGCAGTCAGGTCACCACCGACGATGTCGGCCACACCTGAGATGACTCTGTCCATCTCCTTGAGGTAGAGCTCCCGGCCGGCCACGTAGAACTCGTTGACCTTGTCGGGCATCCCGACGAGCTTGTCCTTCGCCCACTTGAGACCGCCCAGCCATCCGCCGTACCTGTCTCTCTTGTAGGCCGACATCTTGGCGGCGACGTAGTTCTCGAAGATGGCACGAGCCTTCGCCTCGCCCTTCTCGAACGCCTTCTCCACCTTCGGGTCGATGCCGTCGAGGATCTTCTTCACCGCGGTCTCGGTGGCGGTGAAGATGCCCTGGATCTTGGTGGTCACCTGGGCGCGCTTCGACTCGTCCTTCGACTTGGCCTTGCCCTTGTCGGCGACCAGCTTGGCCAGTGCAGCACCTTTGGCGCCCTGCATCCCTGCCATTCCCTCGGCGCTGGTCTGCTCGGCCTCGGTCTTGTTCTGGGCGATGACCTCCTGCTCCTGGGCGCGGAACTCCGCGGGAGCGGTGTCGGCGTGCTTCTCGGCCTCCTTCTTGTCCTGCAGACCTTTCTGCCACTCCGGCTCCCCGGACTCCTCGATCTGCTTCTCGTCGACGTCCGCGTCTGCCATCTCGTTGTTGACCTGGTGCTTGCCGGCTTCCAGGTTGGTCTGCTCCGCCGGAGCGGGTTTCGGTACGGCGCCGGTGGCGGGCACCTGGGCGGCAGCGCCGGCATCCTCATCGGCCATCGGCGTGACCTGTTTGGGCACCGCCTTGGACGTGTCTGGCGGCGCCTCGGTGGCCGTGGCGATGTCCTTGCCCTGCTCGTCCTTGCCTTGGGAGACCAGGCCCTGGACCTCGCCCTTGACCTCCCCCGCCTTGCCGGACTCCTTGTACTCGTCGGCCTCCTTCAAGGTCTTGGGAGACTTCGCCTCGATCGCGGTCTTGACTGCAGCGATGAACGCCTTCTTGTCGAACGACCCGGGCTGCTGGGCGTCCATGCTGTCGGCCTTGGCAGCGTTCGCCTGTGAGGACATGTCGTCCGCAGGCGCCAGCGCGGCCTCCTGTGCTTCCTTGGCCTTGGCTGCTGCTGGAGGATGAGCCTTCTTCACCGAGGCCACCTTCTTGACGGCTCCGGTGACGTTCGTGAACGCCGGATCCTCCTCCGGCCCGACCATCGTCGGTGGCACCGGCGGCTGGAGCGGATCGACCTGGGACGCCGGCGCCGCGCCACCGCCGCCGGGGCTTCCGCCACCTCCCGGTCCAGGCCCACCGCCCTTGCCGGGCTTGCCGCCCGTCGACTTCACCGGAGGTATGGGGGCTTTGGCCGCTGCCTTGCCCAGCTTGCTGGTCTTGGGGACGGCCTTGGTCGGTGGCGGGGGTTTCTTGGTGGGCACCGAGCCCGGACCGAAACCGGTCTTGGTGACGGCGAGCGCCGACGGGGGCGGTTTCTTGCCCTCCAGGTCGACGGGGATGCCGACAGCCTTCGCTCGCTTCAGCCCCGCCTCGACGAGGTCTACCGACGGGTCGTCGCGCCGGATCTCCCGCAGCCCCTTGTTGATGTCGGAGGCTGCGTCCTCACCGGGGCCTTTCAGCTTGGCCGCGACCAGGGCGTTGACGGCGGCATTCCCCGCGGCTCGCTGCATCGCGAGCATCCCCGCGGCCCGACCAGGTGGCCGGGTGCGCGACTGACCGGCCCGTCGTCTCCCCGACGCGAGTGCGTCGCTGACCTTGTCCCGGGCGGAGTCGACGCTCCGACGTAGGTCACCCATCTCGGATCGGCCCTCTCAGATCGGCCCTCTCGGATCGGGCGGCGCCGACCTAGGCCTGCGCCTCGTCCTCCTCCTCTTCCTCGGCCTCGCGCTGCACGAACGACCCCTGCGCGGTGGGCTCCTCTTCTTCTTCGTCCTCCTGGCGTTGCACCTCCGCTACCGTCGACGGCGTGGCGGCGGGGTCGACCTCACGCTGGGCGACCTCACTCCCCGAGTGCGCCGCCGGCGGTGTGGGGTCCGCCATCACCCGCTCGGCGTTCGTCGAGGCCTCACGTTCGAACCGGTCGGAGGGGTCGCTGACGTTGATGCCGCCGCTGGCGGGCGTGCCGTCCACGGGGCCGCTGCGCTGCTGCACCACATGCGTCAGCTCGTGGGCCAGCATGACCTTGCCGTCACTCGACGAAGGGTCGTACTTGTCGCGCTGGAAGACGACGTTCGACCCGACGGTGTAGGCGTGGGCGTTCACCGACTGTGCGGACTGGTGGGCCGCCGCGTCGTCGTGCACGCGGACGTCGCTGAAGTCGTGTCCCAGGCGCCCTTCCATGTCCTCGCGCACCTCGGGCTCGAGGGGTCTGCCGCCGCTCGAGATCACGTCGTGGACCGGGGACCGGTCCTCCTCGACCATCGATGACACCCCGCTGTTGCCGGCACTGCGCTGCAGCCCCAGGACGTCGCCGGGTCCGAGAACGTCGCTGCGGCCCTCTGCCGCCGCCCGACCGGCCTGGTCGCCCACCGGTTCCTCGATCCGACCCGCCTTCGGGCGCAGGGCGGTTTCTTCCTGGTCAAAGCTGTGCTCACGCATGGGATCGCCTCCCGCCTGGGTCTGAGGACACCCAGACTCGCATCCGGGCGGCGACGCGACTCAGGCCGAAGGCCCGCGTACGAGGGCAGCACCTGCTGCCCGACCGGGCACCGTGTCCTGGCCGCGCCGCTGGACCGCCCTCCAGACGCCCTGGCCGATTCGGGTCAACCGTCATCGAGGGACAGCAGAGCCAGATAGTCCCCGAACTCCTTCTCCAGCACCAGCCGTCCGAGCTTGCGGTACTCCTGCTCGACGGCCGCGATCAGGTGCATCATCGTGACCGGGCCCCCCTCATCTGCAGCGAGGTAGGCCGCGGTGGTGGCGGCCGAGCGGATGTTGCCTCCCGACATCTCGAACGCCTCGGCGCAGAACTCGAGGTCGATGTCCTCCGAGACCGGCAGAGGCGGAGCAAGGCAGATGCGCCACAGTGCCGCGCGCAGCTCCGCGGTCGGGGCCGGGAAGTCGATGATCGCATCCAGGCGGCGGGTGAAGCCCTCGTCGATGTTCGCTCGGAGGTTGGTGGCCAGCACCGCCAGGCCGTCGAAGGTCTCCAGGCGCTGCAGCAGGTAGGCGCTCTCGATGTTCGCGTAGCGGTCGTGCGCGTCGCGTACGTCGCTGCGTTTGCCGAAGATCGCGTCGGCCTCGTCGAAGAACAGCACGGCGTTGACCCCGCCCGCCTCGCTGAAGATCCGCTCGAGGTTCTTCTCGGTCTCGCCGATGTACTTGTCGACCACGGTGGCCAGGTTGACGGTGTAGAGGTCCAGACCCAGGTCACCGGCGATCACCTCGGCAGACATTGTCTTTCCGGTTCCCGAGTCGCCGGCGAAGAGCGCCGTGACACCGCGGCCTCGTCCGCCGCCGCGCCGCATCCGCCAGTCCAGCAGGACCTGGTCGCGGTGCCGCGCCCGGGCGGAGAGGTCCTGCAGCGAACGACGTACCCCCGGGGTCAGCACCAGGTCCGACCAGCCGACCTCAGGCTCGATCCGCCGGGCCAGCCGCTCCAGCCCGGACGAGTTCTGGCTCCGCACCCCGGCCCGCAGGGCGGCCGCGTCAACAGAGCCACCGGTGAGCAGCGCGGACGACCGTGCCGCCGCCACCGCACGCTGCACCTGGGCCGGCCCCAAGGAGAGGTGGGCGCCGACGTCCTCGGCGGTGACCCTCGCGCCCAGGCGCTCCAGGTGTCGACGCAACAACGCGGTGCGGTCCCGTGCACCGAGCACGGGAGCCTCCACCACGAGCGGAGTCGTGGTCGTCCACTGCGGATCCCAGGGCGTGGTGCCCACCCACACCAGGGGGACCTGCCATGGCGTCAGCACCTGAACAGCCTCCAGGTGCGCCTCCGCCAGCGCCTCGACCGGCCCAGCGACCAGACCCCCGCCTACGAGCAGTGCTTCGCGCGCCGCGTCGACGACGGCGGTCTGCGGGTCCGGACTGCGGGCGACCAAGGTGAGGTCGAGGACCAGCGCGGAGCGGCCCAACGACGCCAGCGCGGCAACGGCGACCGCTACCCCGGTGCCGTGTTCCCGTTCTCGGACGTGCGCGGCACCACCGCCCGCAGAGAGCGCGGCACCGAGCTGCCGGCTCTGGGTGCAGTCGTAGCCCTCGACGTCCTGCAAGAAGGGCAGGAGCGTCGGCTCGGGGCTCGGGTCGCCAAGGAGATAGCCGGTGACGCGGTCCGGGACCCGCAGCGACCTGGTCAGGAACGGACGCTCGAGGTCCTCGACGACGAGCAGCCCCTGCCGCACCAGGGCCCCGGACTGGCCGAAGGTACGACGCGCCGAGGCGGACAAGGCCGAGACCCCGGCCAGCTCCAGAGCAAGCCCGACGCTGGCCCGGCGCCTCGTGACGTCGTCGTTGAGATACCCGTAGAGACGTTCGAACCTGCTGTCGAGGTCGGGCACGAGGGCAAGGAGCAGGAGGTCGACCTCGGTCGGACTGAGCTGCGCCGCCGCGATGAGATCGGCAAGTGGTCCGGCGCCGACGGGTGAGGAGATACCGCTCGCCGGCCCCGGCTGCGCCGGCAACGGGTCGGTAGGCAGGGGGTCGGCAGGCAACGGGTCCGGCCCCTCCAGCAGACGGTCCACGTGGTCGTCGCTGACGTAGAGACCGCGGAAGGGGTCGTCCGGCATCGGGTCACCCTGTCGGCGGTGCTCCACCGCGCGCCGGACCCGGTCCTCGACCCGCGCGAGCAGCACGGCCAGCTCGGTGCCGACAGCACGACGCGTGGTCGCCGCCGAGGAGCCCGCACTCATCGAGCCCGCTTCCGGGGAGTCCGCTTCCGCGCCCGAGGCGGCGGGTCCTCGTCCTTGGCCCGTCCGTTGCGCGAGGGAGTCTCCGCCTCCGCACTGCGTCCTCGCCCGGTGGCGACCTCGGTGGGCGGCCAGTCGGAGACCCCGCCCATGGCGACCTTGGGAGGCTCGTCCACCGGGGGGCCGACGGGGTAGACGCGTCCGGTCCACGTCGGTGCCGAGACGACAAGGTCGAGCGAGGGTTTGAGCTCACCGCCCAGCGCGGACCAGACGTCGGCGAACGAGCGGTCCTCCGGGGGTGGCAGCGCAACCGTCAACGGCACCGCCATCCCCATCTCCGCGAGCCCACCGGTGAGCAGCTCGCCCGGCAGGGACTCGTGCCTGATGAAGCACGCCAGCAAGGAGGACAGCAGCCGGTGCTCGTCCTCGGGCCGCTGCGTCCACGCCGTGACCAGGTAGGAGAGCTTGAAGAAGCGGGGTGGCAGGTGTCGGGCGGTCACCAGGTCTCCGTCGTACTCGTTGATCAGCCCCCGCTCGCGTCGACGCAGGTCCTCCCGGATGTCGTACAGGTAGACGTCGACCGTCGGTGCGTTGCGCCGGCCTGCCCAGTCCTTGGTCGGGGCGTCGAAGACGACCTCGACACTCTTCGTCCCGGACGCCTCCCGCTCGATGAGCGCGGCCAACGCCGAGTCCACGTCGTGGATCACCCCAAGAGTCTCAGGCAGCAGCACCGCGTGGGTCACCCGAACTCGTACCCCCTCGGGTGCATCGATGGCTGCCCCTTCGGGCATCGAGGGATGCGCCGTCGTCGCGGGTCGAAGGGGTGCCAGCCGCGGCCAATCTCACTAGCCTGGGAAGGTCTGCTGCCGAGCGGGGAGGGGTACGCCGTGACCGAGCCGGTGCTCCGCTTGGAGCCCACGCAGGTGAGTGTGGAGCCAGGGGGCCAGGTGAGCCTCGTCGTCTCGGTCTTCAACCCGGGCAACCGGGTCGAAGGATACGACCTCGACGTGGTCTCCCAGACGTCGATGCCGTGGGCCACCGTGACCCCGCCGACGATCTCGGTGTACCCACAGCAGGAGGAGTCCGCCGTGGTGACGTTCGCGCCACCTGCAGGACCCCAGACACAGGGTGGCGCACTGCCGTTCGGTGTGCGGGCACGCTCGCAGGTCGACGAGACGGCAAGCGCCGTCGTCGAGGGCGACCTCGACCTGGGCACGGTCTCCGGGCTGCAGGCCGAGCTCACCCCGGCGGCCTCGGCCGGACGGTGGAGTGGTCGCCACGCTTTGCGGGTCAGCAACTGGGGAAACGCGCCGGCGCGGTTGCGGGTGGCTGCGCAGGACCCCGACGAGGCGCTCGGCTTCCTCGTCTCCCCTCAGGTGCTCGAGGTGCCGCTGGGGGGCAAGGCGGTGGCGCGGGTCAAGGTCCGCACCCGGCACCCGGTGCTCCGCGGCAGCGAGCAGCGACTGCCGTTCCAGATCACCCTCGAGCCCGAGGAGCCGGAGGTGATCGGCGTGGCCCGTCCGGTGACCTCGACCCCCGAGCGTCCCGTCGTCGACGGAGCCTTCAAGCAGAAGCCGATCCTGACCCGGCTGGTCGTGGTGGCCGCCGTGCTGCTCCTGCTGTTGGGGATCGGCGGTGCCGCGTGGGCGTGGAACAGCCGCGGCGACGCGCCGGTGGCCGAGGACGACGTGGTCAACCCCGACGTGCCCACAGGTTTCAGGAGCACCGAGAACGAGTCGGACGAGCAGGTAACCCTGGTATGGGACGAGATGGAGGACGTGGACAGCTTCCGGCTCTACTACGAGTACCCCGACAAGCCCAACCAGCTGGAGCCACTGGAGATCGGACCCGCCACCGCCGTGGAGGCAGCCCTGCCTGCCGACACGTCCATGTGCTTCCGGCTCACCGCCGTGCGCGAGGAGAAGGAGTCGGACAAGACCGAGAAGGTCTGCGACGCCACCGAGCCGAAAGGAACACCCGAGGAGGAGCCGTCCGAGGCGCCGACGCCTGAGGAGACAGTCACGCCGGATATCGAGGACCTCGGCGAACCACCGCCGTCGCCCTCCGGTCCAGGCCCGGGAGGCAACGAACCCCAGGAGTTCATCACCCCGCTGGCGAGTAGCCCAGAGACGGATCCCGCCGGTCAGGCGCTCATCGAGTCACGGCTTGCCGAGCTAACGGGTCTGGATATCCCCGCCCAGATGCTCCCCACCTCCGACTACTCGGTGCAACAGCTCACCGCTGTGCCGACGGACAGCCCCAGCGCTGCTCCGTCTCCCCAGCCGGAGGCCTTGTGGGTGGCCTATGTGGACGGCGCGTCGTACGAAGAGTCGAAGGCGGCCTGCGACCAAGCCTGGACCACGCTCGAGGAAGCCGGAGAAGCCCGGCCTGCGGACGCCTGCCTGGTCAGCTACCGCATTCTCGGTGAAGCCGAGCCGCCCTCCGCCGAGCCGAGCGGCACCGAGGGACTCTGAGCACCACCCGGGATCAGGGTCGCGCCCGGACGTGCACCTCACGTATCGCAACCGGGCCGAGCTCCTCCGGTCTTGTCTTGGAAGGGTAGACCGAGCCGATGGACAAGGTCAGCGAGTCCACCTCGGAGCCGGTGTCCAGGCCGATCGTCTGGCGGGCCGGATCATCGCTCAGTGTGAGCTTCTCGCAGGAGCGCTCGGAGTCACCAGGCCCGCGGAAGGAGACCAGCAGCGTCCTGGGTCGGTGCTGCTTGTCCCGGTCGCTGACCTCCCGGAGACCCGCGTCCACGCGCAGCTCACGGACCCGGGTCGGAACCTCCCAGCTGAGCACCAGAGCACCGGCGTTCTCCGCCTCAGCACAGCCCTCAGTCTCCCCCTGTTCCGGGTTCCACGCCCGCGCCCAGTACGTCGAAGGGTTGCGGTCTACAGCGTTCTCCGGCGATCGCTCCGACTGCCCTGGCGACGACGCCGTGACCCCCTCGATCCGCTCGGTGCGGTCGGTCAGCTCATACCAGCCCTGCTTGGCCAGCTGGACGGGGTTTCCGGCCAGCAGGAAGGCAAGCCCGACCAGCACCACCAAGGCAAGCAGGCTGAGCGCCACGCGCCGCCAGCGGTAGAGAGGCGGGAGGCTGCGACGGTAGGCACGTCGCGCCGCTCGGTCTTCAGACCCGCCGAAGTGGCCCTTCTGCGGCGAGGTCGCGGCCGCCGGGGCGAGTCGAGACGTTCCCGTCGCGGCCGCTGTCAGGGTCAGCCCGCAGCGTGAGCAGAAGCGCAGCGACGAGTCGTTGTCCTTCCCGCAGGTCGGACAGGACCGGCCCGAGGCGGGCACCGACTGCACGGGTTGCTCGGCCGTGGAGGCCGCAGGTGTCGAAGGAGCCGACTGCGGCGCCTGTGGCTGCGTGGACTGCGCCGATCCGGGCTCGGCCCGCTGCTGTCCCGGTGGGGGTGTCGAAGGCGCGGGGGCATCGGAGGGGTGAGCCACGTGGTCCGGCTGCTCAGGCGCCGCTGGCTGCGCAGGTTGCCCTTGGGTGCGCGGCGCTGCGTCCCAGCCGAGATAGGCACCGCAGAAGAGGCAGAACGACGCATCGGCGGCGTTGATCTCCCCGCATGTGTCGCACTGGGCTTCCGCAGCCATCGGCCCTCGCTTCGATCTCCCGCTCCGCTGATCCTCGAGCAGTGCCCTCCCGCGATTATGTCGCTATTCTGACAAGAATGGGACATCCATCCGACCCCCTCCTCGAGGAGTCATGACACGTAGGTGCGGTCGCTGCCACCACCTCAACCAGGAGGATGCGGCCTTCTGCGCCAACTGCAACCACTTCTTGGAGTGGACGGATCACGGGGACGGGTCGTCCGGAGCTCAACATCGACCCCCCGCACCCTCCACAGCGGCACCGGCACCGTCACCGGCACCGGCACCGCGTGCCTCAGCACCCCGCGCTCCGGCACCCCCCCGACCCGCCACGACGGCCCTGGTGTCGGCGATCGAGACGAGCCAGGAGCTGGCCGCGGCCCGCAAGCGTCCCGACCTCTCAGCCCGATTGTCCGAGGCCCGCAGCAAGGCTCGAGCACGCGACGTCACGGTCGCAGTCGTCGGCGAGTTCAAGCGGGGCAAGAGCACGCTGGTGAACGCGCTGATCCAGACCGCAGCATGCCCGGTCGACGCCGACATCGTGACCGGCGTGCCCACGTTGGTGAGGTACGGCGACACGTTGGATGTCCTTGCCCACCTTCGAGCAGCCCCGGGGGAGAAGCCCCAGACGAGACGGGTCGCGCCGGAGGACCTCACGAGCACTGGTCAGCGAGTCCGACGACGACCGTCGCGGGGAGGTGCAGTCCGTCGAGATCTGCGTCCCGCACCGGATCCTGCGGTCGGGGCTGCGACTTCTCGACACCCCCGGCGTCGGAGGTCTGGAGTCGGTGCACGGCCAGGTGTCGCTGGCCAGCCTGCACGGGGTCGACGGCGTGCTCTTCGTCACCGACGCCTCGCAGGAGCTGACCCAGCCGGAGCTGCGAGTTCCTCACCTCGGCGCTGCGCGATGCCCCACCGCTGCCTTCGTGGTGACCAAGACCGACCTGCACCGCCAGTGGAGACGCATCGTGGAGCTGAACCGGGCTCACCTGGCGCGCGCCGGCATCGACATACCGGTCCTCCCCGTCTCCTCGTTCCTGCGCCTGCGTGCCGTGCGTCAGCCCGAGCTGAACGAGGAGAGCGGCTTCGCACCACTTGTCGAGTTCCTGGCCCGCGACGTGGTCCAGGGAGCGAGCCTTCGTTCCGCCGCGACCGTCGCCCATGAGGTCGACTTCGTCACCAGCCAGCTGGCCCACGAGTCCGACGCCGAGCGGGTGGTGCTCGCCGAACCACAGGATCGTCCCGCCGTCGTCGATCGACTGGACCAGGCAACCCGGCGCGCTGGCGCCCTCGGCGCCCCGGACGCGTCGTGGCAGCAGACCCTGACCGACGGTGTCCAGGACCTTGCCTCCGACATCGAGCACGACCTCCAGGCACGCCTGCGCGAGGTCCTTCGAGGTGTCCGCGAGCTGATCGACCAGACCGATCCACGCACCTCGTGGCCGGACATCGAGCGCTGGCTGCGCCGAGAGGTCGCCGCCGCCGGCGTCGCCAACCGCGACCTGCTCATCGGCAGGGCCGAGGAGCTGGCCGAGGTCGTCTCCACGCAGTTCGACCTGGACGCCGGCGAGGCGGTCGAGCTCGACCTGGACCACATCACCCGCGCCCTGGAGGAGCGGCACCTGCCCTCGGCGGCCAGCCTCGCGATGCCCGGGGGCCGACTGCAGTCGATGATGATCACCGCACGGACGACCGCACTGGTGCCGATGGTCGCGTTCTCGCTGGTGGGCGCCGGGTTCGCCTCGCTGTCGGTGGTCCTGGCACCGGCGGCGCTGCTCACGATGGGGATCGGCGGCAAGCTCCTGCGCGACGAGGGGAAGCGGCAGCGCAGCCACCGCCAGAACCAGGCCAAGGCTGCGGCGAGCAAGTTCGTCGACGAGGTCGCCTTCGAGATGAACAAGGAGACCCGCGACGCGCTTCGGCGCACCCAGCGCCGGCTGCGCGACGAGTTCCAGGCCCGAGCAAAGACCCTGCAGGCATCCGCCGCGGGTGCTCTGACCGCGGCTCATCGAGCGGCCGCGCTGCTGCCGGAGGCCAGGTCACGCCGGACCACCGAGCTGCAGCAGGAGGCGACCAGGCTGGCCGAGATCCGCGGCACGCTGCGCTCGGTGTCCACCTCGGCGGAGCCCGCGCTGGTGGGGAGCTCGCCGTGGCTGAGCTGACCGACGCGGATCGAGTCACTGCTCGAGCGACGCCGTCCAGCGAGCACGAACCAGGCAGGACGCGGCAGAGAGGCAGCCAGATCCTCGACCGGCTTCGAGGGCCGATCCGGCTGGCCATCGCCGGCAAGGTCAAGGCAGGCAAGTCCACCCTGCTGAACGCGCTGATCGGTGAGGAGCTCGCCCCTACCGACGCCGGGGAGTGCACCAAGCTCGTGACCTGGTACCGCCACTCCACACGCCCCTACGTCGTGCTCCACCCACGCGAAGGCGAGGCCGAGGAGCGCACCTACCTGCGTCGCGACGGCGCGCTCGAGGTCGACCTGGGCGGCCACGCACCCGAGACGATCGACCACCTGGAGGTCGGCTGGCCCACCAGCCGGCTGGAGCGACCTCGACGCTCATCGACACCCCGGGCATCGCCTCGATCGTCGACCGACGTCTCCGCGCGCACCCACGAGGTGATGTCGGCGGAGCGCAGGACGGAGCCCCGGTGGCCGACGCCGTGCTGTACCTGCTGCGCCATACCCACGCCTCAGACCTGCGCTTCCTCGAGGCCTTCCACGACGACGAGGTGGCGCACGGGACGCCCGGTGAACGCTGTGGGCGTGCTGTCGCGGGCGGACGAGATCGGTTCCTCCCGGCTCGACGCGCATGGAGGTCGCCGCAGCGGGTCGCGCGGCGCTACGAGGCCGACAGCCGGCTGCGTCGCCTCTGCCCGATGGTCGTGCCCGTGAACGGGTCTGCTCGGGCACGCGGCGGTGACGCTGCGCGAGGCGGAGTACGCCGCCCTGGCCGCCGCTCGCCGAGCGCCGGACCGACGAGCGCGAGGAGCTGCTCCTCACCGCGGACCGGTTCGCGAGCCCGACCCAGCCCGGTCGGCGTCCCCACGGAGCAGCGCATCGCCCTGCTCGACCGGCTGGGCCTGTTCGGCGTCCGCTCCTGCGTCGAGCTGCTCCGGGTCGGGCGCGGTCGCCGACGTCCACAGGACCTGGCCTCGCTGCTGACGTCCTCGACTGGCCTGGACCGGCTGCAGGACGTCGTCCTGGTGCAGTTCGAGTCGCGTGCGCGGGTGCTCAAGGCACGGTCCGCGGTCGCCGCGCTCGAGCGCGCTGCTGCGTGCGGACGCCTGCCGCCGACAGCGTGCGACCTGCTGCGCCGGCTCGAGGAGATCACCTCGGGCGCCCACGAGTTCGAGGAGGTCCGGGTCCTCCTCGCCTGCGCGCCGGGCGAGCTGTCGCTGCCCGAGCGCGTGCCTCCGAGCTCGACCTGCTGATGGGGGGCGCGGGGCCACGAGCCGCCTCCCGGCTCGGTCTGCCGGCCGCGACGCCGCCCGACGCAGGTCAAGGCCGCGCCACGGCCGCCCTGCAAGACCTGGCGGGGCGTGGAGCGCCACCCGCTGTCCAGCCGCCCGACCCAGATCGCGGCGCGCGCCGCCACCCGCACTCTGGAAGGCCTGCTGGTCGCGCCTGACCACCGCGCCGGCACCGTCAGATCAGACCCTCGCGCATCGCGTAGGCCACGGCGTGGGTGCGGTTGCGCAGCTGGAGCCGCGTGGTCAGGTCGTGCAGCACGTTCTTGACGGTCCGCTCGCTGTAGCACATCTGCTGAGCGATCTCGGCGGTGTCGTGGCCCTCGGCCACCAGCCGGAGCACCTCGGTCTCCCCGGCGAGAGAGCCCGCGAACGTCAGGCCCCGAGGCGTCAGCACCTGTCGCTGCAGCCGCCCGACCTGCTGGAGCAGCCGGCCCAGCAGGTCCGCCGGCACCTCCCCCTCCCCGGCCGCGACCTTGACGATCGCGCGGGTCGAGCCCGTCAGCGGTCGCCTCGCAGCGACGAACCAGACCGCCCACGCCTGCCTCGGCCGCCGCCACCAGCGTCGACTCGTCGATCGTGGTAGCCACCAGCACGATCCGGGGACGGTCGCCGCGGCACAGCGCCCGGACCACACGGGTGGCCTCCTCATCGAGCTCGTCGGCGACCACCACCGCGACCACTGCCTCGTCGACCGCCATCTCCTCGACCAGCTGACCTCGGGCCGTGCCCGGAGCTGGCTGTGCACCCCCGCGCGGGAGATCGGGTCGCTGCCGTGGACGTAGGTGGGTATCGCGGACACGTGGGCTCCTCCGACGAGTTCGGCCCACTGTGCCGAGGGTGCCTCAACACCCCCTCAACGATGGCTCAACGTCGGCTCAACGAGCCCGCCCTCCGAATCGAGCATTCTCGGAGCCGCACCCTCAGGCCGGCGGCCTGCCGTCAGGACTGGTAGCGGCGCCGCCCGAGGAG
>CAWDDN010000036.1:0-56607 GCA_963801135.1 uncultured Actinomycetota bacterium | reverse complement strand
GGCGCCTCGCTGTCCGACCACCGACTCCGGGTCAGCGGCTGGCTGAAGCAGCCGCCGACCGCTCAGCCTCCGCTGAGGATCTCCGACAGCGCTTCGTCGGTGAGCCGCTTGAACTTGCGCTGCTGGACGCGGGTGCGGTCGAGGACCGCCGCCTCGAGCGACTCCACCGGAATCTCCCGGCCGCTGCCGGTCTCGTTGTGGCCGAGCGCCGCGACCGCCAGACCGACCGCGTCCTCGAGCGAGAGGTCGGGTCGGTAGTGCTCCTTGATATGGGTGGTGACGTTGTCCGCCGAGCCACCCATCGCCGCGAAGCCCTGCTCGTCGGCGACCTGGCCGTCGTAGGTGAGTCGGTAGATCTGGTCGTCCTCGACGCCGTCGCCGACCTCGCCGACGAAGATCTCCACCTCGTAGGGCTTCTCGCCGCCGGAGGAGAAGATCGCACCCAAGCGTCTGGGCGTAGGCGTTGGCCAGCCCGCGAGCAGTGACGTCGCGGCGATGGTAGGAGTAGCCGCGCATGTCGGCCAGCCGCACGCCGGCGATGCGCAGGTTCTCGAACTCGTTGTAGCGCCCGACCGCGGCGAACGCGATGCGGTCGTAGATCTCGCTGATCTTGTGCAGCGCGGCCGACGGGTTCTCCGAGACGAAGAGGATGCCGTCGGCATACTGCAGCACCACGACCGAGCGACCCCGGGAGATGCCCTTGCGGGCGAAGTCGGAACGGTCCTTCATCAGCTGCTCGGGCGAGACGTAGAACGGCATGCTCATGGCGGCTCCTCGGTGGTCCTGGGTGGTCGCTCGGTGGTCGTCGCGGCTCAGGTCAGCGGGGCGGCCGGGCCGTCCGGGCGTTCCATGCGGGCGCCGATCACCCGATCGGCGATGGCGGCGACCTCCGCGTCCGGCATCCGGTGGTAGCCCTCGGGGGTGATCACCGCGACCACGGGGAAGATCCGCCGGGTCATGTCGGGGCCGCCGGTGGCCGAGTCGTCGTCGGCCGCGTCGTAGAGCGCCTGGACCAGCGCGGTGACGCAGCCCTCGGCGTCCAGGTCGTCACGGTAGAGCTTCTTGAGCGCCCCGCGTGCGAACAGCGACCCCGACCCGACCGAGTGGAAGGCGGTCTCCTCGTACTTCCCGCCAGTGACGTCGTAGGAGAAGATCCTGCCCTGGCCGGCTGCTCGGTCGTAGCCGGCGAAGAGCGGCACCACCGCCAGGCCTTGCATCGCCATGCCGAGGTTGCCGCGGATGAGAGTGGCCAGGCGGTTGGCCTTGCCGTCGGTGGAGAGCGAACTGCCCTCGATCTTCTCGTAGTGCTCGAGCTCGGTCTGGAACAGCCGCACCAGCTCCACGGCCAAGCCGGCGCTGCCGGCGATCCCGACGCAGCTGAACTCGTCGGCGGGGAAGACCTTCTCGATGTCGCGCTGGGCGATCACGTTGCCCATGGTGGCGCGCCGGTCGCCTGCCATGACCACGCCGCCGGGGTACGTCGCGGCCACGATCGTGGTGCCGTGGGGAGCGAGGTCGCCAGCACCCGAGGCGAGGCGGCGTACGGCGCACCGGCGCCAGCTCGGGGGCCTGCGCTGCGAGGAAGTCGGCGAAGGAGGACGAACCCGGGACGAGGTAGGCGTCGGGAAGTCGAGAGGAGCTCACTGGCCACCTTTCTGGATGAAGGACTTCACGAAGTCCTCGGCGTTGGTCTCGAGGACGTCGTCGATCTCGTCGAGGATCGCGTCGATGTCCTCGTCGAGCTGCTCCTTGCGCTCGGCGACCTCAGCGGGCTCGGTCTGCTCGACCTGCTCGGTCTCCTCGCCTGACTTCTTCGGCTGGATCCGTTCCTGTGCCATGAGCTGCCTCCACGATCGTCTGGGGCAAACCTAGCGCGTCGCAGGGTCTGGACAGGGTCGACCGTCGAGAAGGGGGCGGGGTCGCGACGACGTCAGGCCCGGGTGAGGGCACGGACCAGCTCGTCGGCGGTCTCGCACCGGTCCAGCAGCTCACCGACGTGGGCCCGGGTCCCGCGTACCGGGTCGACGGTCGGGACCCGTTGGAGGGACTCGCGGCCCGGGAGGTCGAAGATCACCGAGTCCCACGACGCGGCGGCGATCTGGCCGGCGTACTTCTCCAGGCAGCGCCCGCGGAAGTAGGCGCGGGTGTCCTCGGGTGGTTCGTGCACGGCTCGGGTGACGCTCTCCTCGGTGAGCAGCCGCTCGATCTTGCCCATCGCGACCAGCTTGTTGTACAGGCCCCGGTCCGGTCGCAGGTCGGCGTACTGGAGGTCGACCAGGTGCAGCTTGGGGTCGGACCAGTCGAGCCCGTCACGGTCGCGGTAGCGCTGCAGCAGCTCGAGCTTGGCCACCCAGTCGAGCTCACGGCCGCACAGCATGGGGTCGCGGTCCAGCCGGTCCAGCACCGACTCCCAGCGGTCCAGGACGTCGAGGGTCATCTCGTCGGCGTCGCTGCCGTGGCGGTCCTCGACGTACTTGCGCGCCAAGGCCAGGTACTCCATCTGCAGCTGGACCGCGGTCAGCTTGCGGCCGCTGCGCAAGGTCACCAGCTGGCGCAGCGTGGGGTCGTGGCTCACCTGGCGCAGCGTGCGCACCGGGTTGTCGATGCTCAGGTCGTCCTGGATGAACCCGTCCTCCACCATGGCGAGCACCAGCGAGGTGGTGCCGACCTTGAGGTAGGTCGCCACTTCGCACAGGTTCGCGTCGCCGATGATCACGTGGAGCCGGCGCCACCGCTCAGGATCGGCGTGCGGCTCGTCGCGGGTGTTGATGATCGGCCGCTTCAACGTCGTCTCCAGGCCGACCTCGACCTCGAAGAAGTCCGCCCGCTGCGAGATCTGGTAGTCGTCGTCGCGGCCGTCCTGCCCCCGGCCGACCCGGCCCGCGCCGCAGTAGACCTGCCGGGTGACGAAGAACGGCGTCAGGTGACGGACCAGGTCGGCGAACGGCGTCGCGCGGGTGACAAGGTAGTTCTCGTGCGTGCCGTACGAGGCTCCCTTGTTGTCGGTGTTGTTCTTGTACAGCTGAAGCTGCCCGACCCCGGGCGTGGACGCCGCGAAGCGGCTGGCGTCGTACATCACCTGCTCGCCGGCCTTGTCCCACAGGACGACGTCGAGCGGGTTGGTGCACTCGGGCGTGGAGTACTCGGGGTGGGCGTGGTCGACGTAGAGCCGGGCGCCGTTGGTGAGGATGACGTTGGCCAGCCCGAGGTCCTCGTCGGTGAGCTGGGTCGGGTCTGCGGACTCGCGCGACATGTCGAAGCCGCGGGCATCGCGCAGCGGGGACTCCTCCTCGAAGTCCCAGCGCGCTCGCCGGGCACGCAACGTGGCCGAGGCGTAGGCATTGACCACCTGCGAGGACGACACCATCGGGTTGGCCTGGGGCTGCCCGGCCACGCTGATGCCGAACTCGGTCTCCATGCCGACGACGCGTCGCACGCTCATGGCAGCAGCCTACGTGGACGGGGCTCGCAAAGAATTGTTCCACGATCGCGTCATGACCACGGGTCCCGGCCGTCTCATCAGCATCAAGCAGCCACGCGCACTGCCTGCACGGGAGGGCTGGCAGTGGTCGTTCGGAGGGTTCTGGTGGGAGCAGCGCCCTCGGTGTGGGGCTGGCGGACGGTTCGCCGTGGCAGTCGCCGGCCCGGGGTTTGGGAGAGCCCCGGGCCAGGGCGGCGCCTGTCCCCCTGCGACAGATTCGGTGTGAAGACGCGCGGTGGCGGCGAGGCCGAGCCTCGCCGCCACCAGCTGCGTCGTGTCGGTCGTCCGGTCAGGCGCCGGTCCGACCACGAGCCATGACCATCCGGACGAGCCACAGCACCGCCAGGATCACCACAATGGCAATGATGATCTTCAACATGTCGGTTCCTTCCCTCCGCCCGGGCCGGGCGGCTGTTCGCGACGTCCCCGCTGCGTCGTCCTTGTCAGTAGCGGAAACCTGCCCCGAAATGCCCGCGATCAAACGATGAGGACCATACCGTGAGCTGGTGGGAGGAGCGGGTCCTGCCGCGGCTCGTCGAGGTCACCCTGTCGTCGGGGACCGTGAGCCGCCTGCGCGCGGAGGCCTGCGCCGGGCTGCGCGGCCACGTCGTCGAGATCGGCTTCGGGTCCGGGATGAACCTGCCGCACTACCCCCGGTCGGTCGACCTGGTGTCGGCGGTGGAGCCCAACGACCGAGCCTGGGAGATGGCGCAGGCCAGGGTCGCCGCCGCCCGGTCCCAGGTGCGCCGCGTGGGGCTGGACGGGGAGCGCCTCCCCGTTCCGGACGGCTCGGCCGACGCCGTTCTCCTGACGTTCGTGCTGTGCACGATCCCACGTCCAGAGGCGGCGGTCGCCGAGATGCGTCGCGTGCTGGGCCCCGGTGGCACAGTCCATTTCGTCGAGCACGGCACGAGTCCCGACCCCGGGGTTGCCCGGTGGCAACGGCGGCTGGAGCCGCTGCAACGACGCGTGGCCGGCGGCTGCCATCTGACCCGTGACCCGGTCGCGCTCCTGCAGGGGGCCGGGCTGGAGGTGCGAGAGGACCGACGGGGCTACCTGCCCGGACCGGGACTGACCCGGTTCGGCACCTACGTCTACCGAGGCGTCGCGGTCCGCTGACCGGCGCCGCCGCGCGAGCCGGCCCTCGGGCTCAGAGGTACTGACCGGTGTTGGACACGGTGTCGATGGAGCGTCCCGGCTCCGTGCCCTGCTTGCCGGTGATGAGCGTGCGGATGAAGACGATGCGTTCGCCCTTCTTGCCCGAGATCCGCGCCCAGTCGTCCGGGTTGGTGGTGTTCGGCAGGTCCTCGTTCTCCTTGAACTCGTCCACGCACGCCTGCAGCAGGTGTTGGACCCGGATGCCCTTCTGCTCCAGGTCGAGCAGGTCCTTGATGGCCATCTTCTTGGCCCGGTCGACGATGTTCTGGATCATCGCCCCCGAGTTGAAGTCCTTGAAGTAGAGCACCTCCTTGTCACCGTCGGCGTAGGTGACCTCGAGGAAGCGGTTCTCCTCCGACTCGGTGTACATCCGCTCCACCGTCGCCTGGATCATCCCGGCGACGCAGGCCTCGCGGTCGCCGCCGAACTCGGCCAAGTCGTCGGCGTGCAGCGGCAGCTCGGCGATGAGGTACTTGCTGAAGATGTCGCGAGCGGCCTCAGCGTCGGGGCGCTCGATCTTGATCTTCACGTCGAGCCGTCCGGGCCGCAGGATCGCCGGGTCGATCATGTCCTCGCGGTTGGAGGCACCGATCACCAGCACGTTCTCCAACGTCTCCACGCCGTCGATCTCGCTGAGCAGCTGCGGCACGATGGTGTTCTCCACGTCGGAGGAGACCCCGGAGCCGCGGGTGCGGAACAACGAGTCCATCTCGTCGAAGAACACGATGACCGGATTGCCGTGGCTTGCCTTCTCCCGGGCGCGCTGGAAGACCAGCCGGATGTGGCGCTCCGTCTCGCCGACGTACTTGTTGAGCAGCTCGGGGCCCTTGATGTTGAGGAAGAACGACTTGCCGGCCTTGCCGTCCTCGGTGTCCACCGTCTTGGCGGCGACCTTCTTGGCCAGGGAGTTCGCCACTGCCTTGGCGATCAGGGTCTTGCCGCACCCGGGCGGCCCGTACAGCAGCACCCCCTTCGGCGGCTTGAGCTGGTGCTCGGTGAAGAGGTCGGGGTGCAGGTAGGGCAGCTCGACCGCGTCGCGGATCTGGTCGATCTGTCCGCGCAGGCCCCCGATGCTCTCGTAGGCGATGTCGGGCACCTCCTCGAGCACGAGCTCCTCGACCTCGCTCTTGGGGATGCGCTCGTAGACGTAGCCCGAGCGGGGGTCGTGCAGCAGGAGGTCACCGGCGCGCATCGGGGAGTCACGCAACGGGTCGGCGAGCCGTACGACGCGCTCCTCGTCGGCATTGGCGATGCACAGGGCCCGCTCACCGTCCCCGAGGATCTCCTTGAGCATGACGGTCTCGCCCACGGTCTCGAAGGCGAGCGCGGCCACCACGTTGAGGGCCTCGTTGAGCATCACCTCCTGGCCCTTGCGCAGCTCCTCGGCGTCGACGTTGGGGCTGAGGCTGACCCGGAGCTTGCGGCCCCCGGTGAAGACGTCGACGGTGTCGTCGTCGTTGCGCTGCAGGAACACGCCGTACCCGGACGGCGGCTGCGCGAGGCGGTCGACCTCCTCCTTGAGCGTGAGGATCTGGTCCCGCGCCTCCCGCAGGGTCTCGGCGAGCCGCTCGTTCTGTGCCGTCACCGCCGCGAGCGACTGCTGGGTCTCGGAAAGACGCTGCTCCACGGCCCGCGCCGACCCCGGCGCCTCGGCGAGCCGGCGGCGCAGGCTGGTCACCTCACGCTCGAGGTAGGCCACCTGGGCCTCCCAGTCCTCCGGCGTGCGGGACCCGCCACCTGAGCTGTGCCCTGACACGGACATGCGGCTCACCTCCGAGCGTGTCGTCCAGCGCTGTGCCCTCCAACCTACTGCGCGGCTGGAGGACCGACCACTGTTCACGCCCCGGCGGGTTGCGCCGTCGGACCGAGGTGGTCCGACTCAGCTGCCGGGCTCGGCCACGCCTGGGGGAGCCTCGGTGGGCCCCTCGATGGACGGCGCCGGAACGCCTCGTGGCCGCGGCCCGGTGTAGTCCTCGCCGTAGGCGCCGGGGGCGGGTCGGCGCTTCTTGAGCGGTGCTCGCTGGCCGTGAGCCAGACGTCGTGCGGTGACCAGGAAGCCGGTGTGCCCGACCATCGTGTGCCCGGGCCGGACAGCCAGTCCTTCGACATGCCAGTCGCGCACCAGGGTCTCCCACGCCTGCGGCTCGGTGAAGCCGCCGTGGGCGCGCAACGTCTCCACCACCCGGCTCAGCTGGGTGGTGGTGGCGACGTAGGCACACACCATGCCGCCGGCGACCAGCGCCTGCGCCACTGCCTCGACGCAGTCCCACGGGGCCAGCATGTCGAGCACCACTCGGTCGACCTGCCGGTCCGCACCGGCGGGGAGCTCGACGGCCAGGTCGCCCACCGTGAGCCGCCAGTTGGGGGGCTCGCCGACGAACCACTGCTCGACGTTGCGCCGGGCGACGTCGGCGAACTCCTCGCGCATCTCGTACGACGACACCGACCCGTCCGGGCCGACCGCGCGGAGCAGGTAGCAGGTGAGCGCGCCCGACCCGGCCCCTGCCTCCACGACCCGGGCCCCGGGGAACACGTCGGCCAAGGCCACGATCTGGGCAGCGTCCTTGGGGTAGACCACCGCGGCGCCGCGGGGCATCGACACGACGTACTCGTTGAGAAGGGGGCGAAAGACCAGGTACTCGCTGCCGAGGGAGGAGGTGACGGTGAAGCCCTCCTCGCGGTCGATCAGGTCGTCGTGCTCGACGTGGCCCTTGCTGGAGAAGAAGCGCGCCCCGGGCCGAAGCTCGAAGTTGTGGCGGCGGCCCTTGGAGTCGGTCAGGCGTACCCACTCGCCGGGGCGCAACGGGCCGCGGCGGGTGCGCGGCGCGTCCCCGAGGTCTTCGGTCGACTCCACGGTCGGCGTACTCCCCTCACCGAGCTGTTGCTTCCCCCGCGCTGCCTGGCGTGGGAAGTGCAAGTTTCCCAGGGGAGCATGGGAAACCCACGGGCGGCCCCCTCAGCCTCCGGCGGCGAAGGCGGCGTCGACGTCGGCGGTGACGAGGACGCCGTAGACGGAGCCGTCGGGCTCGACCAGGAGGTACTCCGAGGCCGGCGCGTGCGCCATCCGCCGCACCAGGTCCTCCCCCGCGACGTCCACCGGCAACGCGAGCTCGGGACCGAGGGTGCGGGTCACCGCCTCGACGGGCACCCAGGGCTGACGCTCCGGCGGGGTCGCCCGGACCGCCCCCTCACTGACCACACCGACCGGTCGGCCGTCGACATCGAGGGAGACGATCGCCCCGGCCTGGTTCTCGCGGGCCCGCCGCACCGCCTCCGACAGCGGCGTGTCCCCGGCCACGGTGACGGTACGACGCGCCAGCCGACGGGCTTGCAGGCGCGGCAGCCGCGCCCGCACCTTGGCGCTCACGATGGCCGAGGACGCCGCCGTCCAGAGGAACCACCCGATGACGGCCGCGAGGACGTAGTCGAAGATGTCGACCCGCCGACCCGCGGCGCCGAGGAGTGCCGGGGACACCAGCACGAAGGCCGCCACCACCCGACCGGCCCACCCGGAGACCTCCAGACCCCGGTGCGGGTCGCCGGTCGCCTTCCAGACCGCTGCGCGCAGCACGCGTCCCCCGTCCAGCGGCATTCCGGGGACCAGGTTGAGCGCCCCGACCACGAGGTTGGCCCAGGCGAGCAGTCCCACCGCCAACGAGAGCAGCCCGTCGGGGGTCACCTGGAAGAGTGCGTACGCCGCGCCACCCAGGCCGAGCGACGTCGCCGGCCCGATCGCCGAGATCGCGAACTCCTGCTTCGGGGTCGCGGGCTCACCGTCGATCGCGGTGACCCCGCCGATGAAGTGCAAGGTGATCGAACGGACCTCGATGCCGAAACGCTGGGACATCCAGGCGTGCGAGAGCTCGTGCAGCAGCAGCGAGAGCGCCAGCAGGACGGCGAAGACCACCCCTGCGAGGAAGGTCAGCCCGCCGGTCAGCTGTGGCGCTGCGCGCTCGATCATCGGCACCAGGAGGAACGCGATGAGCGCGGCCATGAGGAACCACGACCACCGCACCAGCACGTCGACGCCGCCGATCGACCCGATGCGGATCGCGTCGCGGTCGCCCTGCTGCGCGGGCGCGCCCAAGCCGTGGTCACTCACGCGCCCAAGGTACCGGTGAGCGCCCAGCCAGTGACCCAGCCAGTGACCCAGCCAGTGACCCAGCCAGTGACAAGGTCCAGCCGGCGGTCCAGCCGGCGGCCGTCCTCCACCGTGCCGGGGTCGCGCGGCGTGGTCACCAGAAATGTCGCCGTACCGACCTAGGGTTCGACACATGACCACGCCCACCTCGACGACCAACGCACCGCGGATCAGTGCCCAGCCCCGCGGCGACACCCCCCGCGGCGACACCCCCCGCGGCGACGGGGCCCGTGAGGTCGACGGGGTGGAGGTGCTCGGGTCGCTCTCCCCCAGTCGCGCCGGCGACTTCATGACGTGTCCGCTGCTCTACCGTTTCCGCACCATCGACCGGCTGCCGGAGGAGAGCTCACCCGCGGCGGTCCGGGGCACCGTGGTCCACAAGGTGCTCGAGGACCTCTTCGACCTCCCCGCCCCTTTACGCACGCCCGAGCGGGCGGCGCAGCTGGTGGTCCCGGCGTGGGAGGAGCTGGTCGCCGCCGAGCCCGAGCTCGCCGAGATGTTCACCGGGGAGGAGCAGCCCCTGGTCGACTGGCTGGCCTCGTGCCGCGAGAGCGTGCGCCGCTACTTCACGCTCGAGGACCCTCGCCGCCTCGAGCCCGCCGAGCGGGAGCTCTACGTCGAGACCGTGCTCGACAGCCGACTGCTGCTGCGCGGTTTCGTCGACCGGGTGGATGTCGCCCCCACCGGTGAGGTGCGCGTGGTCGACTACAAGACGGGGCGGGCTCCCGGGGAGGCCTTCGAGGCCCGTGCCTTGTTCCAGATGAAGTTCTACGCGTTGGTGCTGTGGCGGCTGCGCGGCGAGGTGCCCACCCTGCTCCAGCTGATCTACCTCGGCAGCGGCGACGTGCTGCGCTACCGGCCCGACGAGGACGACCTCCGGGCGACCGAGCGCAAGCTCGACGCGCTCTGGAAGGCGATCGCCAAGGCCGCCGAGACCGGCGACTGGCGCCCGCGCAAGAGCGCGTTGTGCGGCTGGTGCTCGCACCAGGCTCTCTGCCCGACGTACGGCGGCACTCCCCCGCCGTTGCCCGAGGTGTCCCCTCGCCAGATCCTCGATCCCGGTCTCGCCACCGAGGACGTCGACTGAGCGGACGTCGACTGAGCGGACGACGACTGAGCGGACGACGGGTGCCTCAGCGCCGGTCGTTCTCGCCGTAATGGACGCAGGCCACTTCCACACCGCCAGCAGCTCGCAGCGCCGGATCCTCGCCGTCCTGGAACTCCACGCGGACGCCGTCGCCGGTCACCTCGATCGAGCCCACCCCGCGCCAGAAGGGGTCCTCGGGGTCCTCCTGCCGTATCTCCTCCAGCAGGGACCGCGCCTCCTGCGCGTGGTCCTTGGCTCCGACCGTGACCACCTTCGCGGCGTGGTCGAGACGATCCAGGTCTCCCAGCACCCGACGGTCGCGCTCGTAGACGTCGGCCTCGCGCCGGGTCCAGTGGTCCTCCAACACCACGCGCAGGTCGCGGGCCTCCCAGCCGCACTGGTGGACCGCGACCGGGCAGCGCGGGTGGAACGAGCACCCCAGTGGCGGCTGGGCGGCATCGGGGATCTCCCCGCGCGGCAGGTCGCGCGGCATCGACCTCCGCGGGTCGGGCTCGGGGATCGCTGCCATCAGGGCCTGGGTGTAGGGGTGCTTGGGGTCGGCGAAGATCTCCTCGGTGGGCCCGATCTCCACGATCCGCCCGAGGTACATGATCGCCACCCGGTCGCAGAAGAACTTCGCGGTGGCCAGGTCGTGGGTGATGTAGACGTAGGTCAGCCCCATGTCCGCCTTGAGCTCCAGCATCAGCTCGAGGATCTTGGCGCGCACGCTCATGTCCAGCATCGAGATCGGCTCGTCGGCCACCATGAGCTCCGGTCCCAGGATGGCCGCGCGGGCGATGACCGCTCGTTGCTTCTGCCCGCCGGAGAGGTCGGAGGGGAACTTGCCGAGGAACTGCTCGGCCGGCGCCAGGCCCACTCGCTCCAGCGACTCGACAACGCGGCGGCGCAGCTCCTCGCCCCGGGCCAGCCCGTGGATCCGCAGCGGGTGTCCGACCGCAGTCTCGATGTTCATGGACGGGTTGAGGGCGGCGTGCGGGTCCTGGAAGACCATCTGGAGCTCTCGGCGCAGTCCGCGGAGCTGACGGCCCGAGCACTGCGTGATGTCGACGACGCGGGCGCCCTGGTCGTCCTCGCGGTGGTAGCGCAGGTGCCCGGAGGTTGCCTCGACCAGCCCCAGCAGCGCCCGTCCCAGGGTGGTCTTGCCGCTGCCCGACTCGCCCACCAGTCCGAGCACCTCGCCGCGCTGGAGGGCCAGCGAGACCCCGTCGACCGCCCGGACTGTGCCGGTGTCACGCCCCAGCAGCCGGGCCAGCGAGCCACCCCGCAGCTGGAAGTGCACCTCGAGGTCGTCGACCTCGATCAGGGGCCGGGACGTCGCGTCGGCGGCGTGGCCGGGACGCTCAGGCTTCGTCGGCAACGGACAGCTCCTCGTGCTCGAGCGTGCGGGCTTCGGTCTCGTCGAGGACGGTGAGGCCGTGACGCTGCATCGCCGCCCAGCAGCGCACGCGCTGACCTGTCGGGAGATCCTCCTCGGTCGGATAGTGCTCGGCGCAGACGCGCATCGCGTCCGGGCAGCGGGGGTGGAAGTGGCAGCCGGTCGGGGGGTCCACGAGGTCCGGTGGTGCGCCGGGGATGTAGTGAAGACCGGTCGTGGTCAACGAGATCGTCGAGCGAAGGAGCTCCCGGGTGTAGGGATGCTGAGGATCGCTGAAGACGGCTCGTGCGTCGCCGATCTCGACGAGCCGGCCGGCGTACATCACCGCTACCCGGTCGCACGCCTCGGCGATGATCCCCAGGTTGTGGGTGATGAGCAGCAGCGAGGTGTCGAACTCGCGCCGCAGGTCGTGCAGGATGCGGATGATCTGGGCCTCGACCAGCACGTCGAGCGCGGTCGTGGGCTCGTCGGCCACCACGAACGACGGTCGCAGCACCAGGGCGAGGGCGATCATCAGCCGCTGCCGCATGCCACCGGAGAACTCGTGGGGGTAGGAGCGCCACCTCGTCGGGGGGATGCCCATGCGTCGCAGCACCTCGAGCGAGCGCTGCCTCATCTCGTCCTTGGTCAGCGACGGCTCGTGGGCGCGCAGCGTCTCCAGGAAGTGCTCGCTGATCCGCATCAGCGGGTTGAGCCGGGTCAGCGGCTCCTGGAAGATCATCCCCAGCTCGGCGCCGCGACGCCGGTGCATCTCCTTGGGTGACAGCCCGAGCAGCTCGTCCCCGTTCACGGCGAGCCTGCCGTCCATCCTGGCGCCCTCCGGCAGCAGCCCGAGCAGGCCGCGACCCAGCGTCGACTTGCCGCACCCGGACTCCCCGACGAGTCCGAGGATCTCGCCCTTGCGGACCTGGAACGTCACCCCGTCGACCGCCCGGACCGGACCGCGCTCCGTGCCGTACCAGACGCGGACGTCCTCGGCGTCCACCACCGTCGGTGATGTCATCGACCGGCCTCCTGGGACTCCGACCGGCTCGGCAGCACCACGTCACGCAGCCGCCGGCGTCGCAGCACCGGGTTGATGGTCTCGTTGAGACCCTCCCCGATCAGTGTCAGCCCGACGATGAGCAGCACGATGGCGCTGCCGGGGAACACCGTGGTCCACCAGATCCCGGCTGCGGCGTCGTCCAGAGCGCGGTCGAGGTCGTAGCCCCACTCGGCGGCCTCCCCCGGCTGGATCCCGAACCCGAGGAAGCCGAGTGCCGCCAGTGTCCCCAGCGCGTCAGCCGCGTTGAGCGTGCCGATCACCGGCACCGAGCCGATCACGTTGCCGAACAGGTAGCGCCCCATGATGGTCCGGTTGGGGGCGCCCATGGCGCGCGCCGCCTCGATGTAGGTCGCTTCTCGGGCGGAGACGGTGGTGTTGCGCACGACGCGGAAGTACTGCGGGATGTAGATCACCGTCAACGACAGCGCGGCCGCCAGCACGCCGCCCCCGAGCCGGTCGCTGAGCAGGAAGCTGAAGACGATCGCGAGCAGCAGGGTGGGAATGGTGTAGATCGCGTCGGTGACGAAGACCAGCATCCGGTCGGTCCAGCCCCCGACGTAGCCCGAGAGCACCCCGAGCAGTACGCCGGCCACCACCGACAGCAGCACCGACAGGACGACCACCTCGAGCGCTGTACGCGCACCCCAGATCGTGCGCGACAGCACTTCGTAGAACTGGTCGTTGGTGCCGAACCAGTACTGCGAGGACGGTGGGGCCAACTTGGGCAGCTTCTGGCCGTCGACCTTGGTCTGGGCGAAGTCGGTGGGTGCCAGCCAGGGAGCGAAGAGCGCCAGCACGACGAAGAAGACCGTGATCAGCAGCCCGATCAGCAGCAGCCATCGGGCCGTGCCCGTGGTGGTGCGGTAGGGCTTGGCGAGCCGAGCCAGGAAGCTCCTCATCAGTACCTCACCCTCGGGTCGACCAGCGCGTTGATGATGTCGACCAGCACGCTGATCACCACCACGATGATCGCGAAGAAGGTCACCAGGCCCTGCACAGCCGCGTAGTCGCGAGCATTGAGGTAGTCGATCAGCTCCGTGCCCAGCCCAGGCCAGTTGAACGTGCTCTCGGTGAGCACCGCACCGGACATCGTCAGCGCCACCTGCAGCCCGATCACGGTGATCACCGGGACCAGGGCGTTGCGGAACGCGTGACGGCGGATCACGTGCTTCTCGGAGATGCCGCGGGCCCGCGCGGCCTCCACGTAGTCGCCGTTCATCGTCTGCAGCAGGTTGACACGCACCAGCCGGATGAAGACACCGCTGAGGAAGAGTCCGAGCACGAGGCACGGGAGGATGTGGTGCTGGACGACATCCCAGATCGCACCGGGGTTTCCGGAGATCAGGGCGTCGACGAGCAGGATGTGGGTCACTGTCGGGGTGGTGAACTTCGTCATCGGCGAGGCGATGTCGTAGGTCGGCCACCCGGTGCCCGAGACGAGCAGGACCACGAGGAGTCCTGTCACGAAGACAGGTGCCGCATACGTGACGATGCCGAAGATCCGGATTCCCACGTCGGGCACGGTGTCGCGCCGACGACCCGCCATCAGTCCGAACGGGATGCCCACCAGGAGTGCGATCAGGAACGCACCCACCGTGAGCGTGAGCGTGGCGCCGCCGTTGTCGGTGATGATCTCGATGACCGGACGGTTGTTGGTCAGCGCCTCGCCCAGGTCCAGTCGCGCCACCTGCCCGAGGTACTGCAGGTACTGCAGGTACAGGGGCTGGTCCAGGCCCATGGCGGCGCGGCGACGGTCGAGCTCGTCCTCGGCCAGCCGACCACCGACCGCAGCGCTCACCGGGTCTCCCGGCGCCACCCGCAGCAGGAGGAAGACCAACGTCAGGACGAGCCAGATCATCGGGATCAGCAGCAGCAGGCGCTGGCCCACGTAGCGCGGCAGCGAACCACCGGCGACCGCCATCGATTCCTCCGTTCGGGCGGGAGTGAGGGGCCCGGCCGAGGCCGGGCCCCTCAGGACAGCTCAGCGGGTCACGAGGACTTGCTGATCTCCCAGACCCGGAAGATGTAGGTCGGGTCGAGGGTCTCCTCGACCCCACTCATCTGCGGCGTGGCGACGGCGACGTTCTTGCCGAACCACGAGGGCACCAGCGGGACGTCCTCGGCCACGATGTTCTGGATCTCCCCGATGATCTCCTCGCGGGCGCCGCTGTCGGTCTCCGCCAGCTCCTCGTCGAGCAGGCCGTTGACCTTCTCGGAGGAGTAGTTGTTGCCGTAGAAGCCACCGTCACGCAGGAAGGGCGACAGGTAGTTGTCGGCGTCGAGGATGTCGGGGTACCAGCCCAGCGCGAAGAGGTCGTAGGCGTTCTTCTTGTAGAGGGTCTGGTACTGCTCCCACTCGGCCTGCTCGATCTCGGTCTTGAACAGACCGCTCTCGTCGAGCTGGCTGGACAGTTCCCTGGCCTCGTCGACCAGGTTGGGTCCGTAGTGGGTCGGGGTGTAGCCGAGGGTCAGGTCGACGGGGGTCTGCACGCCCGCGTCGTCGAGGATCTGCTTGGCCTTGTCAACGTCGGGCTCGCCGTACTTCTCCTGGAAGGACTTCTGGTGACCGGCGAAACCCGGGGGCACGATCGAGTACGCCGGGCTGACGGTGCCGTCGTAGGCGTCCTGGGCGATGGTCTCCCGGTCGATGAGCTGGGCGACCGCCTGGCGTACCGCGACGTCCTTGACCGTCGGGTTGGCGAACTGGAAGACCCAGTAGCGGAACTCCGAGCCGTCGCCCTCGATCACCTCGACGTTGTCGTTGTCGGCGAGGTCGTTGAGGTCGGTCGGACTCAGCGTGCGCCACGCCACGTCGACCTGTCCGCTTCCGATGGCTTCCTTCAGCGGCGCCGGGTCCTTGAAGAACTGCACGAAGACCTGGGGCGACTGCGCGGTCAGCTCACCGTCGTAGGACTCGTTCGCCTCGAGGACGACCTGCTCGCCCTCCTTGTACTGGCTCAGCTTGAAGGGGCCGGAGCCGACCACCTCGTCGTCGGCCAGCAGCTCGTCGGCGGGGAACGTCTCCTCGTCGACGATCGACGTGGTCGCGGTCGAGAGCAGCTGGACGAACGTGGTGTCGGGTGAGCTCAGGTTGAACGTCACCGTGGTGTCGTCGGGGGTCTCGATGGCGTCGGCGCGGACCTTGCCGTCCTCGTCGGTCAGCTGGCCCAGCAGCACCGCCGAGCCGTTGGGGTCTGCGATGTTGATGTTGCGCTCGAAGGAGAACTTCACGTCGGACGAGGTCAGCTCGTTGCCGTTGGAGAAGGTCAGCCCCTCACGCAGCGTGCACGTCACCGTGGTGGGGTTGTCGTACTCGCAGGACTCCGCCGCGGCACCCACCGGCTCGCTCTCCCCAGCCGGGACGTTCATGAGCTGCTGGAAGATCGAGTACTGCATGTTCCAGGAGCCGAAGTCGTAGGAGCCGGCCGGATCCATCGCGGTGATGGACTCGGTGGTTCCGAGCGTCCACGCCTCGCCGTTGCCGGAGCCGGAGCCGCCGTTGTCACCGCTGTCGCCGCTGTCACTGCCGCAGGCGGCAAGGGACGCCAGCAGGACGCCGGTGCTCACTGCGGCCAGGATTCCCCTCGTGTGCTTCACGTATTACCTCTTCAGGTCGCTGATGGTGGAACGCCGGGCCGTGCACTTCTCTGCCCGGGCGCTGTCCGGCAACCTAGTACCGAAGACGGACACCTGACCACGACCACGAGGCCGACGGCATGTCGCGAAATCACAACGATTTCGTCCGCACGCCCTCTCCGCCGCCCGGTGCGAGCGCGGACCAGACATCCGCGAGGGTTGTCAGGTGGGTGCGCAGCGGCCCCCGTGCCACGCGGACGTGGTTCTCGACGACCAGCACCTTCGCCCCGGCCGCCTCCGCCGAGCGGGCACCGTTGTCGGAGTCCTCGATGGCGACGCAGTCCTCGATCCGGACCCCGAGCATGGTCGCGGCACTGAGGTAGGGCTCGGGGTGCGGCTTGCCCTGCCGGACGACGTCACCGGTGACGACCGCCCCGAAGGTGTCCTTCGGCAGCGCGTTCACGACAGGCAGGGCCAGCGGGGCGTACGACGAGGTGACCAGCGCGCACCGCACCTGGGCACGACGGAGGCGCACCAGGAGCTCACGGGCGCCCGGCCGCCACGGCACGGCACGTACGGTCTCCGCGACGACGGCACCGACGAGCCGGTCGATGATCTCGTCGTCGCTGAGGTCGACCCCGGCGCTGCGCAGGACCCCCGCGGTGGTGGTGAGGTTGCTTCCGACCAGGTCCTCGGCCTGTTCCTGGGTCCAGGTGCCGCCGTGGGCACGCACCAGGTCGCCCTCCGCGGCGAACCAGAACGGCTCGGTGTCGACCAGGGTGCCGTCCATGTCCCACAGCACCGCCGCGGGCAGGCCCCCTGGTGCGGGGGGACTCATTCCTCGGGCTCGTAGCCGAGGTTGGCCGAGAGCCAGCGCTCGGCCTCGGTCACCTCCCAGCCCTTGCGTCGGGCGTAGTCGGCGACCTGGTCGGGACCGAGCCGTCCCACCACGAAGTACTGCGAGTCCGGGTGGGAGAAGTACCAGCCGCTGACCGAGGCCCCCGGCCACATCGCCATGCTCTCGGTGAGCTCGATCCCGGCGGCGGCCGGCACGTCGAGCAGGTGCCACAACGTCGCCTTCTCGGTGTGGTCGGGGCAGGCGGGGTAGCCCGGAGCCGGGCGGATGCCGTCGTACTGCTCCTTGAGAAGGGCGCGCCCGTCCAGCTCCTCGTCGGGGGCGTAGCCCCACAGCGTCGTCCGCACCGTCTCGTGCAGCCGTTCCGCGCACGCCTCGGCCAGCCGGTCGGCGACCGACTCGAGCAGGATCGCGGAGTAGTCGTCGTGAGCCGCCTTGAACTCCGCCACCCGCTCCTGGACACCCAGGCCCGCCGTCACCGCGAAGGCGCCCACGTGGTCACGCAGACCGCGGTCACGGGGGGCCACGAAGTCCGCGAGGCACCGGTTCGGCACCCCGTCACGGTGCTGCCCCTGCTGACGCAGGTGGTGCAGCCGGGTAACGACCTCGCTGCGCTCGCCATCGGCGTAGAGCTCGATGTCGTCGCCCACCGACGAGGCCGGCCAGAAGCCGCAGACGCCCGCGGATGTCGAGCCAGCCTTCACGTTCCGCCCGGTCGAGCATCTGGTTGGCCTCGTCGAACAGCTTGCGCGCGGTCTCGCCCATCGTCGGGTCATCGAGGATGTCGGGGTAGGCGCCCTTCATCTCCCAGGCGTTGAAGAACGGCGTCCAGTCGATGTAGCCGCGCAGCTCGGCGACCGAGAACTTCAGCGTGTGGCGCACCGGTCCGGCCGCGACGTCCTCCAGGCCCTGCGGGACCGGCGGTCGGTACGTCGACCAGTCGAGCCCGGGGGCGTTGCCCCTCGCCGTCGTCAGCGGCACCAGCGGCCGGTCGTGCTTGGCTGCGTGCCGGGTCCGCAGCCCGTCGAAGTCGGTGCGGACGTCGTCGAGGAAGGCGGGTCGACGAGCGTCGGAGAGCAGTGCCGAGACCACGCCAACGGATCGCGAGGCGTCCTTGACCCAGACCACCGGCCCGTCGTAGCGGGGGTCGACCTTGACCGCGGTGTGTGCCCGGCTCGTGGTCGCTCCTCCGATGAGCAACGGGAGGTGAAGCTCCTGGCGCTGCATCTCCGCAGCCACGGTCACCATCTCGTCCAGCGAGGGGGTGATGAGCCCGGAGAGACCGATGATGTCCGCGCCGACCTCGCGAGCGGCGTCGAGGATCTTCTGGGCCGGCACCATGACGCCGAGGTCGACCACCTCGTAGTTGTTGCACTGGAGCACCACGCCGACGATGTTCTTGCCGATGTCGTGGACGTCACCCTTGACGGTCGCCATCACGATCGTGCCCTTGGTGTCCTTGCGCGGCGCGGCGTCCGGCTCCTCGCTGCCGTCGAGCCTGTCGAGACGCTCGGCCTCGATGAAGGGGATCAGGTAGGCGACCGCCTTCTTCATCACGCGCGCCGACTTCACCACCTGGGGCAGGAACATCTTGCCGGAGCCGAACAGGTCTCCGACCACGTCCATCCCCGCCATCAGCGGCCCCTCGATCACCTCCAGCGGGCGGCCGCCGCGCTCCTCGATCTCGGCGCGCAGCTCCTCGGTGTCGGCGACGACGTGCTCGTCGATGCCCTTGACGAGCGCGTGCTCGATCCGCTCCCGCGCCGGCAGCGATCGCCAGGCCTCGGTGGCCTGCTCCCGCTCCCCGCCCTGGTCGCGGTAGCGCTCGGCGATCTCGAGCAGGCGCTCGGCGGCGTCGTCGCGGCGGTTGAGGACCACGTCCTCGATGCGGTCACGCAGCTCGGGCTCGATCTCGTCGTACACGACGAGGGCCCCGGCATTGACGATGCCCATGTCGAGCCCGGCCTCGATGGCGTGGAACAGGAAGACGGAGTGGATCGCCTCGCGGACCGCGTTGTTGCCGCGGAAGGAGAACGAGACGTTGGAGATGCCCCCGGAGACGAGGGCGCCGGGGAGGTTCTGCTTGATCCAGCGGGTGGCCTCGATGAAGTCGGCCCCGTAGGTGGCGTGCTCCTCGATCCCGGTCGCCACGGCGAAGACGTTGGGGTCGAAGATGATGTCGCGAGGGTCGAACCCGACCTCCTCGACCAGGATCCGGTAGGCGCGGGCGCAGACGTCCGTGCGCCGCTGCAGGTCGTCGGCCTGGCCCTGCTCGTCGAACGCCATGACGACGGCGGCGGCGCCGTACTTGCGGCACGACCGGGCCCGGTCGCGGAACGCGTCCTCGCCCTCCTTGAGCGAGATCGAGTTGACGATCGCCTTGCCCTGGGTCGTGCGGAGGCCGGCCTCGATCACCTCCCACTTGGAGGAGTCGATCATCACGGGCACGCGGCTGATGTCGGGCTCGGAGGCGATCAGCTTGGTGAAGCGGTCCATGGCCCCGACGCCGTCGATCATGCCCTCGTCCATGTTGACGTCGATCACCTGCGCGCCGGCCTCCACCTGCTGCCGAGCGACGGCGAGGGCCGTGGTGTAGTCGCCGGACTTGACCAGGTTGCGGAAGCGCGCGGAGCCGGTGATGTTGGTGCGCTCGCCGACGTTGACGAAGAGCGAGTCGTCGTCGATGGTGAACGGCTCGAGGCCGGAGAGCCGGGTGGCGGGCGGCCGGACGGGGGGCACGCGCGGTGCGCCAGCCCGCACCGCGTCGGCGATGGCGGTGATGTGCTCCGGGGTGGTGCCGCAGCAGCCGCCGGCGAGGTTGACCAGCCCGGCCCGGGCGAACTCCCCCATGACGGCGGCCATCTCGGCCGCGCTCTCGTCGTACTCCCCGAACTCGTTGGGCAGCCCGGCGTTCGGGTACGCCGACACGAAGCAGTCAGCCACGCGGGACAGCTCGGCGAGGTAGGGCCGCAGATCCGTGGCACCGAGCGCACAGTTGAGACCCACGGCCAACGGCCGGGCGTGGCGCACCGAGTTCCAGAAGGCCTCGGTGGTCTGGCCCGACAGGGTGCGCCCGGACGCGTCGGTGATGGTGCCGGAGATGACGACCGGCCACCGCCGCCCACGCTCCTCGAAGAGGGTCTCCAGGGCGAAGATCGCGGCCTTGGCGTTCAGGGTGTCGAAGATGGTCTCCACCACCAGCAGGTCCACGCCCCCGTCCACCAGGCCCTCTGCCTGCTCCTGGTAGGCCTCGACGAGCTCGACGAAGGACACGTTGCGGCTGCCTGGGTCGTTGACGTCGGGGGAGATCGACGCCGTCCGGTTGGTCGGACCCAACGACCCGGCGACGAACCGCGGCCGCTCCGGGGTCCGTGCCGTCACCTCGTCGCAGACCTCGCGCGCGATCCGCGCCGAGGCGTGGTTCATCTCCCGGGCGAGGCCCTCCATGCCGTAGTCGGCCTGGGAGATCCGCTGTGCGCTGAAGGTGTTGGTGCCGACGATGTCCGCGCCCGCGTCCAGGTAGGCGTGGTGGATGCCGGCGATCACGTCCGGGCGGGTCAGCGAGAGCAGGTCGCCGTTGCCCTTGACGTCGTGCTGCCAGTCGGCGAAACGGTCGCCGCGGTAGTCGGCCTCCTCCAGCCCGTGGCGCTGGATGAGCGTGCCCATCGCGCCGTCGAGCACCAGCACCCGCTCCGACAGCAGCGCCCGCAGCTCCTCGGTGCGGTCGTGCTGGGTGCGGTCGTCCTGGGGGCGGTCGTCCTGGGGGCGGTCGTCCTGGGGGCGGGGCTCGCTGTTCGTGCGCAGGGGTGGAGTCACGGGGGTCCTTCATCGGGGTCAGTCCAACCCCCAACTGTAGTGACCGGGGACCCGACCCCGCGGCTCGCCCGGATGCCGGCGGCTCGGCATAGGGTGACCGCGTGATCGAGATCGAACCGACCCCTCCGCTGCGTGACCCGATCATGATCGCGGCCTTCGAGGGATGGAACGACGCCGCCGACGCCGCCTCGGGAGTGGTCGACCACCTGTTGTCGGTGTGGGACAGCACGCTGGTCGCCGCCATCGACCCCGAGGAGTTCTACGACTTCCAGGTCAACCGTCCGCTGGTGGGCCAGGACGAGCACGGCATGCGCCGCATCACCTGGCCCTCGACGCAGATGTCGGTCTCCTCGCCGCCCGGCTCGCTGCGCGACGTGGTGCTGCTGCGCGGGATCGAGCCCAACATGCGGTGGCGGCAGTTCTGCGCCGAGCTGCTCGCGGCGGCCGAGGAGCTCGGGGTGCGAACCGTGGTGACCCTCGGGGCACTGCTCGCCGACACCCCGCATACCCGGCCGATCCCGGTCTCGGGCAGCGCCACCGAGCCCGAGCTCCAGGACCGCCTCGGCCTCGAGCCGTCCCACTACGAGGGGCCCACCGGCATCGTCGGGGTGCTGCAGGACGCCTGCGTGCGGACGGACGTCCCCTCGGTCTCGTTCTGGGCGGCGGTGCCGCACTACGTCGGCCATCCCCCGTGCCCCAAGGCGACGCTCGCGCTGCTCGGCCATGTCGAGGACCTGCTCGAGGTCTCGGTGCCCCTCGGAGACCTCCCCGAGGAGGCCAGGGCCTGGGAACGCGGAGTGAGCGAGCTCGCCGAGGAGGACGAGGAGATCGGCGACTACGTGCGGGCGCTGGAGGAGAACCGCGACACCGCCGAGCTGCCCGAAGCCTCCGGTGAGGCCATCGCCCGCGAGTTCGAGCGCTACCTCAAGCGCCGCGAGGAGCCCGGCGGGTAGGCACGACCGAGGCCGGGGTCAGAGCAGGACGCCGAGCCGCGCGTCGACCAGGTCCCGCACCGTCTGCGCGCCGGCCCCGTCCCCGGAGCCGCCGTCCCCGGAGCCCCCGGCCCAGTCGTCCAGCACCGCCAGGGCGCGAGGGCTGTCGAGATCGCGCGCCAGGGCGTCCCGTACGTCGACGACCAGCTGCTCGGCTCGTGCCTGGGTGGTCCGTGGCAGCTGGTCCCGCCACGCCGCGAGCCGCTTCTCAGCCCGGGGCAGGTCGTCGTCAGTCCATTCCCAGTCGCTGCGGTAGTGGTGCGCGAGCAGCGCCAGCCGGAGCACGACGGGGTCCACGCCGCTGTCGCGGAGCCGCGACACGAAGACCAGGTTGCCTCGCGACTTCGACATCTTCTCGCCCTGGTAGGCCACCATGCCGGCGTGCACGTAGGACTGGGCGAACCTCACCCCCGGGTGGGCAGCCTGGGCCTCGCCGGCGCTCATCTCGTGGTGCGGGAAGGCCAGGTCGCTGCCACCGCCCTGGACGTCGAAGTCCTCACCGAGGTGTCCCAGCGCGATGGCGCTGCACTCCACGTGCCAGCCGGGGCGTCCTCGGCCGAGGGGTGAGTCCCAGGCGGGCTCGCCGGGTCGTTCGGCTCGCCACAGCAGGCAGTCCAGCGGGTCGCGTTTGCCCTCGCGCTCCGGGTCTCCCCCGCGCTCTCCCCAGAGCCGCAGCATCTCGGGCTCGGAGAGCTTCGAGAGCCGACCGAACGTCGGGTCGGCTCGCACGGAGTAGTACCAGTCCTCGTCGACCTGGTACGCCGCCCCGACCTGTCGCAGTCGCTCGATGAGGTCGACCACGAGTGGCAGCGAGTCGACCACCCCGACGTACCTGTCGGGCGGGAGCACCCGCAGGGCCGCCATATCGTCGTGGAAGCGCGCGATCTCGCGGTCGGCGAGGGCGCGCCAGTCCTCCCCGATCTGGTCGGCGCGCTCCAGCAGGGGGTCGTCCACGTCGGTGACGTTCTGCACGTACCGCACGATGCGGCCGGCGTCGCGCCAGGCACGCTGGAGCAGGTCGAAGGCGAGGTACGTCGCGGCGTGACCCAGATGGGTGGCGTCGTAGGGGGTGATGCCGCAGACGTAGAGGCGGACCGGCTCGGCCGTCGAGGCCGCGTGGGTCAGCTCCTGGCGTTGGCTGTCGAACACCTCCACGTCGGCGGCGCGTCCATACCGGGAGAGGGAGGGCACCGGCGTGGACTCCCAAGGATGCATGCGCGTCACCCTACCCAGGGGCCGTGGTGGTGGGCCGGGGTGGAAGGAGGAGCTCCCCGGGTCAGAAGGGCGGCCACGGGATGGCGGGCCACCCCGGACCGGGCCCCGGCATCGTGAGGTCGCGCAGCAGTCGCCCCACCCGCCGGTCGAGTGCGTCGACCTCGGCTCCGGTGAGGAGGTCTGCCAGCGCTTCGAGGAGGGGCAGCCGGACCCGGGGCTCCCGGAGCAGAGCGTGCAAGGCGGATCGTTCCTCGGCCAGCAGCGGCTGGCCCGCCCACCCCCACAGCACGGTGCGCAGCTTGGGCTGCTGGTGGAAGGTCACGCCGTGGTCGACGCCGTACCGATGGCCGTCCGCCATGGCCAGCACGTGGCCGCCCTTGCGGTCGGCGTTGTTGACGACGAGGTCGAAGACAGCCATCCGTCGAAGGGCGGGGGTGTCCTCGTGGACGAGCGACACGTCGCGTCCGTGGGCATCCTCGGCGTCGAGCACGTGGTGGTAGCCCGCCGGGGTACGCCCGGCGGGAACGACGTCGACCGGGTCCGGGGAGGCGTCGGGCCCGTCCACCGGGTCGTGCCAGCGCTGCACCATCCCCGGGCCGTGCGGTCCGTCGCGGAGCAGGGTCAGCGGCACCACGTCCCACCCCAACGCCTCGGACACCAGGTACGCCGCGCGCTCGCGGTCAGCGAGCGTGCCGTCCGGGAAGTCCCACAGCTGCCGCTCCCCGGCGACCGGCTTGTAGATGCACTGGACGCGGTGCTCGGCCAGCACGGCATCGCCAAGGAAGGCTGCGTTGGACGCGGGCAGGATCCGGCCGTGCAGCTCGAGGTCGCCCTCGGCGAGCACGCGCTCCGGGGTCACCGGCGCCGGAAGCCGTTCAACCGCGGACAGAGGTGGCCGCTGGGGTCCATCGGTTCGCCGCAGAGCTCGCAGCCAGGCCTGCCGGCGGACACGACCTGGGCGGCCCGTGCGCAGAAGGCGCGGGCCTCCACCGGTGGCAGCACCACGATCATGGCCTCGCTGGCCTGGTCGGTCTCGGCCTCTGCCTCGGTCTCGTCGACCTGCTCCTCGAGCGCGAAGACCTCGATGATGACCCGCTTGATCTCCTCGTCCCACGCCAAGGTCATCGTGCCGGCGCGGAAGTCCTCCTCGATCGGGGTCTGCAACGGCTCGCTGTCGACCTCCTGCTCGGCGATGATCGCCGGGATGTCCGGGTCGCCGCCGCGGGCCCGCATCATCTCGTCGAGCAACGTGGTGACGCGTTCGGCCAACAGCTGCACCTGCTGCTTCTCCAGCCCCACGCTGGTGACCCGGCCGCCTTCGCTCGCCTGCAGGAAGAAGGCTCGCTGCCCGGGCTCCCCGACGGTGCCGGCGACGAATCGCTGCGGCGGGTCGTAACGATGCTCGAGGACCATGGTCTCGACCCTATCCCCGTCGGCGTCGACCACCGCGCCGGCCGGACTCCCGCGGCGGCGACGTCGAGCCCGTCCCCGAGTCCGTCGCCGAGCCCGTCCCCGAGCCCGACGCAGAGCCCGCCGTCGGGCCGGCGCCGCCCCCCACGTCGGCGTCGCTTCGGGTGCGGCGCCGCCCCTTGCGCGGCGGGGGGTTGAGATGGACCAGCGGGCCGGCGTGGGTGTTGGACATCAGCACGAAGGGGCGCAGCGGCGAGTAGCGCACCACCGAGACGGACGCGGGATCGACCACGATGCGCTGGAACGCGTCGAGGTGCATCCCGAGGGCGTCGGCCAGGACGGCCTTGATCGGGTCTCCGTGGCTGACCGCCACCCAGACGGCCTCGTCCCCGTGCTCCGCGGTGATCTCCGCGTCGAGGCGCCGCACCGCTGCCACGACGCGAGCGGTCATGCCCGCCATCGACTCGCCGCCGGGGAAGGACGCGCCCGACGGATGAGCCTGCACGGTCTTCCACAACGGCTCCTTCCCGAGCTCGCGCAAGGGGCGCCCGGTCCAGTCGCCGTAGTCGACCTCCACCAGACCGCGGTCGGTGGCCACGGGCACGTCGGGGTGGTCGGCCGCCAGCGCCTTGGCGGTCTGCCGGCACCGCTCGAGCGGACTGGTCACGATCCGCGCGAGGGTCACGCCGGCGAGACGTGAGGCCGTCGCCACGGCCTGGTCCCGACCCTGTTCGTCGAGGGAGACTCCCCCGCTCCGACCGGCCAGCACCTGCTGGGTGTTGGCGGTGCTGCGGCCGTGCCGCACCAGGATCACCGTGCCCATGCGTAGCCCCCGACCGCGCGCCGCGCCCACTCCGACATGAGGCTCACCCTAGAGAGCCGGCCCTAGGGTGTGCTGCATGATCGTGGACAGCGCGTGGTACCGAGACGGCGAACGCCACCCGGTCGACCTCGACGCGCCCGGGCTCGACCGAGTCCGGGAGACCGACGGCTTCGTGTGGATCGGCATGCACGAGCCGACCAGCCAGGAGATGAGCCACGTCTCCGAGCTGCTGGACTTGCACCACCTGGCCGTCGAGGATGCCGTGACCGGCCACCAGCGGCCCAAGGTCGAGCCCTACGACGACATGTTGTTCCTGGTGCTCAAGACCCTGTGGTACGTCGACGAGATCGACGAGGTGGAGACCGGCCAGGTCGCGATCTTCCTCGGCCACGACTACGTCGTCACTGTCCGTGAGGGGCAGGGCGTCGAGCTCGGCACGGTGCGTCACGACCTCGAGCACAAGCCGCACCTGCTCGACCACGGGCCCACGGCGGTGGCCTACTCGGTCGCGGACCGGATCGTCGACGGCTACGAGCACGTCGCGGCCGAGCTCGAGGTGGACGTGGACGAGGTGGAGGCGTCGGTCTTCTCACCGGGCCGCACCCAGGACTCCCAGCGCATCTACGTGCTGAAGCGTGAGATCGCCGAGTTCCGGCGCGCGGTCCACCCGTTGCGGGTGCCGATGCAGCGCTTCGCGGACGCGGCGTACGACCTCATCCACGAGGGCTCCGCGGCGTTCTGGCGCGACATCGCCGACCACGTCGTGCGCGTCACCGAGACGGTGGAGACCCTCGACATGCTGTTGTCCACCGCGTTCGACGCCCACCTCGCGCGGATCAGCGTCGCGCAGAACGAGGACATGCGCCGGATCTCGGCCTGGGTCGCGATCGCGGCGGTCGGAACCTTGATCGCCGGGGTCTACGGCATGAACTTCGACCACATGCCCGAGCTGCACTGGACCTACGGCTATCCCCTGGCGGTCGGGCTCATGGTGGCCGCCTCGGTGGGGCTGTACCGGTTGTTCAAGCGCACCGGGTGGCTGTGACGCCCGTCGGTCAACCGCCGGCGGCGAGCACCCCCGTGGCCACCAGGACCAGGGTCAGCGAACCGAGGCCGATGCGGTAGAGCACGAACGGCAGGTAGGAGTGCGTGGTCACGTAGCGCAGCAGCCAGGCGATCGCGGCGTACCCGACGACGAAGGAGACGATCGTGGCCACCAGCGTCGGCATCGCCCCGTAGCTGTTGAGGCACTGCTCCGCTGTGGAGTCGCCGTTGCACGCCAAGACGTCGTTGAGCTCGTAGAGCCCGGCACCGATCACTGCCGGGATCGCGAGCAGGAAGGCGAACCGCGTGGCCGCCTCCCGCTCGTAGCCGAGGAAGCGTCCCATGCTGATGGTGGCCCCTGAGCGGGAGACGCCCGGGATCAGGGCGAGCGCCTGCGCCGCGCCGTAGAGCAGGGCGTGGCGCAGGGTGAGGTCACCGATCCTCCGTTCGGTGCTGCCGACCTTGTCGGCGATGCCGAGGACGACTCCGAGGACGACGAGGGTGGTGCCGATGACCCACAGGCTCCGGAAGTCGTTCTCGATGACGTCCTTGAGCAGCATCCCGAGCACCACGATGGGGACCGACCCGAGGATCACGTACCAGCCCATACGCGCATCGGGGTGCCCACGCAGCTCGGGTCGCCACAGCGAGCGCAGCCAGGCGTTCGCGATCCGCCAGATGTCCTGGGCGAAGTAGATGACGACGGCGAGCTCGGTGCCGATCTGGATGACCGCGGTGAACGCCGCACCCGGGTCACCCCAGCCGAAGAACTCGGGGAAGATGCGCAGGTGGGCACTGCTGGAGATGGGGAGGAACTCGGTCAGCCCTTGGAGCAGGCCCAGCACGATCGCCTCGAAGTACTCCCGCACAGGTCTCCTCCGGGCTCGGCGCGTCTCGGCGGGCTCAGCCTACGATGCCGGGCGCGCGCAGCCGCACCGCGCCGTACGGCGAGCCGCGGCCGACCACCGCAGCTGTGCTCGACTACCGTGGCGGGATGCAGCAGCGACACCTCGGCCGCAGCGGACTGAAGGTCTCGCGGCTCGGACTGGGCACCCTCACCTGGGGTCGCGACACCGATGAGCACGAGGCCCGCGACCAGCTCAAGTCCTTCGTCGAGGTCGGTGGCACGTTGCTCGACACCGCTGCCGGCTACGGCGACGGTGCCTCGGAGGAGCTGATCGGCCGGCTGCTAGGCGACGTGGTGCCCCGTGAGGACGTGGTGCTGGCGACCAAGGCCGGAGTCCAGCGTGCCCGAGGCGAGCGTGAGGTCAACGTCTCGCGCGGCCACCTGATCCGCTCCCTCGACGCCTCCCTGCGCAGGCTCGGCACCGACCACGTCGACCTGTGGCAGGTGCATGCCTGGTCCGACGACGTGCCGTGGGAGGAGACGCTCGGGGCGCTCGACCACGCGGTGACGACCGGCCGGACGACGTACGTCGGGGTGTCCAACTACGCGGGCTGGCAGATGGCGCAGGTGGCGTCGTGGCAGCGCGCGGTCCCCGGACGGGCGCCCATCACGTCCAACCAGGTCGAGGTGTCCCTGCTGAACCGTCACGCCGAGCACGAGATCCTGCCCGCCGCCCAGTCGATGGGCGTCGGGGTGCTGGCGTGGTCGCCGCTGGGTCGTGGCGTGCTGACCGGCAAGTACCGCGCCGGCACCCCCGCGGACTCGCGCGCCGCCTCCCCCCACTTCGGCAGCTACGTCGGCGTCTACCTCGACCAGCGTTGCTCGAGGGTCGTCGAGGCGGTCGTGCGGGCGGCAGACGGCCTGCAGTGGACCCCGTTGGAGGTCGCCTTGACCTGGGTGCGCGACCGGCCGGGCGTCACGGCAGCGATCGTGGGCGCCCGGACCGCGGCGCAGCTGCGGGGCTCGCTCGGCGTCGAGGAGTGCGCGCTGCCCGAGGAGATCCGGATCGCTCTCGACGACGTGTCAGCAGGTCAGAGCGCGAACGCCTGAGGGCGCTGCCGGATGATCTTGCGGCGCAGCTCGACCTTGCGCGTGCCGTCGTGCAGCACGCGGACGCGGTGGATCTCCCAGCCGCCCTGCTCGGCCCGGTCGACCAGGAGCCGGGTGACGAAGCTCCGGGAGAAGTCACGGGGAAGAGTGAGCCGGTCGAACTCGTACTCGACCTGGCCACGGCCCCGGCGTCGCACGGCAGCCCTGGAGGTGGTGTGCAGCGGGTGCGGCGACGACATGGCGCCATCGTAGACAGCGGTCAGAGCGCGTCCAGGACCGCGACGACCCGCGACCACGCGTCGGTGGAGGCGTTGGCGACCGCGAAGTGGTCACCGTCGCACTCGACCAGCGTCGCGGCTCCCCCCGCTGCGACGGCCGCGCGGACGTAGTCGGCGGAGTGATGGGGCGGCACGATCTCGTCCTGGCTTCCGTGGACGCACCACACCGGCACCTCGAGCGGGACCTGGCTCATCGGGTCGGCCTGGTCGTAGCCGGGCCCAGGAGCTCCTCCCATGAACGCCCCCACGGCGCCACCGCCGAGGCCCTCCTCGTGGGCGCGGGCGAGGTCGAGCACCCCGGCCTGGCAGACGACCGCGGTCACCGCGACCCGCACCGGCGCCCAGCGGTCGAAGCGGTGGCGCCCGGCAGCCCAGGCGGCCAGCTGGCCGCCGGCGGAGTGCCCGAGGGTGACCACGATGTCGGTGGCGAGCCGGGGGACGTCGGCCAGGGCATCGATGCCGGCCGCGACGTCGTCCAGGGTGCCGCTGTCGCCGGGTGCGCCCCCGCCCCCCTGCCCGACCCGGCGGTACTCGAGGTTGTACGCCGCCCATCCGCGCCCGGCGAGGTCGCGGGCCAGGGGCTCGCCGAGCGCCGCGTCGTACTGCGCCTTCCAGAACCCGCCGTGGATCACGACCACGATCCCGTGCGGGCTGAGGGCGGGCAGGTAGAGGTCTCCCCACTGGTCGGCTCCGCCGCCGTAGCGGATCCGAAGGGGGCGGGTGGACACGGCCAAGGGTCGACTCCCGGCGGTCAGGCGAGGTCGAGGAACCGGTCGAAGACCCGGGCGCCGAACGCGAGAGCGTCGACCGGCACCCGCTCGTCGATGCCATGGAAGAGCCCGGTGAAGTCGAGGTCGGCCGGCAGCCGCAGCGGCGCGAAGCCGTAGCAGGCGATGCCCAGCCGGGACCACTGCTTGCCGTCGGTTCCCCCGGGCATCAGGTACGGCAGCACCTGGGCGTCGGGGTCCTCGGCCAGCAGGGCCTTGGTGATCGCGTCGGGCACGCCGGCCGGCGTACGGGGTCTCCACACCGTGCTGGTGGGTGACGAAGTCGACGTCGATCCCGTCGCCGAGCAGCTCGTGGAAGGTCTCGAAGAACTCATCCTCGTAGCCGGGGAGGAAACGCCCGTCGACGTGCGCGACGGCCTTGCCGGGGATGACGTTGACCTTGTAGCCGGCGCTGAGCATGGTCGGGCTGGCGGAGTTGCGGATGACTGCACTGAGCATCCGGGCCGCTGACCCGAACTCCTCGACCAGCGCCTCGGCATTGTCGGGGGTGGCCTCCTCCCCCGCGATGTCGCCGACGGCGGCCAGCAGCACCTCCATCGCCGGGGTGAGCCGCACCGGCCAGCTGTGGGAGCCGAGGCGGGCGACCGCGGACGCCAGGCGCGTCACCGCGTTGTCGCCGTTGCGCATCGAGCCGTGCCCGGCCGTGCCGCGGGCGGTCAGACGCATCCAGGCCATGCCCTTCTCGGCGGCCTGGATGAGGTACATCCGCTGGTCGCGCACCGTGACCGAGAACCCGCCGACCTCCCCGACCGCAGCGTCGCAGTCCTCCAGCCACTCCCGCCTGTCCCGCATCAGTGGGGCGGCGCCGAAGGAGCTGCCGGCCTCCTCGTCCGCGGTGAAGGCCAGCACGACGGGCCGCGACGGCATCGCCCCGGCCCGGGCGCGGGCTCGGATCGCGCTCAGCGCGATCGCGTCGAAGTCCTTCATGTCGACCGCGCCACGACCCCAGATGCAGCCGTCCTGGATCTCGGCCGAGAACGGATCGACGCTCCAGTCCGCGGCGTCGGCGGGGACGACGTCGAGGTGGCCGTGCACCAGCAGCGGCTTGGCGTCGCGACCGGGGACATCCCCCCACCGGGCGAGCACACTCGTTCGCCGGGGGGCGGACTCGTAGAGCTCGGCCTGGATGCCGACCTCGTCGAGCTTCTCCGCGACGTACTCGGCGGCGTCGCGCTCCCCCGGCCCGGTGTTGTCGCCGGGGTTGGTCGTGTCGATCCTGATGAGGTCTCGGCACAGGTCCACGACCTCGGCGGACGGGTCGTACGTCGGCTCCGGGCTGGTCGCGGCGTCGCTCACCCGGCCATCTTCGCACCGTCGTCACGCCCTGTGCCGATGCCCGGTCGAGCCCCCCGCTTTGCTAGAGTTTCGGTCGCACTCGTCCGGGTGGCGGAATAGGCAGACGCGCTAGCTTGAGGTGCTAGTGCCCCAAAAGGGCGTGGGGGTTCAAGTCCCCCCTCGGACACATTCGCGTGGGCTTCACCCACGAGTCCGGTGCGTCGTCGAACGCGGACCGCGAGGGAGCTGTCGGATGACGACGTCGAGGTCGGCGGCCCCCCAGCCGCCGGGGCTGCGTCACCGGATCATGGCGGGCTTCATCGGCAACGTCGTGGAGTGGTACGACTTCGCCCTCTACGGCTATCTCGCCGGTGTGATCGCGCCGGTGTTCTTCCCTCCCGGCAACCCCACCGCGGGTCTGATCGCCACGTACGGCATCTTCGCTGCGGGCTTCTTGATGCGTCCGTTGGGGGCGGTCGTCTTCGGCTGGTTCGGCGACCGCCACGGCCGGGCCCGGACGATGCAGATCTCGGTGGCGCTGATGGCGCTGCCGACGCTGTTGCTCGGCTTGCTGCCCTCCTACGCGCAGGTGGGGCTGCTCGCGCCGGTCCTGCTCGTGGTGGTGCGGCTCCTGCAGGGGCTGTCCGTCGGTGGCGAGTTCTCCTCCTCCGCCACCTACCTCGTCGAGACCGCACCCGAGGGCAGGCGCGGAGTGACGGGGAGCTGGGCCAACATCGGGTCGATGACAGGTTCGCTGATGGGTGTCGGCGCAGCGGCCCTGGTCACCAGCGCGTTCGATCCCGCCACCCTGTCGGAGTGGGCATGGCGTCTGCCCTTCCTGGGCGGCGCGGTTCTCGGCACCGCCGCGATCCTGGTCCGCCGCGACCTCCACAACTCCGAGCAGTTCGCGGCCCACCACGCCTCCCGCGACGCCACCTCGCCGCTGCTGGAGGCGTTCACGACCAACCGCCGCGAGACCTTGCTGGCCGTCGCGTTCGCGTCCGCCTACGGTGCCTGCTTCTACCTGGCGTTCGTCTACCTCCCCGAATGGCTGTCCGGGCAGGACCTGATGAGCCGCAGCACCGCGCTGGCGATCAACGCCGCGATGACTCTCCTGGTGATCCCGGCGATGCCGCTGATGGCGATCGTCGGCGACCGCCTGCTGCCGAGGCGGACCTGGGTCGGGCTCTCGCTGCTCGCCCTCGCCGTGGCCGCCTGGCCCCTCTATGCGTGGATGACGATCTCGGAAGGCTCGCTGGCCTCGGTGGTCGTCGCGAACGCGATCGCGTTCGCCCTGTTGTCGGTCCCGCTCGGCTCGTCACCTGCGCTGTTCGTCGAGATGTTCCCCGAACGCGACCGGCTGTCGGGCTACTCCGTGGCCTTCAACGTCGGCATGGGCGTCTTCGGGGGGACCACGCCCATGGTCGCCACCATGCTGATCGCTGCCACCGGCATCGCCACGGTTCCGGCGCTCTACATGGCCGTTGCCGGCCTCGTGGCTGTGCTGGCGCTGGCGCTCACGCCAGATCGCAGCCGTGCGCCTTTGCGCTGACCGCGGTCGAGGGTCACGCGGAGTCGAGAGTCAGGCGGAGCCGAGGTCAGCCAGAGTCGAAGGCGGTGCGCACCGCGGCCATGTCGGACCTGCCATGACCGTCCTCGGACGCCTGGCGGTAGAGGCCGGCGAGTGCGTCGAGCAGGTCGGTGCGGAAGCCCCGGGCTCCGGTCTCCTCCAGGATCAGGCCGAGATCCTTGAGCACCCCGTCGAGGGCGAAGCTCGGGGTCTCCCAGTCGCGGCTCTGCATGAGGTCGCCCTTGAGGTGGACGTAGGGCGCGTCGACCGGTCCGCCCTCGACCGCCTCCAGGAAGAGCGCGGGGTCGAGGCCGAACGTCTCGGCCATCGCCAGCGCTTGCGCGGTGCCGCTGTTGACCAGCGCGACCCAGGAGTTGGCAACCAGCTTGAGGGCGCTGGCGGCCCCGAGATCGTCGCCGACCTGGACGGTGCGGGAGCCGATCGACTCCAACGCAGGGGCCGCGGTGGCGCGAGCCTGCGGTGGTCCGGAGAGCAGCACCACGAGGGTGCCGTCCTGGGCGGGCTTGCGGGTGCCGAGCACAGGGCCGTCCAGGAGCCGGTCTCGTGCCTCACCGGCCGCCTCGGCGATGCGGCGCATGCCGTCGGGTCCGACGGTGCTGCTCTGCACCCAGACCGCGTCGGCCCCGAGGGCGGCGACCAGCTCGTCGGTGACCGCGAGGACGCTGTCGGTGTCGTAGACCATGGTGAAGACGATCTCGGCACCGTGGACGGCGTCGGCGACGGAGCCGACTGCGGTGACACCGTCGCCCGCGGTCTCCTCGGCGCGCTCGGGGGTGCGGTTCCACACGGTGACCTCGTGGCCTTCGCGGGCCAGTGAGTGCGCCATGCCGGCGCCCATGATTCCGGTGCCCAGGACGGTGACTCGCATGGTCGCCATCCTGACACCGGGCTGGTGAGGCCCTGGCGCGATGACCCCCCAAGCGGTCGCCGTGGTGCCCGAGGCCCGGACAGCGTGCGGACCGCTCTGTTGGCACCGGATGCCGACGAGCACTTCCTCGTGGGCGACTCGGGAGTCGAGTTGGAGCCTTCCCCCACCCGCGAGCTACCCCCGGATGACTTCGTCCCCGAGCCGGGCGGCTCCTGGGTCGCAGTGGACGACGCCGGCAACATCCAGAGCCGGTTCGGTGATTGGAACAACGACCAGACCTGATTCGGCTCACTGACCGCTCTCTGGGCCTCTGGACCAAGCCCGTTGGGAGGGCACCTGGGTGTCGTGAATGGGACGGGGGCGCCGTGCTTGGCTCATGCTGGGAGGGGTCATTCGAGAAGGGGTAGGTCGAGGTCGTAGGCCAAGACCACGGTGCGCGCCAGTTGAGCCTCCTGTTCGGCGCTGAGGTACCCGACGGTGCGGCCGAGCAGGCTCACCGGCACGGTGACGACGTTGTCGAGGGCGACCAAGCAGTCGTGATCCAGCCCGTTGTCTGGTCCGACCAGGACCTCGCTGGACAAGCCCTTGATGGTGGTGGTGATGGGAGCGACGGTCACCTTGGTCATCGCGGCCCGCGCCGCCGGGCGGGTCAAGACCAGTGCCGGCCGGGTCTTGTCGAGACGCACCAGGCAGATCTCGCGCACCAATCAGTCCGCGACGTCGAGGGTGGTGCTGCTCCACTGCACCAGATCGTCCAGGTCGTCGGCGGGGCCGTTGTCACGCAGGACCTGGGCATCGCGCTCGGCCACCTGTCGGCGCATCTCCCGCTCCACCGCCGCCGCGACGAGCGCGGCCCGGCTCGGAGCCTTGCCGGTGGCGACGGTGCGGTCCAGGAAGGCCACCATCTCGTCGGGGAGGCGAACCGCGATCTGAGTGCTCACGTCGCCCATTGTACCTCTCGCATCCCACTTTGGGATGCCGACGCTCTTCCTGCGTAGCGCGTGCAACGACTCGCGCTGAAGAACGGATACGCGTGTACCGCGTCGATGGGCGGTCAGTTCGTGTGGATCAGGCACTGACGGTAGATCCGCTGTGGATCGGACGGGCAACCAGCTGAGCGGAGTCTCGCAGTCGGGCGATACCCCCGTGGGAAGGTAGCTCGCATGGACCCCGCCACCCAGCCCTATCCCGATCGCCTGGCCACCGAGCAGGCGTTCGCAGACCACGTGAACCGCGGCAAGGTCGCTCTGTATCGCGACCTGGGGCTGGAGCTGGTCATGGGCGAGCGCCGCGGCGTCGGCTTCGCGGACGCCTTCGACAACCAACCCTGGGCCGGTGGCTTCCCGCCGTACTTCAACTGCCACTGCAACGGGGGCGTGTTCAACCTCGGCCACCGCCACGGGAACGTGATCTCCGCGGTGCGCGAGGCCCTCGACCACGTCGACATCGGCAACCACCACCTGATCTCTGGGTGGCGGGCCAGGTTCGCCGAGCGGCTCGCGGCGACGACAGACGGAAAGCTGCCCGGGGTGGTGTTCGGGGTCTCCGGCGGTGAGGCGGTCGACCTGGCGATCAAGCTGGCCCGGGCACACACGGGTCGTCAGGGCGTGCTGTCCGCAGTCGGCGGCTACCACGGCTGCACCGGGCTCGCGATGAGCACCGGAGCGCCCGACTGGCGCGACCCCTTCGGGCCGACCCCCGAGGCATTCACCCAGGTGCCCTACGACGATCTCCCCGCCCTCGAGCACGCCCTGCGCACCACCGATCCCGCAGCCGTTCTGCTCGAGGCCATCCCGGCGACGCTCGGGATGCCGATCCCGTCGCCCGGATACCTTGCCGGCGTACGACGCCTGTGCGACGACCTCGGGGTCCTGCTGATCCTCGACGAGGTGCAGACCGGGCTCGGCCGCACCGGCACCTTCTGGTACTACCAACAGGAGGGTGTGGTCCCCGATCTGCTCGTCACCGGCAAGGGGCTCTCCGGCGGCGTCTATCCGATCACCGCCACCTTGATGAGCGAGGACCTCTTCGCGTTCTTCGAGAGCCACCCGCTGGCGCACATCTCCACCGCCGGTGGTGCCGAGCTCGGCTGCGTTGCCGGGCTGGCGATGCTCGACGTCGTCGAGACCCCAGGCTTTCTGGACCGGGTGCTTCTGCTCGGCGACCGGCTGGAAGGCGAGCTGAGCGACCTGCCGTTCACGATCCGCCGCAAGGGGCTGTTCATGGGATTCGTGTTCGGAGAACCCGCCGGCGGGATCCTGGCGGCGAAGAAGGCCATCGAGAACGGCGTCTTTGCGGTGTTCGCGGGCAACGACTCCTCGGTCCTGCAGTTCCTCCCCCCGTTGGTGCTCACCGACCCCGAGTGCGACGAGCTCGTCGCCAGGGTCCGCAGGGCCTTCGATGAGTGACCTCGACCGGCCCGGTGGGACGTCGCGCGGGTACGACGACCTGCTCGCCGACGTCGAGGAGGCCGTCCAGCGTGCCCTCGCATCGGGGCACGACCACGACCTGCGGGTCCTCGGACACGGCGAGATCTCCCTGGTCATCGGCTGGCCGGCAGACCGTCCCACACTTGCCTGCAAACGGCTCCCGCTGTTCCCCTCCCAGGAGTCTGCCGATCGCTACGCCGACCTCTTCGCCCGATACCTGCAACAACTCGAGCGCGGGGGGGTGCAACTGCTGCCGTCCACCTTCCGCACGCTCGCAGCGCAACCCGACGGCCGCTGTGCCGGATACGTCGTCCAACCCGTCCTGCCCGAAGAGACGCTCGGGCCCGAGGTGCTGCGCCGGACGGACCCCGACCCTGACCACCCGCTCCTGGCTTCCGTGGTCTCCTCCGTGCAGGCGGTCGTCGACGCACGCACCGGTCTGGACGCCCAGATCTCCAACTGGGCACTGGCCGACGGCGCCGTCTCCTACTTCGACGTGACCACACCGATCCTGGTCGACGACGACGGCCGACTGGCGCTGGACGTCACGGTGCTGACCGCCACCGTCCCCTGGGTCATCAGAGGCGCGGTCGAACGGTTCGTGGCACCGCCGATCGCCACGGCCTACTGCGACCCGCGCACCGTGCTCCTCGACCTGGTCGCGAATCTCCACAAGGAGCGCCTGGACGCCTGGGTCCCCGCCTTTCTCGAGGCAGTCAACCCGGCGGTGTCGCCGCCGATCACCGCAGAGGAGGCCAGGAAGTACTACCGCTCCAACGCGCGGCTCTGGGAGGTCATGCTGCGGTTGCGGAGGGCGGACCGCTGGTGGCAGCGCCACGTCCGACGGCGCACCTACCCCTTCCTGCTGCCCCGCTCGACCCTGCGATGACGGCTTCCTGGCGCTGCGACCTCGGCAGGCAAGGGGGCCTCAGCTGAGGCCGACGAGGCGGAGGCTCTCCTCGTGGAGCCGCGCAGCCACGGCGTCATCGAGAGCCAGGTCAGCGGGACGCTTCGGCTGGTTGTTCTCGAAGTAGCTGCCGGTCACCCCGTCCACCTGCCGGCTGGTCGCCAGGTAGGTGATGGTCTTGCCACCCTCTGTCGGCGAGATCATGAACAACCGCTTGGCGACATGCAGCCCAGGCCGGGCGAACCACGGTGCGCCGTCCCAGATGTCGGTGGCCACTGAGCCGGGGTGAAGCGCGTTCACGCTCACTCCTTGGTCCTCCAGCTCCGCGGCGAGTGTTCGAGTGGTGAGCACGTTGGCGAGCTTGGAGCGCGCGTAGGCCTTCATGATCGTGTATCCGTGCTCGAAGCCGAGATCGCCGAAGTCCATCGTGCCGCGGTAGTGCCCGGTCGATGCGGTGAACACCACCCGCGCGGGGGCGCCGGCCACCAGGAGAGGCTTGAGCCGCTCGGTGAGCAGGAACGGACCGAGGTGGTTGACCGCAAACGTGGCCTCGATGCCCTCAGACGTCAGGGTCCGCTCGGCGAAGACGGCGCCCGCGTTGTTGACCAGGACGTCGAGACGCTCGTACCGACCGAGCACAGCGTCGGCCAGACCTCGCACGGCGCGCAGCGACCCCAGCTCGCAGACGAACGAGTCGACCGCTCCGGCCCCGGCAGCGGTGACGTCGGCCACGGCACGCTCCAGCTTGGCGGGGTTCCGGCCGACGAGGACCAGAGTGTTCACCCTGCTCGGCGATCTGCATCGCCGACGCCAGGCCGATGCCCGCGGTGGCTCCGGTGAGCAGCACCGTCTTCATCGCGACCTCGTCAGCTTGTCCAGGATCCCCGCTGATCTGAGCACCGTATTCCCCTCTGACAACGTGGCGTGCAGGGCCTTCCCAGCATAGGACTCCTTGGCGGAGTCGGTCTGGGCTGACGTTCTCGCCCTGATCTCAGCGACACCGCGCCTACGTCGCCGCGCCACGTCTCCCCGTCCCTCCCCACGTAGAGTGGGACAGATGCGGTGGGCCGCACTTCTGCGAGGCATCGGGCCGGGAGACCCGAGGATGCGCAACGAGAACCTTCGGTCCGTGTGCCGCGACCTCGGGTTCGACCGCGTGGTGACGGTGATCTCCAGCGGCAACATCGTCTTCGACGCTGCCTCGACCGACCGCGCCGGGTTGGAGGGTACGCTCGAAGCCGCCTGGCAGGACCGACTCGGGTTCACGAGCCTCACGATCGTGCGCAGCCACGACGAGCTGGTCACGATGCTGGCCGACGCACCCTTCGGTGACCTGGTGCACGGCAAGGACCACTACCTGCTGGTCACGTTCACCAAGAGGCCGGTCGAGGTTGCCTGGTCGCCACCCCATTCGCCCACGGGCGAGGCCTTTGAGGTTGTCGGACTCACCGAGCGTGAGGTCTTCACCGTCGCCGACGCCGCGGCGAAGCCCGCCCCGAACGTGATGGGCTGGCTGGAGCGCGAGCTCGGGAAGCGAGCGACGTCTCGCACCTGGCTGACGGTGCAGCGGATCGTCCGCAGGATGGAGGTGGATGGATGACCGGCGCGGTGACCGTGGTCGACACCGGCCACCCGGTGACCGGGACCGCCTGTTGCGTTTCCTGACCATGGTGGGTCGCAAGCCGGCCGATGTGGAGGCGGTCGTGCTCACCCACGGGCATCCCGGATCGCATCGGCAGCGCGGAGTATCTGCGGCGAACCCAGGTCATGGCCCGCCGTTCCATGGACCACCGGGACGAGCGGTGGCGCTGGCTGCCACGACAGCTAGCGCTGGGCGAGCCCGTACCGGTCGGTGCGGTCGACGTCGACCACGCGGCTGCCCAGCGGCAGCAGGGCGAGCGGGACCATCTTGAAACACGCGATCCCCAGCGGGATGCCGATGATCGTGACGCACAGCAACAGACCCGCGACCACGTGGGCGATGGCGAGCTCCCAACCGACGACGAGGATCCACAAGATGTTGCCCACCACCGACCAGAACCCCATCTCGGCGCCCACCTCCACCGTCCGACCGAACGGCCACAGCACGTAGCCGGCCAACCGGAAGGACGCGATGCCAAAGGGGATCGTGATGATGAGGATGAAGGCCACGAGGCCGGCAACCGCGTAGGCGAGTGCGAGCCACCAGCCCGCGAGCAGGAGCCAGATGATGTTGCCGACGGTGCGCACGCAGACAGGCTACGTCAGGGGGTGGTGACCAGACCTCGTCGACCCCGACGGACTGGCCGACAGCCTGAGCCAGCGATCGAATAGCACCGGACGGTCCAGGACCTCTAGCCGGACGCTCGTCGGGTCCCATCACTCCGGAAGACCGTGCACGCCTGCCCGGAACTCACTGCTTCCTCTCATGCATAACCTGTCACATCGTCGGGGATGCGTGGACTGTGCGCTTCACCCCAGAGACCCTGCGCGAGTATGCGTTGCTCGCCGACGGCGAACGCGGGGCCCTGGTCGGCCCCCGCGGTGACGTGGCGTTCTTGTGCGCGCCGGCGTGGCACGACGACGCGGTGTTCTCCGGGTTGCTGGGAGGACGAGGTCACTTCGCGGTGACGCCGGCCGACGTCTCCTACGTGTGGGGCGGCCACTACGAGGACGGGACGCTGATCTGGCGCAGCCGCTGGGTCACCACCGACGGCATCGTCGAGTGTCGCGAGGCCCTGGCCTTCCCTGGGGACCCGGACACGGTCGTCCTTCTTCGACAGCTGCACGCCGTCCGCGGCCGGGCCCGTGCTCGCGTGGCGCTGCTCGCGCAGGCCGGCTTCGACTCTGAGCCGATGAGAGACCTGCACGCAGACGGTGAGGGGCGGTGGACGGCCCGGACGGGGGATCTTGGACTGAGGCTGTCTGGTCTCGATGCGGCCCGCCCCGACGACGATGGGCGCCTGGTCGACGAGCTGGTCCTGGACGAGGGCGACCACCACGATCTGGTCCTGGAGATCTCGCGGGGTCCGTTGGGCTCTCCCCCGGGGGCGCCCCGCCTCTGGACCGAGACCGAGCAGGCTTGGGCACGAACGGTCCCGGGTCTTCATCAGACGCTGACTCCTCGCGACGCGCGCCACTCCTACGCCGTGCTGCGGGGACTGACCAGTCGCCACGGTGGCATGGTCGCGGCAGCGGCCACCTCGTTGCCCGAGCGCGCCCAGGAGGGCCGCAACTACGACTACCGCTACTCCTGGATCCGCGACCAGTGCTACGCCGGCCTGGCCGCAGCGGCGGTCGGCGGATGGGAGCTGTTCGACTCCGCGGCGGACTTCGTGGCCGAGCGCGTGCTCGCCGACGGAGCGCAGCTGCGCCCTGCCTACACCATCGCCGGTGGGCCGGTGCCATCCGAACGCCACATCGACCTGCCGGGCTACCCCGGTGGCTCGGACCGGGTTGGGAACCACGCTCGCAACCAGTTCCAGCTGGATGCACTGGGAGAGGCGTTGCTGCTCTTCGCCGCTGCCGCGGATGCGGGCCGGGCGACGTCCGACCACGTCGCAGCCGCGGGCATCGCTCAGCGGGTGGTCAGCGAGAAGTGGAACGAGCCGGATGCCGGCATCTGGGAGTTGGAAGAGCGCCGATGGGCGCATTCGAGGCTGCAGTGCGCCGCCGGGCTCCGAGCCATGGCTGCGGCGTTGCCGGAGCAGACCGACGGCTGGGCACGTCAGGCGGAGCGGTTGGTGAACACGACGTGGGAGGAGAGCTGCCATCCCGAGGGCCGCTGGCAGCGAGCACCCGACGACGACCGCGTGGACGCGTCTCTCTTGCTGCCCGCCCTGCGGGGTGCGCTGTCCGCCGACGACCCGCGCACGGTGAAGACGTGGCAGGCGGTTCGCAGGGAGCTCAGCGAGGACGGCTTCGTCTACCGCTTCCGCCACGACCAACGCCCGCTGCACGAGGCGGAGGGCGCCTTCGTGCTGTGCGGACTCCACATGGCGATGGCGACCCTCCAGCAGGGCTACCCCGTGCAGGCGGTCCGCTGGTTCGAACGCAATCGAGGCGCGGTGGGGCCACCGGGCCTCTTCTCCGAGGAGTACGACGTGGAACAGCGCCAGCTGCGGGGCAACTTCCCGCAGGCCTTCGTGCACGCACTGCTACTGGAGTCCTCGGCTCGGCTGGCGCAAGGACTGGACGACCACGAGGAGCCCGTGGGGCTCTCGGGAAGGAGCGGAGAGACATGAGCACAGGACGCACTGTCGTCGTCACCGGGGCCACCGGGGGGATCGGCCGCGCGACCGCGCGGGCGTTCGCGGCGCGCGGGGACAAGGTCGCGCTCCTCGCCCGCGGCGAGAGAGGCCTCGAGGGCGCCGCCCACGATGTCGAGCAGGCCGGCGGCACGGCGCTGTCCCTCGCCGTCGACATGTCCGACCACGAAGCGGTCGAGGCCGCGGCGGACCGGGTCGAGCGGGAGCTCGGTGAGATCGACGTGTGGGTCAACGATGCGTTCACGTCGGTCTTCGCCAGGTTCATGGACATCGAGCCGGACGAGTTCCGGCGCGTCACCGACGTGAACTACCACGGGTACGTCCACGGCACTCGCGCCGCCCTCCGACGGATGCTGCCCCGCGACCGGGGGGCGATCGTGCAGGTCGGCTCCACGCTGGCCTACCGCGGCATCCCGTTGCAGAGCGCCTACTGCGGCTCCAAGCATGCGATGCAGGGCTTCCACGAGTCGCTGCGCGTCGAGCTGATGCACCAGGGCAGCAACGTGCACGTGACCATGGTGCAGATGCCGGCGCTCAACACCCCGCAGTTCTCGTGGGTGCTGTCCCGCCTGCCGGAGAAGGCCCAGCCGGTTCCGCCGATCTACCAGCCCGAGGTCGCCGCGAGGGCTGTGGTGTATGCCGCCGACCATCCCAAGCGCCGTGAGTACTGGGTCGGTGAGAGCACGATGGGAACCCTGCTGGCCAACGCAGTCGCACCCGGGCTCCTGGACCGCTACCTGGCCAAGACCGGCTTCGCCTCCCAACAGACCGGTGAGCGCCGCGACCCGGACCAGCCGACCAACCTGTGGGAGCCGGCGGACGGCGAGCAGGGGCAAGACTTCGGTGCCCACGGCAACTTCGACGACCGGGCCTGGTCACGCTCCCCGCAGCTGTGGGCCTCCCAGCACCACGGGCTGGTCGGTGCCGGCCTCGTCGGTCTGGCCTCCATGGCCGTTGCCGCCGTGCTGCGGCGAAACGGCGGCGAGTCATGACGCTGCTCCAGAGGCCGGTGGTCCGGCCGACGCTCGAATCCGCACTGCGCGACCGCGTGGACGGCGAGATCCGCTTCGACGAGCAGGCGCGCTCCGCATGGTCGACGGACGCCTCGAACTACCGACAGGTCCCGATCGGCGTGGTGCTGCCGCGCACCCCCGACGCAGCAGCGGAGGCGGTCGCAGTCTGCCGCGAGCACGAGGTCCCGGTCGTCTCACGCGGCGGAGGCACGAGCCTGGCCGGGCAGTGCACCAACACCGCGGTGGTGATCGACTTCAGTCGCTACTGCAACCGACTGGTCTCCGTGGACGTGACCAACCGCCGCTGCGTCGTCGAGCCGGGGATCGTCCTCGACGACCTCAACCGACAGCTGGCGCCGACCGGCCTGAGGTTCGGCCCCGAGCCGTCGACGCACCCGAACTGCACGATCGGCGGGATGATCGGCAACAACTCCTGCGGAGCCACCGCCCAACGCACCGGCAAGGTGGTGGACAACGTCGCTTCGCTCGACGTGCTTCTCTACGACGGCACGAGGTTCACGTGCGGTCCCACCGACGACGTCGAGTACCAACGCATCGAGTCCCGCGGCGACCGCCGGGCCGAGCTCTACCGGAGCCTTCGCCGCCTCCGCACCGAGCATGCAGACCTGATCCGGCGACGCTTCCCCCGGATCCCCCGGCGCGTCTCCGGCTACAACCTCGACGACCTGCTGCCGGAGAACGACTTCGACGTCGCCAAGCTGGTCGTCGGGAGCGAGGCCACCCTCGCCACGGTGCTGCGCGCCGAGCTCGAGCTGATCCCGGTGGTCGAGGCGCAGACTCTCGTGGTGCTGGGCTTCTCCGACATCATGGCGGCAGCCGACGCCGTGCCGGCCATCCTCGAGCACGAGCCCATCGCCCTGGAGGGCGTGGACCGGTTCCTGGTCCACGACCAACACCTCAAGCACATGAATCCCGACGCCTTGGACAAGCTGCCGCAGGGGGCCGGCTTCTTGATGGTGCAGCTCGGCGGGGAGGACGCGGACGACGCACACCGCCGTGCCCAGGAGCTCGTGTCATCGCTCGAGCGCTCCGGGCGACCGGCCGACGCCACTGCGTACGACGACCCCGCCATCGAGGACGAGCTGTGGGTGGTGCGTGAGTCCGGCCTGGGGGCCACGGCCCACGTCCCGGACCACGCCGACACCTGGCCTGGGTGGGAGGACTCCGCGGTACCGCCGGACCGGCTCGGTGACTACCTGCGCGACCTCAAGGAGCTCTTCGAGGAGTTCGGCTACGCCAGTGACACCGGCCCCAGCCTCTACGGCCACTTCGGCCAAGGCTGCGTGCACACCCGGATCCCGTTCAACCTCTACAGCAGCCACGGGCGTCGCGCACTACCGCCGCTTCGTCGAACGCGCCGCCGACCTGGTCTCCTCCTACGGCGGGTCCTTGTCGGGCGAGCACGGTGACGGGCAGGCGCGGGGCGAGCTGCTGTCCCGGATGTACGGCGAAGAGGTGGTCGAGCTCTTCGGGCAGGTCAAGCGCCTGTTCGACCCCGACAACATGATGAACCCCGGCAAGGTCGTCGACCCCGCTCCGCTGGACCAGCACCTGCGCCTGGGAGGTCACTGGTCACCTGACGACCCGCGCGACCTCTACTTCCAGTTCCCCGACGACGGTGGCTCCTTCGCGCAGGCGGCCAACCGGTGCGTCGGGGTCGGCAAGTGCCGCCAGCTCACGCACGAGGGCGGGGCCGTGATGTGCCCGTCCTACCAGGCGACCGGCGCCGAGGAGCACTCCACCCGGGGCAGGGCACGGCTGCTGTTCGAGATGATGAACGGCCACCCTGACGGACTCCTCGAGGACGGCTGGCGGTCGGAGGAGGTCAAGGGGGCACTCGACCTGTGCCTGGCCTGCAAGGGCTGCAAGTCCGACTGCCCGGCCTCGGTGGACATGGCGACCTACAAGGCCGAGTTCCTCGCCCACCACTACGAGGGCCGGCTGCGACCGCGCGCGGACTACGCCACCGGCTGGCTGCCGGCTCTGGTCGGGTTGGCGACCAGGGCCAGGCTGGGGCCGGTGCTCAACACCGCGTCGCAGGCTCCGGGGCTGCGTCGGCTGGCCACGTTCGCCGCCGGGCTGGAGGACCGCGACATCCCGCTGCTGGCTGGCGAGACGCTGCAGCAGTGGTGGGCTCGGCGGCCGCCGCCCGCGCCGGCGGACAGCCGCGGCACGGTGCTGCTGTGGCCCGACACGTTCACCAACGGCTTCACGCCTCACATCGGTCGCGCGGCGGTGGAGGTGCTGGAGCGCGCCGGATGGCGGGTTCACATCCCCACCGAGCCACTGTGCTGCGGGCTGACCTGGATCTCCACCGGCCAGCTGGCCACCGCGAAGAAGATGCTCCGCCGCACGGTCGACCTGCTGGCCCCCCACGTCCGGGACGGCGGCTTCGTCGTCGGCCTGGAACCCAGCTGCACCGCGGTCTTCCGCCACGACCTGCAGGAGATGTTCCCCACCGACCAGGACGTCCACAGGCTGAAGGACCAGACCGTGACCCTGGCCGAGCTGCTGACCGAGCACACCGACGGGTGGCAGCCACCGCGGCTGGACCGGCGTGACGGTGCCAGGCCGCACGCGATCAGCCAGGTCCACTGCCACCAGCACGCCATCCTGGGCTGGGACGCCGACCGCGCCCTGCTGGAGGCGGCCGGTGTGGACGTCGAGCGGCTGGAGTCGGGCTGCTGCGGACTGGCCGGCAACTTCGGCATCACCGCCGGTCACGGCGAGATCAGCGAGGCCTGCGCCGAGCAGGCGCTGCTGCCGGCCGTCCGCGAGGCCGACGCGGAGACCATCGTGCTGGCCGACGGGTTCTCCTGCCGCACCCAGCTCGACCAGCTCGACAGCGGAGGCCGCGCCGGCGTGCACCTGGCCGAACTGCTCGCCGCCGGGTACCACCAGGACCAGATCGACGGGACCACGGTCAGACCCGACCGCCCCCGGCGACCCGGGCGTCTGGCCCGAGGTGCAGCGACCGCCGCTGCAGCGGCGCTCGTGGGCGTGGCCGCAGGCATGGGCGCACGCCGTCTGGGCAGGCTCACCCATAGATGAGCCCCTTGGCCACGCCGGGGGCCGGCAGACAACGAGAACAGACACAGAGGAACGACGGCCAGAGGCACGACAGAAGGAGATGCAGCATGACGACGGTGTCCGACTACCTGCTGGAGCGACTTCGCGAGTGGAACGTCGAGAAGATCTTCGGCTACCCCGGCGACGGCATCAACGGCATCGTCGGCGCGCTCAGCAAGGCCGACAACAAGCCGGAGTTCATCCAGTCCCGGCACGAGGAGATGTCGGCCTTCGAAGCGGTCGGTTACGCCAAGTTCAGCGGCCGGCCGGGGGTGTGCCTGTCGACGTCTGGGCCAGGTGCGGTCCACCTGCTCAACGGCTTGTACGACGCCAAGCTGGACCACGTGCCGGTCGTGGCCATCGTGGGCCAGACGGATCGCACCGCCATGGGCGGGAGCTACCAGCAAGAGATCGACCTGATGAGCCTCTTCAAGGACGTCGCCAGCGACTACCTGCAGATGGTCACCACCCCCGAGCAGCTGCCCAACGTGCTGGACCGGGCCTTCCGGACGGCGATGGCCCGTCGTAGCCCGACGGCGCTGATCATCCCGGCCGACGTCCAGGAGCTCGACTACTCTCCCCCGGAGCACGAGTTCAAGATGGTGCCGTCGAGCCTGGGGGTCTCGTGGCCGACCGCGGCGCCCGACGACGAGTCGATCGGCCGTGCCGCCGAGGTGCTCAACGCCGGTTCCAAGGTGGCGATCCTCGTCGGCCAGGGGGCGCGCGGTGCCCGCCGGCAGGTGGAGGAGGTCGCCGACCTGCTGGGAGCCGGCGTCTCCAAGGCGCTGCTCGGCAAGGACGTCCTCAGTGACGAGCTCCCCTACGTGACCGGCGCGATCGGACTGCTGGGCACCCGGCCCAGCTACGAGCTGATGCGCGACTGCGACACCCTGCTGACGATCGGGTCGAGCTTCCCCTACACCCAGTTCATGCCCGAGCTCGACCAGGCGCGAGCTGTGCAGATCGACATCGACGGCAGCATGATCGGGATGCGCTACCCCTACGAGGTCAACCTCGTCGGCGACGCCGCCGCCACGCTGGACGCCCTCATCCCGGCGCTGCAGCGCAAGGAGGACCGCTCCTGGCGCGAGACGGTGGAGAAGAACGTCTCCCGCTGGTGGGACGTCATGGACGCCGAGGCGCAGGTGAGCACCGAACGGGTCAACCCGCTGCGGATGTTCAGCGAAGCCTCGCCGCGGCTCCCGTCGGACACCATCGTGCTGGCCGACAGCGGGTCCGCCGCCAACTGGTACGCGCGGCAGATCAAGATGCGCGGCGAGATGCGCGGCTCGCTGTCCGGCACCCTCGCCACCATGGGACCCGCCGTCCCCTACGCCATCGGCGCGAAGTACGCCCATCCCGACCGTCCGGTCGTCGCCTTCAGCGGCGACGGCGCCATGCAGATGAACGGCATGGCCGAGCTGCTCACCATCAAGCGCTACTGGGAGGAGTGGTCCGACCCCCGGTTGGTCGTGGCGGTGCTGCACAACAACGACCTCAACCAGGTCACCTGGGAGCTGCGCGCCATGGGCGGCACCCCGAAGTTCGTGGAGTCGCAGGCACTGCCTGAGGTCTCCTACGCCGACTTCGCCCAGTCGATCGGGCTCAAGGCGATCACCGTCACCGACCCCGAGCAGCTCGCCGGCGCCTGGGAGGAAGCGCTGAGCGCTGACCGGCCGACAGTGCTGGACGTGCACACCGATCCCGAGGTGCCACCGATCCCCCCGCACGCCGAGTTCGACCAGATGAAGCAGGCAGGCATTGCCTTGGCCAAGGGCGACGACAGCGCTTGGCAGATCGTCAAGCAGGGGTTCAAGGTCAAGGCCCAGGAGTTCCTGCCGCACAACAACAGCTGAACCGGTGACGGCGCAGCACTGGCCGGGCGGTGGGCCGCGGATCGAGCGGGTCACCGCCTCGGCATACGTCATCCCCACCGACCGACCCGAGGCCGACGGCACTTTGGGCTGGGACTCCACGACGGTGGTTCTGGTCGAGGTCACCGCCGGTGGCGAGCGCGGGATCGGATGGACGTACGGTCCGGGGGCGTGTATGCCCCTGGTCAACGACCAGCTCAGCGCCGTGGTCGAGAACCGCGGGGCATGGGACGTGACGGCGGCCTACCACGCCATGGTGGCCGCCGCCCGAAACCTCCCCCGCGCGGGAACGGTGTCGATGGCCATCGCCGCGGTCGACACCGCACTGTGGGACCTCAAGGCCCGGCTGGTCGGGCTGCCGCTGCACCGACTCCTCGGGGCCGTGCACGACCGGGTGCCGGTCTACGGCAGCGGCGGCTTCACCACCTACGACGACGACACCACGGCCGCCCAGCTGCAGGGCTGGGCGGACGAAGGGATCACGGCGGTCAAGATCAAGATCGGTGAGTCGTGGGGAACGCGCGTCGACCGTGACCTGGCCCGGGTGGCGTTGGCCCGACGCACCGTGGGGTCGGAGGTGGAGCTGCTGGTGGACGCCAATGGCGGATACCAGGTCGGCCAGGCGGTCCGCGTCGGCGCAGCCCTCGACGAGCTCGACGTCCGCTGGTTCGAGGAGCCGGTCACCTCCGACGACCTCGACGGCCTGCGCCGGGTGCGCGACGGCGTCGGGGCCGACGTGACCGCCGGGGAGTACGGCTTCGATCTCTCCTACTTCACCCGGATGTGCGCGGCGGGCGCAGTCGACTGCCTGCAGGTCGACGTCACCCGATGCGGCGGGATCACCGAGTGGCAGCGGATCGCCGCCGTCGCTGGCGCGCACCACCTCGAGGTCTCGGGCCACTGCGCCCCCGCTCTCCATGTCGCGGTGGCCGCCGCGACCCCCAACCTGCGTCACCTGGAGTACTTCCACGACCACGTCCGGATCGAGTCCATGCTCTTCGACGGGCTCCCCGAGCTGCGAGACGGGGCACTCGTGCCCGGCGACGCTCCCGGCAACGGTCTCACGCCGCGAGCTGAGGAGCTGGCGAGCTACCGGGTCAGCGCCTGAGCCGGCGTAGCCCTCCGCCAACGGTGAGGCCGGCGAAGACCAGAGCCAGCACCCCGGACACCACGTCGTTGCCCGCGGCGCGGGCGACGTCGTGCTGGATCAACAGCCCCGCCAGGATCATCAGCAGCCCCGCAACCAGCGCCGCACCGGTCGCGGTCAGCGAACCACCGCGGATCAGCAAGGTCAGGCCGCACAACGACAGCACGATGCCGAAGCCCGCAGCGCGGAGCGCCGAGTCCTGACCTGCCTCCGAGTACGGGTAGGCCAAGATCATGTGGCTGAACGACATCCAGACTCCCAGCAGCAGCAGCCCGATGCCACCCAGCGGCACCAGATTCGGCGTCCCCGCGACGACGCTCCGGGCTGCCGTGCGCTGCGCCTTCCGCGAGGACTCCCTGGCCTCGGCACGTACCTGCGGGCTCGTCATGCGCTGGTCGGGCGAGAGACCCTGGTGGGTACCCCCAGCCGCCAGCTGGCCGAGCTCCTGGCTGCTGGTCTGGGAGACGTGCGCGTCGTTCATGATGCCCGACCGCCAGGCGGCCAGCAGACCAGCCAGGAGCAGCGCCACCCCCGCAACAGCCAGCCACCCGCTGGTGACGGCGACCCCAAGCCCGAGGAGGGCGATACCACCCAGCGTGACCAGGGTCGCGAGCCAGGTCGCGCGGGTGCGGACTTCGCGATCCGGCTGCTCGCCCTGGGTGCCGTGCTGGTGCGTCTTCTCTGCTGCGTCGTCCATTTCCACGTCACCTCCGAGAGAACCCTTACCCACCTCCCGGGGTGTCCTAGCGACGACGGCTCAGGGAATCACGACCAGCTTGCCGACGTGGCGGCGAAGTGCGAGCTCCTCCTGGGCGCGACCCAGCTCGTCGAGCCCGAACGTCGCGGCGACGACCGGCCGCACGGCGCCGCGTCGGGCGATGTCCACGAGCATCTCGAAGATGCGGGGAGTGTGCATCGTCGACCCCACCAGTGACAGGTTGGCCAGGTAGAGACGGCGGACGTCCAGCTCGACGGCCCACCCGTCCAGTGCTCCGGCCACCACCCAGCGGCCCCCGGTTCGCAGCAGGTCGAGCCCGGTTCCCACCAGACCGCCAGCCACGACGTCGATGACGGCGTCGTACCCGTCGGTCGCCGCCGCGGCCGCATCGGCGAGCACCTCACCGCGCTGTCGGTCGACGGTCACGTCAGCGCCGGCCTCCTGCACCGCGTGCTGCTTGCTCCCGCTGCAGACGGCGACGACGCGCGCCCCCCGGGCACGGGCGAGCTGGACGGCGGCAAGACCGACACCGCCCGATGCCCCGGTGACGAGCACCGCGTGGCCCTCGGTGACGCCACCACGCTCGAGCATGCCCAGCGCGGTGCCGTAGGCGATCGGGAGTGCGCCGAGCTCGGCGTCGGTGAGTGGCGAGTCGTCCACACGGTGCGCCCGTTCGGCCGGGACGACGACGTACTCCGCGAACCCGCCGTCGCGCTCGCTGCCGAGGATGTCGACCGGCAAGGCGGCGGGCCCGGTCCCGTCGTAGCAGGCTGGGTCCACCAGGACCCGGGAGCCCAGGACGTCGCGGGCGACCTCGGGCCCCACGGCAACGACGGTGCCGGCGACGTCCCCGCCCTGGACCCGGGGGAAGTCCACGGGGCCGAGCCATCCGCTCGGGGTCTCGCCGTCCCCGTAGGCACCCTCCCGGGTCCACAGGTCGGTGTTGTTGCAGCCCGCCGCGCGCACGCGGACCAGCACCTCCCCGGAGTCGGGGTGGGGAACCGGCAGGTCCCGGAGCTCGATGGCGTCGGGGCCACCGTGCCGGACCGTCACGGCGGCGCGCATCGCGTCCGGGAGCGTCGGTGCCGAGTCACCATCGCCAGGAGAGGAAGACATGCCGACCAGCATCGCACCCGTGGTCCCCCGAAGCGATGACAGTCATCGCCGGTAGTTCGCCCGGCCATCCGATGGGCAGGATGGGCCCATGGACTACACCCACCTCGGCCGCAGTGGCCTGTCTGTCAGCAAGCTCTGTCTCGGCACGATGAACTTCGGCCCGGAGACACCGGAGCCGGACGCGCACCGCATCCTCGACCAGGCGCTGGAGGCCGGCGTCAACTTCGTGGACACGGCCAACGTCTACGGCTGGGTGAAGGGCGAGGGGATCACCGAGCAGATCATCGGCCGCTGGTTCGCCGAGGGCGGCGGCCGGCGTGAGAAGACCGTGATCGCCACCAAGCTCTACGGCTCGATGAGCGACTGGCCCAACGACACCTTCCTGTCGGCCCGCAACATCCGCAACGCTGTCGAGGGGTCGCTGCAGCGGCTGCAGACCGACTACATCGACCTCTACCAGATGCACCACGTCGACCGCTCGACGCCGTGGGAGGAGATCTGGGAGGCCTTCGACGTGCTGCGCCAGCAGGGGAAGGTGCTGTACTTCGGTTCCTCCAACCACGCCGGGTGGCACATCGTGCAGGCCAACGAGACCGCCCGGCGCCTCGGCCGGCTGGGCCTGGTCAGTGAGCAGTCGATCTACAACCTGCTCAAGCGCGAGGTCGAGCTGGAGGTGCTGCCCGCCTGCCAGGACTACGGCGTCGGCGTCATCCCGTGGTCGCCGTTGAACGGCGGCCTGCTGGGCGGAGTGATCCGCAAGACCGAGGAGGGCAAGCGCAGGCTCGAGGGACGCGCCAAGGAGGCTCTCGAGGCCAACCGCGACGCTGTCCAGGCCTGGGAGGACCTGTGCGCCGACCTCGGGGAGGAGCCGGCTCACGTGGGTCTTGCCTGGTTGCTGCACCAGGACGCCGTCACCGCGCCGATCATCGGACCCCGCACCGTCGAGCAGTTCGAGGGCACGCTGCGCACGCTGGAGGTCGAGCTGGACCAGTCGACACTCGACCGCATCGACGAGATCTTCCCCGGCCCCGGACCCGGCCCGGAGTCCTACGCCTGGTGAGGGGTCGGACTCCTGGTCCAGGTGCGAACCGCTCGCCCCACGGGCGCGTCCCAGCAATTGACCGCGGTGCTCGCGACGCACTGTTCCTCCACCGTCAGGAACGGGAACAGCTGCGGGTCCCGTTCCCGGGCGCTCGAACCCTTCACATGCGGGCTCCAGGCGCCGCTCTCGGCGCGCATCCTTCCATCCCGGCACCCACCGAGCGTCGGAAGGGGAACCCGCGCGAAGGCCACGGCTGCGACTCCGTGCCCCGAGCTCGACAACACGTCGTGGACCTGCTGGGACTGGTGGGCGAGCGGGTCGCGCCCTCCTCGGAGGGCACGACGGAGGGTCGGCCGGCCGACCCTGTCGGCGCTCCCCGCCGGGGGTGGAAGCCGCGAGACCCGACCGAGTCTGCGCAGCATCTCGGCGGGCAGGTCGTGACGAGCCGCACCTGTTGAGCTCCTGCATCCACGGGCACGTCGGAGACACCCAGGAGCTCCGGCAGCAGGCTCCAGACCTCGGGGCGCACGAGCCCGTGGTCCACCTCGCCGGGGACAACGTCAAGCACGAGCCCTTCGTGGACCCCCTCGCCCACCGAGGCGAAGACTAGTCGCTCGGCCCGATCATGGACCGTCGCCGGGACGTGGCATGGCCCGGCGCGACTGCAGCGGCTCGACGTCCAGGGACGTGATTCGTCCCAGCGTGACGTCACTCGCCACGTCGTCCAGGGTGCGTCGCGAGGCCCGCGCCGCACGGCGAAGCAGGTCGAAGGCCTCGCCCATCTCGACGTTGGACCGCTCGGCGATGATCCCCTTCGCCTGCTCGATCACGATGCGGCTGTTGAGGGCCAGCTGCAGCTGCTCGGCGAGCACCTCCTGCCGGCGCAACGACCAGTGGTTGAGGATGCCAAGCGTTGCCATGGTGGTCAGCATCTCCGCCACGTGGAGCTGGCCGCGAGTCAGCCCCTCGGTCGTGTCACAGAAGAGGTTCAGGGCTCCGACCCTGCGGTCCCGAAGCGTCATGGGCACCGCGTAGGCCCCGAGGATGCCCATGGAGGCGGCCTCGGAGACGAAGGTCGGCCAGCGGACGCTCTCGCTGCTCAGCTGAGGTGCAGCCACGACCTCACCGGTGGCGAAGGCCTCCAGGCAGGGCCCCTCGTTGTTCTGCAGCTCGAAGAGCTCGAGCAGCCGCGCCTCCTCATGGGTCGAGGCGAGCACGCGCAGGCTGCCTCGCTGGTCGTCCAACATGATCCCGGCGTCTCTGACCGGGAGGAACTCCACGCAGCTGTCGACGAGGTCGGTCGCCATGTCGAGCAGGTCGAACCCGTTGACCAGGGTGTCGGCCAGGGTGACAAGCTTGGTGAACAGCCCGCTCTCGATGAGGTCAGAGTCAGCGGTCATCATCGTCTCCTTCGTACTCTCCGTGCGCGCCGGGCCCCCCGCGAGCCTCTGCTCCAATTTCGCCGAATCTGAGCCGACGTTCAACCACGTCATGCGCCACGTCGACCAGGCTGCGCCCCGCGCCGAACGCATGCGCTCGCAGCATCGCGAACGCGTCCGTGACCGAGGAGGCCAGCTGCACGCTCACCATGCCCACCGCCTGGTGGGTGACCGCGTGGTGCGGGTCGAGGGGCTCGAAGGGCTGTGGCGCTCCTCCGGCCCTGCCGACCCGGGTGACGGTGGAGTCCAGCAACGTCGCGGTGACCGCGTCGGACAGCCGCAGCAGTGCGGGCATGCCACCGGTCGACGACAGCCCGTGGGGCTCCAGCGCATGCAGCGTGAGCAGCCCGATGCAGATCGCCCCCACCTGTAGCGGGAGCGCGTAGACCGATCGCACCCCCATCGCCACGGCCGGCTCGAGATAGCCGACCCAGGACGCTGTCCGCGGGTCGTCGGACAGGTCCTCGACCAGGACCGGGGTCCGAGTCCGGAGCGCGCTGGGGCCGGGTCCGACACCGACGCCCTCCTGGAGGGTCTCGAGCGTGCGAGCCTGATCGTTCGAGGCGAAGAGCACCCCGGCGTACTGGTTGCCGGTGGAGCGCGAGACGGCGATCTCGCCGTCGGACCGAGCCAGGTGCGCCCGACACAGGTCGCCCACGATGCCGGCGGCCCCGGTAGGTCCGGGCGTCAGCCGCTCGGCGTGCTCATCCACGACCTGTGCCCTCTCCGCGTTGCGGTCGCTCTCCTCGGTGCCGGCGTAACACCTCCGGCTCAAGGCAGGGTCTGGGCCTTACCATCACCCTAGCCCACGACGGCCCCTCCGGCCGTCACCCGCACGGGTCTGGAGGACAGCTCACCCGGTTTCAGCCCCGCGGCCGTGGCCCGGCGAGCTGGCGTCGCGGCGCAGCAGCGGCCGAGTGGCGGGCCCCTCCAGCACTGTCCCGTCCGGTGCGAACCGTGAGCCGTGCAGCGGGCAGTCCCAGGACTTCTCGGCATCGTTCCACTTCACGGCACCACCGAGATGGGAGCACAGCGCCACCACCGTGCAGGTCTCACCATCCACCGTGCTGATACCGGTGGGGACCAGGCCGTCACGGCCGACTCGCCCCTGTCCCTCGGCGAGGTCCCCGTGGGCGCTGCGCAGCTCGGCGCCGGCCAGCCCCGCGGTCATGGAGACCCCCACCTTGGCGTTCAGCTCGAGCGCGCTGAGCGCCGCCCGAGGGGCGGGCAGCGTGCGCTCCATCGCGCGGGCCCAGGAGGGCTTCTCCTCCCCCAGGATCTGCGCCGTGATGGTCAAGGCGGCCGCGACGGCGTTGGTCATCCCCCACTTGTCGTATCCGGTCCCGTAGAAGATCCGGTCGAAGCCGCGGGGCAGCGCGCCGACCAGCGGCAGCCCGTCGTAGGGCGAGTAGTCCTGCGCCGACCAGGCGTGAGTCTCCACGGCGCCGGGGAAGTACTCCCGGGTCCACGTGCGCAGCTCGTCGACCTTGAGGTGCTCGGACCCGGTACGCCCCACCGTGTGCCCATTGCCGCCCACCAGGAAGCGGCTGGTGCCGTCGGTCGTCGGAACGTCGCGGTAGGAGCGCGACGAGGATCCAGCGGACAGGTACATCCCTTCCGGCGCCTCCGCGCCGGTGTAGGCCAGGAGGTAGGAACGCTTCGGCTCAGCCTTCGCGAAGGCCATGCCCCGGTCGAGGATCGACATCCCCGTGGCCAGGACGACGTGGTCGGCGCGAAGCGTCGTCCCGGACTCCAGGCGGATCTCCGGTGGGCCGCCCTTGGAGACGCTGCGGACCCGCTGGCCTTCGTGGAGCGTGCCGCCCCGTGAGCGGAGGTCAGCCGTCATCGCGAGCAGGAGCTCGACCGGATCGAGCTGGAGCTGGCCGGCAAGCGAGGTACCTCCGTGCTCCGGGAAGGGCACGTTCAGGGCGTCACGCCACACCACGTCGAGACCCAGCCGCTCGCAGGCCTCGTGCTCCTTGCGTGCAGCCCGCACCTCGCGCTTGTCCGCGGCGTAGACGACGGCGTCGCGCTCCTGGGTGGCGACCCCGTTCTCCTCGCAGTAGCGGTGCAGCCAGGCAAGGCCCTCCTGGTTGGCAGCGACATAGGCCTCGGCCCTCGTCTGCGGGTGCAGCCCCAGGAGCTGTTGCAGCTTGGTGCCCTGGAGCAAGGAAGCCTTGGCCGTGGTCCGGCCGGTCGTGACCGCACCCACGGAGCGGGCCTCGACGACGCCAACCCGGCGGCCGGCGCGGGCAAGCAGCGCGGCGGTGGCGAGGCCGGTCAGGCCGGCGCCGACGACCAGCACCTCGAACCGGCCGTCAGTCGGCATCGGATCGGTGTACGTCTCGCGCCGACGGTCCAGCCAGAGTGAGGTCATGGCTCGATGATGACCGAAGGGGCCAACCTGCAAACCGGACCTCACATCCCGCGCCGGGCGCTGGTCGCGCTCGCTACGCTCTGCACATTCCCGACCGGCACAGGAACGGCGGGGATACGTGTCTGACCACCGGAAAGGGTGCGCATGGTCCCGACCTGGGCCTGGGCCGCGACGCTCGTCTTCATCGCCGCGCTGCTCGTCTTCGACTTCGTCTTCCACGTTCGGGTCGCCCATACGCCGACGCTGAAGGAAGCCGCCATCTGGTCGACGATCTTCGTGGCTGTCGCGCTGCTCTTCGGCGTGGTCGTCTGGTTCGCCGGCGGCAGCCAGATGGGCGCCGAGTACTTCGCGGGCTACGTCACCGAGAAGGCGCTGAGCGTCGACAACCTGTTCGTGTTCCTCGTGATCATCGCGAGCTTCAAGGTCCCGGCCGCCGACCAGCAGAAGGTGCTGCTGTTCGGCATCGTCTTCGCCCTGATCGCACGAACGGCGCTGATCTTCGTCGGGGCGGGGCTGATCAACCGCTTCGCCTGGACGTTCTACCTGTTCGGCCTCATCCTGCTGTTGACCGCCGGGAACATGTTGCGCCCCGAGAGCGAGGACAGCCACACCGCCGACAACATCGTCATCCGGCTCACCAAGAAGTTCATCCGCACCACCGACGAGTACGACGGCGACAAGCTCGTCACCGTCGTCGACGGCAAGCGGCAGCTCACCCCCATGCTCCTGGTCATGGTCGCCATCGGCGGCACCGACCTCCTCTTCGCCCTCGACTCGATCCCGGCCATCTTCGGCCTCACGCAGAACGTGTTCATCGTGTTCACCGCGACCGCGTTCTCACTGCTCGGCCTGCGACAGCTGTTCTTCCTGCTGGAGGGCTTGCTCGACCGGCTGATCTACCTGAGCTTCGGGCTTGCGGTGATCCTGGCGTGGATCGCGGTGAAGCTGATCCTGCACGCCCTGCACGAGAACAACCTCCCGTTCATCAACGGCGGCGAGCACGTCGACGTCGTCGAGATCAGCACCGGGCTCTCGCTCTCGGTGATCCTCGGCATCCTGGTCATCACCGTGGTCGCCTCGCTGCTCAGCCCGAAGGGCAAGGCACAGACCGCGATCGCCAACGCCCGCCGCTACGCGACCCGCTACCTCGACCTCGACTACGAGACCGACCCCCAGCTGCGGGAGAAGACCTACGACAAGCTCGTGGGGCAAGTGGCGGCGATGCGGCTGATGAAGGAGAAGCACCGCGCCACGATCCGCAACGAGCGCGAGCTCATGGAGATGATCGACGAGGCGAAGCGGGTGCACGACGTGAAGGACTCCCCGCGCTCCTCCCCGGTCTGAGCCGACCTGTCACCAGCCGGTCGGCAGCGGCCGCCCCTCGGAGAAGCCGGAGGCGGACTGGACACCGATCACGGCACGCTCCTCCAGCTCACGGAGGTCGCGGGCGCCGGCGTAGGTGCAGGCCGACCGGACGCCCGCGCAGATCTGGTCGACCAGGTCCTCGACCCCGGGCCGCGCCGGGTCGAGGTACATCCGGCTGGAGGAGATGCCCTCCTCGTAGAGCGCCTTGCGAGCCCGGTCGAAGGCGGACTCCCCGGCCGTCCGGCTCGCCACGGCGCGCGCGGAGGCCATGCCGAAGCTCTCCTTGTAGCGGCGCCCCTCGGCGTCGAGGTGGACGTCGCCGGGCGACTCGTGGGTGCCGGCGAACCACGAGCCGACCATGACGGCGCTGGCGCCGGCTGCCAGGGCGAGGGCGACGTCACGGGGGTGGCGGACCCCGCCGTCGGCCCAGACGTGCGCCCCCTGCTCGCGCGCAGCACGGGCGCACTCGAGGACCGCGGAGAACTGGGGGCGCCCGACCCCGGTCATCATGCGCGTCGTGCACATCGCCCCCGGCCCGACACCGACCTTGACGATGTCGGCGCCCGCCGCGACGAGGTCGCGGGTTCCGGCGGCCGAGACGACGTTGCCGGCGACCACGGGCACCTGGGGAGCGAGCTCCTTGACCTGGGCGAGCGCCTCCAGCATCCGCTCCTGGTGACCGTGCGCAGTGTCGATGACCAGGCAGTCGGCGCCGAGATCGAGCAGCGACCGGGCCCGGGCGGCGACGTCGTTGCCGACGCCCAGGGCGGCGGCGACCCGCAGCCGACCGTCGCGGTCGACCGCGGGTCGGTAGATCGTGGCGCGCAGGGCGGAGGTCCGGGTCAACACCCCGACCAGACGGCCGTCACCGTCGACCACCGGAGCAACGCGACGGCGCGCTGACTCCAGGGCGTCGAAGGCGTGGCGCGGGTCCACGTCGTCGTTCAGCGTCGCCAGCTGGGCGCTCATCACGGCCTCGACCTGCGTGAACCGGTCGACGTCGCGGCAGTCCTCCTCGCTGACCACGCCGACAGGCCGTCCGTCGA
>CAWDDN010000035.1:0-36581 GCA_963801135.1 uncultured Actinomycetota bacterium | reverse complement strand
GGTCCTGTGCTCCCCGGGTAGGAGTCGAACCTACGTCGCTAGTCCTGATTCAAAGTCAGGCGGGCCCTGCCGACAGACCAACCGGGGACGGCGTGGACGTCAGCCTAGCCACCGCGCCGCCGGTGCCCGTGGCGGCACCGCGCCGCGTATCCTGCCCGGGTGCCCGCCCCTTACGACCAGGTCGACCACCTCGTCGATGCCTGGCGACGGGAGCGGCCCGACCTGGACCTGTCCCCCCTCGAGGTGCTCAGCCGGGTCACCCGGATCGCGCAGCGCCTCGAGCGGATCCGGCGTGACACCTTCGCGGCGCACCTGCTGGAGCGCTGGGAGTTCGACGTGCTCGCGGCGCTGCGCCGTGCCGGTTCTCCCTACGTGCTGTCGCCCGGGCGACTGATCCGCGAGACGCTGGTGACCAGCGGCACCATGACCAACCGGGTTGACCGGCTGGTCGACCGTGGTCTGGTCGAGCGTTCGCCCGACCCCCACGACGGGCGCGGCGTGCTCGTCGGGCTGAGCCAGGCGGGGCAGGAGACCGTCGACGCTGCCCTCGCGGACCTCCTGCGCCGCGAGCAGGCGCTGCTCACCGGGCTGGGCCGGCACGAACGCCGCCAGCTGGTGGAGCTGCTGCGTCGGCTCAGCACCGCCGTCGAGCACGGGGGCTGACACTCTCACTCGGCGGCAGACGCAACCTCGAGCCACTCCTCCTCGAGCCGCTCCCGCTCGGACACTGCGTGGCGCAACCGGACGCCGAGCTCAGCCAGTCGGTCAGGATCGGTGGCGTGCCGAACCAGCTCCTCGTGCCATCGGCCCTCCTCCTCGGCCAGGCGCTCGATCTGCCGCTCCAGACGGGCCAACGTCTTGCGGGCCACCCGCCGGTCCGCAGCACTCGGCCCGCTCCCCGCCACCTCGGGGCGCGGCGCGGTACGCGCGGCACGGTCGGAAGCCAGCTCGTGCTGGGCCCGACGGTGCTCGAGGTACTCGTCCACCCCCCGCGGGAGCAGGCGGAGGCTCCCGTCGCCGTACAAACCGTGCACGGTGTCGCAGACGCGCTCGAGGAAGTACCGGTCGTGGGAGACCACGACGAGCGTGCCGGGCCATCCGTCGAGGAAGTCCTCCAGCACGGTGAGGGTCTCGATGTCGAGGTCGTTGGTCGGCTCGTCGAGCAGCAGCACGTTGGGCTCCTCGAGCAGGAGCCGCAGCAGCTGAAGCCGGCGCCGTTCGCCACCGGACAGGTCCCCCACCCGCGTGGTCAGCCGGTCGCCGGTGAAGCCGAAGCGCTCCAGCATGGCGCTCGCTCCGATCTCGCCCGAGGCGGTACGCGCGACCCGGCGGATCTCCTCCACCGAGTCGAGCACGCGCTTGTCGAGCGCCACGTCGTCGACGTGTTGACCGAGGTGGGCAACCGCGACCGTGCGGCCGGTCCGGACCTTCCCCGCAGTGGGTCGCAGCTCGCCTGCCAGCAGCTGCAGCACCGACGTCTTGCCCGCTCCGTTCACCCCGACGACCCCGGCCCGGTCCCCCGGGCCCAGCCGCCACGTCACCTGCTGCAGCAGCGAGCGCTCGCCCCTGACGAGGTCGACGTCCTCGAGGTCGACGACGTCCTTGCCCAGGCGCTGGGACGCGAACCGCTCAAGCGCCAGCCGGTCGCGCGGGGGCGGGACGTCGTCGATGAGCTCATTGGCCGCCTCGGTGCGGAACTTCGGCTTCGAGGTCCGGGCCGGCGCTCCCCGGCGCAGCCACGCCAGCTCCTTGCGCACCAGGTTCTGCCGCCTGGCCTCGCTCGCCGCGGCCTGGCGCTGCCGCTCCGCCTTCGCCAGCACGAAAGCGGCGTACCCGCCGTCGTAGACGTCGACGTCGGCGTCGTGCACCTCCCAGGTCTGCTCGCACACGGCGTCCAGGAACCAGCGGTCGTGGGTCACCACGACCAGCGCGCTCGCCCGGGCCGCCAGCTGCCGGGCCAACCAGTCCACCGCCTCGACGTCGAGGTGGTTCGTCGGTTCGTCGAGCAGCAGCAGGTCGTGGTCACCGAGCAGCAGCCTGGCCAGCGAGCACCGGCGGCGCTCGCCGCCGGAGAGTCCCTCGACGGTGCGATCGAGGTCGAGGCCGGCGAGCAGGTACTCCACGGTCTCGCGGGTCGGCCGGTGGGCCGCCCACTCGTGCTCGTCGCGTCCCGCGAGCACCACGTCACGCACCGTGGCCTGCGGCTCGAGGTCGTCGGCCTGGGTGAGGTGCCCGATGCGAAGGTCCCGCGCGTGGGACACGCGGCCGTCGTCCGGCGGCGTCCGGCCACCGAGGACGTCGAGCAGCGTGCTCTTGCCGTCGCCGTTCCGGCCGACGACGCCGATGCGCTGGCCGGCAGCGAGTCCGAGGCTGACCTCGTGCAGCAGCGGCCGGACGCCGTAGGACTTCGACACCCGCTCCAGGTTGACCAGGTTCACTGGTAGAGGCCCCCATGGCGAGCTCCGACCACCTTGGCGCCGTGCCCGGGCCCCTTGACCACGATGTTGGGACCACGGTCGAGCAGCTCCTGCACCTGCTCGTCGACGTACGACGCGTGCTCGGCGTCACCGCAGAGCAGCACCACGGTGGGGCCCGAACCGCTGACGAGGGCGCCGTAGGAACCGGCCTCCCGGCCGGCCTGCAGGACGCCCTCGAGGTCCGGCCGCAGCTCCAGCGCCGCCGGCTCGAGGTCGTTGTGCAGCTGGCCTCCCACCCGCTCGAAATCGCCGACCCTCAGCGCCGCCAGCAGATCGGCCGGGGGCGTCGCGGACGGCAGGGACACCCCGTCGTGCTGCCGGTCGTGGACGCCGTAGACCTCGGGCGTGGAGAGCCCACCCTCGTCGGGCACCACCACCCACCAATAGTCGCCCCGGGTCATCAGGGGAGCCAGCTGCTCGCCCCGCCCGGTGCCGAGCGCCGTGCCACCGTGCAGGCAGAAGGGGACGTCGCTCCCGAGCCCGGCCGCGATCTGCGACAACATCAGCCGCCCGGTGCCCAGGTCGTAGAGCGAGTCGATGCCGAGCAGCGCGGCCGCGGCGTCGGCGCTGCCGCCGGCCAGCCCGCCGGCCACGGGGATGCGCTTGCGTAGGTGCATGGCGGCAGTCAGGTCGTCCCGGCCGTGGTGCTCAGCGAGCGCTCGCACCGCGCGCACGACCAGGTTGGACTCGTCGGTGGGCACGTCGTCGGCGTCCACGCCTTCCCCGGAGACCGACAGGGAGGTCTGGTCGGCCTCGCGGAGGGTCAGCTCGTCGTACAGCGCGATGGCCTGGAAGACCGTCGCCAAGGGGTGGAAACCGTCCTCGCCGACCGGCCCCACGCCGAGGTGGAGGTTGATCTTCGCGGGCGCACTCACCCGCACCTCTGCGGTCATGCGTCCTGCTCCCCTGGCTGCTGCCCCATCTGGTGCCCCATCTGGTCCAGGGCTTCGGCGATGCGCGCGAAGCCTCCGATGTCGATCTGTTCCGCGCGGGCCTGGGGGTCGACCTCGGCGACCTCGAGCGCGGCGACCACGGTGTCGACCGGCGCGATCGCCCGGAGCGCTGCTCGCAGCGTCTTGCGGCGCTGGGCGAAGGCGGCGTCGACGACGGCGAAGGCGCGGCGGCGGCCGCTGGGGCACGGCGGTGGTGGGCGTCGCGTCAGTGAGACCAGCCCTGAGTCCACGTTGGGCGCCGGCCAGAAGACCTGGCGACTGACCGAGCCGACCCGCCGGACGTCGGCGTACCAGGCGGCCTTGACCGAGGGCACTCCGTAGGTCCGCGACCCCGGAGGCGCAGCCAGCCGGTCGGCGACCTCGGCCTGGACCATGACCAGTCCGCGCGCGAGCGAGGGGACCAGCTCCAGCAGGTGCAGCAGCACCGGAACCGAGACGTTGTAGGGCAGGTTGGCCACCAGGTTCGTGGGCGCGGGTCCGGGGATCTCGCGGACCCGCGTGGCGTCAGCCTGGACCAGGGTGAAGCGCGACGCCTGCGCGGGAGCGCGCTCGGCGACCGTGGCCGGCAGCGCCCCCGCCAGCAGCGGGTCCACCTCGATGGCGGTGACGTGAGCGGCCGTGGCAAGCAGCGCCAGGGTGAGGGAACCCAGCCCGGGCCCGACCTCGAGGACGACGTCGGTGGGCTCGACCCCGGCCACGCGCACCAGGCGACGCACCGTGTTGGCGTCGATCACGAAGTTCTGACCGCGCTGCTTGGTCGGGCGCAGCTCGAGGGACGCTGCCAGCGCACGCACCTCCGCCGGCCCGAGCAGTCTCGGGACGGCGGAGGTGTCGGAGTCGTGCGCGGGCAAGCTCATCTCCTGCCCGAGCGTAGTGCTTATCGAGGCAGGCCCAGCTGTGCGGAGCAGTGCGGCCAGGCGCCGTACCCACCGGACGCCGCGCGCACCCGCTCGGCGACGGCGATCTGCTGCTCACGGCTGTTCTGGTGCGGGTAGCCGGATCCACCGTAGGACCGCCAGGTCCCCAGGTTGAACTGCAGACCGCCGTAGTAGCCGTTGCCGGTGTTGATCGCCCAGTTGCCACCGGACTCGCACTGCGCGAGCCGGTCCCACGCCGAGTTGCCGGAGGCGTAGTTGGCGGCCGGGGCCGGCGCCTCCTTGGTCCCGACGGCGACGATGCGGTCGACCGGCTGGGTCACGTCGCTGACGCGCAGGACCTTGCGCGCCACGACCTTGCCGTTCACCGAGCGGACGCGGTAGACGACGTCGCGGTGACCGGAGCGGCCGGCGCGCACCACGCGCTGCTCACCCTTGTCCATGCTGCTGTTGGCCCGGGTCACCGTGGAGTTGCCGATCGGCTCGTCGTTGACACGTCGGGTGACGACGTTCACGCGGTTGAGCACGATGCGCTGCCCGTTGCGGACCTTGGCGCCGCGAGAGGGGCGCACGATGTCGTTGCGGTCGAACTTCACGTCCCGCAGCTTCAGCGCCTGGGCGACAGTGAGGGCCGCGACCTTCTTCTTGACCGGCTTGCGACCGGCGATGCGGAAGGTGACCTTCTTCGGGGTGACGACGGTGAGGGACATGCCGTCGCGGTCGATGCTGGCACCACGGCTGGTCGACAGACGGGCGTCGCCGATCCGGATGCCGAGCTGGTCCAGGGCCGAGGCCACCGACGTCTCGGTCACCCAGTGGCGCGACTTCTTGCCGTCGAGGTTGAGGTCCAGGGGCCGGCCGAAGCTCACCGCGATGCGGGAGTCCTCGCGCACCTCGGTGTCGAGGCTCGGGGTGACCACGTCGTGCTTGTCCAGGTCGATGCCCTCGTCCTCGAGGACCCCGGCCACCGTCGAGGCATCGCTGCGGATCTCGCGCGGCTCGCCGTCGACGGACAGGGTCATCGCGGCGCCGGAGCTGCGGAGCACCAGGAAGGCGGCGCCCAGGGCGAGCACCAGGGCGGCGACGAGGGTCACGGTCAGCTTGGTACGTGCGATAGCGGGGAAAGCCACAGACATCCAATGTTCGTGGGGTCTCCGGGCGGCGGTCCTCTCCCGGTGTTCCACCCCCGACAGCAGGGTGGCCCGGGCGGGTGCCGCGGGCCGGTGGAACGTCGGGGAGGAGGGGTGCGTCCGCTCCCGGTCGGTCCGAAGGACCGTAACAAGTTGGTCGGGTGACCAACAAATCGGCGACGGGACCTTTTACCTAGGACCCGCCTGAATCACGCGTATGGGGTGACCCACCTCACCTGCGGGGCACCTGGCTGTCCAGACAGCCGCGCTGGGCGCCGCCTACCACGGTCCACCGAACGCCGCGTCCGTGCTCGCCTCGAGGGCCGCGCACAGCTCGGCGAGGTCCTCCCCCCGGTGCTCGGCCATGAAGCGGACGGTCAGCGGCACGAGGTAGGAGGCGTTGGGGCGCCCCCGGTACGGCATCGGGGTGAGGAACGGCGCGTCGGTCTCCACCAGCAGACGCTCGGACGGGGCGATGGCCAAGGCCTCCCGCAGGTCGCCCGCGTTCCGGAACGTGACGGTACCGCTGAAGGACAGCCAGAAGCCCCGGTCGAGGCACTGCCGGGCGAAACCGGCGTCGCCGGAGAAGCAGTGCATCACCACACGCTCAGGCACGCCCTCGGAGTCCAGCACCCGCACCACGTCGGCATGCGCGTCGCGGTCGTGGATGACGAGCGTCTTGCCCAGCCGCTTGGCCAGGTCGATGTGACGCCGGAAGGACTCCTCCTGCGCGGCCAGCCCCTCGCTCGGTGTGCGGAACCGGTCGAGCCCGGTCTCGCCGACCGCGCGCACCCGGGGGTGCTCGGCAAGTGCGGCGATCTCGTCGAGCTGCTGCTCCAGCCGGCCGGCCGCAGCCTGGCGTGGCGCCTCGTTCGGGTGGAGCGCCACGCCGGCGACCACGCCGTCGAACTCCTCGGCCAGCTGCACCGACCACCGGGCGCTCTCCAGCTCACAGCCGATCTGCACGATGCGGGGCACACCCACGGCCGCCGACGCGGCCTGGGCGTCGACGGGGCTCAGCTCGTCGCTGCCGTCCAACGTCATGTCGAGGTGGCAGTGGTTGTCGACCACGGGATGCGGCAAGGCCTCAGGGGGCGGGGGGCGGCTCAGGTCACGGGGCACGGCGGTCCTCCTCTGCGTCCGCTGGGGCACGGGACGTCGGCGTGGGTCCGGTCGCGGCGAGCACCGCGTCGTACACCTCGCGCTTGGGAGCCCCCGCGAGCCGGGCGACCCGCTTCACCGCCTCCGAGCGCGTGGCGCCGCCCGCCTGCTCCGCGGCAACGAGGGCAGGCCACTCGTCGGGGGTCGGACCGGGTGGCGCCTCCGCGCCGGAGACGACCACGGTCACCTCCCCCCGCACGCCCGCCTGCGCCCACGAAGCCAGCTCTGCGAGGCCACCTCGCACCACCTCCTCATGGGTCTTGGTGAGCTCGCGGCACACGGCGCCGGCGCGGTTGGGCCCGAGGACCTCGGCCATGGCCGACAACGTCGCAGCGGTCCGATGAGGTGCTTCGAAGAACACCGTCGTGCGCGGCTCGTCGGCCAGCTGCTCGAGCCGTCGGCGCCGCTCTCCCGGCTTGCGGGGCAGGAACCCCTCGAAGCAGAACCGGTCGACCGGAAGCCCGGACACCGCGACCGCCGCCAGCACGGCGCTGGGGCCCGGCACCACGGTGACCGTGACGCCGGCACCCACGGCGGCCGTGACCAGTCGGTAGCCCGGGTCGGACACCGATGGCATCCCCGCGTCGGTCACGAGCACCACCCGTGCGCCCCGCCGCAGCTCGTCGAGGAGCTGGTCGGTGCGGGAGGACTCGTTGCCCTCGAAGTACGACACCAGGCGCCCCGCGACGGTGACCTCCAGCTCGCGCAGCAGCCGGGTCAGCCGCCGGGTGTCCTCGGCGGCGACGACATCTGCCCCGGCGAGCTCCTGGGCCAGGCGCGGCGACGCGTCGTCGACACAGCCGATCGGCGACGCGGCCAGCACCAGGACACCAGCTCGCTGTCCCGCTCCCGGCGCCACCGGGCGTCCCGCGCCGTCGTCCATGGACGCCATCTTCCCAGCCCGTACCCTGACCCGGTGACCCAGATCGCGACCCAGGGGTTGTCGAGCACCGCCGATGGGAGACCGGTCCCCCCGGTGCGACAGCGGCTCACGGGGCGAGCCCCCGACGACCGGCTGGTCGGCTGGCTGGTCACCGCGGTCGTGACCCTGGTCGCCGGCGTGATGCGGCTGTGGAACCTCGGGGAGCCGCGCACCATGCAGTTCGACGAGATCTACTACGCCAAGGACGGCTGGTCCCTGTGGGAGTTCGGATATGCACGGGACTGGGTCGAGGGCGCTCACGAGGCGATCGCGGACGGCCGCTACTCACCTGAGCTGGTCAAGGAGACCCCCTCGATGGTGGTCCACCCCGAGGTCGGCAAGTGGCTGATCGGGCTGGGCGAGAACCTCTTCGGGCTCGACGCCTTCGGCTGGCGGTTCGCCAGCGCCGTGGTCGGCACGCTCATGGTGCTGGTCATGGTGCGCCTGGCCCGTCGGCTCACCCGGTCGAACCTGCTCGGTGGCGTCGCCGGTCTGCTGCTGGCGGTCGACGGCCTCCACTTCGTGCTGTCACGGTTGGCGCTGCTCGACATCTTCGTGGCGTTCTTCCTGCTCGCCGCCGTCTCGTGTCTGGTCGCCGACCGGGACTGGGGACGCGCGAGGCTGGCCCGGCTCGTCCCCGAGGGGGTGGACCGGCTGGTCGAGCCGGGAGGGTGGGGACCCGTGCGGGGCATGTTGTGGCGCCCCTGGCGACTCGCCGCCGGTCTGATGTTCGGTCTCGCTGTCGCCAGCAAGTGGAGCGCCCTGGTGCCGCTCGCGGCGTTCGGCATCCTCACCGTGCTCTGGGACGCCGGCGCACGACGGTCGATCGGGGTCCGTCCGGCGTTCCTGCGCGCCGCGCTCGTCGACGGGCTGCCGGCCTTCCTGTCGCTGGTCGGTGTCGCCTTCCTCGTCTACGTCGCCACCTGGACGGGGTGGCTGCTGCACCACGACGTCTACGAGCAGGCCCTCTCCGACAACAACTACGGCGACTACTGGGGCGACTACACCCGAGAGCCCACCTCGGGGTTCTTCGACTCGCTCGTCCAGGGGCTGCGAAGCCTGCTCTACTACCACCGCGACGTGTGGGCGTTCCACAGCGCCGGCCTCACCGACGCCACCCACGTCTATGCCTCCAAGCCCGACGGTTGGCTGCTCCTCAACCGCCCCGTGGGCGTCGCGGCCGACCTCGACATCAAGCCCGGACAGGGCGGCTGCGACGCCCCGAGCGACTCGACCTGCCTGCGACAGGTCCTGCTGCTCGGCACGCCTGCGTTGTGGTGGGCCGGCTTCGTCGCCAACCTGTACGCGCTCTACGCCTGGGTCGCGCGCCGGGACTGGCGGTACGGCCTGGTGGTCGTCGGACTGCTCGCCGGGTGGCTGCCGTTCTTCCGCTACGACGACCGGCCCATCTTCTCCTTCTACGCCGTCACCATCGTGCCGTTCACGGTGCTGGCCCTCACCTTGGCCATCGGTCGGCTGATCGGGCCGGCGAACGCGCCACCGCGGCGGCGGTTGTGGGGCACGGTTCTCGCCGGCGCGCTGGTCACGCTGGTCGTGGCGAACTTCGCGTGGTTCTGGCCGATCTACACCCACGAGCTCCTCACCACGCCGGAGTGGCTGGAGCGGATCTGGCTGAAGCGGTGGATCTGACGCGCTGACCGGAGAGGCGCGGTGGTCAGCCCGGGACGAACGGCAGCGAGGCATGGCGCCGGACGTAGCTCCCCTCGGCGTAGGTGCCCGCGGCTGCGTCCACGCCATAGGACGGGAAGCGCGACAGCAGCTCCTCCAAGGTCACTCGCGCGGCCAGTCGCGCGGCGGCGGCACCGAGGCAGTGGTGCGGCCCGTGGCTGAAGGTGAGGATCCGTTGCGGCCGCCGGTCGACCCGCAGCTGCTCGGCGTCGGCGCCGTACACCTCCTCGTCGCGGTTCGCCGAGCCGTAGAGCAGCAGCACCTTGTCACCCTCGGCCAGGGACCGACCGCGGACCGTCACGTCGCGCGTCGTCGTGCGCGCCAGCCCTTGGACGGGGCTGGTCAGACGCAACAGCTCCTCCACCGCGTCGGGCAGCAGGCCCGGCTCCTCGACCAGGCGCCGTCGCTGGTCGGGCTGCTCCTGGAGGAGCACCAGCGAGCCGCCGAGCAGCCCCGTGGTGGTGTCGTTGCCGCCGGTCACCATCGTGAACGCGAACCCCAGCACCTGGAGCACGCTCACTGCCGGCTCGTCCGCCTCCTCCATCGCGCGCACCAGCTGGGAGACGGTGTCGTCGCCCGGAGCCCGACGACGGCGTTCCACCAGATCACCGAAGTAGGCGATCATCTGCCCCGCGGCCTCGGCCGCGTCCAGCGCCTGCCCGGTGACATTCGCGGCGACGATCGCGTCGGTCCACGAGTCGAACTGCGAGCGGTCCTCCCCAGGCACTCCCAGGTAGTGCGCGACGACCATGCTCGGCAGCGGTTTGAGCAGCTCGGAGACCACGTCACCGCCGGTGCGGAGCCGGTCGAGCCGCTCCACCACGAAGTCGCGGATCTGCGGCTCGAGCTCGGCGACCTGCTTCGGGGTGAACCCACGGCTCACCAGGCGACGGAAGCCGGTGTGCTCCGGCGGGTCCTGCATCACCATGGGGTCGAACTCCGCCACCAGCTCTCGCTCCGCCGCACTGCTGGCAACCGTGAGCCCCCGGGCCGACGAGAACGTCTCGGTGTCCGTGGCGGCCGAGGTGACGTCGCGATGCCGGGAGAGCACCCAGAAGCCGTCCGGGGCACCGAGGCCCGCGGGGACGCGGTGCACGGGATCGTCGCGACGCAGCTCCGCATAGCTGCTGAAGGGATCGCGCCAGCTCTCGCCCGACCTCAGCGTGAACGTCACAGTCATGGCCCTTCACCCCCTGCTACGGCCCGGATCACTGCGAGGAACGTCCGATGCGGCAAGGTGGAGCGATGCACTACATCGGAGTCGACCTCGCCTGGGGAGAGCGTAAACCGACCGGTGTGGCCGTCGTCGACGACGCAGGGCGGCTCCGCCTCCTGGGCAAGGCGACCACGGACGACGAGATCGTGGCCCTGCTCGGTCCGCACGTCCACGGCCGGTGCGTGGTGGCGATCGACGCTCCCCTCATCGTCACGAATCCGAGCGGCAACCGACCCTGCGAGGCAGCGCTCAACCGGGACTTCGGCAGGTTCGAGGCGGGCGCCCACCCGTCCAACACCGCCAGGGCCGAGCTGTCCGGGGGGTCGCGGGGGTACCGGCTGGCACGGAGGCTCGGGCTCGACATCGACCCGGACTCCACCGCCGCCCGGCGCGCGATGGAGGTCTACCCCCACCCGGCGACGGTGACGCTGTTCGGGCTGGACCGCACGCTGAAGTACAAGAACCGGACCGGTCGAAGCGTGGCCCAGCTGCGCGAGGCGATGTCGGAGCTGATCGGTCACGTCGAGGGTCTGACGGAGGCGACCCCGTCTCTCGACCTGCGCAGCCACGACGGGTGGTGCCGGTTGGTCTCCGCCGTGCGAGAGGCCGACAGCAAGGCACAGCTGCGCGAGGCGGAGGACCAGATCGACGCCGTGCTGTGTGCCTACGTCGCCCGCTTCGCCACCCACCGCCCGGCCGACACCACGACGTACGGCGACGGCGCGACCGGCTACATCGTCACCCCGACGCTCCCCCACGGACAGGCCTCTGCCCCCCGGCGGCCCGCGGTACGTCCCGCCACGGCGGTCGAGGAGTACGCCGCCTCCTACCCCGCGCTGCGAGCAGCGACCGCGGCCTATCTCGGCCTGGTGACCGGCCTCCTCGACGACGCCGGCATCAACTACCTCAGCGTCACCGGGCGGGCGAAGGAGGTTCGCTCCTTCGAGGCCAAGGCCGCGCGCACCGAGGACGGACAACCGCTGCATCCCGACCCGCTGCGCAGTATCACCGACCAGATCGGGCTCAGGGTGATCACGTACCTGCAGCGCGACGTCGATGCGGTCGCTCGGCTCATCGGCGAGGAGCTGACCGTGCTCGACGACCGCGACATGGGTCGGGAGACAGCCCGCGAGGGTCGGTTCGGCTACGCCAGCCGCCACCTGCTGGTCGGCCTCCCCCACCGCGTCCGCCGCGGCGAGATCGGCGACCGCGTCGCACAGGTCCAGGTGCGCACGGTCGTGCAGCATGCGTGGGCCGAGTTCGAGCATGCGACGCGCTACAAGGGTGTTGTGCCGGCCGAGCACGCTCCCGACCTGGAGCGCCGCTTCACGTTGGCGGCCGGTCTGCTCGAGCTGGCGGACCAGGAGTTCTCCGCCATTCACGAGCGGTTGCAGGTCGCAGGATCCACGCACGAGCCGCAGGAGCGACCGGGAACGGGGATCGCCTCCGACGACCTGGCACAGTTCCTCACCGAGCGCTACACCGAGGCCGGCTGGTCACGCCCCGACCACTACGCCTGGATGACCGGGCTGCTGCTGGAGCTCGGCATCGGCTCCACCGACGCCCTGCGCGTGGTGCTCGACAGCGTCGAGGAGGACGAGCTGACACGTCGGATGGGATATCGCTACCCGCCCGGGGCGGTGCGCCGGCTCGACGACGCGCTGCTGGCGATCTTCGCCGACCGCTACCTGACCCTCGAGGGCAACGACCAGCGCGAGGACACCCTGCGGGGTCGGATGGCCCGGCTGGGTTTGTCCTCCCCCGACGGGTCCACGGCAGACGCCGGAAGCGCCGCGCGGCCGTAGCGGGGTCCCGGTCAGAGACCCTGGGCCCGGTCCACCTTGCCGTGGTAGCGGCGCCCGGCGGCTCCGCCCCCGATCGCGGCCAGGAGCGTCAGGACCAGGATCACCACGGCGGCGATGATGCCGCCCACGCTCAGGCTGTCGCTCGACAGCGGAAGGTTGGGCAGGTCGACGCGTTCGAGGATGTTGTACTCCGACCCCGCGACCGCGCCCACCGCCGCGGCGACGATCGTGACCAGCAGGCCCACGACCCAGGAGGCTGCGCCCTGCTTGCCCCCGTCGAAACGCGACATCCGGCCGGCGACGTAGCCGCCGGTGAAGTAGGCCAGCGCCAGGACCACCGTCAGGGTGATCGCGGCGGCGAGCCCGAGGCTCTCGGCGTTGGCCTCGGCGTCGGACCAGGTCAGGTTCTCGCTGTCGCTCACGCCTGCGGCGATCGCGCCCACGACGCCGGCCAGCAGCACCGTCATGCCGACGGCGACCAGCCACCCGAAGAAGGCGGCGCCCCAGTTGATCCCCCCGAACCGGTCGTACGCCGCGTCTCGCTGGTCGACCACTCGGCGTTCCTCGGAGCGCTGCTCGGGCTCGCTGTGGGGCTCGGACTCGTCGTTCTTGTTCAGCTGTGCCATGGCTCTCTCCCTGGTGCGGGTGTGGCTTGTGTCACCTTCCCCGGGGTTTTCGAAAGGGAAACCCGAGACAAGCCCGCGTGGAGACCACAGCCCTGCTGGGGCCCGAGCCCTGGTGCCTCAGCGCTGGTGCCTCAGCGCTGGGCGCGGGCGTCGGCGGCCAGCGCGGCCAGGTGAAGCGCGCCGTACCCGAGGGTGACCCCCAGCACCTTGCTCCGGACCGCCCCCGTCGTGGTGCTGCCCAGCACGGTGGCGTCGGTCAGGTCGGCCGAGAGGCGCAGCAGCATCGCGGTGCGCACGGTCACCGGGTCCTTCGACACCAACGCCATCACTGCCAGCGGAAGGTCACGGCCCGTGTAGGTGCGGGCGAGTCGGTCGGTCTCCGGTGCCCGCTCGGCGGGGACCTCAAGGGCGTCGGCGAGGTGGCGTGGCCGGACCGCACAGTAGACGGCGTAGCCGGCGGTCGCGGCGGAGAGCAGCTTGGAGTAGCGCATGGCCCACACGCTAGAGCGGGTCCCCAAACCCGAGGCACCGCGTGCTGTGACGAGCGTCGCCTGTGGTGGGCGTCGCACCGGCGAGAAGTCGACCTGAACGAGGGAAGGGTGTCCGTGTCCCCCCGACGCTCGAAAGGCACCCATGCGCTCTGCCCAGAACACCTCGTCGCGCCTGGTCTGGGCAGATGCGGTCAAAGGAGCAAGCATCGTCCTCGTCGTGCTGCACCACCTCGTGAGCAAGCACTACGAGCTGGCACTGCCCGACACGATGACAGCGGTGGCCACGGCGTGGGCCGGGGTCAACGATGTCCTCAAGCCGGTGAGGATGCCCCTCTTCTTCCTGATCTCCGGCACCTTCGTCGCCTCGTCACTGTCGCGGACGTGGTCCGAGGTGGCGCGCCCTCGCGTCGCCTCGCCCTTCTACCTCTATGTGGTGTGGCTGCTGCTGCACATGGTGGTCTTCTCCGCGGCGACGACCCTCACCATGAACCGCACCCGCTCCCTCGAGGAGCTCGCCCTCGACCTGCTGTGGGCCTCGACCAGCCTGTGGTACCTCTACGCACTGGCCGTCTACTACCTCGCCGCCCGCCTGCTGTCGGGGGTCGACCGACGTTGGGTCCTGGGGGGCGCTGCCCTGCTGTCCGCCGCCGTGTCGTGGCTCCCGATCGACGAGGTGAACCGCGTCTCGGTGCTGCAGCATCTGGTCTTCTTCCTGCTGGGCGCCTACGCCCCGGGGCTGCTTCGCCGCGTGGTCGCCCTCCCCGGGAGGGGGAGTACCTGGGCCTTGGCCGCTGCGTACCCCCTGGTGTTCGGCCTGCTGTCCTGGCTGGACGCGCCCCCGAGCGTCCTGGTGCTGTCGGCCGCCGCCGTGGGGCTTCCGCTCGCGGCTCGTCTCGCGGCCGCCGGCGAGACCGTCGCTCCTCGCACCACCGGGGCGCTGGCCACCCTGGGACGCCGGACGCTCGCCGTCTACGTGCTACACGTGCCGGTACTGGCCGCCCTGCACGCCCTGGTTCCGCACCTGCCGGTGCCGGCCACTCCGGCGGGCGTCCTCCTCGCGGCGCTCTACCCGCTGGCTGCCACGTCCGGGGTCATTGCGGTCTGCCTCGGGCTCCAGACCGCTGCGCAGCGGATCGGGCTGGGGTTCCTCTTCCGCCTCCCAGCGCGCAGGACGCCTCGTCCCATGGCGCCCCAGGCCGGCGCCGGGCACGACCTGCTCGTGGCCACTGCCATCACCCGCAAGCTCTCCTGACCACGTCGCGGTCTCGCTCAGCCACGGGATGGCGTGCGTGATGGCGACGTCACGCTCGTCGGGGCCCGCGCCGCCGTCGCCACCACGACGCCAGGGATGCCCCGGTGATGAGGTCCCACAGCCCCCACAACGCCACCGTGACCGCCACCCCGCCGTACGCCGGGAAGAACGTGAGCGCCAGCACCAGGGCCAGGCCGGTGTTGCGCACCCCCATCTCCAGCGTCATCGCGCGCCGGCTCGGGGCCGGCAAGCGACAGGTGAGCGCGGCCCCGTAGCCGACCAGCAGCGAGAGCAGGTTCTGGAGCACGACAGCGAGTCCGATGAGCTTCACGTACTCGACGACCGTCGAGGCGTTCGCCGCCAGCCCCCCCACGATCAGGGAGGCCAGCAGGACGAGGACGGCCGGCTCGACGTACCGGCGCGCGCGGGTCGCCAGCTCCGGGCGTCGACGGGCGACGAGGACGCCGGCCAGGAACGGCAGCAGGATCATGAGTCCCACGTCCACGAGCACGTCGGCCGGCGAGATGTCGATCGCGGCGAGGATGTCGTCGGCCTGGGGCGACCGGGAGCCCCAGAAGGCCAGCGCGGCGGGGGTCAGGATCAGCGCCGCAGCGGTCGAGACGGTCGTGAGTGACACCGAGAGCGCCACGTCGCCCCGCGCCCGGTAGGTGAGGATGTTGGACAGGTTGCCGGCGGGGCAGGACACGACGAGCAGCAGCCCGACGGCGATCGACGGCGCGACGTCGAGACCGGCGATCAGCGCGACGCTCAACGCGGGGATGAGCAGGAACTGGGTCCCGAGCCCCACCACGAAGACGACGGGGCGGCGCGAGACCTCCCGGAAGTCGCTCACGCGCACCTCGAGCGCGACGGCGAACAGGAAGCCGGCGATGAGCACCTTCGTGCCCCAGGTGATCCCGGCCGGCAGGTTCACCGCGATGTCGTCCAGCGTCGAAGTGGTAGCAGCGAGCTCGGTGAGCACAGCACCCCCTCTCGGAGTCGGCCCTCTCGGAGTCGCCAGTCGGAATCGGCTGTCGGAATCGGCTGTCGGAATCGGCTGTCGGAGTCGCGTGTCGGTCAGGTCGTGGGCGGGACGAGTCGACAGCGTCTCAGCGCAGCTGCCGGACCGCCACCGCAGGATCGATAGGGTCACCCGACATGGGACGACAGGTGATCACACCCCGGGTGGCGGGTTCCGAACCGCGCTTCGCCGACTATCCACGTCCGCCCGAGGGCGCTCCGAACGTGGTCCTGGTGGTCCTCGACGACGTCGGCTTCGCCCAGCTCGGCTGCTTCGGGAGCACGATCGAGACCCCGAACATCGACCGTCTGGCCGGCCAGGGGCTGCGCTTCAACCGTTTCCACGTCACGTCGGTGTGCTCCTCGACCCGCGCTGCGCTGCACACCGGCCGCAACCACCATGCCGTGGGGATGGGAGTGACCGAGGAGGCAGCCCTGGGCTTCCCCGGCTACACCGGCAGGATCCCACCCTCGGCCGCGATGCTGGCCCGGGTGCTTCGCGACGGCGGCTACAACACGATGTCGGTGGGCAAGTGGCACATGACCCCCAACGCCGACTACTCCGCCGCCGGACCCTTCGGCTCCTGGCCACTGGGCATGGGGTTCGAGCGGTTCTACGGCTTCCTGGGTGCCGAGACCAGCCAGTGGGCGCCGGAGCTGGTGCGCGACAACACCCATGTCGAGCCACCACGGACACCTGAGGAGGGCTACCACCTCACCGAGGACCTGGTCGACGAGGCGATCCGCATGGTCCAGGACCAGCAGCAGGCCGAGGCCCGGAAGCCGTTCTTCCTCCACCTCTCCACCGGCGCGGCCCACGCCCCCCACCAGGTTCCCGACGAGTGGGTCGAGCCCTACGTCGGTCAGTTCGACGACGGCTGGGAGGCCTGGCGGGAGCGGATCTTCGAGCGCCAGGTGGCCGGCGGGGTGGTGCCGGACGGCACGACCCTCACCGAGCGTCCCCCGTGGGTGCCGGAGTGGGCGAGCCTTCCCGGGGAGCAGCGCGGCCTGTTCGCCCGCTACATGGAGGTCTTCGCCGGCTTCATGACGCACACCGACCACCACCTCGGTCGGCTGTTCACCTTCCTGGAGCAGCGCGGCATCGCCGACGACACCGTGGTGATGGTGCTCTCCGACAACGGCGCCAGCGCCGAGGGCAGCCTCACCGGCACGCTCAACGAGGCGGCCGCCTGGCTCGGCCAGCCGGAGAGCACCGAGGAGTCGGCCCGTCGGATCGGCGACATCGGCGGCCACGACGCCTACAACCACTACCCCTTCGGCTGGGCCTGGGCCGGCAACACGCCCTTCCGGCTCTGGAAGCGCTACGCCTGGCTCGGAGGCGTGCGTACCCCCCTCGTCGTCCGCTGGGGTCCGCGGGTCACGACCCCCGGCGCGGTCCGCACCCAGTTCTGCCACGCCGTCGACATCTTCAGCACCATCCTCGACGCGGCCGGCATCCCTGCCCCCGACATGGTCGACGGCGTGAGCCAGCAGCCTGTGGACGGCACCTCCCTGCTGCCCTCGGTGGACGACGGGGAGGCCGAGGAGCCTCGTCGCCTCCAGTACTTCGAGATGATGGGGTCGAGGGGCATGTACCACGACGGGTGGAAGGCGGTCACCGACCACATCGCCAACCAGTTCGGCGAGCGCGAGGTGCTGACCGGCAGCCACGACTTCACCACCGACCGCTGGTCCCTGTTCCGGCTGGACGAGGACTTCTCCGAGGCCGTCGACGTCGCCGCGGAGCATCCCGACGTCGTCCGCCGGCTCGAGGAGCTGTGGTGGGCCGAGGCCGGCCGCAACCAGGTCCTGCCGCTGTTCGAGTTCCCCGACTCCATGGCGCACATGCACCCCGGCGCCTACCCCCGGCCCGAGCGCACGACGTACTCCCCCGCCGGTGGGCCGGTGCAGGAGAGCCAGCTGCCGGCGACCCTCGGCGGCTTCGAGATGCTGGCCGAGGTCGTGGTGCCCGAGACCGGCCTCGAAGGCGTGATCACCGCGATCGGCGACCGTCACGGCGGCTGGGCCTGGTACGTCGTCGACGGGCGGCTCACCGCGACGGTCGCGATGTACGACAGGCCGGTCCGGGTCACGGCCACCGAGCCGCTGACCCCCGGCCGCCACCGGCTCGGGCTCCGGTACGTCTCCGACCCCGACGCGCGCCTCGCCCTCGACGTCGACGGCGTCGAGGTCGCCACCTCTCCGCTCGCCGGCCTGTTCTTCTTCCCCAACCTCGGGACGGCCGCAGTCGGGATGCTCGTGGGCCGCGACCGCGGTTTCGCGGTCGGCGACGACTACCGTCCGCCGTTCCCCTTCACCGGCGAGCTGCTCGAGGTGACGATGCGCAGCGGGCGACCCGACTCCCGGGTCGAGGACAACACCCGACTGCGGGCCGCCGTGGCGTCGGACTGATCGAACCCCGAGGTGATCTCTCGGCTCACTGCCGCGACGAGGCGACCCGGGCGATCTCGGCCGGGTCGACCAGGTGGGAGTGGTCGTCATCCCCGACGTCGATCTGGATCACCTCGATCCGCCCGGTGAACGCGCTTCGCCCCGCATAGGCGGGGCTGACCGGCATGCCGTAGTCGTCTCCGATGTCGGTGGTCTCGTCGGCGGAGAAGATCAACGGTTGGGTCGTCTCGACCCGGCCCTGGCCCACACTGGCGCCGTCGTAGTACAAGGTGACGTCACCGCCCTTCGCCAGGCCGCCGCCGTCGTATCCGAACTCCACCCGGATCTGATGGCGCCCCGCAGGCAGGACCTCGTCGGCCTCGGTCACGAACTCCTGCATGCCCAGCAGGTTGTAGACGAACGCAGCCCGTCCGTCCTTCGCGTAGAGCGCCCATCCACCGAACCGCCCTCCTTGGGCGATCATGACCCCGTCGACCGGACGGTCGGCCGGCGCCTCGACCGCCGCCGTCACCGTGAACGAACGGTTCTTGATGTCGATGACGCTGTGCTCGCTCAGCCGCTTCATCCCGCGGAAGAGGACCTGGGTGTTGCCGGTGATCAGCTGCGGTCGACCGGCGATCGTGGCGTTCAATCGCTCGAAACGACGATCGTCGATCGGCAGGACGTTGTACTTGACGGCTTCGATCAACCACAACCGTTGGAGCGACGCGAGCCGCTCCGGTTCCTCGGCAGCCAGGTCGTGTGCCTGTGTCCAGTCCGTGGCGCCGTCGTAGAGCTCCCAGACATCGTCATCCAAGGCAGGGAGCTCTTCGTTCGGAAGCCAGGGGGTGCTGTGTCGTGTGACGGCGCTCCACCCGTCGAAGTAGATGCCGCGGTTGCCGGCCATCTCGAAGTACTGGAGGTCGTGCCGCTCCGGAGCGTCGGGGGCGTCGAAGCTGTACATCATGCTGAGGCCCTCGATCGGCGACTGCTGCACCCCGTTGACGAACGTGGGCTCCGGAAGGCCGGCAGCCTCGAGCACCGTGGGGGCGACGTCGATGACGTGGCTGAACTGATCGCGCCTCTGATCACGCGAGGTGAACCCGTCGGGCCAGTGCACGATGGTGCCGTTGCGGGTGCCGCCCCAGTGCGAGGCGACCTGCTTCGTCCACTGGTACGGCGTGCACATGGCCCACGCCCATCCCACCGAGTAGTGGTTGTACGCCTCTGTCGTCCCGAGCTTGTCCTGCATCGCCGCCATGAACTCGGGCGTCTCGATGGCGGCCAAGCCGTTGAAGTTCGCCATCTCGTTGAACGCACCGTTGACCGTCCCCTCGGCCGAGGCGCCGTTGTCGCCGATGATGTAGTAGATGAGGGTGTTGTCGAGGGCTCCGATCTCCTCGAGCGCGTCGACCAGGCGCCCGACGTGGTGGTCGGTGTGTTCGAGGAAGCCCGCATACACCTCCATCTGGCGCTCGAGGACCGGCTTGAGCTCCTCATCCATGTCGTCCCACGCTGGGATGGCGTCGGGACGTCCGGTGAGGAGGGCTTCCTCGGGCACGACGCCGAGCTGCTTCTGACGCTCGAAGATGGACTCCCGCTGGGCGTCCCAACCGTCGGCGAAGCGGCCGGCGTACCTGTCGCTCCACTCCGGCGGTACGTGGTGGGGCGCGTGCGTGGCGCCCGGCGCGAAGTACATGAAGAACGGCTGCTGCGGCGTCAGCGCCTTCTGCATCTTGACCCAGTCGATGGCACGGTCCGCCAGATCCTCGGTGAGGTGGTAGCCGTCCTCGGGTGCCCGGTCAGGCTCGATGGGGGTGGTCCCTTCGTACAGCGCGGGGTAGTACTGGTTGTTCTCGCCCCCGATGAAGCCGTAGAAGTACTCGAAACCGCCACCGCCCGTGGGCCAGGCGTCGAACGGGCCCACCGGCGACGTCTGCCAGGGGGGCACCTCGTGGCACTTGCCGAACTGGGCCGTGGAGTACCCGTTCAGCTTCAGCGTCATCGGCAGCGCTGCCTTGGTGTTGGGGCGCACTCCGCTCGACCCCGGCGCCGCCGTCGCGGTCTCGGTGATCATGCCCATCCCGACCGAGTGGTGGTTGCGCCCACTGAGCAACGCCGCCCGTGTCGGCGCGCACAGCGCGGTGGTGTGGAACCGGGTGTAGGTGAGTCCGGATCCCTGCAACCGTTCCGCCGTCGGCATCGAGACCGGACCTCCGAAGCTGCTGGAGGCGCCGAAGCCCACGTCGTCGAGGAGGACCACCAGCACGTTGGGGGCGTCGGCGGGCGGCACCAGCGGCTCGATCGGTGGGAACTTGGTGTCCGGATCCTTGGCGTCATAGGTGACGCGGCCCAGATACTGCCGGTCCGGAATCGGAAGGACACCACGCTGCTTCGACACGTCCACTGCTCTCTCCTCGCCGCTCAGTCGGGGGCATCGACTTGGCACCAGCCGCGAGCCCGCAGGCGACCAACATCGCGATCCCTCGTGCCGACGGCATCCCCCGCGGGGGATGAGACCGGGTCGCCCGCACCTCACTCAGCCAGGGTGAGGCTGTGGGCCTGCGACCGTGGTGCGCTGGGTGCGTGGACAGCGAAGCACCACCATCAGCCGGCGTCGGCGACTCGGCTCTCGGCGGCGTAGCGAGCACGAGGACACTGCGACTGCTGCTCGGGGGTGCGGCCATCGCGATCCTGGTCGGCGCCGTCCATGCAGCCAGCAACATCATCGGCCCCCTCGTGCTGGCGTTGGCCCTCACGATCGTCTTCCACCCGGTGAGGCGATGGCTGGACCGACACATGCCGTCGTGGCTCTCGTCGATGATCGTCCTGATCGGGGTCTACTTGCTGCTCGTCTCGCTGGGGATGATGCTCCTGGTCTCGATCGCTCGCCTGGCGGACCTCCTGCCGCAGTACCAGGCACAGCTCGAGGCCGAGTTCGCCAGCCTCGGCGAGACCCTCAAGTCCTGGGGGATCACCAGCACACAGCTCGAGTCGATGAAGGACTCGGTGAGCACCACTCGCATCGCAGCGGCCGCGGGCTCGGTTCTGGGCCAGCTCCTCGGGGTGCTGTCGAGCTTCTTCTTCATCCTGACGCTGCTGATATTCCTTGCCTTCGACGGAGCCCGGACCGACCTGCTGATGGACGACGCGCGACGGTCCCGCCCGCACCTCGTCGAGGCAATGGCGTCGTTCGCTCACGGCACCAGGAGCTACCTCAGCGTGTCCGCCGTCTTCGGTCTCATCGTGGCGGCAGTGGATACGGCCGCACTCTGGTTGCTGGACGTTCCCGGAGCCTTCGTCTGGGGCGTGCTGGCGTTCGTGACCAACTTCATCCCCAACATCGGCTTCTTCCTCGGCGTGATCCCGCCGGCGTTGATAGCGCTGCTGGACGGTGGGGTCGGGTTGATGATCGCCGTCATCGTCGTCTATACCGTGATCAACTTCGTGTTCCAGTCGGTCATCCAGCCCCGCGTCATCGGCAGCAGCGTCGGGCTCTCCACCTCCCTGACGTTTCTCTCGTTGATCTTCTGGACGTGGGTTCTCGGTCCCTTGGGCGCCATCCTGGCGGTCCCGATGAGCCTGCTCTTCCGCGCAGTGATCGTCGAAGCCGACCCGTCGAACGCCTGGATGAGGCCGCTGATCAGCGGGCGCATCGGGACGTCCGCGGCATCGTGATGCGCTTCGTTCAGCCCTTGCCGACGACGCCCGCGTCCAGCCGGCCACCGACCTCGTGCTCGATGATCACCTCGGTCCCGTCCGGGATGACTCCCTCCAACGACGTCATGAGGTCGCGCACCGGTGGCAGCTCCCTCGGCGCCCTGACCCGGATGTGGTAGTCGTTGGAGGAGATGGTGACGTCCAGCACCCTGGCGCTGGGCTCGTCTGCCAGCCATTCCTGCGTGGTCTGCTCGACGCGTGCGGTCCAGACCGACAGCAGGTAGTGAAAGGCCGTGTTCGTCGCGAGCGGCACCGCAACCAGGACGATCAAGGCCGTGAGAGCGACATAGGCGCGTCGCTTGGGGCCCCCACGTCGCTCCTGGGCGAGCGTGGCGTAGCCAAGCGCCGCGAAGACCAGCGTCCCCGTGAGCACCAGGGCAAGCAGGTTGGACAGGAACAGGACGAGTGCACCGAGGCTGAGGCCGACACTGCCTTGGCCCAGGCATACGCCCACGACAGCCAGGGGTGGAACCAGCGAGATCGCGATCGCGACCCCGGGAAGCACCGCGCCCACGTCGCGCCGCGACAAGGCGACCGCACCGGCAAGGCCGGTCGCCATCGCCGCGACCAGGTCCACCAGGCCCGGTGACGTCCGCGACGACACCTCACTGTTGGCCAGCAGGTCGTAGGAACCTGGCAACGCGAAGGAGGACACGAGCCCCACGGCGATGACCAGGAGTGTCCCCCCGAGCACGAAGAGCGCGGCCTGCGTGCGTCGCCGGGTGACCAGGTTCAGGGCGAACCCCATGATCGGGGTGGACAGCGGGGCGATGATCATCGCCCCGATCACGGTCGCAGTCGAGTCGGCCAGGACACCGGCCGAGGCGATCACTGCCGAGAGCGTCAGCATCGTCCAGAAGGCGGACCGCTTGGCACGGGCATCTCCGGCGGTCATGTCGAGATCGTGTGTCAGCTCCTCGAGGGTGCGCAGCTGGCTCGTTGGCAGAAGGTGATCGCGTAGTCCCAGAGGCATGGGGCCAGTATCACGTGGCTGGGGCCTGCACCGCATTATCGCTTGGCCGGGGCCTGCACCGCCTTCCGGCGACTGGCAGGCTCCAGCATCTGCGCACGGTGCGGCCTCGAACGGAGATGGGCTGAGACGCAGCGCCCATGGTGCGATCTAGCCGTTCGCCCGAGAGGGCGCTCCTCACCCAAGTCCTTCGAGGGCAGCGACCACGCGCTGGGTGATGACCGTGCTGCCCGAGGACCTGCTGCGTCGCTCCAGCAGTGGGAGCGCGGCGGGGCGGAACGAGCGACGGAGCCGCCACGAGCCGTCGGCCAGCTGCTGTCGACCCACGACGTTCAACGCCGGCTGCAGCCGGGGGTCCGGTCCGGCGACGCGCGCGACCAGATGGAGCACCTCGATCAGGTCGACGCGCCAGTCGCGGGGGAACGTCGGCAGCAGCCACTCGTCGGCTCGAGACGGTGGCGTGCCCAGGGGCAGCGTGGATCCGTCGGTCTTCTGGAAGAGGCTCCGCTGCAGGAAGGCCTCGGCGACCTGGTGCAGCAGGGCGTCGCCCGCCGTCGAGCCCGTGTGCTCACGCCAGGCCACCAGCCCTGCGCCCGTCCGGGCGAGACCGATCAGGCAGGTGGTGCTCGCCAGGCAGCCGCCGTAGCGCCACGCGAGGTCAGGCGACCAGACCTCGACGGGCTGCTCCCGCCAGGACGCGCCGCCGCAACGGACGTCCTGGTAGCGCAGGACCCAGTCGACCTGCGCCCGCGCGGACTCCGAGAACCCCAGGGCCACGAAGATGCTCGCTGCGGTGCCGACGTAGCAGCTGAGCACCCCGGACCGGCGTCCGTCGAGCGAGAACACCCCCTCGTCGGTGCATGCGGTGGTCGCGAGGAAGCCGCCTGCCTCACGCACCGACGCATCCCCGCCGCGGCCGAGCTCCAGGAGGGTCTTGGTCATCCAGAGGGTCGGCAGGACGCGGGCGGTCGGGGTGGAGCCGTCCCCCCAGCTACCGTCCTCGCGCTGGTGCTCCAGGGCTCGGCGAACCTGGTCTCGCGTCTCCACCTCGAGGTCGCGTGCGGCCAGCCAGCCCCGGGCCCGCGTCAGGTCTGGCAGCGTCAGGGCTGGCGGCGTCAGGCCACGACGGCAGTCGTCCCGACCCATTCGCTACTGCTCCGGATCGGTGACGTCGAGATCGCCGGCCTCGGTGCTGACCTCGTCCACGGCGTCGTTGGTCACCGGCCTCGATGCCTCGTCGTTCACCGTCCGCCGCGCGGGCTCGAGGTTCAACGCGGCCAGCGCCTCGTCGTCGCGCAGTCCGAACAGCCCGCGCAGGTTCAGGTCCCGCTGGGGGAAGGGGATCTCCAGGCCGTGGCGCTGCAGCGCGGTGTGCAGCGCCCAGTTGTACGCCGCCTTGACGGCGTAGGGCCGGGAGACCGCCTCGCCCTTGAGCCACACCACGAGCTCGAACTCGAGCGCGCTGTCGCCGAAGTCGGTGAGCCACACCTGCGGCCGCCTGGCTCCGTCCAACGCCAGCGTGAAGGGCACCTGCTCGGCGGCCTCCATCGCTGCCAGACGAACCACCTCCTTGTCGGACCCGTAGGCGACCCCGAAGGGGATGCGCATCCGGCGGTCCACCTCGCGATGGGTCCAGTTCACGACCCGCCCGTTCACGAACTCCGAGTTCGGCACCAAGATGTCGATGTTCTCGTTGGTCACGATCGTCGTGGCACGGGTCTTGATGTCACGGACCAGCCCGTGGACTCCTGACTCCAGCTCGACGAAGTCGCCGACCTTGAGCGACTTGTCGAACAGCAGGATCAGTCCCGACACGAAGTTGTTGAAGATCGTCTGCAGCCCGAAACCCAGACCGACTCCGACCGCGCCGGAGAGCAAGGTGAACTTGCTCAGCGGCACCTCGAGCAGCGTCAACGCGACAAGGATGCCGAGCCCGATCAGCACGTAGTGCAGCACCCGGCTGACGGTGTAGATGGCCGCACGCCGGTCACTTCCCCCACGGTCGGCGAAGCCTCGCAGTCCCCGGCGCAGGATCCAGGAGACCGCCAGCACGGCGAGGACGGCCAGCAGAGCCCCGATCAGCCGGGCGATGGGGACGGAGGCGCCGAAGAACTCGATCACGCCCTCGTCGACGTCGATCCCCACCTGCATCGCATCGGCTCCTGTGTGTCGGTGGTCCGTCATCGAGTGGGCGGCACCTCGCCGCTCATCGACCATGCTGCCGCAAGGCCGTGCCGGTGACGACCCGGTCTCCTGGCCCCCTCAGGGCTCACGATGCCAGGAACGCCTCGACCTCGGAGCGCACCGGATCGGCCTGGCCACCCCGACGTGGCTTGCGTCAGATGGCGGAACTGCGGCCTGCAGTGATGCAGACTGCGGTGATGGTGCCCGCCGCTCGACCGCCGGCCTTGCCGGAGAAGGTGCACGACACGCCCGTCGCCCGAGAGGTGAGGGTCCGCGTCTACGACCGGATCTTCTTCGGCCTCGGCACCCTCGGGGCGGGGTGGCTGGCAGTCGCGTTGCTGGCCACCACTCCGAGCCTGAGCTGGGCGGGCCTGGTGGCGCTGGCCCTGATGTGGCTGGTCCTGGCCTACCTCATCCTGCCCAGGCTCAACCGCATCCTGACCGCCCTCTACGTCCCGGACTACTTCATCGGCCGCACCCGGACCAGCGACGGCCTTCTCGGTGACCCGCTGAACCTGGCCGTGCGCGGCAGTGGCGACCAGCTGGCCACCGTGATGGCGAAGGCGGGCTGGATCCTGGCCGAGCCGGTGAGTCTGCGCAGCTCGCTCAGGATCGTGTCGGCCACCGTGACCCGGCGCAGCTACCCACAGGCGCCGGTCAGCCCGCTGCTGCTGTTCGGCCGGACCCAGGATGCGGCGTACCAGCAGGAGGTGGAGGGGAACCCGGCGCAGCGCCACCACGTCCGGTTCTGGCGCACGCCGTCGGGCTGGCCGCTCCCCGGAGGGGCCTTCGTGGACTGGCTCGCCGGGGGCACCTACGACCGCCGCGTGGGGCTGTCGCTGTTCACGCTGCAGGTCACCCACAAGATCGACGCCGACATCGACGTCGAGCGCGACCACATCATCGACTCGGTCACCCAGGCCGACCCAGCCGTCAGGGTCGACGTGCTGCACGGCTTCACCACCAGCTACCACTCCCGCAACGGCGGTGGCGACAGCGTCCGCACCGACGGCGACCTCCCGATCCTGGACGTCAGCGCCGTCCGGCCCGACCCGGACGCGTCCGAGCTCCGCCCAGAGCCGGTGGGTGGCGCTCCTTTCCAGGTCTGGCTGCCCGCCGTCGTCAACGTGCTGGTGGCGCCCTACGTCGCGTGGTCGACGCTGCAGTCCTGGTCGGACGCGGACACCAACCACGCCTTGGCCGGCGTCACCGTGGCCGGGTCCCTGCTGATCGCGGTCATGGCACTGTCGATGTTCGCCCGCAGCGCGGTGGCCAGACGGGTGCTGCTGGCCAGCGCCGCGTTTGTTGCCGCGACACACATCCGCGGGGTGAGACTCGACGCTGAGGACCTGCAGCGCAGCCACGCGTGGGGTGCGTTGGTCGCGATCCTGGTCCTGGTGGCGTTGTCGTCTCCCAAGGCCACCGAATGGACCTCACGCGCACCGGCTGAGGCCGGGTGACGAGACGCCACGTCGGCACACCGCCGACGTGCGTTCAGCGCGGCGGCACCTCGACCGTGACCGTCTCCCCGCCGTAGCCGTTGTCGAGGTCGCGGCCTTCCACCGTGACCTGCTGGATGTCCTCGGGGATCCGCAGACCGGTCTGGGTGCGGGTGAAGGGCTGCTCGCCCGCGTGGTCGTGGGTCAGCTCGTGGGTGCCGAGGACCTCCCCGTCCGGGTCGAGCACGCGCCACCCGTCGGCGTAACGATCAGGGCTGTCGTACGGCGAGCTGACCGTCACCTCGAGCGTCCAGGTCTCGTCGTCCTCCGCAGTGAGCTCGGCCGCGACGATCTCGGGGTACTCCGCGCCCGCGCCGTCCGTGGCCCCCGAGGAAGCCGGGGAACCCTCTCCGCCGCATCCGGTCATGAGCAGCACGAGTGCCACCGCCGCCGTCGCCATCGTCGCCCTCACAGCGCACCTCCTGCGGCCATTGGACCACGTGTGATCGGTCGTCCCGGGCCTTCAGTTGATCGGTGGTCACGGCCCCGCGGCCGATCAGTGGTTGAGGTGGGAGAGCCCCGCACCCGATCGCTGGTTGAGGTGCGAGGGCCCCCAGGGCCCGAGCCACGAAACCCCCGAGCTCGACACGCCCGTCCCCCACCGGGCGCTGACGTTCCCCGCCGACCTGGTGGTCAAGCCGTTCCTCGACCTTCAGCTGCCGTGAGGCGTCCTGTCCGCCCTCACAGGTCGTCCGGCCCCAGCAGCGCATCGGGGTCACGTCGTGGAGGAACGCTGGCCAGGGCGACCTTCACCAGCGCGACTCTGGTCATCACGACCGCCTTGCGGCGCAGTCGACCACCGCCCCCCTCGCCGAGCTTCTCCTCGACCACCTCCGTGATCTGGGTATCGGTGAAGGTCGGTCGCGTGCCCGGCTCGACCGCGACGTCGGGCAGCGCGATGAGAACCGGAAGGACCTGGTCGCCGAGGGCGTCCTGAAGCTTGAAGCGCTGATAGCGGTCCATCGACTCCCAGACCTCCTCGACCTCCACCTTGCCTTTGCGGATGTCCTTGCGCTGAGCGGCCAGGACTGACTTGGCGGCGCCGTTGAGGGCGGCGGTCAGCTCGTGCTCGGTGAATCGCATGACGACGCCCTCAGCGGTTCCGGCGCCAGATGCTCGTGTTGAGGACGGTCGCAAAGCCCACCCAGGCCGCGTACGGTGCCAGCGCCGCAGCGGCTCTCCGGTCCGCCTTCGCCGCCGCCCCGACCAGCGCCACGTCCAACGCGTTGAGCACCCCGATGACGGCGAGACCGGCGACCGGAGACCGTCCGCGGAAGAACGCCCAGTTCCATCCGGCGTTTGCGACCAGGTTCGCGCCGGTCAGACCCCACAGCACCGGCCGCGCCCGCGCGGGAGCCTGCTCGAGCGCCCGGCCCGTGCCGTACGCGATCGCGCCGTAGAGCGGGGTCCACACCAGGGGGAAGGCGACCGGGGGCGGTTGCCAGGGTGGCTTGTCCAGCGACTCGTACCAGTCCGACTGCGGGTCGGTCCCGGCGCTCCCGACGGCAGCTGTCGCCGTGGTCATCAGGGACGTGATCAGCGTGGCGCGCATGGTCCCTTTTCTACCCGCTCCTCGGTTGCGGTGTCGCCGGCCGCCGGTCCCTCAGCTGATCGCCCGCCGTGCCGCCACCGATCGGTGACGAAGGGCTCTACCATCGCACCCGTCCTCCGACGTGGACTGGAAGCGCCGGGCGGCTCGTCCGACACGAGATGGGCCGCACGGCGGCCGGACAAGGAGACGCGATGAAGCCGAGCGACCTGCTCAGCGCTGCAAAGGACACGATCACGGTGAAGCGGGTCTTCGGTGACCCGTACGAGAAGGATGGCGTGACTGTCATCCCTGCCGCAGCCGTGGTCGGCGGCGCAGGCGGCGGGGAGGGCACCGACCCGCAAGGACAGCAGGGAGAGGGGGGAGGGTTCGGGACCAGCGCCCGCCCCGTCGGGGTCTACCTGCTGAAGGACGGCAACGTGACCTGGCGACCGGCGGTCGACGTCAACCGGACCATCACGGTCCTCGGCCTGATCATCGTCGTCCTGCTGCTGCGCCGGCCGCGGAAGAGGCGCCGGACCACAGCGGGCTGACCGGTCGCGTTCCGGCTGCGCCCGCTACACGACGTCTCGCCGCTCCACGGCCAGCAGGCCGGCGGCCGCCGGCACCAGAGCCCACGCGGCCAACGCCAGCACCGCTGCCACGACGCCGACCTCGCTGGTCACCCCTGAGATCACCAGGAGCAGTGTCTGCGGCATCCAGGAGGCGGTGTCGTTGATCATCTGCACCATGATCGGGGGCAGCATGAACAGCGCCAGGACGGCGACGGTCGCAGCTCCGCCGAGGTTGCGAACCAACGCTCCGATGCCGGCACCGAAGACGGCTCCGGCGGTTCCGGCGAGCGCTGCGGTGAGCAGCAGCCGGACCACCTCGGACGTCGAGGCGAGGAAGCCGAACTCCGTTGTCGGAAGCGCGATCGCCACCGCCGCGGTGGTCATCGCCTGGCCGGCGAGCCCGAGCACGGCACCGGCCAGACCGACTGCTGTCAGCTGGGCGAGGACGGCACGACTGCGCCGGGGGGAGGTCAGGAACATCGGCACGACTGTGGTGTGGCCGTACTCCCGAGCGACGGCGATCGCTCCGAAGAGGGCGGTGCCGAGCATGGCGTTGAACGCGAAGGCCATCAGCGAGACCTGGTCGGCCCCGGTAGAGACGAACGTCTTGCTGCCGTCCATGTCGGTGCCGAAGGCGACCACGGCGGCGTTGAGGGAGCTCACGACCACGAGCGCGGCGAGGAAGCCCCACGGCAGCTTGGTGGTGGTGAGCTTGCGCAGCTCGGCCTTGACGAGACGTGTCCAGGTCATCGCACGGCTCCTTCCGTGAGTGGCGACCCGACGGGTGTGTTCTCGGCGGACGCTCGCGGGGAGGGAGGGGCGTCGGCGCTCTCGGTCCAGACCAGGAAGAGGTCCTCCAGCGATCCCGCCTGCGGGCTCAGCTCGTGCAGGGCGAGACCGGCGGCCAGGGCCCGGTCACCGATGGCCTCGATCGGGACGCCTCGGACGACCAAGGTGCCGTCGGCACCGTTACGGACGTCGGCACCGGCCTCCCGGAGCAGTCTGGCCAGCTGGGTCGGGTGCGGGGTCCGGACGGTGGTGCCCGCCTGCTGAAGCTCGGTCAGCTTGTCCGCGGCCACCAGCTTGCCCCGGTGGATCACGACGACGTCGTCAGCGAGGTGCTCCACCTCGGCCAGCAGGTGGCTGGAGACGAACACGGTGCCGCCCGCGTCGGCGCGCGCCCGCAGCAGGTCACGCAACCAGTGGATTCCCTGCGGGTCCAGACCGTTGCCGGGCTCGTCGAGGACCACCACTGGTGGGTCACCGAGCAGGGCGGCGGCAAGGCTCAGCCGTTGCCGCATTCCCAACGAGTAGGCGCCGACACGACGGTCGGCTGCCTTCGTCAGGCCGACGGCCTCGATCATCTCCTCGACCCGGGAGGCAGGGAACCCTCCCCCCTCGGCCAGGATCCTCAGGTGGTTGCGGGCGCTGCGCCCGGGGTGGAAGGCGTTGGGCTCGAGCACCACCCCGACGGTGCGCGCGGGGTCCTCGAGGTCGCGGTAGCGCCTTCCGTCGATGGTCGCGGCCCCCTTGGTGGCCGACGCCAGACCCAGCAGGATCTTCATCGCCGTCGACTTCCCGGCGCCGTTGGGACCGAGGAAGCCGGTCACCCGACCGGGCTCGACGGTGAAGGAGAGGTCGTCCACGACTGTCTCGTGGCCGTAGCGCTTGGTGAGGTGGTCGAGCTCAATCCGATACATGGGGCAAGCCCCTTTCATGGCCGTGGGATCGGTAGAACGTCGTGACGGGGCGATCACACGGCATCTCCACGGGGGCCAGCCCCCCAGGGAGCTGCCCCTCCAGTGTGCTCCTGTCCGTCGGGACTGCGCAGCCCCTCGGACCGGTGAGACCCGCCACATGCATGGGACCGTCAGCTCCTCTCCGCCGAGCCGGCCTGCCCGGCCAGGATGTGGCGCTCGACGATGAGGTGGCCGTCTCCGGGCTCCTCGAGCAACGGGCTGTGGGCGGAGCGCTGGAAGACGAAGAGCGACGTGGCCGGAGCTCTCAGCCGCTGGTGATAGTCCCGTGCCAGTGACGTGGCGCAGGTGTAGTCGTGGGCGCCCTCCAAGAAGTACGCCGGGACCTCCAGCTCGGGGACGGCCTCGCGCAGGTCGACCCACAGCAGCTGGTCCCAGAGACCGAACCGGCGCGAGAAGGTCCGTCCGCGCCACAGGTCGACCTTCTCCCTCGCGGTGTAGCCACGGAACCACCAGGACGGCCAGAAGATGCCGGTGATGACCGAACCCATGTCATGGGTTGTGCCGACGCCCAACCGGTGCATGGCGGTGTCGCGGATCCTGAGATAGGCCGGCGGCGTGCCGCCGGTCAAGGTCACGGGCGCCGCCTCGAGCTTGCGCACCATCGTGGAGTCCCCGCGCTCCCGGTACGCGGCCAGCATGAAGTCGTAGGCGATCTTCTCCGACTCGATCTGGTGCACCAGCTGCGCCATGCCGAGATAGGCGACGTAGCGCTCGGGGGAACGCGCTGCCGCCAGCAGGCCGATGTAGCTCCCCCACGAGTGGCCGAGCAGGTAGATCCGTTCCTGCCCGAACCGACGCCGTAGATGGTCGGTCACTGTCAGCGTGTCGTCGACGAACTGCTCGACCGTCATGGACTCCGGCGGGATCGCGGGGTCGTAGGACAACCCCGCCCCCCGCTGGTCCCACCAGACGACGGTGAACAGGTCGTCCAGGCCGGGCGGATACTGCTGGGTGAGGGGGTAGTCGGGCATGCCGGGCCCGCCGTGGACCCAGAGCAGGACGGGGTTGGACAGGTCTTCGCTCGTGATGACCATCCCTTGCCGCACGCCGTTGACGGGCACCCAGCACTTCTCGGTGAAGACCATGGTCACTCCTAGCGCGTGAACAGAAGCTCGCGGTTGCTCGAGGAGGCCGGCGGCGCGGTCGTGGGCAGCTGGCCATGACGGGTCCCCATCCCGACCGTCCCGGTAGGCGCGCTGCCGGTCCCCGGCCCCGCGCTGCGCCGACTGATGAGCAGTGCCGCTCTCACGGCACCGGTGGCGATCGCGAGCCCGGCCAGGACGACAACGCTGAGCGTGAGGTCGGGCAGGAAGGAGTAGGTCGCCTCCCATCCGAGCCCGCCGAGGGCGGAGGGGTAGACCAGCAGCACCGCACCCGCCAGTCCGAGCTCCCAGAGGAGCGGGAGCGCCGCCCTGGTGGTACCGACGTGGGAAGGGATGCCCGCCCGCACCAGCCTTGCCAGGTGCCACGCCTGGGCGATCGCGGAGGCGAGCACCAGCGTGGTGAAGACGATGAAGAAGGGGGTCGACCCGCCGTGGTCGGGCTCAGTCCCCAGCATCAGGTCGACGACACCTTGGGGGATCCGGCTCCAGGCGGCGTTGCCGCCAGCCAGCTCGAACTGGTTGCCCTGGTTGAGCATGAGCACAACCGCCTGATCGGTCTCGGGGAGGAGAACCATCCAAGCCGTGAAGTGCGGGAGCGAGCCCTGGTGCCACCGGGCGTCCTCTGCGGCCCCGAAGCGACCGATGAACCACCCGGCGCCGTAGCGTGCGGTGAACGCCTGGCTCTGGAGGGGGAAGGTCCGAGCGTCGGTCGCCGGCTGGAGCATCTGCTCGATACCGCGGGTCGACAGCACCCGGCGACCCTCGAGGATCCCCCCTTGCAGGTACATCGCGAGGTAGCGACCCATGTCGGTCGCGGTGGAGTAGACGTATCCACTGGCGGCGAGGCCGTCGAGGTGCTCTGCCTCGGTCTCGAGCGGGAAGCCGAAGAACGACCGGTAGGTCGCGGTCAGGCCCGACTCCCGGGCGGTCTGCTGGTCGGTGAACGTGTCGTCCATGCCGAGCGGGTGGAAGATGCTGGTCGTGACGTACTGCTGCCAGGTCTGGCCGGTCACCTGCTCCACGACCAGCCCGAGGACGACGGAGTTGAGGTTGGCGTACTCGAAGGACGACCCGACCGGGCGGTCGAGCTGGAGGGTGGCCATCTGCTCGACGGTCTCGCCCATCGTCCGCTGACCTCCGCGGGCTACGAACCTGATGCCGTCGAGCCGGGAGATCCCGCTGGTCTGGTTGAGCAGGTGGCGCACGGTGATCTCGGCGGACGCAGCAGGGTCGGCCACTCGGAAGTCGGGCAGGTAGCGCTGGACCGGCGCGTCGAGATCCACCAGCCCGTCCTCGACCAGCTGCATGATCGCGAGGGCGGTGACCGACTTGGTGTTCGAGCCGATCCAGAAGGGCGTGTCCGCGCCGACCGGGTTGCCGTGACCGTCGGTCCCGAACCCCCGGGCGTGCACGGTCTCGCCGCCGTCGACCACGGCGACCGACGCCCCCGGGATCCGGGAATCGTCGAGCTCGTCCTCGAGGTAGGCGTCGATCTGCTGGGAGAGGTCCCCCGTGGTCGAGGGCTCGGTGTCAGTGACCTGGTCGACCCCCAGCCACACCATGCCGGCCAGCAGGACGAGGACCACGGCCAGTGCAGGTCCGCGCGGACGGGAGAGGTGGAGGGCGGTCATCGCGGACTCACCTCGGGCCCGCTCGTCTGTGCCAGGACCGTGTCGACCATGTAGTCGACGAACTCCTCGGGCTGCTCCCACAGGGGTCGGTGGCCGGAGGTGTCCAGCACGGTGACGTCCTTGAGCGGAGCCTCGATCATCGGGTACCACTCGTCGAACAGCTGCGCCCGCCCGCCGGCCTCGTGAGCTCCTTGCACGAAGAACACCGGCACCTCGAAGTCGGTGGCGGTCTCACGGAAGTCGATCTGCTGGAGCTGCGGGTAGAGCGCGGCGAAGGTGTCGAGGAAGGCACCGAGCACGTGCACCTGGTCGATGAGCGTGTACTCCTCGACGATCAGGTTCTCCGACATCTGTCCCGCACCCTCGGAGTTCCCGCTGTGGTCGTAGGGGTAGACCTGCTGCTCGTGAGCGAGCGCGGTCTCGTAGGGGAACATCTCGTCGTACGGGGGCGGGCCGACCGCCTCCAGCTCCAGCACGAGCGCGTCCCGTCCGGTCCGCTCGGCCCAGGCGAGCGTGTCCTCGTAGAAGATCTGGTCGGTGGCGCGTTGGCTGACCATCTGGCCGGTGCCGATGAACGCCCGGTACAGCTCAGGGCGCTGCTGCACGGCCAGGACGCCGAGAGTGGTGCCCCACGACTGCCCGGCGACGTAGATCCTGTCCTGCCCGAAGCGCTCGCGCAGGTAGTCGGTGACCTCGATGGTGTCCGAGAGATACCCGTCGAGTGACACGGTGTCGGTCGGGTCCAGCTCGTCGTACGACGTGCCCGCACCACGCTGGTCCCAGGTGGCCACCGTGAAGTGGTCCTCCAGCTCGGGCAGGTGTCGCCGCATCGCGCCGTACTCGGAGCCCACGGGGCCGCCGGCCAGGAACAGCAGGACGGGGTTGTCGGTGCTGGTGCCCCGAACCATCAGGCCCAGGTCGTGGCCGTCGACGTCGATCGTGGTCAGCTCGGCCACCGACCCTGGCAGGGGTTCGCCGTCGGCTCCGAGGATCGGGTCGGTGGTGGCTGGGCGAGCCAGTCCCACCGCGAGGGCGAGCAGCGCCAGCGCGACGACAACCGTCCCGGTACGGCGGATGACGAGGGCCCAGCGACGAGACGGGTGTGACGCCCCGCCGCGCGCTCGGGCGACCCCGGCACCGAGCGCTGCGCCGAGCGCCAGCGGAAGCAGCGTGAGCAGGGCGTGGAACCCGCGGCCGGTCAGGAAGGCAAGGAGCCCGTAGAAGCTGGGGTGGGGGGCGTCGACCATGGGGCCGTCGACACCGACCCGCGCCAGCTCGAAGACCACGGCGAAGACCGCCGGCGCCAGCAGCATCGCCCAACGACTGCGCAGCCAGAAGCCGGCCAGGCCCCCGACGACGAGGCTGATGCCGAGCGCCGCGAGCGCCTCACCCGTGGTCTGGGGTCCTCGTGGAGTCCACCAGGCCGCGGTCAGGCCCCACGCGGCGGCGATCGACATCACCGACAGAAGACCCAGCCACCGCCGCTGGCGGGCGTGCTGCGCTGGGGACGAGGGCGGCTCGCTCCACCTCGCTGCGTGCCGGTCCTGGGTCTGCGTGCTCATCGTGGCTCCTCGGTCGTGGCTGGCTCTTCTCCTCCACCATCCGCCGCGCCGACGGTCGCGTCGTCCCCCTGGCCGCTCGGGTTCCCCGCCTCCGGGCGGGGGAGGACGCGTCCCCCTGGAGGAGGACGAGGGCGCCCCCCATCGGCGGTACGGTCTGACCATGAGTGCTGGGAGCCGGTCCCCGTGGACCCAGCCCGACCGGCAGCAACGGGGGGGCCGATGGCTGGCCGGTGATGCCGTGCTTGCGGCCCTGTTCACCTGGATCACCGTGGTCTCGCTGCGCAGCCCGGCCTACGTCGACCAGTACGGCCCGATCGAGGGCGTCGGCTGGTTGTTGGCGCTGAGCCCCAACGCCTTGCTGCTGGTACGCCGCTTCGCGCCGGTGACTGCGCTGGTCGCCGCGAGCGCTCTCTACCTGGCTGCCAGCGCCTCGCAAGGCGACAGCAACGCTCCCCTGGCCATCCCGCTGTTCGCCTACTCCGTCGGTCTTACCCGCCCTGTCCCGGTGTCGGGCTCCATCGTGGGCGCCGCGGCACTGGCCCTCTCCACCACCACGTTCTACGGCCCCGGCCGACCGGACGCGCTCACGATCGTGGTGTGGTTCCTGCTGTTCGGCATCGGGTGGCTCGTCGCGGTCAGCATCCGAAGGAACCAGGACCGCGCCGAGGTGCTGAGCCACACCCTCGACGACCTGGAGGCGCAGCAGCAGGAGGTGGCGGCGGCCGCGGTCACCGACGAGCGGAGGCGGATCGCACGAGAGCTCCACGACGCCGTCGGCCACGCAGTGAACGTGATCGTGCTCCAGGCAGGGGCGGCGCGTCTCGCCGACCGACCCGACCTGGCCTTCCAGGCGTTGCGGGAGATCGAGGCGCTGGGCCGCAACGCCTTGACCGACCTCGACCACATGCTCGGCCTGCTCGACGACGCTCCGCCCACCGACCCGTCCGAGGCCCGGGGGCCAGCGCGGACCATCGCCGACGTCGCGACCATGGTCGAGGAGCTGCACTCGGCCGGCGCCGACGTGGTGCTGCACGACAGCTGCGACCGGCCGGTCGGCCGGCTGGTCGGCGCGGCCGGCTACCGGATCGTCCAGGAGTCGCTGACCAACGCGATCAAGCACGCCGGTGCGGCGCATGTCGACGTGACGCTGACCTGCTCGGCAGAGATCGCTACGTATCCGGGTCGCCGACGACGGGCGTGGGGCCGCTCCCGCGCCCGGCGCGGAGGCGGGCGCGGCATCGCCGGCATGGCCGAGCGGGCGAAGGTGCTCGGGGACGGCTGACGGCAGGATCCGGGGCCGCAAGGTGGCTTCGTCGTCGAGGCGCATCTGCCCTTAGCGTTCCGGCACCGCACGGCTGCACACCCGGGCACGACGGGCGACTCATGAGGATCACGTGATCGTCGTCGACGACGACGCATTGGTCCGAGCCGGGCTCCGCATGATGATCGACACCCAGACGATCTGGAGGTCGCCGGCGAAGCCGACGACGGCGCCGATGCAGTCGCAGCTCGCGGCGAACTCGACCCGGACGTCGTGCTCATGGACATCCGGATGCCAGGCGCGGACGGCATCGAGGCGACGCGACTGATCACCGGACGCACGACGCGACGATCCGCCGACGCCCCCGCGTCCTCATCCTCACCACGTTCGAGCTCGACGAGTACGTCTACGAAGCGTCCGCGCCGGGAGCCAGCGGGTTCCTCCTCAAGCGCACGCCGCCCGAAGAACTTCTGGCTGGCATCAGGGCGGTGGCGGGCGGCGACGCTCTGCTCTCCCCGTCCGTCACCCGCCGGCTGATGGACGAGTTCGCGGGGGCGACCGCCTCTGGCGCCCCCCCGACCGACATGCGCATTCGCGACCTCGACACGGCTCACCGAGCGGGAACGCGAGGTTCTCATCCACATGCCACGGGCCCGCGAATCGAGAGATCGCCGACGAGCTCCATCGTCGGCGAGAGCACTGTCAAGACCCACGTGAAACGCGTGCTCATGAAGCTGATGTTGAGAGACCGGGTCACGCCGTGGTTTTCGCCTACGAGAC
>CAWDDN010000034.1:0-27524 GCA_963801135.1 uncultured Actinomycetota bacterium | reverse complement strand
TCGGGTGGTTCCCGTTCGGGCTGACCGGGTGGCAGGCCGGGGTGGTCGCGCTGTCCTCGCTGCCGGTGTTCTGGGCCCTGAAGGAACAGCAGTGGGCGACTGCCGCGGTCCTGCTGTTGGTGTGCGCGGCGGTCACCGTGGTCACCGTCGTGCCGGTGCGGGGCCGCTCGGCGATCGGGTGGCTCCAGGCGTCCGCCACGTTCGCCGCGGGCGGGCTGACCGGGTGGACCCGGTACCGCTCCAGGGCCTCCACCGGCGAGGTCGACGACCTCGCCGCGCCCGACCTGCCCGGGTCGCTGGCCGGGGTGGAGATCCACGAAGGCCCGCCGACCGGCCTGGGCGGGGCGCGGGTGGCGATCATCCAGAACCACCTCGCCCGCACCTGGGCCGCGACCGCCGCGGTCGTGCACCCCGGCACCGGGCTGCGCGACGGTGAGGACCGCGACCGGATGGCCCGCGGGCTGGCCGAGCTGCTCGACCAGGCCGCGACCACCGAGATGATCGAGGAGATCCTCGTCCTGGTCCGCACCGTCCCCGAGGACGGCGCCGAACGCGACCAGTGGACCGCCCGGCACCGTCGGCCCGGCAGCCCCGAACAAGTCCGCCGGGTCAACGACGACCTCCAGGCCGCCCTGACGCGGGCCTCGGTACGCACCGAGGCGTTCGTGACGATCGTGGTCGGCGAGCACCGGATCGCCAAGGCCGCCAAGGAGACCGGCAGGGGTGTCGAGGCCCGCGCGCGCGTCATGTACGGGCTGATGGCCGAGGTGGAGTCCCAGCTCAAGGGCGGCCTGGGCGCCACCACCGTGTCCTGGCTGACCAGCCCCGAGCTGGCCGTCGCCTGCCGCACCGGGTTCGCGCCCGGGGACCGGGCCGGGATCATCGACGCGGTGCTGGCCGCGCAGGCCGGCCAGGGCGTCAACAGCGAGGTGCCGTGGGCGCTGGCCGGGCCCTCCAGGGCTGACCCCGCCGCGCGGCACTACAGCCACGACGCCTGGAACTCGGTGTCCTCCACGATCCGGCTCCCGGTCAAGGGGGCACTGGTTGGGGCGTTGGCGCCGGTGCTGGCCGCGACCGGGCCGGGGGAGCGGCGCTCCTTCCTGGTCGCCTACCCGATCCTGAGCCAGAGCAAGGCGGCACGGCAGTCGGCCAGCAGCGAGTGGGCCGCCGACATGGGCGAGGGCATCCGCCAGAAGGCGAGGATGAAGGCCACCACCAGGGCCAGGGACGACGCGCAACGAGTGCGCAACCTCGAGGCGAAGCTGGCCCGCGGGTCGGCGATGACCCGGCCCTACGCGGTGTGCACGGTGACCGTGCCGAAGACGGCGCGGGTGGCCGAGTACGGCCGCCTGTTGGACGCCTCGATCCGGCGGGCCGGGTTCGCCCCGCTGCGCCTGGACCTCGCCCAGGACGTCGCGTTCGCGGCGTCGGTGGTCCCGCTCGGGGTGAGCCTGACCCGAGCGAAGGCGTCATGACGACCCCCCGCGACGCCGGCACCGGGCGGGACATGGCCCGCCTGCTGGCCGACTTCGGACACGACCTACCCCGCACCCAGACCCCGCCGCCGCAGGGGCGTGAGCCGCGGTTGTTCCGGCACGTCCCGGCCCGGGGGGTGCGCCGGCCCGGGCGGGGCTGGGTGCCGGCGTCGGCGCCGGTGGTCGCCTACCGGATGGCCTCGGACCAGGCCGCCGCGTTCTGGCCGTTCATCGCCGGCCCGGGCCTGCCGCCGACCGGCGCGCAGATGGGCGTCGACATCCTGAGCGGTACCGCGTTCTACGCCGACCCGGTGGGTTGGGTGCTGCGTGATGACATCCCGGTCACCAACGCCAACGTGATCTGCATGGGCAAGCCGGGCACCGGCAAGTCCGCCACCGCCAAGGCGTTCTGCCTGCGGATGACCGACTTCGGGTACCGGGTCCTGATCCTGGGCGACCCCAAGGACGAGTACGAGCAGCTGTGCCGCTTCTTCGGGGTCACCCCGTTCACGCTCGGGCCGGGGATGCCGGCACGGATCAACCCGCTGGGTCTCGGCCCGCTCGGCCAGGGCTGGGCGGACCTGTCCGCGGCGGACGCGCAGAGCCGGGCCGCGGTGGTGTTCAGCCGGTGGCTCACCCTGGTGCGCGCCCTGGTCGGCTCCCAGCGGATCGGCAACGAGCGGGTGCCGTTCGGGCCGTCGGAGGAGTCGGTGGTCAAGGCCGCGCTGCGGGACCTGACCGGCTACTCACGCGCCGCCTCGACGTTGCGGGAGACCACCATCCCGGCGCTGTGGCACTACCTGGACGAGCCCAGTGACGACCTCGTGGCTGCGTGCCGGTTCTCGGACCGGCAGCACTTCTTCGACTCCACCCGCCTGCTGCGCGACGCGCTCGGGCAGCTGGTCTCCGGCGCCCTGGCCGGGCTGTTCGACGACCACACCACCATCGACGTCGACTGGGCCGCCCCGATCCAGTCCCTGTCCCTGTCCCGGCTGAACCCGCTCGGCGACGAGGCGGTCGGGATCGCGCTGGTGTGCCTGAACAGTTGGGGGCGCGGGATGCGGGAGATCGCACCGCCGGGGGACCTGAGGATCGTGCTGCGCGACGAGGTGTGGAAGGTGATGCGCCTCGGGGTGGAAGCGGTCAAGAGCCTCGATGAGGACTTCCGCCTCTCCCGCGGCGTCGCCGGCCGCGGCGGGGACATTCAGTGGGCCAACGCGCACAAGCCGTCGGACATGCTCACCGTCGGCGACCAGGGCTCGCAGGCGGCGAACATCGCCCGCGACCTGATGCACCTGGCCGACATCAAGATCCTGCACGGGCAGAAGGCCGCCGTCGCCGGGGAGCTCGACACCATGCTCGGCCTGGGCGCCCAGGCCCGCGAGGTGATGACCGGGTGGGCGATGCAACGCAAGGGCCGGGCGCTGTGGCTGGTGGGGGAGCGGGCCTTCAAGGTCGAGACCCGGCTGCACCCGGTCGAGGAGCAGCTGACCTTCACCAACGAGGCGATCGCCGGCGCGGCGTGACCTGCACCGGGAGGAGGCGAGGATGAAGCAGCTCGCGTGGGCGCTGGCTGCGCTGCTGGTGCTGGTCGTGACGCCGCTGGCGTTCGCGGTGGTCTTCGCCACCTCGATCGCCACGGCCGCCGCCGCCAGCTCGTGCACGCTGGCTGGGATGCCGGCGACCGGGACGTGGCGGCCACCGTTCCAGCAGGGGTACACCCTCACCGACGGGTTCGGGATGAGGCTGCACCCGATCCACGGTGAGTGGCGGATGCACACCGGGCAGGACCTCGCCTCAACCCCGGACGCCGGCCCGGTCGTCGCCGCCTCCGCCGGAACCGTCCTGTCGGCCGGGGTCTCCGGCGGGTACGGCAACCTGGTCGTGCTCGACCACGGCGACGGGGTCCGCACCTACTACGGCCACCTCGCCCGCATCGACGCCGCGGCCACCGCCGGGGCGAGCGTGTGGATGGGACAGCGGCTCGGCGTCGAGGGCTCGACCGGGACCTCCACCGGGGACCACCTGCACTTCGAGGTCCGCGTCGAAGGCGATCCGGTCGACCCGGTGCCGTTCATGCTCACCCACGGCGCCCCGCTCAACGGTGTCGCGGTCGCCGCCTCACCGGCACCAGCTGACGCGATCACGGTACCCGCCGCGCAGGAGGGCGGGATCGGGTACCAACTGCCCGGCCCGGACACCCCCCGCCTGGCGTCGCTGCACAACCCGCCGCTGCCGATCCCGGCCGACGTCAAGGCGCTCTACCTCGCCGCCGCCGACAGGTACCACCTGCCGTGGACCGTCCTGGCCGGGGTCGGGATGGAGGAGACCGGCCACGGCCGCACCACCGCCACCTCGAGCGCGGGCGCGCAGGGGCTGATGCAGTTCATGCCCTCGACCTGGGCCACCTACGGCGTCGACGGCGACGGCGACGGCGACGCGGTCATCACCAACACGGCAGACTCGGTGATGAGCGCCGCGAACTACCTGACCGCCGCCGGGCTGACCACCGGCGGGGACGCCGGGGTGCGCCGTGCCCTGCTGGCGTACAACCACGCCCACTGGTACGTCAACGACGTCCTCTACTACGCCCACGCCTACGGCGGCGGGGTCATCGCCGGCGACCCCAGCGACTGCGGACCCGGCGGCCAAGGCGACCCGTCCCTGACCGCGGTGTCCTCCCCGCAGATCACCACCATGCTCACCTGGGCGCTCTCCCATGTCGGGGACCGGTACGTCTTCGGCGCCTCCGGCCCTCACGCCTGGGACTGCTCCGGGTTCACCCAAGCCGCCTACGCCCAGATCGGGGTGACCCTGCCGCGCACCGCCAGCGCCCAACGCAACTGGCTCGCCGCCGGCCACGGCTACCGGGTCACCCCCGGGCAGGAGCAGCCCGGGGACCTGATGTTCATCGACACCTACCTCGGCCCCAACGCCATCGGGCACGTCCAGATCGTGCTGGACCCGGCCACCCAGCGCACCGTCGAGGCGCTCAGCACCCTCTACGGGGTCGGGTCCTTCACCTATCGCTACACCGGCCACTCGATCTTCGAGATCTGGAGGGTCGGCCAGCCCACGCAGAGGACCCCGGCATGAACCTGACACCCCCGACCGTGGAGGACGGCATCGTGGCGATCGTCTCCTGGGACATCGACGTGTCCGTGGCGTCCGCGGCCGCCCGCACCACCAGCCCCCACGTCGCCACTGTCGACCTGGAGAGAAGCTTGGACCAGCTGCGCGAGCGGCTGCACCTGCTCGTCGAGCGGCGCCCGGACCTCGCCCAGCAGCTGGCCGACCACTACGGCACCGCACCGGACCCGGTGCGGCTCGACGCCGCCACCACCCGTGACGCTCACGCCCGCCTGCACCAGCTGATGGGTCTGGACCCGCGGCCGCCGGCTCCACCGGCGAGCGGCTGGCACGACCGGTCCCCCAGCGCCGAACGAGCCACCCCGACACGGACCCGCCGCGACGACCCCGGCCCACCCGCCCGCTGACCAGGAGGAGGAGAGACCATGCAGCACTCCAGACGGACCAACCCCTACCCGATGACCTGGGAGGTGCCGGTCGCAGTGACGATGGGAGTGGCCTTCCTGCTCCTGCTCGGCATCCAGGCCGGGCGCTCCGGCGCGAACTTGCTCTCCGGCAACGGGTGGGTCTTCGTGGACCGCCGTGACCTGTTCACGAGCCTGCCCGGCATTGTCGGCGGCCACGCCGACGCAGGCCTGTCCGGCGTCGGCGTGGGCGCGACGCCGACCTTGATGTGGACGTGCATCGCCGCCGCCGAGGTGGCGGTGCTGGCCATGCTCGTCATCGCCGGCAGGTGGGCGTGGAACCGGTGGGGGGCGAGCCGGATGCAGGGCATGGCGACCCGGGAGGAAGCCGAGGCGACCTTGGGCCGGAGCCGGCTGCGCAAGCAGGCCAAGGTGATCCGACCCGACATGTACGGCAGGGGAGCCCGGCAGTGAGGCGGTTCGAGCCCCACCAGGTCGGGTGGAGGCTCGGCACGGCCAGGGAGCCCCACGGGGGAGAGCTGTGGGTGCCGTGGGACCGCACGGCTGGCGTCATCGGACCGCAAGGCTCCGGCAAGACCCTCGACCTGCTCGTCCCGGCCCTGCTCGACGCGCCCGGCGCGGCGATGACCACCCTGACCAAGGTGGACGACCTGCTGCTGTCCTTCCCCTCCCGCTCCACCGGCGATCGCCCGTGCGTGGTGCTCGACCCGTTCGGGCTCGTGCCGGGCCTCCCCGAGGTCGTGTGGGACCCGATCCGCGGCTGCGTCGACCCGGTGATCGCCGAGCGACGAGCCAAGGCGTTCACCGCCGGCACCGTCAAGGGAGCTGTCGCAGGCGGCCACGCCGACGACGCCGCCCGGTTCTACGCCGCCGAGGCCGCCAAGGTTCTGCAAGGGTTCTTCCACGCCGCCGCCCTCACCGGCCGCACCCTTGAGCACGTCCTGGGCTGGGTCGCCAAACCGCTCGGTGCGTCGACGCCGTTAGAGATCCTGCGCGAGCACCCCGCCGCCGCCCCGTTCTGGGACGGGCTGCTCCACGGCGCACTGCACGGCGACGACCGCACCGCCGGCAACACCGTCACCACCGTCCAACAGGCCATGTCCCTGTTCTTCCAGGAGGACATTCGCCGCCGCTGCGTGCCCCGTCCCAGCCAGGACGCCACCGACATCGAGGACGTCATCGCCCGCGGCGGCACCATCTACCTCCTCGGCCGCGAGGACCCCTACGCCTCCGCGTCCCCGCTGATGACCGCGTTCGCCGAGTACGTCCTCGACACGGCCCTGACCGTGGCGAACACCTCACCGTGGGGCAGGTTGTGCCCTCCGTTCCACGCGATCCTCGACGAGCTGCCCTCCACCGCACCACTGCCCACGCTGCGCACCCGGATGGCCAACGAGCGAGCGCTGGGCATCTCGTTCCTGTGGGCCGCCCAAGCCTGGCCCCAGCTGAGCGCGATCTTCGGCGAACAAGAAGCGCGCACCCTGCTCAGCCTGACCAACGCCCTGGTCGTGTTCGGCGGCTCCAAGGACGTCGCGTTCAACCGGGAGATCTCCGACCTGCTCGGCCAGGTCCGGGTCACCCGCAGCAACTACCAGACCGGCCGTATGGGCGGCCGGCAGTACACCGCCGACGACATCCCCATCCTCACCCCCGCCGAACTGCGCCAGCTCAAGGAAAGCCACGCTCTCGTCCTGGCCGAGACCGCAGGCCCGATCGTCGCCGAGCTGCACCGCTGCCTCGACGGCAAACCCGGCCGGCGGCTCCTCGCCGAACAGGCCGACCTGCGCGCCAAGGTCGCGGCCGGGCACGCCCGACAGGTCGACCCCAGAGCCCGAGCCGCCGCCGCAGAGGTCGAAGCCCGCCGCCGCGGCCTGACCCACGACACCGAGGACATGCGACTGTGACCACCCAGTCCACCAATACCGCGCTGCCGCAGCCCCGGGCGATGGTCGCCGCGTTCCCGCCGCCCGGCCGCCGGATCGCCCACGCCTACCGCGAGCTCGAAATGGCGATGTACGGTACCGACGTCGAGAAGAAGGCACTCGGCCCCTTCAGCCTGCTCCGACGCCCCTGGGACCCCGCCTCGCTGACCGACCCGGCCGACCGGGCCGAGCTGTGGCACTGGCTCGACGACGTCGTGCTCTGGGTCAACCACGAGTACGTGTGGGACACCGACGCGATGATCCCGGGCTGCTGGCCCCGCCACCCCCACCTCGTCCACGAGATCGCCGTCATCGCCGACCTCCGCCACCGCTGCGGCGTCGCGCTGACCAGCGACCCCCTCGAGGAGTGGCACCGCTACGCCCTGCCGGCGTTCGTGGAACGGATGCGCACCCGCACCAAGACACACTGCGAGGACAAGGAACACCAGCCCTGGCCATCGCACGGTCGCTACACCCGCCAAGCCTCACAGGAGGCCAGCGCTGACCGGCACCGAGCGTTCACCGCCGACACCGAGACGCTCCAGCCCGAACCGCCGACCACCCCACCACCGTCAGCGGGGGCGCGGGCCTTCCGCGTCATCCTGGGTGACGCACGGCCAGCCCTAGTGGACAGCGACACTGGCGAGGTTCTCGAATAGGCCAACGCGCGGTCGGCTACAACCCGTACGGGCCAACACGGAAGGACGCGGTCGCCCCGCGAAGGTGGCAGCTTGACGGCGGAAGGACTCACTCGCGGTCGGGGCGCAAGGTCCATGCCAGCATCAACCTATGGAACCCGCTTTGCCTAATGCAGGAGACGGAGCGAGCTTCGTGGCGGCTTGGGACGAGTTCGCCACCATGTGTGCCCGGACGGTTGCCCCGGAGGCCACGTACCAAGCGTGGCTCGCTCACTTCCTGATTAAGCGGATGGAGCTCCTCAGAGTCGTTCGGGAGGTCGACTTTGGTGCCCGCCATCTCCTTCCGGACGATGTGACGGTCTTCACCGGCTCCAATCTCATGGTCGACATCACGATCCTCCGAGAACCGCTGGTCCATCTCCCCCGTCGCGCGGCTTTGGCCAGTGGGACCATCCCCGATGGAACGCCCGACCCGAAGTCGGGACTGCAGCGCCTTGCCGACTTCGCTGTGGTCACCGAACTCAAGGTGGCATCCTCACAGATTGAGGGCCTAGACACGACGGAGGTGGTCCGGGACTTCCAGAAGCTCTCCGCGTTACTCAATGCTGCCGAGCGTCATTACCCCTCGAACAAGTTGCCGCTCGCCTTTGTGGGCGTCCTCGACAATCACCCGACTCGGCGGCTGAATGTCCCTCGCCTACTAGCGCGACTGGCGGCCCTGCCGATTCGACCAAACGTCAGGCCCCTGATCTGGTCCATGCCGCGCTGACCGTACGCGCGCCGTTGCCGACCCTTGACGCCATCCATGGCTGGGCACCCACCACCGGGATTGCGGAAGAACGACCGTCCCGATGCGGGCCGGGTGGCGGAACAACCCAGCTTCTTGATGGTTTCGGAGTGCCTCGGGCCGCCGTCACCGTATGGTTTCCGCGTGGAATTGGGGACCGACGAGAAGCGGATGCGCTTACGGTACGCCGGGGTGTGCCGGGTGTGTGGTGTCGGGCTTCCAGCAAGGGCGGACGCGGTCTACGAGCGGGCCACGAGGACGGTTCGCTGCGTCGATCATGACGTGCGCGCTTCTGCCGCAACCGCAGCGGTGGGGGTGGCCGGCGCCGCCCGCCCGGAGGGGGTGGAGCTCGCTGTGGCGGAGGCCGCGCCCCCTGTTGAGGAGGTGGTCGAGTCCGGCACAGCGGGAGCGTCAGCGCGACGCGAGTTCGAGCGGCGCAAGACCAACCGTGAGGATCGCATCAGGACCAAACATCCGAAGCTCGGCGGTTTGATCCTCGCGGTTAGTGACGACCCCCAGTCCACGACCGCCTGGGACACCGGCGCGCTCGGAGAAGAACGGCTCGGCAAGGGCCTGGACCGGCTGGCATCCGACAGGGTGCGGATGCTGCATGACCGGCTGATCCCAAGGAGCAAGGCGAACATCGACCACCTGGCCGTGACCACCAGTGGCGTGTATGTCATCGACGCCAAGAAGTACAAGGGGCGCCCCCATCTGAAGGTCGACGGTGGTCTGTTCAGGCCCCGGGTTGAGCGGCTGCTGATTGGCTCTCGTGACTGCACCAAGCTCGTCGACGGCGTCCTCAAGCAGGTCGATGTGGTGCGTTCCTTTCTCGATGATGATGTTCGGGTTCATGGTGTGTTGTGTTTCGTCGAAGCGGACTGGCCACTGCTCGGCGGCGCTTTCACCACACGCGGCGTGGATGTCCTGTGGCCGAAGAAGCTGTACCCCAAGCTCCAGGCGGAAGGGCCCTTGGGCGTCGACGCCGTCGCCGAGATCCACCGAAAGCTCGCGCAGGCCCTACGAGCCGCGTGAAGCCGCCCGCCCCGCCACTCCGCTGCCCCGCGCGGCAGGTGGCCCCAAGGAGGGACGACGACCCGTCGGCCTTTGGCATTCGAGCCGCGGACCGCGCGGGTTCCTGCCAAGATCCTCGGCGTGCGCATCGGGACCTGGAACCTGGAGGGCAGGTGGTCGCCTGCACATCTCGAGCTGCTGGAGCGTCAGGACTGCGACGTGTGGCTCCTCACCGAGATTCACATCGACGCCGCCATCGCGGGCATGCACGCCCACCGGACGGCTGAGCTCATGGGCCCGGCGAAGAGCTGGGCGGCGATCTTCAGCACCGGCGCCGGCATTGCCCAGTCCGACCCGCACCGCGCGACCGCCCTTGCAGATGTCGATGGCGTCGGGTTCATGAGCTCGGTCCTGCCCTGGCGTGCCTGCGGCCCCTCATGGCCCGGCCTCACCCTCGCTGAGAAGATGAAGAAGACCCTTGACGCCCTGCGCGCGCAGATCACTGAGACGACCGTCTGGGGCGGCGACTGGAACCAAGCCTTCGAGGGCAGCGACTTCGTCGGAACCCGGGACGGTCGCGAGCAGATCCTCGATCTGATCCACGCCAATGGCCTCTCGCTGCCAACGAGATCCCTCGGCGGCGCCACACCGAGACACCGCTCGATCGATCACATCGCCGTTCCTATCGGATGGGACGTCCAAGGCGTCCACCGCATCTCTGCAGCGGAGAATGGTCGCCGACTCTCCGACCACGACGCCTACGTCGTCTCAATCGAATGCTGAGGTCGCCACGGGCCGATCTCGTTCAATGCCCATCAGGTGGCGGAATGCCGCACGTTCGTTATCCACCGCACGTTCGTTATCCAGCCTGACGGGCAGCCGCGAAACGCCTCCACCGCCGGTTCTTCAACTCCGGCCGAGTAGCACTCCGGCCCTCGGTGGAACGCAGCCCGTCGACTGAGATGCGGCACGGTACATGGCAACGAGCGTCCAGGCTCGGGCATGCGCCTCGGGGACCCGCGAGCCACAGTAGGCTCGCTCACAGGCTAGGACGCCCGCGTAGCCCGCGACTATGGAAGACGAGTGTGATCCCTTGGCGAGACGTAGGAGGAGGACGAAACAGACGCAGTTTCCCTCAGAGCGTCCATGGGCCACTTCAGTCCGTCGTGTGCGCGGTCTTGGGAGCCGAATCTCTCTTCGAGTTGGTCTCCTGTTGCTGGTTTCGGCCGTCGCCGGGGCTTGGGCGTGGCTCCTCTTCCCACGAACTGTGGATCCAGCGGTTGCGAGCCCCATCTATGTTTCTTTCGAGGGCGATCGACGAGTCGAGGCTGTGACCGTCACTATAGGACGCTTCGACCCGACGGAAGGGGGTCTCCTATACGAGGGAGTCCCTGAAATGCGAGTCGAAGTTCGCGCAGATTCGAAGGAGCGCAAGGGAGTTGGTGAATCAGCGGCTTGGATCGTTCTCAACGATTCGATTCTGGCGCCAGGGGCAAAATTGGACTGCACTTCGGATTGCGAGTACGCAAACGAGTTCGGAGAGGGCGTCTCGCTACTGCGATTCAGGGCGAAGCTCCCGGGCAGGTGGAGAGATGACGTCGAGACAGGCGGGTCGGTCTTTCAAGAGAGCATCTCAATCCCGCAAGGCCTCAGTGAGCAAACGCCCCAAGACGGTGTACTAAGCATGCCCGGCTTGGACTGCAACTTGGAGAAGTGCAGTGGATTTGTACCTAGCGTGACTGTGACTGAAGAGACTCAGCTCGAGGCTAACGCCACCGCATTGGTGGGTATGCAGAAGAATTCGGATCTCTTTAGTTACAATTGGGAAACCTCCGTGCCGGTGGCTAGGAACAGCACTCAACTACGATTCAGTTATCCGCTACTGGCATCTCCGACGTTGGGGTACTCTCAACAAATCCCGCTTCAGGGAAGTAACGATGGTGCACGTCGAAGCAATGAAACCAGAATCTTCTTGGCCGGCGCCCTCCTCGGCATTGCGGGTGGGGCCCTCGTTGGCGCGTTACAGGAGATCCTGCCCAGACGCCCCTCTGGCTCAATAAGGTAGGCGCGCTCGGCTCGGGGCTGTGCCTGCGGGAGCCATCGAGGACGCGGTCGAAGGCGCTTGGCGCCTCCAGCAACGGCGTGATTGAGACGGCTGCGACGACGCCCAGCACGCGGCGATAGGACGCACCTTCGGGTGGAGGCTGCGGTAGGGGTCGTCAGCTCTCCTACTCGTGGCTCCAACTGGCGACGTCGCCCTGTTCAGGTTGCGAGGCTGGTTGGCGGATATCCATGCGCAGCAGTTGGGAATGGCCCTTGATGCTCGGAGGTGTCTTGGTAGTGGCGGGCAGCATGGGCCAGATGTCGTCCTTCTTGACCAGTCGCGGGCCCTGGAGCTCGATCTCTCGACCGTCGATGGACAGCCGCGCCTCCTTCGCGGCCAAGGCGTTCTTGACCCAGTCGGTGCGTGGGCCGTACATCGGGATGAACAGGTAGCTGTCGGGCAGCCGGTGGGCGTCAAGGGGGGTGCGGTAGGTCTTCCCCGAGGATCGGCCGGTGTGGATCAGCACCGGTCGGGCGCCGCGGCGCTCCTCGATTGGGTTGAACACCCGCTTGTTGACGTGGGCCAGCCAGCGCGGAAAGGGCATGTTGGGTTCCTCCTCCTTGGAGAGGCGTTGGTCATCACGCCAGGTGCGGCGCGCTCTCCTCGCGCAGGGCAGTGGCCGCGGTCTTGGTCGTCTTCGGCCAGGTCCAGGCGTAGTAGGCGATGCCTGCGAGCAGGGCCACCTCGATGGCGGAGCCCAGGATGTAGTAGTTCCATTCGCCGACGGCGCCGCCCACGATCGTCAGGCCGTAGATGACCGCCAAGGCGATACTCGCGATGCGCGTGATTCTGACGGGCAGGACCAAGCTGAGGAACACCATCAGGCTGGGTAGTGCGATGTAGAGGGTCACGCCGAGCAGAAAGCCTTGCCCGATCGTGAACGCGGACATCTTGCCGGCCTCCAGGTCGGCACGAATGTCGGCGCGATACAGGCTGAACAGGTCGACGTAGGCAAAGACGAACATCATGGACGCCCAGAGTGAGGCGATCTTGAAGCGGGGGTTGATCCACGAGTCGCGGTAGTCAGTCGTGGTGTTCATGGGGCGGTCATCCCGATCCAGCGAGTAGGAGGTCGGCCACCCGGCCACGGATGGCCTCCTCACAGTGTCCCGCTTGCCGGGCGGGCCAATCGATGCCAGAGGCGGACCTCACAGAGCTGGCACCCCGCCGCGGCGTCCACTGTCCAGCGGGCTTGGCACGCGGCCCCGGCTCGCGACGACGAGGCCGATCCTGCGTTCAGCAACGCGTATTGTGTCGCCGGCTCGCACGGAACCGCGACCGGCGCACCGACTCCCGCCACCAGGAAGGTCGACTGGCGGCGGCATGCAGCAGGGTCCGGGGCCTCGTCCTCACTTCCGCCCGGCGCTCGAGGTGAGCAGCGCGGCGGCCAGCACGCCCGCGGCCGCGCCGGCGGCAGCACCCAGCGCCACGCCGGGTCCACCGCCCACGAGTACTCCCAGGGTGGCGCCGACCCCGGCCAGGATCCCGATGAGCCCACCCGCCCAGGCGCGGCGCTGTCGCTCGCCACCTTTCGTTGGGCCGGTAGTCATTGCCTGCACTCCGTCCGGTGTGACACCGCGTTCTCCTCTCTGCGTCCCTTCTCCATCGACCGACCCACCGATGCCGCGCGCCCCCGGGCCGTCACGGCCCCGTGGAGGGTCGGCGCCGGGGATGAGCACGCTCACGACTCATCCGTCCTGGGGAAGGATGTCGGGGGTGAACTCGGCGACGCCGAAGTAGGTGACGGCGACGGCTCCGACGCCGGTCAGCAGGACGGCCAACGCGATCACGTCACCGACGACGGGGATCAGGGCCACGAGCTGGATCGCCCCCATGGCCGCCACCACGCCGAGCGCCGTCGACGGGCCCCGGGGGCGGATGGGCAGACGGTCACCGATCAGGTGTCCCCAGGCAATGACGCCGTAGCCGACGACCACGGTCCCCGCCAGGAGTCCGGCGATGGCGACCGGCAGGAGGACGAAGGTGAACGCCATGAACACGAACACCGAGATGAAGGTCAGGGTGAGGAGCGTCCCGACGGTCAGGGTGATGACCGGGTGGCCTCGGATCGCGCCGCCGACGTGGCGCAGCGCGGAGGCGCGCCGGGTCGCGAGGCGGTGTGCGGCCGCGGCCAGGAGCAGCGTCAGGACCAGGAACGAGACGATCCCGGCGACGGAGTTCCCCGCGGTCGGGTTGTAGGCCGCGCTCGTCCGCTGCGCGACCTGCGCGCCGCCGGACACCTGCTGGGTCCCGCCGACGTGCCGCAGCTCGCCACCGATTTGGGCTCCGGGTTCCACGGTGACCGTACCGGCGAGCTGGATCACGTCGGTGTCGACCCGGCCCGAGACGACCAGCTCGCCGGCGACGACGTAGACGGGCCCCTTCACCTCCTCGTCGGAGGGGATGGCGACGTGGGCGTCGGCGACGACCAGGGCTCCCCGGTGCTCCGAGATCTGGTGCGTGCCGGTCAGCACCAGCTCGACGGTCTCGGTGCCGGGATCGGCCGACGCCATGAGCAGCGCGGCGATGAGGAGCGGTATCAGGCCCAGGTTCATGGTGACTCCGGGTTGGCGGCGAGGGTCCGCATCCGGCGGACGTAGAGGACGAGCGGGTAGGCGAGGGCGAACAGGAGCGCCAGGGCGTTGACGTACCGCAGGTGCTCCAGGAGCGACAGACCACTGCTACTGGAGTAGAGGGCGAGGGCGGTGCTGACGAACGACGCCAGCCAGCCGGCGATCCCGACGCCGAGGGCGGTGTTGGTGCCGACCGTGGCCGGCGTCGACAGGTCGGGCCAGAGCGCGAAGTTGAGCGTGGTGTAGAAGCTCACGGCAAGGACGTAGAACAGCGGCAGCGCCAGTGGTGGGTCCACCCCAGCCGGGGAGGTGCCGAGGTCGAAGGTGTAGAGGAGGTGGGTGAAGGCGAAGAGGCCGAACACCCAGACCAGCAGCCACCGCCGGCCGAAGGCGGTGTAGAGCACACCGGCCATCGCCGCTCCCACCACGTGGGTGCCGGCGATGAACAGCCGCGGCCCGATCGAGGGTGACTGCCACGAGGTCGAGATGTAGGCCGGGGTGTCGATGATGCGGAGGAAGCCGAGGCTGTCGATGAAGAAGACGGCGAACATGACGAGGACCAGCATCCAGAACCCGACGCTGGCCGTGACGACGGGCGTCGGTCGGCAGAACCGGCCGACTCCGAACCGCTCGTGCTGCCGCGCCCACTGGTCGGCGACCGGGAACCTGCGGAACGAGACGATCCCCAGCACCACCGCGGCCGGCACCATGAGCAGGGACATCGGCGGCGCGAACTCCTCGATCCTCCACTCCAGGGGGTAGAGGGCCGCCGCGGAGAACGCGAGCGCGGTGACCAGGGCCGCGACGTACCCGCGATGCCGGACCGCGATGAAGTCGACCATGAGGCTGAAGGTCACCGGGATCCCGGCGCCGATACCCACGGCCGAGACGAGCACCCACAGGGCGTACTGCCACGGCGTCGCCACGTGGGGTGCCGCCATCGTGAGGACGGTCTGCGCGGCCACGACGAAGAACAGGATCCGGAGCTTCACGCGCAGGTCCGCACCCCAGCCGTGGGCGTCCATGGCCCGACCGGTCACCACCGCGGCAGCGAACGCCACCACGGCGAGGGCCGCCATCGCGGCCGAGACCTGGCCCTGCGGCATCCCGACCCGCCGGGTACCTAGGTCGATCAGGCCCAGCTGGATGAAGGTCAGGTTGTAGTAGTAGCCGGCGGACAACACCCCCACGTAGACGAGGTAGCCGAGGGCACGGACCCCAGCGGCCCGCCTGTCGGCTCCCGGGGACGTCATGGCCAGCAGAACGCCCCGACCCCTGCCGTGGTCGCCACCTCCCGAATCAGGGCTCATAGCCGCCCCCTTGCCGCGCGGAACCTGGCCGCTGCACCCGAGGATGGTCGGTACTCGCCGGCACAGGACCCGTGTCCGGCCGGTCCGTCGCCGACGACGCCGGCAGGCCCAGCCGGCCACCGGTCGCGCCGATGAGGACGCCGGCGACGACCCCCACGAGCGCGAGGGAGGTCCACAGCGGCGCGACGGAACCCGCGGTCTCGGGGAGGACGGGCAGGAGACCGACACTGGTGTTGAACGCCGCGTGGAAGGCGATGACCACCGGGAGGCTCGTCGTCCGGTTCCACAGCCACGCGTAGAGGACCGACGTGGTCAGGATCTGGGCCCCGAACGCCGCGACCGGGACCGAGCTCTGCACCGTTCCGTCGATCGCGAACAGCGGCGCGTGCCACAGCCCCCACACCAGCCCGACGACCAGGGCGGCGGTCGTCGGGTTGTGGTCGTGCTGAAGTCGCGGCAGGGCGTAGCCGCGCCACCCTGCCTCCTCGCCCAGCGGACCGCCAAGGACCGCCACGTAGAGGAAGACCGGGACGACCAGGTAGAGACGGGCCGGGTCCTGCCATCCGACCACGGGGCGGCCGGCCACTGTGCAGAGGACGATCGCCGCGAGCATGATCGCTGCCGGACCGGCGAGCGCCACGATCCACAGGCCCACCGGGTGTCGCCAGGTCGCCCTGCTCGCGAGCTCGTTGCGGGTCCGGGCCCAGCCGCAGCGAGCGATGGACAGGATCAGGGCTGCGGCAGCCGGACCGAACGACCCGGCGACGAGCAAGACATCCCGCAGTGCTCCCGGATGCGGTAGGACCGTCAGCGGTACCCACGCCAGCCAGCTCAGGACGATGGCGAGCACGAAGAAGGCGCTTACCTGCGCGCCGGCGGGGCCTCCGGTCCCCGTGGTGCCGGTGGTCGACATCTCCCGGTCAGCCCGCTACGTGAGCCCGGTGGGAGGCGTGGCGCTTACCGCTCACGGTGACGTCCCTGGGCCTGGGGTGGTCGGGCCCGACGATCATCCTTCGCGTCGTCGTGGACGTCCACGCGGGCACGAGGGGGCCGGTCGCGGCCGCTGCCATCACGGGGAACGAGATGCTGTCGGCGGTCGTGTCCCCATGGCGCTTCGCCAGACGGCGAGCCTCCCTCATCTGCCCTCCTCGAGCTTGGGAGATGCGTGTCCCTCCGCGTGTCGGGGGAAAGACCCTCGTGAGGCCAACCTCGACCGTCTTCCACCGTTCCAACCGCTCCGGGGCCTGTCAACGCGGGCGGCCGATACGTGAGGTGACCTTCCTCGCACCGCGACGGTTGTGCGGTCGCTCGGCGCGACGGCGCACAGCCGCGGCGTCGGCGAGACCGATACCGCAGAAGGCCCACCGTCAGAAGGGGCACCCCGCACTTCCCTGTCCAGGTCCGGACATTCGCGCTGATGCGCATCTCACATCTCAGCTGTGCGTCAGGGAACAGCGGGCGCTGGAGATGGATGGGACGATGTCGATGTCCGTTGGGAGGGCCGCGGTGTTGTGCCGGGTGGCACGGTGCACCGCGGGCTGGGTCGCGCGGCCGCTGAGCGTGGACGCGCCGATCCGGCTGCCGCCCTCCGACCCAGAGGCTGTCGCACAGTGCCGTTGCCCGGTGCCGCGTGCGGATGGAGCGGCTATGACAACTGTTCGTCCCCAGGATCTTCAGCAAGCTCGACCGACCCAGACCTCCACCGCTTTGAGCTGGTCGCCTCTGGCTCTCGCCCTCACCATGATCGGCGCAGGCGCGATCGCGGTCGCCCTGCTCGGCCCGCTCGGTACCGGCACCATCGAGTACCACGCATCCGCCGGCGCCGTGGACCAGATCCGCGGTGGCGACATCGCAGGGCTGCTGCTCGTGGGGCCGGTGAGCATGGCAGCGGCGTGGCTCGTCCTGCGCCGCAGGCCGGGCGCCGAGGCGCTCGCCCTGGCCCCGGCGTCGTACGGGCTGTACTTCTACACCCAGCTCGCGATCAGCGGCGACCACGCCCAGTACGGCGGCAACAGTGAGCGGTGGTTCGTGCTCTTCTGGGCCCTGATCACGCTGTGCGGCGGGGTGCTGGTGGTTGCCGGGCACCGGCTGTTCCAGGCCCCTGCACCGGAGCCACGGCCCCGGCTGCAGCGGTTCACCGGCTGGTACCTCCTGGGCGTCGCAGTGTTCCTCACCGTTGGCCTGCACCTTCCCGGCCTGGCCGACGCGTGGCGAACAACGCCCACACGCCAGGAGTACCTGGACGACCCGGTCGTCTTCTGGGTCGTCAAGGTCATGGACCTGGCGTACGTCGTGCCGATCGTCCTGGCCATCGGCATCGGCCTTCTGCGCAACCGGCCATGGGCGCGGCGCCTCCTGGCGCCGGTTGTCGGGTGGTCCGCGCTCTTGGGATCCTCCGTCGCCGGGATGGGCCTGGCCATGCTCAGCAGCGACGCGCCGGGCGCATCGGGCGCGCTGGCCAGCGGGTTCGTCGTGGCCGCCGCGCTCGCGCTCGCCCTCGCGGTCGTGGCGTACTGGCCCATCCTGCACGCCCCACCACACGCGCAGGCGCCGTCCGGAGATCCACCGACGGGTCCCTCGGCTGACACCTGACCGCCACGGCGAGATCACCGCCTTGGCATCCACGGCGGGGCGCGGTGACACCGCAGCAGTGCAGAGCCGGCCCTGTCGGATCCACCGACGGCCTAGATGACGCCCCTCCGAGGATGCACCCGATGCCCACGTGGGCCTGATCGAAGGGCAGCCTTGGGGCTTGCGTCACTAGCCACCGCGCGACTGGGTCACCTACCGCGTCGCCCCGGCGTCAGCAGCCCGGCCTCGTACGCGAAGACGACCGCGTGCACCCGGTCCCGCAGTGCCAGTTTCATGAGGATCCGCTTGACGTGCGTCTTGACCGTGCTCTCACCGAGGTTCAGCTCGTGGGCGATCTCCTGGTTCGCCAAGCCCCTCCCGATGTGCACGAGCACCTCTCGTTCGCGGTTCGTGAGCCGGGCCAGGCCACTGGTGCCGCCCGGGACCGGGCTGTCCGCCGTCGTCCTGGCGAACTCCCGCATCAGGCGGCGGGTCACCGAGGGCGAGAGCAGGGCGTCCCCGTCCGCGATGGTGCGGATACCCGCGAGGAGGTCCTCGGGTGGGGTGCGCTTGAGCAGGAAGCCGCTGGCGCCGGCACGCACGGCGTCGTAGACGTACCTGTCGATCTCGAACGTGGTGAGGATGACCACGCGTGGGGTGTCAGCGTCCGTGCCGGCCTCGGCGCCCTGGGTGATGCGCCGGGTGGCCTCGATGCCGTCCATCCCGGGCATCCGGATGTCCATGAGGACGACGTCCGGCCGCAGCCGGTGGGCCAGGGCGACTGCGGAGTCCCCATCGGCCGCTTCGCCGGCGACGACGAGGTCGTCCTGCGTCTCGATCATCATCCGCAGCCCGGCCCGCACCAGCGTGTCGTCGTCGACGACGAGCACGCGGATCACGGCGCCACGACCCGCTCGGGCGGTCCCGGGACGGCAGATCCCGGGTGGTCCTCGGCCGTCAGGGGCAGGACCGCCTCGACGCGGAAACCGCCGCCCTCGACCGGGCCGGCGGTCAGTCGCCCACCGAGGACCTTGGCACGCTCGGTCATCCCCGCGATGCCCCGCCCCCCACCACCTGGCGGGAGGTGCGGCGGCGGGAGCCGGCCGTCGTCGACGACCTGAAGGTGCAGGTGCGTGCCCGTGCACGAGAGCGTGACCTCGATATGGGCCACGCCGGCATGCTTGAGCGCGTTGGTCAACGCCTCCTGGACGATCCGGTAGGCCGCTGCCCCCACGTGCCGGCCGACCGGCGCCGGGCAGTCGTCGACCAGGGTGATGTCGGCACCGGCCGCTCGCATCTCCTCGACCATGACGGCGATGTCGGGAGTGGTCTTCGCGGTGCCTCGGATGGGGGCATCGCTGTCGTCGAGCAGGCCGAGCAGGTGGTCCAGATCGGTCAGGGCCGTGCGTCCGAGGCTCTCGACCTCGTGCAGCGCGTCGAAGGCCTTCCGCGGGTCGCCAGACAGCCGGGCTGCTCCGGCCTGCAACACCATGACGTTGACCGCGTGGCCGACGGCATCGTGGAGCTCGCGGGCAATGCGCGCCCGCTCGTCGGCGACCGCCTCGGCGGCGACCTCGGCCTGCCGTGACTCGAGGTCGTCGACGGCCCGGGACAGCAGCTGGGCGCGGTCCTGGTTGCGGCGCACGATGACCGCGAGCAGCCATCCCCCACCGAAGAGCAGCAGCCAGACCACGATGACCAGGGCGTCGGGGTCGCCCGGGCCGTAGAACGTCGCCGTGGACAGGGCCAGCGCTGCCAGCCCGACGAACGTCGCGGACACCCGGAGGGGGCGGGTCAGACCGACGGAGTACGCGAAGAAGGGAACCGCGAGGGGCGCGTTGCTGTCGCCCTGGCTCGCGCTGGCCCAGAGGTAGAGAAGCGTGGCCGCCCCCAGGGCGGCGACCGGGTAGCGGCGCCGCACGAGCAGAAGGGCGTTGGGGCTGAGCGCCAGCACCCATCCCGCACCCTGCACCGCGCCGTACTGGTCGACGTAGGCCGCGCTGCGCAGCGAGACGACGGTGATCCAGGTGAACAGGCCCGCGACCATGACGTCCGTGACCAGCCACCACGCGCCTCGAGGGTGGCGCCGGTCGGGCTGGGTCCAACCATCCACCTGACGACCGTACCGCCGAGCAGCCGGCGTCCGCGTCCCCCCGCGGGGGGACCCCGCGGTCCCCCTCCGGGGTCGAGGTCGAGCCGCAAGGGGGACGACGGCGACCACCGCCCCGCTCGAGAGTTGGGTCAGAAGAGCAACTACCGCCAAGGAGCCGACGATGAGCCACGACCTCCACGACCAGCCGGTTGCCACCAGGACCACCGTGCAGCCACCAGCCCCCGGCTGGTCCTCCGGACGTCGGGGGGTCAGCGGGCTCCACGACGCTGGGCGGGTCGCCGCCCCGGTGGCCGTCCTGCTCATCGCCGGGTGGGCCCTGGCAGCCGGGTGGTGGACCCCCCGCGGGCCGCTGACCTCGACGGCGGCGATCGTGTCGATCGTCGTCAGCCTCGGCGTCGGCGGTGCCGCCGGGTTCCTGCTGCGCAGCCGGTGGTCGATGCTCGTGGCGCCGGCGACGTTCGCCGTGGTGTTCGAGCTGGCCCGGCTGCGCGTCGACGGCCCGATGGTCGACGGCATCCACGCAAGCTTCTACGGGGCCATCGCCCTGGTCACCGGGCGTGGCTTCCACGCCCTGCTGACGCTCCTGCCCCTGGTCCTGGGAGCGGCGGTGGGCACAGGAATGGCCCGAGCACGGGGCGGCGACCCCCGCCGTGAGTCCCGGAGCTGGGCCCGGGGGCTGCGTCTCGCCGGTGCGAACATCGGCGCCCTGGTGCTCGTCGCGTTGGCGGCCGGCCTCGCCCGCCCCGCGTCGACCGCGCCGATCACCGGCCCTGACGGGACACCCGTGCAGGGATCCGTGGCCGAGCTGACGACCGTCGACATCGGGGGGCACGAGCTCGGCGTGATGATCCGTGGCGCCAGCGTCGACAACCCCGTCCTGCTCTTCCTGGCCGGTGGACCCGGCGGGTCCGAGCTCGGCGCGATGCGTCGCCACCTGCCCGAGCTCGAGCAGCACTTCACGGTCGTCACCTGGGACCAGCGCGGCACCGGCACGTCGTATCCCGCCCTGGACCCGACGGACACCGTGACCCTCGACGGTTACGTCGCAGACACCATCGAGCTGACCGGCTACCTGCGCGACCGGTTCGACACCGACGCCATCTACCTCCTCGGCCAGTCCTGGGGCACCACGCTCGGCGTCCTCGCGGTCCAGGAACGGCCCGAGCTGTACCGGGCCTTCATCGGCACCGGGCAGATGGTCAGCCAGCAGGCAACCGACCGCATCTTCTACGCCGACACGCTCGCCTGGGCGACCCGCTCCGGCAACGAAGCTCTTGCCGACGAGCTCCGGGCAGCAGGCCCGCCACCGTACGAGGCGATGTTCCCCTACGAGACGGCGCTGGCGCACGAGAAGGACGTGTACCCCTACGACCACACCGGCAACTCCGAGGGCGCCGCCCAGATGTCGGAGAACCTGCTCGTGCCGGAGTACTCACTCATCGACCAGGTCCACGTCCTCGGCGCCTTCATGGACACCTTCGCCGCGCTCTACCCCCAGCTCCGGGGCATCGACTTCCGGGAGAGCGCCACCGACTTCGAGATCCCGGTCTTCTTCGTCCAGGGCGCACACGAAGCAGCCGGGCGGGCCGAGCCGTTCGCGCAGTGGTACCCGATGATCGAGGCGCCGACCAAGGACCTGAAGATCCTGGAGACCTCCGGGCACCGGCCCCTGTGGGAGCAGCCGGACGAGTTCGTCGCCTACCTGACCGACACCGTCCTGCACGAGACTGACCGATGACCAAGGGGGCCGCACTCCGGCGCACGTCCGTGACGGTGACGGCACCGGGTCGTCCGCCACAGCCCGGTGCCGTCGTCCGCGGCCAGGAGTAGACCCGTGGGAGTCGGCCCGGAGCGCGCCTCGACAGGACACCGCGGAGAACAGCCAGCCCGCACCCGCCGCCCGCTGCGTGCGCAGGTGCGGGACATCCTCAGCGGCATACCTCCACGTCGCAGCAGGAAGCCGTCAGCAGCGATCGCTTGGGCTGGGCACCGTAAGCGTCTCCCGGCGATAGCAGTGCTGCTCGCCTCGGGCCTGCGGGTGATATTGGAGGGTCGGGCGTCAGGACGGCGCCCTGCCGAAAGGGGCCGGCAAGCTCGGTGGCAGCGACGTCGAGGACCCACGGGTCTTCGAGGTAGATCTCGGCGAGGTCCGCGAGGGCGTCCAGGTAGTCCACGTCAGGAATATGCAGGTTTGCACGCACCCGGCTGCCGCGCGGAGGTAGGTCGACTGGCGGCGGAATGCCGCACATTCGCATCCAGGTGACGGGCAGCCGCGTGGCGTAGGTGCAGCGCAAGCCGAACGGGGGTCGTCACGCCGACCTGGCCGCCTTGGTGGGCGCCTTCGGTGCCCGAGCAACCCGGGGGAGAGACGCCGGCGACGCGGCAGCCTCGGGTACGCTCTCGGCCATGTCTCCCGTGACGCACTAGGAGCGCCTGAGTCGCGCCACCGCGACTCTGCCGCGTCCCCTTTGCTCAGCTGGCCCGTGATGACCTCCGGGCCGCTTCATGTTTGGAGTTCTGCTCATGCTCAGCACCACAGGTGCTGAGGGCTACCGCTCCCTGTTCCGGTCTCGGATCGTCGCGCGCACTTTCGTGCTGGCGATGCTCGGCCGGTTCGGGTACGCGGTGCTCTCACGATTTTGCTCTTCACCATCGCGCAGGCGTCCGGCTCGTTCGCTACAGCGGCGACGGCATCGGCCGTCTTCGGTCTCACCGGACTGGTGATGCCCGTTCAGGCTCGTCTCATCGACCGGTTCACCCAACGCCGGGTCCTGCCACTGGTTGGCGTGATCTTCGTCGCGGCGCTGTCGCTGATGGCGATCGCCGGCGCCACCGGTCTGTCGTCCCTTACCGGCTGGGTCGTGCTCTGCGTGCTCGCCGGGCTGAGCGCCCCCAGCTTGGGCCCCTCGATGCGTGCACAGTGGCGGATCCTCGAGTCCGGGGAACGCCGCACCACCGCCTACTCCCTCGACGCGGTCACCGAGGAAGTGGCCTTCCTGGCGGGACCCGTCGTGGCGTCGGTGATCCTGGCGACTGGACCGGCGTGGCGCGGGCTGATACCGGTCGCCATTCTCGTCGCCGCTGGCGTCGGGGGCCTGGTGGCCTCACCGGCAGCGGCGGTGCACGAGAGCCACGCCACCACGACGAGCACGCCACGCGACGCGTGGGGACCTCTGCGGCGGCCGCAGTTCCTCGCGTTGTCCGGGTCCATGGTGCTCGCGGGCGCCGGTGCGGCGGCCGCACTGACCGGGACAGCGGCACAAGCGGATGCGCTGGGCCACCCCGAGTGGGCGGGCCTCATCGAGGCCGCCGCGGGTGTGGCCGCGGTGACTGGTGGCATCGGCTGGGGCCGCTGGCGCCTCGGAGGGACATGGACCGGGCACCTGACAGGGATGCTGGTGATCCGAGCCCTGTTCATGCTCATCGCCATCGTTGCGGCCGGCATCGCCGGCACCGCCGCAGCGATGACGCTCTCCGGACTGCTGATGGCCCCCATGTTCGTCGTCGCCTACACCGCCGCCGACCTGCTCACCCCGGCCCACCAGCACACCGAGGCCAGTACGTGGGTCACCGCCACCCACAACGTCGGCACCTCAGCCGGTACCGCCACAGCAGGATGGGCCGTCGCGCACCTGTCAAGTACGACCCCCTTCCTGGCCAGCGCCGCCTTCCTGGTCCTGGCCGCCGCACCGCTCATCACAACGAGCAGGAGACCGGGGGGCAGGACCGCTGAATGACCCCCGATGGAGCCCACCCTGGCCGTTTCCGTAGGGACGAATCGCCTTCACATGCTCAGCAAGACTGATCGTGCACCGATCAGTCGCGGTGCGTCCCGGTCGCGGTGGCTGTGGTGACCGTACTCGCGTTGGCGATCGCCCCCCTGCTAGCCCGCCACCGCCCTCCTGCCTCCCCTCGGTGGCCTGAAGCAGCCAGGCCTGCCGCAAAGAGGGCGGTCGTCTGGAGGCGGAAAGATGCAGTCACGGCGGCGTGTGAGTGCATTTCTGCAACCGGCTTCCGGAGGGCCTTCGCCGTGAGAATGTCGGTGAGGCTCCCTACGCTGGGGACATGGCTGAGGGCAAGCAGTTGGTGGAGCAGGATCTGCGTGGCGCGCGGTTCGTCGAGTGCGACTTGTCGGCGGTGGTGATGCGCGGCGTCGAGATCGCTGGAATGGACATCGATGCCCCGTGGCTGAGCAATGGGCCCGGGCTGCTGGTCAACGGGGTTGACGTGACGACGTTCGTCGAGCAGGAGCTGGATCGCCGCTTCCCTGGCCGCAGCCAGCGCCGGGCGGAGAGCCCGGCGGGTCTGCAAGAGGCTTGGAACACCGTGGACCATGCGTGGGACTCGGCGATCGGGCGGGCAGCGGCGCTACCTCCTGGTTCCGTCGACCTCAGGATCGATGATGAGTGGTCTTTCGCCGAGACGCTGCGTCACTTGGTGCACGCCACCGACATCTGGCTGGGTAAAGGCGTGCTGGGACTCGAGGAGGCTAACTTTCACCCCCTCGGTCTCGGGCACGGCAGCGGTGTCTTCGAGGCACGGCCATTTGACGACGTGCTAGCCGCACGGGCGGACCGGGCCGCGATGGTGCGCGACTTCTTGGCCACGGTGACAAGCGAGGTGCTCGACCAGGAGCGTCACAACCCGCACAACCCGTCCGAGGCCGAGACCGTTCGTACATGCCTGCACGTGATCCTTGAAGAGAGTTGGGAACACCTGCGATTCGCGCTGCGCGACATTCAGGCGATCGCGCACCACTGACGACGTCCTCACGTCGGTGCGGGTTCAGAGGACGTCCGGCGTCACCCGACAGGCGGCGCTAAGACGCAGGTTTACGGAGGCGGTGACGTCCGGCACGAGAAGACGCCTCCGCCCGTCCCTCAGTCCTCGAGACCGTCGCGTGCAAGCAACTGCAGTTGCAGGTCTACAGCGTCAGGCGTTGAACCCCACACCGTGACCTTGCCGTGGGTGATGTATGCCGCTCCAACGCCTGGGACACCCCATGCTGCCGCTCGAATCCACTCTCCGGAGCGGGAATCTGTCGAGCCTCCGTTCCAGCCGGGAGCACCGAGTGTCATTTCCCGGCCGTTGGGAAAGACCAGAATTGACCCTTCGAGGTCACATCCGGGCTCGCCCATCTCGCTGAGTGCAGCGACGTCGATCTTGCGGATGGTGCAGGGCCTCAGATCCTCTGCGCCCTCTGGAACGGTTACGCCGCCGTTCTGTGAGCACCCGGTCAACAAGATGGACGTGGCGAGGGCCAAGGGAACCACTGCGCCCGCGAGGTTCGGGTTGCGGCTGCCGTTGGGAAACATCGGCGCCCACGTTAGCGACCGATTGGTGGCGCCGCTCTCCTGCGTGGATACGCGGCGGAAGGACGCATGCCGTCGCTGCGCGCAGCTGTGAACGACCCAGTTTGGCTATGTGTGGCAGTGGGTTCCACCCGCAGGCCGCACTTCCCCGGCATGCTGAACCTGTGGCAGACGACGGAGGGACGCCCGGGGAGGACTACGACACGCAGCTCTGGACAGTGATCGACCCCAGTGGGGAACTGCGCGAGATCATCGACCTTGCCACTGGATCCCCAGGCGCGCTGCCGCTTGCTGCGGAGGCGACAAGCGACCTTCGCGTGCACGCGGAGGGCTATCGCGCGCTCATCGCGTCAGGCGGCCACGCTCTTCGTCATCTCCCTCCACGCGGCTGGTACCCGTTTGCGATGCGCACCGAAGCACTCGACGAAGCGGTCCGATTGATCGTGGCCGGCAAGGAGGGCGAAGCGGACGAGCTGCTCGCCGACCAGTGGGACGACCCCCAGGGACGTCTCATAAACACGATCGTCGCGCGGGTCCGTGCGATGTGGTCTGGGTACGGAGACCGCGACACGGAAGCACTGTTTGCCGCACGAGCGCGCCTGCTCGACCTTGCGAGCGCCCACCATGCGGCGGGTCGGTACGACGCTTCCATTCCGATCGTTCACGCCCAGATGGAAGGAATCACGATAGACGTCGCCGAGGGATTGAAGCTCTTCACCAAGAGCCCCAAGTGGAGAGCCGACGTCGTCGACCCGACTCAGTTCGCAACCGTTGGAGCAGCTCTCGCCGTCGTCCTGGAGGCGTACAACGCCGACGTCTCGGTCACTCAAGCGCACGGGTCAATCTCGCGACATGGCATTGCCCACGGACGAGAACTCGCCTACGACACGCGCGTCAACTCCGCGAAGAGCTGGTCGGCTCTGGGAGCCGTAGTGGAATGGGCGCAGCCGCTGGCCGCGGCGCTCGCCGAAGAACGCCGCGCACAACGAGAGGGAGCAAACGCCCGGAGCGACGAAACGGACGAACACGGACGGAGACTCGACCGTCGCGAGTTCCGCCAAACTCGCGACGTGCTCACGCTCCTCGGCACTTCCACGATCGGCCATGCACGGAGCCGGGGACACCTGCGACACGACCTAGTCGGCGGCGTGTACACGGACGAAGACATAGCGAAGCGAGGACTGCCGCTTCCACATGGCATCAAGACCACGATCGCCGAGAACGACACACTGGCGTTCTACTCCCGGCGCACCATCTCCGGGTGGGTCCTCGCGTACGCCGTAGCCCTCCAGGATGACGTGATGCACGAATGGTTCTATGCCGCCGCAGACGAACCCACTGGACCACCTCGGGAGGACCCACGCTGGTGGAAGGACGACACGCCACCAGACTGGAGGTAGGACTTTTTCCAGGGGGACGACACGATCCCGAGTTCCGCTAGGGATGGCTCTCGCGAGCACGCGTTCAGAGACTGTCGTGAGAGAGGTGCCCGTCGTCTGACACGTGGGCAGTCCAAGCGCTCCCATCCCAATACCGCAGTTTGTGGCGCCCAGTCGGGTCCTGTACCCACCTAGCCGCCGCAGATTCAGTTGTGGTCGTGCTCCTGCGCCTGGCCCGGGCGCGTGGCCGCCTTTTGAAGGTGAAAGCCGGTGGGGACCAGGACGGATCGCTCTGTATGACGTCCAAGTGCGCTACGTACCCGTGGAGAGATTCTCCAAGTTCGCGAAGTTGCCTCTCCCCTTCCGCCACAGCCTCGGCATTCTCAGCCAGCACGAATCTCACCAAGTCAAGGGTGTCCGCCTCCTCGGAGTCCTCAGGAATCGGGTATTCGGACCAGTAGGGCGCCGCAGACTCGTGCAGGCGAATGAGCCGAAGAATGTCCCCCTGCGAGGCAGAGAATTCTCCACGTTCTCCATCTCCGCCCGCGAACCGCTTCAGTCTCCCGATCAGGTCGACTAGGTCCTCGGCTCCGGTCTCCGGGATCGTCACGCTTTCGATGGGCTTCAACGCCGCCCAAACGCCCATCCGCCAAAGCGGGATCGATGTCCTAGGAGCCGCCATGACAGCCAACCTACGGGGAGACCCTCGGCGGTGTCAGGAAGTTCCGGAGCAAGACTCCACCAGAACTGACGATGAGGAGATCCGCTGCGCCCCACCGACCTGCACGAGCGGGGCTCCCGACGTGGCGTC
>CAWDDN010000033.1:0-10678 GCA_963801135.1 uncultured Actinomycetota bacterium | reverse complement strand
GCTGAGTGCATGCGCGCGCTTCGCGGCGGAGTGGGGCACTCCAAGGCGAGCGTCGTGCAGAGGGCGGGTGTGGCTTTCGGGCATTGGCCAGTCGGACGCGGCACGAGGTCCGGGTTTGGGTCACTGGCGGGTGTCGGCGCCCTGTGCCAAAGTCGATCGGTGACTGAGCGCCAGCCTGACAGCATGCGAGACAGGACGTTCCGGAACCGGAGCCTGCGCAGGTCTCGGTTCATCGGGTGCGACTTCGGTGGCGCTGTCGTGCGCGGCAGCGAGGTCGCGGGCATGGAGATCGAGTCCCCGTGGCTGATGGAAGGTGACAGCGGACTGGTGGTCAACGGGGTCGACGTCGTACCGATGGTCGATGCCGAGCTGAATCGCCGGTTCCCCGGACGGGCGCTGCGCGACGCCGAGACCCCAGAAGGTCTCTCGGCGGCCTGGGCGGCCGTCGAGCGGACCTGGCAGGGCACCCTCGACCGGGCTCTGGCGATGCCACCGGGCACGCTCGAGGCGTCCGTCGACAACGAATGGTCCTTCACGCAGACCTTGCGCCACCTCGTCATGGCCACGGACACCTGGCTGGGCAAGGCGATCCTTGAACGAAGCCGGCCCTACCACCCGGCCGGCCTGCCCAACGACGACGACAGCCCCGCCTTCGATGCGTCGGACTTCTCCGCCGAGCCGCCACCGTTCCCCGAGGTCCTCGAGGCTCGAGCGGACCGGCAGGCCATGGTGCGCCACTACATCGCCAACGTCACCGCCGAGGACCTCGCATCCCCGCGGAAGAACCCCCACGCCCCCGACTACCCCGAGACGGTGCTCTCGTGCCTGCGCACCATCCTGGAGGAGGAATGGGAGCACCACCGCTACGCCGTGCGCGACCTCGACACGCTCGCCCAAGCGCGCCCCTCACCGGGCTAGCAGTCTTCCGGGGCGGCGGATGCGACGATCAGGACGGCAGTACACGACCGTCCCAATTCCCGGGTAGACCGCGATCGGTCGCCGGGCGCGCAGTCGACAGGCGGCGGAGTGCAGCACCGGGAGTGGCGAGGAGGGCCTCGACAACCGGCAGCGAGACACGCATTGCCCGGTGCGGGGCATCGGACTCCACCACTTGCACGGTCAACTCCGCCACCGTGAGACTGTGGTCATGTCCCGCGACGATGAGGCGCGAGCTGCGCGGACAGGTCGGCGACCGGCCCCACTCCCGCCGCGCTGGTTCGTTCAGACCTTCTGGCATGGCCACCGAGCACTGCTGCGGGTGAGTGGCGGGCGGCTCGGTCTGTGGAGGCCGAAGCCGGGCAAGTGGGGGACGGCGCAGCTGACCACGACCGGCCGCCGTAGTGGCATGCCGCGTCGGGTCGTCATCGGCTACTTCGAGGACGGGCCCAACCTGGTCACGATGGCGATGAACGGGTGGGGTCGGGCCGAACCGGCGTGGTGGTTGAACCTGCAGGCTCAACCCGACGCCGTGGCCCAGACCCGCGACGGGACCCGGCAGGTTCGTGCGCGTCGCGCGCAGGGAGAAGAGCGCGAGCGGTTGTGGAGTCGTTGGGCCCAGTTGGACAAGGACCTCGACGAGTACGCTGCCCGGCGACCGACAGAGACCGCTGTTGTCATCCTCGAGCCGCGCGACGCGTCCCCGACCGCTCAGTGACTCTGGCAGTCCCCGACGGCCCAATGGCGTAGCCCTCGGCTGGCCTGCCGACCGCGGAAGGGAAGGTGCCCACGCGCGGCGAGTCCGCCGCCTCGTCGAGAGGTCCTGACGACCACTCGCGCGAGACCGATGATCGCTCCACCAAGACGGTCGGCTGGCGGCGGAAGGACCCAGTCCTGTAGCGCAGCTCAGGTGAGTTCTGAGATCTCGAACAGATGACCGTCGGGGTCGCGAAAGAACGCGCGGGTCTCGCCGTCACGAATGTCCGGTTCGGCCAAGAACTCTGCGCCACGGCCCGACAGGAGCTCGTAGAGCCCCACGCAGTCGTCAACGCGAAAGATGATCTGGGCGCTCGGACGGTCAGGCTCGACGGGCGGGGTCAGGGTCACGTTCGGCTTGCCCGGGTCCGGACCTCCCCCAGTTACGAGGAGGATCCAACTGTCGAGCAGCTCGAGCACGACCGACGTGCCGCCGTACTCGCCGAACACCCGAGCATCAAGCACGCGTACGTACCAGTCACGACTGCGTTCGACATCGGTCACGACCAGCATGTGAGTCAGCGCCGACGCCTCGAGCCGTTCCACGATCGAACGGTAGCGAACGACGAGGGATCACGATCCTGCCGGATCCTGGGCCCGCGCCGTCGCTCAGCACCCCAGCCGGCGAACGAGGTCGCGGACCGCAGGCACGCCCGTCGGCCAAGCACCGGCAATCGCACAGAACAAGCCGGAGCGGTCCCCGATCGACTCGCGAAACCGGCTCTCCGACTTTGAGCGGGGTGCCCTGATCTGAGGGGGCTCGTGGCCCCGGTCATGCTGTTGGTCTCTACTCCTACAGCGGCACGAGGCCACGAGCATGATCGACAGTACGTCAGAGCTGTTCGGGCTGGAAGACGAGTTCGTCGTCACCAGCATCGAGCGGCTGGGCAGCAGCGACCTGAGGGTCGTGATCGAGCACCAGGAGCGGGAAGCGCCCTGCCCGTCCTGTGGGGCGCTCACCTCCAGGGTGAAGGAGCGGCCGCTGGTGCGGGTCAGGGACCTGGACGCGTGCGGGCAGGTGGTCGAGCTGTGGTGGCGCAAGCGGCGCCTGGCCTGCCCCGAGCCGCTCTGCGGCACAGGGTCGTTCACGCAGCAGTCCGAGGCGATCCCGGTACGGGCGCGGCTGACCGGCCGGCTGCGCAAGGCGATCGCGGCCGAGATCGCTGCCGGGAACCGGGCGGTGGAGGAGGTCGCCCGCACCCATGGGGTGTCGTGGCCGACGGCGCACCGGGCACTGGTCGCCGCCGCCGCGCTGTGGCTACCGGCGCCGGAGCCGGTGCGGGTGCTCGGGATCGACGAGACCCGCGCGAGGTCGGTGCGGTGGGTCCTGGCCGACGCCGGCTGGCGCCGCACCGACCCGTGGCTGACCAGCTTCGTCGACGCCGACACCACCGGCCCCGGCCGGATGCTCGGCCTGGCGCCCGGCCGGTCCGGGACGTGCGTGAAGGACTGGCTCGCCGAACAGAGCGCCGAGTTCCGGGGCGCGATCGAGGTCGTGGTGATCGACACCTCCGCCCCCTACGCCTCCGGGGTCCGGGCCGCGCTGCCCGGCGCGCGGATTGCGGCCGACAAGTGGCACCTGGTCGCCCTGGCCAACCAGGTCGTCACCGAGGTGCGCCAGCGGGTCACCCGTGAGCGGTACGGCCGCCGCGGCACCACCGCCGAGCGGGTGTGGGTCAACCGGCAGCTGCTGCTCACCGGGTACGAGCACCTCTCCGTCAAGCAGCGGTCCCGGCTCAAGACCACGCTGGCCGCCGAGGACCCCACCGGCGAGATCGGCGCCGCCTGGGGAGTCAAGGAACGGCTACGGATGCTGCTCGCCGAGACCGACGAGCACCGGATCCGGCACCGCCTGTACGAGTTCTACCGGGACGCCGTGAGAGCGGACTCGCCCGAGACCACCCGCCTCGCCACCACCATCGAGACCTGGTGGCCCGCGATCCACGCCGCGCTCACGATGGACGTCACCAACGCCCGCACCGAAGGCTTCAACCGGATCATCAAGAACACCAAACGCGTCGCCTGCGGCTTCCGCAACCTCGAGAACTACCAGCGCCGGATACTCTCAACCATCGCGCTCAGCCGAGCACGACGAGACGCAGCATGACCACGGCCCCGCCCCGCGGAAAGTCGAAGAGCCGCGAAACCGGACCAGGCCTCCAGCCTCGCCACCGTCCTATCCCAGCACGTCTGACCGCCACGCTTCGTGACGCCCGGCAGGCGGCGGAGGGACGCACCGACGTCCCTGACGTCGCTGTAAGCCGGCACGATTTGTGCTGCGCCGATGAATTCGGGATGGATCGCGGGTCGATTGCTCTGGAGAGGCCAACCAGACGATGCTGGCTTGACCGAGCGCGAAGAGGGACCAAGGATGCCGAGACCGTTTCGATTCGGGGTCGTCGCCCCGCTCATGACCGACCTGCGGGACTGGCTGGCCCAGGTGCGTCGCATCGCCGACGGCGGCTACGCCACCCTGTTGATGCCGGACTTCCCGCAGCTGCAGCCGGCGCCCGGACCGACCCTGGCCACCGCCGCAGCAGTGAGCGACCTGCGCGTCGGCACGTGGGTGTACGCCTCGCCGCTGCGACCGGCCTGGCTGACGGCGTGGGAGGCGCACTCGCTGTCACAGCTCACCGAGGGGCGCTTCGAGCTGGGCCTCGGGTTCGGCCGGCCGGGAATCGAGGACGAGCTTCGAAAGAAGGGGCAGCCCGTCCCCTCGCCGAGCCAGCGACTGGCCGACGTCCGCGAAACAGTCAGGATCCTGCGGGACCTCGACGGCGCGGCGCTTCACACGCCGGTGGCCATGGCCATCCGTGGCCCGCGGGCCCTGGCGCTGGCGGCCGAGGTCGCGGACACGGTGACCTTCGCGCAGCTGCCGGGTGAGCCTCGAGGTGAGGTCGCCCGGCTGGCCCGCGAGATCCGCGTTGCCCGCGATGTCGAGCTGGCGCTCCACGTGTCAGTCATCGGCGACCGAGTCGCCGCGTTCATGGCGCCTTCCGACACCGACACCGCCGCAGCACACGAGGCGGACTCGCTCGCTGCGCTCCCGGCCGACCGGGCGGCCGCCGTCGAGGAGATCCAGCGGCGGCGGGAGGAGATCGGCCACTCCTACGTCGTCATCGGTGCCGACGTCGCCGACGAATTCGCCCCGGTCGTCGGCGCACTCGCAGGAACCTAGACCACGACCCGAAGTAGCACCCGTCGCTCGAGCATCCCTCCCGCGCGTCGTGGTGCTGCCCCAGTACACGGTCAGCTCGCGGCGAAGAGGGGCAGGTAGCCCATCGCCGCTGTGCTCAGAGCGTGAGGCGTTCGACGGGTTGGCCGGTGATGCTGGAGATCAGGTCGAAGTCCTTGTCCAGGTGGAGCACGGTCAGACCGGCCAACTCGGCGGCGGCCGCAATGATGAGGTCGGGGATCGACGGGGCACGGTGCTGGCCCTGCCCCGCCAACGCAGCTGCACGTCGACCGCGCGGTCCTCGATGGTTGGGGTCAGGTACTCCACTGGCATCGCCGACAACGGTGGCCGAGTGAATATCGAGCGGGCATCCTGGCCGCTGCGAGCGGAGTAGCCGACTTCCAAGCGGGTCACGGTCGCGATGCGCACCACGCCTCGCTCGATCCGTTCAGCCCACAAGTCCGCGTCGGGGCTGTCTCCCAGATGTACCAGCGCGGACTTGTCGACTAACCACTCGGTCACTGCCACGCTGCGCCCATCACCTGGGGGTCATCGAGGTCGCCGGCCAGGTCGGCGAAAGCGCGCAGGTCGGAGGCGGACACCGCGGCATCCGTGGTCGCCGCATCCGCGGCCAAGCGCCGGCGGATGTACTCCACCCGGGACAGGCCCAGCCGCGAGGCATGGGCGTCCACCCCCGCCAGGACCGCCTCGGGAACGTCTCGGATCAGGACGTCAGCCATGAGAACCACCTCCGATATCTGATGATATCAGGAGATGGCCTATCCGCCATCCGCTTCAGGCACGACCGACGCGACGACACGGTCGGCAGGCGGCGCAATGACGCAGATGCCGTGTCCACGTTGGTGAGAGCCTGCGCTACCTGTTCGGCTTCCGCGCCATCGCTCGATCGATGGTGCGCCTCACCCAAGCACCGGACCGGCCGCGTGGCACCGCGGGTGGTCAGCTGCCCACGGGCAGCAACGCGTCGACCGTGCGTGATGCGGTCCGCCGCCACATGATGATGCCGGCCACCAGCGCCCAGACGGTGATCAGTCCGGCGAAGCCGTTGAAGAGCAGGCCGGGCAGGGGCTGTCCGGCCAGGCCGCTGGCGCCGAAGATCAGTGACCCACTGCCGCCCGCGATGGCGAGCCATCCGGTGCGGCGCGGCAGGCCGGCGGACGGCAGCTGCGCGGCCAGCCCGAGCAGCAGGATCGGCAGTCCGAAGAAGAACGCGGCTTCGGCGTGGAAGAGGGCGTTCTGCACGGTCTCGACCGCAACGGCGTTGGCGAAGGGCGTGTTCGGGTCGCCGGCTGCCCAGGCGTCGGCCATCGCCTTGGTCGCGACGCCGTCGATTGCCGTCACGGTGATGGAGACCGCGGCGCCGGGCAGCGCCAACGCAGCCGCCCCAGCACTGAGAACGGACGCGGCAGCACCGGTGGCGGCCCGGCTCAGCCCGAGCAGCGCGACCAGCACCAGCAGTGCCGTCACGATGATCCCCAGGTGCGACCGCCCCCACTGTCCGCCCTGCGCCACCTTGGTGAGAGCTGCCCGAGGATCCTCCGGCAGGTCCCCGTGCGCGAGGTTCACCACCAGTCCCAGGGCTGCACCCGCGATCGCCGCGCCAGCGCCGACGCGGACTGCGATCCGACGTTGCTCGTTCGCGCTCATGGCCACTCCTGTCTACGGTGTATACCTACTCGCCGAGGTATACACCGTAGACTTCGGGCGTGTCCAGAGGCTTGCACCGCGACCGGATCGTCCAGCACGCCCTGGAGGTGGCCGACGAGGAGGGGCTGGACGCAGTGAGCTTCCGCCGCCTCGCCGCCGACTTCGGGGTCACGCCGATGGCTCTCTACCGCCACGTCGCCGACCGCGACGACCTGCTCGCCGCCATGAGCGACCTGGTGCTCGCTGAGATCGAGGTCCCCGAGCAGACCGGCAACGACTGGGTCCGTGCCCTCCGGGACGTCCTGCAGTCGAGCGTGACCGCCTACACCCGCCACCCGGCTGCTCGCCGTCTGTCCTACTTCGGCCTCTGGAGCCCCGGCTCGATCGCGCTGACGGAGCGGCTGGTTCGGCTGCTCACCGATGCCGGGTTCAACGAGAGCGAGGGCCTGGTCATAATCCAGCGCTTGAGTGACGCCGCACTGGGCGACGTGTGGAGCGTGCCGCTGGACCCACCGCACCCGACTCGCCACCAGCGGACGCCAGGCTGCAAGAGCGCGCCCTCGAAGACCCGCGGATGTTCGGCATCGACCTGGTCCTCGCCGGGGCTCGCGCGCTGGCCGAACAACGCGCTGCGGCAGCGACATCACCCTCGACCGACTCGAGGGGCTCGAAGTGAGCCTCGCAGCCTGCCGAGGACACCGCTAGGCCGCGATCGGATGCACGTCGCATGTGGCCGTTGCTGTCGAGACGAGCGGATCAACCCGAGCTTGTGAACCTGCCCCTCCGACCGACGGTGAATCCGAGCAGCGCGCCAAGCATTATCAATCCGACTCCGGTCACGACGAGAGCGAGCTCTCGATGGGGTGTCATCACGAACAGGCGCGGCGACGCGCCGTCGGCAGAACCCCCGTAGGCAAACCAACCAAACTCAGCCGGCTCATCCCACAGCACGCCCGCGCTCACGAAGAGGGCCACGACGGCAGACAGCCCACTGACGACGACGGCGCGAGCACGCATGAAATGAAACTACTCACAGAGTGGCTTGGTCCAGCTCCAACGCAGTCATCCGCTGAACACAGGGCGGTCGCTACGCGGCGGTATGACTCACCTACGGCTCGCTTTGGTCTTGGACAGCTCGATTCACCTGGAGGCGGTTGCGCGATTCCACCCGGTGCAACACTTGTCCTGTGGCTGGGAGCGGCATCGTGCGCTCGCCCGGGGGGTGGCAACCGCCGGCGGGTACTCGCCCTGGGTGGAACTGGGTACCTCCGGGGCATGGCCTAACGCCACGACTCGACCGGGTCCCGGGCTGGGTCCGGGCCTGGTTCAGAACTCCCTTCGTGGACCGCTTCGCCTACGTTTGGATGTGGGACAACGGGGGCTGGGACATCATTCCGCACGACGAGAACGGCTCCGGGTCGAGCGGAGCGAAGGAACCGTTGGCCCCCCGCGCCTCGCCGCCCAGGATCCACCTGAGGGGCCCCCACTGGGGCCACTGAATCTACGTCTCTTGCCTTAAGTCGACTCGCGGCGGAATGCCCTACTCGCGTGGTGAGCACCGCGCAGGACGATCGACCGAGTGCATCGTCGACCGGACAGAAAGATGGGGACGAGGCGCTGAGGCGACTGGCCACGGATGACGCATCCGACGTTCTCCCGGCCGGACCGCCCGGCTCAACGATGGGCCCTGGTCGGACATCTGCGCCCCGCGCGGCAAACGGCCAATCCACGACGACCGGTCGAAACGGAACCGAAACCGCGATTACCCCTGGGGCGGCCACACGAAGACGCTTCCGGCGCGGGGATGTGCTTTCGCGCATGGAGCACACGTCGGGGCTGTCGGGGACACTTGTGTCCCCGGAAATGTTCGCGTGCGTTGGAGGAAGTGATGACGGCTCTCCAGGTTGCTGTATCCGTTCTCGTCTCACTTCTGGCCGCGGGTGACTTCGACGTGGCCGCTGCCATGACCAGAGGCGATCGGTTGTCCGCGGAGGCATTGAGAGAGGCCGTGGATCGATACGGCCGGACCCTGGTTGCGCTCCCAGCCGAGGAGCTGGAGCGCCTGGACGTGGTCGAGCTCCAGGGCCGCGAGTACCCGACCTTCCACGTCGTGGTCGACTTGTGGACGGCGGAGGAAGGGCGCAGCGACCTCAGTCTCGAGCTCGAGCTCGTCGATCGCTACGAAGGCGCTTTCGAGACCCGGATTCTTGATCTCCACGTTCTCTAGGGACAAGGGCGTGGACGCTCGTGGCCGACAGTGTCGAGGACTGGTTCGCCGACTGGGCCGATGAGCGTCAACCGCGTTCCCGCGAGACGTGGCCCGGTCGGCTACATCGAGACTGATCACCTCATGCGGTCACCGTTGCCCGCTACTGAGCCACTTCTACGGGCAATGGCCCAACACGCGGCGAAGTGCAGCAGCACTGCTGGGCTTCTCTAAGCGATTGACGACCTAGCCATTCGCCAGTGCAACAGAATGTCGCCGTGGTCAGGATCGTCCTGCTCTTGGGTCTCGCGCTGATGGTGATTGGCGGAGCGCTTGTCCCGCTGCCCGGGCCCGGCTACCCCGTGCTCCTGGTAGGGCTTGCCACCACGGTCGTCGCTAGCATCGCCCTCTGGCGCGATCGCACCCAGCGCACGTAACGCGACGAAAGGGCTATGCGCGGGTCAGGCGACGTCGTTGAGGGGGCGCACGTTGTGGGAGCCGAGGGCCCGCTCGGCGGCCAGGTCGTAGGCGGTCTGCATCGCCAGCCACCCGCGGGCGGTCCCGACCCCGGCCTCCTCGAGGCGCACGGCGAGGTTCGGGCTGACGCGGGCGTGGCCGTGCAGCACTCGGCTGAGCGCCACCCGCGAGATTCCCAAGCGGGAGGCGGCCTCACCGACTCCGAGGCCGAGGTCGGCTAGGACGTCCTCGCGCAGGATCTCACCGGGGTGCACCGGGGTCTTCATCGCCATGGTCCTCACCTTCTCCTTCAGTGGTAGTCCTGATAGTCCACGAGCTCGACGTCGTTCTCGACGAACCGGAACGTCACCCGCCAGTTGCCGTTGACCCAGATCGACCAGTGCCCGGCCAGGTCGCCCTTGAGCCGGTGGGTCCGGAACGAGGGGATCGACAGGTCCTCCGGGACCTGTGCCACGTCCAGTGCCGACAGGATCCGCAACAGCTTGGGGACGTGCGCGGCTTGCACGCCCTTCTTCGACCCGTCCCGGTAGAGCCGTTCCAGGCCCTTGTGCCGGAAGCTGACGATCACACGCACAACCGTATCGCGTAGCGCTACACGATACAAGCGCTCGTCGCTGCCTGCTCCGATGGTGCGCGTCCCTGTTCGGCGAGGACCCTTGGCAGCCGCGTAACCTCCCGTCATGGCCGGCAAGGCTGAACGGCAGGCGGCCCGCGCGGTGGTCGCCGAGTACCACCAGGCTCAGCTCGCGATCCTGGTCTCCCGCGTGGGGGAGGCCATCGACCGACACCGTGCGGGCGAGCTCGACCCCTTCGAGGTCGACCGCGTCCTCTTCCAGTACTCCCGGGCGGCGAAGGAACTGTGGAAGTTCTGCAACTACCGCCCGGTCGAGTTCACAGCGTCAACCATCAAGAAAGGGGCACCCGAGGACTGGTGGGAACGCGCAGCCCCAAGAGAGCGATAGCTCAAGCCCCGCCGCGGCCGGAGTCCTTCGCGCCTTTGGTACGCCCAGCAGGCGGCGCTATGACGCACCGTTCGGCTGGCTTGGCGGCGCGGGGCGCAGCACGGCCTCGGGCGGTTCAACCAGGGTTAGCCGGGTGTCGAACGACTTTGTCGTGTCCTAGCATCGCCCTGATCCCGCTGACGATAGATCTTGATCATGCGAACAATCGAACGAGCACCTAAGGCAACCACGAGCAAGATCATCAGGCCCAAGATGGTGAGCGCGTAGTAGACGTAGAATGCGCCGAGTTCGTCGCGCCACGGCAGTAGCGCGGCTATGAGGAGCATGGACACAACGAAGACAGCGATTATGGGCATGGTTCCGTGGCCAGCGCTCTGCCAGATCGCAGAAGTGCGCTTTGCATCTTCGTCAGACATCCGATGTTGCACCGCGTCTACTCGTCCCCTCCTGTGATACCACCCGACAGGGTAGCCATCGCCGTCAGACGGGGCAGTCCCT
>CAWDDN010000032.1:0-22309 GCA_963801135.1 uncultured Actinomycetota bacterium | reverse complement strand
ACCTCATCTCGGCCATGACCGCGAGCGACGACACCGCAAGACGGACAGCCCATCACCGTCGGCTCGGACTCGACCGTCACCACGAGCCGCCCGCGATCGTCTCGCTCGACACCGGTCACCCGCAGCCCGTCCACGCCGACGATCAGGTCGCACCGGTCGCAATAGGTGTCGGCCGCCGAGCAGCACAACGTAGGGTCATCCATGTCGAGGTCCTTGAGATCAGATGAGGTAGAAGTCCTCTGATCCTCGGGGGCCTCGACCCCTTCCCCCGGCAACCACCTAGGTCAGCGCGTCGCGCCCTCACCCACGCTCATCCGTGAAGAGCCGTCAATGTCGGCTGACAGTGAACCCCTTGGCGTCGGGTGAAAGCGAACCCCTCTCGTAGGGTTGTCATGGTCAGTCCTCGGCTCCCATGGGGGTGGGGACGCGACCGAGGTCGCGGTTCTTGAGGCGGTAGTAGTCGCCTTCGAGGTTGACGACGTCGGTGTGGACGAGCCGGTCTATCATGCTCTGCCAGAGGGCGACCCGTCCGTGCGACGGCCAACCCGGTTCTGCCCGGGCTCGGCCACGGGGTCCAGAAGCATGCGATCATGGGGATCATGAAGGCGAGATGGCTCTTGGATAGGGAAGACCCCAGAACCTTACTATTGGCATCGACTTTCATGTTGACGGCTGGACTGGCTCTAGGTGCCATGCTTGTCGGCAGGGGACTTCCCAAGACGGTGATGCTCATCTGGTTGGTCGTTACGGCTGCCCAAGTTCTCTGGACGGGAAACCGGTACCTCACATGGCGTCGTGACCAACGATCGCCCGATACGTCGAAACACACTGAGGACGTGGCCTGAGCCATGACCCACCGATGGTGGTCGTGAGGTGCTGAATCGCCCTAGGTTTTCGGCCGCTCCTACGCGTGTTCTGGCTTTCGGCTGAGGGCCGCGCAATGGGCGTGCTCGAACTCTGATGGACTGAGGTGGCCGAGGCCGACGCGAGTCAGGCCATTGCCATACAGCGTCCTTATAGGCCAGATGACCCAGCGGAGAGGAGGATGGGCGCCGTGGACAGGCGTCGCTCGTTCCTTACTCCCGGCCGTAGACCTGTCAGGCGTGGCCAGCCCTCAGAGCGCGTCTTCCACCATCCCCGGATCCGGTCGACGATGGCACCCTTCGATCGTCCCACTCGACGGCCTCGCCACCGGGAGGGCATTCCGCCGCCAGACGGGCGTGTCAGGCGATGTAGTCCTGGAGTGCCGTCACCGCGTCGAGCCTCCAGCGGCGCTCGACTCGATCAAGGCTTGCCGCGAGATCCTCCGGAGATGTCAGTGGTCCTCGCAGGATCTTGATCGGTGGCGGACAGCCTTCGTACTGCGCGAAGACGTCCGGATCGTCAGGTACTACCCCGCCGTCTGAGAACAGGGAGTCCTCGGCCTCGTCCAGGACCTTCTCAACCTGCACCGGCAGCCTGCTGTGCAACTGATCCAGCGCGCGGCGGAAGTCCCTCGTCATCAACTGCTGCGGCTTCCGTAACGACACCGTGTGCGCGACACCATCCTCGGACACCCACATGCCGGCAGTATCAACCGTCCCGGGGGCGGTGGCGGGGAACCGCTGCATAACGCCGCGAGCAGGGCTATGTGAGGCAGCACGTCGATCGGGCGCGAAGCGGTGCCGTCACGTGATGTCACGTGCCATCCTTCGCGTATGCGAGGCCGGGGTGGTGAGGGCAGCAGGTGGCTCGATCGGTCGCGGTCACTGACGGTCGTCGCCGTGCTCATCGCTTCGACCGCCAGCGCAGCCACGATCGCCTACCTCGATCCGCAAAGCGGCGACACGGGATGGCTTCTCGCCGCCGGACTCGTCGTCTTATGGGCGCCGTTGCTCGGTTCGTTCCCGCTGAGCGCGCCGCGACTGACGGTGACCTCGGGGGCGTGGTTCGCTGTCGGCATCCCCGGTGCCTACTTCTTCGGTGTCTTCGTCGCATACGCCGGCGCACTGCTCGCCCTGCTGCTGGTCCTGCACGCCGTCGTGACTCGGGCCCATGGGCACACCTCGCGCTCGCCAAGTTCTGCCTGAGGTAGGTAGCCACTCGATTCGACCGCGAGCTCTGTCCGGGACATAGCCTTTCCGCGGCGAGACGACCGCCCGAGGCGCGGCATGGAGTCGGTTCGATCACGATCGCGGCAAGCGCCAAGGAGCGGTGGGGAGCCCCACTACGTTCGGCACGTGTTCAGACTTGCCGCGGCCCTGGGCGCAGTTGTGGCGCTCTCGGGATGCACGGTGCCGGTGGTAGGCGCCACGGGAGTTGCCGTGGACGCCTCGGGGCGGCCTGTCGGGTACCTGGCGGTCTGCAGTGAGCACATCGACGGCGCAACGCTCTACTTCGAGGACCCCACCAGGTCCGTCGAGGACCGGAGCGTCGAGGTCGGAGAGTGGACGGCCGACCGCCCGGTGACATCGCTTGCTTCGTGGTCGATGGGCGAAAGAGCTGAGGGCTGGACCTCAACGAAGCCACTGGCAGCGCTGGAGCCGGGTCGCGAGTACGTGATGTACGGCTGGACCAAGGACAACAGCAGCTCGACCATCGACGTGGTCTTCACTGTGGAGCAGCTCCAAGCGCTGGAGCCCGGACAGGTCCTCTACTTCGACGGCTTCAATGAGGAAGGTCAGCAAGACCGCTACGACACGGGTAGCCCGGGCCAGTTCCAGACCGCTGCATGCCGCAACCAGTGAACCTGCTGCATACCGCCGCCAGTCGACCGCCTTCACGAGGACGGTGGACGCTCGGCCGCCTGGTCCCTACCCTTGGGACGTTTCGGTGAAGGGGTCTGGAAGAGGTAAGCGAAGGCGGCTCTGGTGTAGGCGATGCCGCGGCCGGAGGAGCGGATCGTGTCGGCGTCGGCCGCCTCCGGTCGTTTCGGGATCAGGTATTCATCGAGCCGGTCGGCGACAAGGCGATAGTGCCCGCCTCGATGGTGCACGACCGCCGTCAGCCGCAACGAGGGGTCCAGCGCGGCCAGGCTGGCGTCGCCGTGGCTGGTGTTGGCCAACAACCAGCCACCGTGGCGCAGGTAGCCCCGGGCGTGCTCCCACATCGGCCCGGTGAACAGCGAGATCACCAGATCCACGCTGTCCTCGGGCACGTCCAGCGGGGCTGCGTAGTCGGCGGCGAGGAACCGCACCTCGGTGCCGGCACCGGGACGCGTCCTCCCGGCCAGCTCCGCGCGCACCAAGTCGGCGTCGGCGAAGAACCGCGCGGCCCGCGCGTCGGTGTCGACGTAGGTCACCGACCGGAAGGCCGTCGACGGGGACAGGTCAACGTAGCTGCCCGGGTACAACGCTCGCTCGACCGGACAGCAGTCGGCGAGCGCCGCGAACAGGCCCGACCGGTCTCCGATCGACTCCCGGTACTGCGACCACGTCACCAACCTCGCCACGCCCCCATCCCAGCACGGGTCCCGCGCTCGATACCCGGACTCACGACGCGCGCCAATCGGCGAGTGGTGCTCGACAGGCAAGCCGCGAGGACCACCTGCGTCCTTCCGCCGCCTGACGGGCTACTGGACGGTGGTCACGGCAGCAAGTCGAGGTACTTCCTGCGGGCCGGCATTGCGTGGATGACCATCTCGTCGCCGGTGTCGAGGATGAGCACGACGGTCTCGAGCAGTCGGGCGCCAGTGTCGAAGCCCAGGCGGAGTTCGCGGGTGGGAGTCTCCTCGTCGGTCAGGGGCTCGATCCAGATGGCCCACTCGGCCGCCTGGACCGCGTCATCGGGGTCGATCCCGTGCTTCAGCGCGCTGGGGCGGACCTTCACGCGGCGAAGTGCGCCAGTGCTGCTCGGATGGCCTCAGAGCGGCTCATCTGGTTCTTCGACGCGGCCGCGTCGAGCGCGTCCAGCTCCTCCGCCGTCAGCCGAACAGCGACGACCTGCATCGGCTCCGCTCCACGTCCGGGACGACCGCGTCCCCGACGCTTGAGCGCATCGACGTCGTAGCCGGCCTCGGCCTCGTCCGCCCACTTCTGGATCTGCTCGTCACTCGCCATGATCAAAATCGTATAACGAAATTGGTCTGGTGAGACAGCGCCGGGCAGACACGCGTGGATGTGGCCCACATCGCCGCGAGTTGACCAGGCGCCGCGGGTCGCTACTCCTACGACAGCACCTCGGGCGTGATCCGTCGTGGCCGGTAGGACGTGCCGCTCTTGGTGAGGGTCCAGCGGAGCCAATGCTTGGTGGAGATGCGGAATGGCAGGTTGGCTTGAAGCCACGGGATGGTGTCGGCCACCTGTCGGTCGGTGGCGCCGGGAAGGCAGAGCTGCAACGCCATCCTCGCCTTCGGGCTCATGGTGAGGTAGGCGACCGACTCACCGAGCGTGATACCGCCGGGGACGTCGAACCCGTTGAACCGGTCTCGACACTGATCCGGCCACGGGTCGTGCGAATGCGGCTGTCTCACCGTGAAGACGGCGCGGACGGAGAACCACACCGGGGTGAGGCCCCAGCGGTCCGGACGAACGTCCACGTCCTCGTACAGGTCGATGGCCTGCAGGACGCGGTCCTCCGGCACCGGGAGGAATCGGCGGTCCTCGGATGCTGGGAAATGCGCCTCGAGCCGTTCTCGAACTTCGGGTCCTTCGTCACCGTCCAGTCGGAACTCCGAGGACAGAGACCTCTCATGGCTACACGCATCCAGAAATGACTGGAACGCCTGATAGGCGCTGCGGCCGCGGAGTCTGCCCAAGCCATGGGCCCCGCCACTTGAGATGGGAAGACCGTCGTAGGTCACCGCATCGGACACAAATGCACGCATCGTGAGCATGCTGGCACGGGCACACGTCACAAGACCGGGGTTACGGACATCCGCGTCACATCGCCGCGTGCGGACGTAGTCCACCCCTCGATCGCCGATGGTGTGCCTAGGCTGGCGTGGTGTCGAGAGTCCGACGGATCGTTGAGTTCATCGAGCGTCAGTACGTCACCGGGCAGGGCGACGTGCTCGAGAACGTCGAGGCGCTGTTCTGTGAGGACGTCGAGTACCACACGGACGCTGAGACCCTGACTCGTGATGACCTCGTGGCCATGGGCCGGGCTGTGCGTGACAGTCCTCGAGTGGGTCGCACGTTGGAGGCATCTCGATTTCGTGAGGAGGGGGACGCCGTGTACTGGCATCTGTCCGCGCTGCTGCCCGGGTTCGGTGAGGACGGCGCCGACGTCACGCAGGAGAGCGATCTCGTGGCGCGGTTCGCGAACGACGACAGAATTCGCGAGGTGTGGTCGTCGAACTCTGTGTGACGACCCGCGGCATTCCGCCGCCTGACGTGCATCAGGACGCTGGGTGAGGACAGCCGATCCGCGCTGCTCAATCCGGCGAGGCGATTCGGCCCAAGAATCCCGAATGTCCCTACATGGCGGGGTAGTCGCACCTAGCCTGACGCGGCAACTTCTCCTGGATCGAAGGCACCCACAACATCATGCTCAAGAACGTCTCTCGGACGGTCATCGCTGGACTCGTCCTTGGGGGGCTGACGTCGTTCTCGCTCGTCACGGCGCCCAGCGCCGCCGCGTACACGACCACACCGAACCGGATCCTCAACGCGCTGACGGTCGCCTCGGAGTCCAACTCCAACTACGACCGCTCGAAGTTCCCGCACTGGCTCGACGTGAACAAGGACTGCCAGAACACCCGTGAGGAGGTCCTGATCATGGAGACCCGCGCCAACAAGGCGGCGCTCTCGCGCAGCTGCGACCCGTCCGTTGGCAAGTGGGTGAGCGTCTACGACGGCCGCACGTACACGCGTGCGTCCAGCGTGGACATCGACCACCACGTCGCGCTCGCGGAGGCGTGGGGGTCCGGTGCCCGCAGGTGGAACTTGGATACCCGGAAGCGCTACGCGAACGACCTGTTCGGGCCGAGCCTCAGCGCGATGACGCCGACCCTGAACCGGAGCGTGAAGATCGCCCGTGACCCAGGTGAGTGGATGCCCACCCGCTTCCAGTGCACGTACGTGATCAACTGGGTCAAGGTGAAGTACCGCTGGCGCCTGAGCGTGGACAGCCGTGAGAAGGCCGCCCTTCAGACGGCGTTCTCCAAGAACGGCTGCGGCACCCGCTCGGTGACCCTGCCGGCCCGTGCCAAGATCACCACCGCCACCACAAGCACCACCACCTCGACCTGCCTGATCAAGGGCAACATCTCGTCCAGTGGCGAGAAGATCTACCACGTCCCTGGCGGCGCGTACTACGACGTGACCGTGATCGACACGTCCGCCGGCGAGCGCTGGTTCTGCACGACCCAGCAGGCCGAGGACGCGGGCTGGCGAGCATCCAAGCTCTGATCCCGCACGGGGGGCTACGTAGCCCCTTCCGCCGCGAGTCGACCCGATCCTGTGACGCCATGAGCTGCTCCGCTGCCCAACTCCGCGTAGTGGACGGCCGAATCCAGGCACTGCAGGGGCCCGGCTTGGTCAGGGCTGCTTGCGGTTCGTGAAGGCCCAGTCGAGACCGTCTTCACCCGTGTCATCCAATGCGATGTCGCGTCGCAGGCCGGCCTTCTGCGCCACGTTCTGACTGGCCCGGTTTCCTGGGCGGACTCGCCCGAGGATCGTCTCGGTCGGCATCTCGGACGCCACTGAAGACACCACTACCGACACCGCCTCGGTGGCCAAGCCCCGTCCCCACGACTCCGGACCGAGACGACACACGAGATTCAGTACGCGGCTGCCGTGCACCGTCATCCGCTTGACCCCGGCGTAGCCGATGAGCCGATCCGAACCCGCGATCCGTACACACCAGTAGCCGAACCCATGCTCCTCCCAGTGGCGAACCCATCGGTCGGCCAACTCGACGGCTTCGGTTTCGTCCGTGAGCAGATCGGACGGGTTGTGCTCAACGGTCCGGGAGTCACCGAGGATCGCAAACACCCCCGTTGCATCCGCCGGCACCGGCCGGTCCAGGCGCAGCCGCTCTGTCTCCAACGTTGGGGATAGCACCCCCAGATGGTCGCATCGCGAGCCCTACCGACGTCCGCCCCACTTCGCCGCGAGGTGCCGGTCGCGGCTGATTGTCCTTATGACGCTCGGAGCGAGGGCTTCAGGTGACGTCAGGTCAATATCGCGGCGAGCCAGTCAAGATCGTCGAGGTGCCGCTTCTCTGTGACTGGCTGAGGCGCCGTCGCATCGCCAGCCAGACAACACCGCCATCTGCGGCGTCGAAGGTGCACCTGCGCGACCATGAGGTAGATGTCGGATGAGGCCACACCCCATTCAGCCATACCTGTGTTGCGTGACCCGTCGAGCCAATGGGGAGTTAGCTGCTCCGAGAGTCCACGAGCCAAGCGCGGCCAGCGTCCTTGTTGGATGGTCGACTTGACCTCGATCGCGACCAAACGGGACAGCGTCGGATCCAGCATGAGCAGATCGACTCCTGGCCCAAAGGAGAACCCTTGGTCGTCGTCGTACACCGGTTGCCATCCGTGGTCGGCGAGCAGAGTTTCGACGACTGCCTCAGCGATATTTCCCAGCACGGGCAGAGCAGATGGGCGAAGGGTGGCCGGCAAGGGAGCGCCGTGAGTCAACGTTTCCTTGATTGAGGACTCGAGCAGCGCGAGACGTTCTGGGTCTCGAATCAGTGCCGGGGTCGCTGTCAGAGTCTCCCGAAGCGTCTCCTCGGGAATCGGGAACTCCGTGGCTTGGCGCAGTGCCCGTTGGGTCACGGCGCGAACCTGATTGGGCATGCTGGCTATTTCTGGAGGCGTTGCTTGGACCCGGCCTCGTAGTTGCGGTCGGTTAGGTAGCTGTGTAAGTAGTCATCGGCCAGAAGGCGTGGTATCTGGTGCCGGTGCTGGGGTGAGGGGTCGAAGGCCAGAACCCTCTTGCCCTTCAGCGTGATCAGCGGGATGTCGTAGTCCGGGTAGGTCTCGACGAACTTCACCAGCTTGCTCGTAGTCAGGTTCTTTGCGTAGTCGGGGTCGGTCTGGATCAGACGCGCGACCGAGGCCATCTTGGCGCGCATGCTCGGGTCGTCCATCACCGCCTTCTCCAGGTCGGCGAACCCATGGATGGTCAGTTTGGATGTCACCGCCGCGAGCGTTTCCTTCGCCAGCTGGCGCGCCTTGTCATCGGCTTGGAGCTTGGTTTGGATGAGGGTGACTGTGGTGAAGAAGACGACACCGGCGCAGGTGAACGCGTCGAAGCGCGGCTCGTAGAAGAGCACGTCGCCGCCTACGGGCCGGTAGACGCCGTCGCGTGGGATGAGCGTGAAGCCCCTGGACCGACGGGTCGCGATGCCCGGGCCCTTCAGCCGATAGGCGACGACCTGGTTGTCCCCGTGGCCGACAGCCTGGGCCATGGCCACCACGGACGGGCCGTCGGCCGTGTACGGCACGTCGCCTCGTCGGATCTCGGCGTCAACCGCGGCGAGTTCTGGGATCTGGTCCAGCTTCTCCACCAGCACCTGAGAGGCGCTGGTTTGATAGGAGGGGTCGTAGTTCAGGAACTGCTTCTTGGTGAGCGCCTCGACGCTCTTGAGAACGTCGGCGCTAACTTGGCCGGCCATGTCCTCAACGAGGTCGAACCGGGTGACCTCTGCCCCCGCGATGACCTCGCCGCGCAGGACGAAGTTGTCCAGCGCCTTACCACCAGCCGCAACAGCGGTGACGAGAGCTTGTCGGGCCGATTCAGCCGTCACGGTCTTCCCCCATTTGGATGGCCACGTCCTCACCAACGTATCGGCAGACCAGTGCTCCCGCTTGACGCAGGTGCCGCTCCTTGGTGAGGACCATGGTGAGAGTGCCATTTGTGGCCGTCACCTCGTACAGGCGGTAGCCCGCCAGGGCCAGGGTGGGGTTCAAGTGATACAGCCCGGCGCGAACGTAGATGGTGGCCATCACGGCAAGCAAGGCTGCTGTCGCAACCAGCGTTGGGATGTCGGACTCGCCGAAGACGGCAATCACTAGTGGGACGACGTAGCTAGAGGTGAATGCCAGCACGCGCTCGTCTGCGCTCCGCACCGACTGGCAATCGATGGTTCGCGCTTGGACCCCCGCCACGCTGCGCAGAACCAGAACGAGGAGAAGGACAGCCGCCCCACACGCAGCCAGAATCACCCAGCTGGCGCGCCCGAGTTCGTCGAACCTCACGACCGCGAGCAGGGCCACCATCGGCGCGAATGCCGATGCGAGCAATCCGAAACCGACAAGCCGCGTCATGGTTCGACTGTATGGGTGACCACCGTCAATTGGGTGGCGTCATCGGTCGCGCGGAGGTCGCTCCGCGGCGAAGACCGAGGGAGCCGAGGCCGCAACTGAAGCGGCTGCCGACGCTGCGTCATATCGCAGCCGCGAGCGGGGGGTCGTCGGCCCCAGGCCCACGAGCCCGGTGGCCGATCGTCCGTGAACCCATGTCGCTCACGATCGAAGTCGGACGGTCCGACCGGTGGAACGTGCAGATCGCCTCCATGCGGCGCTTCTCGGGTGACGTCAAGGTCGCCGCCTGCTCCGCAAGCTGTCACGGCCCGGTCACGGGTACCGGCTCGGGCCCGACGCATTGAGCCACAGTGCGGCTTCTGTGTCTCGATCCCGAGAGAGCCATTCGGAAGTCTGGTCTCCCACCTGTACGGGGGCCGGGTGTACTACATCTCGGCACCTGTGGAGACCCACGGCGAGCCGGGCGGCTCCCAGACGCCTCCCTGGCTTCTTGGCAATGGCCTGCGACTCCTTAGCGCCGGGAGTACGGTCGATGGGCGTGAGGGGTGATCGTGTCGCGTACGAAGATGCCGTTGGCGAAGGACGGGCGCACGTATTCGACGGGGACCCCGCTATCGACCCTGCGCGCTGTGGCGAGATCGTCCTGGAGGTGACAGCGGCGCCCTGGCCAGAGCGGCCAGAGGAGTGGTCGGAGGGCAGCCTCTTATGCCCGGAGTGCGCGGACAGCGCCTACGGGGCGAAGGGGGCTCGCCCCGGCGCAGAGCTGATGGCGTGTCCCTATTGCGAGGGAGCGCTGACCCTGGCCAAGGGCTTCGACCCCAGGGAGCGAGTTCCTTGCTCGCACTGCCACGGAGGGGGGTGGGTGTCGCGTGCCGTGTATGAGGCTGACAGGCAGAGGGAGTCCGAGCGCGACAAGAGACTGGCCGAGGTTGGCCGTCGACAGAGGCGCGCTCGCAATGGAGTACTTGGCGTTGTGGCGCTGCTCGTTGGGGTGTGGTTCTGGCACGACGCGACCCAGACGACACCCGAGGAAGCCGTGTGCAACGACCTCAACTCGGCGCTCGATCAGCCCTACCCGGACGTCGCGGGTGACTACTTCGGTCACGCCGTAGAGGCGGCGGGCGACCTGCCCGCTGGACGATTCAGGGACGCGATGATGCAGTACGGAGAGGTGACGTCGGTGAATTCGTATGCCGTGCTCGACCTATGGGAGACCTACTGCGACTGACTCTCGCCAGGAGCGGCCCAAGTCGGCGCATAGCCGGAGCCGCATTCCCGTGAAGCGACCAAAACGGTCTGCGCCGCCCGAGAGGAGTTCTCATGACCGCCTCCGGCGGACGCGGACTGTGGGGAGCGCGGTTTCGCTCGGGGTGCGGTGACTGGTTCAGGCCACCCAACCGCTAGTTGTCGCGTAGGTGGTGAGCGCCAACCGCCTCGCGGCGTGTGAGTCCTCCCGCCCGTAGCGACCGTGGTAAGCGCGGGTCGAGCCGCGCAACTCACCTTCGTGCCAGGACTGGGAGACGGGAACCTTCAGCAGTCCCGGCGGAGATCCCGCCTGAGCGGGGCGCAGTTGTCCGGCAAGCGCCGTGGCTCGGACGAATCTCGAAAGCCCGAAGAGTGCAGTGCAGTGCATGGGTCGGCAGGCGGCGGGCGACTGACCCTTATCGCCGCGTTACGGGTCTGTTCCTTCGTCGCTGGGAGGTCTAGCGTCGTCGCCGTCCTGAGCCCAGCCGCGGTCGCGGCGGGCGGGTCTGGGGCTGTGTCTGGTGTCGCCGCGTGAGGTGTCCCATGTCCGCGCCCACTGCCCTTCTTCCGTTCCAGCCGTCCACCATGTCGACCGCGCAGCTCGCTGCGGTCTCCTACCTGGCGCGCTATTCGGGGCGAACGCACCGGTTGTATGCGTTCCAGCTGCGGGAGTGGTTCTCGTGGTGTGAGGGGCACGGGCTGGACCCGCTGGTCGGGGTCCAGCGGGCGCATGTGGAGCTGTACATCCGCGGGCTGGGGGAGAGGGGGCTGATGGACTCCTCGGTGGTGACGATGATGCACGGGGTGCGCGGGTTCTTCCGGTTCGCGCACATCGACGGCCTCGTCCCGGCCGACCCAGCCGTGTATGCCCGGCTGCCGAAGGTGCACCGCGACGAGTCCCGCACCCAGGGTCTGGACCGCCTCGAGCTGATCCGGTTCCTGCAGGTGTCCCAGACCATCACCGTCCACCACGGCGCGCTGGCGTTCCTGCTCGGGATCAACGCGCTGCGCGCCTCGGAGGCCGCGGCGGTGCGGATCGAGGACTACGCCGAGACCCTGCGCGGGCACCGGGTGCTGCGCCTGGTCGGCAAGGGCAACAAGCCCGCCACGATGCCCGTGACGGTCCCGGTGCTGCGGGTGCTCGAGGCCTGCCGCGGCGACCGCGCCGAGGGGCCCCTGATCCTGCGCCCGCACAGCGGGAACCCGATCGACCGGCGCGATGTGTACCGGATGGTCGCCCGCATCGCGAAGGCCGCCGGCATCCCGCGGCACATCTCCCCGCACTCGCTGCGGCACGCCGCGATCACCAACGCCCTGGACGCCGGGGTGCCGCTGCGCGACGCGCAGATCCTGGCCCGGCACGCCGACCCCCGCACTACCGAGCACTACGACCGGGCCCGCGGCAACCTCGACCGGCACGGGGTGCACTTCCTGACCGCGTATGTCGCGGGGGTCTGATGCTCCGAACCGTGTACTACATCGTCCGACAAAGACGTACACTTGTCGAGTGGCCGAGGAGATCCAGTGGGACCCCGATGCCATCGCCTACATCCGCTCACGCAGCGAGCGCTACCGCGACGCCGAAAGGGTCGAAACCGGCTGGACACAGGAGGCCATGGCCGATGACGATCTCCTGGCGCTCGAACCCGACCCGAAGTCCCGGATGGGCGCGTCCCGGTTCATCGGCCACTCACCATCCGCCGGGCGCGTGATCGTCGTGATCGCCTACCGCGACCTCGACGGCGACCTGCACGGCATCAACGCCTGGCCGGCCACCGGCGCCGACCTGAAGATCTACAAGCAAGGAGACGAACATGGCCAAGACCATTGACCCAAGGCTGGTCGAGAAGCTTCGCCGCGAGTCCGAGCACACCAAGGACGAGGACTACCCGGCCGGAACCACTGGCCGCCGGCCGAACCGGCAGAAGGTGTACTCGGTGCGGCTCAGCGCCGAAGAGGAAGCAGAAGTTCAGCGCGTCGCCGCCGCCAAACACCTCCCCGCCTCCACCCTCGTCCGCTCCTGGATCCTCGAGCGACTCGACCGCGAACGCTCCGCCTGACATAGCCCTCTTCGCCGCGAGTCGACTTAAGGCAAGAGACGTAGATTCAGTGGCCCCAGTGGGGGCCCCTCAGGTGGATCCTGGGCGGCGAGGCGCGGGGGGCCAACGGTTCCTTCGCTCCGCTCGACCCGGAGCCGTTCTCGTCGTGCGGAATGATGTCCCAGCCCCCGTTGTCCCACATCCAAACGTAGGCGAAGCGGTCCACGAAGGGAGTTCTGAACCAGGCCCGGACCCAGCCCGGGACCCGGTCGAGTCGTGGCGTTAGGCCATGCCCCGGAGGTACCCAGTTCCACCCAGGGCGAGTACCCGCCGGCGGTTGCCACCCCCCGGGCGAGCGCACGATGCCGCTCCCAGCCACAGGACAAGTGTTGCACCGGGTGGAATCGCGCAACCGCCTCCAGGTGAATCGAGCTGTCCAAGACCAAAGCGAGCCGTAGGTGAGTCATACCGCCGCCTGCCGGGCGCTGCCTCGCGGCGGGTGGGCTAGGGGATAGTGAAGAACGTCCTGACGTCCTCCCAGACCGTGGGTGCGCTGCCGTCTACGCGGTGCCCGACCGGCGGGGCGACGAAGCCCCGGCCGTCTCGCGGCACGTCGAGGCTGGGAGCGGGCTTGACGGACGCGACCCGCTTGCGGCTCTTGAAGACAGCTTGACGGCAGGCCTCGATGCTTCCGTCCGGATCATCGGTGAGCCAATGAGGGACTGCCGGACCAGCGGTGGTCAGGTCCGCCAAGGCGGTCTTGGGGTCGTTGAGGGCGGACCAGATCACCGCGCCTCGGCACCACTGGAGGACCGCCCGGTCGCCGTCGCCTTCGATCCACGTTCGCAGGCCGACATCGAGACTGTGAACTGCGTTCTTCGGCTTTCGTTCAAGGAGTGCCGAGACGGCGTACAGGAGCCAGGAGTCTGTGACCCAGGCGCCTCCACCCCAGCCCACCCAGCTCTTGGTCCAGTCATGGACCGCCCGCGAGTCGCTGTCGGCGACGCCTGCGAGGGCTCGCTCCCGGCACTCCATACCGAACCGGGCCACGTTGCCGCCTGGGACCTTCGAGGGATCGAACGACATGGCCTGCACGCTGCCAGATTCTGTTGATGGAACCGAGGATCTCGAGGGTCGCGATAGGGCTCACGGACCTGCTGCATACCGCCGCCAGCCGACCCACCGAGCAGCGGCGGGTGATTCAACGGTCGGCGTCTGGCCCGCCAACCCTCTGGGCGGCGGAGCCGGCAGCCGATCGCGACGGGCCCCGTGGGAGTTGAGTCCGGCAGGGTGGTGTACGAGCAACCGGTGACCGTGTCGCTACTGATGTGAGCGGCGGTCACCGGGTGATTCTTCGAGAGATCTTCCACAACCGCCTCGAAGAAGGAGCACCACGGTGACCGCCGTCCCCAGTATCGACCCTGCCCGGTTCCTGCGTGACGAGCTGGCCCAGGCCAGCCCCGACCTGATGCGTGAGCTGCTGACCACGTTCGTCAACGCCCTGTTGTCGGCGCAGGCCGACGCCGTCTGTGGCGCCGAGTACGGCGCCCGGGACCCCGAGCGTGTCAACCGCCGCAACGGGTACCGGCACCGGGACCTGGACACCCGCGTCGGCACCCTCGATGTCGCGGTCCCGAAGCTGCGCGAAGGGTCGCTGTTCCCGGAGTGGCTGCTGGAGCGGCGGAGGCGCACTGAGCGGGCGCTGACCACGGTGGTGGCCACCTGCTACCTCCTCGGTGTCAGTACGCGCCGGATGGACAAGCTGGTGCGGACGCTGGGGATCACTGGGCTGTCCAAGTCGCAGGTCTCGGAGATGGCCCGGGACCTGGACGAGCAGGTGAGCGCGTTCCGCACCCGGCCGCTCGACCAAGGCCCGTACACGTTCGTCGCGGCGGACGCGCTGGTGATGAAGGTCCGCGAGAACGGGCGGGTCGTGAAGGTCGCCGTGATGGTCGCCACCGGCGTCAACGCCGAGGGGTACCGGGAGATCCTGGGCGTGCACACCGCCACCAGCGAGACCCACGCGGGATGGTTGGCGTTCTTCCGGGACCTCGTCGCCCGAGGCCTCACCGCCGCCGGCCCGGTCGGGCTGGTCACCTCCGACGCACACGCCGGCCTCGTCGACGCGGTCGGGGCGACCCTGCCGGGCACCGGGTGGCAGCGCTGCCGGACCCACTTCGCCGCCAACCTCATGTCCGTGACCCCGAAGTCGTCGTGGCCGTGGGTCAAGGCGCTGCTGCACTCGGTGTACGACCAACCCGATACCGCCAGCGTGCACGCCCAGTTCGACCGGATCGTCGACTCGCTACGCGAGAAGCTGCCCGCCGTGGCCGCCTACCTGGAGGAGGCGCGCGAGGACATCCTCGCTTTCACCGTCTTCCCCAAGGCGTGCTGGCGACAGATCTGGTCCAACAACCCCAACGAGAGACTCAACCGGGAGATCCGCCGCCGCACCGACGTCGTCGGGATCTTCCCCAACCGCGACGCCGTCATCCGGCTCGTCGGCGCGGTGCTGGCCGAACAGCACGACGAGTGGGTCGAGCAGCGCCGCTACCTCGGCCTCGAGCTCCTCAAGCAGTGCCGAGCCGCCCTCACCCCGACCGTCCCCGACGGCAAGGAGGACACCCTGACCATCACCGGCGCCATCAGCGCCTAACCCCCGACGAGGAATCACCTCGTACACCACCCCAGCGGGCTTGACCCCCGTGGGTGCGTGGCCGCATTGGCGGCGAACTGCGCCACGGTCAGGATGAGCATGAGGAGACCTCCGGGGACGGACTCCCGCCACACCATGACCACGAACCCGTAGGCGGATGAGACATAGAGCGCGACGTAGGGCACGAGGAGTCGCCAGTCCTGGTTCTCGCGGAAGGGGATCCTGAGGACCCAGTCGTAGAGCGCCTCGACCGCGAGGAACGCCAGGAAGATCGCGAGGAAGATCGTGTACTGGACCGGTGCCTGCTCGCGTTGCGCCACCACGATGCCGGCGGCAGCGGGGACCGCCAGGAGCAGGTACAACCAGCCGAAACGACGGACCAGGTCCAGCCGCCGCTTCCGCATGACGAACACGACGAGAAGCGCGACGTTGTTGACGACCCCCAGGGCGAAGTAGAGCGGCAGCAACAGCGCGGCACCTCCATCGGAAGCTCTCATCCAGTGTTCCACCGACGAGCGCCCGGGGGTCGGCTGGGCCGGCGCGCGGGCAGCCACCGAGCGGCCAGCACACCGCGCGCCGAGGGCGACTCGGCGAAAGGACCGCGCATGCCGACGTGCTGCGTCCCACACGGGAGCGTCTTACCCATGGCAACTAACACTGTTAGTCTGTGACTAACAGTGTTAGTGACACATCTGGACGAGAGGAAGAAGGTGCAGCCATGAAGCTGCGAGAACGACTGGCTGACCTGGACGCCTGCCGGACGACGGCGACGGCCTTCGGCATCCTTGCCGGCCTCGGAGGCATCACCCACGGGGTCGGGGAGGTGCTCCAGGGCAACGTGAGGGTCACGGGCTTCGCGCTCGACTCGTGGACGACGGGCCCGATCGCCGAGCACATGGGCGGGGAGCCGGGGCTCACCGTGCTCCCAACCGCCCCGTCCGCCGGTGTGGTGACGCTGGTGGTGGCGACGGCGATCGTGGGTTGGTCGATCGCGGGCCTCCGTCGTGACCACGGCGGCTCGGTCCTCATCCTGCTGTCCCTAGGGATGCTCCTGGCCGGCGGCGGCGTGGGACCCCCGGCGATCGGGATCCTCGCCGGCGCCGTGGGCCGGTGGGGCGTCGACCGGCAGCCGCGCTGGCTGCAGAGGCCGCGACCGCGCATGGTTCGGGCCCTGGGCCGAGCGTGGCCCTTGCTGTTCGTCCTGTCGCTCGCCAACGCGCTGTTCCTCGTCGTCGGGTCGGTCATCCTCGTCTACGCGGCCGGCTTCCACGCGCCGACGGCATTCGAGGGCAGCTTCTACCTCAGCGTCGTCCTGCTCCTGATGCACTTCGTAGCGGCGCCGGCCCACGACGCCGACCGGTCCACAGCTCGAGAGGCCGCAGTGCCCCGGCACGACCACCACGAGGACGTCCAGGCCCCGAACGCCACGCAGGCGTCCGCCTCGACCCTCGCCGCCGGCGCGAGGACCAGGTAGTGGCGACTCGAGCAGCCCGCGACCTGTCTGCGGACCTGCTCGCCGAGCGGGCGCTGGCCATCATCGACGCCGAAGGCCTCGCAGCACTCACCATGCGCCGGCTCGCCGCGGACGTGGGAGTCAAGGCTCCGTCGCTCTACAACCACATCGCCGGCAAGGACCAGCTCCTCGACGGCGCCCTACGGGTGATGCGCGCACAGTTCCGCCTCCCGTCACCCGCCCCTGAGCACTGGAAACAGCTCATGGTGGCGATCTTCACGGAGTACCGGCGGCTACTGTCCGCTCACCCGAACATGATCCCACTGGCCGGCCGCCGCCTACCCGGGGAGAGCGAGAGCGGACTCGTGTACCTGACCACCCAGGGCTTCACCACCGAGGAGTCGGTTGAGATCTGGCAGTCGCTCCTCGCGCTGACCGTCGGGTTCACCATGTTCTCCTCCGGACAGACCGACACCGACACCCGCGGACTCCCAGCCCCAGTGCAACAGCGCGCGGCCGAATGGCGAGACGACACCTTCACCCGCGCACTTCTCAACCTGTTGGCGCCCTATCAGAACGAGTGACCCAGGACGAGAAGGGGCACTCTCGTGCGAATGCACGGCACACCCTGCCGACCTCGACCCGCGTCCTACCGCCGCCAAGGGGGCACACCCATAGGCACTTCTGGGCGCAAAGGTGGGGCGTGGCGGCGGAGGTCCTCGAGGGGGACAGCGAGACACCCTCCCGGCTCTTGATCTGTCACTGCGCTACGTGGCTGGTCAGTCTCACCAGTGCGTAGATCGCGGTGGACGTTCCCGTTGGGTAGTTCTCAAGATTGACGTGGCTGACGCGCGCTAGAGCCTCACGGACGAGCTCGGCGGGGGAGTGGTCGGCGAGCTCGGTGTCCAGCTTGCGGTCGCAGTAGGTCTGCCACAGGTCGGCGGGGATGAGGACGGCGACGGCCAGCCCGACCTCCTCGATGCGGTCCGCGGTGTCGTACGTACCGATGTCGCTGGCCTGCCAGGCGCGTGAGAAGGCGTGGGAGAGAATGGTCCCGACATCCATCAGCGTGTCCAGCGCGCCCGGGGTGGGGCTGGTGAGTGTGTCCCGGGAAAGGGGTGGCTCCTGCGCCCGGCTGGAGGCTTCGGCCAGGCGCACGAGCTCGGCGATGATGCTCGAGGCTCCGGGAGGAAACGTCTCGATGCCGTGGCTGTGGGTGAGCAGTTCGGCTCTACGGATGAGCCCGAGCGGGGTGGTGTCGGCTGAGATCGGGTCGAGGTCGACCAGAAGTGCCGTGGACGGGTCGGGGTTCAGCGTGTACATCAGGTTGGCGAGGCGGTTGGCGCCGGACGAGATCTCCCCGTCGCAGCGTTGGCTGGCTTCGCGCAGCAGCCGCCCGGCCTGGTGCCACGCGGCCAGGGACTCCGGGGTCGGCTGAGGCCAGACCGGCTGGGGAGGCTCTGGCGAGTCCGTGGTGCTCATCGGTGCTCCTTGAGTGTGTGGGCTTTTGCGTCTCTCCGGTTCGGATTCCCGCAGACCCGGCCCGGCACCGACAGCGCTGCTTCTGGGGCTGTGGATGACCGGGCGAGGCTCTCCGAGCTGTGGATCATCGGCTCGGTGCTCTGCGCGGTTCGGCACGCATCACGGGGATGGCTCTGCGGTCGTGCTCGCGCCCCGCCCGCGGGGCCGGGGAAGGTGTGCGGATGGTCGGGTCGGGGGAGGGTTGGGTGGTGGGCCGGGCGGTCAGGAAGCTGCCGGCCGAGTCCGCGATGGTGGCCGCTTGAACGAGGGCCTGCGCGGCGCTGCCTGCGGCGATGCGCCGGCGGGCCTTCTCGGCCGCGTCGTAGCCGGGGACAGGCATGGCAGGGTCCGCCACGGCCTGACGGATACTGGCGGCGAGGTCGGCTGCGGTGGTGACGTTGCGGTGGAGCGCCGCGCCCGTCTCGCGCAGGTCGACTCGTGCGGCGATGGTGGACTGGGCTGCGGTGGCGCCGCCGTCCATGGTGATCTCGCGGGCAGCGGCCAGGACTTCCTGACCGGCGGCGAGGAGGTGCCGGTCCACCAGTCGCAGCGCTCGTGGACTGGCGGGGAAGGAGGCCTGGAGCGTGGCCCAGCCGTCCGTCAGCGCAGCGAACGCAGGCGCGGCGCGGGAGGCGTACTGCTGCGGGTCCACCGCAACGAGCGATGCCGAGGCCGACCCGAGCACCTGCAGCGAGTGGCCCAGCGTGCCCTGCACCCGAGACACGAACAGCACCGCGTCGGGCTCGGGGGAGACGGCCATGCTGCGCAGAGCCGTCACCGCCCACACCGCCAGTGCGTGCTCGAGGCGTCCGGGGTCGACCGGCTCGCGATGCTCACCGTGCAGCAGGCGCGGCCAACGGGGCGTCAGGTAGGCCTGGACTCGGCTCTCGATGCCGGCCAGGGTCACCGAGGTGGCTCGGCACGCTTGCCTTGCACCCTGTCCGCTGAGGCCCTTAGGCCCGGCGGCCCGGTCGCGGTTGCGGACATAGGCTGAAACGCTGAGGGCGGTGCCGTGAGTGGCAGCCAGAAGGGTGTGCATCAGGCGCACCCGGGACGCCGCGGCGTCGGCGTCCACCGGCGGCGTCGGCTGCCTCGTGTGGTCCACCCGGCCGCGGAGCAGCGCGCCGGCACGGGCCAGTGCTTCGGTGGCCTCTTCGACCGTCGGGTCCAGCTCACCGCGGCCGGGCCAACCGAAGCGGACGCACCGTTCGGCCAGCGAGGTGCGCCGATGGAACACCTCGGTCATCAGCTGCTGGTCCGCCCACGGCGCCGTCGGCAGCAGCTCCCACACCCGCGCGGCTTCCTCGACCAGCGCCACCCAAGATCGCACCCGAGCCTGAGCGTTGTCGCCGTTGGGGTCCCACAGGCACTCTCGGGCAGTGAGGTCCGCGCTGGCCAGCAGCTCACCCACGCTCCGGTGATCCGGCGCCGGGGCGCTCATCGATGCACCTCGCGGACACAGCGATCCGGCAGTTCAGGGCGATGAATCGCCAGGATCCGCGACAGGACCACCCACGGCGCATCCGCCGGTGCGTGGCCCTGTCGCCTCCTGCACGTGTCGGCGGTGCGGACAACACTCGGGCCTAGGCCGGAGCGAAGCACGCGCCGACGCAAGCAGTGGAGGTGTCCGCCATGCGCGAGTGGATCTCTGCCCGCACCCCGCGATGGGTCCGCCGGGTCGCGGCCACCTGGGTGCCGCTGACGGTCAGCGTCCTGCTCTGGATCGTCGCGGGTGGGCTCATCCCGGCGATCTACTGGCTTGCGCTGACCGCGCTGTGGACCCTCCTCGGCCTGGTCCTTGCGTTCGGGGGCCTCGAGCCGCTCGGGGCGCGCCTGCTCGGGTGGAGCCGGCCTCTGCGCCTCGACGAGGCCGAGGACCTCGCCCCGGTGCTGGCCGCCCTGTGCGGCGTGGGGCTCGGCCCACCGCGAATCACGCTGCGCGTGGTCCCTGGACCCACGTGGCAGACCGAGGCGATGGGCCGGCGCACCATCACCCTGACTACCGGGTTGCTCTTCGCCTACCGCGCCGGCCGGGTCGGCGTCGAGGAGGTGACTGCTCTGCTCGCGGTCTCGGCCGCGCAGGTGCGCGATGGGTGGACCCGCCGCCAGTTTGCGCTCGAGCTGTTCACGCTGCCGTGGTCCCTGGCTGGCCTGCTTGTCCACATCGTGCTCACCCCGCTGCGTGGCAGGGGCCAAGCGTTGTGGCACATGCGGCATCTGGTCATGACGGTGACTGTCATCCACTCCGTCCAGCAAGGCGACCTCTGGCTGGCCGCGGGCGCCGGCACGATGCAGGCGCTGACCTGCCTGGTCCCCCGGTGGCATCGGGGCTGGACGCGGTCGATGACCTGGGCGGGGGAGCGGGGTGCGATCAGGGCCGGGTTCGGGCCGGTCCTGATCGCCTACCGGCGGCGCTGGACTGCGACCCCCGAGCGGCTGGCTCATCTGCGGCGACTCACGCTGGCGCACAACGAGTTCCTCGCCGACTGCCAGAGCGCTGCGGCCCCTTCGCGCCCCGCCCCGACAGCACCCGCGGCGGTTCCCGGGCGCGCCGTGCTGCGCCTGGTCCGTAGCTGACCCGGGCACTACCACGCCGGCCCGCACGGACGCCCCTCGGCGTCGTACCCGGCCGCGACCGCGGCGGCCCGGTCCCGGGCCGCCTGGGCCAACCGGGCCTGTCGGACGCAGCGCGAGGGCGTGGCGTACCAGAACGCGAACAACGTCGCTTTCCCCCTGGGGGTTCGGCGGGGGAGTGGAGTCGGCCGCCGTGGTCATCTGGCCACCCTCAGCGCCCGCCGCGTCGGCGCCCCGGGGGAGCGCTCGTGTCGCACCCGCTGGATCGTGCGAGTGGACGCGCCGACCCGGGCGGCGATGTCGGTGTCATTGAAGCCGGCGCCGGCGAGAGCCTCGACTACCCGCTTGCGTTCTGGCCGAGCCAGGGCGGGGGTGGGCGCCTCCCCGGTGAGCGCGCGGCGGACCGCCACCAGGTCCATCACCTGCGCGTCGCTCTTGTCGTGCCCGACTCCGCACGGCTGGGCGTGCGGGTCGTCGATGGCGTCCTCGTCCCACGCCAGCGGCGGGGCGTACCCCCGGGCGCGCGCTGCCTTGAGGGTCCTGGCCGACGGTCCCGGGGTCATGCTCAACCGGTCGTACACGGCGGCGATCGCCCGCCACCGCTGGGCGGTGATGAGGTTTCGGTCGGTCGCGGCGAGCAGCTGCGCCGTGTGCGGGACGCCAGCGGCGGCCAGGGCCGGATGCGGCCATCCGAGGGCGAGGAGCGCCTCGACTCGGCGGACCGCGCCGATGCGGGGAAGGTGCCCGGTGGTCTGCGAGGCGTACACCCGCGCCAACGTCACCTCCGCCACTGCCTTGGCGGTCCGCGTCTGCACCCAGGTCCGCTCACCGGCGAGGATCAGCCCGAGGCCGGTGTCACTGACCCCGCAGACCCGGGCCAGGGTGCGTACCGGCATCCCGGCCTCGACCAGACGCACCAGGCGGCGGCGGGTGCGCGAGGCGTCGACGTAGCGGGGGCGGCCCGCCTCGCGATCACGGGCGTACCCGACTTCCCACATCCGGCGTGATTGGGGCCTGGCGGGTCGCCGCTGGCCGCCCCGGTCGGCAGATCCTCCGCCGGGCGGCGGGAGAGTGGGCCGCCAGGCCCGATCCGTCGCCGGAGCCTCCTCGCCGTCGAGATGTATCCCGAAGCGGTTCGGCATCGCAGAGCCCGCCTCGCGCCTCCCCTGTACGCCCATCGGCTCGCGACCCATGGCGCTTGCCCCTTCCGTCCAGAGGGGTACCCCTTCACCGCACCTAGACCGATTTCGGGGCTGCTGAGGAGTCACTTCGACCAAGAAGCTCGGAAGAACGTCTCTGGAGCTGTCGGACACGCGGTCAAGGCGAGGCACTCGCGGGCCGTACCTGGTGCAGAGGTGCCTCAACGCTGAGCCGCTCAAGCCATCGCTGGGGCTGGGTGCGACCCGCTGCAACCCCCGCTGAAGGAGTCCGGCCCATGCGCTCGAGCGCCGCTTGGTGGGACGCTGCCACGGCGCCAGCCGACTGCGATCGGATCTCGCGTCCGGACCTGGCGGGAGCTCTACAGTGTGGGCATCATGCCGAGTGAACAAGTTCTCAGCGGCGAGAAGCTGCGTGCGGCCCGGGAGGCCGCCGGCTTGACTCAGGCACAGCTCGCGGTTGCGGTC
>CAWDDN010000031.1:0-79458 GCA_963801135.1 uncultured Actinomycetota bacterium | reverse complement strand
ACCACAAGTGGGACCGCCACGCCTCGGCCAGACTGGGCACGCTCGCCCCCGACCCGATGTCCCGTTAGACCTGTCGGCGAACTTCACCGGGACCGGAGCGCTGTGCGGCACGGCAAGGGCCCCTGGCAGTGCGGGCCATCGGCGGCTTGCACGTCCACACGCGGCGGAAGGACGCTGGTCGGAAAGCAGCCCCCGGCAACGCGCGACCAACGGCACGTCCGGAGGGCCGCTACGTCATTGGGCAGCAGTGTCCCTTCACTCGCGGGCAGAGCGGCTGCCATGATCGATCGAGATGGGCGGACGATGACAGACGACCAAGCTCTGGAGGCAGCCCGTGCGGCGTGCGGGCGTCACGACTGGGCCGCGGCGCGGGAGGGGTTCCGGGCGGCGGGTGAGCTGAGCACTGAAGACCTGGGTTCTCTGGCGACCGCCTGCTGGTGGCTGGGCGAGGTGGACGAGTATGCCGACGCCAGCGTCGAGCAGCACCAGCAGCTCCTGCGGCTCGGCCGACCGGTGGAGGCCGCCCTCGTGGCGTTCGAGCTGGGATACACCGAGGTCGTGCGGGGCCGTGAGGACGTCGGCGTGGGGTGGATGGCCCGGGCCCGACGCCTTCTCGAGGAGCAACCGGATGCGCCGGAGTGGGGCTTCTTGCTGGCAGCCGATGCCCAGCAGGCGCTGGCGGCAGGGGACTTCGACACCGCGGGCCTGCTGGCCCAGGAGGCGCTCGGGATGGGCGAGCAGCATGGTCTGTCGACCGTGGTGGCGCTGGCCCGCTTCCTGTGCGGGTGCGTGGCCGTCCACCAGGGTCGGTGCGCCCAAGGGCTGCGCGACGTCGACGAGGCGATGGTGCCGGTGCAGACCGGCGAGGTTGCACCCGAGTGGGTGGGGTCCCTGTACTGCGACACGATGTCCCTGTGCTTCGAGCTCTTGGACCTTCCCCGGGCGCAGCGTTGGACCACCCTGACCGAGCGCTGGCTTGACGGTCATACCCCGGCTGTGATGTTCACCGGGATCTGCCGCGTTCATCGCGCCCAGCTGCGAGTCGTGCACGGGGAGTGGGCTCGTGCTGAGGCGGAGGCGCGACAGGCGGCGGCAGACTTGGAGTCCCTGGACGTGGCGGTTGCGGGAGAGGCGCACTACTGCATCGCTGAACTGCACCGGCTCCGAGGCGAGCTCGAGGCCGCGGAGACGGCGTACCGGCGTGCCCACCAGCTTGGCCGGGACCCGTTGCCCGGAATGGCGCTGCTGTACCTGCAGCGGGGCCGCCGGCAGGTCGCCGCCTCCATCCTCGACGCGGCGCTGGCCGCGCAGCCCCGCCCTCTGCTCCGAGCGCCGCTGCTCGCTGCCCGGGTCGAGGTGTGTCTGGCCGGGGACGACCGGGGGGCGGAGAGCACCTACCTCGACGAGCTCGCCCAGATCGCCGAGGCGCACGCCAGCCCCGGCTGGCAGGCCGAGGCGCTGCGCTGGTCCGGCGCGGTCCTGCTGGCTCGTGGTCAGCCCGCCGAAGCGCTGCGCGAGCTGCGCGAGGCGCAGGCCAGGTGGCGGCGGATGGACGCCCCTTACCAGGTATGCCGCATTGCGCTCGACCTTGCCGTCGCCTACGAGGCGCTCGGCGACCGGGACACCTCCCGGCGGGAGCGGGAGAGCGCGTTCGCCGTGCTGGGGAAGCTCGGCGTCCTGGACGGTTCTGAACCCGACCTGGCCGGGCTGACGCCGCGCGAGCTGGAGGTGCTGACCGCGGTCGCCGACGGGTGCAGCAACCGGGAGGCCGCCCGCGGGCTGCACATCAGCGAGAGCACGGTCGCGCGGCACTTGGCCAACGTCTATCTCAAGACCGGGGTGGCCTCGCGGACCGCCGCCGTGGCGTGGGCGCGGGAGCGCGGCCTGCTTTGAGCCCCCCCCCCCCCCCCCGCTTGGGGGGCGCCAGGGTCTCCTGCTCCTACACATCGTGTGCACAGTTCTGTCGATGTGCCCCGAGCAGACCGTCCCTAGCGTCGATGGTGTCCGCAGGACGACGACGAAGGAGCTGACCATGTCCCTCGACACGGCCCACACCGAGCAAAGGACGCACCCCGATCAGGCAACCGCGACCGGTACGGACGTGGATCCCGAGAGGGTGCAGGAGTTCGCCGGCAGCCTGTTCGGCGCACTGGCCGCGGGTTCGACGGCGTTGATGGTCAGCGTCGGGCACCGGACCGGCCTCTTCGACGCGTTGGCAGGCTTGCCACCGTCGACCAGCCCTCAGGTCGCGGCCTCGGCTGGAGTGCACGAGCGCTACGTGCGCGAGTGGCTCCACGCGATGACCGTGGCGCGGATCGTGGAGCACGACCCCACCGACGACACGTTCCGGCTCCCCGCCGAGCACGCCGCGGTCCTCACCCGGGCAGCAGGACCGGACAACCTGGCTGCAGTGATGCAGTTCCTGCCACTGATGGCCGAGGTGGAAAGCGACGTGGTGGGCTGCTTCGCCGCGGGGGGTGGGGTGCCCTACGCCCGTTACGGCCGGTTCCACGACGTGATGGCCGAACTGAGCGCCGACACCAACGACGCCGCACTGCTGGAACGAATCGTGCCACTGGTGCCGGGACTGCCGGAACAGCTGACGCGAGGCCTCCGGGTGGCCGACGTCGGCTGCGGCCAGGGCCACGCGGTCAACCTCCTGGCCCGAGCCTTCCCGGCCAGCGAGTTCGTCGGCTACGACTTCTCCGAGGAGGCGGTGGCGGTCGCGCGGGCCGAGGCGCAGCGCCTGGGGCTGCGCAACGCTCGCTTCGAGGTTCGCGACGTCACGAGCTTGGACGGCACCGGGACGTTCGGCCTCATCACGGCGTTCGACGCCATCCACGACCAGGCGCACCCGGCCACCGTGCTCCAGCAGATCCATGCACATCTGGACCCCGGCGGAGCTTTCCTCATGGTCGACATCCATGCGTCCAGCGACGTCGACGCCAACCTGGACCTGCCGTGGGCCCCCTACCTCTACGCCGTGTCCACGATGCACTGCATGACCGTCTCGCTTTCGCTGGGCGGTGACGGGCTGGGCACGGCCTGGGGAGCCGAGCTGGCGCTCCAGATGCTGGCAGACGTCGGGTTCGACGACGTCCGGGTAGAGCGCCTCCCGGAGGACTTCATCAACAGCTACTACGTTGCGTGGAGGTGAGTCGGCCATTCGGGTTTCGCGCGTCAGGAGCGTCGTGACCGCGGAGATGCACTTGCGGTGGGACCACGCTTCTGGCGGACCCTGCACGACCTGACCATCGAGGATGAGCAACGTCGGCTCATCGCTTGAAGGACATCGGAGCGCACGCGACTCGCGACGGAGCGACTGCGTGCGCTTCGCAGCGTCCCATCCCCTGTGCCCGTGTGACACTGCTCGCACGTGGCAGGATGCGGCAAGCGGCCGGTGCGGGTGGCCGTCGGTCTCGAAGGCTGACTAGGAGGGATCAGACCATGGAGCTCATTCCCGGCAACACGCTGATCACCGCAACCCCACAGGAGGGCCGGGAGATCGCGATCGCGATAGCGCGCAAGAGCATCGGTGCGATTCAGCCGGACGCCGACGTCCGCCAGACGCTCCGCCCGGGCTACGCGTCCGACGCGGAAGCGCTGACCATGGCCGCGCACGTCGTGGCGGTCGAGTTCGCGACCATCGCTGCCGCGAACGACTACTGGCGGAAGCAGTCCTGAGCCGGTCCGCGGAATGGCCCCTTCTGGGCGGTGTGGGGCGCCTGAGCCTGCCCCCCGCTTCCCGCGCGACTGGACTGTCGCGGCCCGAGGTGCCCCCCACGACCCGCCGGTCGAAGGCTTGGGCGCTCTCACGGCGGAAGCCAACAGCCATGTCTCCACAGAACCTTCACACGCCGTCCCCCACTCCCGGCCGCGGTCACTCATAGCCTCGGGGCATGAGCATCCCGCACCGGCCGGCAGGCCCACCGGACGCCCGGAAGGTCCTCGTGGTCGAGGACGACGCCGTGATCAACCAGGCGGTCGCCGACCGCCTGGTTGCGGAGGGGTACGACGTGGTGCGGGCCTGGGACGGCCCCGGCGCGGTCTCGGTCTTCGAGGAGAGCGCCCCAGACCTCGTCGTGCTCGACGTGATGCTTCCCGGTTTCGACGGGCACGAGGTGTGTCGCCGTGTCCAGGCCCAGCGCCCCGTGCCGGTGCTGATGCTCACGGCACGCGTCGACGAGACCGACGTGCTGGTGGGGCTCGGGGTCGGGGCCGACGACTACCTCACCAAGCCGTTCCGGATGAAGGAGCTGGTCGCACGGGTGGGAGCACTGCTGAGGCGCGTGGAGCGGGCGCGCGAGGTCGTCGGCAGCCGCCCGGTCGAGATCGGTGGCTTGCGGGTGGACTCAGTAGCGCGACGGGTCTGGTGCGACGCAGACGAGGTCCACGTCACCCCGACCGAGTTCGACCTGCTCCTCTGCCTGGCCGCCACGCCGGGAGCGGTGGTCCCCCGGGACCGGCTGATGGCGGAGGTGTGGGGCTGGCCCGGGGCTTCGGGCACCCGCACCCTGGACAGCCACGTCAAGGGGCTGCGCGCCAAGGTCGGCAGTCACCGGATCCGGACGGTGCACGGCGTCGGGTACGCGCTCGAGCCCGGCGATGCCGCGCAGGGACGTCTATGACCCCGCAGCCGCTGGACCGCGTCAGGTCGATCAAGGTCAAGCTCGGTGTGCTGGTCGCCGTCAGCGTGGCAATCGCCTCGGTGCTCGCCAGCCTCGGCGGAGCCAGCGGGGTCCCGGTGTGGCTCAGCATCCCGGTGACGATCCTGCTCGCCCTCGCGGTGACCCAGCTCCTTGCGGTCGGCATGACCTCCCCGCTGCGGCAGATGACCGAGGCCGCGCGACAGATGGCGACCGGCGACTATCACGTCCGTGTCACGCAGACCTCGAGCGACGAGGTGGGCGAGCTGGCTCGCGCGTTCAACACCATGGCCGCCGACCTCGCCACCGTCGACCGTCAGCGTCGGGACCTCGTGGCGACCGTCAGCCACGAGCTCCGCACGCCGTTGGCCGCGCTCTGCGCGGTGCTCGAGAACCTGGTCGACGGGGTCGGCCCCAGCGATCCCGCCGCCCTGGCGACGCCCCTGGCTCAAGCCGAGCGGATGAGCCGGCTGGTCGAGGACCTGCTGGACCTGGCGCGCGTGGACGCGGGCAAGGAGCCGCTCGCTCCCGAGCCGGTGCGGATCCTGGCGATGCTCGAAGAGTCGGTCGCCGAGCTCGGGAGCGGCGACCGTGCTGCCGACTTCCGGGTCCTGGTCGACCCGGCAGACCTCGACGTCCACGCCGACCCGGCGCGGCTGCGGCAGCTGGTGGACAACCTGCTCGACAACGCCGCCCGTCACAGCCCCCCCGGGGGCACCGTGACGATCACCGCTGCCCGCGTCGGCGACCGACTACGCCTCGAGGTCCTCGACCGAGGACCGGGCGTTGCCGCGATGGACCGCGAGCGCGTCTTCGAGCGGTTCGGCACCGTCGACGCGTCCGGTGGAGGGGGGACGGGGCTGGGTCTGGCGATCGCACGCTGGGTGTGCGACCTGCACGGCGGCACGATCCGGTTCGTCGACCCCGACGCCGGCGGCGAGGGCGCGCGCGTCCGCGTCGATCTCCCCTCGACCCCACCCGACCGACCGGGCTCGAGCTCTGGCCCCGCCCCCGACCTCCAGGAGGATCCCGTGCCCGTCGAGGCCGCACCAGCCCCGCCGCAACCCGCCGATGAGACCACCGCGGCGGCACCTCGCCCCCTGCTGGACGACCTGTTCGGCGGCTTCTGGCCAGATCGAGGCATCCCTGCCCGCGTCCCCGTGCTGCTCGGATCAGTCGGGGTGGGGGTGCTCGCCGGCACGCTGCTGCCCTTCCGCGAGCTCGGGCTCGGCACCTTCCTGCTGCTGCTGGCGGCCGGCGGCGTCGTGCTGGGCGCGAGCCGTCACCGGCGTGACCCCTTCACGCTGACGTGCGCCGGGCTGTGCGCCCTGCTGGCCGCCACGACGGTCGTCCGCGACGCCGACTGGATCGTGGTGCTCTCGCTCGTGGCCGGAGCCGCGCTCTGCCTGGTCGGAGCGACGCGGGCGAGGACCGCCGGCGGACTGCTGCTGTCCGGCCTGTCCTGGCCGCTGGCCGGTCTGCGGGGTCTCCCCTGGCTCGGGCGCACCCTGGCACGGCTGACCGGCATGGGCCACGGCGCCGCCCTCCTGCGCACGGTCGCCTGGTCGCTCCTGGGCCTGCTCGTGTTCGGTGCGCTGTTCGCCTCGGCCGACGCCTTGCTCGCCGAGTGGGTCGACGTCCTGCTGCCCGACCTCACGCTCGACACCTTCGTGCTGCGCGCCTTCCTGTCGGTCGCGGTGGGAGGCACCGTGCTCGCAGCGGCGTACGTCGCCCTCAACCCGCCGCGGGTGGATCGCGACGGCCGCGGCCCAGAACTTCGGCCCGTGGCCCGTCGCTTCGAGTGGCTCGCACCGGTGACGGTCGTGGTCGGGGTCTTCGCGGTGTTCCTCGTCGCGCAGGCCGCCGTGGTCTTCGGTGGTCACGACTACCTGCGCCGCACGACCGGGCTCACCTACGCCGAGTACGTCCACCAGGGCTTCGGCCAGCTCACCGTCGCCACCGCCCTCACCTTGCTCGTGGTCGCGGTGGCGGCTCGCAAGGCACCCCGGGCGACGGTGGCGGACCGCACCTGGATGCGCGCCTCGTTGGGCGTGCTGTGCGTGGAGACGCTCTTCGTGGTGGCCTCGGCCTTGCACCGCATGAGCCTCTACCAGGAGGCCTACGGCTTCACCCGGCTGCGGCTGCTCGTCGACGTCTTCGAGGGCTGGCTCGGGCTGCTGGTGCTCGCGCTGCTGGTCGCGGGGGTGTCGCTCCGGGGGTGGTGGCTGCCGCGGTTCGCGCTGCTGAGCGGTGTCGTGGCGCTGCTCGGGCTGGCCACGATCAACCCCGACGCGTGGATCGCCGACCACAACCTCGACCGCTACGCCGAGACCGGTCGAGTGGACTGGGACTACCTCCGGGGCCTCTCCGACGACGCAGTGCCGGCGCTGGCCGACCGCCCCGAGGAGCAGGCGCGGTGCGCCCTGCTCGGCCGGGAGGAGGCGACCGGCGACTGGCTGGAGTGGAACCTCGGGCGGGCGCGAGCAAGCGACGTTCTCCTCGAGGAAGGCACACACCAGGACGGGCTCGTCACCTGCCCGGGGTCGGACTGAGCGCACGCGTCGCCGCGGCCCCGCTTGCTTCGGCCAGGTGCACAAGACCATCAACACCGACGGCTACCTGACTTTCACCAACGTCGGGCAGGTCGTGAAGGCCTTGGGTGGCCCGGGCAAGAACGATGAGGCCAAGCGGCTGTGCGCGGGCGCGTGACAGGACAGTCCTTCCGTGGACTACAAGCGGCGGCGCGGATCCTCGGCTCCGCGCCGCCGTCTCGTCTGCTCGGGTCCTGACGTCAGCCGATCGACTGGTCGAAGGACTGCGGTTCTTGGAACCGACCTTCGCTCGTCGAGCACGACGGTGGTTCAGGTGCGGAAGCCGCAGGCCGTTCAGCGGGTGAGGGATCGGCGCAGCCGACGGCTCGTGAGCTCCACGAGCGCGCTCAGCATGAAGGAGGCCAGCAGCAGGGAGGAGACGACCGGGAACCGGAACGCCGACAGGTTCTCCGAGAGCAGCCGCCCCAGGCCAGCAGCGCCGACCACGCCCACGACCGTCGTGTCGCGGATGCTGACCTCGAAGCGGTAGAGGGTGTAGGTGACCAGCTGCCGCATCGAGACCGGCAGCACCGCCGCGATCCCCGCCAGCCAGCGGGGTGAGCCGGACAGCTCCAGCGCATGGGCCGCGGCCCGGTCCTGGGCCTCCCACGCCTCGGCGACCAGACGCCCCAGGATGCCGGCGGCGTACAGCCCCAGCGCGAGGGCGCCGGGCAGCACCCCGGGGAGGAGCACGAACAGCGCCAGCACCGCCCACACCGTCGGCGGCACCGAGCGCAGCAGCAGCAGCACCAGCCGTGCGGGATAGCGCAATAGCGATCTGCTGGCCGCCCACGGCCCGACCACGAGCGTGACGAGCACCGCGAACGTCATCGCCAGCACGGCGATCGAGACCGTGTCGAGGACGGCGCCGACCAGCGCACTCCCACCTCCCTCGGGAAGCGCGGGCGGGACGAGGTCGTCCAGCAGCTCCCGGGTCAGCTCCCACGTGGTCGGATCGGTGAGCCCCGACAAGGACAACCCCGTAGCCCACCAGCTCAGCGCCAGTGACGGGAGCAGCAGCAGGACCGTGGCGCGCGACCACGGACGGCGAGGCCGCGAGAGCACGCGCTCACCGGGGGGACGGAGGAGAGGGCCCGCCGCGAGCACGGCGGCGGCGGCTCCCTCGGCGTCGGAGTGCTGGGCGGGCTCAGTCGCGGCGCAGGACGCCGCGCTCACCGGACGTCGGGCTCGCTGGCCGGAAGCGGCCGCGACTCCCCCGGCCGCGACCTCGCGGCGCACGCGGGCGCTCCAGCCTTCGACCAGCGCCGAGAGCAGCAGGAGGACGTAGACGAAGGTCCAGACCTCCTCCCAGTTGCGGGACTGCAGGCTGACCACGAGCTCCTGCCCCAGGCCCCCGACGCCGACGAAGCCGAGCAGCACGGTGGACCGCACCGAGCACTCGAAGCGGTAGAAGGAGTAGGAGAGCAGCACCGAGGACGCCGACGGCAGCAGCGCGTAGGCCAGCGCCGACGTGCCGGGGGCGCCGGAGCGCCGCAACGCGACGTAGGCGCGGGTGTCGGCGCTGTCGAAGGTCTCACCGAAGACCTGGGCGGTCTGGGCCCCGAACGGGATGACCAGGGCGAGCACGGCCACGAGCGGGTCGAGGCCCAGCACGGTGACCAGGAGCAGGGCCCAGATGATCTCGTGGATCGAGCGCAACGCCACGAACAGGCCGCGCAGGGCGGCGCGGAGGGCGCGGACCGGGGCCGGTGGACTGGCGGTCCACACGACGTCGCTCAGGACCAGTCCCCCGACCAGGCCGAGGACCAGCGCGCCGGCGGCCCCGAGGGCGGCGAACGCGAGCGTGACCAGGGTTGCCTCGCCGACCAGGCGCAGGAACTCGGGGTCGAGACGGGGGTCCAGGGCTCGACCGCCCAGGTCCGCGAGCAGGGCACCGCCGCTGCCGTTGAGCACTGCCCCGTCCTCGGGCAGCGCACGCATCCAGGCCCAGACCAGCACCAGCACCAGTCCGCCGACCGTCATCACGCGGCGACGCAGCACCCGTGCCCGCGTCACCGCCTGGGCGCGCGGGGCGGCAGCCGGGCCCGCCGAGCGGTCGGTGGTCTCCAGCAGCGTGTTCACGAGGCGGCGTACAGCTCCTCGAGGTGCCCCGGCTCGAGCTCCGACGCCGGCAGGTCGAGGACCAGCCGCCCGGCACGAAGGCCCAGCATGCGCGTGAAGTGACCCCGGGCCAGCTCGGGCTGGTGCAGGCTCACCACCGCGGTGCCGGTCGTGGCGCAGGCGCACAGCAGTCGCAGAACCCGGTGGGAGGTGGTGGGGTCCAGGCTGGAGACCGGCTCGTCGGCCACCACGACGTCGGCATCCTGCGCCAGCAGCCGGGCGAGTGCGACCCGCTGCCGCTCTCCCCCGGAGAGCTGCTCGGTACGCGCATGGGTGGCCCACCCCAGGTCGACCTGCTGCAGGGCGGTGGTCGCCACCGGGTCGGCACGCGTGGTGACCAGGGCGCGCAGCGCGCGCGGCACCGACCAGGAGCCCAGCCGGCCGGCGTTGACGTTGTGCAGCACCCGCACCTGCTCGACGAGCGCGAGATCCTGGGTGAGGCCGGCGACCCGACGTTGCTGCCGGCGCCGCCTCGCCGCGTCAAGCGAGCCCAACGACTCCCCGAAGGCGTGCACCGACCCCTCACTGGGGTCGAGGGCGCCGGTGAGCAGCCGCAGCAACGTGGACTTGCCGGCACCGCTGGGGCCCAGGAGGGCGACCTTCTCCCCCGGCAGCACCTCGAGCTCGACGTCCACCAGCGCCTGGTGACCGCCGAAGCTGTGCCCCACGCCGTGCAGCGCGAAGACCGGGCCGTCGTTCACCCCACGAGCCCCAGCGAGCGGGCGATCTGCTCGAGGTCGTCGTAGTCGGAGTTCTCGGCGGGGATGAACGACTCGGCACCGAACAGCTCGAGGATCTTGGCGTCCTCGGGGTCGGAGGCGTCGAGCCCCAGCAGCAGGTCGAGCACCGCGTCCCGGGTGCCGTCGCCGTACTCCTCGTCGATGTCGGGGCGGACCAGCCAGTGGTAGTCGGCGTAGCCCGGGGTGCGGAACAGGACCTGGACGTCGGAGAGGTCCACCTCGCCGGCCTCCTGGGCCGCGGTGAAGACCTGCTCGTTGACCGCCCCGACCTCGAAGGCTCCACCGGCCACGGCCTCGATGGTGGCGTCGTGGCTGCCGGAGTAGCCGGGCTTGCCCTTGAGGTCGTCGATCTCGACGCCCGCCTGGTCGAGGAAGTACTGCGGCATCAACCGGCCCGAGGTGGAGGTCTCGCTGCCGAAGGTCAACGAGTGCCCGGCGACCGACTGCAGCCCCGCGACGTCGTCGAAGGGCGAGAGACCGGAGCCCTTGGTGGCGATGAAGAGGCTGTGGAAGTCGGCGTCGATGTCGCGCTGGGCGATGGCGTCGGCTCCGGGAACGAGGTCACGGGCCTGCACCCCGGTGAGCCCGCCCATCCAGGCCAGGTGGATGTCACCGCGCTGGAACGCCCGCACCACGGCGGCGTAGTCGGTCACCGGCCGGTAGGTGACCTCCAGACCGGTCGCCTCGGCGAACCGGTCCGCCATGGTCGGGTAGAGGCGGTTGAGTAGCTCGGGGTCCTGGTCAGGGATGGCCGAGATGCCGAGGGGGGTGTCCGCCGCGGCGCCGCTGCTGTCGCCGTCGGACTCGCTGCCGCAGGCACTCAGGCCCATGAGGAGGACGCCGCCCGCCAGCAGGCGGCGTCGGGAGAGCTCGATCATGCAGGGTTCTCTTCCTATCGGGCGCCGGACGCGGACAACCGGGGAACCCAGCCGATGACGGCGAGGGTGAGCAGGAAGCCTGCCGAGGTGGGGTTGCCACCCAGCAGCGGGTCGGTGAAGCCGAGCTGGGCGTGCAGCGACACCGCGGCCAGGACGGCGAGCCCTGTGGCGGCGGGCCCAGCCCAGGCTGCCGCGCCCCCGCCCTTTCCGTCGGACGAGGCGACCAGCAGCAGCACGCCCACGAGGAGGACGACCAGGCCACCGAGGAGGTTGTAGACCCCCAGCGACATCGAGAGGTCGGTGCTGCGCAGGCCGGGCCCCTGCGCAGCCAGCGGGTCGTCGAGACTGAGCAGCGCGCTGTAGCCGCCGGCCACGACCGCGACCACGCCCCAGCCCCGCAGCAGCCCGGCGGCGGGAGCCAACCGGGCACGGACGCTGTCCACGGCGGCCATCCGGCCGGCGGTGCCCAGCAGCAGGACGACGTGGGCGCCGATCATCAGCCAGTAGGACCACGGCCACTCGCCGGGTGCGAAGGCCACCGACATCGCGATCGCCGCCGACTGTGCGATGCCCAGGGCGGCCGCGGCGCGCACTGCGGTGCCGGTCAGCAGCATCACCGCCAGCGCGGTCTCCATCACGAGCACGCCGTAGCCGAACAGCGTGATGTTGGGCAGCACGAGCTGCTCCACGGCCCAGGAGAACGGGGGCACCACCGGGTGGTCCACGGCCAGGGACGTGAAGTGGTAGAGCCCGTTGTCGGCCTGCTCGCCGAAGTCGGTGGCCCGTTTCCAGGCCAGGTTGTACAGCCACATCAGGCCGAGCAGGATGCGCAGCACCGCCAGCCCGATGTCGCGCTGTCGGTCCCCGATGCTCACAGCGGGGTCGACGAACCATGTCAGACGCTCACGCACAGCGGAACACCTCCAGGCCCGAGGCGGCTGCCGCGCCCTGGACGTCGAGGATGTCGCGCACCACGCCGAAGACCTCGGCGAGCGGCAGCGGCGCATCGGCGATGCGCATGTGGGGGTTGGTGACCGCGACGGGGTGCCACCAGGCGCCGTCGTCGGTGATCACCGGTTCGGGCGCGAGGGTGTCCAAGGAGACGTGGACACCGGTCTCCGCGTGGCCCTCGAGGGCGACCGGGCGGATGAGCCGGTCCTGCGCATCGATCCCCTCCTGGTCGAGACGTGCGTGCAGGGCGGCGACCCCCTGAGGGTCCTCGTCGAACATCGTGGCCGCGACTCGCACCCTGAAGCCGAGGCCGCGCGCCAGCGCGATTCCGTCGAGGGCGCGCGCCCAGGAGCCCTGGCCGCGCTGGGAGTCGTGCAGCTCGGGCCCCGCGGAGTCGAGGCTGACCTGGAGCACCACCGAGCGGTCCATCGCCTCCAGGGTCGCCCGACGGTTGCCCCGGCCGAAGACCATCGCGTTGGTGAGAATCGTGGGCTCGAAGTCGGCCGCGGCCTTGACGATCTCCCCCAGGTCGGGATGCATGAACGGCTCCCCGCCGGTCAGCAGCACCTCCCGTCCGCCGAGCTCGCCGAACTCGTCGAAGACCTGACGCATCAGCTCGACTCCGACCCGCCGGGCGGGAGCCTTCGGCGAGGACTCGGCACAGCAGTAGAGACAGGCCAGGTTGCAGTCGAAGTTGGTGTAGACCCAGAGCCGGTGTCCGACCGGGGTCTGCGGTCCCTGGCTGAACACGGTGCTGACGGCGCCACCCTTGCGCACCGCGAACCACCACGGCCCGTTCGGCGACTCCGCAGCCTGGGCGGCGAGGTCGTTGCCCACCATGTCGGCCCACGCAGGGAGGTCCTCCACCACGCTCGGCTCCGCCGAGCGGATGGCCAGCAGGTCGCCGTCGGTGAGGCGGCGCATCGCGCGGGTGATGAGAAGCAGCAGGCCACTGCCGCAGTCCATGTCTCCGCCGTCCACGAGCCTCACGGTCTCAGGGAAGCCTGGCGGGGCTGGCTGCACTGTGTCGCCGGTCACCTTCGCCACCATAGCCATCTTCGCTCGCAGGGGTCACCGACCGCGGCCCGCCACCACGGCGTCCTTGTCCGAGCACGCGTCTCGCGTCAGGCTGAGGCACATGAACTCCCCCGCTCCTCGCCTGACCGACAGCGCCTCCCGGACCAGCTACTGGGAGGACGTCCACCACGGCAAGGAGGTCGACTCGGTCTCCTGGTGGCAGTCCGTTCCCGAGCTGTCGTTGGACCTGGTCGACCGGACCGGGGTCGACCAGGACGCCAGCGTCATCGACGTGGGCGCGGGCTGGTCGACGCTGGTCGACCACCTGGTGGAGCGCGGGTTCACCGACGTCTCGGCCATCGACCTCTCCAAGACCGCCCTGGACACGGTGCGCGACCGCCTCGGGCAGGCGGGCGACGACGTCACTCTCGTCATGGCCGACGTGCTCGACCTGAACATGGGACGCACGTACGACCTCTGGCACGACCGGGCCGTCTTCCACTTCCTCATCGACACCGACGAGCGCGACGACTACCGGGCCAGCCTTGATCGGCACAGCGAGCCCGGCGGGTGGGCGGTCGTGGCCACCTTCGGGCCGGACGGGCCGACGACGTGCAGCGGGCTCCCGATCGTGCGCTACGCGCACGACGAGCTCGCTGCCGAGTTCCCCGGGTGGACGCTCGTCGACACCGCTGGCGACAACCACGAGACCCCGTGGGGCACCATCCAGCAGTTCACAGCCGTGCTGCTCCGCAAGGACTGACACCAGGCATCAAGACGCCGGACGTCTCGCGGTTCGACCACCGCGGGTCGAGTCAGTTCTCCCGGTCGTTGAGGTGCGAGCGCAGCGAGCCACGAAACGCCCGGGACCTCGGCACCAACCCCCACCCAGGTTTCGTGGCTCGTCGCTAGCGCTCCCCACACCTCAACCACCGTGAGGGTGCAGGAGTCCCCCGCGGGGGGTAACGACTTTGCATGCATGAGGCTCGGCAAGCCGGGTATGCCTCCAGCCAGAACCGGGCTCCGCTCCCGCGGACCCGAAACCTGCTGCGAACGCTCGGGGTCGCCGCGAGGAAGGGCCCGACGCGTCTCGCAGCCCGGCGAGAGGGGTTGCATCGATGCCCGACGTGGAGAGAGTCGTCAAGAGTGACATCCCGATGCGGATGGACCGGCTGCCGTGGGCGCGATGGCACTGGCTGATCGTGCTGTCCCTGGGAACGGTGTGGATCCTCGATGGTCTCGAGGTGACGATCAAGGGGGCCGTCGGCGCCTCCCTGAAGGACTCGATCGGCTTCTCCACCGTGCAGGTGGCGGGGTCCGCCTCGATCTACATCTTCGGCGCCATCACCGGCGCCTTGCTTCTGGGGCTACCTGACCGACCGCTTCGGCCGCAAGAAGCTCTTCATCATCACCCTGGCGGTCTACCTCCTGGGTGTCACCATCACCTCCACGGCAGGCCTGTGGGTGGCGCAGGGAACGGCGACGTACGCCTGGTTCGCCGTCGGACGTCTGCTCACCGGGTTCGGCATCGGCGGCGAGTACTCCGCGATCAACTCCGCCATCGACGAGCTCATCCCGGCCCGCGTGCGCGGCACCGTCGCCTTGGTGATCAACGGCTCCTACTGGCTCGGCGCCGCACTGGCCGCGTCGCTGGGCTACTTCTACCTCTCGAACCTGCCGTCCGGCACCGGGTGGCGGGTCGCCTTCGGCACCGGCGCCATCTTGGCGTTCGCGATCCTGCTGCTCCGCTTCTTCGTGCCCGAGTCGCCGCGCTGGCTGATGATCCACGGCCGCGAGGAGGAGGCCGAGAGGGTCGTCAGTGGTATCGAGAAGAAGGTCGCCAGCCAGATCGACGGCGACCTGCCCGAGCCCGAGGGCGAGCCGCTGGAGCTGCGGGCCAGGAAGAGCACCGGGTTCATCGAGATCGGCCGCACGGTCTTCACGGTCTACCCCAAGCGCACGCTGGTCGGCTTCAGCCTGATGGGCTCCCAGGCCTTCCTCTACAACGCGCTGTTCTTCACCTATGGCCTGATGCTCACCACGTTCTACGACGTGAAGGCAGCCAACGTCGGGCTGTTCATGCTGCCGTTCGCGGTCGGCAACTTCCTCGGGCCGGTGCTGCTCGGGCCGCTGTTCGACAAGGTCGGCCGACGACCCATGATCGCGGGCAGCTTCGCCCTGAGCGGTCTGTCCACCATCGCGGTGGGCTGGCTGTTCCAGATGGACGTGCTGAACACCACCACGCAGACGGGTGCCTGGATGTTCATCTTCTTCTTCGCCTCGGCCGGCGCCAGCGCTGGGTACCTGACTGTCAGCGAGACCTTCCCGCTGGAGATCCGCGCCATGGTGATCGCGTTCTTCTACGCGATCGCCACCGCCGTCGGAGGCATCCTCGGGCCCTGGCTCTTCGGCCAGCTGATCTCCAGCGAGAACCGCATGAACCTGTTCTGGGGATACGCGGGAGCCGGTGTGCTGATGCTGCTTCGCGGCGATCGTCCACGGCACCCTGGGGGTTCGCGCGGAAGCAGAAGTCCCTGGAGGACATCGCCGCCCCGCTGTCGGTGGAAGAGGCCAAGGAGTCCGACGAGGGCGAGCAGGCCGCCAGCGAGGGCGAGGAGGACACGGAGCGCGAGCCTGCGGGAGCCGGGGCCGGTGGCGGCAGCGGCCAGCGAGCGGCGACCGGTGGCTGGCCCATCATCACCGACCCGGAGACGGCGAGCCGGGAGCTCGAGAAGGAGACCAAGGTCCTCGTCAACGCTCTCGAGGAGGACGGCCCGGCCGGCCGCAAGGAGCTCAGCAACCGGGTACGCGCCCACTACTGGGGCCCCGGCCAGTACCGGCGAGCGCTTCGCCAAGGCATGGAGCAGGAGCTCATCCGAGAGGAGAACGGCACCTTGCGGGTCCCGGAGATGGCTCGTCGCTGACGGGCGGGTTCAGCTGCGGTACTCGGGGTTCTCGTAGTCGAACCGGGCGCCGGCCTGCCACTCCGGAAGGACGTTGCCGTGGGCCGGCAGCCCGCCGGCCCGCTGCAGCAGTCGGGCCAGGTGCATCAGGTTCCACGTCATGAACGTGGTGTTGCGGTTGGTGAAGTCGTTCTCCGGTCCGCCACTGCCGGGGTCGAGGTAGGACGGCCCGGGACCGGCTTCACCGATCCAGCCGGCGTCGGCGTTGGGCGGCACGGTGTAGCCGATGTGCTGCAGGCTGTAGAGGATGTTCTGCGCGCAGTGCTTGATGCCGTCCTCGTTGCCGGTGATGAGGCACCCCGCCACCCGGCCGTAGTAGACGTACTGGCCCTTGTCGTTGAGCAGCCCGCTCAGCGCGTAGAGGCGCTCGATCAGCTTCTTGACCTCGCTGGAGTTGTCGCCCAGCCAGATCGGGCCCGCCACCACGAGGATGTCGCTGTCCAGGATCCGCGGGGAGATCTCGGGCCAGGCGTCGACCTCCCAGCCGTGCTCGCGCATGTCGGGGTAGACGCCGGTCGCGACGTCGTGGTCGACCAGACGGAGGATGTCGACCTCCACCCCGTGCTTGCGCATCAGGGCTGCGCTGGCCTCGACCAGGCCCTGGGTGTGGCTCTGCTCGGGGGAGCGCTTGAGGGTGCCGTTCACGAACACGGCCCTGAGGCCGGAGAAGTCCAGGTCATCGGTCATGGGCTCGACTCTCCCCCACCAGGTGGCTGCGGACCAGGGGCGACTCAGGTCGGGGCCGGGTCGCCGTCGGGCTGCACCACCAGCCAGAGGCCGCCGTACTGGTCGACGTCGTGGCAGCGAACGTCGTACTTGCCCTCATGTGCGTAGAAGTAGAGCGGGTGCCCGTCGTAGGTCACCTGCATCCTGCCGTCGCGGCGCTTCGTCGTCCCGAGCAGCCCGGCGCGCACCCCCTTGGCCGCCTGCGGCTCCCCCTTGGCGAACACTGGTGGCCAGGCAGCGGCGCACTCGCCGTAGCACTGCGGTCGCGAGCCCTTCTCTGCGTCGAAGAGGTAGATCGGCTGCCCGGTGGCGTCGTAGAGCATCGGCCCGTAGTCGCTGGCCGCAACGATGATCGTGGTGCCGCGCTTCGGCCTCGGCTGCTGCTTCGTCGGCGATGGCGTGTCCGCGGAGGGCGCGGTGGAGCTGGGGGAAGCCGACGCCGGCGCCGACTGGCTGGTCGCAGCCTCCGTCGCCGACGAGTCCGCGGTGTCCGAGGTCGCCCCGCATCCCGACAGCAGCAGGCCGGAGGACAACGCGAGCGACAGGAGAGCGAGACGCACGCCACCAGTGTGCCCTCCCCGTGCTCCGGCCCCCGGTCAGGCCCCTTGAGCAGGTCGTTCGACAGCCAGCCGGGCGGCCAGCCCTTCGAGGATCAGGTCCAGGCCGATCTCGAACTCGTCGCCGAAGTCGTAACCGGGCTGCAGCGCGCGTTCGAGGGTGAACTCGCGAAAGTACGGCAGCTGGCCTTCCGGCAGCGCGGCCATGATCTGGTCGACGAGCTCGGCCAGGTCGGCCTCGTCGTCGAAGGCGAGGCTCAGCTCCTGCACCACGAACCCGTAGAGGTGGGCGTCGAGCAGCGCGAAGGCGTGCCCGGCGAGCAGGATCGAGAAGCCGGCCTCGCGCAGGCAGCCCAGCATCGCGTCGTGGTGGCGCAGCGTCTCGAACCCAGCGTTGCGGCGCGAGTCCATCAGCCCGACTGCCCACGGGTGGCGCTTGAGCACCTCGCGTCCCGCGCAGCATCGCTTGCGGATCTCGGTCCACCAGTCGCCCCCGACCTCCGGGAGGTGGAACTCCGCGAAGACCGCGTCGACCATGCCGTCGAGCATGTCCTCCTTGTTGCGTACGTGGTGGTAGAGCGACATCGCCTCCACGCCCAGATGGCGTGCCACCGAGCGCATCGACAAAGCAGCCAGGCCGTCGGCGTCGGCCACGCGCATCCCGGCGGCGACCACACTGTCGCGCGAAAGGGCCGGCCGCTTTCGTGCGTTGTCGTCCGTGCGTCTGGTCGGCATCTCCACCTCGTCCTTGACTTCCCTTACGCCGTAAGGTTATCGTTCTGACCTCACCTTACACCGTAAGTTCAGTTGCGGCAGACTCTTGAGGAGACAGACATGCGAGCAGTGGTCCAGCACCAGTACGGCGGCTCCGAGCAGCTCGAGCTCACCGACCTCCCGGCACCCACCCCGAAGGCCGGGGAGGTGCTGGTGCGAGTGCGTGCAGCCGGAGTCGACCGCGGCACCTGGCACGTGATGACCGGGCTCCCCTACCTGGTGCGCCCCGCCTTCGGACTCCGCGGGCCCCGACAGCCGGTGCCGGGGCGCGACGTCGCCGGAGTGGTCGAGGCCGTCGGCGACGAGGTGACGGACTTCGCCGTCGGCGACGAGGTGATCGGCACCGCCCGCGGTGGCTTCGCCGAGCTGGCCGTCGTGCCCACCTCGAGATCGGCGCGCAAGCCCGCCGGCATCGGCTTCGACGCCGCCGCCACGCTGCCGATCTCGGGGCTCACGGCGCTCCAGGCGGTGCGCGACTCGGCGAAGGTCCAGCCGGGCGACCGCGTGCTCGTGATCGGAGCCTCCGGCGGTGTCGGTGCCTACGCCGTGCAGATCGCCGTGGCGTACGGCGCCGAGGTCACCGGGGTCGCCAGCGGAGCCAAGGCCGACCTGGTCCGCTCGCTCGGCGCCCTGGACGTCATCGACTACACCCGGGAGGAGATCGACCGCGACGGCGCCCGGTTCGACGTGATCCTCGACATCGCCGGCAACCGGCCCTTGTCACTGCTTCGCCGGGCCCTCGCGCCCGACGGCACCCTGGTCATCGTCGGGGGCGAGGAAGGCGGCCGCTGGTTCGGCGGCATGCACCGTCAGCTGGCCGCGATGGCGCTGTCCCCCTTCAGCCGGCAGCGACTCACGTCGATGATCTCGCGTGAGCACGGCCCCGACATGCAGGTGCTGACCGACCTCGTCGACAAGGGCGAGCTGCGACCGATGCTCGACCGCACCTATGGCCTCGCCGAGGCCGGCAAGGCCATCGACCACCTCGAGCAGGGCCACGTGCGCGGCAAGGTCGCCCTCACCCTCTGACGCCTGCCACCACTGACGAAGGAGACCCGATGTCGACCACGCACACCGCTCCCGACGCCGAGACCCCGACGGCTCACCCCAGCCAGACCTCACCGCGCGCGGCCGCCCGCTGGGCGGGCCTCGGCTACATCGCGCTGTTCGTGCTGGCGATCTTCGCCAACTTCCTCGCCGTAGGGGCCGTGCTCGACCCGGAGAGCGCGCGCGGCACCTTCGCCGACCTCACGTCGGGCGAGACGATGTTCCGCCTGGGCGTGGTGGCCTTCCTGGCCGTCTTCGTCATCGACGTCGTGGTGGCCTGGGCGCTCTACGTGCTGTTCCGCGACGCCCACCGCGACCTGTCGCTGCTCGCCGCCTGGTCCCGACTGGTCTACACGGTCTTCCTCGGCGTCGCCCTGGTCTTCGCGTTCCAGGCGCTCGAGCTGGCCGGCGCCGAGGGGGCCGAAGCGGCGGACGCCGAGGCCGGTGTCCTGCTGGCGCTGCAGTCCTTCGAGTTCACCTGGCTGGTCGGGCTGGCCGCCTTCGGTCTCCACCTGCTCGTGCTCGGCCGACTGCTGCTCACCACCACCGGCACCTGGCGGTGGCTGGGCTGGGTGGTGAGCGTCGCGGGTCTGGCCTACGTCGTCGACACCGTGGCCCACATCGTGCTGGCCGACTACGCGCAGTACGCCGACGCTTTCCTCGCCATGGTCGCGGTGCCGTCGATCATCGGCGAGCTCGGTGTCACGGTGTGGCTGCTGCTGGTGGCCTCCGGACGCCGTCCCGTGCCGGTGCCTGCTCAGGCCGAGTCGTCCGCGAGGTGACCGCACCGGAGCGCTCCTGCGGACCTGGACGGGTTTCGTGGGTCGCTGTGCTCGCACCTCGACCAGCAGCGGGAGCGGCCCCGGGGCCTGGGAGGCGGGGTCAGCTGAGTACCGGCCAGAGCACACCCGCGCCGACGCCCATGGCCACGGCGAGGGCCGCCGCAGCCACGGCCACCCCGGCCGAAGCCCGGCCCGGCGTGAAGCTGCGGGCCGGCTCGTCGGAGCCCCCACGTCCGTAGGCCGGGGCGACCCACCGGAGGTAGTAGAAGAGGCTCGCCACCGTGTTCGCGAGGACCACCACGGCGAGCCAGGCATGGCCGGCGTCCCACGCCGCCGCGGCGATGGTGAGCTTGCCGACGAAGACGACGGTGGGTGGCGTGCCGACCAGCCCCAGAAGAGCCACGACCAGCGACCCGGCGAGGCCAGGGCGCGCGCGGGCCAGGCCGCGGTAGGACTCGAGGGTGCGATGCTCCGGCAGGGCAGTGGTCACCGCGAAAGCGGCGATGTTGGTGACCGCGTAGCCCGCGACGTAGAGCAGCAGCGACGGCAGCGCGAGGTCGCTGCGGCCAGCCACCGCGACCGGCACCAGCAGGTAGCCCGCCTGGCTCACCGTCGACCACCCCAGCAGCCGCCGCGGGTCGTCCTGCCAGAAGGCGGCCAGGTTGCCCAACGTCATGCTGGCCACCGCCAAGGTCGCCACGAGCGCGGTCCAGCTCAACGTGTCCGGCAGTGCGACCACCAGCCGGTAGGCCGCGACCAGGGCGCCGACCTTCGGAACGGTGGTGAGGAAGGCAGCCACCGCGCCACCCGACCCCTGCGCGGCGTCGGGCACCCAGAAGTGGCCGGGGACGGCGCCCGCCTTGAACATCAGCCCCGCCAGCACCCCCACGACCCCCAGGGCGACGGCCGCCGTGGGTGCGTCGGCCAGGCGCTCGCCGAGCCCGGCGTACCCGGTGGTCCCGGCCACGCCGTACAGGACGGTGATGCCGAGCAGCATCACGATGCCGAGCAGCGCCCCCAGCAGGTAGGTCTTCATCGCCGCCTCCGCCGCCCGGGTGGTGCGCGCGATCCCGATGAGGCCGTAGAGCGGGATGCTGGACAGCAGGAATCCCACGGCCAGCACCAGGAGGTCGTCTGCTCCGGCGAGGACCGAGGCCCCGGTCGCCGAGAACAGCATCAGGGCATAGGTCTCGCTCTCCCGGGGCGCGCCGGCGATCTCGTCGGCAGCGAGCGCCAGCACCAGCAGGGTGGCCACCGCCAGCACGATCCGGGCGATCCCGGTGCCGGTGTCGACCGCGAACGTGCCCTCGAAGGCACTCTGGTCGGGCCGCGCCAAGCCGACCCCGGCGGCCACCGCCGCCGCCAGCAGGGCGGCCCCGGCGCCGAAGCGCGTGACCCACTGGCGCTCGCGCGGCGTGAACGAGCCACCCAGCAGCACAGCCAGGCCCCCAACGAACAGCAGCATCTCCGGCAGCAGCAGCATGGGTCGCATCGGGGCTCGCTCTACCTTCCCACCAGCGCGACGACGGCTGCGGCGGCCGGCTCGATGACGTCCAGCAGGAACCTGGGAGCCAGCCCGATCACCAACGAGAGCAGCAGCAAGGGACCCACCGACCACAGCTCGGTGGGCCGCAGGTCGCCGAAGCCGACCGAGAGCCCGCGCGGCTGGCCGGTGAAGACCCGCTGGAGGGCGAGCAGGAACAGCGCTGCTGTGAGCAGGATGCCGACCAACGCGACCGCGGAGACCGGTGCGGCGGCGATGCTGCCGGTGAAGATCTGGAACTCGGCGATGAAGCCGGAGAGCCCCGGCAGCCCCAGCGAGGCGAAGGCGCCAACGGCGAAGAGGCCCGCGAACCGGGGAGCGGACTCGGCGAGACCTCCGTACGCGCCCATGTCGTAGGTACCTGCCCGGTCGTGCAGGACCCCGGCGAGCAGGAACAGGGCACCGGTGACGAGGCCGTGGCTCACCATCTGGGTCACGGCCCCGGTGACCGCGATGGATCGAGCCTCCTCGGTGTCGGCGGCAACCAGCCCGGCCGCGCCGACGGCCAGCGCGACGTAGCCCATGTGGTTCACCGACGTGTACGCGATCATCCGCTTGAGGTCGGTCTGGGCCAGTGCCACCAGGGCGCCGTACACCACCGAGACGATGCCGACGACGAGCACCACCCAGGCCCACGACTGCCAGGCCTGCGGCAGCATCGGCATCGCGATCCGCACGAAGCCGTAGGTGCCCATCTTCAGCAGCACCGCAGCCAGCACCGCCGAGCCGATGGCCGGAGCGTCGGTGTGGGCGGGCGGCAGCCAGGTGTGGAAGGGCACCGTGGGCGTCTTGACCGCCAGACCCAGGAGCACGGCCCCGAGCACCAGGCCGCCTGCCACCGAGGAGCCCGCCAAGGGGGTCTGCTCGGCGAGCTCGACCATGTCGAAGGTGTGTGGGTCCGCGGCGACGAAGAGCCCGATGAACCCGGCGAGCAGGGCCAGCGACCCGAGGAAGGTGTAGAGGAAGAACTTCAGCGCCGAGCGGGCCGCATTGCCGTGGCCCCAGCCCGCGATCACGAAGTACATCCCGACGATCGACAGGTCGAAGAAGAGGAAGAACAGGATGAGGTCGGCGGCGACGAACAGCCCCATGCTCACGCTCTGAAGGAACAGGAAGAGCGCCGCTTGCGCGCGAGGCCGGTCCTCGGATCGGAGCGAGTACACGGCGCAGGCCAGGAAGACGACCGCGGTCATCGCGACCAGTGGCAACGACAGACCGTCCACTCCCACGTGGTAGCTGCTGTTGACACCCGGGATCCACTCCGCCTGCTGCTCGAAGGCAAGCTCGCCGACCCCGGGTGACTCGTAGCGCAGCCAGAGCACGACGACCAGCAGGAGCTCGACGGCCGTCACCGCCAGCCAGCTCCACCGCGCCGCGGCGTCCCCGACCCGCGGCGTCACTGCGAGCACGGCCGCAGCAGCCAACGGCAGGAACACGACCAGACTGAGGAGATTCAAGGGCACGTTCACCTCACTATGACAAGAAGTAGCGTGCCGACCGCGAGCACCGCGACGACCTGGAGGTAGTACTGGTGCAGCTGACCGACCTGCGGACGGCGCGCGAGCCGCCCCAGACGCTGGAACCCCCCGGCGACGGAGCCGACCGCCCCGTCGAGCCACCGGTCGTCGCCCCACGCTGCGCTCCGGGCGAGGCGCAAGGACACCTGCGCGCTGCGCTCGACGGCACCGTCGACCACCCGGTCGTCGACCCGGGCCGCCCGCTCCGCGGCCCACAGGGTCGGGCGGACGACGGCCGCCCAGGCCGCACGCTCCAGGCCGAGCCAGCCGGCGGCCCACGCCGGCGCAGGCAGCGCCCCGCGCCGGACGCCCAGCAGGAGAGCCAGCAGGACGAGCAGCGGCAGCAGCGTGGACACCGCGAGCTCCCAGGCCGCCGGATGGGACGGCCGCTCCCCCAGGGCCCGCGCGACGGCGTCCCCCACCGGAGGCAGCGCCAGCAGACCGAGCACCGTCGCTCCGGCGGCGAGCACCACGAGCGGTGCCTCCTCCAGCCGGCCGATCTCGCCGGACCCCCGCTCCTGGTGCTGTTGGGCCAGCCATGCCGTGTGTCCCGGCTCGCCGACGCGGGGAGCCCGCCGCCACACGACGACCAGGATCTTGCCGGCGTACGCCGCGGAGAGCGCGGCCGCGAGGAGTCCGACGGCATAGAGCGACGGCGACGACTCGAGGGCGGCGGCGAGCACCGCGTCCTTCGTCGCCCAGAGCGCGAGCGGAGCAACCCCGGCGAGGGAGATCGCCCCGAGGGTCGCGCTCCAGCCCACCAGCCGCCAGCGACGCGCCACCCCGCGCAGCCCGTCGAGGTGCTTGGTGCCCAGCGCAGCCAGCCACGCGCCGGCCGCCAGGAACAGCAGCGCCTTGGTGGCGGCGTGCGCCACCAGGTGCGCGGCTCCCCCACTCACCGAGGCGACACCCGCCCCCATCACCACGAAGCCCAGCTGGGCCGAGGTCGAGGCTGCCAGCAGCTGCTTCAGGTCCTGCTGGGCGACGGCCACGACCCCCAGGAGCACCGCGGTCAGCGCCCCCGTCCAGGCGGCGGCATCGTCGGCCCAGCCGGTCGAGGCCAGCAGGGGCTGCGCCCGCAGCAGCAGGTAGCCGCCCATGGCCACCATCGCCGCCGAGTGCAGCAGCGCGCTGACCGGGCTGGGGCCCTGCATCGCCCGTGACAGCCAGAAGGAGAAGGGCAGCTGCGCTGCCTTGCCGAGCGCGGCGACCAGGACCCCCGCGGCGACGACGTGGCGCCATCCGTTGCTGCCCTCGGGAAGGTCGGCCAGGGACAGCCCGGCTCCACTCGCGAGGGCGCCACCGGCGGCGAGGTAGAGACCCAGGTCGGCGGTCCTCGTCGTCACGAAGGCCGTCACGCCGGCGGACACCCGGTGGTCCTCGCGCCACCAGAACCCGATGAGCGCGAAGGACATCGACCCCATCACCTCCCACGCGAGCAGCAGGGTCGGCAGCGTCGTCGCGGTCGCGGTGAGCAGCGCCGCGGCCACGAAGACCAGCATGAGGCCGTGGAAGCGCGCCTGGGACTCCCTGATCTCCCCGGCCGCGAAGGCCAGGACCAGGAGGCTGACCGCGCCGATCATCGGCGCCATCAGGGCGGACAGCGCGTCGACGCCGAGGGCGAGGTCGCTGCCCGCCATGAACGGCACCGAGACCTCGGGCCGGGTGAAGGCGACGACCACGGAGAGCACCGTCGTGACCGTGGCAGCGGCGAGGGAGACCCGGGCGGCGACCCGCTCCCAGGTGGACAGGGCCAGGACACCTCCGACCACGGCCGGAACCAGGACCAGCGCCCACAGGGCTCCGGGTCCACTCGCCAGTGACGTCACGTCGCTCACCCGGAGAGCTCCGTGGCCATGTCGGTCATGTCGGCGCCGCTCTCCCGATGGAACATCGTGGCCACGGCGAACCCGATCGCCATCTCCAGCGTCATCGCGGCGATGACGACCATGAGCAGCACCTGACCCGAGGGGTCGGGTGCGAGGAACCACCAGAACGCCGCCGCCGCCAGGATGACGGCGTTGATCATCAGCTCCAGTCCCATCATCACCATCACCACGACCTGCTGGGAGATCGCGCCGTAGAGCCCGACAGCGAAGATCGCGGCCGCGATCAGCAAGGCGGCTTCGAGGGTCATCGACCGACACCTCCCGGCTGTGGGTCGTCAGGCCGCTGCCTCTTCAGGTCGTCGCCGAACCGGTCGTACCGGGTCCGGTGGGCCGCCAGCACGGTGCCGGCCACGATGGTGGCGACCATGACCGGGCTGATGACCGCCATGACGAGCATGTGCGAGCCCATCAGCGCCTCGCCGAGCGCCACCGTGACATCGTCTGGCGGACTCCCCCGGCGCTCCGGCCAGTCGATGAGCAGCACGCCGGCGGCCAGCACGAGGAACGTGCCCCCCGCCACCGCCAGCGCCGCCCGGTTGCTGTGCACCATGCTCATCGGCATCAGCGCCGGGTTCATCCCCATGAACATGACCATGTAGACCGCCATGATCGCCATCTCCATCACCATCATGAGGACGGTGACGACCCCGACGTAGTTCTGCTCCAGCAGCAGCACCTGGAGCCCCACGGCGACGAAGGACAGCGCCAGCGCGTACGTCGCCCGCGCCATGGAGTCGACGACGAAGACCAGGGCGCCACTCACCACCGCCACCACACCCAGCGCCCAGAAGCTGCTGTCGACAGCAATGTCCATGGTTCGTTCACCCCCTCCCGGCCGCTGCGACCACGGCCACGACGAGGTCCTGCACGAGCACCAGCGGCAGCAGCACGAGCCAACCGAGCTCCATGAACTTGTCCGGCCGCAGCGTGGGCACGCGTCGCCGTAGCCACACCAGCACCAGCACCAGCGAGAGGCTCTTGGCCGGCACCCACGCCCAGTCCGGCAGCCACGGCCCGCTGCCGCCGCCGAGGAACAGGGGCACCGCGAAGGCCGCCCCGGCAGCGAGCAGCGCGTAGCGACCGACCTCGACCACCAACCGGTCGGCCCCCGAAAGCTCGGTGGCGGCACCCCCGGCGATGTCGGCGCCGAGAGCCGGCGCGAAGGGGCCCCAGACCGAGAAGGCGACCACTCCGAGGCAGTAGACGGCGAAGGCGACCGGCATCCACACCACGAACCACAGGTCGTTCTGCGCGGCCGCGACCCGACCGACGTTGAGGCTCTCCGCGGCGATCGCCGGGCCGACGAGCGCGAACATCAGCGGCAGCTCGTAGGCCAGGGCCAGCGCCAGGAAGCGGTAGCCCCCCACCAGCGCGAACGCGGAGTTGGCGCCCCAGCCGAGCAGCCAGACGCAGGCCCAGACCACGATGTCGAGGGCGTTGAACCACACCACGCCGACGTCCAGGTCGAGCAGCGTCCACTGCCCCAGCGGCACGACCGCGACCATGAGCAGGGCGGTGACGAGAAGCCCGGCCCCTCCGATGCGCCACAGCAGGCTGTCGGCCTCCACCGTGGTGCGCCGACGCTGTCGCAGCAGCCGCGCCGTCTCTCCGAGAACTCGGCTGCCTCCTGACGGTGCCCCCTCCGACCGGGCCGCCAGAGCGCCGTCGAGGACCGCCGCTGCGAGCACGAGGCCGCCCAGCAACGCCGCGGCCACGAAGACCCATCCTGGGGCGACCGTCGTGACCGGACCGGCCGGCGCCGCGAGAAGCACCTCAGGCATGGGCCACCGCCTCGGTGGTGTAGCCGGGACGAAGCGTGTGGATGTCCAGCCCGGCCACCACCAGTCGTGCCGCACCCAGGTCGAGGCCGGTCACCAGCTCGGCCACCGCCGGGGCAGGCATCGGCGCAGGTGTGCGGGCGGGGGTCGACCCGGCGGGGTCTTCGAGGCGGTCGAGCATCGCGAGCAGCCGATCGACGGCGTCACCACCCGGGTGCGCGGTGAGCCCGTGGCGCGCCAGCTGCGCCTCGTCGAGTGGCCGCAGGCCGCGCAGCGCCCAGCGCAGCGTCCGTGAGCGCCTCACCTTCCGGCACAGCTCGGACAGCCCGTCAGGCGCCGAGTCCGGGGCCTCGAGCCAGGCGTCCCGCAGCCCGCGTGACCGTGCAGCGGCGGTTCCCCACCCGGCCAGGGTCAGCAGCGACACCAGGTTGTCCAGGGTGCGGAGCCGGGGGTCGGCGGCGTCGGCCACGGTGGTGCCGCCCTCGCTCCCGATCACCTCCGCCCGAGCCTCGGCGATGACGTCCCCGTGCCAGGAGCAGTGCAGCACCAGCCCCGCCGGCCAGGCCGGGAGCACCGGCCCCAGAGGCACCGGTAGGACGTCCATCTCCAGCCCGTCGCGATCGTCGCCACCTTCAGCCAGTGGGATCCCGGACGGCGACATCTCCATGTCGCCGTGGTCGTGGCCGCCGCCGTGGTCATGACCGTCGTCGTGGTCGTGGCCGCCGCCGTGGTCCTCGTGGTCGCCGTGGTGGCCCTCATGCCCGTGGTCCTGGCTCACCAGGTCTGCTGCCTGGGGCCTGACCCGGGCGTCGCTGCGGTGGCGCTCGGTGTCGAGAAGCGCCGTGTGAGCGGCTTCCAGCTGCTGGGCGGCCGAGGAACTCTGGTCGACGTCCACCCGCACGCGTGGGCCCGGCATCTGGTGCCAGGTCCCCTCGATGGCCCGTGACAGCTCGGTGGACGGGTGGCCGCACACCGCCATGACGTCGGCGTCGGCCGGTGAGACCGCCAGCCTCCATCCGCGGCACAACGCGGCGCGCTCCACGGCCGCCCTGGTGCGCCAGTGCCCCGGGGCCTCGACCACGAGCACGTGCGCACGCCGGGCTGCTGACCGGGCGACGACGTCGTTCAGACCCACCGCAACGCCCCTTCCCGCCACGCCCAGGCCACCGCGACGAAGAGCGCGCCCAGGAACAGGAACATCTCGACGATGGCCTTGGCGCCGAGCTCGGCCACGACGACGGCCCACGGGTACATGAAGAGCATCTCGACGTCGAAGGCGAGGAAGAGCAGCGTGGCGAGGTACCACCGCACGTGGTAGCGCGAGAGCGCGTGCGCTTCGGGCTGCCACCCCGACTGGAAGGGCAGCACGGTGAGCGGCTCGGGCTCCACGGAGAGCGCGCGGTGCAGCAGGTACAGGACGACCACCGCGCCGACGGCGAGCAGCCCCATGGCGATTACTCCGGTGGCCACGATGAGATCACCCCTCGCCGGCCGAGCTCTCGGAGAGCGTCACCAGCTGCCGCAGGCAGTGCTCGCGCAGCGGCTCCGGAAAGCCCCGGGCCAGGCGGTAGTAGACGGTGCGCCCCTCCTTGCGTCGGGCCACCAGCCCCGCGGTGCGCAGCAGGCGGAGCCCGTAGCCCACGGCGTCCTCGCTGAGGTCGAGCGCCAGCGCCAGGTCGCCGACGCACAGCTCCTCGGCCGCGTCGAGGGCGTAGAGCAGGCGGGCGCGGGTCGGGTCGGCCATCAGCGACAGCACCCCGGTCAGCCTGATGCTGTCCTCCATCGTCGGCACCCGCGCTCGGGCCGCGGCGACGCGGAGGGGGTCGACCGGGTGCGGATGCACGTCGGAAGGCGAATCGCTCACGGACACCCGTATACCCGCACGGCCGTGCGACTACACGGGTGACACGCCGAGAAAGTGCCGGCTGGGAGTCCGGAAGCGGGGTGCCCGGGCTGCCGGCGCACGGGTCCGCTCACGCTGAGCTCGCGGTGACGTCCTTCCAGGTGCGTCCTCTGTCCTGGGAGGCCAGCACCGCGCCCTCCACCGCGGCGTACCAGCGATCCTCGGCGAGGGTGAGCGCCTCGGGTGGCCGTGGCAGCCTGCCCGTGGCCTGCCAGGTGGCTCCCCGGTCGTCACTGACGTGCACCTCGCCATGGGCGCCGACGCCGGCGACGGTGTCTCCCCGCCAGTCCACCACGACCATGGCAGGTGCTCCGGTCTGTCGTCGCGGGGTGGCGCCTGCGTTCCTCGCGTCGACACGGATCAGGTTTCCCTGCGGGTCGGTCAGGAGCACGACGCCCGACCCCCGGGGGTCCACCGCGAGGTCCAGCGCCAGCACGCGCCCCAGAGTGGTCCACTCCGACCCGTCGGGCGACCTCATCAGCCGGCCCGACTGCGAGTCGAGCCCGTAGATGTCATCGCCCACGACCTCGAGCGCGTGGAAGTCGGCCTCGCCGTCGAGCGACACCGAGCGCCAGGACTCCGCGGCGTCGCGCGACTCGATCAGGCCCAGCAACGGGTGCTCGTCCTCCCTCAGGTCGGGGTGGCCGCTGGCGAGGAAGTGGTCGGGACCGGCCACGGCGAAGGCCATGGTGTCCTGGTAGCGGTCGGCGATGCGACGGAACCCGGACTCCTCCAGCCGGAACACGCCGGTGTGGGAGGCCACGTACAGGCGGTCGTCCGCGGGGTTGACGCCGAGGCTGTGGACGTGGCCGTACGCCGCCGACCAGCCGGCCGTAGCGTCAGACCCCTCGCGGGACCCGCAGCCGACGAGCAGCAGCGCAGCCACCGTCACCAGCGTGAGCATCGGGCCCTGAGCCCGTTCGCGCCGCATCGCCCCTCCTCGTCCCCGGTGCCGCTGACATCCCCGGCAGGGTACACACCCGGCTCCCGCTCGGTCGGCTGCCGACGCGGCTCCCAGGACACTCCCAGGAAACATCCAGCATCCGACGGCACAATCGGTTCCATGGCTGTGCCCTCCGCATCGCGGGACGAGCGAGTCCCCCGGCTGCTCGTGGTCGACGACGAACCGAACATCCGGGAGCTGCTCTCGGCCAGCCTGCGGTTCGCCGGCTTCGAGGTGCACGCGGCGGCGGACGGTCCCGAGGCGATCGCGACCGCCCGGGCGGTGGATCCGGACCTCGTCGTGCTCGACGTGATGCTGCCGGGCATGGACGGCTTCGAGGTGCTGCGCCGGATGCGCGCCGACGGACGCACCCTGCCCGTGCTGTTCCTCACGGCGCGAGACGCCACGGAGGACAAGATCACCGGACTCACCTTGGGCGGCGACGACTACGTCACCAAGCCGTTCAGCCTCGAGGAGGTCGTGGCCCGGATCCGGGCCGTGCTGCGGCGTACGTCGGCCGGCGCCGGCCAGGACGGCGTGCTGCGGGTCGCCGACCTCGAGCTGGACGAGGACGGCCACCAGGTGCGGCGCGGCGGGCGCCCCGTCGAGCTCTCGCCGACCGAGTTCAAGCTGCTGCGCTACCTGATGCTCAACACCGGCCGGGTCCTGTCCAAGGCGCAGATCCTGGACCACGTCTGGGAGTACGACTTCGCCGGCGAGTCCGCGATCGTCGAGTCCTACGTCTCCTACCTGCGACGCAAGATCGACGCCCCGGCATCGACGCCGACGGAGGACGACCGCCCCCGGCTGCTGCACACCGTGCGCGGCGTGGGCTACGTCCTGCGTCCCGAGAGCCGACGATGAGCCGAGGGACCAGCGCCAGGACCTCCGACGAGCCGTCGACCTCAGGCGGTCTCGGCTCGGACATCTCGTTGCAGCTGCGCCTGCTGGGCACGCTGCTGGCGCTGCTGACGCTGGCGCTGGCGGTTTCGGGGGTGGCGGCGGGGTCGCTGCTCCGCGACTACCTGGAGGACCGCGTCGACCAGGAGCTCACGGTGACCGCAGACCGGTTGAGCGCTCCCCGGGGGCCGCGGCGCGCGGGTCCGCCGCCGATGCTCCCCAGCCGCTCCGTGGTCGCCGCGCTGGACGGTGACGGGAAGGTGGCGCAACGCTCGGTCGGCGCCCTCGCCGGCGAGCCCCCTGACCTGTCCTTCGCCGACGCCGAGAGCGCGCGCGAGGCCGCTGGCACGCCGTTCACCCGCGAGGCCGCCGACGGCACCCCCTGGCGGGTGCTGCTGGCGCCGCTGTCCGGGGACCGGAGCCTGGTGGTGGCGACGTCACTCGACGAGGTCGCGGCGACCACCCAGCGGCTGCGCCGCGTGGTCCTCCTGGTCGGGTCGGCAGTGCTGCTCCTCGGCACGGTCATCGGCTTCGCCCTGGTGCGGGCGAGCCTCCGACCGCTTCGACGGATCGAGGGAGCCGCCGGCGACATCGCTCGGGGCGACCTCTCCCACCGGGTGCCCCAGGACATGGGGCCGCGGACCGAGGTCGGCCGCCTGTCGCGCTCGCTGAACCTGATGTTGTCCCAGATCGAGGAGGCGTTCGCTGCCAAGGACGCCTCGGAGCAGCGGATGCGACGGTTCGTGGCGGACGCCAGCCACGAGCTGCGTACCCCTCTGACCTCGATCCGGGGGTTCGCCGAGCTCTACCGGCAGGGTGCGGCCGAGGACCCCGCCGAGGCGGCCCACCTGATGCGGCGCATCGAGGAGGAGTCCACCCGGATGGCCGAGCTCGTGGAGGACCTGCTGCTGCTGGCCCGCCTCGACCGGCAGCGTCCGCTGCGCCAGGAGCCTGTGGACCTCGTCGTCGTCGCCGCCGACGTGGTCCACGACGCCGGCGTGACCGCAGCGGGGCACCACCTCACGCTGGACGCCCCGGAGGCGGGACTGGAGGTGCTCGGAGACGAGGCCCGGCTGCGCCAGGTGCTGCTCAACCTGGTCGTCAACGCAGTACGCCACACCCCGGCCGGCACCCACGTCCACGTGCGGGTGGGCAGCAGCGGGCCATGGGGGGTGGTGGAGGTCGTCGACGACGGTCCGGGCATCCCGGTCGCCGCGCAGGGCGCGTTGTTCGAGGGCTTCGCCCGCGCCGACGCCTCCCGCTCCCGCGCCAGCGGAGGCGGCGCCGGCCTCGGGCTGGCCATCGTCGACGCGCTGGTCCGGGCCCACGGTGGCGAGGTCGAGGTCGAGTCCACTCCCGGCCAGGGGGCGACCTTCCGGGTACGGCTGCCGTTGGTGCGGTCCTCGTGATTCCCAGCCAACTCCCAGGCTGCCTTCCGGGGGGTTCCAGTCCGGCTCGCCATCCTGGTGGCACATCAGACACCGACTGAAGGAGAAGACGATGGCACGCACAGTCGCCATGACCGCCGCAGGAGCCGTGGCCGGGCTGGTGCTGGGTTTCGGCCTCCCGGCGATCGCCGAGGACGACGGCTCCTCGCAGGGGGACGGCGGTGACTCCACCGGTCAGTCCGTCCACGAGCAGTTCGAGCAGCAGCACGAGGAGCAGCGCACGGAGTTCGCCTCCCGGCTCGCCGAGGAGCTGGGCCTGGAGACCGAGAAGGTGCTGGCCGCGCTCGAGGCGGTGCAGGGCGACCTCCAGGACGAGCGCTCGAGCATGCGCCGCGAGGCGTTGGCCGAGCGTCTCGCGCAAGCCGTGGAGGACGGCGACCTCACCCAGGACCAGGCCGACGCGATCCTGGTCGCCGTCGAGAACGGCGTGCTCGGCGGCCAGGGCCGCGGCGGGCAGGGGCTCGGGCGTGGCGGCTTCGGGCCCGGCCACGGTGGCCCCATGGGCGGTCCGATGGGCGGCCGATGGGCGGTCCGATGGCCGGTCCGATGGACGAGATGGAGGACGGCCTCTCGAGCTGACGGCCCGTCGACGCCGCGGCCATCGGAATGTCGGTGGCCGCGGCCACACTCCCCTGGATGGGGCGCAGCGAGTTCGAACCCGAGGTCGGGCCGGGGCCGGAGGGCACGTCGCTGGTGCTCTCGGTGCCGTGCCGCACCCAACGCGCAGGCGGCCGCGGACGCCCCCACGGGATCACCATCGAGCCCGACTGGACGGTCCTCACTCCCCACGACCTCGAGGCCGAGCGGGTCGCGGTGGCCTTCGGCGGGTTCAGCTCGTGTCTCGAGCTGGTCGACGCGGTGATCCCTGCGGTACGGCGGGCGGCCGGTCTGCTCAGCCGGCGTCGGCTGCCCGCGCTGCGCCCCCACCCGCGCACAGGCCGCGTCGACTGGAGGGTTCCGTCGGCCACAGCGTGCCGCTGCCGGGGCACCGCCTACGGCTCCGCGCAGGCCGCGGCCGGTCATCTGCGGACTCCTGCTCACCTCTCGGCGCAGTACGACGTCTCGGCCGACGCCCTCTCTCGGGTGACCCGTGTGGTCGAGGGCGGTTGGGCCGCGCACCAGCTCGACTCCGCTGCGGCCACCACGGCTCGTCGGCTGGTTCAGCATCCCCAGGGGCTCCGTGACCTGTGGGAGGCCGGGATCTCCCCCGACGCCATCCTGGCGATGGCGGCGCTCGCCGCCGATGTCATGGAGCCGCTCCCCCCGACGTACTACCTCGGGGTCGCCTACTCCGGGGTCGACCGCGCCTGGCTGTCCCGCACCCTCCGCCTCGTCCCTGATCCCCAGGTCGCCTCCTGGTTGGCGTGGTTGAGCCCCGAACGCACCCGACGGCTCGACGACGTCGGCCCGTTCCTGCTGCTGGGGCTCAGCCGCGGCAAGGTGCTGGCGCTCGCGGACGAGGCGGTGCCCTACGACCAGGTGACCGCTCTCGCGCAGCGCACCCGACGGACCCTGCGCACAGCCGGCCGCGACCTCGCTGCGTGGGCAGCGATCGGCGCCCGGCCGACCGTCGAGCACCTGAGGCTGCTCGACGCCTACGGCCTGGGCGAGGCAACACCGCCGTCGCGTCGGGTGGTGGACCTGCTCAGCGCCCACAGCGAAGCGGTGGGCGCGTCCGTGGACCGCACCGAGCTCGCCGTGCTGGTGACGCTGACCGGCACCCGGGGCGCGGTGGAGCAGCTGGTCGCCGACGGCATCCACACAGTCCACGCCTGGACGCAGCGGGCGTCCGGGCGCAGTGAGGCCGGCCGAGCGTCGGAGAGAGGGGCGGTCGCCCGATGATGATCAGGACGAGGACCGACTACGAGCACGCGCTGCAGGCGGTGGGCATCTGCGTGAGCGCCCGGATCCCGGTGCTGCTGTGGGGCAACCCTGGAGAGGGCAAGACCGCGGTCGTGGAGTCGGCAGCGCAGCAGGGGTGGCACGTCGAGTCCCTCATCATCAGCCACTACGAGCCCTCCGACTTCGCGGGGCTCCCCGTGGTGACGCCGGACGGGTCGGTCGACCTCGCGCCACCTGGGTGGGCGAAGCGGCTCGCCACCGTCGACGGGCCGTCGATCGCCTTCTTCGACGAGTTCTCGACGGCGTCGCCGGCGCTCCAGGCCGCGGCGCTGCGACCGCTCACCCACTACGAGGTCGGGGCGCTCAAGCTGCCCGACACGGTCTCCTTCGTGGCGGCCGCCAACCCCGCCGACGTCGCGGCCGCGGGGTGGGAGCTCGCCGCGCCCACCTCGAGCCGCTTCGTGCACCTGGACTGGTCTCTCCCCCTGGAGGTGTACGCCGAGGGACTGGTCACCGGCACCTGGCCGGCACTGCCGGTCCACGAGCCACCGCTCGACCTCGGACGCCACGTGGCCGAGCAGCAGGTGCTGGTCTCGGGCTTCCTCCGCGCCCGGGAGTCGCAGCTGAGCTCGATCCCGAAGGACGCAGCGGCGCGCGGGCGCGCCTTCCCGACGCCCCGCACGTGGGACTACGCCGGTCGGCTGCTCGCCTTCGCCCGAGCCGTCGAGGCGTCGGCGGAGGTGCGGCGGCTGCTGGTGACCGGGTGCGTCGGGGAGGCAGTGGCGTACGAGTTCCTCAGCTGGGTGGCCGCCCTCGACCTCCCTGACCCCGAGGACCTGTTGGCGGCGCCCGACCTGGCCAGCTTCGGCGGCACGAGAGCCGACCGCGTCTACGTCACGTTGCAGGGCGTGCTGGCGGCCGTGGCGCGGAACCCGTCGCCGCAGCGCTGGACCGAGGCGGTGCGGCTGTGCGCCATGGCCGGGAGCGCGGTCGGGCTCGACCCCGCCGTCCCGGTGGTACGCGCCCTCCTCCGCGACGGGCTGCGCCCCAGCGGCGTTCCGGTGCCCTCCGAGATCAGGGTCTTCGCGCCGGCGCTCGCGCTCGCCGGGCTGCTGACCCCGTGAGGGCGGCCGGCATGGACACGATCGACCTCACCAAGCTGTCAGCGGCCAAGCTGTGGCTGATCAGCGCGGCTCCCCTCGCCCCGGGTGGGTCCAGCCGACCCGCCCCGTCCGACGACGCCCCGCGCGAGCTGCCCTATCTCGCGACCGCGCTGTACGCCCTGGTCCCGGTCGCGAGTGAGACGGTGACGGCGCTGAGCGTGGACGAGCGGTGGCGGATCTACGTCAACCCGGCATGGTTCGCCCGCTCGTCCGTGGCCGAGGTGGGACGGCAGCTGGCCCACGTGGTCTGGCACCTGCTGGCCGACCACGCCTCTCGTGCCCGCAGCCTGGACGTGGATGCCAGCAGCGCGGAGCAGTGGCATCGCGCCGCCGACGCAGCGGTGCACCAGACGCTGGGCGCCGACCGGCTGAGTCCCGACGGCCTGCCCTCGGCGCAGGATCTCGGCCTGCCGCCCGGCCGTTCGGCCGAGGAGTACTACGCCCAGCTGTCGAGGCTGCCCGCCGGGTCGGCCGAGGACCCGACCTCAGACCACGAGGGACCAGCCCCCGAGCCCGACCCGGTCGACGACTCCTGCGGCAGTGGCTGCGACGGCATCCCGCGTAGCCACGAGCTTCCCCCCGAGGCCGACGGTGGTGTCGAGCAGGCCGCGGCCGGAGACATCCGGCGGCGGGTGGCCATCGACTACCGCAGCCACGTGCAGCAGCGCGGCGACCGCCCCGGCGACGCGTGGCGCTGGGTGCGCGACGTGCTCGAGCCCCAGGTGGCGTGGGAGCCGCTGCTGGCCCAGTCCGTCCGACGCGCCGTCGGCTGGGCGGCGGGCCGGGGCGAGTACACCTACACGCGCCCGTCCCGGCGTGCCGGCGGCGTCCGCGGTGCCGCGCCCCGGGTTGTCCTGCCGGGCATGCGGCGTCCGCTGCCGAAGGTCGCCGTCGTCGTCGACACCTCGGGCAGCGTCGACGACGTGCTGCTCGGCCGCGCGCTCGGAGAGGTGGACGGCGCGCTCAGCTCACTCGGCGCCACCGGAGAGGTCACCCTCTACTCCTGCGACGCCGCGGTCCACACGGTCCAACGGGTACGCCGCGCCCGCGACGCCAGGCTCGGGGGCGGGGGCGGCACCGACCTGCGCGCCGGCCTGGCGGCGGTCGAGCGGCAGCGTCCACGCCCCGAGGTCGTCGTGGTGCTCACCGACGGCTACACGCCGTGGCCGGAGGTCCCTCCCGCCGGCGCCGCGGTCGTGGTCGGGCTGCTGGCGCGGGACGGCCAGGTGCTGCCGCCGACTCCCCCCTGGACGACCCGGATCGAGTGTCGGCTCGACTGAAGCGGTCCCGCGCAGGGGTCCCGAGGGGAGTCAGCGCACCACCTTGAAGGTGAACATCGGCGTGCCGAGCGAGCCCCACAGCCGGATCCAGATCGGCATCAGCATCTCGGTGCCCCGCGCGGTGCTGATGCCACCCAGGTCCATGACGTCCTGGTGGCCCAGGGACTCCAGCAGCGCCACCACGGTCGCCTTCGCCTCGGGGTCGTCGCCCGAGACGAACGTCGTGAAGGCACCGTCGTCCAGCTGCTGGGGGTCGACCATGAGGTGGGCGTTCATGGTGTTGAGCGCCTTGACCACCTTCGCTGCGGGGAAGGCCCGTTGGACCTGCTCGCCCAGCGAGTCGGTGTTCGCGACGAACAGGCTCGGCGGCATGCCCTCGCTGAAGTCGAGCGGGTTGCTGATGTCGAGCACGACGGTGCCGGCCAGGCGCTCCGACCCGACCTGCTCCAGGACGCCGAGCGTGGCGGTGCCGGCGGTGGCGAGGACGACGAGGTCCGCACCGTCCGTGGCGTCGGCAAAGGTCGCCACCGCGATGTCGGGGTGCTGTTCGTGCCAGGCGCCGAAGCCGTCGGGTTCGGAGCGGGCGAGGGCGGCCCCGGGGTCCCGGGTGCCGACGGTGACGGCGTGGCCCAGCTGGTGGAGCCGGCCCGCGATGGCCTGACCGACCATGCCGGTACCGAGGACTGCGACGTTCATGCGAGGCTCCTGGTGAGATAGACAGATCTGTCTAGGTGGCGCGGTCAGGACACTAACAGACAGGTCTGTCTACAATCAAGCCATGGCGCGGACACCGGCACGCGAACGCATCCTCGACACGGCGTCACGGCTCTTCTACAGCCGAGGCATCAAGGCCGTCGGGATCGACCTCATCATCGCCGAGTCGGAGGTGGCCAAGGCGACGTTCTACAAGCACTTCCCACGCAAGGAGACCCTGGTGCTGGCCTACCTCGACCGGATCGACACAATCTGGACCGGGCAGCTGCACGCGGCCGCCGAGGCTGCCGGACCCGAACCTGCCGACCAGCTGGTCGGGCTCTTCGATGCGCTGCGGACGGCGTGCCGGCGGGAGGGCTACCGGGGCTGCGGGTTCATCAACGCGGCCGCCGAGGCCGAGCCCGGCAGCGCGGTCCACCAGCGCACTGTGGCCCACAAGCAGGCCGTGCTCGGCTGGGTCACCGAGCTCGCCGAGCGCGCCGGTGCCGACGATCCCGACGCCTTGGCCCGCAGCCTGACGCTGCTGCTGGACGGCGGCCTCGCCAGTGGGGCGCTCGACGCGGACCCGGTCGCAGCGACCAGGGCCGCGTCCTCAGCTCGAGTCCTCGTCGTCGCCGCGACCTGACGGCTGCGACCTGGCGACTCAGCACCACCGCCGGACGCCGCGGGGTCGCAGCGCCAGGTCTCGCCGCAGCACCGAGAGCCGACCGTCGAACTGAGCGCAGGTGCGAGCGAAGTCGCGGTCGCGGTACTCGACGGCCAGCACGCGGGCGTCGTAGTGCCGCAGATAGCTCCCGCACTCGTGCCAGCGTCCGCACTCCTCGGCGATCGCGAAGTCGAACCCGACCCGGGTGCCGTCGAGGTCGGCGAAGTTCTTCTGCGCGACGGCCAGCCCGTGACGATGGGCCCGGCCGACGAGCAGCCGCGCGAACGCGACGGCCTGGCCGCGTTTCAGCAGCCGACGCGACCGGGTGAAGGAGTCGAGGTTGTCCAGATCGACCGCGTCGAAGCCGTCGACGGCGCAGCCGGCGACCCAGCGGCCCACGATGCGCGCCAGCGCACGACGCTTGGCGGGGGTACGCACGTCGAGCAACCACTCCTGCCACGCCCCGTCCACGACCGGACGGCCATCACGTCGCAGGACCAGGTGCATCCGCTTGCGCCAGAACCGCCGCTCGTCGGCCTGGGTCTGGAAGCCGTTGACGTAACAGACGTTGTAGCGCCCGGGCGCCGGCCGGGCCCGCCGATCCCGCACCACGACTCCGACTTGCGACGGCACCGACCTGGCGCCGCCCAGCTGGTAGTCCCATGCCTCGCCGGTCGGAAGCGGCTGGATGCGGTGAGCCGCGGTCAGTGAGGTGCGGGCGACGGGGACGGCGGGTCGGCCTCCCCGCCCGACGCCAGGACGGCGCTGAGCAGGACCGCCGCCGAGACCGCCAGCGCTGCCGACGCCCGAGCGGTCGGGAAGAAGCGGCGAGCGGGCACGTTCGGACGGTAACCCGAGGTACCCGCTCGCCGCAGCCGGTCGTGCGGACCGGCGGAGGCTGACCCTCAGGTGCGCAGCGCCTGCACCGCGGCGACGACGTCGACCAGACCCGCACCCTTGTCGTACGACGTGGTGACGCCGCCGACCGTCTCGTAGGGAGCACCGAACGCGAACTTGTGAGCACTGCTCGTGAGCGCAGCCTCCACGTCGGCCGGGGTGGCGTCCGGCACCGCCTGGAAGAGCTGCGCCACGATCCCCGCGACGTGGGGCGCAGCCATCGACGTGCCGCTGATGGTGTTGTAGTCACCGCCCTCGACCGGGTCGAGACCGGTCGAGCAGATCGGCAGGTAGATCCGGCAGGACGAGGTGATGGTGTCGCCGGGTGCGGAGATGTCGGGGTAGGTGCCGGGCTGGCCCGAGCGCCCGCGGGAGGAGAAGTCGCTGACCACGCCGTCGCGGGTGCCGGTCTCCTGGTCGCTGTAGGAGGCCACCGAGAGGATGCCGCCGGTCGGGTCCTGGCCGGGCGGGTTGGAGAGGTTCTCGGAGCCGTCGCCGCCGTCGTTGCCGTTGGCCCACACGGTGACGACACCCTCGGCCGCCAGCTCCCGCTGGAGCTTCACGGTCGCCGAGCTCGGGTCGAGCTCGCCGCCACCGGTGGGGCCGTAGGAGTTGTTGGTGACCTTGATCGGCGGGCAGGTCGAGGCGGGAACCCCGTCTCCGCAGGGGGCATCGTGGTTCTCCAGCACCCAGTTGAGGGCCGCGTCGGCGCCGACGATGAACAGCACGGCACCCGTCGAGAGCGAGACCAGGGAGGCGCCCGGGGCGGCACCGCGGAGCGTTCCGCCGCTGACGTCGGTCGGGCGGCCGGCGACGATGCCGTTGACGTGCGTGCCGTGGCCACCGGCCGACAGGGTGTCGGTGTCGAGCGGTCCTGCGTCCACGACCTGGCAGAGGACCTCGAAGAAGTCGCAGGCGACCTTCTTGTTGGCCACGACGGCGCTGCTGCCGTCCTCGTCGCTCAGGTAGGGGTGGTTGGGGTCGACCCCGGAGTCGATGACCGCGACCGAGACGCCGGCTCCGGTCAGCGCGGTGCCGTCGGCGCCGGTGAGCGTGGTCGCGGCCTCCTCACCCCGGGTCGCGGTGTTGGAGGTGTAGTCGAACATCTCGATGGGCTGGTTGCCCTCGACATAGGTCACGCCGTCGGCGGCCCGCACCTCGGCGATCTGGGTCTTGGTGCCGCGGGCGACCACGACGCCGATCCGGTCGAAGCTGGTGACCGTCGCCATGCCGCTCGCTGCGACAGCGTCCTCGGCGTCGGTCAGCGTCGCGCCGTGCACCAGCACGGTGGTCTTGGACAGGCGCGAGAGGTCGGGCAGCTGCTGGGCCAGGTAGTCGGAGACAGGTGCCAGCGGCTGCGCCGCGGCACTGCTGCCGGGGGTGAGGGCAAAGGCGGCGAGGGCCGCCGCGAGGCTCAGCGAGAAGGCCCGGCGGGCGTGTGAGGGCATGCGGACTCCTTGGTGGGGACGTTGTCGGTCAAACGACCGACCCACCGAGGGGTTACGACGCCGAGCGGAGCCAGCGCCTCAGGAGCTGTCGGGCTCCGGTCGGTGCGGCTCAGGACAACGTCGCGCCGATGGCGACGAAGGCCCCGCTGAGCACGAACAGAACCAGCAGCAGCGGCGCCACGAAGCGCAGGTACTGGTCGTAGCGCACCTTCGCCAACGCGAGCCCGCCCATGACCACCGCCGACGTCGGCGTGATCAGGTTGACGATGCCCGAGGCCGACTGGAACGCGGTGACCACGATCGCCCGGTTGACACCGGCGAAGTCGGCCAGCGGCGCCAGGATCGGCATCGCGAGCGCGGCATGCCCGGAGGTGGAGGGCACCAGGAAGGCCAGCGGCAGGTTGATGAGGAACATCAGGAATCCGAAGAGCCCGGACGAGGTGTCGCTGACGATGCTCTCCATCGAGTTGAGCACGGTGTCGGTGATCTCGGAGTTGTTCATGATGACCGTGACTCCGCGGGCAAGGACGATGATGAGCCCGACGCCGATGAAGTCCCCGGCGCCTCGCACCAGCGTGTCCGTCAGTCCCTTCTCGCCGAGGCCGCCGATCAGCCCGACGACGATCGCCATCACGATGAACAGGGCGGCCAGCTCGGGGAAGTACCAGTCCAGCTGCCAGCCGTAGCTCGATGCGTCCGGGCCGCTGACGACCTGTGCCCAGGGGACGATCGCGAAGATCATGAACGCGAACGTCACGCCGACGATGGCGAGCACGCTCTTGTGCTTGCCGGTCAGCGGCGCTACCTCACCGATGCCCGCCGCGGCGACCTCGGCGTCCCCCTCCTGCTGTCCGACCAGGGACGAGGACGGATCCGCCCTGACCCGCTTGGCGTAGCGGAGCACGAACAGGATTCCGACCGGCACCAGGACGACGTACATCAGGAAACGGAAGCCGATGCCGTCACCGATCGAGATGTCGGCTGCGTCCGAGGCGACCCCCGTGGCGAACGGGTTCACCGTGGAGGCGAGCACTCCGATGCCGGCGCCGACCAGGATCGTGCCCGCGGCGACCATCCGGTCGTAGCCGAGGCTCAGCATCAGGGGGACCACCAGGGCGTAGAAGCCCAGGGTCTCCTCGGCCATCCCCTCCGTGGTGCCGCCGACGGAGAACAGCACCATGAGGATCGCGATGACGACGGCGCCACGGTTGCCGTACCGCTTCGCCACGTGGGCGACGCCGTTGTCGATCGCACCGGTCTGGATCGACATCGTGATGAAGATGCCGATGGCGATCACGAACAGGAAGACACCCGCGGCACCGAAGAGCTCCCCGCTCTCGTAGGGGCCGATGAAGCCGGTCTCGGAGCTGGCGATGCCGTACAAGCCGTTGATGGGCGCCAGGAACAGCTGCATGAGTCGATCGGCGAAGGACAGGCCCGCGTCCACCGCCTCGTAGCTGCCGGGCACCGGGCGGCCGGTCTCCGGGTCGGCCCGGTAGGAGCCGGTGGGGATCACGAAGGCCAACAGCCACACCAGGACGGTGACCAGGAAGAGCACCGTGAAGGCGCTGGGGAACTGGAAGCGCGCCTTCGCGGGGGTGGTGGTGTCCGGATCCGGTTTCGCCGGCGACGCGTCAGCAGCCATGTTCCCTCTCCCAGGTGGTGTGGCCCCCGGGCTCATCCGACCATGCCCTTGGGGATCGGGCGACGGACGAAGGAACCCACACTCGGGACTTTTGGCCCTCTCCTGGCGGGCCCCCAAGGCGCACGGTGGGGGCGGGGCCGCGCATTCGCCGGTCCTTCTTCATACCCGGCGGGGGAATCGGGAGAGCGCAGGAGGGCGCATGACACTGCACGTCGACTCCGAGGTCGGCCGGCTCCACCAGGTGATCCTTCACCGGCCCGACCTGGAGCTCAAACGCCTCACCCCGACCAACAAGGACGACTTCCTCTTCGACGACGTGCTGTGGGTCAAGCGCGCCAAGCAGGAGCACGACGCGTTCGCCGAGTCGCTCCGCGATCTGGGTGTCCAGGTCCACCTGCTGGACGAGCTGCTGCAGGAGACGCTCGAGATCCCGGAGGCCAAGCACTACGTCCTCGAACACTCCCTCGACGAGCGCGTCTACGGACCGATGGCACTCGACGCCTTGTTCGCGATGTTCACCGCCCTCGACGACGAGGCGCTGACGCGCTACCTCATCGGTGGGATCACCAAGAGAGAGCTGCTCGAGCACGTCGAGGAGCCGGCCTCGGTCGTGGTGCATGCCCTCGACCTCGAGGACTTCATCCTCACACCGCTGCCGAACCACATGTTCACCCGCGACACGTCGGCGTGGGTGTACGACGGCGTGTCCATCAACTCCATGCGCAAGCGTGCCCGGATGCGGGAGACGATCCACTACGAGGCGATCTACCGGTGGCACCCGCTGTTCGCGGACTCGCCGTTCCGGGTCTGGTCCGAGGGCACCGTGAACGGCGCGGCGACGACCGAGGGCGGCGACATGATGGTGCTCGGTCGTGGTGCGGTGCTGGTCGGGATGAGCGAGCGGACGACTCCGCAAGGCGTCGAGCGGCTCGCGACCCGGCTGTTCGCAAGTGAGGCCGCCACCAGCATCGTGGCCCTGTCGATGCCGAAGAAGCGCGCCTTCATGCACCTGGACACGGTGATGACAATGGTCGACGAGGAGACGTTCACCCAGTACGCCGGTCTGGGGATGCTGCCCTCCTACACGATCGAGCCGGGGGTGGGACCGAAGGAGCTGAAGGTCACTGGCCATCCGCCCGAGGAGATGCACACCGCCATCGCGCGCTCCTTGGGCCTGGACAGCATCAACGTGCTCACCCCGACCCAGGACGTGCACGCCGCCGAGCGGGAGCAGTGGGACGACGGCTGCAACGTGCTTGCGGTCCGGCCCGGCCTGGTGGTCGCCTATGAGCGCAACGTCACCACCAACACCCACCTGCGCAAGGAGGGCATCGAGGTGGTGACCATGCAAGGCAGCGAGCTGGGCCGTGGGCGAGGCGGCCCACGCTGCATGTCCTGCCCCATCGAGAGAGACGGGATCTGAGCCATGGCGTTCAACCTGCGCAACCGCAGCTTCCTCAAGGAACCGGACTTCACCCCACAGGAGTGGAAGTTCCTGCTCGGCATGGCCGCAGAGCTCAAGGCGACCAAGTACGCCGGCTCGGAGCTGCCTCGGCTCACCGGCAAGAACCTCGCCCTGATCTTCGAGAAGACCTCGACCCGTACCCGGTGCGCGTTCGAGGTCGCCGCCTTCGACCAGGGGGCCCGGGTCACCTACCTCGACCCGTCCGGGTCGCAGATCGGCCACAAGGAGTCCATGGCCGACACCGCGCGCGTCCTCGGCCGGATGTACGACGGCATCGAGTACCGCGGCTCGGCGCAGGAGAACGTGGAGGTCCTGTCCCGCTTCGCCGGCGTCCCGGTGTGGAACGGGCTGACCGACGAGTGGCACCCCACCCAGACGCTCTGCGACATGCTCACCATGCGAGAGCACGCCCACAAGTACGACGAGGACATCGCCTTCGCCTACCTGGGTGACGCCCGGAACAACGTCGGCAACTCGCTGCTGGTCAGCGGGGCGATGATGGGCATGGACGTGCGGATCGTGGCGCCCAAGTCGCTGTGGAACGGCGACGACGTGACCGCCACCGCCACGGACATCGCCGCCCAGACCGGCGCCCGGCTGACCCACACCGAGGACGTCGCCGAGGGCGTGGCCGGCGTCGACTTCGTCTACACCGACGTGTGGGTCTCGATGGGCGAGCCCAAGGAGGTCTGGGACGAGCGCATCGAGCTGCTGCGGCCCTACCAGGTGAACAACACGCTGCTGGAGCAGACCGGCAACCGGTCGGTGAGGTTCATGCACTGCCTGCCGGCCTTCCACGACCGGGGCACCAAGGTCGGTGAGGACATCTACCAGAAGACCGGGATGGAGGCGCTGGAGGTGACCGACGAGGTGTTCGAGTCGCCCCACTCGATCGTCTTCGACCAGGCGGAGAACCGGATGCACACCATCAAGGCCATCATGGTCGCCACGCTGGGAGGCTGAGATGCGCATCGTCGCCGCACTCGGCGGCAACGCCATGCTGCGACGCGGTGAGAAGCCCGACGCTTCGGTGCAGGAGGCGAACGTCGTCCGCGCGGTGACCGCGCTCGCCCCGCTCGCCCAGCAGCACGAGCTCGTGATCACCCACGGCAACGGGCCTCAGGTCGGGGTGCTGGCGCTGCAGTCGGCCTCCGACCCCCGGCTGACCACCCCCTACCCGTTCGACGTGCTCGGCGCGCAGACCCAGGGGATGATCGGCTACTGGTTGCTCCAGGCCATGCAGAACGTATTGCCGGGCCGACAGGTGGCGGCGATCATCAACCAGACGCTGGTCGAGGCCAACGACCCGGCCTTCGAAGACCCGTCGAAGTTCGTCGGTGAGGTCTACGACGAAGCGGAAGCCCGACGCCTGGCCGAGGTCCGCGGCTGGGCGATGAAGCCTGATGGCGACCACTGGCGTCGGGTCGTCGGGTCACCTCGACCGCAGCGCGTCGTCGAGACCCGGCTGATCCGGCTGCTGCTCAACAGCTCCGCGATCGTGGTCTGCGCCGGCGGCGGCGGGGTGCCGGTGATCCGCAACGAGGACGGGTTCCTCGAGGGCGTGGAGGCCGTCGTCGACAAGGACCTCACCACGGCGGTGCTGGCAGAGGCCCTGGAGGCGGACGCGCTGCTGGTGCTCACCGACGTCGAAGCCGCGGTCCGGGGGTACGGCACCGCGGACGCGGAGCCGATCCTGCGCGCCACCCCGGCGATGCTGCGTCGCGAGGAGTTCCCAGCGGGGTCGATGGGCCCGAAGGTGGACGCGGTGTGCCGGTTCGTGGAGCTCACCGGCGACATGGCCGCGATCGGACGGCTCGAGGACGCCGAGGCGATCATCGAGGGAGAGGCGGGGACGATCGTCACCCCTCGGGGTGACTACGGCGGCCCGCAGGACCTGCGGCCACGAAGGGTGCCCAGACCCTGACGCCCTGGCACGATCGGTCGACCAGCGGCTCGTCGTCAACATGGGCGATGCGTCCCGGCCCGATCTGCCCGCGCCCCGGTCTGGTGGACCTCAGGTGGCCGCCGCGGGCTTCTCCGGGCTTGCGAGCTCCAGCAGGCGTTTGCCGACCAGGACGGCGAACACCGAGAACGGCACCAAGGACGCGATCGCGAACACCATGCCGACCGTACCGAAGTTGGTGGGGACGGTCATGAGGGCGGCGCTCACCAGGCCCCACACGGCCGTGGCTCGGCTGAAGATCGAGGATCGCAGCATGAGAGCGGCCACGACCGCCAAGGTCACGAAGGTGAAGTAGTAGTAGATGTCGTAGCCCGTGCCCGCCCACGTCGCGAGCATGCCGTCTCCGGTCGCCAGCAAGGCGGTGCGGGTCTCGGCGTCTGCGGCGGCGTACGCGTGGGCGAGGGACAGCATCTCGACCGGGCGCGGGCTGCTCATGAAGGCGGCGATTCCGACGACGCAGAACGCGAGCGCGATCACGACGGCCGACCGGCTGACCCGCCACAGCACCACGGCCAGCGCGAGATAGACCAGGTACATCAGGGCGTTCGAGACGACGTAGAACACGTCCAGCGAGACCAGGCCCAGCACCGGGTTGTCCAGCAGCAGCTCGAAGAACCCCTCCGTCGACTCAGGCGGTGGCCAGATGATGTAGAGGGGGACCTGCACGACGATCATCGCGACACTCGCGAAGGCGCACCACGCCCCGGTGATGAGGAGCCCGCGCCACGCCCGGGCGTCACTGCGCACGGTCGCCTCGTCGACGTCGGCCATGGTGTGTCTCCCGTCCACTGATGAACGTTCAGCCTCAGCCCCAACTGGGTCCCGCCGTCGTCCGTGCTCGACGCTAGCGCCAGGTGGTGCCGCCTGCACCGGTCATTGCCAATGGTCCTTCACCTGCCTGGTCGGGGAGATCGCCGAAAGGAGCAGTCGTGCCCGCGCGCCAGTACCGCCAGCCAAAGGGAACTCGGGGTCCCCAATCGAAGCGCTCGGGCGAGATCGAGGATGGCTCCTCTCGTGGGAGTCACGCCACCGACGTCCGCAGCGGGGGCAGGGCGGAGGCGGCGGTCGGTCGCGACCAACCGAAGGCCGAGCGAGACGGCCAACTGGACCTACAGCGCGTCGACCAGCCGCAGTTGCTGACGTCTCGGTCAGGCGCCGATCAGCAGATCGCTGACGCCGTCCCGCTGGATCGGAGCGGCGTCGAGATGGGCTGGCGCGTGCCTGGCGTGACCGGCGAGTCGCAGGCGAACGGCATCCCCCTGTTCGTTGCCCGCGCGGTATTGGTCTGCACGCCGAATACCGGCGCACGGGAGACTGACGCCATGCGGAGACTGACCTTCGGCATGAACGTGAGCCTGGACGGCTACATCGCCGCACCCGGCGACGACCTCGGCTGGAGCGTGCCGAGCGACGAGCTGTTCCAGTGGTGGTCCGACCGGGTGGGGGCGACGGACCTGGCGCTGTACGGGCGCAGACTGTGGGAGACGATGAGCTCCCACTGGCCGACCGCCGACCAGCAGCCTGGCGCCACACCGGCGCAGATCGAGTTCGCCCGCCGCTGGCGGGACATGCCGAAGATGGTGTTCTCCTCCACGACCAGCGCGGTCGACTCGAACGCCCGCCTGGTCACCGGCGACGCTGTCACCGAGATCATCCGGCTCAAGACCGAGGATGGCGGTCCCATGGATATCGGTGGCGCCACCCTCGCCGCGGCGGCCATGCGGGCCGGGCTGGTCGACGAGTACGCGATCGCCACCCACCCGGTCCTGGTGGGCAGCGGCACGCCGTTCTTCACGGCCCTGGACGATTGGGTGAACCTGGACCTGGTGGAGACCCGGACGTTCCCCGCCGGCGTGCTCCTGACCAGGTACGAGACCAGGCGCTGAGCTCCCGACCTCGGATCGGCGCGGTCGTGGTCTCGGCGTCTCGGGGCGTGTCCGACACGTGTTCGACACCCCTGCGGCAACCAGCGCGGGGGCGAGGTCAGCCGGCGGCGCCCCACCAGCGGCGGGTTCGCCGGGTGTCGTCGAGGTAGTGCTGGCCGACGAGGTCGGCCAGGTGGCGTTCCTCGACCGGGATCCACACCGTGTATGCCGCAGCCAAGACCCCGGTGGCGCCCAGGGCCGCGCCGCTGCGCCTGGCCAGAGCGGCGCCGGACAGGGCCACCAGGTAGCCCAGGCACTGCGGGGTGCGGGAGTAGCGGTAGATCCCTGTGGTCGTCAGCTCCTGGGTGCGGGTTCCGGTCACCTCGCTGCCGCGGTCGCCGGGCGCAGTGAGCCCGCGCGGGTGAGGTCATCGGCCATCTGCGTCAACAGCGGCACCGACCGGCGCGGCGGAAACGGCACGTCGCTCATCGGGTGCCGCCTGTGTGGTGGTCGGTATCGACGTCGCGGACGCGCCCGCTGCCGCCCGAGCATCTTTCCACGGTGTCCGAGCATGCGCTCGCCGTGTCGATGGCGTCAAGGCCGCAGTCGGCGGCCCCGACCGGAGCGCAGCAGTTCTCACCACGCCAGGCCTCCACCCCTTCCCGGGCCGCCACGGCGGCGATCACCAGCCCCGCGACCGGGTCGGCCCAGGACCACCCCAGGTCGCGTTGAGCAGCAGACCGGCCAGCAGCACCGCGGACAGGTAGGTGCACAGCAAGGTCTGGGTGGCGTCGGCGACCACAGCGCCCGAGCCCAAGGCCCGACCGGTGCGGCGCTGCGCCCACGACAGGAACGGCATGACGAGCAGCGACGCCACGGCCAGACCGATGCCCACCCTCGAGATCTCCGCCTCGTGGTCGCCGACGAGGGTACGCAGCGACTCGAAGGTCACGTAGCCGGCGAGAGCGAAGAAGGACAGCGCCATCAGCCGCAATGCCAGCTGCTCTCGCGACTCGGGCACCTTGTGCCGGAACTGCCACAAGACGATCAGCCCGGAGGAGACCTCCACGACCGAGTCCAACCCGAACCCGACCAAGGCGACCGAGCCGGCGGCCAGCCCGGCGGCGACGGCGATCACCGCCTCGATGCCGTTGTAGGCGACCGATGCTGCCGCCAGCAGCCTGGCGCGTCGTCCCAGCCTCGTCCGCTGCGGGCCCGCTTGTTCGACCGTGTGGCTGTGGGTGCGGGTGCTCATCGCGGCTCGGTCCGGGTGTGGGCGCCGTGGTTCGGGCACAGCGTCACCGCGTTCCCGGTGGCGTCGAGCAGCCCCTCGGCCGCAGTCAGCAACTCCATGAGAGCAGGCTAGTCGGCCCGGTCCGGTTCGCCCTCCGGCCTTTCCGTGCGGCGGCTCGACCTCTCGTGGTGCGCGTGGCCGGACCGCGGCAGTCCTCGACGTCGCACACCGCGCCGAGGCGCGCGGGCGATGTAGTTTCGAGTCATGAAGCTCGGAGTGCACCTGGTCACCTACGACTTCGAAGGCGGCCCGCCGGCCATCGCGCCGATGTTGGCAGCGACCGGCAGAGCCGTCGACGAAGGTGGCATCGACAACCTCTCTGTCATGGACCACTACTGGCAGATGGAGATGGTCGGGGACCGGACCCGAACCTCCGGAGGGCTACACGACCCTCGGCTTCCTGGCCGCGCACACGACGACGGCCGAGCTGCAGCTCCTGTCACCGGGACGACGTACCGCCACCCTGGTCTGCTCGCGAAGATCATCACGACCCTCGACGTGCTCACGGGTGGGCGCGCACTGCTGGGGATCGGCGCTGCGTGGTACCAGGAGGAGGCGGTCGGACTCGGCGTCCCGTTCCCCTCGACGAAGGAGAGGTTCGAACGGCTGGAGGAGACTCTCCAGATCGTGCGCCAGATGTGGAGCGACGACGAGGGTCCCTACGACGGCGAGCACTACCAGCTCGGCCGCACGCTGAATCGTCCGCAACCGATCCGTACGCCGCCGATCATGGTCGGCGGTACCGGGGAGAAGAAGACCCTTCGGTTCGTGGCGAAGTACGCCGATGCCTGCAACCTCTTCGGCGATCCGGCAGATGCTTCCGGGACGGTCCACAAGCTGGAGGTGCTGCGCGCGCACTGCGACAACGAGGGCACCTCCTACGACCGCCTGCGCAAGACGATCACGTGCATGGCGCCCGTCGATCCCGCAGCGGACGGCGCTGCCTTCGTGGAACAGATGAGGGCCTTCGCCGACATCGGCATCGACGAGGTCCACGTGATGCCGCCGAGCAACGACCCAGCCACGTTCGTCCAGACCCTGGGCGAGCACGTGGTGCCCGGGCTCTCCGCGCTGTAGTTGAGCGCTGCCTGCCCCATCCGGCCCAGCTCGAGATCAGCGGAGGCGACGGAGCATGGCCCTGCGGTAGACCCCCGGCAGCAGCCGGTGCAGGTGGTACGCCGCCTGCGCCGTACGCCCCGGCCGGACGACGGGTCGCCCCCGTCGGACCGCCTCGACCACGGACGCCGCCACGTCATCGGCGGTGAGCAGCGGGCCGGCGACCGTCCGAGACGGGGCTGCCGCCGCCGGGGTCGAGGCGGTGTTGAGGTCGGCCGGTGAGGTGTCGAGGAACGTCGGGTAGACCATGGTCAGCCCGACCCCGTCGTCCTCCAGCTCGTGCCTCACCGACTCGAAGAGCCCGCTGACCGCGTGCTTGCTGGCGGTGTACGCCGGCCGCCCGGCCACCGGCGCGAAGCCCGCGACGCTCGACAGGACGACGATCCTGCCGCGGCTGCGGATCAGCGCGGGGAGGGCGGCGCGCGCCAGCCGGAACGGCCCGTGGACGTTGATGTCCAGGGTCCGGGTGAACACGTCTTCGTCGGTGCCGGCCAGGTTGCCGAGCGCCGTGACGCCGGCGTTGAGCACCAGCAGGTCGAGCCGCCCCTGCGAGCCGACGACGTCCGCCGACCAGCCTCCGCATGTCGGAGCCCGACGTGACGTCCGCGGGGCACCAGTGCGCAAGCGCCTGGCTGAGTGCCGCCGGGGGCTGGTCGGCGAGGTCGCTGCCGACCGCGGCGTAGCCACCGTCGGCGAGGCGGCGGACCAGGGCCTGTCCGATCGCGCCGGCGGCCCCGGTGACAAGGGCAACGGGTCGGTCGGCCGCCCCGGGCGCGACGTCCTCAGCCACCGTCGCCGCCACTGGGTGAGGGCTGGGGCGAGGTCTGCTGACGGGACTGCCGACCCACGCGGTAGACCTCGTAGGCCTCGCGGCTGCTCTTGGTGGGCAGCCCCGGGAAGTCCCGCTTGAGCTTGTCGTTGGCCAGGACCGGGCGGTAGCGCAGGAAGTCGACCTGCTCGGGTCCGTACTGGCCGATCCTCAGCCGGCGGGCCAGCCCCAGGGCTCGCACCAGCAGGCCGGCGGGGAGTCGCACCAGCCGCTTCCCCTCGATCTCGGCGATGTCGGCCACGGTGAGCACACCGTCGCCGGCGAGGTTGTAGCTGCCGCTCACCTGGTCGAGCACGCCGCGGACGATGACCTCGACGACATCCTGGTCCCAGATGAAGACGAAGGGGATGTCGCTCTCGCGAAGGCCGAGCATCGCTCGTCCCTCGAACAGGTCGGTGATCTGGTTGTGCGTCGCCTCCCCCAGGATCGTGCCTGGCCGCAGCACCAGCTGCCCCAGGCCGGGATGCACCCGTCGGTACTGCGCCAGCAGCCGCTCCACCTCCGCCTTGTGCCGGGAGTAGGCGAACTCGTCGCTGCCCCGCACCGGGTCCTCCTCGGTGAGCAGGTGTCCGCGGTTGGCGAGGTGGTAGCCGTACGCCGCGCCGGAGGACGACACGGTGACGTGCCCGACGCCAGCGGCGACGCAGGCTTCCAGCAGTCGCTGGGTGCCGCCGACCTCGATGTCGTGCAGGGTCTGCTCGCTCATGCCGGCCGGTGGGTTGACGATCGCGGCGAGGTGGATGACCGACCCGACCCCGTGCTCGGCGATGAGGGCGGCGAGGTCGGTCTCCCGCAGGTCGGCGGTCACGTACCGAGCGCCGGGGGCCTCCTGAGCCGGCGGTCGGACGTCGAGCGCGACGACGTCGAGGCCCTCCTCGGCGAGCCGCGCCACGACCAGCGAGCCGAGGTAGCCGCTTCCGCCGGTGACGAGCACCGGCGCTCGCTGCTGCGACTCGGCGCTCATGCCACCGCCCCCGGGACCGGTTCGTCCTCCCCGCTGGGCGTGCGTCTGGCCCAGAAGGCGGCCAACGAGAGCCCGGCGATGATGTGCCAGATGCCCCACCAGGCGGCGACCAGCGCCATTCCGCCGAGGCCGTCGAAGAAGCTGAAGATCAGCGCCAGGGAGAGGGCGGAGTTCTGGATGCCGACCTCGATCGAGATGGCCCGCCGGTCCCGTTCCGGCAGCCGCAGCGCGGCTGCAGCGCCGTACCCGGAGGCCAGCGCGATGGCGTTCAGCAGGAACACCGCGATCGCCACGAAGCCGATGTAGTCGACGAAGTTCTGCAGGTTCGACGCGAACGCGACCGCGACGAAGGCCGCGAAGAACGCGAGCGACGCGATCCGCATCGGCTTGTGCAGCCGGTCGGCGAGATCCGGCCGCTTGGCCCGCACGGTCATGCCGAGCGCGACGGGGACGGCGAGCAGCAGCGCGATCGTGAGCACCAGCTCGATCGGGTCGAGGCGCACCGAGCGCAGCAGCGCGTCGGTCTCGTCGTTCCTCGAGCCCCAGAAGGCGAAGTTCAGCGGCGTCATGACGACGGCGAGGATGGTCGAGACACCCGTCATGCCGATGGAGAGCATGGTGTTGCCCCGCGCCAGGTGGGTGATGAAGTTGGAGATGTTGCCGCCCGGTGACGCCCCGACCAGGATCATGCCGAGCGCGATCGACGGCGCCGGGTCGAGGATCCGGGTGAGGCCGAAGGTGAGGGCCGGCAGCAGCAGGAACTGGGCGACCAGCCCGACCGCCACCGCCTTGGGCGCGCTGGCCAGGGCCCGCAGCTCGCTGACCCGGACGTCGAGCGCGACCCCGAACATGATGAGTCCGAGGATCACGTTCAGCAGCAGCACCGTGGCCGGGCTGAAGTTGAGCGAGAGGTCGTCGACCGAGTCCGCGGCGACCACCGCGGACGTGGTGGCGAGCTCGCCGACCCAGGGTGCTGTCACGAGCCCGGCTCCTGGTGCATCTTCTTGAAGGTCCGCAGCGCCGGGGCCCACAGGTGCTCGACGCGGTCGACGTCGATGTGGACCACGGCTGGCAGACCGGACTCCCGGCACCGCTGGAGCGCGGGCGCCAGGTCGCCGGGCTTGCTGACCCGCTCACCATGGGCGCCCATGGCGCGGGCGAGGTCGTCGTAGCGGATCTCGGCGAAGTCGGCGTAGATGATCTCGTCCTCGCCGAGCGACTGGTGCTGGATCATCTTCTTGGCCACCGTCTTCAGCGGCTTGGCGGCGATCTGCTGCGACATCTTGACCATGCCCCAGGCCCGGTCGGCGAGCACGAGGTAGATGACGGGCAGGCCGTGGCGGACCGCGGACTCGATCTCCTGCGGCTGCATGCCGAAGGCGCCGTCGCCGATGATGCAGCACACGGTGCGGTCCGGGGCGGCGACCTGGGCGCCGAGCGCCTGGCCGAGTCCGGCGCCGAGGTGGCCGAACTTGAAGGTCCCGACGATCGACCTCGGCACCCGGGCCTGGTGGTAGAAGTTCGCCCAGACCGCGGTGTTGCCGCCGTCGAAGACCCACACCGTGTCCTCGGGCAGCACCTGCTGGGCGGTCGAGGCGACCCGGGCGGGATGGACCGGGCTCCGGTCGTCGTCGAGCGCCTTGTCGAGCTTGGTGCGCACACCGGCGACCTTGCCGGCGTACTCCTGGACGCGGCGCGAGCGGCGGTCGCGACCTGTGTCGGCGTCCCCGAGCTCCTGGCGGAGGGCACGCAGCGTCTCCCGGGCGTCCCCGACGAGGGCGAGGTCGACCGGCTTGTTCATGCCGAGCACCTCCTCGTCGAGGTCGACCTGGATGTGCCGCTGCTGGCCGGGCGGCGCCCAGTTGGGCGCCTTGCCCCACCAGTCGGTCTCGCCCAACCGGGAGCCGACGGTGAGCACCACATCGGCGTCGTTGCGGACCTCGTCGACGATGTCGACCGCGGTCATGGACACGGCCAGCGGGGACGTCTCGGTGATCGCCCCGCGACCGGCCCAGCTGGTGGTGACCGGCGCCTGCAGGGCCGCAGCCAGGTCAGCGAGCTCCTGCTCGGCCCCGGAGTGGAAGACGCCGTAGCCGGCGTGGATCAACGGCGCCGACGACTGTGCGAGCATCGCGGCGGCCTTGGTGACCAGGTCGGGGTCGGGCTGCAGCCGCGTGGTGCGCCGGTAGCGGCCAGGCGCCATCACGAGGGCCTCGTCGATCTCGCCGGCTCCGTTGAGGATGTCCTCGGGGATGTCGACGTGGACGACGCCGGGACGACCGCGGTGACAGATCCGCAGCGCTCGGCGGAGCATCTCGGGGATGCGGTCGCGGCTGGGCACGTGCACCGACCACTTGGTCATCGGCGAGGTCACCGCGACCTGGTTGAAGTACTGGTAGGTGCCGCCCCGGTCGGGGTAGCCGATGCCGGTGCGACGGCTGGAGGTGATCAGCAGCACCCGGTTGCCCTCGCCGTTCTCCACCGCGACGCCGGGGAGCACGTTGGCGACCCCGGGGCCGTTGCTGGCCATGCACACGCCCAACCGGCCGGTGACCCGGGCGTAGGCGCCGGCCATGTGGGCGGCCGAGCTCTCGTGACGAGGCGTGTACAGGTGGATCCCGGCGCCCGGAAAGCTGGAGTACAGCCCGTAGTAGGTGCCGTCGATGATGCCGAAGACGGTGTCCACGCCCTCGGCGGCCAGCATCCTGGCCACGATCTCCCCGCCCGGTCCCTTGTGCGTCATCCGACAGCTCCTCCCACTGGTCTCCGCGCGCTGCGGCGGTCCGGCACCCAACCTAGGCGGGCTCCTGGGACGGGCGGAAGGGCATGCGGTCAGCGATGCTGCTCGACGTACTCCTCGGGGTCATGGTTCACCAGCGGCACCCCGTCCCTGGCCTGCTGGTTCTCGAAGGCGATGAACTGCACGGCGATGTCGTGCCGGGTCTGGAGGTCAGCATGCTGGCGGAAGTCCGCCAGGTCCTCGCGCTCCTCCTCGGCCATGTGGGCGCTGTTGGCCACCCGGGCCTCGTAGACCCCAGCCCACCACTCGTCACTGCCGACGGGGTGCTGGTCGGCCTTGCGGATCGCGTCGCGGATCTGGTTGTGGTCCTTGATCGCGTCCTCGACCTCCTCCTCGGGACCGTCGTCATCGCCGCCGGGCGGGCCGTCGCCGAGCTCGAGCAGCCGAGGGTAGAAGAACCGCTCCTCGGCGTCGGCGTGCACCTCCAGCAGGATGGTCAGGCGCTCCCAGACCACGCCGAGGGCGTGGGTGTCGTCGCGAGGCAGCTCGTCGAGCAGCGCGAACGTACGCCGCTGCTCGTGGTGCTGGTCGAGGATCAGCTCGGTGATGTCCACGGATGCTCCCTGTGGTCGCTGTGCCGGGTCTCCCACACTACGGCCGTTGCCCGGCCGCCGGTCGACCCCGCCGCCGGTCGCGTGACCCGCAGGGCGGTCGGCTCGTTGGTCTCTCATGCGACCGACCGACCGTCCTGCCGCCCTCCTCGCCGGCCTCGCCGTCGCGCTTCTGTCCACGCTCGGGCTGACCGCCCTCGCGGGGCCCTCGGCCGCCGACGAGTACGCCTACCCCACCTCGCCGAACGACCCTCCCGGCGCCAACGACTGGACCTGCCGGCCGACCTCCGGCCATCCACGTCCGGTCATCCTGGTGCACGGCACGTTCGGCGACCGTACGCACCTGTGGGAGCCGATCTCGGCCCGGCTGTCGCAGGAGGGCTACTGCGTGTTCTCGCTCGACTACGGCAACCGCGCCACGGGGCCCATCGAGGAGTCGGCCCAGCAGCTCGCCGACTTCACCGCCCAGGTGCGCCAGGCCACCGGCGCCCGGAAGGTGTCGATGGTCGGCCACTCCCAGGGCGGGATGATGCCGCGCTACTACATCGCGTTCCTCGGCGGTCGGCGCTACGTGGACGATCTGGTCGGCATCGCCCCTTCCAACCACGGCACGACCGTGGGCAGCAGCACGCTCTTCGCCGACGGAGGCCAGTCCGGCGGGTTTAGCGGCGGGTACGGCTGCACCTCCTGTGAGCAGCAGACCGCCGGGTCGGACTTCCTGACGCGTCTCAACTCAGGGGACGAGACCCCCGGCAAGGTCTCCTACACCAACATCGTGACCCGGCACGACGAGGTCGTGGTGCCCTACACCTCGGGCTACCTCGAGGGAGGGCGGGACACCCGGCAGCTCACCAACGTCGCGGTGCAGGACACCTGCCCGGCCGACCTCAGCGACCACGTGCTGGTGCCGACCAGCCCGACGACGTACGGCTGGGTGTCGGACGCACTGGCGCACCGCGGCCCGGCGGACCCGCATGCCGCGATCGGCTGCGGCGGCTGACGACGGCGGCGCCACCGGCGCCCCTGGGGTTCAGGGGGTGACAATCGCGAAGCCCGGATCCGGTGCGTCGAGGGCCGCCACGAGCCTGGAGACCGCACCCTGGTCGCCGTCGACCTCGACCCCTGAGCCTTCGACAGCGTCGCCGGACGACCCTCCGACGACGGCGGCCAGGAACGACTCCTTGGACATGCGCAGCGTCACGTCGGCCGGGGTCGAGCTGCACGGCGCTGCTGTAGGTGAGCACGCCGTTGGCCAGCCGCAACCGGTAGTGCCCGGCGTCGCCGAGATCCAGGTCGAGGTCGATGCGCTCGTCCCAGCAGCGAGGTCCGTTGACGCGCACGGCCATCGCGTCGAACAGCTGCTCGGGGCTCAGCGCCCCCGCCACGTCCGCCGACGCCGCCGTCGTCGGCGTCCCGAAGGTCCCGTGGCGCAGCTCGTGGGCGCCGGACAGGTAGACGGAGCGCCAGGTCCCGTTCTCGGCGCCGAAGCCGAGCTGCTCGAAGGTGTCGGCCAGCAGGGTCGTCGCTCCCTGGTGCCCCGGCTCCGCGAAGACCGCGTGGGAGAGCAGCTCGGCGGCCCAGCGCAGGTCCCCGGCGTCGTACGACGCCCGCGCCTTCTCCACCACGGCCTCGACGCCGCCAATGGCCTCGACGTAGCGTCGGCCGCGCTCCTCCGGTGGGTGCTGCCACAGGTTGGCCGGGTTGCCGTCGTACCAGCCCATGTAGCGCTGGTAGACCGCCTTCACGTTGTGGCTCACCGACCCGTAGTAGCCGCGCGCGTGCCAGGCCCGCTCCAGCGCCGGCGGCAGCACCATCACCTCGGCGATCTCGCTGCCGACCATGCCGACGTTCATCATCCGCAGGGTCTGGTCGTGGAGGTAGGCGTAGAGGTCGCGCTGCAGGGACAGGTACTCCACTACCTCGTCATGACCCCAGGTGGGCCAGTGGTGCGAGGCGAACGCCACGTCGGTGTCATCCGCGAACATCTCCAGCGCCTCGGTGAGGTAGCGCGCCCACTCGTGGGGATCACGCACCACAGCGCCGCGGAGGGTCAGGATGTTGTGCAACGTGTGGGTGGCGTTCTCCGCAAGGCAGAGTGCACGGAAGTCCGGGAAGTGGAAGTGCATCTCGGCGGGCGCCTCGGTGCCCGGCGCCAGCTGGAAGACCATCCGGACGCCATCGACGGTCTCCTCCTGCCCGGTCGTGGTGATGTCGAGGGTCGGCGGGATCAGCGAGACCGTCCCGGTCGACGTGGTCTGGCCCAGCCCGGCACCCACCTGGCCGAGCGGCCCGCGGTCGAGGGCGGCGCCGTACATGTAGCCGGCGCGCCGCGCCATCGCGGTGCCGGCGTAGACGTTCTCCGCGATGGCGGGCTCGGTGAAGCCCTCCGGTGCCAGAACCGGAACCTGGCCGGAGTCGACGTCCTCCTGCGTGATGACGCCGCGCGCGCCGCCGAAGTGGTCGACGTGGCTGTGGGTGTAGATCATCCCGGTGACCGGGCGGTCGCCGCGGTGCGTGCGGTAGAGGTCCAGCGCCGCTGCCGCGGTCTCGCAGGAGATCAACGGGTCGATGACGATCACTCCGGTCTCGCCCTCGACGAAGCTCATCACCGACAGGTCGAACCCGCGCACCTGGTAGATCCCCGGGACCACCTCGAACAGGCCGGGCTTGTTGAGCAGCTGCGACTGTCGCCACAGGCTCGGGTTGACGGTGTCGGGTGCCTCGCCCTCCAGGAAGGAGTACGACTCCAGGTCCCACACGACGCGGCCCTCGGCGTCGCGGACCACCAGCGGTTCCATCGAGCCGATGAAGCCACGCTGGGCGGCGTCGAAGTCCGCGGTGTCGTCGAAGGGAAGGGTCTGCAGCAGGTGCTCACGCTGGCGGGCCACGGCCTCGTGGAGGGATTCGCTCATGTCTCGAGCCCAGCACTCGCAGGCCCCTCGGACAAGGGCTGCATGTCATGCGATTCTGCGAGACGCGGCGACGACGCGCTCCGACGCAGACGGGCCAGCAACGCCGACGCTCCTGTCGTCACCGACCCCGCACCCCTGCCCCGTCTGCGCCGTCCAGGGATCTCGAACAAGGCAAGGCACGCCCTCGTTGGGAATACTTGACGCGTCATCTATGTTGGAACATGTAACTGACGCATCATCAACCCGTACCGACGACTGAGGAGTCCCCATGACCACCACCCCGGCCACCACGACCATCCCCACCACCCTCGCCGACCTCACCGGCACCTGGACGCTCGACCCGACGCACACCCGCATCGGGTTCGTGGCCCGCCACGCGATGGTCACCAAGGTGCGCGGCGCCTTCAACGAGTTCGAGGGCACCGCGGTCGTCGACGGCAACGAGCTGGCGGCATCCAACGTGAATGTGACGATCCAGGCCACCAGCATCGACACCCGCAACGAGCAGCGCGACGGTCACCTGCGCAGCAACGACTTCCTGGCCATGGACGAGTACCCGACGATCACCTTCGTCTCCACCGGCGTACGCTCCACCGGCGACTCCGAGGTCGAGCTCGTCGGCGACCTGACCATCAAGGGCGTCACCAACTCGGTCGCGATCCCGTTCGAGTTCGAGGGTGCCGCCACCGACCCGTTCGGCAACCTGCGCGCCGGCTTCGAGGGCTCGGTCACGATCAACCGCAAGGACTACGGCATCACGTGGAACGCCGCGCTCGAGACCGGCGGCGTCCTGGTCGGCGACAAGATCGTCCTCGAGTTCGAGGTCTCCGCGATCAAGAACGTCTGACCCCAAGCACCCCGGGCGACGGGGGCCGGCACCTGCATCGAGGCGGCCGGCCCCGTCGCCAAGACCCCACCCCTGCCGCCGCGCGAGGAGAGCAACCGTGAGCACCAGCGAGCTCAGCCCATCCGTCGACGTCCGTCGTGCCGAGGCGCGCTTCGAGAGCAACTTCGGCTGGCTGGATTCGAAGCATTCGTTCTCCTTCGGCCACCACGACGACCGCGGCAACACCCACCACGGGCTGCTCCTGGTCAACAACGACGACATCGTCGACCCGGGTACCGGCTTCGAGACCCACCCGCACCGTGACATGGAGATCGTCACCTGGGTCCTCGAGGGCTCGTTGGTGCACCAGGACTCCACCGGCCACAACGGCGTCATCTACCCCGGCCTCGCCCAACGGATGAGCGCGGGCCGCGGCATCCTGCACTCGGAGAAGAACGACTCCTGGCGGTTGGCCGGCCACGTGCACCGCGACCCTGTCCACTTCGTGCAGATGTGGGTCGTGCCGGACGAGTCAGGCATCACCCCCGGCTACGAGCAGCTCGAGATCGAGCACGAGCTGCTCGCGGGCGGGTTGGTCCCGGTCGCCTCCGGCATGACCAAGCACGACGGTGAGGCCGCGATCCGGATCAAGAACAGGTACGCCGCCCTCTACGCCGCCCGGTTGTCGCCCGGCCAGAGCATCCAGATGCCGGAGGCGCCGTACCTACACCTGTTCGTGCCTCGAGGTTCGGTGTCCCTCGAGGGCGCGGGGACCCTCGGAACAGGCGATGCGGTCCGGTTCACCGCCACAGGCGGGCAGCGGCTCACCGCGGTCGAGCCTGCCGAGATCCTGGTGTGGGAGATGCACGCCGGACTCGCCGCCTGACCAGCCCGCAGGTCAGCCCCGCCGTCAAACAGCGCCGGGCCGTTCGACCGTCCGGCAGCGAGGCGGGTCGGGCTCCATCGTCGTCGGCGGACACCTGCCAGCTCTCGACGGCAGTGACAGCGACGGTCACCGGCTGAGCATCACCTCCAGGAACCTCGACCAGTTCGCGCTGGTGGTGGTCGACGTGCAGCAGGGGTTCACCGACGGCGGGTTCTGGGGACCCCGCAACAACCCCGACTGCGACGACAACATCGCTTCGCTGGTGCGGGCCTGGATCGACAACGGCTCGACCCGTGGTGCTCGTGCGGCCCGGCTCGACCGACCCGTCCTCCCCGCTCCATCCGACGTCATCGGGCCATGCCTTCAAGAGCTACTTTGACGACGTCGCGCCAGACCTTCTTGTCGTGAAGACGGTGAACTCCAGCTTCCACGGCACCCCGGACCTCGACGAGTGGCTCCGGGGGCAGCGGCTCCTGGCTGTCCGGCCTGGCGCAGACCGCAGTCGAGAACGAGCAGTCCGCCTCCTGGCTGGCGATGGCCACGCTCGGACTCGGAAGCATCTTCTTCTGCCCGGGCGATGCTGACCTCCGGTCTGCTGCCGCGCTTGACCTCGCGACCTGGGGCATCGCTCGGCTCAGCGATCAGGCGCTCCCCACCGTTGAGTCCGTGCCGCTCACGGCGCGGCGGTGGCATCACGGTCAGTCCCCTTCATCCTCGCGGGCCTGACCACGACGGCGCAGGACCTTCGCGCCAGGGAGACCCTCGACGACCTGGCCGACGTTGTCCATGCGTTCGGTCACGTCTTGCAGGTGCGGACCGAGCTTGCCCATTCCGTCCAGCGCCGGCTGGAGACGGTCCACCAGGTTGGGGACCTCGTCGAGCAGCATCGCCAGCCCGCGGACATGGGCAGGTCCGAGCGAGGACGCCGCCTCCCGACCGAGGGGGGCGAGCGACTCCAGGAGGGGCTGGTACTCGTCAAGGAGGCGACTCAACCGGAGGACCTGCTCCTCGGCGTGCTTGCGGGTTTCACGGGCCTCCCGGGAGACGGTGTCGGTGAGCTCGGTGACCTCTCCGGCACGTTCGACCAACCGCCAGGTCGAGTCGATGAGAGTGTCGAGCTGGCTGACCTTGTGCTCCAGCCGCGCGACGATGAGCTCGGCGCGGTCAAGCAGGCGGCCTGCCCGCCGGATCAGCTCGGTGCCTTGGTCCCACAGGTGGTTCACCTGCTGGGGCGCCTCGAGCACCGTCGTCACGCCCTGTCTGGGCACGTCCATCATCCGACGCGCGGTTCCGGCGATGTCCACGGCACCCTCCCACGCAAGAGGCTTCCCAATCGGTCGTCCGCGAACCAACGCGAGGCCGAAGCGGTCGAGTCCGCCCGGCCGCAGGTGCGTGGGGAGCACCCACGGCGTCGGGCGGTCCAGCCACGAAGGTCCAGACCACTCGTCCTTCTGCGTCGCGGACCACCAGCGGTTCGAGGGAGCCGATGAAGCCGCGGGGCCCGGCCTCGAAGTCGGTGGTGTCGTCGAGGGGACGGGGCTGAAGCAGCTCTGTTCGCTGCAGGATGATGCCGTTGTGGACGGATTCGTTCCGGGGAGCCGGCAGAGCTCAGTCGCTCACCAGCTGGCGCCCTCGCGTCGACTGGTGCTCGATCTCCCAGGGATCGGGCTGGGGGATGAGCGCGCCCTCGTCCTGCCTCGCGAGGCGGCTCGGCCACCAGATCCGCTGACCCAGGTCGAGGTTCAGGGCGGTCACGAGCACGGAGCGCACGATCATAGTGTCGAGCAGGATGCCCAGCGCCACCGTCGTGCCCAGCTCGGCGAGGAACACCAGCGGGATGGTCCCGAGCACCGCGAAGGTCGCCGCGAGGACCAGGCCGGCCGAGGTGATCACACCACCGGTGGACGCGAGTCCGAAGACGGCCGCTGGGCGGGTGCCCCGCTTCAGCGTCTCCTCGCGCACCCGGGTCATCAGGAAGATGTTGTAGTCGATGCCGAGCGCGACGAGGAAGACGAAAGCGAACAGGGGGAACCCGGGGTCGACGCCCTCGAACCCGAAGACGAACTCGAAGATCAGCGTCGAGAGCCCCAGCGCCGCGCCGAACGAGAGCACCACCGTTCCCAGCAGGTAGAGGGGTGCGACCAGCGCCCGCAGCAGCATGATCAGGATCAGGAGCACCAGGACCAGGACGATCGGGATGATGACGACCGTGTCGCGCTCGGAGGCGTTCAACGTGTCGAGGAAGATCGCCGACCAGCCGCCGACCAGGGCGTCCGCTTTCGGGACGTCGTGCACCTGGTCGCGAACGACCTCGATGGCGTCGAACGTCGACTGGGCCGCGACGTCACCGTCCAACGTGGCCTCGAGGTAGGCGACCCCGCCCTGCACGACCGGCTCAGACGGCTGACCCACCCCGTCGATGCCAGCCATCGCCTTGCGCACGGCCTGCGCCTGACCGGCGTCGGCGACCACCTGGACGGTGTTGCTGGCGTCGGCCAACCCGTGCTCGGCCAGCATCTGCTGGCCCTCCACGGACTCGACCGCGGTGATGTACTGGTCCTCCGAGGCCAGACCCGAGTTGTCGAGCCGCAGGATCCCCAGGCAGGCGACCGCGAGCAGCAGGCTGGTGGTGACCCACACGGTGCGCGGCCGCACGCTGATGCGGTCAGCGATCCGCGCCCACACCCCGGTCTGCGTCGGCTCCGGGGACCCGTACGCCGGCCGCTTCGGCCAGAACACCCAGCGCCCGGTGATCACGAGCAGAGCGGGGAGCAGCGTCACCATGACCAGGAAGGTCACCCCGATGCCGATGGCGGCCACCGGTCCCAGGCCGGCGGTGGAGTTCATCTCGGCGAAGAGCAGGCACAGCATGCCGGCGACCACGGTCGCGGCGCTGGCCAGGATCGCCGGTGTCGCCCGGTGCAGCGCGAAGGCCATGGCCTCGTGGCGGTTGCGGTGGCGTCGCAGCTCCTCGCGGTAGCGGGCGACCAGCAGCAGGGCGTAGTCGGTGCCGGCGCCGATCACGAGGATGGACAGGATCGCCTGGCTCTGCCCGTTGACGGTGAGGCCCGCGTCGCGGGCGAGGAAGTAGATCAGGCCCTGGGAGACCATGAGCGCCACCACCGCGCTGATGATCGGCAGCAGCCACAGCACGGGACTCCGGTAGGTGAAGAGCAGGATCACGATGACCACGCTGAGCGCAGCCATCAACAGCGTGCCGTCGATCCCCTCGAAGACCTCCGACTGGTCGGCTGCCTGACCACCGGCGCCGGTGACGTACGTCGAGACGCCGTCGATCTGGGCGATCTCGCGCAGGCTCTCGGCGGTGGCCGGCATCTCCATCCAGCCGTTCGCTCCGAAGTTGAAGGTGACGACCGTCTGCATGGCCTGGCCGTCGCGCGAGGGGATCGGACCCACGACCTCGCCCTGGACGCCGTCGAGGGCGGCGAACTCCTGCGCCTGCGCCTCAGCCGCCGCCATGTCCGCCGGGGTGAGGCCGGACTCGCGCTCGTAGGCGACCACCGTCGGGATCGAGTCGGGGTCGGCGAACGGAGCCAGCCTCTCCAGGGCGCGGGTCGACTCGGCGGTCTCCGGCAGCCATGAGGACGTCTCGTTGTTCTGCACGTCGGTGAGCTTCGAGGCGAAGGTGCCGCCCACCCCCACGGCGATGATCCAGAAGGCCAGGACGAGCCACTTGGTGGTCCGCCCCGTCAGCCGGCCGGCGATCTGAGCATGCATCGGGCTGCCTTCCTTCGAGACCGGGGTCGACCCGTAGCGTCCGGCATCACCTGCAAAGTCGACCCAGGTCCCGCAGTCATGCTTCGTTTCGCGGTCTGGAGGTCGGGGGCCCGCCAAGCCTAGCGGGGCAGGGCGCTGGTTCACGAGACCTGCGAGCCCAAGCGCGAGGCCCAAGAGCTGCGATCACCCACACCCGTGCGGCGATTCGCACCTTCTGCGGTTTCTTGTCCAGTCGAGGAGAAACGTCCCGCCCGAGCCGGCTACCCAGACTTCGACCACGCGTAGGAACGCCAGATGATCAGCCCGATGAACAGGAGGTAGAAGACCCCCAGGTAGTACTGCCACCCCTCGGAGGCCTCGACCATGAAGCCGATGTCCAGGAGCAGGTACAACGGGGCCACGACCAGGTTGGCCAGCCGAACGTGAGCGGGACGGCCCATCAGGCACAGGACGACCATCAGCACCAGCACGATGACCGTAGGTGCCACGAACATGAACGTCGCTTCCGTCACGGGCTCGGAGAGGTCCTGCAGCAGGGCGAACATGTCACCGAAGATCCAGAGGATGAAGTGGCAGACCCACAGGAGGGCCAGGGACGTCCGGATGTTCACTGGCGGATCGTGCAGCTGTTGGTCGCTCATCGCTCTTCCGTCGCCTTCGCTCGGGGCAGGTGAGTGCGCCCCCGAGGTCGCGTGTCGATCGAACGACATCCAGTGGCCCCTCCACCGCGACCGAGGTCCCGTCGGTAGCGGCCGCGACGAACCTCGACCCGGGGGGGTCGCGACGGTCGTCACGGTCGACGAGCTGCTGGGAGTGGGACGAAACCGGTCTGTCGGTCTTCGCCCGCCCGGTCACCTCCCGGCGGAGTCGAGTCGCGCCGCCACGCCGTCGAGCACGAGCTCCAGGCCGACGTCGAACTCGTCGCCATAGCTGTAGCCCGGCTGCAGGACGTGCTCGACCGTCATCTCGAAGAGGTACGGGAACTCCGCCGAGGGGAACTGCTCCATGATCGCCGCAGTGATCGTGGCCAGCTCGGCCTCGTCCCTGAAGGGCAGGTTCACCTCCTGGAGCACGAACCCGTGCACGTAGCTGTCGACCGCTGAGATCGCGTGCGCAGCGTCCTCGACGGAGAAGCCGGCTTCGCGGAAACAGCGGATCCCCGCCTCCACCAGCCGCAGCGTGGCCGGACCCGGCGTCGTCCTCGACGCCAGCAGTGCCACGGCCCAAGGATGGCGGCGCAGGACAGCCCGGGTGTTCCGGCTGCGCCGGCGGATCGCCGGACGCCAGCCCTCGGCGGCTGACGGGAGCTCGATCTCGGCCGAGACGTGGTCGACCAGCCCGTCCAGGATCTCCTCCTTGCCACGGACGTGGTGGTACAGCGAGGCTGCCTCGACGCCGAGCTCCCGCGCCAGCCGTCGCATCGTGACCGCGTCGATGCCCTCGTCATCCGCCACCATGAGGGCCTGCGCGAGCGCTCGGTCCCTGGTCACGGGCACTCGCCGCTCCACCTCCGCTGCCCTGCGCCCCACGCGATCGCCTCTCCTCGTGCACAGATGTCCGTCTCCTGGACAACCTAACATCGTTAGGTTACTGTCAACACCAACCTAACACCGTTAGTGGCATTCCGCCGGCGGAACGCCACGCGAGCGTCGACAGGACGTCACCATGACAACCAGGACCACAGGCCGCATCGTCGGAGGACTCGTCCTCTCCGCCTTCTTCCTCTACGGCGGTGGCAGCGCCCTCCTCGACTCGACCGCCGAGGGCGCCGCCTCCCTGGGGCAGCTCTCCGCGGGCGCGACACTGCTGCTGCTCAACTCGGCTGCCGTGGCCACGGTCGGCGCCCTCGCCTTCCGCGTCCTGCGTCGGCGGGGCCACCGCCCTACCGCCACCACCTACCTCGCCACCCGCACGACCGAGGCGGTGCTGCTGGCCCTGGCACCCGTGGGCGCGATGACCTTGGCTCTGCTCGCACGACGGAGCACCGAGACGCCGGACGGCGCCGGCTCCTGGCTGTCCGGCCTGGCGCAGACCGCAGTCGAGAACGAGCAGTCCGCCTACTGGCTGGCGATGGCCACGCTCGGACTCGGAAGCATCTTCTTCTGCCGGGCGATGCTGACCTCCGGTCTGCTGCCGCGCTTCCTCGCGACCTGGGGCATCGTCGGCTACGCCGCGCTCGCGACCGGGGCACTCCTCGAGCTCGCCGGATCCGGTGTCGGACTCGCGATGTCCGCCCCCGGGGGCCTGTTCGAGGTCGCAGCCGGCTCCTACCTGCTGCTCAAAGGGTTCGGAGGGGCCGACCCGCACCGCGCCGACCGAGTCGGCGCTGCTGCCGCCACCACCCCGGTGGCCCTGGCCACTGTCGGCTCCCCCGGCTGAGTCGCTCGCCGGTGGGCCGGCTCACGTACGCCAGAGGCCCTGTCGCCATCTCTAGCGACAGGGCCTCCTGCAGTTTTGCACTTTGTAGCGGGGGCGGGATTTAAACCCGCGACCTCTGGGACGATCTGGGCTCCCAGCGCGCACTTCGGACCGCCGTGATCTGGCCTTCAGAGAGCATGGCGGAAGGCTAGTCGGGGCTCACTCTCATCGGCTGCGTGTGCGTGCGCCTGACCGGCGGCGAAATGACTGTGCTGGGTCGCACTCATCGCGGAAGATGAGGGCGGCTGTGGCTCCCGAATAACCGGCGGTTGTTCCGGGTGCTGGGTGTGCCCGCGGCTGGCCCGGCGGGGTCAGCAGGTCGATTGGACGTCGCTGATGAGGGTCTGGAGGGCGGTGGTGACGGGCGGTGCCGCGGCCGCGACCGCGGCCACGTTCGCAGCAGACGGGTCTGACGTTTCCGAGTCGATGCTGGTCTTGAGCGACGCGACGGCGGTGTCGACCGCGTCGATCTGGGTCGAGAACTGCGACTTGGCATCCGACTTGACGTCCGCCAGGTTGCTCTCCACGGAGCTGAGTGCCGTCTGCAGGTCACCGACCGCGCCAGACGATGTGACGTCGACGTTCTTGAGGTCGTCGACCGACGACTTGAGGCTGTCGACGGAGGTGCACACGGCCGGCTGGTCGTTGCTACAGGCTGCGAAAGATGTGGTCAGGACCAGGGTTGCCGCGGCGAGGGCAAGGGAACGCTTCATGCCCTGACCGTACCGGTATCCGGGCATGGTGTAGGTCGTCCCCTGCTTCCGCGCCCAGGCGGCGGCTGCAAGGATCGGGCAATGTCCGAGGAGTCGACGCAGGATCGGCGACCGGGTTACCGCACGGCGCGCATGGAGGCGTTCAGCGATGGCGTGTTCGCGATCGCGATCACCCGCCTGGTGTTGGAGATCGCTGTGCCCGCCGGACCCGGGGACGATCTGCTGAAAGCACTCGGCGACCAGTGGCCCTCCTACCTGGCCTCCTTGTGAGCTTCTCGACCATCGGCGCCGTGTGGTTCCCCCACCGTGATCACCGAGAATCTCGACCATGCCGACTCCGTGATCGCTCGCCGTCGACCCTCGGTTCGTCTCCAGGAACGAGATCCGGTTCATCCGGCACGGTGCGACGCTCTTGCCCGCAGGAGCGGCGATATCACCAGAGCTGCTACCGCCCGGCGTGCGATTGGTCGCCGATCCCGCACCGGGTCGCTCCGCGTGCGCATCCCGCACCGGGTCGCTCCGCGTGCCCATCCGCTCACGGTCAATCCGTAGTTGTGCCCCGTCGAGATGCCTGACCGTGGGAAGGGTCCACGATTGCGTAGCGTGGCCGTCACGCCGATCCCGGACTTCGTGATCGAGTTGCGCCGACACATTGGGCAAGCCGAGCTCTGGATGCCCGGGGTGACCGCCGTCGTGCGCCGGAGCGAGGACGTGCAGCTCGTGCGCCGTGCAGACAACGGCGAGCGGGCACCCGTGACCGGAATCGTGGACTCGGGCGAGGAGCCGGCGCTGTGTGCTGCTCGAGAGGTCCTGGAGGAGACAGGAGTCGTGGCGAGTCGACCGGCTCGCATCGACCTCGGTGATGCGCGACGTCATACACGCCAACGGTGATCGAGCCGCCTACCTCGACCAGTGCTTCGCCTGCACCTACGTCTCGGGAGAGTCACGGGTCGGCGACGACGAGAGCACCGAAGTCCGGTGGTGGTCGCTTGAGGACCTGCCGCCGATGAAGGCGACCCTCCGGGAACGCATCGACGCCGCAACCTCTGACGAACAGGCGGCACGATTCATCGGATGAGCAGTTGCCTGGATGGCCATGGACACGCGGAGCGTGGCGGTCCGCTGCGTTGCCCGGCCATTCGGTAGGGCTACCAGAGGTAGCGATCGCGAAATCGGGCCTCGGTCTCCGGAGTGAGCAACCCGCCGTCGAGGACTTCTTCGACTGTTGGCACGAGGAACGTCGGCTCATCTTGTCCACGGACAAGGGCCTCCTGGTACTCCGCAGCTGCATCCCGAAAGCTTGGGTTGTGCTTCGGGTGGACGAGGGCATACCTGCCTCCGACCCACCTTCCGAAAGGGTGCTGCAACAGCGCAAGCAGCAGCAGGTGGTCGCGCCAGATTTGTTGGAGCGGCTTCCCGAGTATGCGCATCTCCCAGTCGGGCTTGAACAGTCCAGATGCCATCGTGATCTCGCGGTAGCGAGGTAGGTGATTGACCGGGTCTGGGACGTCCTCAGGCTCGGCCCACTCGTGATACTTCGTCTCGATGCCGATCAGGATCTCGGCGTCAACTCGACCGAAGGCGAGCGCGACGTCGAATGCGGTCTGGTCTCCGGTGTACTCGGGTCTGCGTCGCCCCGGCGACCACTCGAAGCGGACTTCGATGCCCTCAGCATCCAGTCCGAACAGCGTCGCCCGGTCCCCGCGAGCGCAGGGGGCTCTTCGAGAACTCCGCCAAGCACCTGCCACCAGGCCGCCGTGATCTCACCTTCGGCAGCCGGGTACTAGGCGGCGTCCATGAGCCTCGCATTCAGTCGGAAGGTCTCCAGAACCAGCATTGCCTCCCCGGTCGTGGAGACCGGAGGGTGGTCCGGCCAGGTCTCGCGGGGGCGCGGGGGAACTGCCCGGCGACTGCGGTCACGAGGCCGTCGTGGGCGACGGCGCGCTGGTCGACGCAGTGGCCTCCTCCCCTTTCAGTGGGCTTGTCGTCGCTTCGGCCGTTTGCTAGGAACGGTGGAAGGGGGGTGGTGCCGGTGCGGCCGACACGGAGAGGCCAGGCCCTGCCAACGAGGGACGGGCCGGACGTGCGCCTGGCAGCGACGCTCCCATTGTCGTACTCAGCGGTCATCGGGCTGCTGCTAGTCGCCGTGACCTGGTACGGCCTGCTGAGTGCTGATGCCTACCGGGTGTCGCCGGGGGTCCGCGAGGACTTCCCAGACGTCATGCGCGGACAGGACGTAGTGACCCTGTTGACCGTCCCTCTGCTGGCGTGGTCTGGCTACCGGGCTCGGGCGGGCTCGCTGCGGATGCACCTACCGTGGCTGGGCCTGATGCTCTACTACGCCTACACCTACGTCATCTACGCGTTCTCGCCCTACAACGACGTCTTCCTGCTCTACGTGGCCCTGATCGGGATGTCGGGCTACGCGCTCCTCGACGGCCTGTTCCGGCTCGACCTTAGCGCCGTCGCCCCAGCCGTGGCCGCCGTCCCCCGTCGGGGGATGGCGGTGTTCCTGGCCGTGGTCGGCGGGTTCTTCACCGCGCTGTGGCTGGCCATGCTGCTGCCGGCGATTCCCGGGGACCTGCCCGACGGCAGGATCACCTACGACATCGCCAGCGCCGTGCACGTGCTCGACCTCGCGTTCATCATGCCGCTGCTGTTCGCCACCGCCTGGCTCACTTTCCGCGGCCGAGTGATCGGCCCTGTCCTGGCCGCGGTGCTCCTGGCCAAGATGGTCACCCTCGGCCTGGCGCTGCTAGCCATGAACCTCGCCTTCAACGACAGCCCGAACGCGGTAGAGATGGGCCTTTGGGCGCTGGTGGCCGGCGTGGCCGCGACCGCACTAGCGATGGTCCTGCGTGCGATGACCCCGGCGCCAGCGCCCTGGATACGTCCGCGGCTGTGGCCGGAGTAGGAACGGCTCGCGGGGAGCAGCGCGCGGAACTCCAGCTCATGCCACGTGGTTTCAGCAGGCACGCTGCGAGTCGTGCCCGGACTTAGTGTGATGGCTTGACTGGCGGCACCTCGTTCAGACTGCGGTCCATTCGCGGAACGCGGCGACGCCCAACACTGCACTGATCACGATCGCGATCAGCCACCACGGGGAGAAGAACAGAGCATAGAGCGCGAGGGACACCGTGGCGCCCCCGAGGCCAGCTATGATCCACCAGTCCTGGTGAAACAGGATGCCGATCCCACTGGACAGGATCAGGAATCCGGCCAGGATCGCGATCACGAGTGACGTGAGGCGTGACTCGCCCAAGAGCCAGGAGTGACTGGGGTGCATCGGTGCATCGTTCGAGGGCGGTGGGATCCAGATCGCGAGCGTGATCAGTCCATGAGCAATCACGAGGACGCCGAGTGCGATGCGGGTCATGACGAGAACTGCTCAGGTAGCGACGTGGCACTGGGACTCGTCACGCGGAGCGGCGTACGCCTGTCGTTCTGCCCGGAGCAGCAACACGAGCGTGACGAGCATGAGGGGTGCCCACACCCACATGACCCCGCCAAAGGCGAGCTGGCCAATATGGAACCCGATGAGAGCGACCAGTCCCAGTTGAGTACGCCGACCCCCACTCAGGACCAGGGCCCCCGCGACCGCCTCGCACACGATGAGGATGGTGATGAAGAACCCCGTATTCGGAACGACCAGCGACTCCCACGTCTCGCGGACAAACGCGAACGGGGACTGGTCCGCGAAGGGGGCATAGTAGTCGGGATCCACAACGAGGTAGATCGCATTCACGAGAGCGCCGAACACGATCATCAAGATGCCCACCGCCCACCGGCCAATGAGCCTGGCCTTCGGACTACCTGCGGCGCGGAGCGCGGCCACGAAAGCCACCCCGCCCAGCACCAGCCACATGATCCTTTCCATGACCCGTCCCCCATTCTCGTGAGTGCTCTCGCACTGGCCGCGAGGCGCGCGGCCCCCTTCAGTAAGTGTCTACCGCGGCAAGCACTCGATCCACCCTCCGAAGACGGCACAATGGGCTCGGCACGGACCCGCGCACCTATCCCGCAGGCCGAACCTCAACCGAGCAGCTGAGGTGGCTCCGGGGGCCGGAGGGTGCCGTCTCGATTGCCGATCGGCACGCGGCACGCGTGCCGCAGCGGGATCCCCAATCAGTTACGGCGACGATCTCGACCGCGATGAAGCCGGTGCGCAGCGCAGTCACCGCAAACTGTTCCTCAGCCGGGAACGCCCGGATCAGCCGATGTGCGGACGTGTAGTTATCACTGCCCGGGGCCGGTCGGGCCACGGGCCCCTGATCGTCCTCCCGCTGCGACTGGTAAGTCTATTGCAGGTGCGGTCCCGTCGTCAGGAGGAGATATGGCCTCGATAGCGCTATTCCACTCGGTGCTCGGAGTTCGTCCAGGCGTGCAGGACGCCGCCACGCGGCTGCGCGCACGCGGGCACGAGGTGCTCGTTGTCGACCAGTACGACGGGCGGTCGTTCGACGACTACGCCACCGCGATCGCCTATCAGGAGGAGGTGGGCTTCCCCGCGCTGATGCAGTCCGCCCTTGACGCTACGGCCGACCTCCCGGACGGCTTCGTGGTGGCCGGCTTCTCCAACGGTGCCGGCATGGCCGAGCACGTCGCCCTGCACCGCCCGGTGGCGGCTGCGGTGCTGTTCTCCGGTGCGCTGCCGCTGCCGTTCCTCGGCGCCGATGCCTGGCCGGCGGTTCCGGTGCAGCTGCACTACGCCGTCTCGGACCCGCACCGCAACCGGGACTGGGTGGACCAGTTCCTCGCGGCGGTGCGCGCGTCCGGAGCGGACGTCGAGTTCCACGAGTACGTCGCGTCCGGGCACCTGTTCACCGACGCCTCCCTGCCCGACGAGTTCGACGCGCGCGCCACGGAGGAACTGTGGATTCACGTGGACGACTTCCTCCGGATCATCCCAGGAGCGGCCCACGTCAGTGTGTCGAGCTGAGCGTCCGGTCATCCGTGCGCCTCGCCTATCCCGCTGTGGCTACGGGCTGATCCCATGTTCACTCTCCGAAGCTGTGCCCGACGGAGCGGCACACGGCGGCGAGGGTCGATGCCTTCCGGCTCGCGAACCACAAGCAACCTACGCAAGCAACCTATTTGTCGGCGTGGGCTGCCACACTCCGGCCCTTGACCACGTACGAGCAAGGTGAGTTCCAGGACGTTGACGTCGCCCACGCCCGCAATCTGCAGGGATCGGTGACAGGGAGGGTCGTCGCTCGCGCCGGCGCCCACTTGCCAATCCAAGGTCACTTCGGAGGGGCCCTCACGTTGAAAACGGCGGGCTGGTGAACATCCAGGGATCCGCTCACGGTCAGGTCGCTGAAAGCGATGGGCTCATTCTCCTCAGCGGCGAAACGGACTGGGCATTTGGCGGCGTGCCGGGCCGGGTCGCAGTCGGCTTTGGATCGGTGTTGACCGGCTACGGCCACGACCGAGGGGTCGTGCGACCTGACGGCACGGTGGGATCGGTTCCGAGTGGCTCCATCAACATCAATGCCGCGGGCGCAGAGGGCTACTGCTACTTCGACCGAGACGAAGGGCGCTTCATCCCGATTTTTCGGAGCTCGGTGCCGAAGACTGACACATCGCGTCGCATTCGTCCGTGGGTAGAACGACGAACCGGGGGCGTCGAGCCAAGGAGTAGGCATCATTCGCTCATTGAGGAGAACTCGGTAACTCACACTGCTGGCGCGGTCGGCGGCGACTCAAGCCGTCCATGGCAGACGCTCGTGTCGGGCTTCGAGCAGGCCCGCGCCCGCGAGGACTCGCTCGATCGACTCGTCGAGTGGCCTGCACAGCGCGCATTTCTCGGCGACGTCACCGGACTCGCCGTCCTGGACGCCGGCTGCGGCAACGGGGCCAAGATTGCGCAGCTGGCCGGCGAAGGGGCCGGCGCGTCGGTCGGCGTGGACATCAGCGGGAACTTCATCACTCCGCCGCCGGGCGTCGAGCTCGTCGAGGGTGATCTCTCCGATCTGGCGGCAGTGCCGGGGCTCGCGGGCCGGCGGTTCGACCGGATCCCCTTCTTGCAGTCCTTCGGGTACGCCGCGGACGGGGGCCAAGGCCCTGCGCACCGCGAGCGAGGTGTTGACCGAAGACGGCTTCATCCTGCTCACCCGGACTCAGCCGATCCGGTACGCGATCGAGCGAGCGGAGCGAACGGGACCTCTCTGGGCGAGGAGTACTTCGCGACAGAGTCATTCGCCTACCGACACCACAACTGGAACGACCAGGTGACCCTCACCAAGCGGCCATACACGATGTCGGATCTGTTTGAGACGCCCCGGCGAGTCCGGAACCCGGGGTACACCAGGGTCTCCGGACTCGCCGGGGCGTCTCAGTGGATCCCTCCGTACCGCTCCGTCGACGCTCGCTTCCAGCACTCGCGCTCATGCTCGTGCTGTTCGGGGCGGTGGGCGTATGCGCGCCGTCGAGTGAACCCACCACCGATCACGCCGCTGGACCGGCCCCAAGTCTCACGCAGGCACCGACGACGCGGCTGGCCGTAGCCGAGTTGAGTCCCACGCGCGGGCGACACCTGGTCGACCTCGAGCCAGGAGGAGTGCGCCCACCCCCTGAGATCGGTCCGACGCCTACCGCACGTCAATCAATCAATGAACAGCCCGGCCCCATCTGCAGCCCGGCGGCCACCGCATCCCACTCAGCGGCGCTGAGCTCGCGGTGCACCCGGGAGCAGACAGCGGACAGCCAGCTGCGCGGCTCAAGGGGTATGCGCGCAATCCCTTCATCCGTGGCCTGGATAAGATCCGAGGACTTCGCGTCCACCGACATCTCGTGGAAAGCGAAAGGCGGAGACTGCCACAGCGATCCGACGAGTCGGCGAGACGGGATGTCCCACAGATAGGTACTCCCGTCGATGTGCCTGGAGACCAGCCGGTTGCCACCGGCGAAGGCCACATTGACCGCGTAACTCGCCGGTCCTGGCAGGTCGATGACCACGTCGGAGTCGGGTTCCACGACGTGCAGGTCCCCGTTCCAGTCCGCAGTGACGTAGCGGCGGGCGGGTACATCCACGGCGGCCACGTCCTGCCCGGCGCCCAGCACCCGTGGACCATCGACGGTCCGTTGCTCGCCGTCCATCACGCTCCAGCGGTAGTCCAGGTCAGCCACGAGCAGCTCTTCTTCCCCGAAGGGTAGGGCGGCTGTGTAGACGACGCCTTTGGGTGGGTCCACCCGAGACAGGAGCTCACCCGTGTCGACATCCAGCAGCAGGACTCGTGACCCGGTGGGGTCCACCCGGCGCTTGGAGGTGTCGCGGAGGAACACAGCCGCGCGGTCGCCGGCCAGCTCCATGCCCATCATGTCCCACCTGCCGCGCAGAGCGGAAACGGTCGTCGAGCTCTCGACACCTGCACTGCTCCCGACGGCCACCGTCGTCGTGTCCGGAGCGATCGAGATCCAGCGCCCACCGGCCACTGGCCTTGCCAGGGTTCCTCGACCCAGGACCAGCTCGGCACCGGTGCGGGAGTTGACGTAGCGAGAGGTGGGCGAGGGCCCCGCTTCCACCACGCTGCCCGAGCCGTCGGGAGATAGAGCGATCACGCCCGAGGTGAGGTCCGGCCCCACGTCACCGATCAGCCGCCCCAGGAGGAGCGACCGATCCACGTCGAATTGGTAGACCCCGTTCGGGCCCAGCCCGTTCAGCCGGCCCACCTCACTCCACCACAGATCCACGATCCCGGCATCGACAGGGATGGGTTCGCCGAGGACAGCCTTCGCCTTCAGGTCGATGGCCTGGACACCGTGTTCGGTCGCAACTGCTGCTCTGGCACCGCCGGGCTCAATTGCGACTCCGCGTCGGTACGGAGTCGAGACACCGTCGAGCTCCACAGTCGTCTGGCGCCGTGGCTTGTCCAATGGCGCTGTGACCAGGACGCGCTCCAACAGGTAGCCGAACTGGCCTGTGCCCGCGGCGACGAACGGAAAGCTTTGTCCACTCTTACGTTCTCGCATCGGCATGGTCGCCACGACCCGCGCCCGATCATCGACGACACTGACCCTGTCGCCGTCGGACACGGCCAGCAGACTGGCGTCCTCGCTGTAGGCAAGCACTCGGACCAAGGCCTCGCCCGCCGGTCCCCCGTCCTGCCGGACCGGGCCGGAATCACCGGTCATCGACCCGAAGCCGAGGTCAAGCGTGCGGACCGTCTCGAGCCCGGGAACGCTCACGATCGCCACCTGGCCGGAGTCGAGAACGACCGCTGCCTCCGGCTTGTCGGGGTGGAAGTCCATGGATTGTTGATCGGCTGGCGCCAACACGTCGTCACGACTCGTCAGGAGCCTCCCGTCCAGGTCGAAGACGTCATACCCGTCGTTGGTTCTGATGACGACGTGCTCGCCGTCAGGGGTGAGGGCTGCGCACGTTCCGACTGACTTCGGCGGCAACGGCAGGCGACGGATCCGCTCCTGGTCCAGCGTGCGCAGCTCGACTGCCTCTCCCTGCGTCGTCACCACAGTGAAGGCGACCACGTCCCCACGACCTGTGCGTTCGCTGCAGCTGTCATTCGGTGTAGGTCGGAGCGAGATGATCCGAGGTTCCACGCTCAGCGCCGCCAGGAGTGCGGACTGTGACTCCAGGTCGGGCTCGATCGAATACGCCTGCGCGGCGAGCAACGATGCCAGCTCGGGATCATTGGCTACCTCCCGCGAGGCGGCCGCCGCAACGGCGTCGACTCGCGCCGAACGCGCTGTTGCCGCTTCCCGAGCGCGTGCCGCCTGCTCCCGGTCGGCCGCGCGGGACGCCATGACGGAGGCGGCGACGGCGAGCACGAGCCCGACCGCGAGGCCGCCGGACAGAACCCGCAGCCGGCGTACGACGCGTTTGCGCTGTTCCTGTTCCCGTCGATGCCTCGCGCGGCCCGCGTCCAGGAACGCGAGCTCGACTGCGGACAGCTGCCCCCCGTGCGATCGAGCGAACTCCAGAGCCGCCTCCAGTCGGCTGCCGCGGTAGAGCTCGGAGTCCTCGCGCCCACCCTGCGACCACTCCGTCGCGCTGCGGGAGAGATGGGTGAGGACTCGACGATCGGCTTCACCTTCCTCGAGCCATGCGGCCAGGCGTGGCCAGGCGCGGAAGAGCGCCTCATGCGAAACCTCGACCGTGGGCTCCCGGGTTGCCTCATCATGATCGAACTGCAGCAGCCGAGCCGCACCGAACGCCTCGATCACGCTCTCAGGGACTCGCTCGAGCTGGGACCGAAGAGCCCGGCGACGCGACGGCGGGCCGTCCGCGTGCGAAGCCACGAGCCGCTGGAACAAAAGGGGGGTCGCCTGCTGACCAGCGAAGTCCAGGGCAGCGAAAACCTCCTCTCCACGCTGTCCCAGCACGCCCTCGATACCTCCGATGCGACGGTAGGCACCCAATGTCATCGCCCCGTCGTCACCCGCGGCGCCGAACACCTCGGTGAGGGCGAACTGGACCATCGGAAGGGAGCCTGGGAAGCGGGTCGCGTCGGCCACCAGCGCGGTGACCAGAGCAGGCTCCACGTCGACCCCGGCACCCATGGCGGGCATCAGGATCACGTCGTTGAGCTCCACGTCGCTGAGTGGCCCCACCAGCACCGAGCGGTCCCGGATGAGCGGACCGGCGATCGGGTGCGACAGCGCGAGAGACAAGTAGTCCGCTCGCAGCGTGAACATCAGCCTCAACGTTGCGCCTGGGTGGTTCACCGCCCCCGCAAGAGCGGTCAGGAACAGCTCTCGCTCCGTTGTGTCGGACAGGGTGAACACTTCTTCGAGCTGGTCGATCAGCAGCACGACCTCGCCGTCCGGTGATGGGACGACAGAGTCGATGAGGTGAACCAGACCGTCATCAGAAGCGATGATCTGATCAGCGGTGTCGACCAAGGGCACGGAGGCGATCCGTGACAGCGCCACCTCGAGCGCAGCGAGTGGTCGGTCGCCCGGGACCATCGATGTGACGAAGGCGCCCTCGGCCCTGAGTCGGGGCACGAGGCCTGCGCGAGCCAGTGACGACTTGCCGGAACCGGACGGCCCAACGACTGCGACGGCCCTCCAGCGTCGCAGGCGCGCCAGCACTCTCTCCACCAGGGCGTCGCGCCCGAAGAAGACCTCCGCATCCGGCTCGTCAAAGGCGCTGAGCCCGCGATAGGGGTTGGGCCCGCTCGGCATCACATGGATGTCGTCCCTGGTGCTGCCCACGTCCGTGAGCGCGGCGGACAGGTCGGCTGCCGTGACTCCCCCACCGGGCGGAACCGCCGCTCGATCTATGAGGCCACGCAGGGATCTCGGAAGGCGCTCGGCGTCGACAGTCGAACTTGCCCGGCTCCCGACCATGACGTCGCGGATCAGGTCGACCAGCGACGCGACGTCGTCTCGAGGCGAGACGGTGTCAGCCGTGAGGGAGAACCCCCAGAGGAAGGCGTCTCCGCGCTCGTCCACCGCGACTGCTTCGGGGCCGAGGGCCCCGTGCGTCGTTCCGCGCTCGTGCGCGGCGGCCAGTGCCGAGGCCACCTGCTCGGCGATGCGCCTGGCGTCCTCGCGGTGCAACGGCTCGACACTGAGCCGCTGAGCGAGCGTCGCCGCGGGCAGGCGAGTGACGACGTACGCGCCGCCTGGTTCTCGCCAGTAGTCGTAGATCGGAAGCACATGTGGATGCTCCAGCCGGGCGATCTGTTGCAGGCGCGCCTCGAAAGCCCTCACCACGTCGGGCTCATCGGCCAGTCCGCGCTCCAGGACAGTGACGGCCACCCGCCGGCCGATGGATGGTTGTTCAGCCCAGTGCACAGCACCCAGAGGTGATTGGGCGATGACCTCGTGCAGGACATAACCCCGGAGGCGCCGGCCCCCAACGGGGCGGTCCAGGCGTGGGTCCCTGTCGAGGATCATCGACTCCAGCTCTGACACCTGGTGTGTGGGATCCAGACCGTGCAGGCCCGCTAACAGCGTGCGGAATCGGCGAAGCGCGCCCATGGCCTCGGCCTCGCGCCCGTCGCGATACAAGGCCAACGCGTGAAGTCGGACTGCAGGCTCGCGCCACTCATGAGCCGTCGCAACTTCCTCAAGCAGTGCGACGGCTTCCGTTACACGACCCGCGTCGAGCAGTGCGCGGGCTCTCAGCTCGGTCGCTCCCAGGCGAAGCTCCTCGAGTCTGGCCGCGGTCGGTGCCGCCCACGGGGACTCACTGAACGGCCCGAATGCTGCGCCCTCCCATCGCGCGAGGCCTCTCTCGACATGCCGCAGCGCCTCGTCGGGCTCCCCATGCGCCAGAGAATCCCGCCCACGCTTGATCTCGGCCTCGAAGAGCGCGGAGTCGACCAGAACCTGATCACCCAGGCGATAGCCCGCAGGGTCCGTCAGGACCACCCCGGTCCCGTCGATGCCGAGCGCATCGAACGATCGGCGTAGGCGGGCGACGTAGCTGCGAAGGGTGGTTGCGGCTGACGGTGGAGGCTCACCGTCCCAGACAGCCTCAGCCAAGCCGTCAGTCGAGACGGTCATCTGTGGCTGTGCCGCAAGGGCCGCGAGCAACGCCTGTTGTCGAAGGCCACCGAGCTCCGCATCCTGCCCGCCGATGCCGGCGCGAATCCGGCCGAGCACACCGACGACGAGGCTCGTTGACTCCTCAGCGTCCACAACCGGCCTCCCATCCGTCGACCCGATGATCGGTGACAGGCGTTGCAACAGCCTTGCAGAGGTGCCCGTGAGGGACCAGTCCTACGGAGGCGCACTTGGGCGCCACTCGGGTTGCCACGTCGTTGCAACGCGAGCCAGGAAGAGTCCTCAGCGTCGGACACGAGGTCCGGCACTGACCCGAAGGAGCGTCCAATGAGTCAGCATCGCCAGCTGCCCCGCGGATCATCATCGCGTGCCGCCGTCCCGTCCCGAGCGCGCATCCTGGCTGCCGTTGCCGCAGCCCCCCTCATGGCCGCGGTAGCCGTGGTCGCCCCGGCGGACGCCGCTGGGTTCGTCGAGAGCACGCACACGGAAGGTCTCTTCTACGGCAACCTCGACGAGGGGCTCCTGCTCTTCGTCGGCGCGACGCCCGAGCAGTTCTGCTCCGGAGACGAGCCGACCGTCCCATCGCGCGTGTTCGTCCGTGGGGGCACCGTCACCGAGAGGGTCGGCCCCGTCGCTCTCCCGATCTACCTCTACGAGTCCGAGCTCGGAGCGCCCGAGCTGATCGACGAAGTGTGTGGCGGAGCGGACGTCGAACCCCTCGCTCAAGGGGTCGGGAACGTCAAGATGAGGATCGTGGTGCACCCGGTGGACGATGAGGTCCACATCGTCAACCGCACGATCGGCACGGCCACCTCGCCCGAGGCGACCTACAAGGTGAAGGGCACTGCCGACCTGATGGTGGTGGGAGGCGAGGTGCAGGGCGATCCCTCGGAGTTCCAGGGCCTGCGGGTGACCCGCACCGGCGCCTAGCCAGGCCACCTCGGCCGAGGACGCGCATCGGCGAAACGAACCGTGCGCACCGAGCAGGTCCGCAAACAATGAGCCCGAACCCTCAACCGGGGGTTCGGGCCTTGCAGATGTCGCGCGACCTAGGCGACACCCCGGCCGGGCTCAATGCTCGAAAACTGACCCACGACGTCCGTGTCACGGTGGGCGAGGAGAACCGTGACACGAGCGTCGGTCAGCAGGCGCCGCCAGTCCTGTGGCGTCAGCTGTGGCCCGGCGGCAACCTCCTGCGCCGCCAGCTCTGCCACCAGGGCGGCTACAGCAGCGGCGTCGCGCGCGGTGGCGTGTCGCACGCGCACGGCACCGGTGGAATCGTCGGTCGAGTCGGTACTCATGCGGCTCCCTTCTTGGGCGTAGGTCGGTGCTGGTGGATGGCTGCTTGCGTCGACGTCTTGACGCCGCTCCTCCCCCGGCATGGCGATATCAGCGAGGATGACCCTAGGCAGTTGCAGCCAGCAGCTGGTCGGTGGTGACGACGGTGGCGAACTCGCGGTTCAGGTTGGTCCCTGTGGCCCGTGCGAGCTGGTCGCCGGTCATCGTGCTTCCGTCCGGCCCTTGCCGGTCGAAGGTGTGGGTCGCGTCGAGGGCGAACATCACCTGGTAGCCGAGGTTCCCACCGACGCGTGCCGTGGTCTCGCAACAGTGATTCGTGGTGATGCCGCACACCACGATGCCGTCGACGCCGGCTTCGGTCAGCCAGGCATGCAGATCGGGATTGCCGTGGAAGGACGAGTTGACCTGCTTGGTGATCAGCAAGTCCGGTGCGGCTCGCAGGTAGGGCTTGAGCTGGTTGCCTGGGTTGTCGGGGTGCAGTGGCGAGGCTGGGTTGTCGGAGTCGTGGCGAACGTAGACCAGCGGCCACCCCTGTCGGTCCCACACATCGACGAGACGTTCGATGTTTGCGTCGCAGTCGGGGTTGTTGCGCCGACCCCACCAGAGGTCGTCGAAGCCCAGCTGAGAATCGACGACGATCAGCGCGTACCCGTCGATGCTGGTGGGGGTCATCAGGAGCTCCTAGGCAGCATAGTGTGGGCGGTGCAGTGCTCGAAGCACCGAGGCGAGTTTCATGGCATGCGCCCTTCCAAGATCGTCGAATGGGTTCGACCGTAGGAGGTCAGAAGACATGCTCGCACCGGTGACTTCGCCGGGTGCCGATGAAGATTCCTGGCGTGACGTATCCGGCTCAAGATCCAGCGACCTCTGGGGCGCTGAGCAAGAGGTCCACGTGTCCGGGCACGTCCAGCACCGTCTACAGGCGTCCGCGGACGGCGAGCGAGCAGCCGAATGTCGGCAATCCGTCGGCAGACGAATTGCCGACAAACAAGCCA
>CAWDDN010000030.1:0-52128 GCA_963801135.1 uncultured Actinomycetota bacterium | reverse complement strand
GAGGCCCTGTCGCCATCTCTGGCGACAGGGCCCCTGACCTGGTGTTTCTCTGGTAGCGGGGGCAGGATTTGAACCTGCGACCTCTGGGTTATGAGCCCAGCGAGCTACCGAACTGCTCCACCCCGCGTCGTTGACGTCATCCTACAGAGGGCACGACGCGTGCCCAAATCGGCCTGCGGCTTGGGTCGCGGTTCTCAGTCGGCGGGTGACTGAGAACCACGACGTAGCGCGGGTCAGCCGCCGCCACCTCCGCCGCCACCTCCGCCGTCGGCGGGCTCGGCGTTGCCGGTCTGAGCGAGCGCGAGAGCCTCCGCGATCAGCGACTGTGCCCGCTGGGTGTCGCGAGCATAGGTCTCGAGGTCGCCCTCCTGCAGGGCGGTATCGGCGGCAGCGAAGGCTTGGTCGGCCTGCTCGAGGAGGTCGAGCACCTGGGCGTCGGTCGTGCCGGGCGTTGCGGAGCCCTGGTCCTGCTGACCCTGCTTCTGGTTGCCGCCGGAGCCGTCCTCTCCTGGCACGGCGACCTTGCCCTCGTTGCCCGTGTTGCGCAGCACGTCCTCCAGCGCCTGGGTGAGGTTCGTCCCGAAGCCGGCGTCCTTGCCGAACGACGCCAGGACGAAGCGCAGGACCGGGTAGGCACCCTCCCCGGCCTCACGCAGCGCGTACACCGGCTGGACGTAGAGCAGGCCGCCGCCCACCGGCAGCGTCAGCAGGTTCCCATAGACCACCCGCGAGTTGTTGCGGATGGGCAGCAGCGCGGTCTGGATCCGCTCGTCGGCCGCGAAGGTGTTCGCGATCTGCGACGGGCCCTGGACCGCGGAGTCGTCGGGCAGTCGCAGGATCCGGATCTCCCCGTAGTCGGGGTTGGTCGCGTCGGAGTTCACCGCGATGAAGGAGGCGAGGTTCTCCCGCTCGTTCGGGGTGTAGACGCTGGTCAGCGAGAACACCGGCGCCGGCGGCTCGTCCGGACCACCGTTGCCGTCTTCCTCGGCCAGCGACTTCTTGCCGGGCTCGGGCATCTGCACCGACAGCCGGTACGGCGGCTGCTTGCTCGTGGTGTCCGCAGCGTCCTCGGGCACCTTCCACAGGTCAGTGCCCTTGTAGAAGTCCTGCGCCTGCGTCACGTGGTACTGCGCCAGGATGCTCCGCTGCACCTTGAACATGTCCTCGGGGTAGCGCAGGTGCGCCAGAAGCCCGTCGGGGATCTGCTCGCGGGGCTCGACGATCCCGGGGAAGACACCCTGCCAGGCCTCGAGGATCGGGTCGCTCTCCCACTCGTACAACGTCACCGTGCCGTCGTAGGCGTCCACGATCGCCTTGACCGAGTTGCGCATGTAGTTGATCTGGTCGGTGGGCAACGTCGCGTAGAGCGTGCTCGTCGTCAGCGCGTCAGAGGTCATCTCCTCGAAGGAGTCCAGCTCGCTGTTGGGGTAGCGGTCGGTCGTGGTGTAGCCATCGAGGATCCATTTCACGCGGCCGTCGACCACCGCCGGGTAGGCGTCGCCGTCAACGGTCAGCCACGGTGCGACCTTCATCACCCGGTCGCGCGGGTTGCGCTCGTAGAGGATCTTGGAGTTCTCGTTGACCCGGTTCGACAGCAAGATGTTGGTCTCGCCGAACTTCAGCGCGTAGAGCGCCTTGTTGATGATGCCGCCGACCTCGACGCCGTCCTCACCCGAGTACGTCGTGTTGCCCTCGCCGCTGGCAACCTCCTCGGGGATGTCGAGCTCGACGTCGGTGCCGCCCTCGGGCTTGCCCACGATGGAGTAGGACGGGCTCTTCTCGCCGAAGTAGACCCGACCCTCGTAGCCGTCCTTGGACAGCTGCGACAGGTCACCCTGGGGGGGCAGGTCCTCCTCCGCCCACGGCGGCTCGCCCACCGGCGGCGCTTCGTAGTCGGCGGTGCGGTTGTTGCCGTAGGCGGCGATGATCCCGTAGCCGTGGGTGTAGACGGTGTGCTCGTTGGCCCAGTTTCGCTGGTCGTCGTTGAGCCCGGACTGGTCGAGCTCACGCACGCCGAGCACCATGTCTCTGACCGTGCCCTCGATCTCGTAGCGGTCGACGTCGAGCACCGGCGCCACGCTGTAGTAGCCACGCACCTGCTGCAGCTGGTTGAACGCCTGGTTCATCCGGGCGGGGTCGATCAGCCGGATCCCCGGCAGCGACTCCGCGCTGGCCTGGAGCTGCTCGCTGGTGACGTTGACCGTCGCCTCGTAGGGCTGCACCTCTGCCTCGTCGACGCCGAAGGCCTCCCTCGTCGCCGCGATGTTCTTGGCGAGGAAGGACTCCTCCTTGTCCGGCTCCGACGGCTTGACCTGGAACTGCCAGACCAGCCCGGGCCACACCGCGCCCAGCAGCACCGCAGACAGCACCAGGAGCCCGAGCCCCACCGCCGGCAGCATCCAGGTGCGCCGCAAGATGTTGGCGAAGAACAGCACCGCGCAGATCAACGCGATGAACATGAGGATGTTCTTCGCCGGCAGCACCGCGTTGAACGCGGTGTAGTTGACGCCGGTGAAGCGGCGGCCCTGGTCGGTGCTCAGGTCGAACCGATCCAGCCAGTAGTCCGCCGCCTTGACGAGTACGAACAGCCCCAGCAGCACCGAGAACTGCACCTGCGCAGGGCCACTGACCTTCTGGCCCAACGGGCTCTGAAGCCGGATGCCCCCGAAGAGGTAGTGGGTGATGATCGCGGCAAGGAGACCGACGACGAACGCCATCATCAAGAAGTCGGCCAAGAAGTGCCACCAGGGCAGCGAGAACACGAACCAGCCGATGTCGCGGCCGAAGTACGGGTCGGCTCGGTCGAAGGACGCCCGGTTCCACCACAGCAGGAAGGTCCGCCACTGCCCGGCAGCCGAACCGCCGGCCATGGCGAGCAGCAGCAGCCCGAGCCCCACCATCAACAGCCTGCGGATCGGGTAGATCGCCTCGCGGTACTGCTCGATGTTCAGCTCGGCGGCCCGCGGTCGGAAGGCCGGCCGGTGGCGGAAGGCCAGCCAGACGTTGACCAGCACCACCGCGGAGAAGACCAGCCCGAAGCCCACGAAGAGCCCCACCTTGGTGAGGATCGTGGTGGTGAAGACCTGCCCGTAGTCGATGCTGGAGAACCACAGCTTGTCGGTCCAGATGCCGGTGAAGGCCGACAGCGCGAAGAACAGCAGCAGCAGCACCGCGCCTGTGATCAGCAGGGCACGTCTGCGCTGGGGGCGCATCTGCGGGACAGGACGCTGCGGCGGCTGGCCGCCGCCTTCGTCGTCGGGGAAGAGTCCGCTCACCGGTTCCTCACTCGTCGTGCTGCCGGCCTGTGCCGGACAGCGTGTTCATCAGCAACTCTAGGAGGGTGGGCACAAGGTCGGGCGACTCGAGCACCGCGAAGTCGTCATCTCGTGACCGCAGCCGCATGGCGGCGTAGCTGCGCTGGCCGTCCGGACCGCGCAGCGCGCCGGCCACGATGCGCACCTCCTCACGCTCGGGATGCTCCTGCGCGAACCTCGCCGCCTCCTCCGGGTCCTGCGGCACCTCACCGGCGGACGGGGGCAGCACCAGCCGCTCGACCACCACCGCAGTGCCTCGGACCTCGGGGGGCCACTCGATCTGCTCGAGCAGCTCCTCCAGCGACAGCTCCGCCGGGAGATCACCCTGCTCGATCGTGACCAGGACGTCGGGGTCGGTGTCGGGCGCGAGCCCGACCAGCTCGGCGGCCTGCGGATCGTCGCGGATCACCTCGCCGGCCGGCACCAGCGCATAGAGCTGGGCCGGTCGGTCCCATCCCTCGGCCGCCGCGTGGCGCTCCAGCTCGAGCACCGCAGCACGCAGTGCCAGCTCAGGGGCGGGGAGCTCAGGGGCAGGGAACTCAGGGGCAGGGAGCAACGGCTCCTCCTCGGCCTCGCTGTGGGGGCTGGGACTCTCGTCACTCATCTGTTCACCCATCTCACTCACCGGGGCACCCCGGCAGCTCGGCGTCGGGGTCCTGGGCGTGCTTCTGGACCGCGTCGACGGCCTCGGACAGCGTGGCCGCCGGCACCAGTGCGATGTCGCTGTCGTCGACCGGAGCGGTGAGGGCTGACGCGCAGTTGTCGGGAGGCAGCAGGAACAGCGTCGCGCCGTCCCGGGCCGCACCCACGACCTTCTGCTGGACGCCCCCGATCGCCCCGACCTTGCCGTCGGCGTCGATCGTGCCGGTCCCGGCGACGTCACGCCCTCCGGTCAGGCCCCCGGGGGTCAGCGTGTCGTAGACCGCGAGGGCGAAGACCAGCCCGGCGCTGGGGCCCCCGATGCCGTTGTCGAGCCCCACCGAGACGTCGAAGGGGAACCGGTAGCCCGTTCCGGGGAAGATGCCGAGCAGCGCCCGCTCGCGGTCGTCGGGGTCGGCCGTGGTGGTCAGCGTGATCCGTCGCAGCTTCCCGTCGCGTCGTACCTCCACCACCACGTCCTCCCGGGGGTCGAGCCGGCCGGCGGCCTCGAAGACGGCATCGACGTCCGGGGTGGCCACGCCACCGATCGACACCAGCTCGTCGCGCACCTCGAGCTTGTCCTCAGCCGCGCCCCCCGGCGTCACCCCGGCGACCAGAGCCACGGTTCGCGCCTCGACGCCGAGCTCGCGCAACGCGGCCGCGATCGCGGTGTCCTGCGAGTTCACCATCTGGGCCGCGGACCTGGCCCGCTCGTCCTGGTTGGTGGTCTGCTCGGGGAAGGCGACCTCCCGGGGGATCAGCACCGCGCCCGGGCGCCACCAGGCGTCCAGCGCCTCGACCAGCCCGACCTCGTGCTCGGCCGTGCTCTCCGAGACCGTCACCAACCGCAACGAACCGTCGGTGGCGTAGGTCTTGCGGCCCCGGACCTCGACCAGCGACTCGTCGTCCTGGGACCCCAGGACGTCGACCGTCGGCCCGGGCTCCAACGTCACGAAGGGCACAGGTGACCGCACCGCCGCGACGACGAGCATCAGGCCCAGCCCCACGGCGGTGAGGATCGCAGTGGAGCGACGGCTCATGCCGCAAGCCTGTCATGCGCCCACAACGGGGTACGCCGCCGGTCCGTCCCCTGGCCGACACCCCGGCCAGTGCTCAGTCCAGCGCTCAGTCCATCCGCCGCGAGGGGCGCACCGCGATGCCGGTGCTGCGGTCGTGCACGCCGGGAATGCGCGGGTACTTCGCGGCCGGGTGCTCCCGCTCGATGGCCTCGGCGAACCGCTGGTAGGCCGCCTCGGACTTCTCCTCGCTGTCCTCGCGCCGCGGCCGGCCCACCCAGGTCACCCACAGCATCGCCACCGCAGTCACGCCCAGCGCTGGGGCCAGCCACCACAGGATCTCCACGGCGTCAGGGTAGATCGGTCACCGCCGGAGCCCCGGGAGGCACACCGTGATGCCCTTTCCTTGGCGGGGCCGTGGCGGGGCCGTGGGGCTGGGTGGGGGCTCGGTGGGGGCTGGGTGGGGGACTGGGGGCCTCGGCAGGGCCCACCACGCCCCCACCCGGCCCCGCCGGTCACGGCGTCCCGACCCACTCCTCGTCCCCGTCGGTGAAACGCTGGTGCTTCCAGATCGGGACGGTGGCCTTGAGGTCGTCGATGAGCGCACGGGCAGCATCGAAGGCCTCCCCCCGGTGCGAGGCGGACGCGGCCACCACGACCGCGGCGTCGCCGATCTCGAGCCGCCCCACCCGGTGCACCGCGGCGAGGGCATGCACCTGGTGGGACGCCGCCACGCGGGCCGCCACCTCCTCGAGCCTGGTCAGCGCACTCGGGTGAGCCGAGTAGTCCAGGGAGCCGACGCCCCGCCCCCGGTCGTGGTCTCGGACCGCCCCCACGAAGACCGTCACGCCACCTGCCTGGTCGTCCTCCACGGCGGCCATGACCTCGGTGACGTCCAGCGGTTGCTCCCGGATGTCGACCAGCCGCACGGCCCCGTGTCCCGTCGCCGGTTGGTCCCCAGCAGGGGCGTCGTCAGGTGCCGGCCGGTCCATCCGGCGAGCGTATCCCGCCTGCCACCGGCCACCGAAACGGCTGAGAACGGACTCAGGAACGGCCGGTACCGTGGGAGGCATGACCGATCGACCCGGCCCCGGCGACGACTCCGGCGACGAGCAGCCCAACCCGTTCAAGGGCACGCCTTTCGAGCAGCTCTTCCGCCAGCTCGGCGAGCAGCTCGGTCAACCCGGCGCGGGCGGCATGCCTGACCTCTCCGCCCTGGGCCTGGGAGGTCCGGGTGGCGCCGGAGCCGGAGGCGGCGGTCTCGACTTCTCCTCCCTGATGAGCCAGGTGCAGGCGATGATGCAGCCCCACGAGGGGTCGGTGAACTGGAACCTCGCCAACGACGTCGCTCGACGGTCCGTCGCGGCTCACCCCGACCCCGCGCAGAGTGACGCGGCCCAGCGCCGTGTCGCTGACGCGGTCACGTTGGCCGACCACTGGCTGGACGAGGTCACCGACTTCCCCAGCGGGGTCTCGGCCGCTGCGGCCTGGAGCCGCGCGGAGTGGCTCGAGCACACCGGGCAGACCTGGCGGCAGCTGGTCGAGCCGGTCGCCCAGCACGTGGTGGCGGCGATGGCAGACGCGCTTCCCGGCGAGGCCAAGGCGATGGCGGGGCCCCTGATGGGAATGCTCGGACAGGCCGGCGGGGCGATCTTCGGCAGCCAGATCGGGCAGGCTCTCGGCGAGCTCGCCACCGAGGTGCTCACCGGCACCGACATCGGGCTGCCGCTGGCTCCCGTGGGCCGAGCTGCGCTGCTGCCGACCAACATCACCGAGTTCGCCGCGGACCTCGACGTGTCGGAGGACGACGTCGTGCTCTACCTCGCGCTCCGTGAGGCCGCCCACCAGCGGCTCTACGCCCACGTGCCGTGGCTGCGGCCCCACGTCATCGGCGCCATCGAGGCCTACGGCCGGGGCATGACCATCGACGTCTCCGCGATCGAGTCGCAGATCCAGCAGATCGACCCGATGAACCCCGAGTCCCTCCAGGAGGCGATGGGCTCCGGCTTGTTCGCCCCGCAGCAGACTCCCGCGCAGGAGGCCGCCCTGGTGCGGCTCGAGACCGTGCTGGCCCTGGTCGAGGGGTGGGTCGACGAGGTCGTGACGCAGGCGTCCGAGGCGCGGCTGCCCAGCGCCACCAAGCTCCGCGAGGTCGTACGCCGCCGCCGCGCTGCCGGAGGGCCCGCCGAGGACACCTTCGCCGCGCTCGTGGGCTTGGAGCTGCGGCCGCGCCGGCTCCGGGACGCCGCCGCGCTGTGGGGCAACCTGCGCGCCAGCCAGGAGTCCGCGAGCCGCGACGCCGCGTGGGCTCATCCCGACCTGATGCCGACCGCGGCGGACCTCGACGACCCCCTGGGCTACACCGAGCGCCGCTCGCCGACCGAGCGCACCGGCGGCGAGGGGGGCCACGACGAGGCCAGCCAGCTGATGGGCGACTTCGACGCCGAGCTGGCCAAGCTGCTCGACACCGACACCGACACCGGCACCGACACCCCGGGCTCGGGCCCCGAGAGCGGCACCCAGGACGACGAGGACGACACGTCCCAGGAATGAGCGTCGGCACCACATCCGGCGACGCTCACCCCGGGCCGCTCCGTGCGACCAGGACGGTGCTGCGTGACTGGGACCCGCCGTGCCCACCCCAAGCACGGTTGCGGGACGAGTTCCTCCGCCACCTCGACGAGCATCCCGACGCGCTGCTGCGCACCTGCCGTCCCGACCACCTGACCGCCAGTGTGCTCGTGATCTCGCCCGGCGCCGAACGCGTGCTGCTCACCCTCCACGCCAAGGCCGGGGCATGGTTCCAGCTCGGTGGTCATCTGGAGCCCGAGGACGCCGGAGTGGTCGAGGCAGCGGCGCGTGAGGCGCACGAGGAGTCCGGCCTCGAGCGGCTTCGGCTCGATCCGGTACCCGTTCACCTCGACATCCACCCGGTGCCGTTCTGCGGAGAGGGCGTGCGCCACCTCGACGTACGGTTCGTGGCGGTCGCCGACGACCCCGACGGCACCGACGGCGCCCCCTTACCCACGGAGGAGTCGTCAGACCTGCGGTGGTGGCCGGTCGACGCCCTGCTGGCCGGTGCGATCCCCGGCAGTGACCTCGTCGACCTCGTCAGCCTCGGCCGCGCCCGTGTCCTCGGTCGGTGAGTCGGTCGACCCCATCGCCCGCGCCGCGCACTCGTAGCCCTCGAGGAAGCCACGTGCCCGGTCGGCGCGCGGGAAGCGCTCGACCAGACCCCAGAACCGGGCGTTGTGGCCGGCCTCGAGCAGGTGCGCGAGCTCGTGGACGAGCACGTAGTCGACCACCCACCCCGGCATTCCCTGCAACCGCGCCGAGAGCCTGATGGTGCCGTCGCGCGGGGTGCAGGACCCCCACCGGGTCTGCTGGTTCTCGGCCCAGCGCACCGACACCGGTCGCGCCAGGCCCTCGAGGTACTTCTGCGAGAGCCGGGCGGCGCGCGCCGCCAGCTGGTCGTCGCTGGGGCGCCGTCTGGCCTCGGACCGGCGGACCTTGGCGAGCATGGTGTCCACCCACTCCGCCTCCTGAGCGCGGGTGAACCGGGCCGGCAGCAGCACCACGATGCGGCCGTCCTCCTCGCGGTAGGCCGAGACGGTACGACGGCGCCGGCGACTGCGGCGCACCTCCACCACGTCCGAGAGCTCGTCCGCGGACACTCCCTCGTCGGCGGGCGCACCCTGGCCTGTGGGCGCACCCCGGCCGGTGGGCGCGCCAGGGGAGTCGGCCGTCATGGAGGCAAGGTACTCCCGCCGACCGGAGATCGAGGCGCGAGCGCCGTCGGTGTCGAGATGTCGAGGTGAAGCCGAGCGAGCCGCGAGAGGTCAGGGCTTCGACGTCGCGCGGTCGCGGGGCCCGGCCGGGGCCGCGGACCTCACGCTCCTCGCACCTTGCCGCGGTGGCTCCAGTCCAGCAGCCGGTCCAGGGGCCACGTGGTCACGACGCGGTCTGGGGGCACGCCGAGCCGCTCGGCCCGCTCCGCGCCGTACTGCGGGAAGTCGAGCTGGCCGGGAGCGTGGGCGTCGCTGTCGATCGAGAACCGGCACCCCGCCCCCAGCGCCACCGCGATCAGCTCGTCGGGCGGGTCGCTGCGCTCGGGGCGGCTGTTGATCTCGACCGCGACGTCGTGCCGTGCGCAGGCGGCGAAGACCTCCTCAGGGTCGAACTCGCTCTGCGGCCTGACACCTCGACGGCCGCGCACCAGCCTTCCGGTGCAGTGCCCGAGCACGTCGACCTGTCGGTTCGCCACCGCCGCGACCATGCGTCTGGTCATCGCGGTGCGCTCCATGCGCAGCTTGGAGTGCACGCTGGCGACGACCACGTCGAGCCGGTCGAGCATGTCGTCGCTCTGGTCGAGAGCGCCGTCGTCGAGGATGTCGACCTCGATGCCGCGCAGCAGGCGGAAGCCGTCCCCGAGGTGTGCGTTGACCGCCTCGACCACCTCGAGCTGCCGGGTCAGCCGAGCCGCCGACAGGCCGTTGGCGACGGTGAGCCGTGGCGAGTGGTCGGTCAGGGCCAGGTACTCCCGGCCCAGCTCGACCGCGGTCATCACCATCTCCTCGATCGGCGAGCCGCCATCGGACCAGTCGGAGTGGCTGTGCAGGTCCCCCCGGAGCTCCTGCCCGAGCTGCCCGGCGTCAGCGAGCGGCCCCGCGGTCTCCTCCAGCTCGGCGAGGTACGCCGGCACCCGCCCCGCGTGCGCGTCCTCCACCACCGCGGCCGTCGCCCGGCCGATCCCCTCCAGCTCGCGCAGGGTCCCCTGCCGCACCCGCCGGTCGAGCTCCCCGGGCGGCAGCGACAGCAGGGTCTGCGCCGCCCGGCGGAACGCCTTGATCCGGTAGGTGTCGCCGAGTCGGCGTTCCAGGAGGAACGCGACGCGGCGCAGCGCGGTGACCGCCGGTGGCGGCGAGGTCATCGGCCGGCACCTGCCGGCGACGCCGACGCGCCCGCCCCCGGCTCCGGTCCCTGCTCCTGGGCCGACTGCTGGGCCGTTTCCTGGGCCGTTTCCTGGGCCGTTTCCTGGGCCCTTTCCTGGGCCCTTTCCTGGGCCCGCAACCACCGCATGACCTCCCGCAGCAACGTCCGCTCGGGGCTCCCCAGCACGGCGCGGGCGGGGTCGGCGGTGCCCTCGTAGGCCGAGCGCACCAGCTCCAGCAGCGCCGCGTCCCCGCGCTCACGGGCCACGTAGGCGCAGGTCACGGCGGCCCCCGTGTAGTTCTCCTCCCGCCACACCGGGTCGTAGAAGGCCGCGCGCCCCGGCCGCGCGGTCACCCGCCGGGCGAAGGCGCCGAAGCGATCCGACCCGAGCCGTTGCGCGGCTCGGTCCACCTCGGCGGCCCCGAGCTCGAAATACCGGGCCAGCCCCTCGGCGTAGAGCGGCGGCGCCTCGTCGCCCCACTGGAACGCCAGCGCATGCACCGCCTCGTGCGCCGTCACGGCCTCGGCGCCCTGGCCGGCCGTCGCCCCAGGCTCGATCACGACCCGCGACCCGTCGAAGGTGTCGCCCCGGCCGCGCCGACCGGTGTCGGCCAGCCGTTGCGGCGCGACGTAGCGATACCGGTGCGCCGAGCCCACGAAGTCGTCGTCGCTGCCGCCGTACAACCGTTCCCCGGCCCCCGGCCACCCCAAGGTGAGACAGATCTTCGAGACCCCTGGCGGGGGTGGGATGAAGCCCAGCGCCCGGGCAGCACCGCGATCCGCCGCCCCGAGGAGCCGCCGAGCCGCGGCCGTGTCCTGCGTGCGGGCGATCAGCACGACGTGTGAACCGGCCATCGCGGTCACCGGACTCAGCATCCACGGTGCGGCCGACTGGTCCCCCAGCTGACCCAGGCTCTGCACCCGGACCTTCCCCTTCGGGCCCTTGAACACGGTGAGCTCGCACGCGTGGGCCATCGGCTGGGCGTCGCACCCCTCGATCCGGTAGCTGACCACCGCCCGGAGCCGCACGGTCAACGGGCCGCCCTTGGTGTTCCGCCACGCCGGGTCCGCGGACTGCAACCAGAACCGTCGGTCGACCGTGGGGACGGCGTGCAGCCCCACCCACATCTGCTGCCACTGGTCACGCTCCGTGGGCCGCGCGTAGGTGAGGAACGCCTCGCCATCGTCGCCGTCGAGCCGTTTCGTCAGCGCGGCGGCCACCCGGTCGAGATCGCCCTGGGTCAGCGTGGTCTCCCCCGGCGCGGCGGCGTCTCGACGGGCCGCCTCCTTCGTGCGGCGACGACGCTTGCGGGCCCCCGGCGCCGGCTCCTCGTCTCCAGCGCAGGCGGAGAGCAGTCCGAGACCGGCGGCGACGACGGCGGTTCGCCTGGTCAGCGGTGACGACAGGACGGCGTCGGGCTCGTGCTCGACTCGACCGCTGTCGTCCTGGCTCACGAGACCTCCTCCCAGCCCCGGACACTGGTGGACGGCCGCCCGATCGCGTCGCCTTCACCGAGGTCACCTCTGGGACGATTCAACGCTAGGGCCCCCCGCTTGGCCACGTCTGCAGCCGTGCCGATTCTCATCCCCATGCTGTGGACTGCGTTGCCGCAGGTCAACGGCTTCCCGCCAGGTCCGGCTGCCTGGCCGTCCACAGGAAGTGGCGGTCGGGAAGACGGTCCTCCACACGCCCCCGGGCGAGTCCCACATGTTGTCCACAGAGTTGTCCACAGGGGTGGACATCCCGGGCGGCCCGAGGCGTTGACCGGGCTGCTGCGCCCTCGTAGGTTCGGTTCATCAAGGCCCCGGGACTCCACGGCACGGTCACAGGGGAAGGTGAGCGGGCCGTGGAGCCCGGGCCCTTTCTGTTCCCTCACCAGTCGGTGACGCCGTCTCCGAACGGCAGCTCCACCAGCTCGGGCCCGCGCCGGCCGAGGTCCTCCAGCGCCCCCCACGACGCCAGGCCGAGGGACACCGACGAGGGGCTGGTGACCAGCCACAACCAGCGGCCGTGAGCCTCCCCCACGAGCACCGCGGTGTCCCACCGTTCCCCGCTGCCGCCGACCCCTCCCACCTCTTCCTCGCCCAGCAACCAGAGTGGAACGCTCGCCTCGCCGACGCGCACCTTGGTCTGCGTCGGGCGGCCCTGGGTCAGGGCGCCCGGGTCGTCGTGCACCACGCGGGCCACCCGCGCGCCGAGCCCCACCCCGGGCTCCTCGGTGACGACCGTCAGCCTCACCAGGCCGTCGCTCTCGGTCAGCCCGCCGCAGGTCACGAAGGTGGCCGCCGCCGGACGACCTTCCGAGCTCTGCACCGCCCCGAAGTCCTGCAACGACCACCCGGAGGGAAAGGGCCATGGCGCCCACGACGGCATGGCGCCCGCCAGGTCCAGGTGCTCGACGAAGCTCATGTAGTCGAGGCTCCGTGCCCGCCACAGCGGCGCAATGGCCTCGTGCATCGAGCACACCCAGGTGCCCTCCCGCTCGAGGACCGCCGACGCGCACCGAGGGCACTCGGGCTTCAGGCTCATGCGCTCACGTTCTCACAGCCAGAACCCGCGCGTACGGTGAGCAGGTGGGTGAGATCCGCACCGCCGCCGTGGGCGCGATCGTGCGTGACGACCGCGACCGCCTCCTGCTGGTCCGACGCGGTCACGAGCCGGGACGCGGTCGGTGGTCCATCCCCGGAGGTCGCGTGGAGCCGGGCGAGACCGCCCGCTCAGCGGTGGTGCGCGAGGTGGAGGAGGAGACCGGGCTGCGGGTGCAGGTCACCCGGCTGGCCGGGACGGTCGAGCGTCGCGGCCAAGGTGAGGTGGTCTACGAGATCGAGGACTTCTTCGCCCGCGTCGTTCCCGGGACCGACCAGCATCGTCTGGTGGCCGGGGACGACGCCGACGACGCGCGGTGGTGCGCACTCCACCGGCTCACCGACCTCGACTGCGTCGACGGCCTGCTCGAGGCGTTGGCGCAGTGGGGCGTCCTCCCCGCGGGCGACTGAACGGCTCAGCCGTCCTCGTCGGCCAGGCGACTCTGTCGTCGCGCGACGGTCAACCCCAGCAGCCGGGCGAAGGTGGCGATGAAGACGACGTCGAACACGATGTGGGCGGTGGCCACCCCGCGAGCGAACTGCCCTTCCGGGTGGATCTCGCCGTACCCGACCGTCGCCATGGTGGTCGCGGTGAAGTAGAGGGCGTCGAGCCGGGTCTCGATCCCGACCATCTGGCCAGGGGCGAGCACCGCCATCGAGTAGTAGACCAGCGCGAACGCGACGAAGACGATCTCGAAGAGCACCACCAGCTGCAGCGGTCGCAGCCCGGCGTCGTCTCGTCCGCTGGCCTCGGCTCTGATCTCGCGCACGACGATGGCGGTGACCGCCGCCATGCTCACCAACGTCAGCGCCAGGCTCACCAGGATGGCCAGCGAGGTCCCCCGGTCGCCCACCGGCACGGCGAAGAAGACCACGAGCACCGCGACCATGTTGACGACGACGACGGCGACGGGGCGGCGAGATGGCATCAGCATCCGCCGAAACTACCCGTGAAGGCCGGACGAGGCGCGACACGCTCCGTCATGGCGAGCGCGGCTGCCCCGACCCCGGCCCCGAGGGGGCCGCCACCAGCGTGCCGGTGGCCAGGCACGCGAGCATCGCGACAGCCTTCACCAGGGCCAGGCCCACCAGGGTCACGGCGGCCAGCTCGCCGATGTCGTCGTACCCCTCCTGGATGCCGTCGTGTCCTGAGAACAGCGCGAGCGAGGTGAGCGCACCCATGAGGCCCAGCACCAGGCCGCCGACGACGGCGCGCGGGACCAGCGACGGCAGGGCGCGCGCCGTCAGGTCCTGCAACCCCGGGACCAGCCGGAGCAACACGCCGCCGGCCAGGGCACCCACGAGGGCGGCCACGACCCAGAAGGCCGCCTGCGCGCCAGGGCGCCCGGTCTCGGGCAGCGACACCGTGCTGGGGAGGGTCAACGGGTGCAGCGACCCCTCCGGCAGCACCCAAGCAGCACCCACAGGCCGGCGACCGCAGCGACCAGCGACGGGGCCACCCGCTGGACACGCTTTCTCGCCAGCCGACGGGAACTCCCCTCGACCGGAAGCGCCACGGCTCCCAGCGGGGCGCCGAAGAGACCCCCAGGGCGGTGGAGACCGACAGCCGCACGGCCTCGTCGCGGGCGAGGTGCAGCACGCCGCGCAGGTTGGCGGCCAAACCCGTGACGATGGCGATCAGGGGAGCCTCGGGACCCAGCGCCGCGCCGAATCCGAGCGAGACGACCCCGAGGACAGCCAACCGCGCCAGTGCAGCCCATCCCGTACTCGGGTGCGTGGTCGACTCGAGGCTCGCCCCCAGGTCGTGCGCGCCCTCATCCCGTGCGCCGCGGGTGAGGCACCCCGGTTGACCACCGACCAGGAGCCCGACAGCACCCCAGAACCGCAGCGACGCCGTATGGCCGCAGCACTTGGCCGGCCGACGCGGCGGCGCGGGTCCTCACGCGTCGCCGGGACCCGGCCAGTTCTTGTCCGGCTGCGGCACCGGCCGACCCGGCTGCTCGCCGCCGCGCGCCTCGAGGTAGCTCTGCTTGGGGACCATCACCTTGCGGCGGAAGATGCAGACCACCTTGCCGTCCTGGTTGTAGCCGATGGTCTCCACGTGCACGACCCCGCGATCGTCCTTGGACTTGGACTCCCACTTGTCGAGCACCCTGGTCTCGCCGTACAGGGTGTCGCCGTGGAAGGTCGGCGCCACGTGGCGCAGCGACTCGATCTCCAGGTTCGCGATGGCCTTGCCGGAGATGTCGGGCACCGACATGCCGAGCAGGATCGAGTAGACGTAGTTACCGACCACGACGTTCCTGGCGAACTGGGTGGTCTCCTGCGCGTAGTGCTCGTCGAGGTGCAGCGGATGGTGGTTCATGGTGAGCAGACAGAACATGTGGTCGTCGAACTCGGTGACCGTCTTGCCCGGCCAGTGCTTGTAGGTCGCTCCGACCTCGAACTCCTCGTAGCTACGACCGAACTGCATGCTGCTCTCCTGAGGCTGGGCTTGACGTCGACTGGTGCGCCCACCATCCTGCCAATGCCGGTGACGCACCGTGACGCCGGTCGGGCGTGGCTCCCGCCTGCACTGCTCGGATGCCGAACCAGCGCACGTTCGTCGCCCGGGTGCCGCGTCAACGAACGTGCTCGATCGACCTAGGAAGGTGACGTGGACCGACGAACCCGGCTGACCGCCTCGAGGCCGCCGACCGAAGTCGTCGGCTCGCGCATCAGCCCTTGAGCTTGTAGTCCTCCAGCAGCCGGCGTCCGATGATCATCCGCTGGATGTCGGCGGTGCCCTCGCCGATGAGCAGCATCGGCGCCTCGCGGTAGAGCCGCTCGATCTCGTACTCCTTGGAGAAGCCGTAGCCGCCGTGGATCCGGAACGAGTCCTCGACCACCTGCGAGCAGTACTCCGAGGCGAGGTACTTCGCCATGCCGGCCTCGAGGTCGTTGCGCTGGCCCTTGTCCTTGACCCGCGCGGCCTTGACCATCATCGCGTGGGCGGCCTCGACCTTGGTCGCCATCTCGGCGAGCCGGAACAGGACGGCCTGGTGATCGGCGATCTTCTTGCCGAAGGTCTCGCGCTGCTGGGAGTACTGCGCCCCCAGCTCGAAGGCGCGCAGCGCGACGCCGCAGCCACGGGCGGCGACGTTGACCCGACCGACCTCGACGCCGTCCATCATCTGGTAGAAGCCCTGGCCGGGTGCACCGCCCAGGACCTGGTCGGCCGAGATCTCGTGGCCCTCGAGCACCATTTCGGTGGTGTCGACGCCCTTGTAGCCCATCTTCTCGATCTTGCCGGGGATGGTGACGCCCTGCGCGGTCTCGCCGAAGCCCTCCTCCTTCTCCACGAGGAAGGTCGTCATGTTCTTGTAGACGCTGTCGGCACCCTCGTCGGTCTTGACGAGGACGGCGACCAGGTTGGCCGAGCCGCCGTTGGTCAGCCACATCTTCTGGCCGGTGATCGAGTAGCTGTCGGGCTTCCCGTCGGTCGAGCTCGTCGAGGCCACCGCCTTGGACTTGATCGCCGCGACGTCGGAGCCGCACCCGGGCTCGGACATCGAGAAGGCGCCGCGGACCTCACCGGTGGCCATGCGGGGGAGGTACTTCTGCTTCTGCTCGTCGGTGCCGTGCTGCATCAGCATGTAGGCGACGATGAAGTGGGTGTTGATGACGCCGGAGACGCTCATCCAGCCCCTCGCGATCTCCTCGACCGCCAAGGCGTAGGTGAGCAGCGACTCACCGAGGCCGCCGTACTCCTCGGGGATCATCAGGCCGAAGACGCCGAGCTCCTTGAGCCCCTCGACGATCTCGGTGGGGTACTCGTCCTTGTGCTCGAGCTCGGTGGCCACCGGGATGATCTCCCGCTCCACGAAGCCACGGACGGTCCGCAGGATCTCCTGCTGGATGTCGGTCAGGCCCTCGGTCTCGCACAGGCGACCCATGTGGCGGTCCTTTCTCCTCCGAACAGGAACTCCAGATTACTGACCGGTAGCGCCGCGCCGCCACGCGGATGCGTATGGACTCGGCCACATCGGCCGATCCCCCGCTGCTCCGCCGTCTCCCCCCGCCGTCTCCCCGCTGAGTTCTGCATTCCCGGAGAGTGCCCCCCTCGGCCCTCCCGTACGCTGCGAGCTGTGGAGAGCGAGGCCGCGAGCGCCTGGTGGCGGACCGTTCTCGCCGTACCTCGCTGAGCGGCTCTGCGGCCGGATCTGGCAGATGCCCTACGTCGGGCTGCGGCACCTCAGCGGCGTCGAGCTCTGGATCGCGAACTGACGCCACCCAGGTCATCCTCACCGGCGACGTCAACGACCGCGGGAAGTTCTTCTGGCCCGTGGCACGCGCCGCCAACGGCGGCAGCGCCGGTCCCAGCTCCTGCCAGGTGCCATCCGGTACGCCGATCGACTGGATCGTCGGGTCGGCCGACGTCTCCTGGTCCGGCTACACGGTCAACCGTGGCGGGCTGGTGCGCCACACCAGCGACCATCCCTTCGTCGCGGCGACAGCGACGCTGGCCGGCCAGCCGGTCTGGTGAGCAGATCCCGCGGTGACGGCACCGGAGTGACGCCTTCCCAGGCTCCCCTCCGTCTACCCTGGCCGGGTGAGCACCTCGCCGAGCCGCGTCTTCGTCGGCCGTCTGACCGGCCTGCAGGTCTTCGACCCTGCCGGCGACCAGGTCGGTCGGGTGCGGGACCTGGTCGTCCTGGTCCGCGCGGTCGGTCGCGGCCCCCGGGTCCTGGGCCTCGTGGTCGAGGTCTTCGGGCGACGCTCGGTCTTCCTCCCGATGACCAGGGTGACCAGCATCGACGGCCGACAGGTCATCACGACCGGGTTGGTCAACATGCGCCGTTTCGAGCAGCGCCACAACGAGACCCTCGTCGTCGGCGAGATGCTGGACCGCACGGTGACCGTGGTCGACACCGGGGTGACCGGCACCATCTACGACGTCGCGGTCGAGCAGGAGCGCAACCGCGACTGGGTGGTCAGCCACGTCGCGATCCAGGAGTCCGGCAAGCGGTTCGGACGCCGCGGCCAGACCCATGTCGTGCAGTGGCGCGAGATCACCGGGTTCGATCGGGAGGAGCGCCAGGGCGCGACCCACGTCCTGGCCGCCCTGGAGGAGATGAAGCCCGCTGACCTGGCCATCGTCATCCACGACATGACGGCCAAGCGTCGAGGCGAAGTGGCCGCTGCGCTCAACGACGAGCGGCTGGCCGACGTGCTGGAAGAGCTGCCCGACGAGGACCAGGTCGAGATCCTCGGCCAGCTGACCGACGAGCGGGCCGCCGATGTTCTCGAGGAGATGTCCCCCGACGACGCCGCCGACCTCATCGCGGAGCTGCCGACCGAGACCGCCGAGACCCTGCTGCGGCTGATGGAGCCCGACGAGGCGGAGGACGTCCGCCGCCTGATGTCCTACGAGGACCTCACCGCCGGCGGCATGATGACGACCGAACCCGTGATCCTCCCGCCGGACGCCACCGTGGCCGACGCGCTCGCCCATGTCCGGCACGCCGAGATCCCCCCGTCGTTGGCGGCGGCGGTCTACGTCTGTCGAGCCCCGCTGGAGCCGCCGACCGGCCGCATGCTCGGGGTGGTCCACATCCAGCGACTCCTCCGCGAGCCGCCCAGCACCCTGCTCGGAGGCGTCCTCGATGGTCAGGTCGACGACATCGACCCCTCCGACAGCATCGAGGACGTCGCACGGCACCTGGCCGCCTACAACCTGGTCGCCGCGCCCGTGCTCGACGAGGACGGACGCCTGCTCGGTGCCGTGACCGTCGACGACCTCCTCGACCACCTGCTCCCCGACAACTGGCGCGACGCTCCGCCCAGCGGCTCCCCGAGCCTGCTCCGCGAAGCGGTGAGGACGAGCGTCCGCGGACCGTCGCACGCGCGGAGGTCCCATGCCTGAGCAGCCCCTCCCCCGGCTCCGGACCGAGAGGCCCTCGGTCACCCGGCTCGACCAACCCCGTGACACCAGGCGACTCCGGCGACCGCAGATCGAGGACGACGCCTTCGGCCGCTTCGCCGAACGCTTCGCCCGCTTCATGGGCACCGCGAAGTTCCTGATCTACATGACCCTGTTCGTGCTGGCGTGGATGATCTGGAACGTATTCGCCCCGGCGTCGCTGCGCTTCGACACCTTCCCCTTCATCTTCCTCACCTTGATGCTGAGCCTCCAGGCCTCGTACGCCGCGCCGCTGATCCTGCTCGCGCAGAACCGCCAGGAGGACCGGGACCGGGTGATCGCCGAGAGCGACCGGCTCGCTGCCTCGCGCGCCCACGCCGACATGGAGTTCCTCGCCCGCGAGATGGCGAGCCTGCGGATGGCAGTCGGCGAGGTGGCCACACGTGACTACCTGCGGTCGGAGCTGAGGACCCTCCTGACCGACCTCGAGTCGCGGCAGAGCGACCCCGACGACGAGGCGGACGCCACGGCGGACGAGCGCACCCCCTGACCGTAGGCTAGAGCCCATGAGTCACCCCGCCGCCGACCAGATCCGAGCTGCCCTCGCGAGCGTCAACGACCCGGAGATCCGCCGACCGATCACCGAGCTGGGCATGGTCGAGTCCGTGGAGGTCGACGGCGGCCACGCCACCGTCACGATCCTGCTCACGATCTCGGGCTGCCCGATGCGCGACCGTCTCACCGCGGACGTGACCGCCGCCGCCACGACGGTCGCCGGCATCGACCGGGCCACCGTCCGCTTCGGGGTGATGAACGACGAGCAGCGGGCGGCCTTGCAGGCGACCCTGCGCGGCGGGGAAGCCCCCAAGGAGATCCCCTTCGCCAAGCCCGAGTCGCTCACCAAGGTCTACGCGGTCGCCTCCGGCAAGGGAGGCGTCGGCAAGTCCTCGGTCACGGTCAACCTGGCCGTGGCGATGGCCCGCAGCGGCCACAAGGTCGGGCTGGTCGACGCCGACATCTACGGCCACTCGATTCCCGCGATGCTGGGGGTCACCGAGCAGCGACCCACCCAGGTCGACGACATGATCATGCCGGTGCCGACCGAATACGGGCCCTCCGTGGTCAGCATGGGCATGTTCAAGCCCCGTCGGGACCAGGTCGTGGCCTGGCGGGGACCGATGCTCGACCGAGCCCTGGTCCAGATGCTGTCCGACTTCTACTGGGGCGACCTCGACGTGCTGCTGCTCGACCTCCCGCCCGGCACCGGGGACATGGCGATCTCCCTCGGCCAGCACCTGCCCAACGCCGAGGTGATCGTGGTGACCACGCCCCAGGAGGCCGCCGCCGAGGTAGCCGAACGCGCCGGCACCATGGCCCAGATGCTGCGCCAGCGCGTCGTCGGCGTGGTGGAGAACATGTCCTACCTGCCGTGCCCCCACTGTGGCCCCAGCCACCGGCTCGAGGTCTTCGGCAGCGGCGGCGGCGAGCGGGTGGCCCGCACCCTCAGCCAGCGCTTCGGCACCGAGGTCCCGCTGCTCGGCGAGATCCCCCTCGACCCGCGGCTGCGCGAGGGCGGCGACGCCGGTCGCCCCCTGATCGTGACCGACCCCGACGCGCCGGCGTCCCAGGCGTTCACCGAGGCCGCGCAGCGGTTGACCAGCCGGGGCCGCAACCTCGCCGGCATGCAGCTGGGACTGACCCCGACCAGCAAGCTCTGACCCATGCTGGGAATCGGCCTGCCGGAGCTCATGGTCATCCTGGTGGTGGGCCTGGTGGTCTTCGGTCCCGACCGGCTTCCCGACTTCGCCCGTCAGGCCGGCCGCATGGTGCGCCAGTTCAAGGTGCTGACCCGCCAGGCGCGCGACGACATCCGATCCGAGCTCGGCCCCGAGTACGCCGACTTCGAGCTCACCGACCTCGATCCTCGCCGCGCGATCCGCAAGCACATCATCGAGGCCTGGGACGAGGACGAGGACGCCGAGAACGTCGCCATCGGCCAGGGCCCTCCGCTCGGGCCGGGCGAGCTCCCGCCGTACGACGTCGACGCGACCTGAGCCGTCCTCAGCGGCGGCCGCACCGAGGTCTTGCTCAGCCGATCTTGCCGTCGAGCACGATGCCGACCGCACGCTCGCCGCCGTCGCGGCGCACGGTCAGCTCGATGCGCTCGCCCGGCCGGTGGTTGCGGATCGCCACGATCAAGGACTCGCCGTCGGCCACCGGCTCGCCGTCCACCCCGACGATGCGGTCACCCTTGGCCAGGCCTGCCTCGTCGGCCGGGGTGCCGGAGGGGACCTCCATGACAAGGGCGCCGGAGCGGCCGTTGCCGGTGCGGATGCTGGCCCCGATGACGGGGTACTCCGCGTGCCCCTCGTCGAGGATCTGGGTCGCGGTCACGCGGACCTGCTCCATCGGGATCGCGAACCCGACCCCGATGTTGCCGCCGCTGCCACCGAGCAATCCCCCGGTGGTGGCGATCGCCGAGTTGACGCCGATCACGCGGCTGTCGATGTCGACCAGCGGGCCGCCGGAGTTGCCGGGGTTGATGGCGGCATCGGTCTGCACCGCGCTGATGTAGGAGGAGGAGTCGGCGTCGCCGGTGGTGACCGGACGCTCGAGCGCGCTGACGATCCCGGACGTGACCGTGCTGCCGAGGCCGAGTGGAGAGCCGATGGCGACGACGGTGTCGCCGACGTTGACCCGGCGCGAGGACCCCAGCGAGACGGGCCGGAGGTCCTCGCTGTCGGAGATGGTGAGCACCGCGATGTCGTAGGCCGGGCTGCTGCCGACCAGCCGGGCATCGTGTCGCTTGCCCTCGTGGTCGATGACCGCGATCGTGCCGCCGCCCTCGGCGACCGCGGTGACGTGGTTGTTGGTGACCACGTGTCCCGACCGGTCGATCACGAAGCCCGAGCCCGAGCCGGCCTGGGCATCCTCCCCCTCGCCGCTGCGGACCCTGACCTGAACCGTGCTGGGCAGCACGCGCCGGGCCACGGCGGCCACCGACCCTCGGGCCACCGGTCGCCGGGCCTGGTCGTCCTCGTCCAGCGCGGGAAGGGTGACGGAGTCGTCCTGGCCGGACGTGCCGAGGACCAGCGCTCCGCCCACGACGCCACCGAGTCCCCCGACCACCAGGGCGATCGCGGTGATCAGCGGCCACGCCCAGCCCGGCATCCCCCGACGGGGAGGCTCGACCGGCCCTCCGGCGAAGGACCCAGGCAGTGGCCCAGTCGGCGGCCCAGTCGGCGGCCCCGGGAACGGTTGCCCCGGAAACGGTGGCCCAGTCGGCGGCCCAGTCGGCGGCCCAGTCGGCGGCCCCGGGAACGGTGCCCCAGGGGGCGGCGCAGCGAACGGTGGCGGCTGCGGTGGTGGGGGCGAAGGCGAGGACGAAGCCGGAGGCTGGCGCGGTTCGTCGCCTGTCGAGGTCACCCGGACATTGTCCCCGACGAGACAACCGGAGGGAACCGACGCCCGGGCTGCTCCCCCACCCCGCCGTGGCGCTGACGACCCGGCGCAGGGGCTCGGTGCGACAACGCAGCCCGCAGCTGCCCACGACCACGGTGGATGCGTGAGCGCACCGTGCCTGGCTTGGCCCCGACGATCGTCGCGATCTCGGCGTAGCTGTATCCCTGGACGTCGTAGAGCACCACCGCCTCGCGGTAGGCCTCGGGCAGCGCGTCGAGGGCCGCTTGGAGGTCGGCGTCGAGCACCTCGCTCAGTGCCACGGTGGCCGGATCGGTCGACTCGTCACCGGACTCGTAGGCCCACGGACGCTCGTCGAGCGAGGTCGAGCGCACCCGACCTCGTCGTCGGAGCATGTCGACGAAGAGGTTCGTGGTGACCCGGTGGAACCAACCAGCCTGCGTCCTGGGCTCGGTCGGTGACGAGCGCAAGGCTCGAACGAACACCTCCTGGGTGATGTCCTCGGCGTCCGCACGGTTGCCGGTGAGGCGGTAGGCGAGCCGGAACACGCGTGAGGTGTGCTGGCGCACGAAGGCGTCCCAGCCCGGGTCCGTCACCGGACCGGTGTTGTCGGGGTGCCGTGACCCCGGTTCGCGCAGCATGTCGCCCTCCCGGCCGCCGTGCCCGGCGGACCCTCAGGCTAGTGAGACCGACTGAGAGAGTCCTGAGCCGCAGTCGTGCTGCGGCTGCGAAGCGCCAGGGTAGAGTCCCCTCGACACACGCGCTCGACCCGAGGGGGCCGTCATTTCCACCGGACTCAAGCCAGCGAGCTGGAACCACGCCGAGCAGTTCGTCAGCGAGGACGAGATCCTGGCGTCCGCGCGCACCCGGGCCGAGGAGGTCAACGTCGCGCCCGTCGGCAGCGGTGTCGGCGCCGCGCTGCGGTTCCTCGCCACGGTGATCGAGGCGCGCGCGGTCGTGGAGATCGGCACCGGCACCGGAGTCTCGGGCCTCTGGCTACTGCGCGGCATGCGGCCCGACGGCGTTCTCACCACGGTCGACACCGAGGCCGAGCACCAGCGGCTGGCCAAGAAGAGCTTCGAGGAAGCCGGGATCCCTGCGCAGCGTGCGCGGCTGATCAACGGCCCCGCCCTGGACGTACTCCCGCGGTTGACCGACGGGCACTACGACCTGGTGTTCTGCGACGGCGACAAGGTGGAGTACTCCGACTACCTCGCCGAGGCGCTCCGGCTGCTGCGTCCGGGCGGCCTGGTGGCCTTCGACAACGCCCTGTGGCACGACCGGGTCGCCGATCCCGCCCAGCGCGACCCCGAGACCGTGTCGATCCGCGAGCTGGGCCGCGCGGTGCAGGAGCACGAGGACCTCGTCCCGGTGCTGCTTCCGGTCGGCGACGGCCTCCTCGTGGCCCGCAAGGCCTGACCCGCACGCCGCGGTCGACCGCATCGCCTGGGGTGCCCCATGCTGGTTTCCCAGGGTGCCGCAGCGGCCTGCGGGGTCAGGGGCAGAGCCAGTGGAGCAGCAGCCGGGCACCGAAACCGGTGGCGCCTTGGGTCCACTCGAAGCGGTCGTCGGGCGAGTCCCCCACGGAGGCGAGGTCGAGGTGGGCCCAGCGGACGTCACCGGCGAAGTGACGCAGGAAGAGCGCGGCGGTGATCGCACCCGGTGAGCCGCCCGCGTTGTCGGCGTCGGCGACCTTCGACTCCAGGCGATCCTCGTACTCCCGCTCCAGCGGCAGCCGCCACACCGCTTCGCCGGAGCGCTCACCGGCTCCGAGCAGCTCCTCGGCGAGCTGCTCGTCGTCGGTGAAGAGCCCGCCCGTCCGCTGCCCCAGGGCAATACGCACCGCGCCGGTCAAGGTGGCGACGTCGACCAGCACGGTCGGATCGAGCTTGTCCACGGCGTACGCCATGGCGTCGGCGAGCACCAGCCGACCTTCGGCGTCGGTGTTGGTGACCTCGGTGGTGCGACCCCCGTAGTGCCGCAGCACGTCCCCCGGCCGCAGCGCGTCACCTCCGACGGAGTTCTCCGCGATCGCCAGCAGGCCGGTCACCTTCACCGGGCAGTCGAGCGACCCGAGCGCGTCCATGACCGCCAGCACGACGCCGGCGCCGGTCATGTCTCGCTTCATGTTGGCCATCGCCTCGCCGGGCTTGAGCGACAGCCCGCCGGTGTCGAAGGTGATCCCCTTCCCGACGAGGACGACGTGAGGGGTACGCCGTGACGTGCTCGGCGGCGTGTAGCCCAGCCGCACCAGGGCGGGCTCGTGCTCCGAGGCCCGCCCGACCCCGACCAGGCCGCCGAAGCCGCCGTCACGCAGCGCGTCACCGTCCCAGACCTTGATGTCGAGAGCCCGCTGCTTCGCGACGGCCGCTGCCTGGCTCACCAGCCAGTCGGGGGACTTGATGTTGGAGGGGGTCATCGCCAGCGCACGGGAGAACCATCCCGCTCTCGCGACCACCGCTCCCCGGCGCACCACGGTGTCGTCGACGGCTGCACCGCAGATCGTGACGGTGCCGACCGGTGGGAGCTCGTCGTCGTGGCTGCGGATCCGGAACGAGAAGCCACCGAGCACGATGCCTTCGACGAACGCCTGCACCGACGCCTCGTCGGCGTCGTCCCACAGGGCGGCGACCTGCTCGCTGCCCGCGGACCCGACGGGCGACCGCGGCGCCGGCGTGACGCAGCTCGTCCGGTGTCCGGTCGCCCAGACCCATCAACAGCAGCGACCGGTGCCGGCCGGTCGCGCCGCTTCCGTCCGTCCCTGCGGGGTAGGGCACCTCGACCAGATCGCCGGCCCGCCCTCGGAACCGCTGGTTCCGGAGCAGGTCGTCGAACCACGGAAGGGACTCCTCCCCCAGCTGCGCCAGGGCAGCTCCGAGCACGACGTCCTCGCCGTCACGTCGGACGCCGACCGCGACGACCTGCGCGTCCGGGGCTCCCGCGAGCCCGGCCGAGACCACGGCGATCTCGGTCTCGGGCGCGCGGAGGTCTTCCCGGGTGAGCGCGGTGGACATGGCCTGCCCGCTCAGCCCACGACCTCCTGCAGCGCAGCGGCCAAGGCGCCGGCCTCCTCGCCGTTGAGCTCCACCACCAGGCGGCCACCCCCTTCGAGCGGGACCCGCATGACGATGCTGCGCCCGCCGTACTCCGACGTCACCTCGAGCGGGCCGTCTCCGGTCCGTGGCTTCATCGCCGCCATCTGTGTACACCTCTCGTTGCTGCGAACGCGCCTGGCGTCTTGTCCCGAGCCCGGCGAAGGAGCCCGGGCGATCGTCGAGGTCTAGTATCTCCCACCACCGCGCGTTCGCGGACACCGACTCGTCAGCAGACCGGCAGTCACCGCAGGGACCGCAGCCATCGCCGTCACCAGGAAGGCCCCCGCATGAGCGACACCGACGCCGCTGCCACGAAGCCGGTCTCGGTCGACCTGCACGACGGCGTGGCGACGATCCGGCTGGAGCGGCCGGAGGGGATGAACAGCCTCACCACCCCCACCAAGGTGGCGCTGCGCGACGCCCTTCAGCAGGTCGGTGACGACCCGAGCGTGCGCTGCGTGGTGCTGACCGGCTCCGGACGCGCCTTCTGCGTGGGCCAGGACCTCAAGGAGCACGTCGAGCTGCTCGACGAGGGCGCCGAGGCGCTGTTCACCACCGTGCCGGAGCACTACAACCCGACCGTGCTCGCGGTCGCCACCATGGCCAAGCCCGTGATTGCCTCGGTCAACGGCGTGGCCGCGGGTGCGGGCGCCTCGCTCGCGTTCGCCTGCGACTTCCGGCTGCTCGCCGACACCGCGTCGTACAACCTGGCCTTCGCCGGGATCGCGCTGTCGTGCGACACCGGCATCTCCTGGACGCTCCCCCGCCTGGTGGGACAGGCCCGCGCGGTCGAGCTCCTCTACGAGCCGCGCACCATCAGGGCCGAGGAGGCTCTCGCCCTCGGCCTGGCCACCCGGGTGGTGCCCGCCGATGAGCTGGAGCGGGCCACCGGCGAGCTGGCCGGTCGGCTGGCAGCCGGACCGACGGTCGCCTACGGCGCGATGCGTCGCGCGGTCGCCTACTCGGCGTCCCACGACCTCGAGTCGTCCCTGGCGCACGAGGCCGACCTGATGACCCTCACGGGGGGCACCGAGGACCACCGCAACGCGGTGGCCTCGTTCCTGGCCAAGGAACGGCCACGCTTCGAGGGTCGCTGAGGCGACGACCGAGCAGACCGTCGGCTCAGTCGCGGGCCCAGCAACCGGCCAGGTGGTCGTTCACCATCCCGGTGGCCTGCATCAGCGCGTACGCCGTGGTCGGGCCGACGAAGGCGAAGCCCAGCCGCTTGAGCTCGCGTGCCATCGCCGTCGACTCGGGCGTCGTGGCGGGCACGTCCTGCACCCGCAGCGGCGCCGCCCGGGTTGCGCGGTCGGGGGGTGCGAACGACCAGAGGAGGGCGTCCAGTCCACCGTCGAGCTCCAGGACGCGGCGGGCGTTCGTCACGGCCGCGCGGATCTTGGCCTCGTTGCGCACGATGGCGCTGTCGGCGAGCAGCCGCCGCACGTCGTCCTCCCCGTACGCCGCCACGGCTTCGGGGTCGAAGCCGGCGAAGGCGCGGCGGAAGCCGGCCCGTTTCCGCAGGATCGTCAACCAGCTGAGCCCGGACTGGAAGGCCTCCAGCGTGAGCCGCTCGTAGAGAGCCTGCTCACCGCGGCGCGGCCGGCCCCACTCGTCGTCGTGGTAGGCGGCGTAGAGCGCGCCACCGGCCGACGAGACCGCCCAGGGGCAGCGCGGACGACCGTCGGGCCCCGGCACCGGCCCGCCGTCGGCCTGGTCGGGGCGCTCAGGCATCCCTGCCCGGTGGCGCCGGGGTCTCACCGGACTCACGGGCACGGAGCTCGGCGACCAGGCGGTCGAGCACGGCATCGACCTCGGACATCCGGTAGCCCCGCAACGCGGTCGTGAACCGCACCCCCTCGAGGTCGGCAGCGGTCAGCGGCCCCTCGGCCTGCACCCGCGCATCGGGTCGGTCGTCGTAGACCTCGGCCATGGCGCCGAAGCGTCCGCTGGCGACCACGGCCGTGACGCCCATGACCGCCACGACGAGGAGGGCGAAGAACCACATCATGGGGCGATGGTGCCAGACGTCCGGGCGCCTCCGACCGGCTCAGGGCCGGGAGGGACGATCCACCTGGTTGGCCTCGACCATGACCGCGGTGGCCTCGGCCACGTCGTCGGTCACGGTGATGAGAGCCAGGTCGGACTCACTGATGGTCCCCTGGGCCAGCGCGGTGTCGCGGAGCCAGTCGATCAAGCCGCACCAGTAGTCGCGGCCGATGAGCACGATCGGGAAGGACGTCACCTTCTCGGTCTGCACCAGGGTCAGCGACTCGAAGAGCTCGTCGAGCGTGCCGAACCCACCCGGCAGGACCACGAACCCCTGGGCGTACTTGACGAACATGGTCTTGCGCACGAAGAAGTAGCGGAAGTCGACCCCCAGGTCGACGTACTCGTTGAGGCCGGTCTCGAAGGGCAGCTCGATGCCCAGCCCGACCGAGTGCCCCCCGGCCTCCGCGGCCCCCTTGTTCGCAGCCTCCATGACTCCGGGGCCGCCGCCGGTGATGACGGCGAACCCGGCGCCGGCCAGCCGACGACCGACGTCCTCGGCGATGGCGTACGCCGGGTCGTCGCGGGTGGTCCGGGCGGAACCGAAGACGGAGACCGCGGGGCCGAGCTCGGCCATCGCACCGAAGCCGTCGACGAACTCGCTCTGGATGCGGAGCACCCGCCAGGGGTCGGTGTGCAGCCACTCTGCGCTGCCCAGGTTGTCCAGCAGCCGTTGGTCGGTGGTGCTGCCGCGCACCAGCTGACCGCGTCGGTGGACCGGCCCCTCGGTGTGGCCCCGGTGGGACCGCCCGGACGGATCGGAGCCGCCCGGTGATGTCGGCGGTGTGGTCACGGTGACTCCTCCAGCCAGCTCCGCAGCTGGCGCTCGACCTGCTCGATCTGCCCCACGGACACGTGCTCGTCCTGCTTGTGGGCGTACACCGGGTCGCCGGGACCGAAGTTCACCGCGGGGGTGCCGAGGGCGCTGAACCGGGCGACGTCGGTCCAACCGAACTTCGGGTTGACCTGCCCCCCGACCGCCTTGACGAAGTCGGCCGCCGCCGGCACCGAGAGCCCCGGAAGGGCCGCGGGCGAGGCATCGGTGACCTCCACGTCATGGGGCGCGAAGAGCTCGCGGAGCCACGCCTCCGCCTCCTCGAGGGTGCGGTCGGGGGCGAACCGGTAGTTGACCGTCACCCGGCACCGGTCCGGGACGACGTTGGTGGCGACGCCGCCCTCGACGTGGACCGCGTTGAGACCCTCGTGGTAGGCGAGGCCGTCGATGACCGGTCTGCGCGGCTGGTAGGCGCGGAGGCGGTCGAGCACCTCCCCGGCCTCGTGGATGGCGTTGCTGCCCATCCAGGAGCGGGCGGAGTGAGCCCGCTCGCCTCGCGTGGTGACCACGACGCGCAGCGAACCCTGGCAGCCGGCTTCGACGACGCCGTTCGAGGGCTCCATCAGGACGGCGAAGTCGGCGTCCAGCCGGTCGGGATGGCTGCGTGAGAGCACGGTGAGCCCGTTGCGCTCGGCCTCCACCTCCTCGCACTCGTAGAAGAGGAAGGTCAGGTCCCGCGTCGTGGGGCCCAGCGTCGCCGCGAGGTGCAGCGCCACCGCCACGCCGCCCTTCATGTCGCAGCTGCCGAGGCCGTGGAGCAGGTCGCCCTCTCGCCGCGCCGGGAGGTTGTCGTTGACCGGCACCGTGTCCAGGTGGCCGGCGAGCACCACTCGTTCGGCGGCCCCCGTCCGGGTGCGCGCCACGAGCGTGTGGCCGAACCTCTCCACCTCCAGGTGGTCCAGCCGCCGCAGCGCCTCCTCGACGGCGTCTGCGATCGCCTGCTCGTCACCGCTCACCGACGGGATGTCGACGAGCTGCCGGGTCAGCGTGACGGGGTGGACGGTGAGGTCGAGGGAGGGGTCGGGCATGAGGTCATCCTGACACCGACACCCGCGCAGTCGGGTCCGCGATCCGTGACCTCCGTCCTTTCCCGTCTTCGCTAGCGTGGGCCCGTGACTTCCGACGCCGACACCACGCCCCGATCCGGACCTCGCCCCGCTCACGGCCGCGGGCTGGCCACGCTGACGGGCACCGGCAAGGACCGGGACATCGACGCGCCCCGACCCGAGGGGACGCCCGAGCCGGACCTGGTGCTCGACGTGTGGTTCCCCTCCCCCCACCTCGGCCCCCTGTCCGACGGCGACGAGGACCACCTCGGGTGGCTCGACGAGCTCACCGGCGACGACGAGACCCGCGGAGTCCGCCGCGTCGCGGTGACCTGCGAGGTGCCGGACCTGCACCAGCCGCCCGCGGACGCCTTCGACGCCTGGCTGCGCCTCCACCTGCTCAGCCACCGGCTGGTGGAGCCGCAGACGATCGACATGAGCGGCGTCTTCGGGCTGCTCACCAACGTGGTGTGGACCAGCGAGGGGCCCTGCGCGGTCCCGGGCTTCGAGGCGACCCGCGCCCGGCTGCGGGCGGAGGGCCGCCACGTGTCGGTGCTACGGCGTGGACAAGTTCCCGCGCATGACCGACTACGTCGTGCCCGCGGGGGTGCGAGTCGCCGACGCCGACCGGGTCCGCCTGGGCGCCCACCTGGCGGAGGGCACCACGGTGATGCACGAGGGCTTCGTCAACTTCAACGCCGGCACCCTGGGCTCCTCGATGGTCGAGGGCCGCATCAGCGCCGGCGTCGTGGTGGGGGACGGCTCCGACGTCGGCGGCGGCGCCTCCATCATGGGGACCCTCTCCGGGGGCGGCAGCGAGATCATCTCCCTCGGCGAGCGCTGCCTGCTCGGCGCCAACGCCGGTATCGGCATCTCCCTCGGCGACGACTGCGTGGTGGAAGCGGGCTGCTACGTCACCGCCGGCACCAAGGTGCTGCTGCACGGCGACGACGGGCAGACCAGCACCGTCAAGGCTGCCGACCTCTCCGGCGCCTCCGGCGTGCTGTTCCGGCGCAACTCCACCACGGGTGCCGTGGAGGCCCTGCCACGGAAAGGGCAGGGCATCGCCCTGAACACCGCGCTGCATGCCAACGACTGACGCTTCACCCCGCCGTCCGGAGCACGGTCGTGCCCGCCTCTGGATGGTGGTCTCCGTCGTCGTGGCGGTGGGCCTCGGCGTCGGCCTGCTCGTGCGGCTGGGCGTGGGGCCCTTCCCCGACCCCGAGGGATGCGTCGCCCAGGTCGGGGACGTCACGGTGGAGCTGACCCAGGAGCAGGCCCTCAACGCGGGGATGATCGCGGCGATCGGCGTACGCCGTGACCTGCCCGCTCGTGCGGTGTCGATCGCGTTGGCGACGGCTTTCCAGGAGAGCAAGCTGCGCAACATCTCCCACGGTGACCGTGACTCGGTCGGGCTGTTCCAGCAGCGGCCCTCCCAGGGATGGGGGTCGGCCGAGCAGCTCACCGACCCCAGGTTCGCGATCAACGCCTTCTTCGACGAGCTGGTGACGATCGACGGCTACCAGGACCTGCGGATCACCGAGGCCGCTCAGGCGGTGCAACGCTCCGGCTTCCCCGAGGCCTACGAGGAGCACGCCGAGGGGGCCCGGGCACTGGCCTCGGCGCTGACGGGGTGGAGCCCGGAGCGGTTCTGGTGCGTCGTCGAGGAGCCGGTCGTCGCTGCGCAGCAGGAACGCGCCTCCGGCCTGACCCGACGCGCCGAACGGGTCCGCGCCGACGTCAAGCGCGCCTTCGGCGACGTGCCGATCGGAGGGTTCGCCCCGGGCGGGGTCGCGACCGGGCACATCGAGGGGTCGGCGCACTACGACGGCCGCGCCTTGGACATCTTCGTCCGCCCGGTGGGACCGGCCAACCGGCGCAAGGGCTGGGCGATCGCGAGCTACCTGGTCTCCCGGGCCGACCGGTTCGCGATCAAGCACGTCATCTTCGACGGTCGGATCTGGTCCTCGGGCCGTCGTTCCGAGTCCGGCTGGCGCACCTTCACGCCCCGGGTGCCAGAGCGCGCCAGCGACCGCACCCGCAGCATCCTCGAGCACCGCGACCACGTGCACGTCGACGTGATCAGTGGGGACTGAGGCCCGACTTCGAGGGACTTATGTCCTAAATGTTGCTTTTGGTGCATCGCTGGTGAGCGCTCTGGTCCCGCCACACTGGCTCATCACGACATCGGTTGCGCGTCCTGCGACGCCGACCAGACGGGGAGGGTCCGATGAGCTCGATGCTCTACACGATGGGGATGGCGATCAGCCGCGCCCAGGACCTGGGCTACGACGTCGCGGTCCTCGTGGACGGCCACTGGGTCGAGGGGCGCATCGCGGCCTCGGACGGCGTCGGGCTGGTGCTCGAGCACGGGGCCAACGAGCACTCGGTGGTGAGGATCGAGCGGATCGCCGCGGTGAAGATCATGTCCGAGTCGCCCGTCCGCGACGAGCTGACCTCGACCGCCCACCCGATGCCCGGACCGCGCGCCCGCGTCTGAGGTTCGCGCACCGGCCGTCGGCGGTGCGACGACCGGACTGGTGGTGACCGGGTCGCGCCGAGGACGTGGTCAGGAGCGCAGGCGAGCGACGGCGGCATCGACGCGCTCGTCGGTGGCAGTGAAGGCGATGCGCACGTGACGGTCGCCCGCGCGGCCGTAGAACTCCCCCGGCGCGACCAGGATCCCGCGGTCGGCCAGCGACGCCACGGTGTCCCAGCAGGGCTCGTCCCGCGTCGCCCACAGGTAGAGCGACGCCTCGGAGTGGTCGATCCGGAATCCGGCGCCCTCGAAGGCGTGCTTGAGCGCCGCACGGCGGCGCGCGTAGCGTGCGCGCTGCTCGTCCACGTGCTCGTCGTCCTCGAGCGCCGCCTGCATCGCCACCTGCTGCGGACCGGGCAGCATCAGGCCGAGGTTCTTGCGCACGGCGAGCAGCTCGCCCACCGCGTCGCGGTCGCCGGCCACGAACGCGCACCGGTAGCCGGCCAGGTTGGAGCGCTTGGACAGCGAGTGCACCGCGAGGATCCCGCGATGGTCGCCGTCGCACACGTCGGGGTGCAGCACCGAGACCGGCCCCGACGACTCCGCCTCCCACGCACACTCGAGGTAGCACTCGTCGGAGACCAGCAGGACGCCGCGCTCGCGGCACCACGCCACGACCTTGCGCAGGTGGTCGACCGGGAGCACCCGCCCGGTCGGGTTGGACGGCGAGTTCACCCAGACCAGCGAGACCCGTTCGGGGCCCAGCGAGGTCAGCGAGTCCGTGGCCACGCAGCGCGCACCGGCCAGCATCGCCCCGACCTCGTACGTCGGGTAGGCCAGGGCAGGCTGCACGACCAGGTCACCGGCGCCGAGCCCGAGGTGGCCGGGCAAGGATGCGATGAGCTCCTTCGACCCGATCACCGGCAGCACCTGGTCGGAGCCGACTCCGGTGACGCCGCAACGGCGCTCCATCCAGTCGACGCACGCCTGGCGCAGCGCCGGACGGCCGACGGTCAGCGGGTATCCCGGGGAGTCGCTCGCCGCGGCCAGCGCCTCTCGGACCAGGGCGGGACTCGGGTCGACGGGGGTGCCGACCGAGAGGTCCACGATGCCGTCGGCGTGGGTGCGCGCGCGCTCGGCGTAGGGGGTGAGGTGGTCCCAGGGGAAGTCGGGCAGCCGGGTGGAGACCGAACGTGCCGCCCACCACGGATCGGCGGACGGCACGTCGGGCAGGCTCGGGGCGTCGGTCACTCGTCGTGCTCTTGGGGCGGCAGCGCCGCCACGATCGGGTGGTCCTTGTCGATCTCGCCCATCTTCGCCGCTCCGCCGGGAGAGCCCAGGTCGTCGAAGAAGTGGACGTTGGCGTCGTAGTAGTCCTTCCACTCCTCCGGGGTGTCGTCCTCGTAGAAGATCGCCTCGACGGGGCACACCGGCTCGCAGGCGCCGCAGTCGACACACTCGTCGGGGTGGATGTAGAGCATCCGCTTGCCCTCGTAGATGCAGTCCACGGGACACTCGTCCACGCAGGCACGGTCCTTCAGGTCCACGCAGGGCTGCGCGATGACGTACGTCATCAGGTTCCTCCTCGTCGGGCGTCGTCGTCTTGGCGACGGGTCTGGGCCTAGCGTAGTCGCGGTCCGACCCGATCGGTCCAGGCCCCACGGCGTCCCGCTCGGGCAATCGCTCGGGACGACGTCTGGGAAACTGGCCCCATGATGCCCTCCCGCTCGCTGCCCTCGGGGCTGGGTCCGGACTGCGTGGGGCTTCGGGTCGTGGTGAGGCGGGTGCTTCGGGGGGAGACCGGCCCGTCGGGCGGGCCACGGATGACCGACGTCCTCGGGGTCATGGAGGACTGGTCGGGGGGCACCACCACCGTCCGCCGCGAGGGCGGGGAGGCCGTGCGCATCGCGCTGGCCGACATCGTCTCGGGAAAGCCGGTGCCACCCAAGCCGTCGGTGCGGCTGCGCGAGCCCGCGGCCGAGGTCTCGCGCCGGGCGACCGAGGACTGGCCACCGGAGGAGGCGGTGCCGCTGGGCGCGTGGCTGCTCCGGGCGGCAGGCGGGTTCAGCCGCCGAGCCAACTCCGCCCTGACCTTTGGCGACCCGGGACTCCCGCTCGACGAGGCGCTGGAGCAGGTGGAGCGGTTCTACGCCGACCGAGGGCTGCCCGCCCTCGCGGTGGCCCCTGACGAGTCGTTCGACGCCGAGCTGGTCCGACGCGGGTGGTCTCCTGCCAGTGACGACGTGCTGGTGCAGCTCGGCGGGGTCGCCGCCGCCCTCCGCGCGCTCGACGCCGCGGGGGCGCCGCAGGCGGAGGCCTTGCTCCACGACTTCGACCAGGCATGGTGGGAAGCGTCGGGAGGGCCTCCGCTCGACGAGCACGGCCGCCACGTGCTCACCTCGCCGCGGCAGGTGACGTTCGCCCGGGTCGAGCAGGACGGAGTGATCGTGGCCCGCGGTCGCGGGGTGCTCAACGAGGGCTCCGACGTCCGCCTGGGTCTCAGCGCGCTCTGGACGCGCCCGGAGCATCGTCGGCGGGGACTGGGGGCCGCGGTCACCCGAGCGCTCCTGGAGTGGGCGGCGGAGGCGGGGGCGTCGTCGGCGTACCTCCAGGTGCAGGCGACCAACGCTCCGGCGCTGGCCGCCTACGAGCGGTTGGGCTTCGTCACCCACCACGGCTACCGCTACCTGCGCTCGCCCGAGGGCTGAGGGGCTCGCGCCGCTGCTGTCGTCGCCATGACGGCGACGACGGTCGCGCCCAACGCCTCGTCCATGGGCGTGGGTGAGAGCCCGAAGCGGCGCTCCGCGTCGCTGGAGTCGAGCAGGAAGGGGCGCTCGAACTGGTGCTTGGTCTCGTCGAGGGACCGTACGGCGGGGATCACCCGCAGGGCGGTTCGCAGCCAGCCGGGGAGCGACCGGACCTCGGGCACGTCGAGCCCGGCCAGCCGGGCGGCGTGCTCGGCGACCTCGCGCTGGCTCCGCGGAGGTGCCGTGGGCACGTGCCAGGCGCGTCCCCACACGTCGTCCTCGTCCGAGGCCGCGACCGCTGCGACCACACGACCGATGTCGTCGACGTAGGTCCACGAGTGGGCGGTCTCGGGTTCGCCCAGCATGACCCGCACGCGGCGGCCGGAGACGGCCGGCCGCACGACGTACTGGTTGAGGTAGCTGGTGCCCTCACCTGCCCCGGGCCCGAAGTAGTCGCTGGCGCGCACCTCGGCGGCCCGGAGCCGACCCGCACGGTGGGCCTCGAGAGCGTCTTCCCACATGTGCTTGCGCACCTCGCCCTTGCGGCCGTTCGGACGCAGCGGCGTGTTCTCGGTCATCACCTCGTCCACCCGCCCGTAGGCGTACAGGTTGCCCACGATGAGGAGCCGGGCGCCCACGGCCTCGGCGGCGGCCTGCACCGACGTCGCGATCGGCGGCCAGTCGCGTTCCCAGTGGTGGTAGGACCGCGGGTTCATGGCGTTGACGACGACGTCCATGCCCTCGGCGGCGGCGCGAGTGGCCGCGGCATCGGTGGCGTCGACCGGCAGGGGCCGAGCACCGGGAACCCGCGCCCCGCCGGACCGTGAGGCCAGCACGACCTCGTGCCCGCCCCCGACCAGGTGGCGAGCGGCGCTGCGCCCGATGCCTCCTGCCCCCATCACCAGAACCTTGACCATGGCGTCCTCCTTCATCTGCGAACGGTGTTCTCGTTTATTCAACAGCTCGTGCTCACGAAAAGCAAGAACGTTGTTCGCATTTCTTCTCTCCTCCGGCTACGCTCGCGGGCGTGGACCAGACCGCCAAGCAGCCGAACGGAGTGCGTGCGCGTCGTCGCGCCGAGGTCGAGCAACGCCTGGTCGACGTCGGCCGCCGACATCTGGCCACGTACGGCGCCGCCGGGCTCACCGTCCGGGGAGTCGCTCGCGACCTCGACATGGCGCCCTCCGCGCTCTTCCGCTACATCGCCGGACGCGACGACCTGCTCACGACCCTGATCGTGGCCTGCTACGACGAGCTCGGCGAACGGGCCGAGGCGGCCTTCGCGGCCGTGCCGCCGGACGACGCCCACGGCCGGTGGTGGGCCGTCGCCCACGCGTGCCGCGACTGGGCCCGCGACCACCCGCACGACTGGGCGCTGCTCTTCGGGTCGCCTGTGCCTGCCTACGACGCGCCGGCGGAGCGCACGAACCAGGCCGGCACGCGCGTGACCGCCCTGCTGGTGCGGCTCGGGCTCGACGCAGGGCCCGAGGCTTTCGGGGACCCCGTGCTCGACGACCAGGAGGAGGTCAGCGCAGCCGCGGTCAGCACTCTCATGAGGCAGGGCTTCGCTCCCGGCCTGAGCCCGCAGCAGCTGCTGGACGGGATCACCGCCTGGACGATCCTCGTGGGGGCCGTCAGCGCGGAGGTCTTCGAGCTGGTCGGCGACGACGTCGGCGACCTGGACGCCAGGTTCGACTACGTCGCGGCGATCGCCGAGCGCGTGCTGTTCGGCCGCGGGTGACTCGGGTCCGGTCCCGGCTCAGGCGTACATCGCCTCGATCTCGTCGCGGTACTTGTCCTGGACGACGTTGCGCTTGAGCTTCATCGTCGGGGTGAGCTCACCGGAGTCCGGGGTCCACTCCTCGCCCAGGATCGTCCACCGCCTGACCTGCTCCACCTTGGCCAGCTCGGCGTTGCCGGCCTCGACGGCGCGCTCCACCTCGGCCTTGACCCGGTCGTCGGACGCCGCCTCCTCGAGGGTGCCCGCCGTGATGCCGTGATGTTTGGCCCACACCGGGAAGGCCTCGGCGTCGAGCACGATCAGCGCGCTGACGTAGGGCTTGTCGTCGGCGTGGACCAGCATCTGCGCGATGAGGGGCGACTTGGTCTTGATCGCCTCCTCGATGTTGTTGGGCGAGAGGTTCTTGCCACCGGCGGTGATGATGATCTCCTTCTTGCGCCCGATCACCTTGAGGTAGCCCTCGTCGGTGAGCTGGACCAGGTCACCCGTGTACAGCCATCCGTCCCGGAGCACCTCGCGGGTCGCCTCCTCGCGGTTGAGGTAGCCGGCGAACACGTTGTCTCCCTTGACCAGCAGCTCACCGTCGTCGGCCACCTTGACCTCGACGCCGGGGATCGGCTTCCCGACCGTGCCGGCCCGGGCTTGCCCCGGTGGGGTGAAGGCGATGATCGCGTGGGTCTCGGTCATCCCGAAGGCCTCGCTGATCATGACCCCGAAGCCGATCCAGGTGGCGAGCAGGTCCTTGGTGATCGGAGCTGCGCCGGTCAGACCGAGCACGGTCTGGTCGAGCCCGATGGCCTGGCGCAGCTTGGCGTAGATGATCTTCTCGAAGAGCCCGTGCTGGAGCTTGAGCAGCAGACCCGGCTCGCGCTCCTCGAGCAGCGCCACTCCTTGCTGCCGAGCGACCTCGACCGCACGCAGCCCCAGCACCTTCTTCACGCCGGACTCGCCCTGGAGCTTGGTGACGATGGCGGAGTGGAACTTCTCCCAGACCCGCGGCACGGCGAGGAAGCCCAGTGGGCGCACATCGGGGAGCACCTCGGCCATCGTGGTGAGGTCACGGACGAACCGGACTCTGCCCACCACCTCCTGGGCGGTGTAGAAGGAGAAGATCCGCTCGGCGATGTGCGCCAGCGGCAGGTACGACACCATCCGCGCCCCTGGCGGAAGGGTGTAGTCGCCGTTCTCGTCGAGCAGCCCGAGCTCCTTGGCACGGGGGAGCCTGTCCCCCCCGGCGGCCTGGACGGCGAGCACCTGGCGGAGGCAGAACAAGAGCCCTGCGTGAGTGAGGATCGCGCCCTTGGGTGGGCCAGTCGTGCCGGAGGTGTAGATGATGGTCGCGGTGTCGTCCTGGCCGACCCCGGCGGCGATCTCGTCGAGAGGCCCACGGTCCTCGGCGAGGAGCGTCTTGCCCCGCTGGAGCAGCTCCTCGAACGTGATGCAGCCGTCGATGCTCCCGACCGACCCCACCACCACCAGGGCGGACAGCTCGAGCTTGTCGCGCAGGTTGCGCCACAACGGCAGCAGCGCTTCGTCCACGAACGCCACCTTGGTGCGACAGTCCTTGGCGACGTAGGCCAGCTGCTCCTCGGTGAGCGTGTAGTAGAACGACACCGGCGTCGCGCCGGCCCGCAGCGCGGCGGCGTCCACGACGGCGTGCTCGGCCCGGTTGACCATGTGCATGCCGACGGCGTCACCCTTCGTCAGACCGAGGTCGAGCAGCGCCAGCGCCAGCGCCTCGCTGACCTCCTTCAGCTCTCGCCAGGTGACGCTCGCCAGCGGTCCCGCCTCGGGGTCCTCCAGCGCGATCAGGTCACCGAACTCCTCGGCGTTGAGGTCTTGGAGCTGGAGGAACGTGGTCGCGGCGCGACGCTGTCCGGTGTTGGTCGAGCTCACGATGGGGTCTCCTTGATGTGGTGCGCCTCACAGGCTGGCCGAACCGTAACAGCGACGCTGACGACCGCCAAGAGTCCTGGGACCCGGGCCGGGGCGGGAGGACGCCGGTGTGGTTTCCCGTGGGATGGAGGAGAACTGCTGCTTCCCACGGAATGCCTGGCGTGGGAAGCGGAGGTCTCTCGGCATTCCATGGCATCCCGTACGCCGCGGTGCTCTCCGCAGCGGGCGGGTCAGTCGCGGAGTACGTCGGAGAGCACGCGGAGCGTGTTCGCCCCCATGACGGCGCGGATGTGACCCTCGCTGTGGCCACTCTCGCGCAGCTCCTGGGTGATGAGGGCGAGCCGGCTGGTGTCCCAGCCGACCGTCGTCGCGCCGTCGAAGTCGCTGCCCAGCGCCGCCGTCTCGATCCCACCGACCTCGATCACGTGCTCGATCGCGTCGACCACCGCAGTCGGGGTCAGCTCGCAGACAGCCGCGTCCCAGTAGCCGATGCCGACCACGCCACCGGTGGCTGCGACCCGGCGGATCTGCTCGTCGCTGAGGTTGCGGTTCGCCGCGCAGGTGGCCTGGACTCCGCCGTGGCTGGACACGACGGGCCTGGTGGCGAGATCGAGGATCTCGTCGACCGCGGCGGGGCTGGCGTGGGCGATGTCGACCACCATGCCGAGCCGCTCCATCTCCGCCAGCACCTCCCGCCCGAGGTCGGTCAACCCACCCTGCTCCAGACCGTGCATCGAGCCGGCGACGTCGTTGTCGAAGAAGTGGGTGAAGCCGGCCATCCGAGCACCGGCGTCGTACAGCCGCCGGAGGTTGCCGAGGTCTCCCTCGAGGTTGTGCAGCCCCTCGAGGGAGAACAGCGCCCCGGTGACCGGCTCCCCCGCGGCGCGCCTGGCCAGCAGGTCCTCCAGGTCGCCACTGGTACGGATGAGCTTCAGCCGGCCATCGGACCTCTCGGCGGCACGTTCCAGCTTCTCGGCGTGGTAGAGCGAACGCTGGAGCAGCGACGTCCAGGTGCGGGGCGGCTGAAGCTGGGCGAAAGCGAGCAGCGTGATGTTGTCGCTGTCGGCGCTGTTGGCCTCGTAGTTCTGTCCCTTCGGCGTCTTCGACACCGACGAGAAGACCTGGAGCGCGACGTTGCCCTCCTCCAGCCGCGGCAGGTCCACGTGGCCGCGGTCGGAGCGCTCCAGAAGGTCGCGGTCCCACAGCAGGGTGTCGGAGTGCATGTCCACGACCGTCAGGTCGTCGTGCAGCGCTCGCGTCTCCTCGTCCACGTCGGGCAGGTCGACATCGGCCACCTGGTTCATGCCGCGCTCGACGATGCCTGGCGCGAAGAGGAAGAACCCGACCAGCCCGAGCACCACCAGGACGAGGAGGAGCATCCCGCCACGGACCAGCCAGCGCCGCTTGCGGGAGGGGCGTGCGGCCGACCCGGCGGTGGGCATCACAGCCCCGCGAAGAGGTCGCTCTCCCAGCCGCGTTCGTCGGTGGCACCCTGGGCACCCTGGGCGATGCGGTACTCCTCCATCCCCCACGCCCCCTGGCCGATGTTGTTCGACAGGGCGAAGAACGGGCCGTCGGTGGTGATCTGGGTGGCATGCGCCTTGAGCGCTGCCATCTTCTGGTCGACGTGGTCGGTGCCGTCGACCTGGCAGGCGATCGCGTCGTCCTCGGAGAACAGGTTGTGGGAGTCGGGGTCCATCTCGTGGAAGGGGTTCTCCAGCCCCATCTCGGCCATCCGGTCCCGTGCGTCGCGCAGCCGCGAGGCCGAGATCGTCGTCCAGTAGACCTTCGCGATGTCCCACGGCTCCCCGAGGTCGAGCCGGTACGACGGCACCGCCGCCAGCTGGGCCCCGTACATCGCGACCCGGTGGGCTTGGATGTGGTCGGGGTGGCCGTAGTTGCCGAACTGGTCGTAGGTCACCAGCACCTGCGGTCGCACCTCGCGGATGATCTCGACCAGGAGGTCGGCGGCCTCGGTGAGGTCGGCAGCCCAGAAGGTGTCGTCGCGCACCGGGAGCTTGGGCCGGGCGTGACCGGTCTCGTCCCACTCCATGCCGGAGTCGCGGAACCGCCCCGCGCCGCCGAGGAAGCGGTGGTCGGTCACGCCGAGCTCGCGCATCGCGGCGGCCAGCTCGTCGATGCGGTGGTGGCCGAGGCCGTCCTCCTGGTCGGCAGCCAGGTGCACGAGGTCAGGGACCAGGACCTCACCCTCCTCCCCCAGCGTGCACGTCACCAGCGTGACCCCGCGCCCTTGCGCGACGTACTTCGCCATCGTCGCGCCGTTGCCGATCGACTCGTCGTCAGGGTGGGCGTGGACCAGGAGCAGGCGTTGCTCGGGAACCGTCATGCAGCCAGCGTAGGCGTCGAGCCCCGCCAGGCTCGACCGGCCGGGGTGGGACAGGATGAGAGCCGTGGAGCCCACTCTGGTACCCGGCGAGGACATGACCGAGGCCGTCGAGGCCCTGGTCGCCGGCGCCGGAGGTCGGACCGGGCTGGAGGACGTGGCCAGTGACCTGACCCGCTGGGCGGACGTCTCGGCGCGACCGCCCCGAGGCGCGGACCTCGCTTTCAGCTGGGACGGTGCCGACCGCCGCGACCGGCAGTGGTGGCCCCAAGGCGTCACCGGCTCGTGGGACTCCGGTCCCGACCGACCCGGCGGTGACGGGGGGATCCTGGTCACGTCCGCCTACGCCAAGCCCGTGGGCGACGTGCGGCTCGGGTCGCGCATCACCGTGCACCGCCTCACCGACCCCGCAGGCATCCGCTACGACCACGTGCTCCTCGTCCATGCCCGACGCGACGCGACCGCCCGACTCACGCTCGCGCCCGTCCAGGCGCACGCGGGGGGCCTCGCGTGGATCGGCGAGCATCTCCACGTCGCCGCGACCCGGCGTGGCTTCCACACCTTCCACGTCGGCGACGTGGTGCCGGCCGGTGCCGCCGCAGGTCTGGGTCTCCCCGACCACGGGCACCGGTACCTGCTTCCCGCCCGCACGACGTACCACGCCCGCGGCACCGCGCATGGCACCGCGTTGCGGTTCTCGTTCCTGTCCGTCGAGCACCAGAGGCACGGCACCGTGCCGAGGAGTCGCATGCTGGTCGGGGAGTACGGCCGCGGCGGGGCCCCGACCCGGCTGTGGACCTACGACGTCGACCCCTCGAGTGGGCTTCCCCTCACCGATGAGGACGGGGCCGCCCACCCCTCCTTCCTGGCCACCCCGGGAGTCCAAGGCATGCAGGGCGCCGTCTTCGTCGACGGCAGGTTGTACGTCACCACCAGCGCCGGCCGCTGCCGGGGCAGCATCTGGACCGAGCGCGGGCACGAGCTGGTCCAGCACGAGCGTGCGCTCCCGCCCGGACCGGAGGACCTCAGCCACCGGACGGCCGACGACCGGCTGTGGACCGTGACCGAGTACCCCGGGAGTCGTCAGGTGCTGGCGGTGGACCGCCGACGCTTCGGCATCGGTCAGCCCCGGGGCCGGCTGAGGACCGTCTCAGGTCAGCTCGGAGATCTCGAACAGGTGTCCGTCGGGATCGCGGAAGAAGGCGCGGACCTCGCCGCCACGGTCGACCGGAGGTGCCAGGAACTCGGCTCCTCGGCTCTGCAGCAGCTCGTAGCCGGCACGGCAGTCCAGGACACGGAAGATGATCTGCCCGCTGACGTGGTCCCGGTTCTCGGGCGGCCCGAGCGTCACCGTCGGCTTCCCGGAGGTGGGCGGCCCGCCGGTGACCAGCAGGATCCAGGTCCCCGCCAGGTCGAGCACCACCGAGGTCCCGCCGTACTCGCCGTGCACCGACGCGTCCAGGACGTCGACGTACCAGGCCCGGCTGACGTCGACGTCCGACACGACGAGCATGTGCGTGAGCGCCTCGGCTCGGAAGCCGCTCATGGCGACGTCGGGATGTCCGCGCTCGACTCGGTGCGCTCTCCCAGGAACTCCACCCAGGCCCTCTTCACGCACGGGTACCGCGTGGAGGCCTCGACCAGGTCCATGAAGGCAACGACGGTCGACTCGAACCGTTCCTGGAGCTTCGGGTCGGTGATGCGGTCGGACTCGTCCAGCATCTCCTGCGCCCGTGACAGCGAGAACATGTCCGGGTAGACGCGGGCGCCGAGGTGCTCGAGCGGAACGCGCAGCGACCACAGGCCCCGGTTGCCGCCCATCATCGAGGGTGACGCGGACATCAGCAGAGCCTGGCGCTCGTTGAAGGGCTGCGGCCGGAAGCGCGACACCCAGTCGACCGCGTTCTTGAGCACCCCGGGCATGGCAGCGTTGTACTCGGGCGAGGCGATCACGAACCCGTCGCTTGCCTCGAGCCGCTGGCGGAACGCGTCCGCAGCCGACGGCGGCCCCAGGGACTCGGTGTCCGCGTTGAACGCCGGCGCATCGAACTCCGCCATCGTGGCTCGGTCCACCTGGCCGCCGTTGGCCTCGATGGTGGCTGCCGCCAGGTCGGCCAGCCGAGCGTTCAACGACCCCTCGCGCAGCGACGCTGACAGCACCAGGAGTCGCACGCCTGCCTGGTGCGGGCCAGCAGGATGGTCTGGCATCGATGGCTCCTGTCCGCGACGAGGCCCGATCGACGCTACGAGCCGGGGCCGTCCCGGTCAACCAGAGCGGGGGCTCCGGCAACCGCGGTCAGCCCCCGCTCCGTCGCCCCGGCCCGGTCGTGCCAGTTGTCGTGCCTGGGCGACCAGCCGGTCGGTCGAGTCCCACACCTCGGCGTTCTCCTCGAACAGGCCACCGGCGAGGTTGTCGGTCCAGGACCGCACCCGCAGCCAGCCGGGCGCCGGCCGGGCGCGCAGGTGGACGGTGAGCTCGAGGGTGGGAGCCCAGCCGGTGATCCCGAGGTCGAAGGTCACCGGCGGAAACGCGTCGACGGCGAGCAACAGCGTCGCAAGGTCGGGCTCGCGGCCGCCGAGGTGGCGCAGCCATCCCTGCATCGCGCCGCGACCGCTGGGGCGGCCCAGCGCCCACGCGACACTGGACGGGTCCAGGCGCATGTCGAGCCGCTCGGTGAACGGCACCTCGATCCCGGGCGCCTCGTTCGTGCTGCGCACACACTCCTCGGGCGGGGGGAGCTGCGGCGGCCTGGCAGTGGTGCGGACCTCGCCGTCGTCGAGCGCCGCCAGGTCGCCGTAGGTCGCCAGCACCCGGACGCGCTCCACCTCGCCCTGCTCGCCCTGCTGCAGCAAGCTGGCCTGACCGGTCGAGACCCTGCGGCCGACTCGCACCTCCTCGGTGCGGATCGTGAACGGTCCCCCGGTGGCCGCGCTGAGGTAGAAGGCGCTGACCACGAGCGGGTCGTGGTGACCGTGGTCGCCGTGCACCTGCCCCAGCGCGCGGCCCAGAGCGGCCAGCAGCACACCTCCGTTGATGGCGAACCCGATGCTCCAACCGGGGTCGACCTCGCCACTGAACCGGGCTCCCTCGCGACGGAGATCGAGGACGGCGTCGAAGTCGTCGGTCACGACTCCATCGTGCCAGCGGAGCCGCGGCGCATGTCAGGGGGCGCGCGTCAGAGGGCGGGTGTCAGGGGGCGGACGGTCGCCGGGGGCGCGCGGTCGCGGGCTCGGGATCCGGCACCGAGAGCCGCTGTGCCGGGAAGCGGACCTGCTGGGCCACCACGTGCACGGTGACGAAGGCACCGTTGTGCTGGGCACGCGTGGCTCCTTGGAGCTCCACCTGGTCCTCGTCCACCAACACCGCGTGGGCCTGCCAGAACGGGAAGCTCAGCCGCTCCTCCCACTGCTGCTCGAGCACCCGGGCGACCTCGGCCGACTCACGGTCCGCAGGGAAGGCGCACATCGCGATGACCAGGGCATCGGGGTTCTCGGTCGCCTCCACCTCGACGTCCTCCAGGAAGCCGACGGCGAGCAGGCTCTCCCGCAGGCGTTCGCGCACGGCACGTCGGGTGAGCCCGTCCGCAGGCCAGGCGTTGTCCTGGACGGCCGTGCGCAGGGTCCGGTAGTGGCTCAGCTGCATGACGGCTCCCTCCTGCGCGGCGCGACGACGGTCCTCGACGGAGGACACTCTCAGAATGCGGTGCCCCGGCGGCCCCGGCAATCACTGACGGCACGCTCGTGCGAGAACGGGACCATGGACCCAGGTCCGGCGGGTCCACAGTCCCGCCGGAAGTCAGATCCCGAGCGGAGGTCAGATTCCGAGGGAGCGGCCGATGATCTCCTTCTGGATCTCGGTCGTGCCGCCGTAGATGGTCTGGATGCGTGAGTCCAGGAAGGCCTGCGCGATGGGGTACTCGAGCATGTAGCCGTAGCCGCCGTGCAGCTGCACACCGCGGTCGACCATCTTGGTCTGGAGCTCGCTGCACCACCACTTGGCCATCGAGGCGCCGACCGTGTCCAGCTCCCCCCGGTTGTGCAGCCGCACGCACTCGTCGACGAACGTCTGGCAGACCCGTGCCTCGGTCGCCATCTCCGCGAGCAGGAAGCGGTTGTGCTGGAAGGCGCCGATGGGCTTGCCGAAGGCGGTGCGCTCCTTGGCGTAGTCCAGCGACAGGTCGAGCACCAGCTGGCACGCGGCGGAGGCCATCATCGCGATCGACAGCCGCTCCTGCGGCAGGTTCGTCATCAGGTAGATGAACCCCTGCCCCTCCTCGCCCAGCAGGTTCTCCTTGGGCACCGCGACGTTGTCGAAGAACAGCTCGGCGGTGTCCTGGGCCTTCAGCCCGATCTTCTCGAGGTTGCGGCCCCGCTCGAACCCCGCCATGCCACGCTCGACCACGAGCAGGCTGACTCCTTGGTGGCCGGCCTCCGGGTCGGTCTTGGCCACCACGACGACGAGGTCGGACAGGATGCCGTTGCTGATGAAGGTCTTCGACCCGTTGAGCACGTAGTGGTCGCCCTTGTCGATGGCGGTGGTCCGGATGCCCTGGAGGTCGCTGCCGGCACCCGGCTCGGTCATCGCGATGGCGGTGATCAGCTCGCCCGAGACGCAGCCGGGCAGCCAGCGCCGCTTCTGCTCCTCGGTGCCGAGCGCGGACAGGTACGGCACGATGATGTCGGTGTGGACGATGAAGCCCGGGCCACTGGCGTTGGCGCGGGCGCTCTCCTCGGCCATCACCTGGTTGAAGCGGAAGTCCGCGATCCCGGCGCCGCCGTACTGCTCCTCGACGTCGAAGCAGAGCAGGCCTTGCTCCCCGGCCTTGCGCCAGACGTCGCGGTCGACCTGGCCAGCGGCCTCCCACTCCTTGTGCCGCGGGACGACCTCGCGCTCCATGAAGGTGCGCACCGTCTGGCGGAAGGACTCGTGCTCGTCGGTGAGGTGCCCGGTCGGCCCCGTGCGGTCGATCTGACCGTTGCGCTGCGCCATGACTAGCTGATCCACTCCTTGAGCTGTGCGGTGGTGGCGACCGGGTCGTCGGAGACCGGGATGACGTTGAGGTGGGTGACACCGGAGTCCCGGAACGCCGCGATCCGCTCCTTGACGTAGGACTCCGGGCCGACCAGGTTGCACATCTCGAGCAGCTCGTCGGGGACGGCGGCCGCGGCCTCGTCCTTCTTGCCGTCGAGGTAGAGGTCCTGGATCAGCTCGGCCTCGCGCTCGTAGCCGTAGTTGCGGCAGAGGTCGTTGTAGAAGTTCTTGCCCTTGGCGCCCATGCCCCCGATGTAGAGCGCGAACATCGGCCGGACGAAGTCGAGGAAGCCCTTGACGTCGTCCCCGATCGCGGCGATCCCGCCGGCGGCCACCTGCAGGTCACCCAGCGCGGCGGGGCGCTTCTCCTTGCCCTTGCGCAGCGGCTCGCCCCAGACCTTGTCGGCGAGCTCGGGGGCGTAGAGGTGCGGCAGCCAGCCGTCGGCGTACTCGGCGGTGCCCTCGACGTTCTTGGGGCCGAGCGAGGCGATCCAGATCGGCACCTCGGCGCGCTCGGGCTTGGTGAGCATCTTCAACGGCTTGCCCAGGCCGGTGCCCTGCCCCTCGGGCAGGGGCAGCTTGACGATGCCGTCGTTGGTCAGCACCTCGCGTCGCATCGCCCGCCGGACGATGTCGACCACCTCGCGGGTACGGCCCAGCGGCTTCTCGTACGGGACACCGTGCCAGCCCTCGATCACCTGGGGGCCGGATGCGCCCAGACCGAGGATCGCCCGCCCGCCACTCACGTTGTCCAGCCCGGCCACGGTCTGCGCGATCAGGGCGGGGGTGCGGGAGTAGATGTTGAGGATCGCCGAGCCGATCTCGACGGTCTCGGTCTTGGCGGCCAGGTAGCCCATCAGGGTCGGGGAGTCGAAGCCGTAGGCCTCGGCGATCCAGACCGTGTCGAGGCCGGCCTTCTCGAGCTTGGCCACGGCGTCCGCGGCGCTGCGCGGGTTGCCGTCGTACTGCAACATCTGGGAGAGCTTCATCTGACCTCTTCGTCTCGGGCGTGATCGCGCGGGCCGGTCCGGCAGTGGGACCACGCAGGCAACACAACTGTGACAGCGCAACTGTCAGCGTGCAAGGATGGGCGCGGTGCGGCGAAGGGAGCGGGCATGACCTCGGACACTGCGCCCGCGCAGGAGCGGCTGCTGACCATCGACGAGCTGGCGATGACCACCGGGCTGACCGTCCGCACCACCCGCTACTACGCCAGTCTCGGACTGCTGCCGGCGCCGCTGCGGCGCGGGCGGATGGCCTACTACGGCCGCGAGCACCTCGCCCGACTCCAGCTGATCCGGGCCCTGCAGGACCACGGCTTCACGCTCGCGGCGATCGAGCGCCGACTCGCGACCGTGCCCATGAGCTCCTCGGTCGAGGAGCTCGCGGTGCAGCGGGCCCTGCTCACCGCGTGGCACCCGGGCGACGTCGAGACCATGACGCGGGAGGAGCTCGACGGCCTGGCCGGGCGCCGACTCTCCGACACCGACGTCGACGCACTCCTCCGGATCGGAGCGGTCAGCCGCGCCGACACCGGAAGGTACGACGTGCTGCCGCTGACCCGGCAGGCCCTCGAGACGCTGGACCTGGGCGCCCCCATCGACGCCATCGTCGCGGCCAACGTCGCGGTACGCCGGCACATGGCCACGCTGGCCGACGAGCTGACCCGGATCCTCAAGGACCAGGTGGTGCCGCACCTGCACGACGCGACGGGAGACCCCGACCGGCTCGACCGCGTGGTGGGCAACCTCCGCTCGCTGACGCTGGACGCGATCGTGCTCGGGTTCCAGCGGGCGGCGAACCAGGTCGCCCTGAAGTCACTCACCCTCGAGCCGGACGCCGATGCACGCCGGCACCACGAGCCCCCCGCGGCCGCCGCGGTCGACGAGGACCCCACGCGTGCCGGGTGATGGTGATGCCGCCGACGACGACCACCTGGAGCGGTCTAGACGTCGAGCGAGCCGGAGGGACGCGAGGGCCGCTTGCTCTCCGGTGACACCTCGAAGTCGCCGTACTCGAGCTGGTGGCGCACCTGCTGCAACCCGGCCTCGACGTGCCTGGCCACCAGGCCCTTCGCGAGCAGCTCGCTGATCCGCGAGACGACCAGCCCGTGCAGCTGGTAGCGCAACGTCATGGTGAGCCGGGCGTCGTCCCCGAGTGGCTCGACCACCATCGAGAACTGCTGGGACGTGCCGCGCAGACTGCGCCACTCCAGCCGGTTCACGCTCGGCCGGGTCACCAGCACGCGGCCGCCGACCTGGAACGTGCCGACCTCGAGGAAGACGTCCCACTCCTCGTCGCCGGCACGGTCGGACGAGGGGCCGACGTAGGCGAACCGCCCGAACCCGGGGATGACCGCCAGCACGCAGTGGGGGTCGGTGACGAAGGCCGCCACCTCGTCGTAGGGGCGACGGATGTTGATCGCGCGCACCAGGGTCTGGGTCATCTGGTCACCCGATCACAGGAAGCATGGTCTTGGTGGCCAGCGTGGAGAGGCCCGCCTGCATCACGCTGGTGACGTAGTCGTAGGCCGCGTTCCAGTCCGGTTCGTCGCCGAAGCGCTCGTGGAGGTCGATCGGGTCCAGCACCTGGATGCGGATCTTCGCCGGCAACGGGATGTGCGGCAGGTCGCCCGGGGTGAGCAGCCACGGGATGCTCGTGCTCAGCGGCAGGTTCTTGACCCGGAGCAGCTTGTCGAAGCGCAGCCGCTTGGCCCAGGTGCGCCCGTCGTTGTGGACGAAGAAGGTGTCCTGACCGCCCGTGGCGACCACGGGCACGATCTTCACCCCTGCCTCGTGCGCCAGGCGCAGGAAGCCCTGCCTGCCGTCGAAGATGATCTTGTGCCGGTCCCGCCAGGGGCGCAGCGCTTCGACGTCGCCGCCTGGGTAGACCATGCAGGACCCCCCGGAACGGAAGATGTCCGCGGCCGCACCGTGGCCCGCCGTCACCACGCCCACCTTGCGCGCGAAGCTCCCCACGAGGGGCACCTTGGTGATGATGTCGTGGCCCAGCCCGTAGAGCGGGCGTCCGTCGACGGTGAAGAAGGTGTTGTAGGCCAGCATGAAGATGAAGGTGTCCGGCACGTTCGCACCGCCGCTGTGGTTGCCGACGAAGAGCACCGGCTCGTCGGGCACCTTCTCGAAGCCACGGACCTCGGCTCGGTGGTACACCGCCGCGAGCAGCCACAGCCGCGGCAGCATCGAGCGGATGAAGTCGGGGTCGCGACCCGAGAGGTCGACCTGCCTGCCCGCCGGCTCCACGGAGTTGTCCCGGACGGGATCCTCCTCCGGACTGCTCTGGAGGGTGGGACTCTCGCGCCCGGGCCCGATCGTGAAGGGGCCGATGCCGATCGCCATTCCCGGTGCCCTCCCTTCCTTGTCCGACACACGCGTGTGGGCGGCTCGGTGACCCAACGCGGAGGGGGCCACCACGTTATGCCTCACACGGACCCCTGCGCGGTGAGATGGACCACTCAGACGTAGTGCCGAGCCGCCCGCAGCGTCTCGCTGCGGTACGCCCCGCCGTAGACGACGGTGTGGAGCAGCAGGCAGTGGACCTGGTGCAGCGCCACGCGGTCCCGCCAGTCGTCGACCAGCGGCCAGACCTCCTGGTAGCCCTCCACGACCTCCTCGAGGTGCGGGCACCCGAAGAGCGCCAGCAGCGCGAGGTCGGTCTCGCGGTGACCGCCGTGCGCGGCCGGATCGATCAGCACGATGCCGTCCGGGGTCCACATCAGGTTGCCGGCCCACAGGTCCCCGTGGATGCGGGCCGGTGCGTTGTCGTCGTCGAAGTCCCCGGTGGCGAGCCGGCCGCAGAGGGCATCGAACGACGCGGCCTCACCGGCGTCGAGCACGTCGCGGTCGCGGGCGCGCCTCACCATCGGCTCGATCCGTGCCTCGGCGTACATGCTGCCCCAGCTGGTCCACACGCCGAGCGCGAGCGGCAGCGGCTCGGCGAGGGGACCGAAGAAGCCGTCGCCGACCCATCCGTCGGGCTCGCATCCGAAGGCCGCGGCGCCGGCCCCGTGGGTGCGCGCCAGCGCTGCGCCGAACTCGCGGGCGGCTCGGCGGTCCGGTGGCACCGACCTCAGCCGCGCGAGATCGAGGTGGTGCGGGCCGACGTCCAGGACGGGGACGACGGCGGCGCCGTCGGGTGCGGCGGCAAGCCAACGCAGGCCCGCTGCCTCCCACTCCAGGTAGCCCTCCGGCGCCTGAGGGGCGGCCTTGCGGTAGGACTCAGCCGTCATGGCGCATGGGCCTCAACGCCCGGCTCAGGTCGGTCAGGTCGGTCAGCACCGCCGCCAGCTCGGCGGGTCTGCGCTCGCCCGGGGTGAAGCGGCCGGCGGTGAAGTCGCGGGAGGTCGACAGCGCGACCTGCCGCTTCACCGAGAACAGCTGGGCGTTGAGCAGGATCGTGCGCCACTGCTCGGCTGCCCTGGCGGCGCCGAGGCCTCCGTAGCCGACGATGCCGGCGGCCTTGTGGCCCCACTCGAGGTAGAGGACGTCGAAGGCGTTCTTCATCGCGGCCGGCACGCCCCGGTTGTACTCCGGGGTCACCCAGACGAACCCGTCGTAGCCGTCCACGACGCGGCTCCACCGTTGGGTCTTGGGGTTCTTGTAGGTTCGGCCCGCCGACCCCGGCTCGGTCGGGTCGTCGAGCAGATCGAGGTCGAAGTCGGCGAGGTCGAGCAGCTCGTACGTCGCGTCGTCGCGGGCCCGTGCCTGGTCGAGGACCCAGCGAGCCACCTGTTCCCCCTTGCGGCCGGGGCGGGTGCTGCCGAGCAGCACGGCGATCTTCACGAGGCGGCGACCTTCCGTCGTCGGGGTGACTGCCGCCATGCTCTCCGATCGCGGCCGGCACCGATCGGTCAGGGCACGGCTGCGGCACGCACCACCAGGACGTCGGGCAGGTCGCGCACGACCTCCTCCCAGGAGTCGCCGTCGTCGACGGAGGCGTAGACGCTGCCGTTGCGCGCGCCGAAGTAGAGACCGGACCGGTCGTGGTCGTCGGTGCACATCGCGTCTCGCACGACCGCGACGTGGAACCGGTCGGGGAGGCCGTCGCCGAGCTCGGTCCACGACTCACCGCCGTCTCGTGAGCGCCAGACGCGGGCCTTGCCGTTCGGGGGGAAGCGGTTGTCCCCACCGACGATCGGAAACACCCAGATGGTGTCCGGGTCCCGTGGATGGACGGTGATGGTGAAACCGAAGTCCGCGGGCAGCCCGGCGGCGATGTCGAACCAGCTGTCGCCCTCGTCGTCGGAGCGGTAGACCCCACCGTGGTTCTGCAGGTAGAGCCGCTCGGGCCGGTCAGGGTGGCGAGCGACCTTGTGCACGCACTGGCCGAACTCGGGGTAGCGCATCCCCTCGGGCATGAAGTCGGCCCGGATCCCCTGGTTGCACGCGGTCCAGCTCTTCCCCCCGTCGCGGGTCCGGTAGACCCCTCCGGTGCTGATCGCGGCGACCAGTGAGTCGGGGTCAGCCGGATGCGGCAGGATCGTGTGGAAGGCCTGCCCGCCGAAGCCCTCGCCCCACTCCGGACGGTGAGGGTGGTCCCAGAGACCCGACACCAGGGAGAAGGTCTCACCGCGGTCGCGCGACCAGAAGACCGCGCCCGGTTCGACGCCGGCCCAGACCACGCCGTCCGGCAGCCCCGACTGGAGCTGCCAGATGTGCCGCACGCTGACGTCATGCTCGGGGGGAAAGACCGGACCACCGTTGGGTGTCGACTCCCAGGTCTTCCCCCGGTCGTCGGAGCGCTGCACCTGCGCACCCAGCCACAGGGAGGCGTTGCCCGAGAGCAGGCGCACCTGCTCCCCGCTCTTGTCGATGAGACACGAGTAGACCTCGTCGAAACCGAAGCGCGGCTCCTCCCACTGCCAGTCGTGTCGCTGCTCGTCCGAGCGACCGATGAACAGTCCCTTGCGGGTCCCAGCCAGCACGACGGTGTCCACTCCGCATCCCTTCCTCGGGGCCACTGCTCCCAGCACAGGGCACTCGCGCCCGCACCGCAAGGGCTGGGGGTCCCCCACCCGAGCGGGGGATCAGGGCTGGCGCTGGACGCGGCGCTTGTAGAAGGACTTCGCCGATCCGAGCCACGTCCAGCGTCGGCTGGCGCGCACCAGCGCCCGCCGGACCGGGTGGGCCTCGGGGTCCACCGGAGCGTGCTGGGGCGGCAGCGCGGCGCGCGCCTCCTGGAGTCGGTGGCGGGTGGCGTCGTGGGCTTCGAGGGTGGCGGCCAACGCCACCAGCGCCTCCTCGAGGACCTGATCGGAACTGGCTTCCTGGGGCTCGTCGAGGTCGGGCGCGGGGCCGGTGGGGACGAGATCCTGAGGGTCGCCGACGAGGTCGACACCGAGGGAGGCGAGCTCCTCGAGCATGCGGTGGGAGCGCTCGACGGCGTACTCGTGGTCGTCCTTGGTGAGCTGGATCCGCGTGCCCGGCCGACGCGCCAGCAGGTCGTGGACCAGCCCGTCCTTCACCAGCACCGGGTAGGCGCCGCGACGCTCCAGCCCCTCACCGATGGCGAGGTTGAGCCTTCGGACCAGCTCGGCCTGCTCGACACCGACCGAGGAGTTGGGGTTGCGCACCTCGAGGGAGAAGTCCTCGCCCGGCAGTCCGAGGGCCGCCGCGAAGCGCCCCCAGAGGACGTCCGGGCCGGTGCCCGACGGGGGGACCGTGACGACGTGCACACGGTCCGGTGTGAGCGGGGCGGTCCAGCGCTCGGCCAGGCGGGCGACGTCCTGGACCAGCCAGAACCAGCTCGACGGCCCCTTCTCCTCACGCACCGCGGCCACGAACTCGGGGAAGGACAAGGTCGATCGGTGCTTGAGGTGCTCCTGCCACTCCGCCGGGATCTGGCGGACCAGGTCTCGCGCGGTGACGAGGACGTGGACCTCCTTGCCCGTGCTGGTCAGGTCAGCCACCGCGCGGGCGATGTCCTCGGGTCCGGCGCCGGCGAAGAGCTCGTGGGAGATCAGGACGTCGCCGTCCCACCCGGCACCCTCCTGCACCAGCCGTTCCCACATGCCCTCGGCGTTCGGGGCGCGGTCGTGGCGCCGCTGGAGATCCATGCAGGCCGAGTAGTGCTCGTGGAAC